>NZ_JAODIY010000013.1 GCF_026586665.1 Halovenus rubra
ACCATCCCTCCGAGATACGTTTGTCCGCCTGTTGCATCGATCTACGCAACCAATTTCGCGGCTCCTACGAGAGACTATCGAAATCGATTGGGGGTAAACACGTACGTCGTACGTATATCCAAACATTGCCTGCTTGGCACGAATCGTGTTAGATGCCTGTGGCTCGGTGTCAGCCTGGGTTTGGTCATCGAGTTGTACCTGCTCGTCAGCCACCCATGTCCCATACTGTTCGTCAGTAATCTCGTCAAACACGTCAGCATCAGGAACGATACGTCCCTCTGTTGGGTCCGCCACAAAACATTGTCCGGGCTGTAGCCGACCCCGCTCGACAATCTCGCTCTCATCGTAGGGAAGCACACCCACCTCCGAGGCCATGACGAGCGTGTCATCTGAGAGGAGATCGTACCGGCAGGGGCGGAGTCCGTTGCGGTCAAGCACGGCTCCAACGCGTTCTCCGTCTGTTCCCACAACGAGGGCAGGCCCATCCCATGGTTCGATAAGTGATGCGTGATACTCATAGAACTCTTGGCGCTTCTCGTCGATTGCTGTCTCATCTCCCCTCCACGCCTCGGGAATCAACATCCTGAGTGCGTGTGGAAGTGAACGCCCACCTTCGAGAAGGAGTTCAAGCACGTTATCGAGACTCGCCGTATCGGATTGGTCAGGGTCGTCAATAATCGGTTTGATTTTCTCGATATCGTCGCCAAACGCATCGTGGGCGAGGTCCGTCTCGCGGCTGCGCATCCAGTTGATGTTCCCTCGAATCGTATTAAACTCGCCATTGTGGACCATCGTTCGGAAGGGATGTGCCAGATGCCATGCTCCCAACGTGTTCGTCGAAAACCGTGCGTGTACCATCGCGAAGACCGACCGCATCCGCTCGTCAGTCAAATCTGGGTAGTATGTGGCAAGCTGGCTTGCCTTCAGCAACCCTTTGTAGATGACTGTTTTTCTGTCAAGTGAAACAATATAGCACTGTTCGTATCCCGGCGGTTGTTTGGTATCGACTCTGTTTTCGACGACACGCCGTGCAACATACAGTCGTCTATCGAATTCATCGGCTGTCAGTCCGGTGTCGGTAGACTCATCCCGTGGAACGATGAACACCTGTTCGACGTGGGGTTCTGACTCAATTGCTGTGTCGCCAAGACGACTGTTGTCCGTCGGGACACTACGCCAAGTACGGACCTCCAATCCTTCCTCAACCAGTGCATCTTCAACGAGCAGTTTAAGCCTGTGTCGAGCCTCGTCATCGCAAGGGAAAAACAGTGTTCCAACAGCGTAGTTTCCCGTTGATGGCAAGTCGGCATCAACCACAGCCGAAAAGAACTCGTGGGGGATACGTAACATAATTCCAGCACCGTCACCGGTTGCCTCTTCGGCCCCGGTTGTTCCCCGGTGTTCCATGTTCTCTAGTACTTGCAAGGACTCATCGACGATACGCGACCCACCATCCCCATCTAAATCCATTACCACGCCCACGCCACAGTTCGAGCGTGACCTGGTTGCATCAACCAGGCTGTCCTCGCCCGAGGACATGCCATTGTGTGTCATGTTTGCGCCTTGTAGATTGCAGCCGTATATTAAGTTTATCTAGATACAGGTAGATAGAATTTATATTCATTAAGGTAATTGAATATCACGCCACGTGGGGCATCTACTGCCGTTTTATTGGAATCTATCGGACACTGAATGCTGTGGGCTGAGTTGTCCACTTCCAGCCCGGGAGCCGTGTTTGGAACCCAGCAGCGAGTGCTGCATCGAGGTCATCCACACCTGCACGCTCGCCGTTGTGGATATGAACATCGGCGTAATGAAAGGTTGCCTCGCCAAGCAGTCGAAATGGCTGGTTGCCTGCAATCATACCAGCAAGTTCGCGACCCAGCAGTTCGTCCACAATGAATCCTGGATAGTCACCTTCGACATCTATCTCACGGAGTAGTCCGGTGAGTGCAGCAATATTTACTGCGAGGTCACCGTCGGCAAACACGGCCTCGACTTCATCATGGTACTGGGAGGTCGTTACAGACCCAACCTCAGTGTCAAACAGTTCACCGAGGTCGGTCCGCACCTCGTTGATAAGTGGGACCACACGCTCAGCTCGCTCATCGACCCATTTGTATTCACTGGCGACGGTTTCCGGAGTCAGTCGCATACCACTATCACAATCGCGGGAAAGGAGAGTCTTGTGCTGGGTTACGTCACGCCAGAAGCGTCGCTCTCGTAGGATTTGTAGCTCTCGCTTTCCAGAATCTCGTCGAGCAACTGAACAAACTCGTACGTTTCTTCAAAGCTGACATACAGTGGTGCAGGACAGGCACGAATAACGTTTGGCTCACGGTAGTCGACAATTGCACCGCTGTCACGGAGTGCCTGACTCACCTGGTAGGCATCAGGGTGTTCGATAGCGACATGCCCACCACGGCGCGCAGAGTCCCGCGGTGTTCCGACAGTACAGTCCTCAAGTTGTTCATCGACAAGAGCAATGAGGTAGTCGGTAAGTTCGATTGATTTCTCACGAATCGGCTCGATACCCGCCTCGTGAACCAGTTCGAGCGAGCCAAGAAGCGGGGCAGAGCTAAACAGTGGGACGGCAGTAATCTGCCAGCCACCGGCTGACTGAGCGGGTGTAAACTCCAACTCCATATCGAACTGGGTCTCTTTTTCATGGCCCCACCAGCCCGCAAGTGACGGCATTGTTCCGAAGTGGCGTTCATTGATGTAGAGCCCACCAACAGCACCTGGACCGCCGTTGAGGTACTTGTAGCTACACCAGACAGCAAAGTCAACACCGTGAGCCGAGAGGTCGTGGGGGACAGCGCCGACAGAGTGAGCCAAGTCGAACCCTGCATAGATGTCACGCTCATGTGCCTCACGAGTTATCGTCTCGATGTCGAACAGTTGGCCGCTTCGATAGAGAACGCCGGGCATGAACACAATACCGATATCATTCTCATCCATCGCGGCAATGATGTCGTCTGTCTCGATGGTTCGGCCATCACGACTCTCGACGATGTGCAGGTGGTCTTCGGGGTCAAGTCCCCGCTGACGGAGCTGGCCTCGAATAGCGTAGTGGTCCGACGGAAAGTCAAGGTCGTTGACTAAGATTCCTTTGTCGTCATCACACTTGTCAAGAAATGTCGATATTGTTGCATGGATATTAGTCGTCGTGGTGCCAGTGGCAACGCATTCTTCGGGACTGGCTCCAAGTAGTGGCGCAAGCTTCTCGCCGAGTCGCTCGCCGTACCAGAACCAAGATGGGTCGGCTTCGCTCCAGCCTTCGATTCCTAGTGTCCGCCACTGCTCGATTGCTTCCTCAAGCCGCGCCTCGGCAGCATCGGAAAGTGGCCCCAGCGAGTTACCTTCCAGATACAGTTCATCAGGGAGGCTAAAGTGTGTGCTAAACCCACTAAGTGGGTCCCCCTCGTCGCGCTTACGAGCTTCTTCAACCCCGGATGCGTTGACTGCAGAGCTGTTGCTGTCCACAGATTGTGTCTGTGGAGAGTTGTCGTCTTCCATGGAGGCACCATTTATCGAGGGAGTATACGAAAGTACCGGTTACGCTGGTGATGATAGTCGCTACAAAGCAGACACTGTTCTGTGCTAGACAACACCTTTGGACATCTATGTACAGAATATATAAGAAAAATGACTAATTTGATAATCACGGAGACAAATGGTATTCTAATGAGTACCCCAAATCAGGAGCCAGACCAAGCAGTGATATCCGCGGACCGCGGATTTCTCCCGGACAGTGACCCCATGGAGTCATTCAATGAAGAACCCGACTTCCAGTCAAGCAACGAGTTTCTACGAGAGCTTGACGCGCTGACAGCAGCGTTGCCCGACCAGCTCGAACGTAATCAGCTTCGGCCAGCAGTCGAAGCACTTCCTGCGATGCCTGAGGGCCTCGTGGCGGAGCTGAACACACGTGGTTGCTGGCGGCTCTGTCTGCTGAGTGGATTTCTTGGGAGTGCGTACGTCCACCATCTCGGAAAAGAGTCAGCAGACAGCATTCCAGCAAGTATCGCCGTTCCGCTCTATGAGACATCCCAACGACTCGGTCGAAAGCCGATGCTTGCCTATGACGTGCTCTGTCTGCACAACTTCTGTCGCCATGAGAGTGAGTCTGGGTTCGGGCTAGATAACATCGACACGCTCGTCGATTTCACCACGCACGAGGACGAACGCTGGTTCGTCAAGATTCATATCGCGATAGAGGCTGCTGCTGGGTCTGGACTCGTAGCTGCCAGGCGGCTTCACGAGTCTGTACGCACCGATACCCCGAGAGCAGTTGAGGCTGCGCTCGATACAATACATGAGTCGCTACAGCGCCAGACCAGCCATATGCAACGAATGCGCGAGCGCAATGATCCCGAAACATTCGCACAACAGTACCGTCCGTACTACGATGGATTCGATGGCGTTGTCTATGAAGGAGTCGACGCTTTCGACGAAGAGCCACAGTCGTTCCGTGGCGGGTCAGGGGCACAGAGTCTTGCACTTCCGTCGTTCGACGCTGCCCTCGGTATCGACCACAGTGGAACAGGACTGACCGCACATCTCGACTCACTCCGCTCGTACTTGCCAGACTCTCACCTTGCAGTTGCTCAGGCATTCGAGCGTGGCCCCGACGTTCGCTCGTACGTTGCTGAACGTGACAGTCAAACGATGCGGGAATCGTACAACGATTGTATCGATGCCATCTCGTCGTTCAGAACAGTCCATTTCGGGCAGACAATTGAGTACATCCGCCGGATGACCGGAGACACGACCGGAACCGGGGGAACAGATTACGAAGCATTCCTCCAACTGCTACAGTCAAAAACAGAAGAACACCGGCTCTAAGCGACCGGCACAACCAGTAACGACTGACAACAGACTTGCGAAGGTTTTAAAGCTTCGAGTGATAACCCGGAATTAAGAGTGGTTTTCCGGGCAGTTCGCCCGGATACAACTGTTACGTAGTGAAGCGACAGTACACGATGATTCGTTCACATACTGAACCAAACCACCCTGACCAACTACGCAAGTTAGTGGGCATATTTGAGCTATGAGCACGGTAGAAAACCAACTTGAAGAATTACAGTCGACGATAGAGAGCGAAGTACCGAATGATATCACAATTACTGAGGTCCGATACGAGGGACCAGAGCTAGTTATCTACACGAGGGACCCAAAGCGATTCGCCAGTGACGGCGACCTTGTTCGTCAGCTTGCCTCACAGTTGCGAAAGCGCATTACCGTTCGGCCTGACCCGACCGCACTCTCGTCACCTGACGATGCAGAGGCCGAAGTTACAGAAGTGATCCCGGACGAGGCGGGCGTTACTGACCTTGACTTCCATATCGATACCGGCGAAGTCGTTATCGAAGCACAAAAACCCGGCATGGTAATCGGTCGTCACGGAACGACACTCCGTGAGATTACACAAGAAACCGGTTGGACTCCTGAAGTCGTCCGGACACCCCCAATAGAGTCGTCGACTGTCAAGAACGTCCGTAACTTCCTCAAACAGGAACGCAACGAGCGTCGCGACATCCTCGAACGGATCGGTCGACAGATTCATCGCGAGGAGATGTCAGATGACCAGTGGGTCCGGATTACGACGCTGGGCTGCTGTCGAGAGGTTGGCCGGGCCGCATTCATTCTTTCGACACCTGAAACGCGTGTGCTCATCGACTGTGGTGACAAGCCCGGCTCCGAAGATGAGGTTCCGTATCTACAAGTGCCCGAAGCCCTCGGTTCAGGCCCGAGTTCGCTTGATGCCGTTATTCTCACTCACGCCCACCTCGACCACTCAGCACTCGTTCCGCTGCTGTTCAAATACGGATACGATGGCCCGATTTACACGACCGAACCGTCGCGAGACCTGATGGGTCTACTCACGCTCGACTACCTCGACGTTGCCGCAAAAGAAGGGCGAGCACCGCCGTATGAGTCCGAGATGGTTCGCGAAGCGATCAAACACACGATTCCGCTCGAGTACGGTGACGTAACTGATATCGCACCCGATATCAAACTCACCTTGCACAACGCAGGGCATATTCTTGGCTCGGCGGTTGCACACTTCCACATCGGCGATGGCCTCTACAACGTGGCTTTCTCCGGCGATATTCATTATGACGATACTCGTCTATTCAACGGTGCAGTCAACGACTTCCCACGGGTAGAGACGCTTGTACTCGAATCGACCTATGGTGGCCGTGATGATTACCAGACCGACCAGAAAGACTCAGAGCGGAAGCTGAAACACGTCCTCAAGAACACGCTAGAACGTGACGGAAAAGTCGTTATTCCGGCATTCGCCGTCGGGCGCTCCCAAGAGATCATGCTGGTTCTCGAAGAGGCTATGCGGAAAGGAGAGTTGCCCGAAGTGCCGGTCCATCTTGACGGGATGATCTGGGAGGCGACTGCAATTCATACGACCTACCCCGAGTATCTGCGCGACGACCTCCGAGAGCGGATTTTCCACGACGACTCGAATCCGTTCCTTGCTGACCAGTTCAACCACATCGACGGCGGTGAGGAGGAACGCCAAGAGGTCGCCGACAGCGGTCCCTGTATTATTCTATCGACCTCGGGAATGATGGAAGGCGGCCCAATTATGTCTTGGCTTGAACACGTTGGTTCCGAAGAAGATTCCACACTAATGTTCGTTGGCTATCAGGCAGAGGGGACTCTCGGTAGCCGCATCCAAAACGGGCGACGAGAGATCCCAATTGGCGGACGGAACGGACGAGGAAGCTCTCTAACGCTAAATATGGATGTCAAAACGGTCGATGGTTTCTCCGGGCACGCCGACAGACAGGGGCTCGAAAACTTCGTCCAGACAATGAACCCTCGTCCGGAGAAAGTCCTCTGTGTCCACGGCGACGAGCGCTCGACACAGGACCTGTCATCGGCACTATACCACGACTTCAATATGCGGACGTTTGCTCCAAAGAACCTCGAAACGTTCCGTTTCCTGTGAACTGTCCCAACGGTGGGTCTGGCTGTACCGTTGTTGGCTAAAGGAACTATCTATCAGCAGAACTGGTCAAGACAATAACCACTTGTTTGAGAGTCGCATGCATTCTCGGAGAAATGACGTGCGCTTTTTGTACCCAGCGGGAGGATTCGTGGTATGGACGTCCGAGTGAACGCCGCGATTAGCGCTGACGGAAAGCTCTCTTCGCGGCGGCGCGAGCAGATTGCAATCAGTGGTGAGCGGGACTTTGACCGGGTTGACGGGCTCAGAGCTGAAAGTGATGCCGTCATGGTCGGTGTTGGCACAATCCTCGCAGATAACCCATCGTTGACCATAGACGAGTCGGAACGTCAAGAACAGCGCCGTCAGAATGGGCAGCCTGAAAATCCGGCGCGCGTTGTGGCCGACTCGCATGTCCGTACCCCGCCTGATGCTGCAGTACTTGACGACAGCGCCGAGACGTATCTCCTTGTCAGTGATGCCGCCCCGTCAGACTTCGTCGCTCAAATGGAAGAACAGGGTGCGACGGTTATTGCGACCGGTGAAAACCGCGCTGATCTGGCCAGTGCGTTCCAGGAGCTGGACTCACACGGCGTCGAGCAACTCTTTGTCGAAGGTGGTGGTGAGGTTATTTACTCCCTGTTTGAGGACGAACTCGTCGACAGACTCTCGGTATTTGTCGGGTCGCTCGTTATCGGCGGCAGGGACGCACCGACATTGGCCGACGGCGACGGGTTCATTGAAGATTTCCCGCAACTTGAACTCGACACAGTTACGCAAGTTGATGATGGGGTTGTCCTCGAATACGACGTGTTAAACTGACCCAAAAAGGCTCGCTATTCAGTGGCTGTGACCGGTCATTTCCTGGAAGCTCTGGCCGAAGCGCTCTTCGAATTCGTCCAGTGTTGCTTCCTCGGCAGCTTCAAGTTCGTCTCCGACGTCGCCGTGGCCGTGGTGGACAATGCCATGTGCCTGCTGTGCGAGGCCAAGCAGTGCAAGGTTTCCGACAACGTCTGCCGACGACTCTTCGCCCTCGCTTAGAGCGTTTGTCAGTGTAAGCGGAATTTCGAATTCGTCGCTTTCCCCGTCTACTTCGATACTGACCGTGGTTGTTTCAGGTTCCATACCCCTCTTTTGAGAGACGGTAATAAAGACCCTGCGACTATCTCTACTCTACAGATGTTGACTCAACGGCTTTGATGAATCGCCGTACGTGAGTTACTTCGATGGGTTACGACTCGTGTGATATTGTTGACCGAACACATCAGAATAGTCTCACAGAATTTACGCGTGGTTGTCCTATTAGGGAGCCTACCACTGGAAGGATAACCACAGGCCGGGCTGACCAATCCGGCTAATTTAATCGGTGAGCTTCTATAACGGAAGTAATATTTTGGCTAAGTTACGGGTTGGTCGCTCCACGCCATAGGACACGCACGACCTGCTTACGCAGGGTAATCGCGCATTTCAGTGACATAGTCACAAACTCTACATACCGAAGCGACTACCCGACAAAGCTGGAAGATGGATTCGAACCATCAACTTCAGTCAAACATAGGGACTGCGCTCTTCCGTTGAGCTATCCCAGCGCGAAAGCAGGGAACCACCCCCACTGTAGAATCCCAACCTGTTACGAAGCGGCGGGATACAACCTTCCGAGATAAACCCTCGGACCTAACCGTACAGTCCCGACTCACATAAACTTTGAGAGTCGCGGGGAGGAAAGCCCCGACTTCACAATGGACAGTATCGGATGAGCAGTCCGTGAGGGTTTCGCCCTCGGAATGGGTATTTTGTGGAATGATGAGGCAGTCGAACTTGATATCGTCGGGTTCCGTATCGAAGTGAATCGTTGACGCCTCACTGTCTTTTTTCATCTGAGATGATGGTGAAACCATCTAACGAATTCTGAATGATGGGCTCATTTTCTCTCACCGTTATTTAGGACGAAAATTGAGTGTAAAAGACTTCTACGGCGGTAGTGCGCTGGCCGAGATTTGAACTCGGGTTAGGACCGTGGCAGGGTCCTGTGATACCACTACACCACCAGCGCTCACATACACCACACCGGTCATCACAAGCAGACTGTGTCTGCCTGACGTCACGGCGCTTCGTACCTTCATGTACTGGGATGAGTAATAAAAGCGTTCCGAATGATGTGTGCGTATCGGTCACAGTGTGAATACCCAGACGCGACGACATATTGTGAGAAAACAGCACATATCATGACTGTTAACAGTGGTGAATCCGTCAACATAGCACACCCCTCCAAATGAGTTCAGAACAGACAGACATTGAGTATCTCCGCGAGCACCGTGATACGGTAACAAACCCTCTCTGGACACTATTTCAGCGGTATGGGGACGGGAGCCGCCGCTGGTTCTTACTCGGAATTATCGCATCAATCGGTGCTCGGTTCGCATCGCTCGTCCCGCCAGTCCTGCTTGGTGTCGCTATCGACGCCATCTTCCGAGACGAACAGGCCTTCGACCTGCCGTTAATTCCCCAAGAGTGGCTGCCCAGCGCGACAATCGACCAGTTCTGGTTTATTATCGGACTGATGGCTGTCGCCATGATGGGGCGTGCTTTCCTGAATTTTGTCCGGATGTCATCACTCAATCTCTTCTCTCATCGCGTGAAACACGAAGTGAGGACAGCAACCTATCAGCAGATGCAACGTCTCGATATGGAGTTTTTCAACGAGGTCCAAACCGGCGAGTTGATGTCTATTCTTTCAAACGACACCAACCGCTTAGAGCAGTTCCTCGACGATATGTTCGGACAGGCTATCCAGCTGTCGGTGCTCATCGTCGGCATCACCGTTGTGCTGTTCTGGTTTAATTGGCAACTGGCCCTCGTCACGCTCGTCGTCGTCCCGATAGCCGCCGCGTTCACCTACTGGTTCATGCGCTTCGCTGAAGAGCGATACACAGATGTGCGCGAATCGGTCGGCGACCTCAATAGCCGTCTGGAGAACAACATCAACGGCATCCAGGTCATCAAAGCCTCGAACACCGAAGACTACGAGGACGACCGCGTCGAGGACCACTCCTATACGTATTTCCGGCTAGACTGGCTTGCTTTGCGGCTGAATTTTATTTACCGACCTGGGCTGCAGGCGCTTACGTCCCTTGCGTTCATTGCAACGTTCATCGTTGGCGGTGTCTGGATTCTTGAAGGACCACCAGGTCCGATGTCAGGCGAACTAACCGAAGGGACGCTCGTGATTTTTCTGTTGCTCACACAGCGTCTTGTCGACCCGCTGGCACAGATGAGTAATATCATTGACCGCTACGAAGACGCCAACGCCTCGCTCAAGCGCATTCTAGGTGTCATGAACTTACCGGTCAACATTAGCGACAACGAAGACGCGTACGATATCGAACACGTCGATGGACGCGTCGAATTTGACGAGGTAACCTTCGGCTACGATGAGAAACCGGTTCTCAAAGACGTTGACCTGGCGGTCGAGCCGGGACAAACAATCGGGCTAGTTGGACCGACCGGTGCAGGCAAGACAACTATCGTCAAGCTTCTGCTTCGGCTGTACGATGTTGATCAGGGTGCAGTCAAGATTGACGGGCACGACGCGCGCGGGGTCACTCTTGAGAGTCTTCGGGGGTCGATGGGATACGTCGGTCAAAAGAATTTCCTGTTCGATGGAAGCGTTGCCGAAAACATCAAATACGGAGCCTTCGACGCCAATCGCAAAGAGGTCGTCCAAGCCGCGAAAGACGCTCAGGCACACGACTTCATCACAAATATGCCAGAGGGATACGATACGGCAGTCGGCGAGAGAGGCGTGAAGCTCTCAGGCGGCCAGCGCCAACGCGTGGCGATTGCACGCACTATTCTTCAGCATCCCGAGATACTCATTTTCGATGAAGCGACCTCTGCAGTCGATACCGAGACTGAGATGCTCATCCAGCGCTCTATCGACGAACTCGCAGCCGACCGGACCGCGTTCATTATCGCCCACCGCCTCTCAACGGTCAGGGACGCAGATGTTATCATGGTCATAGAGAACGGACAGATTGTCGAGCGTGGCACACACGACGAGTTGCTGGCCGAGAACGGACTGTACGCGAACCTCTGGCGGGTCCAGGCCGGCGAAATTGGGGACCTCCCTGAAGATTTCGTCGAACAGGCGAGCAAGCGAGTCGCCCAGCAGGGGTTTGAGACTGACTGAAAATCCGGCGGGTCCGCTTATGCGAAGACAGACAGGTGAACTGCTTCCACAGCAGTCAGTTCGCCACAGACCACTCGGCAGGAGATGACGGCCATTTACTGTGTTAAATCGAACGCGACGGCGACCCCTTCACCACCAGACAAACCCCAGTACGTGAGCCTGTATCGCCCAGATTTGAGTTCTGGACACACCTATAGGGCAGTTTCGTGGACGGACGCCTCAGGAACACCATCTTCAGTCAGTGTGATGGTCCACTCGAACCCTCCCCAGGGTCGTTTTCGACGGCATCGTCAGTGTAAGGAAGAGCCATCCCGTTCTTCCAGCCACGAACCTCTGTCCAGTCGCTCTCCGTGAGAATCTCCAGATTGTACTTGTGTTTGTTTCCGCTCCGAATCATCGTTGAGGCGGTGTTTTTCAGTGTGAGCTCGGCCGTATCGCTGTACTCGAATGAGGGGGCGTCAATACGTAGCGAGAACAAGTCCGTATTACCCCAGGCAAGGTTTTCCTCATCAGTTTCTACATATAAACAAGGCGAGTGCCTCGGGGCTTGACCCCGAGGCGGTTCACCCAGTAGCGCTCGAACTCGTCGTCGGTACACTGAAACGAACTCGGAACTGTTCTGGGATTATTATCTGGGCGAACGATCCCATGGATACGTTTGTCTGTTTCCCCAAGACTGCCGAGACAGCCTGCCAATCCAATGAAAGCAGCCGTACTAGAAACCCCGAGGACTTCGCACCGGTTCATAACTGAAACTGTCTCTATACAAATAACTATTTTCTGGCAAATCTGCCAGTTTCGCAATGGGAAGGAAAACTCCATCGACAGACCAAAGATTAGTTTATGCATAGACTGTAGTTCAGACGATAACACAGTCATACGGCATGTGAACGCGTCCCAGCGCGGAGCAAAAGCGGACTCTTTTTAAGTATGTGCAAGAGATAATCGCTACAGTCTAGTGGCGCGACGTGGAAGCGTTACGACATGACTGTCAGCGTGCTCGTGCCGTCGTCGCTCGTCAGGGAAGCTACCGATAAACGCGAGGCAACTCGCAAGCTTGGATACGTGGCCCGTGGGGCCACTGTATTCCGGGCCGACCGTCTTACGGTCTATCCGGACCCAGAAGGCGAGAATAAATATGGCGGCGGATTCGTCGAAACCGTGCTTCGGTACGCCGCGACGCCCCCGCACCTCCGAAAAGAGGTCTGGGGGACGCGGGACGAATTAGAGTACGCGGGCGTTATGCCGCCGCTCCGCGTGGCGACACAGACCGGCTCCGGATCCGAGGGTTCGGGGTCGTTAAGACAGGGAATCGTGACCAAGGTCGGAACTGATGGGCGCGTTCGGGTCAATTGCGGAATGCAACACCCGGTCTCCCTGCCCGTACCAGACGATATGGAACTGGGCGAGGGGGAACGCGTCTCCGTCAGGGTCTCTTCGCGAGAGCCGGTCCGAGCAAAACTCGTCGACGAGCCACACTCTGGCTACGTCGTCGACACCACGGACCTGGATACCGCAGTTACCCGTACCGAAGCGGGCGTCACTATCGCCTCATCGAGGCACGGTGAACGCCTGCGGCCGAGCCGACTCGACGAGTTGGCAGCCGACACCAGTAACGGCGTCACACGGTCGTATACGGTTGCGTTCGGCGCACCCGAACGTGGCCTACCAGACATCCTGGGAATTCCACCCGGGGCGGTAAGCGAAGACGACCACGACGAGACTGGACGGTTCGACCTTTGGCTGAATACGGTTCCGAACCAGGGTAGTGGAGTGGTGCGAACGGAAGAAGCACTGTTTGCAACGCTCGCCTGCCTGAACCTCATGGAGTGAACACATGCCACAACCAGAACGACCACGCAAAGGCTCGTTGGGCTTCGGCCCGCGCGGGCGTGCCGCCAGCGAGACGCCACGGTTTAACAGCTGGCCGGATGACGACGGCCAACCCGGACTACAGGGTATTGCCGGCTACAAGGCCGGAATGAGCCACGTCGTCATGATTAACGACCAGCCCGATTCTGCACGGGAGGGAATGGAAGAGACGGTCCCAGTGACCGTCGTCGAGACTCCCCCGATGCAGGTCGTCGCGCTGCGAGCCTACGAAGAGACGCCGTACGGACAGCGACCACTGACGGAGGTATGGGCCGACGAGTTCGATCCTGAACTCGAACGTGCGCTCGACCTTCCCAATGAACACGATGCGGTCGCTGCAGAGGAACAGATTCAGGACGCACTCAATTCGGGAACGCTCGGCGATGTTCGTGCAATTACGCACACGACGCCGGCGGTCCTCGATGGTGTCCCCAAGAAACGACCTGACGTGATGGAAAACCGCATCGGCGGCGGCTCGCTTGCCGACCGCGTCGAATTCGGTCTCGACCTCCTTGAGGAGGGCGAGTACTCCGTTAACGACGTATTCCGCGCTGGTGAGTATGCCGACGTTGCGGCTGTCACAAAAGGAAAAGGGACACAAGGCCCCGTCAAGCGATGGGGTGTCCAGAAGCGTAAGGGTAAACACAAACGGCAGGGATGGCGACGCCGTATCGGCAACCTTGGCCCATGGAACCCTTCGCGTGTCCGGTCGACTGTCCCTCAGCTGGGACAGACCGGCTACCACCAGCGGACCGAACTCAACAAGCGCCTCATTGACTTTGGCGACAGCGATGGCCCGACGGCTGACGGCGGGTTCATCAACTACGGCGAAGTCGATGGTTCATACACGCTTGTCAAAGGGTCGGTCCCAGGACCGGAACAGCGTGTCGTACGCCTCCGACCTGCGGTGCGTCCGAACGACCAGCCGCGCCTCGACCCCGAGGTGCGGTACGTTTCGACAGCCTCGAATCAGGGATAACCCATGCAAGTACCAGTACACACACTAGACGGTGACACGGACGGGGAGGTTGACCTTCCCACCGTCTTCGACAGCGAGTTCCGACCGGACCTCATCCGGCGTGCGGTGCTTGCTGCACAGGCGAACCGTAAACAGGACTACGGCGCGGACGAATACGCTGGGCTTCGGACACCTGCCGAATCGTTCGGCAGCGGCCGGGGTCAGGCACACGTCCCCCGTGAAGGTGGCAAAGGCCGACGCGTTCCCCAGACGGTTGGGGGTCGCCCGGCTCACCCACCAAAGTCCGAGAAAGATCGGTCCTACGACATCAACGACAAAGAGCGCAAGAAAGCAACCCGTTCGGCCATCGCGGCCACAACGGATGCTGACGTCGTGCGCGAGCGCGGCCACGAGTTCGAGGACGACCTCGACCTTCCGCTCGTTGTCAGCGACGAGTTTGAAGACCTGAACAAGACCAAAGAGGCAGTTGAGACGCTCGAAACACTCGGTATCCACGCTGATATCGAGCGCGCTGACGAGACAAAGATTCGCGCCGGACAGGGAACGACCCGTGGCCGGAAGTACACGCGAGCCAAGTCGATTCTATTCGTGACGAGCGACGATGAGTCACGCGCCGCCCGGAACCTTCCGGGAGCTGACGTGACGACAGCCTCAGAACTGAACGCCGAAGACCTCGCGCCCGGGACGGACCCGGGACGACTCACGGTCTGGACCGAAAGCGCAGTTGCGGAGGTGGCCGACCGATGACAAGTGCCATCCGCCACCCACACGTCACGGAGAAGTCCGTCGACAAGATGGATTTCCAGAACAAGATGGTGTTCATCTGTTACTCCGACGCCGAGAAAGACGAAATCATCTCGGAAGTCGAAGAGCAGTTCGATGTCGATACGGACGGTATCAACACGATGATTACAGCACAGGGCGAGAAAAAGGCTGAAATTCAGCTGACAGACGACCACGACGCACAGGAGATTGCGTCACGTATCGGGGTGTTCTGAACATGGGACGACGAATCCGTGGACAACGACGCGGACGCGGTGCACCGACGTTCCGTGCCCCGTCACACCGATACAAAGCAGAGCTTTCCCACCGGACTGTCGAAGACGACGACCTCATTTCCGGAGCAGTCGTGGATATTGAACACGACCCAGCACGGAGCGCACCAGTCGCCGCCGTCGAGTTTGACGATGGTGACCAGCGTCTCGTGCTTGCTCCTGAAGGAGTTACCGTCGGCGACGAAATCCAGGTTGGTGTCTCCGCAGAAGTCGAGCCGGGCAACACGCTCCCGCTCGCGGAGATTCCCGAAGGAGTTCCGGTGTGCAACGTCGAAGCAAACCCAGGTGACGGTGGGAAATTCGGCCGTGCCTCGGGTGTCTACGCCACACTGTTGACTCACGACCGCAACGTCGCAGTCGTCGAGCTACCGAGTGGTGAGATGAAACGACTCGATCCGGACTGCCGAGCGACCATCGGGGTCGTTGCCGGTGGTGGACGGACCGAGAAACCGATGGTCAAAGCCGGGAACAAACACCACAAGGCCAAGGCACGCGGTATGGTCTGGCCACGCGTTCGTGGTGTTGCGATGAACGCTGTCGACCACCCATTCGGTGGCGGTGGCCGTCAGCATCCGGGCAAACCAAAGAGCGTCTCCCGGGACGCACCGCCGGGACGCAAAGTCGGGGACATCTCCTCGAAGCGGACCGGCCGAGGTGGTGACACATGAGTACGGACGATTACCAGATTGGCCATGAAGGCGAGTTTACCTACCGTGGCCACACGCTTGAGGAGTTGCAGGAGATGGACCGCGACGAAGTTGTGGAACTGCTGCCCGCACGACAGCGGCGAAGTATCAAACGCGGCCTGTCTTATGAACACCAGCAGTTACTCGAGGAGGCACGCGAGGCTGGTGAAGAAGAAACCGCAAACAACCCGATTCGGACCCACCTCCGGGATATGCCAATTCTCCCGGTGATGGTCAACGTGACCTTTGCGGTCCACAACGGGCAGAGCTTCGAGCGCGTCAAAGTCGAGCCGGAGATGCTCGGCCACTACCTGGGCGAATTCCAGCTGACGCGGACGAGCGTCGAGCACGGACAGGCCGGCATCGGAGCGACACGCTCCTCGAAGTTCGTACCCTTGAAATAAACCATGGGAATCAGCTACTCAGTCGAGGTCGACTCGGATACGACGGCGAAAGCCATGCTCCGAGAGCGGCCCATCAGTATCAAGCACAGCAAAGCCATCGCCCGTGAAATCAAGGGTATGACTGCCGACGAGGCTGTCGAATACCTCGACGGCGTCGTTGAAGGCGACGAGGTCGTACCCTTCCGTGAACACAACACGGGCGTCGGTCACCGAAAGGGAATCGAAGGCTGGGACGCCGGTCGATTCCCCGAGAAGGCAGCAAACGCCTTTCTCGATCTACTTCAGAATGCCATCGGCAACGCCGACCACCAGGGTTTCGACGGCGAATCGATGGCCATTAAGCACGTTGCGGCACACAAGGTCGGCGAAAGCTCGGGCCGACAGCCCCGCGCGATGGGGCGGGCCTCACCTTGGAACACGCCGGAATGTGATGTTGAACTTATCCTGAAAGAGGGAGGTGACGAATAATGGCTGACGAACTCCAATTCATCGAAAACGGCCTTCAGCGCACCCAGATTGACGAGTTCTTCCAGGATGAACTCGGCCGCGCAGGCTACGGTGGTATGGATATCGCCAAAACGCCGATGGGAACTCAGATTGTCCTCAAAGCAGAAAAGCCGGGGATGGTCATCGGAAAAGGCGGAAAGAACATTCGGAAAATCACGACCACGCTCGAAAACGAGTTCGGTCTCGAAGACCCCCAAGTCGATGTACAGGAGGTCGACGAGCCAGATCTCAACGCCCGGATTGTCGCTGACAAGTTGGGCAACGCACTCGAACGTGGCTGGTACTTCCGGAAAGCCGGTCACACGACAATCGACCGCATCATGGAGTCGGGCGCACTCGGTGCTGAAATCGTCCTCTCCGGAAAGGTCACGGGCGCACGCTCACGCGTTGAGAAGTTCAACCGTGGCTACATCAAACACAACGGCGAACCCGCAGAGGAGATTGTCGACCACGGTGTTGGCAAGGCAGTGATGAAACTGGGCACCATCGGTGTGCAGGTTAAAATCATCCCGCCGGACGCCGAACTTCCCGACGACTTCGAGATTTACGAGGATGTCGAAATCGAGGACTACGTCGCAGAGGGCGACAACGTCGACGACCTCCTCGCTGGCGAACCCGAAGAGACATCTGCCGGTGACGAGCCCGAAACGGGCGCACCACCGTCGGATGATGAGCCGGGCGACGCCGGCACAGACGCCGAAGAAGTCGAAGAAGAAGTCGTCGAAGAAGATGTCGATTACGAAGACCCAGATGTTCCGGACGAGGCAGCTGTCGAAGAAGAACTCGACGAGCTTGACGCCGATGTCGAGGAGGAACTCGACGAGGAGACCGAGTCCGAAGCCGATGAGTTGATGGACGAGATGGAGACCGACGAAGAAACCGACGGTGAAGACTAATGACGGTACTCCACCCAGTCGAAATTCGAGATATGACCCCCGCAGAGCGGGAGGCAGAGCTCGAAGAGCTGGAAACGGAACTGCTGAACGCTGAGGCCATCAAGGCCACAGGCGGGATGCCGGAGGACCCCTCCCGCATCAAGGAACTACGGCGAACTATCGCCCGAATCAAGACAATTCAGCACGAAGAAGGCGACTCGAACGGAGACGAATAACACATGCCAGTGACACCTGAGAATCTGACGCGACACGAACTCGTCGGTCTCGATGTCCGAGTCGTTGCTGCCTCCAACCCCGATATTATCGGGGCAGAAGGGACCGTCGTTTCCGAAACGACGCGAACGCTCAGTATCGAACACGACGACCGGGTGTCACACGTGCCGAAGGATTGCGCCACCTTCGAATGGACGCTTCCCTCCGGGGAAGCAGTCGAGACTGCGGGCGAGACACTCATCGCTCGACCAGCCCGGCGCACAGAACAGAAGGGTGATTCGAAATGGGAATAGGATTAGACGTAACGCAGCCACCAGAACCCGAGAACCCCGACGAGTACGACTATGAGACCTGTCCGTTCCACGGCGAGCTATCGGTTCGCGGACAGATTCTCGAAGGCAATGTCGTCTCGACGGAGATGGACAGGACGGTCGTCGTTCAGCGAGAGTACGACGTAAACGTACCAAAATACGACCGAAAAATGAAACGACGTTCGCGCATCCCGGCCCACGTGCCAGAGGTGCTCGAACCGCTGTCAGAAGGCGACAGCGTCAAAATTGCGGAGACACGACCGCTCTCGAAGACGAAATCACATGTCGTCGTCGAAGTGGTACAGGAAGACGGAGGTGACGCCTGATGGAAGCAATGAAAGCTGACGTGACACAGGGCCTCAAGAAAGGCTCTCTCATCACGTGTGCCGACAACACGGGAGCCCGTGAGCTGAAAGTCATCAGCGTGCACAACTACTCTGGTCGCCTGAACCGCCAGCCGAAAGCTGGTCTTGGCGACAAAATAACGGTGTCGGTGACCAAAGGGACGCCCGAAATGCGGCGTCAGGTCCTCGAAGCCGTTATTGTCCGCCAGCGCAAGCCGATTCGACGCCCCGACGGCACACGTCTGTCCTTCGAGGACAACGCAGCCGTCATCGTCGACGAGAACGAGGACCCACGTGGCACCGAGCTGAAGGGTCCGATTGCGCGTGAGGTCGCAGAGCGGTTCGGAGCAATTGCCTCAACAGCTACGATGATAGTATGACTCGCCAACCACACAAACAGCGAAAACGCGAACGAGACGCTCCGCTGCACGAGCGACACGAGCAGGTCAAGGCAACGCTGTCACAGGACCTGCGCGACGAGTTCGGTCAGCGTTCGATCCGCGTTAACACGGGCGATACGGTCGAGATTATGCGTGGCGACTTTGCCGATGAAGAAGGCGAAGTCGTCAATGTTGACCTCAGAGAGGCATCCGTTCACGTTGAAGATGTGACCGTCGAGACGGTCGACGGGGAAGAGGTCCCCAAGCCACTCGACGCCAGCAACCTTCGCGTGACAAGCCTTGACCGCTCGGACTCAGTACGCATCGAGCGTCTGGAGGAAGATAACGAATGACGCACCATCAGAAACGACTGTCAGTTCCCAAGAGCTGGCCAGTCGAACGGAAAGAGGAGATGTTCACCGTCAAGGCGGGTGCCGGCCCACACGGCGAGTCGGGAGTGCCGCTCCTGATTCTCCTGCGGGACGTGCTCGGCTACGTCGACAACCGGAAGGAAGCCCGCTACGCGTTGAACCAGGACAGTGTCCACATCAACGGAACGCCTATCAGCGACGAGGAACGCCCCGTCGGCATGTTCGATATCCTTGCGTTCACCGAACGCGAGGAGTACTACCGGGTGTTCCCCGATGAGGGTGGTCGGCTTACGCTGACACCTATCGACGAGGACGCAGCCGGCAGCAAGCTCGGAAAAATCGACGGGAAACAGCACGTTCCCGGCGGAGACCTCCAGCTAACCCTGCACGACGGCCATACGCTCCTTGTCGAAGACGGGAGCGGCTACAGCGTCGATGACTCGCTCGTTGTCGACAACGAGGATGACGAAATCGTTGCGCACTTTGAGTACGAAGAAGGTGCACTCGCGACGGCTGTCGCCGGCAAACACGCCGGCCAGATCGGAACAATCGAAGAGATTCGCGTCTCAAAGAGTAGTTCCTCGAACGACGTTGTTCTGTCGGCCTATGACGAAGACGGAACGTTCGAAACCGTCGAAGAGTACATCGTCACCATCGACGAGAACTTCATCGGCGGCGATTCAACGGAGGGAGATGAATGAGCACGACGGAGTTCCACGAGATGCGCGAGCCACGTATCGAGAAGGTCGTCGTCCACATGGGCGTCGGTCAAGGTGGCCGCGAACTCGGTGAAGCGGAAGATATCATTGGCGAGCTGGCCGAACAACAGCCTGTCAGAACGACCGCCAAGGAGACCGAGCCAGAGTTTGGCATCCGTGAGGGAGAGCCAATCGGGACAAAAGTAACGCTGCGCGACGAGGAAGCAAAGTCGTTCCTTGCAACTGGACTGACGCTTGTCGACCTCGAACGTAACCAGTTCGACGACACCGGCAACTTCAGCTTCGGTATCGAGGACCATACGGACTTCCCAAGCCAGGAATATGACCCGACTATCGGTATCTACGGGCTCGACGTGACAGTGAACCTGGTTCGTCCGGGCTACCGCGTCGCAAAGCGAGACAAGGCGTCTCGTTCGATTCCCTCGGACCACCGACTCACAATCGACGATGCAGTTGCGTACATCGAATCCACGTTCGACGTGGAGGTGACAGCATGAGCGAAAGTGAAGGAGAAGAGCCCACCACAGGCGAGCAAGCCGCAAAGCGGACGGACCAGCTACGGGAGTGCCAGCGCTGTGGCCGCAAACAGGGCCTGGTTAGCAAGTACGACATCTACCTTTGTCGCCAGTGCTTCCGTGAGGTATCCCGAAGCATGGGCTTTAAGAAATACTCATGACAGGAAACGATCCACTCGCCAACGCGCTTTCGGCTATCGATAACGGAGAGGGCGTCGGGCATCTGAAACAGGAGGTACAACCCGCCTCGAACGAGATTGGTAGTGTACTCGAGGTCTTCTATGACCGCGGATACATCGACGGTTTCCAGCATATCGACGACGGTAAGGCTGGAACGTTTGAGGTCGAACTAAAAGGAGCCATCAACGAGTGTGGCCCCGTCAAACCCCGATACTCTGTCGGTGCCGAAGAGTACGAAAAATGGGAGAAACGATTTCTCCCAGCCCGTGACTACGGGACGCTCATCGTCACCACCTCGCATGGCATCATGAGCCACTACGAGGCACGTGAGGCCGGGATTGGCGGACAGGTCATCGCTTACGTCTACTAACAATGCCAGAAGAACGACTCGACATACCAGAGGAGGTGAGCGCTGAGATGGACCATCTTGAGCTCACCGTCGAAGGACAGAACGGCAGCGTAACGCGCCGACTGTGGTATCCAGATGTGTCTGTTTCGGTCGATGGTGACGAGGTTGTCATCGCGACCGAAAACGACGACGCACAGACAATGTCCACAGTGGGGACCTTCCAGAGCCACATCGAGAACATGTTCTACGGCGTCACTGAGGGATGGGAGTACGAGATGGAAGTCTTCTACTCTCACTTCCCAATGCAGGTGAACGTCGAGGACGGAGCCGTTGTCATCGAGAATTTCCTCGGTGAACGAGCCCCGCGTCGGGCCCCAATCCACGGGAATACCGACGTTGAGGTTGACGGCGAAGAGATTACGCTCAGCGGTCCCGACATTGAATCGGTCGGCCAGACAGCTGCCGATATTGAACAGCTCACGCGTGTGACAGACAAAGACGTTCGCGTCTTCCAAGACGGCGTCTACATCACCGCGAAACCGAGCCGAGGTGACGCATAATGAGTGACCAACCGGAAGACGCCGAAGAAATCGAAGACGAAGCGGCAGACGAAACTGAAGCCGTCGCGACGGAACTGACCGGACTTGGCGGTGTCGACGAGGAGACGGCATCAACGATTCGCGATGCCGGCTTCGAAACCGTCGAACACGTCAGCGCCGCGACGCAAGACCAGATTCAGGACGTTGAGGGAGTCAGCACCGCGCTGGCCGCCCGCATCAAGGCTGAGACCGACGAGGTCGAAGTCAGTGACAACGTCGAAGCCGATGTCGACGAACTCAGCAGTGACGAGAGCGACACGGCAGAAACCGACGACAGCGATGATGAAGACGAGGAGCCAGAAATTCAGGAACTTACCGACATCAGCGGCGTCGGTGATGCCAAGGCAGACTCGCTTCAAGACGCTGGCTACGATTCGGTTGCCAAGGTCAAAGGTGCAAGTCAGGACGAACTCGCTAATGTCGACGGTATCGGCATGGCACTGGCTGCCCGTGTCAAGGCCGATATCGGCGACCTCGAAGTAAGTGAGGACGTCGAGGCTGATATTGAAGCTGACGAGGAAACCGAGGAAGCAGAGGACGTCGAAACGGAGCTCCGTCCTCGCGGCCTCGCCGACAAGACACCGACGCTCGATGACGAGACCGAACGACTGCTCACCGAGCGCTCCCGAATCAGCAAACCGCAGTTCAATCGGCAGGATTACCACAAGAAAAAGCGCGTCCCCACTTCGTGGCGACGCCCACGCGGCCAGCTCTCCCGACAGCGGAAGGGTATCAAGGGGAAAGGCGACACTGTACAGGCGGGCTTTCGCTCGCCGACCGCAGTTCGTGGCCTGCACCCCTCTGGCTTTGAAGAAGTTCGGGTTCACAACACCGACGATCTCGAAGGTGTCAACCCTGACACGCAGGCAGTCCGCATTGCCTCTAAAGTTGGCGGTCGCAAGCGCGAGCAGATTGAGGAAGTCGCCGAAGACCGCGAGATTCGCGTTCTCAATCCCACCTACGAAGAGGTTGAAGTAGAATGACGGACCTGAAAGCACAGAAACGGCTCGCATCGGACGTGCTCGACGTGGGCAAGAACAAGCTCTGGTTTGACCCTGACCGACAGGGTGATATCGCGGAGGCGATTACCCGTGAAGACATCCGCGAACTGGTCGACGAAGGCGTTATCAGAGCGGACCCCCCACAGGGGAACTCCCGCGGCCGTGCACGCGAACGACAGAAAAAGCAGTCTTACGGCCACCAGAAAGGCCCCGGCTCCCGGAAAGGGAAGGCCGGTGGTCGGCAAGACCCGAAAGAAGAGTGGCAGTCAAGCATTCGCGCGCTCCGAACACATCTGCGCGACCTACGCGACGACGGCGAACTCGACCGAACGCAGTACCGCGACTTGTACGACAAGGCCGGCGGTGGCGAGTTCGACAGTGTCGCAGACCTCGAACGATACATCGACGAAACTTACGGTGAAGCATAATGGCAACAGGACCACGCTACACGGTGCCGATGCGGCGTCGCCGCGAGGCCCGAACCGATTACCATCAGCGGTTGCGCCTGCTGAAATCAGGCAAACCTCGTCTCGTTGCTCGCAAGAGCAACAGCCACGTCAGGGCGCAGCTGGTCGTTACCGGCCCACAGGGCGACGAGACAATTGCAAGTGCACACTCGGGAGACCTCGAGGAGTACGGCTGGGAAGCCCCGACCGGCAACATACCGGCGGCATACCTGACCGGACTTCTCGCAGGCCTGCGTGCGCATGAAGCAGGGCTCGACGAGGCCGTACTCGACATCGGACTGAACTCCCCGACACCGGGGAGCAAGATCTTTGCAGTACAGGAAGGCGCACTTGACGCCGGACTCGAAATCCCCCACAGCGACGACGTGCTGGCCGACTGGTCACGCACGCGTGGCGAGCATATCGCCGACTATGCCGACCAGCAGGACGGCCTCTACAGCGGGGAGTTCGACGCAACAGACCTGCCAGCGCATTTCGACGAGATGCGCGAGACGTTGCTGGAAGGAGAGGTTGAACTATGAGTGCCGAAGACGGATGGGAACCACAGACGCGACTCGGACGGAAAGTCGCAGACGGCGAGATAGACTCGATGGAGGAGGCCCTGAACTCGGGACTCCCATTGAAAGAACCGGAGCTTGTCGACCAGTTGGTACCGGACCTTGAAGACGAGGTTCTCGACATCAACATGGTCCAGCGAATGACCGACTCCGGACGACGCGTGAAGTTCCGCTGTGTCGTCGTTGTCGGCAACCGCAACGGCCTCATCGGCTACGCCGAGGGTCGTGATGACCAAGTCGGCGGCGCAATCCAGAAAGCCATCAACATCGGCAAGCTGAATCTGGTAAAGATTCCGCTTGGCAGTGGCTCCTGGGAGGACCGACCCGGCGGGACAAACTCGCTGGTTCGGAACACTGAGGGTAAAGCGGGAAGCGTGACGGTCGAACTCCGTCCCGCGCCGCGTGGCCTCGGACTCGCAGCCGCAGAAACACCCCGACATGTGCTCGAACTCGCCGGCGTTCAGGATGCTTGGACCCGGAGTGACGGTAACACCCGAACGACGGTCAACTTCGCTAAGGCGACGTTCAATGCCCTGCGAAAGACCGCCGAAACACGGGTTCCCGAGCACGCCATGGAACAACAGGAGGTAGTCGAATGAAAGCAATTGTTCAGCTTCGTGGCGAAGTAAATATCAATCAGGACATCGTTGACACGATGGAGATGCTCAACATCGGCCGTGTCAATCACGCAACCTTCGTTCCCGAGGAGCCGACCTATGAAGGGATGATCACGAAGGTAAACGACTACGTTGCACACGGACAACCGAGTGAAGAAATCGTCGCACTCCTGCTTGAGGAGCGAGCTGAGCCCGCAGAGGGTGACGCAGACATCGATGATGAATGGGTCAGCGAGAACACAGCCTACAGCTCTGTAGACGATATCGCTGGCGCGCTGGTGGACGAGGAGACGACGCTACAGGATTCTGGTCTGTCACCGACCCTCCGCCTGCACCCGCCCCGGAGTGGCCATGATGGTATCAAGCAGCCGGTTTCTACCGGTGGTCAACTTGGTGTCCACGAAACAGACGACCTCGATTCACTACTGGAGGCGATGCGATAATGTCGAACAAAAAGAAACGACAGCGCGGGTCACGGACCCACGGCGGCGGTTCACACAAGAACCGCCGTGGTGCCGGTCATCGCGGCGGTCGCGGTGACGCCGGCCGTGACAAACACGAGATGCACAACCACGAGCCGCTTGGCAAGTCCGGCTTTAGCCGACCAGAGAAAGTGCAAGACGAGGTTATCACCGTCGACGTACAAACGCTCGACGAAGATATCCTCCTGCACGTTGCCGACGATAACGCCGAGGAAGCGAACAATCGCTACATCCTTGACGCGCGCGACGTGGTTGATGACGGTCACGACGCTGATGTCGTGAAAGTGCTTGGAAACGGACAGGTACGCAACCAACTTGAGATTACCGCTGACGCCTTCTCCGAGGGTGCACGCGAAAAAATCAACGGAGCAGATGGATTCGTAAAACTGACGGAGAGGGCTTCCGAAAACGAAGCAAACGAGACAGAGAATTAGTATGAGCTGGAAGGACACCGCCGAACCCGTACTCACCCGCATGCCCTCGGTACGACGGCCCGAAGGGCACATTCCGTTCAAGCGAAAGCTTGGCTGGACAGCGGGTATTCTAGTACTGTACTTCTTCCTGACGAACGTGATGCTCTTTGGCGTCGCGCAGGGAGAAGGAACGGACATCTTCGGGCAGTTCCGCTCGATTCTTGCAGGGTCGTCAGGCTCGCTCCTGCAAGTTGGAATTGGCCCAATTGTCACTGCGAGCATCGTGCTCCAGTTGCTCGGCGGTGCCGACCTGCTCGGTCTCGATACGCAGAACAACCCGCGTGACCAGGTGCTGTATCAGGGGCTCCAGAAGTTCCTCGTGTTGGTGATGATCGCATTGACCGGCATGCCGATGGTGTTCTCTGGTGGCTTCCTCCCTGTCGACTCGGGTCTTGCGACCAGTCTTGGACTCTCTGACGCTGGATTGCAGTGGATTATCTTCGCACAGGTGTTCATCGGTGGCGTCCTCATCCTTTATATGGACGAGGTCGTGAGCAAATGGGGAATCGGGAGCGGTGTTGGCCTGTTCATTATCGCCGGTGTGAGCCAGCGACTGATTGGCGGCCTCCTTGAGTTCCCATTTATCACGCCAGCAAACGTCGACTCCTACGGAGTTATTCCAAAATGGATTCGGCTTGCCACCGGACAGCAAGAGCTGTCAGGCGGCCTGTTGACCACGCAAGGAATACGAGACCTGATATTTGGACAGGGTGAGTTGCTCGCCATCTTCACGACGGTGTCGATTTTCGTCATCGTCGTCTACGCCGAGAGCGTCCGTGTCGAGATTCCACTCTCGAACGCCCGTGTCAAGGGTGCGCGCGGACGATTCCCGGTGAAGCTTATCTACGCGAGCGTTTTGCCGATGATTCTGGTTCGCGCACTGCAGATGAATCTCCAGTTCGTCGGCCGTATCCTGCACAGCCAGTGGGCTGGGATGCCCGGTTTACTTGGCAACTACAGCGCTGAAGGGAACCCGATAAGCGGGTTCTTCTACTACGTTGCACCAGTCCAGTCACCAGATGACTGGATGTGGTTCATCGGAGCCGGTCGCGGCCAGTCGGCTATCGACATCATGATTCGGGTCGGCGTTGACCTGACCGTCATGGTTGTCGGTGGCGCAGTCTTCGCCATCTTCTGGGTGAAGACCACTGACATGGGGCCGGAGGCGACTGCCCAACAGATTCACAACTCGGGCATGCAGATTCCTGGCTTCAGGCAGAACGTCAAGAGCATCGAGCGTGTGCTTGGACAGTATATCCCACAAGTGACCGTCATTGGTGGTGCACTCGTCGGTGTGCTTGCAGTGGGCGCGAATATGCTGGGGACAATCGGTGGAGTCTCCGGAACTGGCCTACTGCTGACAGTCTCTATCACGTACAAGCTCTACGAGCAGATGGCCGAAGAGCAACTGATGGAGATGCACCCGATGATGCGAAAGATGTTCGGCTAGTGTTACTCAACGTTCACTCATAGACGCTCGAACGTTTTTTCCAATTCCGCAACTTGAGTTGCTGTCGACGTGCTGAGATTTAAGAGCAGACTCACTGTTATCGTTACTCAGCACGGCCTATCAGTTGACTCCAAGTTCTATCTCGGCATTGAGTCTGACTCGGAGTCAGTACTTTAGGATAATATTGTCTCAGTTTCGTGGCAACACCAGCAAGCGAGAATAACCACCGGTACGTGTCATTCATCGGGGCAATAGCGTTCAGTTCTCGATGCTGCTGAATGCCTCGTCGAGTTGTGTGTATATCTGCTGAGAATTTCCGCGCAAGCGACGGTCGTTGAACAGCGTAACGACCCATCCCTCGGGGCGACGACCGGCGTAACCAAAGGAGTCATAGACCGAGCCGAACCACGCAAGCGTCGACTGGTCAGTCTGTTCGAACACCGATTCAAAAGAGTCGTAGCGCTGGCCGTTAACCCAGATCCACTGGAGTTCATCCAGTGCGCGGGCGAGGTCGGGCGCGCGCGCGACGAAGCCGCCGGCACCGCTGAACGCGCTGAGGACCATCCCGTAGTCGGCACATGCAGCCGTTCCGTTCTGGGTATAGATGTCCTCACACTGCTCTGAGTCGTCGTACCAGATCTCATCTGGTCGTCGGTCTTCCGGCCGGGTCTCACCGAGATGGATATCTGTCGCGTTCGCGGGCTCAAAAAGATTCTCCGAGACCACCGACGCGAAGGTATCGCCCGTAATGCCCTCAATGACCAGCGACAGCATGACGTACCCGATGTTCGAGTAGACGTTGTCGGTGCCGGGGTCGAACTGCAGCGGCTGGTCGAGGACATACCGGACAAAGTCGTCGCGCTCGGGTACGTCGTCAAGGCCAAGCGCTTCTACGACAACCAACGGATTGAACAGTGGATTCGCGTTTTCGAACCGGTTCCAGCCGCCAGCATGATTCAGGAGCTGCTCGATAGTGATCTGGCGGATGCGCTCGTCTGCTGGCTCACCCTCCGGCGGGTCGACAGACAACAGCGGGTAAAATTCGTCATCAAGTGCGAGATCGCCAGACTCCACGAGTCGAAGGACAGCGTCGGCAGTAAACAGCTTAGAGAGACTCCCGATGCGGAACATCGCTCTGGGGTCAACCGGCTCGGTTCGCTCGCGGTCGCCCCAGCCATAGCCCCGCACCAGTTCCATCGCTTCATCGCGATAGAGTGCAAGCGAACCCGCACCGTAGTCACGGTCTGTCATGTACTCGACGGTCGCTTTGTCGAGCGGTCGTAACTCGGGAACTGATTCGCCAGACAGCGGAATTTTGTCGGTTACCTCTGTCGGTGTCTCAGTTGGTGTATCCGTCGAGGTCTCGGTTTTCGCTTTCGTTGCCGTCTCGGTCGGCGTCGCGGTGGCAGTCGGCGACTCTCCGTCGTCGCCGCCAAGACAGCCCCCAAGGGCCAATACGCCGGTAGCCGTGCCCGTGCGAAGGAGTGTCCGTCGGTCGATACGGGTCTGGGTCTGTGGTTTGTCGGTCATGTGTCTGTGAGGCTAGGGTCGAAGATATCTTCGATAGCGCAGTCGAAAAACTGTGCAAGCTTGAACGCCAGTTCGAGCGAGGGGTCATAGCGTTCGCGCTCGATGGCGTTTATCGTCTGTCGAGAAACCCCGACTGCCGCCGCGAGGTCCCCCTGTGAGAGGGCGTGCCGGCCCCGGAGGTCCGGTAAGCTGTTTTGCATGGTCAGTACTGTCGCTTTGTATACCAGTGGGCGACGGCAAAGATAGCAAAAAGCGACGCGTACCCCCACAGCATGCCAGTGAGCCAAGCCGGTGGCGTATACACACCAGTCTGTCCGAGCGTAGCCAGCCCCGGCCCACCCAGTATCAGGAGAAACCCGGCAACACCGAGAGTCCGTCCAGACGCTTTTGCATTGATTTCTTCTGCGCGTTCGTCTTCGATTTCGTCTGGACCAAGCTGCAAGAGGCCAAGCGCGAGCACGATTGCTCCCCAGTAGACGCCGACTGCACTGATTGCAATCGCATCACCACCCACGCGGTTCCAGACTGTCACTAGCGCTAAGTAGCCGACAATTCCTACGGTGAGAATGCCGTAGAACAGTCGCTTGTATCGTTTGCGTCGCTGTAGCTGCGTCCGTGCTTCTGATAAGTCTGTCTCTGACGTCTTTGCTTCGCTCATGTGTAAAGCTCTGTTTACAGTAAAGTCTACTTTACATTCTTACTTAATTCTGTTGGTGGGGGTCAGCCTCGTTGATATCTGAGTAAGCTCAGGCTAACAGTCCAAGACGTTCGGCTAGCGTCTCTCAGTTTTGATTCAATATAGAACAGCTAACTACCGCTAGTCTTTGATACCAGAGTCACAGAATCAATATCGGAGCGACTTCGTGTTTTTACTCCATAGCTTCATCTTTAAGAAGTGATTCTCAGCGGAACCGTGTTGTTTTACCGATAACAGTTACCTGGTCTTCCCGTCGCCACCACACTTCGACGACATCAGGAAATGCGATGTCCACTTGTATTGTTTCCCCACTGATCCCAGCTGTTGGGTCGGATTCATCATTTTGCTCACTCCACAAGACCGTCCCCGTTTCGCCTGCTTCGTAATCAAGAGCGACGTTTGAAATAAACACCTCGTCGGCAGGGAGATTATCACCACCGGTGTGTGATCTCTAACTGGTCTGGCACGTCGTCGGCTGCGTGGTGTCTGAAATTGAAACAGGCAACATCATCAAGGCATGGGATATATTGGAGACAACCAGCCAAACCTACGCTTCCGACGAGAGTCGCTTGGAGGACTGAACGACGAGAGGAGACCATATTATTATATCAACCTACCTTCTATTAAAATTATGCAACGTTGACAGTTGCTTGTAACCAGTGTCAGCGAGACATTTCATCCAAAGACACAGACGTGACAGTTATCTAGGTGCGTAAGCGTTTAATCCGCCCCCAAAGTATTGGTTCCTATGGCAGACTGCCCAATTGCTGACGACTGTCCCAGTTTTAACGAACGAATTGAAGGGATGGGCTGTCAACATTATGGTGACCGTGGCGGGGCGGAGTGGTGCAACCACTACAACCAGCCAATCGATGACCTCAAATCACAACCCGTCCAGCCCGGGCAGGAAGTCGTCATTACGGTCGAAGATATCCACGAGAGTGGTGCCGGTGTCGGACGGACTGACGACGGATTCATCATCATGGTCGACGGGGTTCTTCCGCCGGCCCGTGCGCAGGTCAAGGTGACACAGGTTCGGTCGAACCACGCACGTGCTGAAGAGATTAAACAACTCCCGCTGGAGGAAGAAGAAGAACCCGAACCGACTGAGCAAGCGGATACCTCGACAGAGGAGAAAGAAGATACGGAAAATGAAACGCGTCAGGAAGACGATCCACGGCTGGGCAGTCGTGATAACTTCTGGGGTAGCTAATCTCCTTTGCAGTTCTTTGCCCCAGTCTAGTTGTTGATAGAAGTGGTGGTGCAATGACATTGTCTTGGCATCGATGAGCCTGTTCTTTGCACGCACAGAGTTTTCAAAGAATTCTAAAAGTGTGTCAACAATAGAATTATTACGCGGGAGTACCGACATGAGCCTGATATGTCGACGGCGCTGGTTATCGCGTACGTCGGTGCTGAATTAAACGGGTTAGACCTAGTTTCAGGGCTCGACAAACGTCTTGAGAGGCCTGTGAGAGTAGTGTCGACACAGGTCGACAGAGTTGCTACAGTCTTAGAGGACAACCGAATCGACTGTGTCGTTGCGGGGCGTTCACTATCGGGGGGTGACTTCCAACGAGTAGTGTTCGAAGTAATGGATACAAACGAAGAGCTGCCCGTTTTCGAAACAGGGGGCGACGTGGCTGCCGTGCCGTCGAAAGTCGAGATACATCATCTTGACCCGGAGGCCGGGCCAGCAGCGCAGGCAAATGCTCTCCTCACTGAACTTTCTGCCAGTACTGACGAACACATGTCTTCTCCGGGTCCGTTTTTGTATCTCGCAGTTGACTCGGCGTGGAAAGTTATCGACTGGGACCCACAGCTATCAGACTGGACTGGCGTTGACACCGCCGATGCACTCGGCATGTCGCTTTGGACAGCTCTGTCTGAATGGCACGACACCGAGTTTGAGGAGGCATGCCGAGCGGTTATGGGCGAGTCAGACGACCGCAGAAAGCAGGTGTTTCACGAGGAGTCACGGAAATGGTTCGCAATCCATATTATCGGCCACAAGCGAGGCGGCCTCGAACTGTATCTACAAGACGTGACAGAGTTTCAAAATGCTGGCGGGAAAATCGAGGGCACCGGCGCGCGGTTCGAAGAGACACTAGACCGGATTACGGACGCATTTTTTGCACTTGATACTCAAGAGCGATTCGTCTTTCTCAACAGCCAAGCTGAATTCTTGCTTGATGTAAACGCAAAAGACGTGACCGGCGTCCGGTTCTGGGATGCGTTCCCGGCCGCGGTCAGCACAACATTTTATGAAGAGTTTAATATGGCCATAGAGGCTCAGGAGCCGACCAGTTTCGAGGAGTACTATCGGCCACTTGATCGGTGGTTCGAGGTGAATGCGTATCCTTCAAGCGAGGGGCTATCCGTCTTCCTCCGGGAAATCACCGACCAAGTCGAGCTTCAAGAGAAACTCGAACAGTTACACAGCGTGACACGAGAACTCGTTGTGACGGAGTCGGACCGAGAGATTGCCGTCAAAACGGTCGAAGCCACCGAAGACATCCTCAATTTCACGCTGGTCACTGTCTGGCAGTATGATGAATCGACAGAGACACTCGACCCTCTATCGTGGTCAGACGAAATGGACGACCGTGTCGACAACATAGAGCCTCTAAACCGGAACAATAAGTTCATCTGGGAAGTGTACGACACCGGCGAGCCACGTAACATGGGTTTTGTTCCATCGACGGCAACGACCGCACATCCGCCGGGAAAGATGAGTTCAGAACTGCTCGTACGAATCGGTGAGTACGGTGTGCTTGGCGCGTACGCAGATGAGCGTGATGCATTCGACGAAACCGATATCAGATTATTCAAGATACTTGCCAGCACTGTCGAGTCGGCACTAGGCCGGGCAAAGCGGGAACGCCAACTGGCCAGACGGAACGAGCGACTCAATGATTTTGCAAGTATCGTCTCCCATGACCTCCGTAATCCACTCAACGTGGCTTCCTCACACGTCGAACTTGCCCGGATGACCGGTGAGACAGGAGACCATCTGGACAAAATTGAGGACTCGCTGTTCCGGATGGAAGACCTCATTGAAAACATTCTCTCGCGGGCACGAGGCAAAACTGAACTTGATAGAAAGCAGATTTCGCTCGCTGACATCGGGCACAATGCATGGGGTACCGTCGACACGACAGCAGCGACGCTCAAAATCGACGAAGATGCACAGTTTTCGGCAGACAGTGAACGTATACAGCAACTGTTCGAGAACCTGTTTCGCAATGCTATCGAGCACAGCGAGCAAGGCGTGACAGTCCGTATTGGGTTACTGGAAAACGGCTTTTATATTGCCGATGATGGGCCTGGTATCCCAGAAGAACGCCGGGACGAAATCTTCAAGCAAGGAGTAACACATGCTGACGGCGGGACAGGATACGGCCTCGCAATTGTTACTGATATTGTTGAGGGTCACGGCTGGAACGTGGATGTAACCGAGAGTTGGGCTGGAGGTGCACAGTTTGATATATATAATATCTATTCGCTATCCACAGAAGAATCCCAATAACTCGCTATCGCCCGGTCCAACGGAGCAATAGCAGCGTCAACTCATAGAGTGCGACCATCGTGAGACCGACGATAAATGGGGCCATCCCTGTTGGGTCTGGGCTGAAAAAGAACGCAAACCCGGCGAACGCAAGCCAGAAGTACAGCCGCTTTTCTTCGAGCCATCGCCGTGTCGTCACACCCATCATGATTGCCAGCATCATGAACAGCGGAATCTGGAAGATTGCGGCAAACATCCCCATCATCAGCAGTATCAGGTCAAACGTCTCAGTAAGACCGAACGCAATCGAGGCAACATCTTCCGAATAAAAGAGGAAATACGTGAATATAACCGGTAACACGAGGAAGTACGAGAACGCGAGGCCAACAAAGGCAAGCAACAAACTTGTCGGCACTGCCGCAAGGTAGTATCGACGCTCGTTGGGGTACAGTCCCGGCCGCATGAATAGGTATGTCTGGTAGACAAACACTGGAAGTGCAACAACGAACCCGACTAGCGATGCGACTTTGATACGTGCAAAGAGTAGGCCAAGGGGGTGATACACCCGTGGACAGGCAGCTGCTTCAGCAGCCCCCTTCGCGCAGGCTTCTGGGCTTCCCGGTAAATACGAATACCAGAGCCAGTTAATAAGGCTAGGGGCGACAGGGAAGACGAGGATACTCACACCCGCCATGATGACAATAACAGCGGCGAGGCGTTTTATCATCTCCTCGATGTGTACCGTGAGCGGCATTTCTTCGTCGTCGGGTGCACCCTCGTACCCGCCGTTTTGGGCCGGGGTTGCCCCTTCTGGGTCATTAACTGCAGTTGCCGCTGCAGCGGCCGCTGGTGTATTACTACCGTTGGAACTGATTCCGGACTCAGTGACGTCGGCAGAGCTATCAGCGTGCTCGGCACCAGAACCGTCACCTTCAGCCATCGCTACGTGGGTACTTTGTCGGCTCTTGTAAGCCTTCTCTCTCGGAAGAACTCCCCCAGTGGTTTCGGTATGAATAGATTGATAACCCACAACGGGTAAAACCGGAATAGATGTCCGGAGCGATAGATGAAGATACAGCGAGGTCGCTTGCTAACGGCCGGGCAGCTGTCGGCTCAATGCTTTCGACCGCGCAGACTCACCTCAAGAAAGTATTCCTGATTTTTGTCACGGTGATGATGCTAACGCTCTGGGGACTTCGCGCGTTTATCTGGGATAGGCTCAAACAGGACCTCGTCTACGACCGGATGGATGTTGGAACCGAGGCGGCAACCGAAATCATCGTCACAACGCCGTTCGACGTTATCCTGTTACAGGTCAAAATCGGCGTTATTACTGGCATTGTTTTGTCGATTCCCGCGCTGGTCTACTACAGCCGCGACTCCCTGCGCCGACGTGGCTACTGGCCAGCCTCGAAGATTCCACGCTGGAAGCTGGTTGCGTTCGGTGTTGCAATTGTTTTCCTGACGCTTGTCGGAGTCAGCTATGCGTATTTCCTGTTTTTCCCCATTATGTTCGATTTCCTCGCTGAGAACGCAATTCAGGCAGGGTTCAAGCCGACCTGGTCTATCGTCTTATGGACCGAGTTTATCTTTTTCCTCGCATTCTCCTTTGGCCTCGCTGCCCAACTACCACTGTTTATGAGTGCAACCGCTCGGGCAGGCATCGTTCCCTACGAAACGTACCGTGAGAAGTGGCGCTATGCCGTGGTTGGCATTTTTATTTTCGGTGCGATGTTCTCTCCGCCAGACCCGTTCACACAGGTTATGTGGGGCGTTCCACTGGTCTTTTTGTATTTCTTTAGCCTCGGGATTGCCAAGCTCGCTGTTCTCTCGAAACGTGCGGGCGAACAGGTATCGACAGTCAGTGTAGCTAAATCTCGCTGGAACGTGCTGGTCGGAGCTGGGTTCTTGAGTGTGGCCAGCGTCTACGCCTACCTCCTAGAAGGCGGCGTGGAATCGACAAATGACCTGCTCGATGCAGTTGGGTCTCAGTATCGTGTTGCCCTCTTTCCGGACGATCTCGCGGTGTTTGGACTCGAGCCTGTGATTACTGCTGTTGGCCTTGGCGTGCTCACAGCAGTACCAATTACTGGGATTGTGCTCTTTTATTCTAGGGTACAGGCACTCGAACAGCAGGTAAAGACAACAACACAAGGACAGACAGCGAGCCCGACTGCCGAGGGAGCCACAGAGACACAAGCAGGTGAGGCAGCAGAGATTGATCTCGGCGCAATGAGCGAACCAGCAATCCGTGCAGCTTCGGTTGAAGCGTTTGTCGAGCTTGGCGAAGAGACCGCAATCGAGTACGCTGAAGCGGCTGTCGAGAACGATAATCCGAAAAAGGCACGCGCCATTCTGGACAGAGTCGACGACGCAAACGATGTTCTTGAAGAGCAAGCCAAAAAAGAAGAGCAAGCCGACGACGAGGAAAGCGAAGACGAGGACGACAATATCTTGACCTCAACTGCGGCGGGCATGGTCGACCCGTTCACCGACGACGAGACCGACGAGGACGATATCGGTGGCTACTATTACGATATCCGATTCATCCTCGATTCGTTGACCTCGAAAGCAATCTGGATTGTAGCGACATTCATGACCGTGCTCGCAGGGTCGTTCATGTGGCTGTATCTCGGTGGCATCGGTCAGGTTCGGGAGACGTTCTTCCGGAATATGCCTGAACAGCTCGTACAGGACCCACAGATTGTCGTGTTGCATCCCGTCGAGGCGCTTATCTTCATGATTAAGTTCTCGACGTTGCTCGCAGGCGTGTCTATCGTGCCGATACTCCTGTATTTCGCGTGGCCAGCCATCGAAAAGCGAGGCGTTACAACGGGCGACCGGAATGTCATCCTTGTTTGGGGAGTCTCACTGTTTGTTGGACTAGCTGCTGGAACAGCAGTCGGATTCTTCTATATCGCGCCGACAACCCTCTCATTGCTGGCAACAGATGTTGTCAATAATAGCATGATTATCGCATACCGTATCAGCTCCTTTGGCTGGCTCGTTATCTACTTGACTGTCGGGGTCGGGGGTCTAGCGATGATTCCGGTAACGATGGTGTTGTTCAACTACGGAGATATTGTTCCGTACAGCAAGATGCGTGGAAACTGGCGGGTCGCAGTAATCGCCATGTTTGCCGCGGCCGGGTTCCTCTCACCAAACGGCCTCTGGACTATGTTTATCGTCGCTATCCCGGCGTCAATAGCGTACGGTCTTGGCCTCAGTCTCTGCTGGCTATACACTCAAATTGGCAGCCGCGTCCCGACTCGTCGAGGCGAAGCTGCTGACTAGCGTTGTCAAAAGAAGAGACCTGTTTTAGCACTACTCGAACAGTTACAATCCTTCGACTGCTCGAAGCTTGCTCTCGATATCCGGCGGCATACCGCCAGGACCGTCTCTGACACGGTGGGTCGGAATGAAAATAGGGACTTGGTTTGCTGCGAGACCCTCACGAATGGTCCGGGTTTGCTCCTCATCGTCGCCCTCAAGTCCCACAGCCATATGTCTAACTTGCTTGACCGTAGCGTTTTCACCGTACGGAATTTTGGTGACTGCGTCCAACACTTTGCGGTGGTCTGTCGGCATCGTCATCGCTACCTCCACGTCGTCGAAGTCGTCGGTCTCACCCTGAAGGTACTCCTCGATGCGGTCCAGTAGTTCATGGTTCTGGTTTGTCTCATCAGGCGGTGTCGACGGAAAATCAACTGAGATGACACGCCCCTGTGCCATCCCAACCTGAACGAACCGGTCGAGGAACGACGACTGTAGAGCATAGATACCCGCTGTCTCGTCCATACTCTCTGTCAACACCCGAGCGTCTTGAAGATATCTGTTAGGCAGGGCGAGCGATGACGCCGAGGTGGTCGTCGTGATACGGTTCGAGCCGGGTTGTCTCCAAGATTTCGTAGCTCTCCCGGAGCTCGTCGAGTACATTCTCGAAAACGGCCTCTGGGTCTCCAGTTACGTCTTCGCTCCGGGCTTTGATAGCCATCAGTAAGAGCCCGTCGTCTGCAAGGAACCGACGATTTGCGACAGCGACAGCGGCTTGCCCGCGGGTCGCAACGTCTTGAAGCAGGATATCAACCGGTTCGACGATGTGGGAGTACGAGTCAGGGTCCCGTGCGTCTTTGAGAAGCGGAAAGAGATTTTCGCGGTCCTCAGCAGCCAAAACAAGGTCGCGCATCGGTCGGGGCGCAAACTCGACGGCGTACGTTGGTCCCGCAAAGTCGGCAACATGACTCACTGTCGTCCCAGCGGCTGCGCCGAGATACAGCACTGTCTCGCCGCCAGACAGCCCTGTATCCATCCCCAAATCAAGCATCGAACCGAGCTTCGACCGGGAGGGGTCCCAGCGTCGCCATCCATCTCTTACCGGTTCGCCGTAGACCGGTTCGCCGCGGGTAGCAAGTCCAGTATCACCGTCAAACTCCTGACGTTCGACACCCTCGGGCAGAGTCATTCAGCATCACGAGCGCGAATGCGCTCGATTCGGTCGTCTAGCTCTGCTTCAAGCGATGGTCGATACTCCCCAGAATAGTGGTCAATACGGGCCGCAATCGAGAGCTTGCCGGCGAGTGCGCGGGCAGCCGAACCGCGGTTTGCCGGGGGCGTATCCCGGACTGCTTCATGAAGATAGATGACACCGTGTTTCGGCGACGGAGCAGACCCTCCAAGATGTGCGAACAGTGATTCCTCGGCCCCAAGTACCTGTACGGTCCCGCTTGGTTTTTTCGCCAAGTCTTCGATACCGCCTGCCAGTGAGATAAGTCGTGCTGCAAGCTCTGGTCCCGCTAGCGTAGCGAGGTTTGGGGCTACATCTGGGGTTCGACGTTCAACGAACTCACGGAGTTCCTGTGTCTCCTCATCGAGTGCAACAACACGAGAAGCAAATCGTGACATCTGTTCTTTGACCGCATTATCTGTCTCCATTGCCGCGAGCTCCCTGATGAAGTCGGTGTCGACGGTCGCGTCAGCGTCGTGTGTTCCGGCCCACTCGGCCAGTCGCTCAGTGAGCTCATTCGTTACGCGTTCGCAATCGTCAAGCGACCGGATTGCGTGGATGAGTTGTTGGTCGTCGGCTAGTTCACGTTCCGTGGTTTCCTCGCGCGCGGCTGCGAGCGTCGCCTCATGCAGCCAGTTGTAGTACGTTGATTCGTCCGGGACAGCACCGTTATCGATTGCTTCCTGTGCCCATTCCCGAGGTTCTGTGCCAGACCCGTCACGAATAACACCAACAGCTGCGCCTACATCTCCGGAGTCAAGCGATTCAAACCAGCCCGAGCCGGAGTCCTGAGCGTTCATGCCTTCGCGTACGACCCCGCAGCCTAAAAAACAGCGCTGATTCACTCGCCGAAGAGACCACGTCAGCGAGGAAGCATTGTTCGAAGCTGTTCCGTCGAGAACAGCGTCGTCGGGCGGTCCATATGGACACCAATCTCTCCTTCAAACAGTTCCATCCCTGCCTCCTGAATGCGTTCAGGGGCTGAGTACGCCTGACGGAGGAGGTGGCCCAGCCTAATATCGCCCGCCAGTTCATCTCGCCACGCCGTCTCGTACTCCCCAAGAGTTGCGGGGTTCTTCGGGTCGACATGAGAGACAGCACAGTCAGCTGCCGTCATCCCGTAGAGAATTCCGCCGCCTGTGAAGGGCTTGTTGTGACCTGCTGCATCGCCGATGAGAAAAACGCGGCCGGTCGTGACGCTTTCTGGTGGTCCAATTGGAATGAGTCCCGAGCAACGGCGGTCAGTTTCGACACCATACTCCTGAGTGAACCGCTCAAAGCGCGCACTCACGTCGTTTCCGGGTGGCATCGCAAGACCGTACTCTACACCGGCCTCGCCACGAGGGATACGCCAAGCAAAAAACCGGGGAACAGTGAGATGGACATCAACAAACTCCTCTCCATCCGGCTCCTCGTCGAACCCGAGAACACCGTGTAACAGTTCGTCTGGCTCGGGCAAGCCAACGGCGTGACGGACACGGGATTTCGGGCCGTCACAGCCCGCAACCATCCGCGCACGAACTGTCTTTGTCTCATCCGAGCCACGGACAGTCACTTCCACATGGTCGCGGTACTCAGAGAGGTCAACGACCGTGTGCCCCTCACGGACAGTTGCGCCTGCCTCGCGTGCAGCGTCGGCGAGTGTCCGGTCGAGTTCGACTCTGTCGATGACATTCGAGACCACATCATCCTTGAAAAAGCAATGGGGTTGGCTTTCAGGGCCTCCAGTGTGAAACCGTGCGCCGTAGATTTCGTTCTGGAATAGGCGGTCGTGTGCCGAGTCAGGGACGAAATCCCAGATATCAGTGCTGACGTGGCCCGAACAGGCAAGTGGCTCTCCAACAGTCCCCTGCTCGAAAGCGACCACATCGTACCCAGCACCAGCCACACCCCGTGCGAACCGGGACCCGGCGGGCCCAGCGCCCACGACAACGAAATCGTACATACAGTATCTCTTTACTGCCTGGCTCTTAAGCAAGATGGTTGGCAAAGCAGAGAACAGTGGACCCGAGTGGACAGAAACACCCCAAGAACCGTCGGAATTACACCAATAGTTACAACTCAGTGACAAGATATTCGCATAAAAGGGGAATCTTGAAAAGCAGGGCGTGTACACCAACAAAGTAACAATGGTACTCGACCAATTAGCATTCGGGCTTTTCGCGCTGGTGACAGTTGCCAGCAGCCTGGGTGTCGTTCTGGTCCGTGACGTCTGGCACGCGGCGCTGTTACTTGGCGTCGCGCTGTCGAGCGTGGCGATACACTACGTCCTGTTACAGGCTGAATTCATCGCTGTGATGCAAGTTCTGGTCTACATCGGTGGTGTGCTTATCCTGCTCACGTTCGGCGTCATGCTGACCCGAGACGACACAACCGAGACTGGGGAGGTAACACCATGACGACGGGGCCACGGCTCATTGAGATAAATCGCAGTCTCGTTCCGGGACTTATTGCAGTTGTACTGTTTGGAATCATGTCTACCGTGTTTCTGACTGCAGACGGAACGGCAGTTTTCGAATGGGCTTATACCGACCCGAACGCGTTCCCGGACACAAGTATCGTCGCTGCAATCGGGTACACGCTCATCGGGGCAACAGAACACGGTATCGAATCGACAGAGAATTTCATCGTCGCTCTCATTCTTATCGCTGTCTTGCTTGATGCGGCGCTTGACGGGGCACTCATGCTGGCGAAACGGGATGGAGGTGACGAGCGGTGACGGTCCCGCTTGAGTTGTATCTCGTCCTTTCAGCCAGCGTTTTCTGTGCTGGCCTGTTCGGCATTCTCGTTCGCCAATCAGCCCTTCATTTCCTGATGGCTGTGGAGTTGATGCTCAATGCAGCGAACATCAATCTCGTTGCCTTCTCGCTTGAACACGGGAATCTGACCGGGCAGGTGTTTGCGCTGTTTGGCCTCGCACTGGCTGCGGCCGAGGTTGCCATCGGTATCGGCATTATCCTCGTGTTAAACCGAAACTTCGACAATATCGACGTGACTGACGCTGTCACGATGAGGTGGTAACAGATGGTAGATGTTTTCAATTTCGTCGAGGCAATCGCACTTGTCCCGCTCGCGTCCTTTGTGCTCGTCTTGCTGCTTGGCGACAGGATGCCCAAGAAAGGCGCTATCTCAGGTATCGCCGCAACCGGCTTCTCACTGGCGATTTCGCTGTGGGTTGTGCTTGACCTAGCGATGGGCGGTGAAGTCTATCATGAGGAACTATTTACTTTCGTAGCAGGTGACGATGTTGGCGTCGAGTTGATGTTCGGGTTGCTTATTGACCCGCTTGCGGCTCTCATGCTGACTATTGTCTCGCTTATCGCTTTTCTCGTTCATCTTTTCTCGCTTGGGTATATGAACGACGAGGGCGAAATTGGCCTCCGCCGGTACTACGCTAGCCTCAGTCTGTTTACGTTCTCGATGCTGGCGTTTGTCTACAGCAACAATCTTCTGATGGCGTTTATGTTCTTCGAGCTAGTGGGTCTCTGTTCGTTCCTGCTCATTGGCTTTTGGTTCCGCGACGACGGCCCGCCAAGTGCCGCAAAGAAGGCGTTTCTCGTTACCCGCTTTGGAGACTACTTCTTCCTCGTGGGTGTCGTTGCCGTCTTGGGAACGTTCGGAACTGCTGCCTTCGCCGGTGAACACTCTTTTATCATCGAAGCAACCCACGTTCTCGACCCAAGCCACTCTGGTGAGATGAACACGTTCTTTGGACTTGGTGAGCAGGCATGGATTACTGTTATCGCCCTGCTAGTCTTGGGCGGCGTCGTAGGTAAGTCTGCCCAGTTCCCACTACATACGTGGTTGCCCGACGCGATGGAGGGTCCAACGCCTGTCTCGGCACTTATTCACGCAGCGACGATGGTCGCTGCAGGTGTCTATCTCGTTATGCGGATGTACGGCTTCTATGCACTGTCACCGACTGCACTCAGCATTATCGCTCTTATCGGAGGCTTTACCGCGTTCTTTGCCGCAACGATGGCGCTGGTTAAACAAGAGCTCAAGCAGGTGCTCGCGTACTCGACGGTCTCACAGTACGGTTATATGATGCTCGCACTCGGTGGCGGTGGGTACGTCGGCGCAGTGTTCCATCTCACCACCCATGCCATCTTCAAGGCGCTGCTCTTTCTCGGGGCTGGCGCAGTCATCATCGCCATGCACCACAACGAGAACATGTGGGATATGGGCGGCCTGAAATCGCGGATGCCGGTCACCTACTGGACGTTCCTCTTTGGCTCGCTCGCGCTCGCGGGCATCTTCCCGTTCGCGGGCTTTTGGTCGAAAGACGAGGTGCTTTTGGAGACGCTTCAGCACGGTCTCTCGGGTGAACCAATCCTGTTAGTTGGATATGGATTTGGTGCCGCTGCAGTCGTGTTGACGGCGCTTTACACGTTCCGGATGGTGTTCCTCACCTTCCATGGCGATCCCCGGACAGAGACCGCCGAAGACCCCGAGCCGATTGGCTGGAACATGAAGTTCCCGCTTGTGGTTCTGGGTGTGCTTTCGGCTGTCGCCGGCGTGATTAACCTCGGCGCAATCAAGGAGTTCATCGGAGAGGATGCACTGTTCTTAAAGAAGTGGCTCGAAGGCAAAACGTTGGATGGCGAACTCGGCTCACTTTCAGCAAAAGAGTACCATCATATCCTCGAAAGTGATTACGCCGCCGGCTACGAGGTGACAGAAATTTCACCGCTTGGTCCTGGGGCACTTGCACTTGTGCTCGCTCTCATTGGCCTTGGTGGCGCTGTTGCCCTCTATCGCGGTTCGGAGCCGACTCCACATATGACGAAACTCGGTCGCGTTCGCACGCTACTCATGAACAACTACTATCTCGACGAGTTCCAGGTTTGGCTGGCAACAGGACTCACTGCACCGCTCGCCCGCGCGGCGAACAAGTTTGACCAGAGTGGTATCGACGGTGTCGTCAACGGCACCGGTAGTGTGAGCATGTTCACTGGCCAGCGCTTCCGGAAGATTCAGACAGGGATCGTGACGAACTACGCTGCCTTGCTCACAATGGGGCTGGTGTTGCTCCTGTTGGTGTTTGCGCTGATGGGGGGGTGGTTCTAGATGTTTATTGAAGGAATACTCGCGTTCACACTGGCAAGCGCCCTGCTTGTCTTTGGAAGCCCAGACCGATACGCTGGTAAACTCGCGACTGGTCTCAGTCTTGTTCCGCTCGTCGGGAGCGTGCTGATGTGGCTGGACTTTTCGAGTGGCGGGAACGCGCTACTTGCAGATGGTAACGTTGCATTCCAGAACACAGTCGACTGGTTTACGTTTACGTTCGACAGCTTCGAGTTAACGCTTCAGTGGAACGTCGGCGTTGATGGCGTGAGCCTACCCTTGCTGGTGCTGACAACAGTGTTGACGACGCTTGCACTGGTCTCATCATGGACACCAATCGATGCACGCCAGTCCCAGTTCTACGGACTGATGTTGCTCATGGAAATGGCACTTATTGGCGTCTTCACAACGCTCGATTTCCTGCTGTGGTTCGTCTTCTGGGAGGCTGTTCTGATTCCGATGTACTTCCTTATTGCCATCTGGGGGGGACCACGTCGGAAATATGCTGCAATCAAGTTCCTCCTCTATACGAACCTTGCGTCACTGATTATGTTCATCGGGATGTTCTCTCTCATCTTCGGGCTCGGCGACGCCATCTCGACGCTTTCGTTCACCGAGATAGCAGGGGCACTTCGAGCAGGTGAGCTCGGAAGCTTCGCAGGAATGGAAGCGGAAACCCTCCGCCTGTTCGCGTTTGTATTGCTGTTCGTTGGCTTCGCGGTGAAGGTTCCGCTAGTCCCGTTTCATACGTGGCTTCCGGATGCTCACGTTCAGGCACCGACCCCAGTGTCGGTAATGCTGGCTGGCGTTCTCCTGAAAATGGGAACCTACGCACTCCTACGATTTAACTTCACAATGTTGCCTGACGTGGCTCGCGAAAACGCCGAGATTATCGCCGCTATCGGTGTGTTGAGCGTTATTTATGGCGCGTTGCTTGCCCTTGCACAGCGTGATCTTAAGCGTATTGTTGCTTACTCTTCTATCTCGTCGATGGGATACGTCATTCTCGGCCTTGTGGCGTTTACGCCCCACGGGATGGGCGGTGCGACGTTCCAGATGGTCAGCCACGGTCTTATTTCGGGGCTGATGTTCATGGTTGTCGGAGTTATTTATAACGCCACTCACACTCGGATGGTTGGCGACATGTCAGGACTGGCCGACCGGATGCCATGGACAGTCGGTATCTTCGTTGCCGGTTCGTTCGGGTATATGGGACTGCCACTGATGAGTGGCTTCGCTGCTGAAGTGCTGATATTCATCGGCTCGTTCCAATCCACTGTTATCGGCAACGCACCTCTCTTTACCGCGGGCGCAATGTTTGGTATCGTCATCGTTGCGGGCTATCTGCTATGGGCGATGCAACGGACTCTCTTCGGTGAGTTCTCCGTCGAAACCGACTATGAGGTTGGAACTGCACCAGTACACGATATCGCGCCAATGTTCGTCCTTCTTGGACTGATTATCGTGCTGGGCATACAACCCGACATTATCTACGAGGCGATTCAGAACGCTGTCAACCCGCTAAACGACCCGCTGACACTTGCCGTCGACTTCTTTACCGGAGGTGAGCTCCAATGACAGACTTCGGAACGTTGCCCGACTGGGCCGCACTTGGGCCAGCACTTGCGCTGATTTCTACGGCATTTGCCGTGTTTATCGTCGATATGATTCGACCGGACGAGCCATGGAGTGAACTGCTTGCGGGTGTCTCGCTGACAGGGTCACTCGCCGCGCTCGGTCTCAGTCTCTGGTATTTCATCGCGGGGACCGGGCAGGCAGATTGGGGCGGCGCTATCCGACTGTTCGAGGGGACGCTTATCGTCGACGGGATGTCACTGTTCTTCGCGACGATTGTCTCAAGCGTCCTCGTTCTCGTCGTGCTGGCGAGTTACGACTACTTCTCGGGGCACACCCATGAGGCGGAGGTCTACTCGCTGATGTTGCTCGCTGCCACGGGCATGGTGATGGTTGGGATGGCAAACAGCTTCGTTATCGCGTTTATCGCCTTCGAGTTGGCATCGCTTCCCTCCTACGCACTGGTCGCCTCGCTAAAACGGAACCGCGGAAGCGTCGAAGCCGGACTGAAGTACTTCCTTATCGGTGCACTGTCGTCAGCAATTCTCGCTTACGGCATTTCGCTGGTCTACGTTGCGACCGGGTCGCTCCAGTTCGACGCTGTCACGGCAGCGATTTCCGAGGATGTCGGCGGCATCTTCGCGCTGGGCATCGTCATGATTCTTGCTGGCTTTGGCTTCAAGATTGCCGCTGTTCCGTTCCACTTCTGGGCACCCGAAGCATACGAGGGCGCACCGGGGCCAGTTTCCGCATTCCTTAGTTCTGCCTCGAAAGCTGCCGGCTTCGTACTCATCTTCCGCGTGTTCATCGACGTCTTCCCGTACGAGGCAGTCAGCAACACAGTTGACTGGGTGATGGCATTCCAGGCGATTGCTATCGTGACAATGACCATCGCCAACTTCGCCGCGCTCAGACAAGAGAAAGTCAAACGCATGCTCGCGTACTCTTCGATTGGTCATGCAGGGTACGTTCTCATCGCAGTGGCCGCCCTCACTGGGGACGCTAGTGGTTCGTTCGTCCTCGGCTCCGGGATGGCTCACCTCATGGTCTATGCGTTCATGAACACCGGTGCTTTCCTCTTTATCGCGCTGACTGAACATTGGGGAGTGGGTCGCCACATTGAGGACTTCAACGGACTTGGAACACAGGCTCCGTTTGCCGCAAGCGCTATGACACTGTTCCTGTTCTCACTTGCTGGACTGCCAATCGGTGGCGGGTTCCTCTCGAAGCTGTACCTGCTCTTGGCGTCGGTTCGAGCCAATGTTGCCCTGTTGGGCGTTGCACTCGTTGTTAACAGTGTCGTCTCGGTGTTTTACTACACACGAGTGGTCAAGGCCATGTGGGTTGAAGAACCGAGCGAAGACCTCGAAATCGAGAGTCAGCCTGTGGGTCTGTACGCCGCGCTCGCGTTGGCTGCAGTGATGACGTTCCTCCTTTTGCCCGGATTCGGCGCTGTTGTCGAGTTCGCCAACACTGCCGCCGAACTCGTCACGCCCTGAACAGAGTTTGTTTTCCTGCTGTCGGCTTTAGCTTCAAAACTGCCAAGTACCGACGACGAATTGCTCAGAGTATGAAGGCGACAGCGAGAGCCCACCCCATCGAAGGGCTCGTCAAATACCACGGGATGCGCGATGAAGAGCTTCGGCTTCCGTACCATGATTCGATTAGCCTCTGTACTGCGCCGAGTAACACGACAACAACCGTTGAGTTCGATGACACACGTGACGCAGATAGATACGTCATCGACGGTGAGGAAATCGATGGGAGAGCCGCAGAGCGTGTCAGACACGTTGTCGACTACGTTCGCGAACTCGCAGATATTGACACCCGGGTTCGATTCCGGTCAGAAAACTCGTTTCCGACCAACGTTGGTTTTGGCTCGTCAGCTTCAGGATTCGCGGCGGCTGGGATGGCCCTCTCGGAAGCTGCAGGGCTGGACCTGACGCTGCCCGAAGTTTCGACGATTGCGCGCCGTGGCTCGTGCTCTGCCGCGCGGGCAGTGACTGGCGGCTTCTCACATCTCCGAGCAGGCTGCAACGACGACGACTGTCGCTCCGAAGTTGTCGCCTCCCCAGACGCGTTTGACGAAGATCTCCGAATTATTGGCGCGCTGGTTCCGTCCTACAAGGAGACAGAACATGCACACGAGGAAGCCGCAGCGAGTCATATGTTCGATGCCCGAATGGCTCACGTCCACGGTCAAATCGCAAAAATGCGGGACGCACTGCAAGACGGGAACTTCCATCGCACTTTCGAGTTGGCCGAGCAAGATACACTCTCACTGACCGCAACAACAATGACTGGCCCATCCGGGTGGGTCTACTGGCAGCCCGAGACAATCAAGGTGTTCAACACAGTCAGAGAGCTTCGGACCGACGAAGAGATACCCGTCTACTTCTCAGCCGATACCGGCGCAAGCGTCTATGTAAACACGACTGCCGAGTACGTCGACCGTGTCGAAGAAGCGATCAGCGACTGCGGTGTCGAGACTCGTCGGTGGGAACTGGGCGGCCCGGCCCACCTTCTCGACGAGGACAACGCGCTGTTTTGACCCCTGTGGGGCTGTCGAGAGAGCCGGGGGACTTAATCCGACAGCGTTCAAACAGTATATAATGACCACCGTCACGCTTATTGGAACCCGGCTCGCCGAGTCGGGAACCGAGTTCGTCTACAACGGAGAATCCGACGCTTGTGAAGGATGTCCGTATCGCAATCAGTGTCTCAACCTGACTGAGGGATACAAGTACCAAGTCAAGTCGGTCAGAAACGGCGCAAGTACGCTTGACTGTGCAGTACATGATACAGGCGTCACCGCAGTCGAAGTTGAGCCGACGACAGTACAGGCAAACGTCGCATCGAGTAGCGCGTATGCTGGGAGTAAAGCCTCGCTCGAAGGACCGTGTCCACATACAAGTTGCCCGAGTCACGAATACTGCGAACCTGCAGGCGCTTCCACAGACGAGCAATACCGTATCGACGAGGTTGTCGGCGACCCTCCACACGACTACTGTATGCTCGATCGCGACCTCACACTTGTCGAGTTCGAGCCGCCTGAAGAGAAGTGACCACACAGCGTGGTGAGTATCTTTCAATAGCCTCGATGCCAAACATGGCCATATGACGACGATAGACCCACCCCGAGAGCGCCGCTGTCTGCGCTGTGACCGTATCGAAGTATGGGACGACAAACAACAGACCTGGGTGACAGACGAACAAGAACACACTAGCCCCCGAGGGACACCACACTGTGTCCACGAGTGGAACATTACCGGAAACTACTATCCAATTGAAAACGACCTGTAGCCAACCAATCTACAGCACGGGATAGGGAATAGCTGCCGGGTCGACAACCCCAGCAGTTGCCAACAGCGTCAAAAGCAGTGTCGTCACAACAATTGCAACGGCTGGCGGGTCGACGTGTGTGTCACCGTGTGCGTAGAATACTCGCTGGGCAACCTCACCAAGAACGCCACCAAGAATACCGAACACAGCACCAGCGACGAGCCCAACGACTGGTTCAAACTCGCTTGCGACAGCGATTGCCGCGATACCTGCCGGAAGCGCCATATGGTGGGTAACAGGGAACGAGTAGAGACCAAGCGAGAGAAACCCGAGACTGACAAGTGAGAGACCGAAAGCGAGGAACGCGCTGTTGCTCACAAGGGCAATATACCCCGATGCGAGACCAACCCCAAGCCCAAGGACGACTACGTTACCGAATTCGTAATGGTCAGGCAACCATACTTCGACGACTTTCCGTCCTTCAGTCCCTTGTTCAGTTTCGAACGATTCCTCTCCCCAGCGGTCGTCACGGACGTGCGGGCTCATATCGAGAACCGAGCGACTCATACCACGGACGCGGCCGACTAGGGGATAGCCCAGTGTGAGCCGGTGGATGAGTGCTGAAAGCACGACTGCAAGAAAAATCGGGTCTACCGGTAGCTCTAGACCGGCCGCGACTCTTGCAATGAGCACACCGACGACACCGAAGACACCGCCGACAAGCAAGGTGACAGGGTCAGAGCCAAGCGGCTTCGTGATGTTCTTGGCCTGATGATAGCGAAACGTGGTGTCAAACGTCTCGCTTCTGCCAACAAACGCGGCAGCAGCGACGCCGCCGGCGAAAGCGACATGCGGTCCAAGTACCGGCCCGAGTCCGATTGCGCCGCCGAGACCAGTCGCGTCAACAGTCGCTGGGTCGACACCGAACGTCGATAACGTCGCCCCATCAGCGTCCAGTGCGCCAAGTAAGCCAGCCATCTCGGCGATGACGATAATGACACCGGCCAAACTCAACGACGGTAACGCTCCGAGTGCCGCACCGAGCATCCCGCCGGCCAGACCCGCAAGAAGAATTTCGATTGTCAGCTCTGAGAATGGCATTGTTACCTCCAGAAGGCTCCAGCCCGCAACAATAGATACTCGACACTCGATTCAGGGTCAACTCCTGTCAGCTGCCATCGCATACTCACATATCAGTGCGTCCACCTGGGTCATAGTTGTTTGTGTCTCCGACCGAGCCAAGAGTGACGCCAACTGATTACTTGACGGCGTCCCCGTCATAGTCGAGGTCATCGGTATAACGGTCGAGAAGAAGAATGATGCCAGTCCCTGCAACCAGCCCAACAGCGAGACTGCCGATAGCAGCCATCGTAAACTCATCCGTTGCATCACGCATACGAATCGCGGGGTACCGGAGCGCACCGAGCATTAGACTGACTAGGAACGCAAAGGTCGCCATACGATACCGTGCAAGGGCTGCACGAACGATAAAGGCGATTGTAAACAATCCGAGAAATGCACCAATCATGAACACGACGACCACAGCAGTTGCGTCAATGAGAGTATCACTGACACCGCCGCTTACAATGCCAATGACTTCGTCGATGAAGTCGTTCAATGTCTCGGTCATGTGGTCGTACTGTCCGAGCAATAGCAAAATGAACGACCCCGAAATGCCGGGCAGAATCATTCCCGAAATCGCAATTAGCCCTGCGCCAAAGATAATCGGGAGTGTATGCGGGAATGCCTCCGTTGCGGTCTCGCCGGCGACGAGGAACGCAAGAGCAAACCCGACGACTCCCGCAATCATCGGACCTATCTGGGTTAGCCAGCGACGCTCAGCGAGAACCAGTGCCGATGCGCCGATGAGACCAAAGAAGAATGCAAACGTTGGCCCCGGAATGGCCGATAGTGCCGTTTGTACTAATCGAGAGAGAATGATAACCGCAGTTAACATCCCTGAACCCAGCGCGAGGAGAAACGGAATATCCATTCCAACAAGCGAATTGTAGAACTCGCGACGATTTTCAGTCCGGTGGAGTGTCGGGATTTCGGCCAGAATAAATGGATCCAGAGCGGTTACGGCCCCAATAAGGCGCTCGTAAATGCCGGTTATCAAGGCAATCGTCCCGCCGGAGACGCCGGGCACAGCGTCCGCTGCCCCCATTGCCAATCCCTTACAGTAGATAATCGCGAGACTCGCCAATGCCGGACGGCTCTCGACGATGTCGGCTGTCTCGCCGTCAGTGGATGCCACAGCTATCAACCCATGATTCGAACTGTGGGGTTAGTTACTTCTGAAGGAGCAACGAGAGCGCCCGTCTCGTTACTAGCTCCGTCACCAGAACTGCTGTCCTCGCCGCTGTCACTGCTCTGACCATCACTCTGTCCGTCTTCACCTGCGCTGGTACTGTTTTCTTCGCCTTCACCGCCAACGGTGACTTCTTCTTGTTCTAGCTCGACGGTCACTGGCTCAGGGTCTTCACCGATGACCTGTGCCTCGGTGACGTTTGTACTACCTTGCCAGACAAGGAGAGTCCCATTTTCCGAAGCCTCCGTGTCGGCGGTGAACTGGTACGAGGTCGTAGCGTTTACTGCTGTGTCAGTGTATCCATCTTCGGGACCGTACTCGTCGTATCCAGTCGTCGCGTACGGCACAGTCAGTTCGAAGTTCCCTTCGTCATCGGTTGCAACACGGCGCTGGTAAGTGAACTCTTTGCCGTTTTCGGGGTTGAGTTGAACGCGAGTGCTCACAACGGAGTTCGCGGGACCACTCCCTTCGATAGTAGCACCGGGGACACGTTCAAACGTCTTCGTGAACGCTGGCGTCGTTGGGAACATGTTGTTCAACGCTGTAAGCGCAGCCTGCTGGCGCAGCTGTTGGCTTCCTGCTTCCGGATTGGACTGTTCTAGCTGATCGACGAGTGCCTGACTGTATCCCGTGTTTCTGACAGTCTGGCGGAACGAGAGTCGCTTTGCCAGGTTGACGCCGTAGTTGCTCATCTGTACGTCCTGCTGGTCTTGTGGGATAGCAGATGTTTCGCTCATATGGACCAGACGGAAGTTTTCTAGGCCCTCGACTCGTTCGCTTGGCATCGCACCGAGGCCACCAATCTGTGCGGAAGGAGTGTTCTCGACGAACTCTCTGGCCTGACTCATACTGTCGAACAGTCGGACACTGCCATCGTCGCCAGACGGTGCCTCAATCCAGGATTGTCCCTGAAGTTCCTCGGCCTGGAATTCGCGTTCTTCGCCTGTCCACTCGACAACAACGGGCTGGGGTGACTGCGCGCTCCCATGATAGTGATACAGCCGTGACACCATCGAATTATAGTAGGGCTGTTTCCGGATGGTAGATAGCCGCTGAAGTCTGTCCCGCTCGTTGACATTCATAAGTGTTGTCGTGAAGTCCTGCAGTTGATAATCTGGGTGGAACTCGGGTGGCGCAAAGAACTTGCCGCGAATCGGCCGTTGGCTCTCTGTTTCGACCATCCGCCAGTCAATCATGACGTACTGCGTCTGCGCGTTTGTATTCTCGTCTGTCTTAGAGAGTACATCAAGTGCTGTGCTTTCGTCTTGGGCGAGCAGGAAGCGGGCAGCAGTATTAGTCCCTTCCTGGAACGGGTTTGCAGTCGGGATACGCTCTCCGCGCTGCGTTATCCAGTGTCCGTAGTCCCACCAAGACAACACGCCGTAGGCACCGTCTGGATAATCGAAGTCATCAGTTTCCGTGTACGAACCGAATGGGTCCATAGCATCGCCACCAGACTGTCCGTACTGACCGGGTGCCGGTGTGTTCTCATTCATGAACTGAAGGCCATCGTCCCACGCAACGATATCGCCCGGATAACTTGATTGGGACGTATACTCTGTTGCGGTCGTCTCCGCGCTGATAACTGGCAGTCCAAGCAGTGGTGCAAACATTACGAACACGATTGCGACAAGCGTGAGTACCTGATAGGTCTCGAATTCGAACTGTTTTGATGAACCGCCTGTGAGACTGAATATGTACCCGACGAGTGCAGCGTTGAGCCCACCGATGACGAAGGTCATGTAGTACGCGAATCGAAGTTGGGTGAGTGTAGCCACAAGTATGATCACACCCCAGACGACAACAAACAGTTGCTCACGGTTTGGCTTGTCCATGAAGACTTGCTTCAGGAGAAGAATTGCACCGCCGACTCCAGCAGTAAACAGCGCAAGGTGGTACGTCTCGCGGAGCTGACTGAACTCCATTGGCTGTGCCTCGCCAATTGTACCGCCTGAACCGGCAGGTTGAGTTATAAACCCAAAGACACGGTTCGTTTGTCTGAACGCGAAATCAAGCGTTTCCGGGAGTACCAACGCCATCACGGCGACGGTACCAACCATCGTACCGACGACTGCTACTGGATAATAGTAGCGGGGGAAACCACGTGAATCTAGCTGGCGCGACAACAGGGCGAGGAAGGCTACACCTGCAACACCAGCCATCGCAATCGCTGGCTGAAGCAGTGACCGGCCTGTGACATTCATGAGTTCGAGTGACCGGGTCGTGCTAAGAATCAGTAGCGCAGCTGTTGTCATACTGATAATGCCGACGAACGCGGCGTGTTCCGGGCTGTTCCCCCGAACGTGGTCCACGGTCATCTGGAGCAGGAAATAAATGCTAAGGATTGCGAAAAAGACCATGGCTGGCGGCCACGTCCAGACGAACATTGCCATGACGAGGCCAGCCAACATCGAGTAGCCGATTGTTCCCCGCATCGCGTCGAATTCGCGCATCCGAACGAGTTCAAACACCGGTTTTTCGTCTTCTGCCCGCGAAATTGCCACCATCACCGCGAGGACACTGAGTATCATGAACAGAACCTCGATGGCGTGGTGATCGCTACTGCCTGCGATCGTCACCGAAAGATACCGGTCAGGCATGAATGCCATCGTTGCGACAGAGACAAGCCCACCAAGCCGGCCACCGAGACGTTTCCCGATATAATAGGCAGGAACAGTGGCCACCAGTGCAAGGAACGGTGGCGCAATCAAGAATATCTCGCGAACAAGACTATCACTCGGGTTGCCAAGCCCGACGATAAGTGCGACAAATGCGATTAACTGGTCGTACAGTGTTCCGAACTGTTGGGGCGACGTTCCGTATGGGAAGTACGTAAACGGGTCGAACGGCATCGTCGACGGGAAGTTTTCGACCGTATATTCGACCATCCGAAGGTGGTACCACGGGTCGTTACCCGTGTAATAAACCGACCCATCGATCATGAATCGACCGTATTTCCGCAACCGATTCCACAGAATGAATCCAACGAGGAGCACGAGCACTGGTACGTGATAGTATTCGGTAAACCACGCAGCCAGCGCTTTTGATTCCGACTCCTCGGAAAGCTGCTCACGCCAGTTGCTCATTACAAGAAGCAAACAAAAGCGCAGGGAATAAGCCTTATGTAATTCGCTCGCGTGAGGAACATGCGACCCAAAAGCGCAAGCTAAGCCCCAAATTCTGATTCCGTTACACGAACCGTAAGTGTCTGTTCGACATCTCTCAGGTCGTACTCCGGGATCATTCCTCCCGTGCGGGTGACGAGCATCGGTTCGACGAGTTGGAGCGCTGAGTTCCCCGAGCGAGAGTTGGGTTCGTTTTCTCCAGCAGTATCGGCTTCAGTGTCGATGCCAGCTGGTCCGACCAACCCATAGACTTTCAGAAATCGATTACTCTCAGCAGGTGAAAGCTTATCGTCACGGATTGCTGTGGCGAGTTCCCTGGAGAGCCATTCTGTTTCACTCACTGAAGGGTCTCTAACCAGTGCGACATCAACGAACCTGACGAGATACCAGTCCAAGTCATTGAGCAACGCGACCGCCACACCAAGACTGAGTGTATCAACGGCCAGTGAGTTATAGAACGGTTCGTCGAGGTCGTACGCAGCAAGCGCGTTCCTCGATGTCTCTCTTGAGAGTAGTTCGTACTGGAGAGAGACATCGTCCGAACCGACAAGACAGACACGCGCCATACTACGTGTGAACAGAGCCAGTCTAAAAGTGATTTCGTCTTTCCAGCCCTTACACAAAGTAACCGTTCTTGTGCTATCGCTCACCGGTTTCGTGCCGTCGACATGGTGTCCCAGGGGCTCTGGCACCACTAGTCCTGCTGCCTGACAATGTGAGCGTCCCAACTCAGTCTTCGATTAGTTCAGGCGGAATGGTCTCGTCACTCATATCTTCAAGCGTCACATTGATGCTTTGTCTGAGTTCGTTGAGTTGTTCGGTAATTTCTTCGTACTCTTCGCTGCCGTGTTCGTTCACTTTTTCGAGTGTTGTCTTCTTAACAGCCAGACTGAAAAACTCTTGACTGTGTTTGTTGTAGGTGGCACGTTCGATGAGAACCTGAACCAACGCGAGTAGTTCGTCACGGGTAATCGGCTTTGTTTTGTACTCATCGAAGGGCAGGTTCACAATGTCTCGTGCAGGCTCAACGGCGGTGAGCATGGCGACCTGGATGTCGATTCCGTGTTCGGAAAGTCGTGCAAGCACCTCATCACCGGACAGATCCGGCATTTGTCGGTCAAGGAGGACGACATCAAAAGAGTCATGAACAATTTCTAGTGCTTCTTCTCCTCCTGTCGCCATCGAGACATCGTACTCTGCTTCTAGAAACGTTGTATAGAGCTGGGCCAAGTCTTCTTCATCTTCCACGACAAGGACGTTGGCTTTGTCTGTATCTGTCATTGGTTGTATACCCCTGTTGTACAGCCAGTTCACTGCCCGGTGATTCGAACACTCGACGCGGCTGTGATCGTTGCGGGTCTAGATATATGTCTCGAATAACACGTATAAAAGTTGGTTATTTTCTCACAGAAGTGATAATACGTATCACACACGGTAGCAGTCAGAACAGAGACTCTGTGCGCCTAGAGAATAGTCGTAATTACGCGACTGCGGCGTCGATAGCTTGTTCGATATCGTCCCAGAGGTCTTCGATGTGTTCAATTCCGACGCTGATTCTGACCAGCCCATCAGTCAGTCCCGCTTCGAGACGTTCTTGACGTGGGATTGATGCGTGTGTCATGGTAGCAGGCTGTTCGATAAGGCTCTCGACACCACCGAGACTCTCTGCCAGCGCGAACACGTCGGTTTCGGAGACAAAGTCGGCAGTCTCGTCGATCGATGCAGCAAGTTCAAAGCTAACCATCCCGCCGAACTTATCCATCTGTTCGGTCGCAAGCCCGTGCGCGGGGTGAGATTCAAGGCCGGGGTAGTAGACCGTGTCTACATCCGGATGGTCTGCCAGTCGATTAGCAAGTGTCTGTGCGTTCTCACAGTGTCGGTCCATCCGGACAGAGAGGGTTTTCGTTCCACGAAGGATCAAAAAGCACGCAAATGGGTCCAGTGTCGCGCCGACGCTGTTCTGGTAAAACCCGAACTGTTCGTCTAGCTCCTCATTGTCGGTAACCAAGGCTCCGCCGACAACATCGGAATGTCCGCCGAGGTACTTCGTCAGAGAGTGGGAAACGATATCAGCGCCGTGTTCAAGCGGGCGCTGGAGATATGGTGTCGCAAAGGTGTTGTCGACTGCACAGAGTGCGTCGTGGTCGTGGGCAATTTCAGAGAGCGTCGCTATGTCGTTGACTCGCATCAGCGGGTTCGTCGGCGTTTCGACCCACAGCAGTTCTGTCTCCGGACAGATTGCCTCTTGGACAGCGTCGTGGTTGGTCGTGTCAACAAAAGAAAATGAAAGGTCGTAGTCTTCGTACACCTGCCGGAACAATCGGTGTGTCCCGCCGTATACGTCATCACCGGCAATAACATGGTCTCCCGATTCGAGCAAGTTGAGAACAGTGTTTATCGCCGCCATGCCGCTGGCAAAGGCACGACCGTGCTCACCGCCTTCGAGGGCTGCAAGATTATCTTCGAGTGCCGTTCGGGTCGGATTCCCGGTCCGGGAATACTCGTATCCCCGGTCCTCACCGGGGCCGTCCTGAACGTACGTCGATGTCGCATAGATTGGGGGCATTATTGCCCCAGTTTCTTCGTCGGGTTCCTGCCCAGCATGGATGGTGTCTGTTTCGAACCGCCGGCTGAGTTCGTCCGATTCTTCGGCTGTCTCTTCGGGTTGTCGTTGTGTCATGGATTGTATGTCTGTCAGCTTGGCAGCGTTGTTCAGGAATCGTCGACCCACTCTTCGTAGTTGTCGTAAATTCCCTTCGAGAGATATCGCTCACTCGAATCCGGAAAGACGGTGACAACTGTCTCGTGTGGCACGTCGAGTTTGCCTGACTCGATTCGGTCTGCAACATCTTGTGCGACGACACTTGCAGCACCGGCACTCGACCCGACGAGTTGCCCTTCTTCGCTTGCCAATCGTTTAAGCTCTGCTTGTGCGTCTTTGTCGCTTACCTGTTGTACTTCGTCGACCAAATCGGGCTCAAATAGCTCGTTTGTTGCTAGGTTGGAGGTTCCGATTCCTTCGATAGTGTACTCCTCGTGTTCGACATCTTTTCCTTTGGTGTTTGCAAACAGCGACCCTTCTGGCTCGACGGCCGCGACGTGGACAGCAGGTTGTTGCTCACGGATATACTGAGTAATGCCCATCAGCGTCCCTGCGGTGCCACAGCCCGCCACAATTGCGCCGACCTTGCCATCGAGTTCGTCCCAGATTTCCGGACCAGTTGTCGCCTTGTGGGCTTCGACGTTCAGCTCTGAGCTGAACTGCTGTGGAACGATCGCGTTATCGAGTTCCTCGGCCAACTCGTTTGCGTGCTCAATGGCGCGTTTCATTCCGTCTTCGGTGGGTGTATTAACAACCTCGGCACCGAGAGCACGCATCAGCGTCTGTTTCTCGACACTGAAGTTTTCGGGGACAACAAACATCGCTTGCACGTCAAACTGTGTCGCCGCCAGCGCGATACCGATGCCAGTATTCCCGGCAGTCGGCTCGATAATAGTCCCGCCTGGCTCGATATTACCGCGTTCGAGGTGTTGTTCGACCAGATAGACACCGAGACGGTCCTTAATGCTTGCACCCGGATTGAACGATTCGAGTTTGGCGTAAATTGGGACGTTGTCCGGGCTTGCCTGTACCTTAACGAGTGGTGTCTCGCCGACAGTCTCCAGAACAGACTCGAGTTGCTCTCTGTTCGTCGTCATAGCTCTCTCCAACGACGTGTTTGCCAGGTTTTCCGGATTCCCATCAATACATACTGATAAATCCGTGGGTTTAGAACTGTCTATTCCTGCTTTTATCTGGATGACGATTTATGATTACTGGTCGGTCGCCAAGTGTCTGTATCAAGGGTAATGCTTACCGTCTGGTCAGCGCATCGGGTGTAAATTGGCTGTCGGCTATATACCATTCACCGCTATAGAAAACGTCGAACAAAACCCCAGTACAGTGTCTCAATACGACAGTGCATGCTGTCGTTTCCGGTCCGAGACCCCACATCGAAAGATAGCGCCTTTAGTTGTGCCTACTGGATACTGTAACAATTATACAACTGCCAAGCCAAGCCAGTAGAGACCGGGTGTGTAAAGAGACACCGACGAGCATTTTTACCATTCGCCCAATAGCACAACAATGACTGTCACGCTCGACAGCGACATGCTTTTTCAGTACCGGCGGTTCACGCTGTACAACTCGCCGTACGTCGCACACGATACCGGTTGTGCAGTCGACCTCTATCCCACACCGGGGACAGCCCCGTCACCAGTTAGCGGAGAAGTACTGGACACACGGACAGTCAAAGCGCCGTCAAAATCGTATGCCGCCACACACGACCATCTCATCGTTGTAGACACGGGCGAACACGTCGCTCGGATGCTACATATCGACCCGGCAGTTGAAGCTGGGGACCGTATCGAACAAGGGGATTCGCTTGGCTCACTGGTCCGTGCTGGATTCTTCGCGCCTTGGGTCCCAAACCACATTCACCTTGGCTTCCGTGACGACGATACTAACCCATATCGTGCAGCAGGGTCACTGCCGCTCTCGCTAGAGCTCTCTGTTACACCGCTTGACTGGGATGGGACCGGAACTGTCGTCGAGACGGGAAAAACGTGGGCACGGCTTGATGCGCCACGACATCCAAGTCCCGGCGATACGTTCGTTGGTCTTGGAAGCGATGGTGGTGTTCTCGACGGAGGGTTTCCACATTATGACGGCGGAGGACTACTAGGAAACGGTGACCGGGCAGTTGTTGCAGGAAGAGAAGTTGGACCTGTTTCAAATCGAGATGTAGACTGGACGGACTGCACTGTCAACGCAAACGGGCAGCCAGTGACTGGTCTCGCGTTGTATTGCAGTCGCGACGAGTTCGGTATCAAAATTGTTGGCGAAGCTGTTGACTTCGAACTTGGTGACGATATCTCGGTCACAGTTGTGCCCGGAAGCTGAGCGTCCGGCAACCTCGCATGATTGGGCAGATCTTTTGATTACTGGGACAGACTACTACATTGCGTCTATTTTTGCGAGCGTCGCTGTACTTTTATTAATAACATGGTATCCAAGCCACGTTTTTATGTCAGCGGACTTCCCAGAATATACCAAACTTGTTAGGCACTACCTGTATTTATGGTCCTCTCGTATGGTATATTGCCGGCAGTACGAGGCCGGTTGTTAGACGAATGCCAGAATGTAATCACTGTGGTGCACACGTATCAGACCGCTTCGCTCGCGTTTTCGCCGACGAGCACGGACATATCCGTGCTTGCCCTAGCTGCTCCGCGAATGCGGGTATCGCAGAGGCGGCCAGACGGCGTGCCCACGAAGTGTGACGCATCGACCCCGCGGACCCCTTGGACCTGACTGTTCGCCCCGACCCGAGCAGGGTTTTTAGTACCCCCGGTAAGTGGTACCCATATGGGACGAAACCCAGGGACGCGAGAACCGATAGAGTTTGGAACAGACGGTTGGCGCGCTCCGCTCTCGCTATTTACTACCGACCGTGTCAAAATGGTTGCACAAGCCGTAGCTTCGTACCTCGACAGTCAAGACTGTACGGGACCGGTCGCTATCGGATACGATGCACGCGAGCACTCTCCGAAGTTCGCCGATGAGCTTGGAGAGGTATTGGCTGCAAACGGCCGTGAAGTCGTTATTTCGGACCGAGACTGTCCAACCCCGGCGCTTGCCTGGTCTGTCGAACAGGGAGAGTATGCAGGCGGCCTCGTCATTACGGCCTCACACAACCCGCCGGCATACAACGGCGTCAAATTCGTTCCCGGTACTGGTTCGCCAGCCCTGCCTACCGTGACAGATGAACTCGAACGACGCCTTGCCACTCCGAAAACCAACGAACGAAACAGCAAAATCCGTGAAACAGACTTTTTGACGCCCTACATCGAACACGTTTCGGACTTTCTTCGGTCACAACTTGGCATCACCCCGTCGCTCGACGGGCTGACAATCGCCTACGATGCGATGCACGGAAGCGGTCGTGGTGTCACGAACGAAGTCCTCAGCCGAGCCGGTGCAAGGGTCACCAGTCGCCGTTGCAGCCAAGAGCCTGATTTCGGTGGAACCGCCCCTGAGCCCACAGCAGAAAATGCTACCGCCCTTATCGAAGCTGTCCGAAACGGCAAGGCTGATATTGGCTTTGTCAACGACGGAGATTCCGACCGCGTTGGCATTGTTACGCCCGAACGTGGATTTGTCGACCCGAACCTCGTCCTTGCACTGCTCTATGACTTCTTGCTTGAACACACAGATGGCGATGTGGTCAGAACAGTGTCGACGAGTAGCCTTGTCGACCGTATTGCCGATGCTCACGACCAAGCCGTCCATCAAACCGCTGTTGGTTTCAAGTGGGTTGCTGAAGCAATGGACAGACACGATGCGCTGGCAGGCGGTGAAGAGAGTGGCGGATACGGCATCAGCGCCCACCTGCAGAACAAAGACGGCGTACTGGTTGCCCTTGTTGCCGCAGCCGCACATGTTGAACAGCCCTTAGATACGCGCATCGACGAACTGTTCGAGAAGTACGGTGAAATCCACCAGGGAAGACGGAGCCTCGATTGTCCCAACGAGCAGAAAGCTACAGTACTCGCCAGCCTTACTGAGAGCAACCCCGAGACAATCGCAGAGGTCCCGGTCGAAGATATCACGACAGTTGATGGGATGAAAATAGAGCTCGAGGATGGGACATGGATTCTTGTCCGTCCATCAGGAACAGAACCAAAGCTACGGATTTATGCAGAGGCAAAATCTGAGAGTCGGCTGGATACACTTCTCGATGCTGGAGAGTCATTTGTCGGGTCGAATGCTGAAAACCACCTCTCGTAGCCGAACCTGCAAAGCTAGCGACGCGAGTTACTCGAATACGGTGTCTGTTGTCTCTACGTGTCCGTAAAATCGGTCTTCCTCATCAGTGGGGGTGATACTGAATCCGAGGGATTCCCAGAATGGTCGAACACGGCGATGAAAATCTGCCTGAAGAGTGTCGTGGCGCTGGCTGGCTGCTTCAATGAGTGCGGTCCCGATACCCTGACCCCGTCGTCGCTGACGGACAGCAATAGCGGCGATTTCTGAGCCGTCGAGAACGACGACACCCAAAACAGGCGACATATCACCGTCACGAACAGCGACAAGCACCGAATCCGTCTTGACAGCTGCTGTCAGGGGTATCGAATTGAGCGCCAACAGTCCGCCGTCCAACACGTTTCGGAGGGCGGGAACGTCATCAGTTGTCGCAGTTCTCACGTGCATTGCAACGGTTATCCGCCCTTGATGAGGCGGATGACTCTTACGTGGTCGACAGTGTTGTCAATCGTCTCGTCTTCGGGCACCGGCCGGCCATCAACAAGAATAGAAACCTCGTGTTTACTCACGTCGAACGGCGAGAGCAAGTCGCTGTATTGTCCTGTTTCAGCGTCAACCTCGTGGCTCCCCTCACCGACCAGTTCGACTGTGATTCCCATATCGGTGTGTAGGTGACCCTATCCTGTTGAGCGTGTCGTTGTTCGGCGCCGACAGAGCTACTTGTCGGATGCGGGCTCGTCATCCAGCGGGTCGTACGTGTTTTCTTCTGCCGGGAACTCGCCGTTTTTTACCTCCGCAACGTAGTCACCGACTGCATTGCGGATTTCGCTGTCGAGGTCAGCGTACTGCTTCGAGAGTTTAAATGCCTCGCCGCCAAGCCCGAGCATATCTGTAATAACGAGTACCTGCCCGTCAACATACCGACCGGCACCGATACCGATTGTCGGCACGTCTACTGCATCGGTAACACGTTTGCCGACCTCCTCGGTCACAGTTTCGAGCACGATAGTAAAGACGCCCGCGGATTCGAGACGTTCCGCAGTCTCGACGAGTTCATCGACTGCCGCAGAGCTCGTCTGTCCTCGCCCCTGAATGTATGGCCCCCCTATTTGATGCATCCGCTGTGGTGTAAGACCGATGTGGCCCATCGTCGGGATACCGAGCTCTGTTAATCGGTCAATAATCTCGATTGTCGTCTCGCCATGCGGTGCCGTTTCGAGTTTGACTGCATCAGCACCTGCTTCCTTCATAAATCGTCCGGCGTTTTCGACCGACTCCTCCATGGATGCGCCATAAGAGAGAAACGGCATATCACCAATGACCATAGCATTGTCGACGGCACGGTCGACAGCCGCGGTATTCGACAGCGCTTCCTCCATCGTTAGTGGAAGCGTATCGTCGTGGCCAAGATGATTGTCAGCGGCTGAGTCGCCGACAAGAATCATATCGACGCCCCCCAAATCGACCTGTTCAGCAATCGGCGCATCATACGCCGTCAGCATCGTTAACGCCTCATCGTTCTCGTATGTCTCCCAGATGTCGCGAACAGACATTCTGTCTTGCATACGCGGCCAGTTCGATGGGTGTGATTGTAAAACATCGCATCGGGCGGGCAACGATCCGTCAGAGCTGTTCACTCCCAGAACTGAGCCTCGCCGAAAGCCAGCCTGTAAACAAAGTAGCCGGACCAACAGATGAACAACATAATTATTGTAAACCACACGGACACCTGTAGGAGTTGTGCTGGGTAGATAACGTATGCAGCAACCAGCAACCCGACAACAATCGTGAGTGCCGCCAGATCGATGCGGTCCGGTGCTGGAATATGTGTCATCGACCACAGGTTGTGACGCTGGCGGTTTCAGTCCCCCGATTTGGGCTGACTCGATAGACAATCAAATAAAAAAGTTGGGACGAGGATTCGTTCGTGGCGGCCATAGTGTTTTTATCCCGGCCATCGTACGAGGCTGTATGAGGTTTATCATCGTTGGCTTCGGTCGTGTCGGCATGCGAAATGCTAGGACACTGCAAAGCGAAGGTCACGACGTCGTCGTCGTCGATTACAGCCGGGACCGTATCAAGCGAGCCAAAGAGGAAGGATTTGACGCCATCGAAGGGAGCGGTGGCGACGAATCGGTATTACGGGAGGCAGGTCTCGAAGAGGCCGACGGTCTCGGTGCGTTGACCGGTGATATCAACACCAACTTTTCAGCCTGTGTCATCGGAGATGCCCACGACTGCCGGACAGTGTTACGGGTCAACGAGGACTTCAGCGAACAGCTCTACGAACGGTACACAGACAGCGTCGACGAGGTTATTTACCCTGAGCGTCTCGGCGCAGCAGGCGCGAAAACTGCACTGCTTGGTGGCGACTTCACCGTCATCGCTGACCTGACCGAACGCCTCTCGGTTGCAAGTGTGACAATTCCGGATGAATCGCCGGTCATGGATGACCGAGTTATCGACATCGAACTGCCGGGCGATGCCCGGATTTATGCCCACGGTCGCAAAGATGAATCGATGACGATTCCGCTTCCACAGGTTCGTGTCAAGCCGGGCGATTCGGTCGCAGTCATGGCAGACCCGGACAGGCTAGAAGATGTTCGGTCGACCCTGCGCGGTGAATCGGCATCGGCCTGAACAGGATGTAGCCGTCGTGTGTCGCGTCACGACAAAAAGGGTATTAAGTATTCGGGCGCGCCGTCAGAGGATGGGAGTTGTGGGTGTGGATGTGAGGCCGTCGGTGCGCGCCCATCTCATATCTCTTTCCTGTGGTACATAAACGTCCGTCAGACAGGTGTGTGACGAGCAGACGGCACGTCGGGCAGTTTTTCTACCCACCACTACTGAAACTGAGTATGTCTTGGGGAGCACTGTTCAATCGGGCCACCGAATTTGAGGTGACCGAACCGGCAATTGCCAAAGAGCGGGGCGATGTCACCCGCCGGACGGGAGGCCAGGCCGAAACAGGCGATGCTGAGCGACAGACGACACAGGAGACCGAGAGTCCGACTACCGAGAGCGAACACGGTGAAGGAGTCCGTGTCGTCGCTGATACAGGTGTTCTTGCTGGGGACTTGCTTCTTGGCAACGCCTCGCGTGCGGTACTCGACGAGGTGAGAGGCCACCACTGGGTCGTTCTCGTTGCCAGCGACGAACTCCTTGCGGTGACTCGTGAAATCATTGCTGCGCTGACGACAACAACCCTAGCAGATGACTGGCACGAACAAATCAGGCGAGAGCGTGTTTCTGTCTCACATCCGCCCGGAGACCATCCGGCGCTGGCGTCTGCCTACCGTGGTAACGCCCGGCACCTCGTGACCACTAATGAAGAGCTGACTGCAACCGGGATGAATCTCTCTGTCCAATCTCATATGGAACTGAGTATCCGCCCACCGGACGCGTTTCAGACACTGTTTGAACCAGAATCACTGTATGAGGGTCTGTTCGAGGAGGCATATCCGGGACCCGACCGGGACCCGCGAGCCTGACCTAGCGGTTGGTCTGTGCGTGCCAGTCAGCAAACTTCGCCAGTGCCCGTCCACGGTGAGAAATTGCGTTTTTTTCTTCAGTATCCATCTCGGCAAACGTTGTGCCGTCGTACTCAAAGATAGGGTCGTATCCAAACCCACCGTCGCCACGTGGTGAGACAATTTTCCCGGGAACAACGCCCTCAAACAGTTTCACCGGCACGTCAGCCTCGTCGACTTGTGCATCAGTTGTCGCACTCGCACGCTCGTCAGCAGCGAGGTCCTGTCCACGGCGCTGGTCGTTAACCGGCTCTGGCGTCGCTTCGAACGGCTCGCCGTCGCAGTAGGCGAGGACACCACGGAAGGCTGCACTCTGTGAGGCTTCTCGGCTGACGAGGTCTGCAACCCGCTCGAAACCGACTCGCTCTTGGACGTACGATGAGTAGGGGCCGGGAAAGCCATCGAAAGCATCGATAGTGAGCCCAGAGTCATCGACTACCACTGGCTCATCGAGCCGTCTGTAAGCAGCACGCGCACCGTAGGCAGCAACGGTTCCCAAATCAACTGCCTGCGGTTCAACGTAATCGAACTCAACCTGTTCGACCGGCTCGTCGAGATACTCCCGGGCTTCCTGTACTTTTCCGGGGTTCGTCGTGACGAACGTGACCATATCTTCGGTCAGAGGAGATAATGAAAATAGGCGTCGATTAGTCGACGACAACCTCAACCGGCTCGTTGTCTTCCTCAGTTGCTTCGTCATCGTCGCCGGTGCTGTTGCGTTCCTCTTGGAAAAGAAGCGCTCCAACAACTGCGAGGACAATCCAGGACCGCCAGTTGGCAAGGTTCAATGTGTACCCCACGCCGAACTCTTTTTCGACGAGCATCCCCTCATCAGGCTGCCAGTAGCCAGACAGCAGCCGTTTGAGGCTTGGCTTCTCGAAGTTGTACGGGATTCCAAACAGCTCGCCGGATGTTGGCTGATCTGACATAGTACTGCGTAGTACTGCTGGGATTAAGATGGTTTTCATCACGAAAGGCGCGTATGGTTCACACGGTAGATTGTCACGGCCTCGTTCTTGAACGCAATTGTGATACCGTCGACCGTGTCGAAGTCGTTGATGCGATAGAACGTTTCGCGCTCACTAGTACCTACGTAAATATACTCCACATCATATCGTTTAAGCGTCTTAACGGCGTTGTCGAGCGACCCGACATAGAGCTGTTCAATAGCACCTGCTCGCTCCTCAAAGGCCTCTTCACCGCGATATCCGACCTGATGGTCCCATCCAACAACAGAGACTGCATCTGTCAGCACTGAGGCAGCAGACCGCCAGTTGTAGGTATCTCGTCCCGGTGCCTCGGCGATGGTTGGCTTGCCCTGCTCGTCAAGCCAGTACAGGCCTTCCATCTCCTCTGCCCTGTCCTCGTCGTGGGTTGCCAGCCCGTCAAACGTTCCCTCCGAGGGAGAGAACACATCGTAACCAACGTTGTTGTGGACAGCCAAAATACCGAATGGGAGACTGGTTGCGACGACGCCGACGACCAGTACGAGAGCGAGGAGGGCAGGGCCAACACGACCAAGTGCTACACGCGAGGAGACGCTTTTTTTCTGTGTCTGCATCGTCCTGAACGTCTGTACCTGTTCGATAGCACGTGAAACGAGAACTGCGGCTGCACCCCCAGCAGCAAGTCCGGCAAGTGTCCACCCCTGAACTGCGACTTTGAGTGTTGTATTCCACCGGACACGCTCGAAAGGATATACCTTTGCGTGAACGAGTTCCAGTGAAAGCAACAGTCCGAAACCAGCAACCAATAAGACCCCAATAAAGCCGGCACGTTCTGTTCGAACAAGCCACCATGCGACGAGCAAAAACGCGGTGAGAACAGCTGTCACCGCCCATGTGCTGGGAAGCAAAACACCGAGGCCCACGACAAAAACGCCTGCAACACCGAGATGGCCTCGTGACAGTTCAAAGAGAGACGGAGTTCGAACTGCGAAGTAGCCACCAAAGAGAAGCAAGAGACCAGTGTATAGCGTGAGAAACGGCCCAAGAGCAGTACGCGGGGGGAGAATCCCAATTCCTTCGTTTGTTGGAACATGGCCAAACACGAGAAACGGCGATGCAATCACGATACCGATAACCCCTACCGGGATCGCTAAGATAGCAGCAACGGTAATACGCCACACCTCGGCAGGAACTCGCGTTCGAAGCTGGGTAGATTTCTCATCAGCAAGTGGACTCAGCGAGCCAGCCAGTCGGTCAGGAAGCATGGATGCTGGGTGAGACGGTGCAGCCGCGAGTGCGAGCCAGGCAAGGCCGACTGCAGTTGGAAGCGACCACGTGTTCATGAACCCAAACAGCCCAGCGACGGTACCGAGACCGCCATACAAAACAGCAACACGCCTCCAACGTTCCTCGGCAGGGGTGCAGTAATAACTGTACGCAATCGCAGCCGCGAACACGACGTATCCAGTTGAGAGTGTGTGACCGTGGAGGTCTGATTTGATAAACGAATACAGCGGGAATTCGTACAGTCCACCCTCAACGACGTACCGCTCGTAGAACCACAGCCAGTCACCAACCCCACCCTGTGAACCAATCGCTTCTTGCATCGACATACCACGTTCTTCGATGAGTCCGCGGAAGGCTGGCTCTCCGTAACTGGTCGTGATGTCGTCGGGAAGTCGACCGAATAGTTGGCGAATAAACGTAACAGAACTCCCAGCAAGCGCAACGAAAAACGCCCCGAGAACACCGCCAAGATGGTACGACCGGTCGCGCGAAGCGACAACAGCACCTACCAGTCCGTACGCGCTAACAAAGAGAACTGCATAGAACGTGGTAAGCCCAAGATAGTATCCGTATCGAATTTCAGTCCCGGTCAGCATCGAGAGTGTCGCAACCTGTAGTTGGGTACCGTAGTAGTATCGTAACTCTTCGCCAGCGAACCAGAAATCCGTCGGTGGCAGACTTTCGCTCCCGGCAAGCGTGTTCGTAAGGCCGTAGTGGAGGAACTGCTCGCCACCGGCTGCTGTGATGCCCGTTGTGTGAATGATATACAGCGTAAACAACAAAAATCCAGTAAAGAACACACCACACGACACAGCAACTGCTCGCCAATCGGGAACGTTGCCGAGTCGGTACGCAGCCCCTGAGAAGCTAGTGATGAGAACAACCCCCAGAACGACGGTGTGAAGCCCAAACGTAACCTGCCCGGCGAGTAAAGTGAATGTTGCCAGTAAGACCAGCGTCACAGGAAGCGAAAACGCCGCGCCACGACGAGGTAACGGAGAGAAAACGAGTGCAGAGATCGGTGCGCCGATGAGAGTCAGAAGGGTGAGGATGACTCCCCACCGGAGGATGAGAATGTACTCCATCATCGTTTGGAGGAGAGGGCCAGGGGTAAATATCTTCTTTCTGTCAGCTGATGAGCCGACTCGTTCGATGGAAGAAACAGCCAGTGTTACTGATACCGACCGCGGGCTTCAATCTCACGCAACTGGTCGATGACGGTTTCGTTTCCGACTGTGCTGTACGCCACCTCCGCGGCGTCCATCAGTTTGTCAGCATCATCGTCTGTGCCTGCAAGACTTTGAGAGAGGACGTGAAGGTCCATTGCGTGGTCTTCTGGGTTTTCGGTGTAGTATCCCAGCCCAAAGTCGATGAGGAACACCCACCCTCGATCAGTGTCACACTCTACGCGAACATTCCGTGTCGTCGGGTCGCCGTGGACGAATCCAGCCTCGTGAATCCGTCCGAGGTGGCGGGCGACTGTTTCGACGTGCTCGACCGAAAGCGCTTCGCGAAGGTCAACGTCGCCGACATGCTGAAAGGTGAGCGTCGTTTCCTCAACATCGACATCTAAAACCAGCGGGGTCGGGACGCCAGCGTTGCGCGCTTTACTCGTAAGGCGAGCCTCCTGTCGTGTCCGTTCTTCTCTGAGGCGTTCGTCGAGTACTGGGTGACGGTACTCTCGTGGGTTCCGTTGTTTGATGACTCGCTTATCGTTGATGGTGACGGTTGCCTCAGCTCCCGTGACAGTCTGTTTGTCAACCCCAGAGTTTGTGTCCGGTTGCTTGTTGGCCCCGCGCCACGTCACAGGGACCTGATCCGGCCGGAACTCAGAGTCGATAGCTGACGCGTCGATAGCAACCGTGTCGTCGGCGGCGTACATCTTCGAACCAAGAACAGCAATCATCCCGGCGTTGTCACGCAAGAATCGGTTACCGGGAACAAAAAAGTCGGCCCCACGCTGGGCACACATCGAGGCGAGCATCGACTGGAGGCGTTGGTTTTGCCCGACACCGCCACCGAGGACGAGTTCATCGCTTCCAGTGAGTGAGAGTGCCCGCTCGGACACCTCAGTAAGCATCGCAAAGATGTTTTCCTGAAGCCCATGGCACACATCTTCGACAGGCGTCCCGTTATCGACGGCATCCTTCGCGGCGGACATGATTCCTGAAAACGAGAAATCCATCCCCTTTACGACGTACGGCAGGCCGACGTACTCGCTGTCGGTAGCAGCTTGTTCGACTTTTGGCCCACCGGGATGTGACCAGCCGACGTGGCGCGTGAATTTATCGATAGCGTTGCCGACACCGGTATCCATCGTCTCTCCTAGCACACGGTACCGCCCGGTCCGATAGCCCAGAATGTGGGCGTTTGCACCGCTAGCGTTAAGACAGACTGGCGACGAAAGGCCAGATCGGTGGCGACCGATTTCGAGGTGTGCCACCATGTGATTAACTCCGACAAGCGGAACATCGAGGCGTTGTGCAACTGCGCGAGCGGTAGTGCCTGCAAGACGAAGACAGGGTCCCAGACCCGGCCCGCGGGAGAACGCGACTGCATCAACAGGTCTCCCATCTGATTGTGCTTGTGCCTTTGATAGCACTGATTCGGCGACTTTAGGGAGGTACTCAGCCATGTGTTCGGCGGCTTCTCGGGGGTGGATTCCACCACTTTCGGGCTGATAGGCTTCCGTTTCGATGTGGACCGTGTCAGTTGGCCCGTCGTACAGGGCAGCACTCGCCGCCCATGCCGTCCCTTCGATTCCGAGTACCCGCAGGTCGCGCGCTGTCTCCATTCTCTATCTGTTTCTCTCTCGGGGATTGAAAAGACGACTTCGGTATCGAGACGACCAGTTGCTCGTTTCAGTACGAGCGGACGAGATGAAGGTCGTACGTTTCGTCTGTCGTTATTTTACCGAATGGCGTCCGGTGCTCCGTCTCCTCTGACTCTGTTGTCGCGCCGACGTAGACAGCGCTTGCCTCGACTTCGTGGGCAGCACGCCGGATATGGTCGCCAACGCCGTTCTCTATTGTTGCCCCTGAGTCGAGATAGTTGCGCTCGGCCTCGTCAGTCATTTCGTCGATTTTCCGTTTGAGCTCCGCCCGCGCCGAGTCAATAGCGAAATCTTCCTGTGGCTGTATCCATTTGCGGCGTTCAGCATACTCAGAACCAGTGGGAACAAACGTCACGGCGACAACGTCTTGTTCGAGTGCTTTGCCGTGTTTGACCGCGCGGTCTAGTGCTGCTTCTGAGACGGGCGAGCCGTCGTACGGAACTAGAAAGACCATGGACGCATCTATGATACCGCAGGCATATCAATCTATCCGGGCGAGACCGATATATCAGTACGCGACAGGACCCTGAGTACTTAACTGGGTAGGCCGGAAACGGCCACTATGTTCGAGAAGTCGACGTGGATTCGGTTGCCTCGCAACGTAGTCGTGGGGCACGGTGTCCTCGACCAGACGGGTGAGGCAATCTCCGAGTTACATCTCAGCGGCGCGCCACTCGTCGTCACAAGTCCAACCCCAAGAGAAGTCGCAGGAGAGCGTGTCAAGGCTGAACTGGGTTCACTCGGTGAAACACCGGAGATGGTCGTCGTCGAGCAGGCGAGCTTCGACGAGATTGAGCGCGTCATCGATGTCGCACGCGACCTCGAACCGGGATATCTGGTCGGAGTCGGTGGCGGCAAAGCAATCGATATTGCAAAAATGGCTGCGGCAGACCGAAATCTTGGGTTTATTTCTGTACCGACCGCCGCGAGTCACGACGGCATTGTCTCTGGTCGCGGGTCGGTCCCTGACGGTGGAACGCGTCACAGCGTCGCTGCGGACCCACCACTTGCTGTCGTTGCAGATACAGAAGTCCTCGCTGAAGCACCGTGGCGACTTACCACCGCAGGCTGTGCAGATATTATCTCGAACTACACCGCAGTGCGAGACTGGAAGTTGGCAAACCGACTGCAAAACGCCCAGTATTCAGAGTATGCGGGGGCGCTCTCACAGATGACCGCCGAAATGCTCGTCGAAAACGCAGACTCACTCAAACGAGGCCTCGAAGAATCAGCGTGGGTCGTCGTCAAGGCGCTTGTCTCTTCAGGTGTCGCGATGAGTATTGCCGACTCCTCGCGGCCAGCGAGCGGGGCAGAACATCTATTTTCCCACCAACTGGACAGATTGGCGCCGGGCGATGCCCTCCATGGTCATCAGGTCGGGGTCGGGTCAGTCTTGACAGCGTATCTGCAAGATGGTGAACGTGGTGACTGGCGAAACGTCAGGGATGCACTCGCAACTATCGGGGCACCGACGACCGCCGACGAGCTGGGAATTGACGACGAAACCGTCCTCGAAGCTCTGACTACGGCGCATGAAATCCGGGATCGATATACGATACTTGGTGACGGTATCAACCAAGATGCGGCTCATGAGGCCGCAACTGTCACCGGCGTTCTCTAACTTAGTTAGGGTGCCACTACGTCTGGAATCTTCGCCGTCGTGTGCCAGACAGCCTCAGCAGCTGGTGTCTCTGATTCGGGGGTGCCCACGAAGATAACTGCCAGCCGGTACACTGCTTTCTCGTCAGGTTCGGCACCGTGGACTCCAAGAATCGTTGCTTGTTCGATATGCTCTATCTGACAGGAGATACCAGTCGCCGCCTCGACGCTTTTTACCGCACTATATTCGAACGTTTCGTCGCTCGTTCTCGCGGACGGCAACGCCAACTCAGTACCATCTTTGATATGCAATATCTCAGACTGGTCGTTTTCGATTTTTGTATAGAGGTCGACACAGCCAACATCGGCGCGCTCGCGCTCTCTCTGGTATTCAGTAGACGTAACCGACACTGTCGTCTGATTGATTGGAAAGGAGCCATATGACTCTTCGAGAGCAGACAGATACGCCTCGACGGTATCTTGGGACTGCTCTTCCACTCCCATACCCGATTGTTTAGTCACCGAACAATAAAGCCAAGGGGAGACTCTCAAAATCGAAAAGACGGTCCAAAAGATGCCACACACAGCCCGTATTTAGTAATTATCAATAGCCCCAACTTAATGTGTATCGCTCCCATGACAGGGCGTGTCCCGACAGAACCATTGCAGATAAGCAACTGGCCCGACAACGGAGTTCGCTGTCCGATAGTACGTTTTTTGACTGTTGGTGTCCCAAAGGCACACAATGAGTGAACTCGATTACGAAAAACTGGGTCTAGTTGCGGGGTTGGAAATCCACCAGCAGCTTGACACTGAGACGAAGTTGTTTTGTTCCTGTCCAACAGCGCTACGGGAGCCTGAAGCATCTACTCACCGGTTTACCAGGTATCTGCATCCGACAAAAAGCGAGCTTGGCGAAATCGACGAGGCGGCGTTAGAAGAGAGTCGCGTCGACCGCGAGTTTGAGTACCTCTCTTATGACTCGACTTGTCTGGTCGAGGAAGATGACGAGCCACCGTCTCGAGTCGACAGCGAAGCGCTTGCAACGACGCTTGAGATTGCACAGCTTCTGGACATGAGCGTTATCGACCAAATTCACGTCATGCGAAAAATCGTTGTCGATGGCTCGAACACCTCCGGTTTCCAGCGCACGATGCAGGTCGCCGTCGACGGCGAAATTGAGACAAGCGACGGCCCGGTCGGTATCGAGGACCTCATGCTCGAAGAAGAAAGCGCACAGCGTATCGAGGAGACCGACGCCGGTGTCAGGTACAGCCTCGACCGTCTTGGCATCCCGCTCGTCGAAATCGGGACGAAGCCAGACATCAGAACGCCCGCACAGGCCAGAGAAGCCGCCGAGAAAATCGGGATGTACCTGCGCTCGACCGGACAGGTCAAACGCGGCCTCGGAACCATCCGACAGGATGTAAACGTCTCCATTGCCGATGGAGCGCGAGTCGAAATTAAAGGTGTCCAGAGTCTCGATGATATCGACGATATCGTCCGCAACGAGGCCCGCAGACAGGTCGAACTCCTCGATATTGCAGAAACACTTCAGGCCAATGGCGCACACGTTGGTGAGCCACAAGACGTATCAGCAGTGCTCGAAGGGACCGATAGTAGCGTCATCAAACGTGCACTGTCAGGTGATGGTACGGTGATGGCAGTTCCTCTCTTCGAGTTCGATGGGTTCGTCGGCAGAGAGCTACTTCCCGACAGACGGCTCGGCACCGAGTTCGCTGACCACGCCAAACGTCACGGCGCAGGTGGGATTTTCCACACTGACGAGCTTCCTGCTTACGGCATTACTGAACAAGAAGTCGAAGCACTCGCTGCTGCGGTTGGGGCCGGTCCCGACGACGCAGTCGCGCTGGTTGCAGACGACGAGGAGACTGCGTCGCTGGCAATTGATGCTGTGACCAAGCGGGCAGAAGTCGCTATTGAGAGAGTACCAGAGGAGACCCGAGACGCGGACGAAGACGGGATGACGCGGTACCTGCGACCACTACCCGGAGCGGCACGGATGTACCCCGAGACCGACGTGCCACCGGTTGACCCGGACCCCGCGGAAATTGAGACACCGGAACTCCTCACTGAGAAGGTTACCCGGTATCATGAGGCGTTCGGTCTCGACGAAACGCTTGCCGAACAGGTCGCGTACGGTCGACGGATGGCTCAATTCGAGCGGGCCGTCGAAATGGGTGTCGACCCGACACTCGCAGCAGGGACACTTGAATCGACAGTGACGGAGCTCCGACGTGATGATGTGCCCGTCTCAAAGTTGACTGACCGGCACTTTGACGAGTTGTTCGAAGTACTGGCTGACGGTGAACTCGCCAAGGAAGGGGTCCCGGAACTGCTCACTGCTCTCGCAGAGAACCCAGACCTCTCAGCGGAGGAGGCCGCCGAGCAAGAGGAACTGGGCAGTGCCGGGGAAGACGAGGTCCGCAAGGCTGTTGTCGAAGTCGTTGAACGACACACAGACCAAATCGAGGCCGAAGGAATGGGCGCGTTCTCGGCGCTTATGGGTGAATGTATGGGGGCACTGCGCGGAAAAGCAGACGGTGATGTTGTCAGCGACGTGCTCCGCGAAGAGATTCAGAAACGAGCCTGAAAGGTTACTCCCAGGCGATTCGTTTGCTGGTGTATCCCCCTATCAGCGCTGCGAGAGGCGCACCGAACACCGTAAAGGTGAATCCGTGAATCAGCGACGAAAACGAAACAGACAGTCCATGGGCGAGTAGGCCAACACCTGCCCACACGACAATACCGAGCGAGAGACCAGCAGATGCTGCGACCGCTCCCTCCAGAAAGGGGTGATACTGTTTCTTGTCGATTCGGCCGACAGTAATGCCGGCGGGGAAGCCGCCAACGAGTGGACCGCCCACCGCGGCAACTGTGGTTGGCCAGACAAGCTTCGATGCCTCCTGTGGATCGAGGTCGTCACCACTAACCCAGATATCAGTGAGCGGGTCAATCATAAAAAGCGCTGTGACGATTACTGCACCTACGAGAGCACCTTTGAGTGCTGAGTGTAGAGAAAACCGGCCCATATACTCTGGATATAAGCAAAGATAATTAAATCGTATGGAAAAAGAAATCCGGGTACGGACGTGTAGTCATTCAAATCTCTTGGCACATGCCACGCTCACTTATCTGTCTCGCCTGTCCGCTCAGACTGGGCACTGCGTTGGGTTCCCTCGCGAAGTAGACCTTGTAACGTTCGTGTTTCCCTAGGTGTCGGGTGTGCCCGGCCGAGGAGGCGACGAAACATCCGGGCAGCTTTATTCCGTTTTGGTTTCGGGTGGTCGACAGCAACGAGATACGATTCAAACTGGTCATGTAGCCGTTCGAGTTCTGACTCCGCGACGCGTTCATGGAGTTTGTCAGGGTGCTGTGTGCTCTGGACAGTAAGCGAACGGAGTTCGTAACAGATTACCGTAGCTGCCTGCCCAAGATTGAGAGATGGATACTCCTCGCTGGCTGGGATAGAACACAGCGCATCGATTCGAGCGAGTTCGTCGTTTACCAGTCCGACACGTTCACGGCCAAAGACGATGGCAATATCGGAGTCTACTCCCGAGAGGTGGTCGGGCAACTCGTCAGGAGTCATCGCAGGGTATCGGACGTGGCTTTGGGGGTCTTCGTTCGTGGTGGCCGTACAGCCGATTGTGTAATAGTTCTCGACCAACGAATCGAATGTAATTTCGGTTGCGTTAGGAAGAATATCCTCGCGAGCACGTCCAGCGAACCCGTACGCTTCACCGTCGGGGTCCAGTGATGGCGGGTCAACTAATACAAGCTCCGACAGGCCAAAGTTCTTCATCGCACGGGCGATTGTGCCGACGTTTCCCGGCGTCTCCGCGTCCACGACGGCCACCGTAATCTCGCCCGGAATCGGTTGTTCGGTCATTACACGTACCTCGGTCACCAGTGAGTAAAAACGCCCTGATACACCGACTTTCTCGTCGTGAACTGCCGATATCAATGGTGCACGATAACAATAAACGTGGTAACGGAATTCGGTAAGAAAACTTATACCGGAAGAGCATAAAACGACGGATGACGGCCGAAAGGGCACATGGGCAGGGGTGTCTTGTGCCACTTCGGCTCAACCCGGTTTATATTGAGAAAAAACTACCAGCGACAGATACATCACCACTGGGAAAGGAGATGGGGTATTCAATGGGTGTTGCTAACGGATGAACTTCGAGACGTGGGAACCGGTCTACGACCGCGTCCTTGAGGCATTCGGATACGGACCGAACGGTGACAAAAAGGCTCGCGATAGGCTGGCAGACCTCTATTTAGAGACAGGCAACTCCGTCGAAGAGACGCTCTCAACGCTGGAGTTTGCAGGCGAGACGGTGGCGGTCACAGGGGGTGCCGAGTCTCTCAAAGATGATCTCGACATGGTCGAACAAGCAAGTTCCGTAGTCGCAGCATCTGCCGCCGCTCGCTCCCTGAGAGAGGAAGGGTTTGCTGTCGATTGCATGGTCACTGACCTCGATGGCGCTCCGGAAACAGCAAAAACGTTGACGTCGAACGGCGTTCCAGTCGCAGTCCATGCTCACGGCGATAATATCCCGGCACTAGAAGCACATTTCCCTGATTTTGACTCAACAGCGGTCATCCCGACAACGCAGGCCCGGCCAACAGAAACAGTTCGCAACTTTGGCGGGTTCACAGACGGTGACCGCGCGGCCTTCCTCGCTGACCAGTTGGGAGCGACGGAGGTTGTCTTTCCCGGCTGGGAGTTTGATGATAAAACGGTTCGTCCAGAGAAGCGCCAGAAGCTGGCGTGGGCAGCCCGGTTACTTCACTGGCTCGAACACCGCCGGGATGAGCGCTTTACCGTGCTAGACGGGCGACGCGACGACATTGATATATCACCGTTCGGGTGAACAAAGGCGTTATTCGAGTTGTCGTCGGACCGCTTCCCTGTCGACGGTCCCTGAAGCAGTTCGGGGTACCCTCTCTTCGAACTGAATCAGTTTTGGCACCTTGTAAGGTGCAAGGTTGTCCCGACACCGCTCGCGAAGGCGCTGCTCGGTTGTGTCAGTTCCCTCAGCAGGAACGACAATTGCTGAAACACGTTCCCCCCACTTTTCGTCTGGCACCCCGACAACCGCTGCATCTGCAACCGTCTCCAATGAGAGGAGTACATCGACGACCCCAGCAGGGGAGACGAGTTCCCCTCCGGTGTTGATTACATCGTCTACGCGCCCATTGACCCACAGTCGGCCAGCTTCGTCTTGATATCCTAGGTCGCCGGTATGGAACCCATACTCGCTGAACCGGCTCTCAGTTGCAGCCTCGTCGAGATATCCTGGCGTGACGGTCGGCCCATCGACAACAATTTCTCCTTCAACACCCGGCGCTGCAGGTGTTCTGTCGTTCAAAATAGTCACTGTAGTCCCGACCAACGGTTGGCCGACCGTACCCGGATACCGCTCTTGTTGTGCCGGCCGAGCAACTGAAATGCCAGACGCAGTTTCTGTCATCCCATAGGTGGTGTAGACCGGAACCTCGGCCTCGTTTGCCCGGGTGAGCAGTTCCTCTGTTGTGGGTGCACCGCCCAACAGAACAGTATCGAGCGACGTACTGGGTCGCCAGCCATGTTCAAGCAGTCGCTTGAGCTGGGTTGGAACAAGCGATACCTGTGTTATCTGACGGTCATTGAGGACTGTTGCAGTCGCTGACGGGTCGAACTCCGGTTGCAGGACCAACGTAGTGCCATAGCAGACGGTCCGTACCGCCGGAGCAAGCCCACCCATGTGAGAGACAGGGAGACAGCACAGCCAGCGGTCCCGAGCGTCAAGACCAAAACGGAACGCGGAGGCTGTCGCGCTTGCGACGAGATTGCCCAGCGTGAGACGGACAGCCTTTGGACGACCAGTCGTCCCGGATGTGAACAGAATAAGTGCTGTTTCGTCTCGTTCCCACTGCGCTGGGCGCTGGTCAACCGTGGCAGCGGGGGTGTGTTGTATGAGCGAATCGGCTGTCACTGTCGGACAATCGATAGCGTCCGGAACCGTCTGACTCCCAGCGCCCACGACAAGCATGTCTACCCCCGCAATTGCCGCGTGGGTTTCAGTCTCATCCGCCGTTAATGTTTGCTGTATCCCGACCGCAGTCCAGCCAACCTCCCACAGCGCGTACAGTGTCGTGACAAACGGGATTCCGGGCTGGAAGAGATAGCCAACACGGAGCTGGTCACCCACAAGCCCATGCTCCTGGGCGAACTGCCACAATCCGTCTGCGACGTGACTAACTTGCTTTGCGAGGTCGGCATAGGTCAGACACTCCGTATCTTGTGGCGCAATCACTGCAGCCCTATTCGGTGTGGCTGCACAGCGGTCGAAAAGTGGACTTCGAGCCGGCCATTTATCTGGCGTGTATCGGGACACGTTACAACCGCTCCGGAAGGCCAATTCCTGCATCCTGTGGCACCGAAATTTCGCCATCAATGATTGGCGCAGGGTCCGAAGCAAGGTCGGTTTCGAGCAATGCCCCTGTTGCAAGACCACACGGCCTGACATCAGGAATCCGTGCCGCAACGTGTACTGCCCCTGTCCGCGCAACAACCGCGTCAATTGTGTTCGAAATGACCGGGTCGATACCTGCCTCCTGTGCCCGCAACGCGGCTGCGACTGCTCTGTCAGGCCCACCAAGCACCATCGGCTTTATGATGACGACATCAGCAGCGTCGGACTCGATAACGTCCTCGATATCATGAGAAACAAGCGATTCGTCGAGCGCGATATCGACAGACCCTCGTAACTCAGCGTGGGCACTCAAATCGGCGGTCGACAGTGGTTGTTCGACGTATTCCACATCCAAGACAGCAAGTGAGTCAATCGCCTGTCGTGCTTCAACGGGCGTCCATGCACCGTTTGCGTCAACACGAATAGCAATCTCGTCACCTACCGCATCACGGATAGCACGTACCCGCTCAATGTCTTCCTCGATACCGTTGGTCCCGACCTTGAGTTTGAGCGTCTGGAACCCTGTCTTGACGGCTTCGCGTGCCCGGTGTGCCACCGCACTAGGCGTTCCATCACCGGACAGTGTCGCGTTGACTGGCACGCTCTCGACGAGGTCATCACGACCCAGCGAGCGGTAGAGTGGTTCATCGCTTGCTCTTGCACGTGCTTCTGCAAAGGCCAGCGAGAGGCCGTGACGAGCAGCCGGCGTGTCGAGTTTTGCGAGGGCAACGCCCCAGTCTAGTTCTGTCGCGATATTCGCGCCACGGTTGAGTGCCTCCCGACACTCTTCGTAGGATTCAGTCCAGCCTGGAAGCGGCGTCGCTTCCCCAACCCCATGGCGACCGTTGTACCCGACAGTTACGAGGAACCCGTTACGTTGCTGAATAGTTCCTCTCGCTGTCCCGAGTGGGTCCGCCAACTCGACAGAGAACGGCTCGACATCCATCAGAGGGTCACCCCACTTGTGGCCAGTCCAGTTGTGAACAAGAGGGCATACATCGCAAATAGCTGCCCTGTCCGTTCGAGCGCGGGGTTGAGTGCCTCACCGTCAGTCTGGGTACAGACAGTACGGGCAACTCGGACTGCAAGTGGGAGTGAGATACCAGTGAGGAGGACTGCTGGTGTGTATCCGAAACCACGCCAAAGGAGTACCGGAACAGCGTAAGCAGCCCCGACCAGCCCCAGATATTCGACGCGTGACCAGCGGTAGCCAACGAGCACTGCAAGCGTCTGTTTCCCTGTTTTTTGATCCGTTTCTCGGTCACGAATGTTGTTGACGACGAGAATCGTCGTCGCAAGTCCACCAGCGGCGATACCCACGAGAACAGCACTCGCAGTGACAGTCTCAGCGGGCACCCAGAGCGGAAGTGGTCCGGCATCAAGTGCAACGATTGCCTGAACGTAGTAGGTCCCGGAGACAGCAATGAGACCAAAGTAGACGAACACAAAGAGATCACCCAGCCCGTAATAGCCGTAGGGGTATGGACCGCCAGTGTAGAGAATCCCGGAGATAATGCTGGAGAGCCCGACGATAACGATAGGTAGCCCGCCGACGTATACGAGTGAGACACCGACAACAAGTGCGAGGGCATAGGTCCCAGCCATGGCTTGCCTAACGCGTCTGGGGTCGATAAGCCCGCCAGCAGTAACGCGTGTAAACCCCTCTCTATCTGCAGTGTCGGCACCATTGATGGCGTCGTAGTAGTCGTTGGCAAAATTGGTTCCAATCTGGATGAGGAGTGCGCCAACGAGGGCCGCAAACGCAGGCCAGGGTGCAAACACCCCATCGGCGACTGCAAGCCCAATTCCCATGAGGACGGGTGCTGCACCGGCCGGGAGGGTCTGGGGGCGCATCGCTGTGAGCCAGGCTTCCCGCCGGGACATTTCAGCGGTCGCTGTCATTGGTTATATATCCGTGCGCGAGCCTCAAAGCCACTACGGTTATCGGTGGTCTCTATACGATATCGTTCTCGTGGAACTGTGCGATATCGGCTTCAGAATAGCCAAACTCATCGAGGATCTCGTCAGTCTGTTCGCCGAGTAGGGGTGGATGTTTGTCAAACGCGGTCGACATCCCATCGAAGTTCATCGGCGTTCCGGGCATCTCGACCTCACCTGTCGCCGGATGCTCGATAGCTCGCCGCATGTTCCGTGCCTCGACTTGCTGGTGTGAGAAGACATCTGCCATATCGTTGACTGGCGTGGCTGGCACGTCGTGTTCCTGGAGTAGCGTGACAGCATCATCAGTTGTATACTCCGCAATCTCGTCGCTGAGCAGTGCTTCTAGCTCCTCGCGGTTGTTGACACGCTGTTCGTTGGTCGCGAATCGCTCGTCTTCAATGAGGTCCTGACGGTCAAGTGCAGCACAAAAGCGTGGCCAGATGTGCTCCGAGGCACACGCGACGACTACCCAATCATCTTTGGTCCGGAACGCCTGATACGGTGCAATTGTTGGGTGGCGACTACCCATCCGCTCGGGCGGCTCGTCCGTGGCGAAGTAGTATGAGGCCATGTAGGTTTGCCAAGCGACCATTGTATCGAAGAGGCTGACTTCGATTCTGTCGCCACCAGCATCGGCAAACTCACGACGGAAGAGGCTAGCGAGAATCGCCTGCGTAGCGTACATCCCCGCACCAATATCAGCGATAGCGACGCCGACACGGACCGGTTCAGAATCGGGTTCTCCTGTTATCGACATCATGCCGCCCTCAGCTTGCATGATGAGGTCGTAGGCTGGGCGGTGTTTGTCTGGTCCGCTTTCGCCATAGCCGCTAATCTTGCAGTAGACCAGTTCAGGGTTTTCCTCACGGAGATCGTCGTATCCAAGCCCCCATTCTTCCATCTTGCCAACCCGGAAGTTTTCAACCAGTACGTCCGCATCGCTGGCAATATCGCGGAAGATTTGACGACCCTCCTCACTGGCGAGATTGAGCGTTACCGAACGTTTGTTTCGGTTGATGCTAAGATAGTAGGCAGATGCCTCGGAGTCTTCGTACGTTGGTGGCGTCCAACCCCGTGTCTGGTCACCGGTTCCTGGCCGTTCTACCTTGATGACATCGGCCCCGAGGTCTCCCAACTGCATCGTACAGAACGGTCCCGAGAGAACGCGCGAGGCGTCAAGAACCGTAATTCCCTCAAGTGGTTCCTCGTTTGTCTGCATTATCTCTCCTTGCGTCCGACAGTCTCTTGAAAGGCGTGGATTCGAGACCGTGTAATCCCGGCTGCATCCTGCAGTCTGTGAGCATCCGTTATTGCTGTGTGACAGCGAATACAAGTTCGAGACAGACGAAAGTCCAAACACAGGCGCTTTTATCCCTTCCGAGACTGCAGCGGCCGGTGTTTGACATCGTTAGTATCGCATCTGTGAAACTTGCTGCAAAAACGGAACAGCGGGTAGCTAGTCAGGGTTGTACGCGGGGATGCCTGTCAGGTCTTCACCAATAATCAACGTGTGGATGTCGTGGGTGCCCTCGTAGGTGTAGACAGTCTCCATGTTGACCATGTGACGCATTGGCGAGTAATCGAGTGTAATACCGTTTCCGCCGAGCATCTCACGGGCGATGCGGGATTGGTTGCGCGCCATTCGGACGTTGTTGCGTTTGGCCATCGAGACGTGCTGTGGGCGCATCTCGCCGCTTTCTTTGAGTTCTGCGAGCCGGTAGGCGAGCAGTTGCCCAAGGGTAATCTGGGTGGCCATCTCGGCGAGTTTGTCTTGTTGCATCTGGAACCGGGCAATTGGACCGCCAAACTGGTCTCGGTCGGTCGTGTACTCACGTGCTGTTTCGAAACTGTCCCGTGCGGCACCAATGGCACCCCAAGCGATACCGTATCGGGCCTGTGTGAGACAGGCGAGTGGTCCTTTCATGCCCTCCACATTCGGGAGGATATTCTCTTCGGGCACCCAGACGTTGTTGAGGCCAATCTCGCCGGTGATTGAGGCCCGAAGCGAAATCTTTTCGTCGATTTTGTTGGTGGTGACGCCGTCACGGTCCGTCTCAACGAGGAAGCCACGCACTGGCGTGTCCGGGTCCGAGGTATCTCGTGCCCAGACGACTGCAACGTCCGAGATTGGGGAGTTTGTAATCCACGTTTTCGACCCGTTGAGAACATAGCCGTCCTCGTCGGCTTCGGCGCGGGTCTCCATGGCAGACGGGTTTGACCCGTGTTCGGGTTCTGTGAGACCGAAACAGCCAACAGCTTCGCCGCTGCCCAGTTTCGGCAGCCACTCATCTTTCTGTGCGTCAGATCCGAAGGCGTGAATTGGGTACATCACAAGTGCCCCCTGAACACTTGCCATCGACCGAAGTCCGGAATCACACGCTTCGAGTTCTTGCATGAGGAGTCCATACGCTGTCTCGCTCACATTCGGAAGGTCGTACCCATCGAGATTTGGTGCATAGAACCCCATTTCTCCCATCTCGGTGATGATATCTTTTGGGAAGGTCCCCTCTTCGTAATGTTCCGCAATATCCGGGCGGACACGCTCGTCGACGAATTTGCGAGCCTCGTCCCGAATCAGGCGCTCTTCCTGGGATAGTTTCGATTCCAGGTCGAAGTAATCGAGCATAATATGACGATTTGACCGGTCACTCTTAGGCCTTTAGGTTCAGTGACGGGTTTTCTAATGTGTTATGCCAGCAAAAGTAGACAGTTACTCGTCTTCTATCTCACGGTCTCGCTGTGTCTCCGTTCGCTCGGCGTACTGCCGGGCGTCGTGAACCGATTCGGTTTCGAGCAGCCGTTCAACCCGCCGGTCGAACTCTTCGTCACTGAACTCACCGCGTGCGTAGCGCTGTCGTAGTTCATCAAGCGCGTCTTCTGTTTCGGTGGGCCGCTCTGTGCTTCGCTCATTACGTTCGGGCTGGTCATCCGTTTCCTGATAATACTGGACGAGGGCAAGTGACAGCGGGAGCACACCCCCGAAACCGACAACAAAAACGACCCAGAATGACTCGATGCCGACAACAGACAGCCCAAACGCGACAACTAATGTGAGGCCAGTTACAGCACTGGAGACAACTTGGGCTAATGGGCTTTCTTCATCAGATGAGGACTCAGTAGCCATCTATCAGTACGCAGTAATGTGGGAGAGAGCATCAAACCGGTTTCGGTACACATAACGAGTCGGCGCGCTCAAAGCTGTGCGAGTACATCGTCTATCTCTCCAAGCGAGTCGATAACGAAGTCAGGGTCAACTGGACTGGTCTCGATGTCTGCTGTGCTGGCAATTCCTGTCTCCGTGAGCACGGTCGTCATCCCTGCACGGTCACCCATCGCAAGGTCCGTGTTGAGTCTGTCACCAACAATAAGGCACGACTCTGCCGTTGTATCAAGGCGGGAGAGAGCGAACTCCTGAGCCGTTTCAGAGGGTTTTCCCAGAATCGCGTCGGGGTCTCTCCCCAGCGTCGCAGCGACCGACCCGATCATCGAACCTGACCCCGGGATATGCCGGCCATCTTCCGCAGGGAACGTCCGGTCTGGGTCAGTACCGAGGAAGGTTCCGCCGTCGTTAACCGCATCGAGGGCTCGCTGAAGATCTTCGTATCCAAACTGGGGCGTCCACGAGGCAAGCAGTATATCCGCCTCTTCTGGGTCATCGGTTACATGAAGTTTCGCCCCGTGTAGTTGCTCACGGAGTCCCTCCGCGCCGATAACCAGAATCTCGTCGTCAGCGTGGTGCTCTCGAAGATACTGAGTCGTCACGACGCCCGAGGAGCACGCTTCGTGAGGATCCGTTGGAATACCCATTTCCGAGAGGTGAGTTGCGTATTCCGTTCCATCTCGGACTGGATTGTTCGAGAAAAAAAGCGTATCGAGGCCCGCATTTCGAAGCGTTCTGACCCCCTCGGGTGCGCCCGGAATGACAGTCCCACCACGGTATACTGTTCCGTCGAGGTCGATGATTGCGCCGTCCATACCAATCCCGTTGACCACAGCGGCATAACACCAGTGGTCACAGGATGGTTAGGATTCAGCTCTGAGCTTTCGTTGCCACCGTGAACCAACGCGACGCGAAAGCAAAACCCCGACAACTGCCGCCCCAACTGAGAGCGCAATAGCGGTGACTGTCGATGTTGTCGGTGCGGTACTGTATGAGAGCGACGTGACGAGCAATGGTGTCCCAACCATTGCAAGGGCGACACCGTAGGCAGCAAACAACGATGTCTCGAACAGCAACTCACTGGCCGAGAATCCGGTCAGGTAGGCCGTGACACCGTAGACGTAAACTGAAACAAGCGGAAAGATAACGAGGCCAATTAGGAGTTCAGAGACGGGATACCAGAGGCCAGCAACCGCAAGATAGACCACACCCATCGGAAGTGAGAGCGCAAAAAACGCCCGCCGTTTCCCACGGAAAACGGCACCTATCTCAGTGGGATAGCGAAGGTACTCTCGCGGGTCATCAGACTGTGTCACCCAATTATACGTCGTGAACGTCCCGAGGGCGAGCAACGTCCCGAAGCCGATACCAGCAGAGGGTTCGATATAGGTAGCTGCTGCGACACGGTCGAGCAAAAGCGCCGCAACCGCAAAGAGAATTCCAAGCGAGAACGCGACTTTCCACACCGACCCGCTCGAACGTGTTACCTCCAGCAGCGGCCGTGCAGTCATCCCATCCCCAAGCGAGCGAAGTTGTTTGAATCGGTCGGATTCGATTCGTCTGACGCTCCTGTCCGACGAGGGTTCAAAGGCCAGCGGACCTGCTACAAGTAAAACGAGCAACGGCACAAACCCGTTGGCAACCGCTGCCATCGAACGGTCAAGATACGAACCGTACGGCGTGTACGCTACAAGCTCTACTGGTCCGGCGATAAACCCAGCACCAAGCGCTGCTAGAATCGCCAAAACGGCACCGCGACTCCGGCTTGCTACCCCGGCAACTGTGAGGCTCATCGCCGCCCCGAACGCAAACGTTCCAGTCACGGTCAACCAAAGTAACGCAAGATTTGTCGCCGACAGCTCACCAACAAACACCAGCGGAACGAAGCCAGTAACGATGGGCGTCAGAAAGAACAAGAAATAGTAGACGAGGTCCTTAATCAAAAAGATAGAAAGGAGTCGGCGAAGCGAGATAGGTAGCGTGCGAGCAGAAAAGACGAGCAGCGTCATATCCCCGAGAACATCACGCATCGCGTCTCGGCCGATAAGGCCTGCAGTGCCAACTTGCAGGCCAAAAAAGAAGACAACGAGATGGATGCCAGCGACAACGGTATCCATCGAGGTGCCGGTCAAGCCGAGGAGCCACGTGGCCCCAGTAACCACAATCATGATAAAGACTGGAAACACCGCGAACCGACGCGTCCCAAACAATGACGTGTGCATCCGAAACTCCTCGATGAGCATCCGCCAGAACAGACCGCCTGTGAACCCGCTGTTGGTCACGACCGACCAGCCTCCACGGGTTCTCTGTCTCCAACCTCGGTAGCAAACGTCTCTAACAATCCATTCTCTTCGAGCGCCTGTGGGTCCCGCTCAGTGACGAGTTCGCCGTCAGCGATTATTCCGACTCGGGTACAGAGGTCCTCGGCGACCTCCATGAAATGTGTCGATAAAAAGAGCGTGTTTCCGGCCTCACAGTACGACGTGAGAATGTCTTTGACCTCCGCTTGCATCAAGGGGTCGAGATTGACAAGCGGCTCGTCGATAAAGACTAGCTCCGGTTCGTGAATAAACACCTGCGCGAGCATGACTCGCTGTCGTTCACCTTCCGACAGGTCTGTCGAGAGCGTATCGAGTATCCCTCGGAATTCGAGCTTTCCCGACCACTCTTCGATTCGAGCGTCGATATCTGAGATGTCGCGCACGTCACCAACGAACTGAAGATACTCTCGTGGCGTCAGAAAGCTTGGTGGGTCTTCCCGTTCGGGCAAAATCCCGACCGAACGCCGGACATCGAGTGGATTCTCGACCGGGTCGGTATCGAGGACCGACACAGAGCCCGACGTTGGGATGCGTTGACCGGTGAGAATCTCGATTGTGGTGGTTTTTCCGGATCCGTTCGGTCCCAGAAGGCCGTACAGTTCACCCCGGTCGACAACCAGATCGAGGCTGTCGAGTGCGCATATGTTGCCGTACTGCTTCGCCAAGCCCTTCGTCTCGACTGCTGGCATTACCTTCTAGCTATGCGTGTGGGTACTTATACTGTGGCCGTAAGCTCGTAGAATTGATAGCGGTCTGGGCCCTACTGCAGGAAGTCCGGTTCGATGCGTTTGTTGCCGACTTCGTCTTCAAGATGGGCCCGAAACTCGTCGACTGAGAAGTCTTTCTGTTGGTTTTCAAACCGGTCACGAACCGAAACCGTTCCCTCATCTTCCTCGTCGTCGCCAACGATAATCATGTACGGGACGCGGTCATCGTGGGCTGCCTGGATTTTCTTGCCCACAGTCCATGAACGGTCCTCGATTTCGACTCGGAACTCGCCGAGGTCGGCGTTTTTGAGTCGCTTGGCGTAGCCGATATTGTCGTCAGAAACCGGGAGGATACGGACCTGCTCGGGCGCAAGCCACGTCGGGAAGTCACCGCCGAAGTGCTCTATCATCACGCCCATGAACCGCTCGAAACTGCCAAGCAGCGCTCGGTGGACCATCACCGGCTGGTGGTCCTCGTTGTCTTTGCCGACGTAACTCAAATCGAGGCGCTCCGGGATGTTGAAATCGAGTTGCACCGTGCCGATAGTCCACTCACGCCCAAGTGCGTCGCGTGCGTCTAACCCGATTTTTGGCCCGTAAAACGCTGCCTCGCCGGGTTCAACATCGTAGTCAAGGCCGATAGATTCAAGCGAGTTTCGCAGTCCCTGCGTTGCTTCGTCCCAGATATCGTCGCTACCGACCGCGTTGTCGCCTTTGGTCTCCAGTTTGTACAGAACTTCGAAGTCAAACAGACTATAAATCTCTTCAATTATTTTGAGTGTCTGAGTGATTTCTTCTTCAATCTGGTCACGGCGGATAAACGCGTGGCCGTCGTCTTGGGTCAGCCCGCGAACGCGCAGGAGTCCCGACAACTCGCCGGACTGCTCGTTACGATAGACGGTTCCAAACTCGGAGAACCGGACCGGAAGGTCACGATAGGAGTACTGCCCCTCCGAGTAGATATGAGCGTGGTTCGCACAGTTCATCGGCTTGAGACCATACTCGGTCTCGTCTTGGTCCCACGCAAACATTTCGCCTTCCTCTTTGAATGCCTCGTAGTGGCCAGTCGGTTTCCAGAGTTTTGCCTTATTCAACTCGGGCGTCCAGACCTCGTCGTAGCCAAGTTCCTCGTTTTTGTCTCTGATATACTCCTCTAGCTCGCGACGAATCTGCATCCCATTGGGGTGATAATGCGCACAGCCTGGCGAGTGGTCCGGGACCGAAAACAAGTCCATCTCTTGGCCGATTTTGCGGTGGTCGCGCTCCTCGGCCTCCTTGCGACGCTGAATGAACGCTTCTAAGTCGTCCTCGCTTTCAAACGCCGACCCGTAGACTCGAGTGAGTTGGTCGTTTTCCTCGTCGCCACGCCAGTAAGCGGCAGACATCTCCAGCAGCGTTATTGCTCCGATTTCGCCGGTCGAGTCGACATGAGGGCCTTCACACAGGTCTTCCCAGTCATCCTGAATGTAGAACGAGACAGTCTCTTCGCCGCTGGCCTCGTTTTCCAGAATGCCCTGCTTGTAATGGTTGTCTTCGTACTGCTCGACAGCCTCCTCATGGGGCCGTTCGACGCGTTCTAGCTCGTAATCTTCCTCAACGATGTCGACCATTTCAGCCTCGATTTTGTCGAGGTCTTCCTCATCGAGGTCGACACCTGAGATGTCGTAGTAGAAACCGTCGTCGGTCGACGGACCAATAGCAAGCTTTGCCTCGGGATAGTGTCGGTGAAGGGCTTGGGCAAAGACGTGAGCGCCTGTATGACGGAGCACGTCAAGATACTCAGCGCTATCTTCGGTGACAATCTCAATCCGACAGTCTTCGGTCAGCGGAGTCGCTTTGTCGACGAGGTCGCCGTCGACGACGCCAGCGATTGTATCCTGCCCCAGTCCAGGGCCAATTTCGAAGGCGACATCCTCGACCGTTGCACCGCGCTCAACTTCTAGCTCCGAGCCGTCTGGTAGGACGACAGTTATGGTAGACGCTTGTTGTGACATCTGTATACCTCCCCCGAGAGAACCGTATCGGGGCTGTGCTGATGCCGTGGCTGGTCGGGCGGCCCACGGCAGAACTGACAGGTGTCGCTCACAGCGGGCCTGTAAAACGGACACCTACCATCATGTCATCCCTTTTCCGGTCCCCGGTCAAAAAGATTGCGCTCGCAAATCTGTGTCCTGTTTCCGCCCCACAGCCACTCACGATTTGTCTGAGTCGGCAATAAAGGCCCTCGTGTTGGCGTCAACCTCATGGATGAACGAGTTATCAGGGCTCCATTCAGAGATGGTCTCGTTACTAATTGAGACTGTCAGTGTTTCTCCGGCTCCGACAGTGAACCGAACCGGTTCCGGTCTTCCCTCGCCACGTGACGCGGTTGTACATCGGAAGATACCGTCGCGACTCCCTCGGTTTTCAACTGCAAGCTCCAGGTTCGTCTTTCCGTTTTGCTCTCCGATGTCTGCCGATGTCAGATGGAACTCGGGGGCAACATCGAACGAACTGACCAGTTCTTCCGGAACACGCCAGCTCGGGCTAATTCCTCGTGTAAACCGAACACTGGCCGATTCAGCCGTGCCGATAGGCATCCCCAACCCAACCTCTTCGCTATTCTCAGTTATCGCGATAGCCGTGGGAATTTCCGTCCCTGACACGGCTGTCTCACCGTTGGTTTCAAGAACAAGGTTCGAACCGATGTCGTCGCTTTGTATCCTATTAGCTGAGATAGACACCCGAAGAAACTGGCCGTCCTCTGGTTCGTACACTCTATTATTTTGGCGAGGGGCGATAATCGAACGGCGGAGTTGGGTCGCAGTCACGCGTAGCGTGCCACCGTCAGCCTCGACGATGCTACCATTGTCTACCGTAACACCGCTGCTTTCGGCACTCCCGACAGCAACACGCTCAGTCCCGATGTCAGTATCGTCATCAAGACATCCTGCTGATACCGTGCCAACTGTTGTACTCGCCACCGCGAGAAACGACCGGCGGTCCATGCCATATCTTCCAACAGCACTCTCATATACCTGTTGGCAGTGAGAATAGAGTGCCTTCTGGCGGTCCTAAATATTAGTCTGCGAGCGCCTCGCCGGAAGCCGTCGTGGCGTTGGGGTCCTGTATCCAAAGATCGCCAAAGAGATCGTCTTGCTGGAGGCGAATCTGACCACGGTGTGAGAGAAAGAGCAAGCCGAGGTACGTCTCGACCCGCGACCCGCCAACTTCGGCCACTTCTTGAAAAAGGACCTCGGTTCGACCCTGATCGTACTGCTCTCGAACAGTGGCGTACACGTCGTCGATGATAACGTCGATTTCTTCACCGTGTGCCTTTTCAGTCACGTCAGCTTCAGTCGGTTCGTCGTCCATCCGAAACTGGTCGGCCGAGCGATAATCTAGTTCCTGCGTGCCGCGGTTGTACTGCTCGGGAGAGTCGCTAGTGTCGTACTCACGGGACTCTTTCCACCAGTTGTCTCGTTCTGCCTCGCGGAGGTCACGGACCAGTTCGTCGAGCGTCTGTGGCATCCCGCGTGCTCGTTTTCGCTCTAGCCGTCGGTCCATCTCCTCTTCGAGCGTGGCGAATGGGTCTGGCTCGTCCAGTGGTTCGTCACCAGCCATAGCCTGTTCCCATGGCTCGGGAGCCTGCTCGTCGTCCTCATCATCGGAGAGCATCGCGTCACTTTTCATCCGAAGGAGGACACTCGCATAAAAGAGCGCGCGCCCAGAGGACCCGAGGTCAGCCCTGTCTACCCGGTCGAGGAATTTGTCGGTCACTTCTACGATATCGATATCCCAAGGGTCAATGTCTCCGTCCTCGGCAAGTTGGACCAGAACCTCGACCGGTTCGACTTCTTCGTCGTCTGGCTCTCTGTCTCCACTCTCTTCGGTGGGGCTTTTAGTACCAGTCGACTCCGCGTCGGTCTCGTCGGCATCAAACAGCTCAGTTGAGTCCTCAGCGGGCGGGTCACGCTCGTCGTGTCCAGTGATGTCCAGTGGAATCTCTGAATCAGTCACGGTTGCCACCCCATAGCGAGTTAATCATCGGCTGGTACCTCCGACCCGCCTGAGAGGTCGATTCCGGTCACTGCAGAGACATTGTTCTCTTGCATCGTCACTCCGATTGCGCGCTCAGACCGTTCGAGCATCGCCGACCGGTGAGAGACGACAACAAACTGGGCCTCTCCCGCGAGTTCATCGACAAGTTCACCGACGAGTTCTGCGTTCGCTGCATCGAGGAATGCATCAACCTCGTCCAGCGCGTAGAACGGTGCCGGGTTGTGACGCTGGATTGCGAAAATAAATGCAAGTGCAGTCAACGATTTCTCACCGCCACTCATGGCGTTAAGCCGCTGAATCGGCTTATCTCCCGGTTGGGCTTTCATTGTTAGCCCACCCTCGAATGGGTCAGCCTCACTTTCGAGGTGCAGTTGTCCGGTGCCGTCCGAGAGACGTTCGAAGATTGTTTGAAACTGCTCGTCGATTGCCGTGTAAGATTCCATGAACGTCTCTTTTTTGCGCGCTTCGAATTTGTCGATGCGGTTGCGAATGCCATCGGCCTCTTCGACGAGCGTCGCTTTCTTGTCTTGGAGCTCAGACAGTTCCTCTTGGACCGTATCGTACTCCTCAATTGCGAGCATGTTGACTGGTTCAAGCGCAGACATCTCGCCTTCGAGCCGGGCAATCTCTGCTTCGACTTCGTCGTGGTCGGGGACCTCCTCGGGATCGTAGTCTCCGACCTCGCTTTCGAGTTCCGTTATCTCCCAGTCAAGTGTCTCTTTGTCCTGACGCAACTCCGTGAGCTCTGTCTCAGTTTCTGAGACACGCTCTTTGGCTTCGTCGCGTTGTGTCCGTGCCTCGTCGACATCCTTGCGAAGCGATTCTCGCTCGGATTTGAGCTCGGCGAGTTCCGCTTCGAGCTCTGCCACTTCTGTTTCCTTTTCGTCGAGTTCAGTTTCCTTGTCTGTGATTGTCGCTTCGAGAGTCTCGATTTGTGCCTCGGCGTCGGCTTTGCGGTTCTGTGCGTCTTCGATTGTCTCGTTGCGTTCCTCGATTGCTTCTTCGGCGTACTCTTTTTCGAGCGTTACCTGGTTGAGTTCGCTTTCGATGTCGTCAATACGAGCGTTCGCGTCATCGATTTCTTCCCGAATTGATTCCGCTTTTGCCGTCAGCTCCGGCAGTTCCGAATCTGCCACCTCGGCCTCCAGTTCGTCGATAGCTGACTGGATTATGGCGATAGCTTCGTTCTGGTCGGCAATTGCCGCTTCGAGCTCATCCATCTTGTCCGAGACCTCCTCACGGTCGGTCTCAATTTCGTCGAGTTCGTCAGTTAGCCGTGTGATTCGAGACTCTGTTTCGGCGACCTCGCTTTCGCGTTTCTCGATATCGGACTCGATTTCTCGAACCTGCTCGGCAGCCTCAGTTTCGCGGTCACGAGCGTCTTCGAGTCTGTCCTCAAGTTCACGAACCTCTGTCCGGACCGACTGTCGCTTCTCTTCGAGTTCGTTGATACGGGCCGCAACTCGTTCGAGTTGGCCATCGGTCCCCTCAAACGAGTAGCGAGACCCTTTCTTTGACCCACCCGTCATCGCCCCCGACTTCTCGACGAGGTCGCCATCCAGCGTGACAATGCGGAAATTACCCATCAGTTCACGGGCCGTCTCGATGGTGTCGACGACAAGGGTGTCGCCGAGTACATACGAGAAGATACCTGCGTACTCCCGCTCGAAATCAACGAGATTGTACGCGAAATCAACGACACCCTCGTGGTCGGGCAGGGACGGCAACGAACGTTGACTCATCTTCGTGATAGGCAAGAACGTTGCCCGCCCCGCGTTGCGGGATTTAAGAAATTCAATACAGCGTTGGCCCACCTGGTCGTCATCAGTCACGACGTTCGCCAGTCGTCCACCAGCAGCTGTCTCACACGCTGTTGCGTACTGATTCGAGACACTCCCGAGCTGGGCGACAGTTCCGTGAACACCGTCGACACCGGCGTTTAGAATGGCGGTCACTGCGCGACCATATGAGCTATCGCCCGACTGTCCCGCCTTGGCTTCGAGTTCTGCGTACTCTTGTTGTGCGGCGTTGAGTGTGTCCTCGATATCATCAAGGTCGCCTTGCCGCTCTCGTTTCTCGATTCGCAAGTCGTCTACCACTTTCCCGATTGTCTCGTGGTTCTCGTTTGCTTTTTCGAGTTCTACTTCGAGGTCCTCGATATCCGCTTTTATTTTTGGAATCTGTGCCGTTGCTTCTTCAATTGCCTCTTGCTTTTCGCGTTTCTCTGAAGATCGCCGACGAGCCTCATCGAGCAGCCGATCTTGCTCGCGCTGGAGGTCGTTTTTCTCTGCTTTTGCTGCCTCTAGTTCCTCTTTTTTGCTCTGGAGGTCGTTTTTGACTTCCTCGAACTCCTCGCCAACGTCGTCGATACGAGCCTCGACTGCGTCGAGTGACTGCTCTTTTTCCTGAACGTCAGCGGCAATAGATGACTTCTCAACTTTCAGCTCTCGGATATCACCTTCAAGCTCATCGAGTTCTTCTTGTTTGCGGTCAATCTCGACAAATGCCTGCTTTCGGTCGCTTTCGGCGTCTTCAATACGGGCCTGTTGTGACTCGATTTTGTCTTCGAGGCGGGCAATATCACCTTTTATTTCTTCCATCTCGCGCTTGATGGCGAGTTGCTCGTCTTCGCCTTTGCGCTCAATTTCGCCGTTGAGATGGTCCAGTTCGCTTTCAAGTCGCATCAGTTCACCCTGATGCTCGTCGAGGGTCGACTGGCGCGTTTCGAGTGTCTCGGTTGTCTCCGTAATAGTATCCTCGACAGTGGCAAGCTCCTCGCGTTTCGTTTCAAGCTCGGCCGCCTTACGATAGCTCTCGTATGTTTCTTTCTCTTCTCTGAGAGTCTGATACTGGAGGGCAGTCTGGCGTTCGTCTTCGAGTTGGTCGAGGCGGTCAGTTTTTTCTTCAATACGGAGTTCAGCCTCTTCGATTCGGTCCTCGACGACATCGAGTTCCTCGAAGGCGGCGTCTTTCTTTTCGTCAAATTGTGCAACGCCGGCGATTTCGTCGATAATCTCTCGCCGCGTTCCGGGCGTCATGTTGATTATCTCAGTTACGTCGCCTTGCATCACGACGTTGTAACCTTCAGGTGTGATGCCTGCTTGTGCAAGCAACTCTTGGATATCCGAAAGGTTCACCGACCGCCCGTTGATGTAGTAATAAGAATAGTAGTTTTCTTCAGTCTCTTTGACCCGGCGTTTGACCTGAATTTCGTCGACATCGCCAATATCCTCGGTGCCAGCAGCGTTGATAACCTGGGACCGCTCCAGTGTCCGGTCGGAGTTGTCAAAGATTACTTCGACGCTTGCCTCGCGCTGTCCCTGAAATGATTCGCCATCTTGGTGACCCGGATTGTAAATGAGGTCCGTGAGTTTCTCAGCTCGGATACCTGAGGTTCGGGCTAAGCCAAGCGCGAACAGAATTGAGTCGATGACGTTCGACTTTCCCGAGCCGTTTGGGCCAGTTACAGTCGTGAAGTCCTCGTAGAATGGGATTCGGGTTTTCTGTCCGAAACTCTTGAAATTATCGAGGACGAGCTCTTTAATGTACATAGGGATGCTCGCGGAGTGACGACGGCCTCACGCGATGATGATATCGTCTTCCGTCTCCTCCGTGTTATCTTCCTCGTCGTATGCCTCGCTTTTAGTTGCTTCGCCTGTGTCCGGCGATTCTTCGGTTTGAGGCGGGTCGGCTGCTGTCGTCTCGTCGCTTGACGATTCGGGAACGAATCCAAGCTGGTCGTCGACTGCACCCTCCAGCTCGCGGATTCGGACCTTGGATTCGACCAATTCGTCGGTCAGCCCTTCGACCGAGGCCTCAAGTTCCTGAACTCGTGCTTCAAGTTCCTCGACTCTGTTGCCACACATACTAATCATCGTTCCTGCCGTCGCATATAAACATACGTCAGACAATGATGTTCGATCTTACACATATCTCTGTAGGGTTGTCTGGAAAGCTTCGCAGTGTAGAACATAGTTGTGACTGGCACGTTCGATACAAGCAAAACGGCGACCACAAACAGACGTGTTCAGCCGAGGGAACACATTTTATTTGAGTCCAACAGAAAGTAGAGCTATGAGCGACCCCCGGCGACGGACCCTACTTACGATGGTTGTGTCAGTCGGACTTGCTGGATGCCTAAACGAGACCGACGACTCCTCTAACTCTAGGGACCCGTCCCCGACAGAGAGTCCCTCGTCGGCGACGGCGACGGCGACAGCGGACCCATCAACGCCAACGCCAACCCCAACGGAAAACGAGTCGGATACGACAACACCACCTGAGAAAGCCACGCAAACGCCGACAGAAGGGACCGACAGAGAGATATTCTCCGACTACGAGATGGAAACAGTCTCGGTACAGACGACCGGGGGAGAGGGGTTGGGTTCAGTTCGTGCCGCTATCGCAGATACGCCATCTCTTCGGCAGACTGGCCTCAGCGATACTGAAACCCTCCCGGAGAACTATGGGATGTTGTTTGTCTTCGATTCTGTTGATGACTGGACGTTCATAATGCCGGATATGGATTTTGGCATCGATATTATTTATGCCGATGCTACGGGCGAGATTACGACGATTCATCATGCACCTAAACCCGGTCCCGACGAGGATGGAAGCGAACAAGAGTACCCCGGACGGGGCCAGTATGTCCTCGAAGTGAACAAAGAATGGACAACAGAACGCGGCGTCGAAAGAGGAGATATTCTCGATTTCCAGCTGTGACCAATTAGCCGTTTAATCGTGGCTGTGGTCGCTTCCGTCACTGTCGAAGCTTCCACCTGCGACCAAGGCGTCGTGGTCTCCTTCAATCATATCGAGATTTTTGAGTGTGTCACGTTCCTCGAAATCCTCGACCGCATCGACGAGGTCTTGCTGTGTGAGGGTTGTCCGTTCTTCGGTCAATGCTTCGAGAACAGCTTCACGAAGCACGAGCCGAAGGTCGCTTCCGGTAAGCCCCTGTGTCAAGTCGGCTATCTTGTCGGGTTCGAAGTCGACAATATCCATCTCTTCGGTGACAATACGCAGGATATCAGCCCGCATCGGCGAGTCGGGTTTCGGGAAGTTTACAATCTCGTCAAACCGCCGCCAAGCTGCCGCATCAAGCTGGTCTGGGTGGTTGGTTGCCCCAATAAGCAACACCTCGTCGCGAATGAGCGATACCTCGTCGATGCTTTTTAACAGTGTATTAACTGCGCGTTTGATTGCAGCGTGTTCGTCACTGGCACGAGTCTTGGCCACGAAATCAAACTCGTCGATGAACAGGATACACGGCGAGAGACGTTTGGCAACTTCGAATGTCTTCTCGACGTTTTTAGCTGTCTCCCCGAGATACTGGCTTGTAATCATCGACAGTTTGACTTCGACACTTGGCAGCCCAAGTTTACTGGCGAGTGCGCGTGCGACAGACGTTTTTCCCGTTCCGGGCGGTCCAACGAACAGGAGTTTTCCGATTTCACGCAGGCCAACGTTCGCAAGGTACTCCCGGTGTTCGATGGCCTTAACGATTTTTTGAATTTCGCCTTCCTGTTCGCTCGTGAGGACGATATCGTCGAGTGATAGCTCGATTTCCTCCGGTGCGCGAACGTCGACGAGGTCGAGCATCTCGTCTTCTTCGTCTTCGTCAAAGTACTCGTCGAGCAGAGCATCGATGAACGCTCTGTCTGCTCGGGCTGGTCGGTTGCTGTCGCGAGCAAGGTCGTAGCTCACGTCGTGCTCGTCTTCATATTCCGCAGCAAGGACTGGATTCTCGGCAAGTTGGGCCTCTTCGGCGTGATTGAGATACCACTCCGCTGCCATCGAGCGGTCGGTAAACTCTAGACTCCCAGAGAAGTTGTCGTGGTCAGTAAACATGAGTCCCGAAACTGCTTCCCACGGCCGGTCGACACCGGTCGCCTGTGACGCTGTGTCGACCGTGACCGAAAGGGGTCGTTCAATTGAGCCTTCACTCCAGAAGGGTGCTCGGTAGGACGGTGGCAGGTCGTCAGAGTCGAACTCTTGGTTTTCAGTGTACGTAAGCGCCGTCAGCATGAACTCAACGACAGCAAAGTCCGAATCGGTCATTGCTCAATGGCTTGGTTGTGGGCAGGAATAAGTCAATCGAACTTCGGATTGGGAGCTCAAAGCAAAGCGAACTCACTTACAGGTCGCTCCGTTAGTGCTCAACATGAGCATGCGACAGACCGCAGCCGAGGTTGCAGTTGTCGATTACGGTCTGGGGAATCTCCGGAGTGTCACGCGAGGCCTCGAACGAGCGGGGGCTGCTGTCGATGTGACCGACGAAATGGATGCCATCGCTGCGGCGGATGGCATTGTGCTCCCCGGCGTTGGGGCGTTCAGCGAGGGGATGGAAAACGCTGGGCCGTTCCGTGACCTGCTCGTCGAGGAGGCGGAGGCCGGAACGCCGCTCTTTGGAATCTGCCTTGGGATGCAGATGTTACTCTCCTCTAGCGAGGAAGCGGAGTACGCTGGTGAGGGCGAAGCGCGCGGCCTTGGGCTTATTCCGGGAACAAATCGCCGCTTTCCTGAAACAGTCAAAATACCGCAGATGGGCTGGAATACACTGACTGTCCAGCGCGACCACCCACTTGTGGACGGAGTCAACGGCGAGTACGCGTATTTTGTTCACTCATACTATGCCGACCCCGAAAATGCGGACGCTGCCGTCGCAACAACGGACTACGGCGTCGATTTCCCAAGCATCATCGCCAACGAGCGTGGGAACGTCTTCGGGACTCAGTTCCATCCTGAGAAATCTGGCGAGACAGGACTGCAGATTCTACGAAACTTTGTCGACCTCTGTACAGAGTGAGAGTCGGCTGGTTTACTCCGCGGTCGTCGGTAACTGTTGTACACCAGCAGACTCTGTCGGCTTGCCAAACGTCTCAGGATGAAAGACAGCCGCGAGATGTTCAACCGCGTCGACAAGGCGTGGTGTCCACCGTGTCAAGTAGGCGCTTCCGTCAAGTGCATAGACACGCTCTTCTTTGACTGCCTGTAGCTCGTGCCATTCTTGATGCTCCGTGAGTTCGTACAGTTGGCGGTGTGTCCGTTCGAGGTTGAACCCACAGGGAGCGACAACGATGACCGCAGGGTCGAGCGCCAACAGCCGGCCCCAGTCGATTGGAACAGAGTCTTCGCCAGAGGCAATGATTCCATACTCGCCGCCGGCGGCTTCGACCACATCGGGGACCCAACGCCCAGCCTGTCGAAGCGGGTCTAACCACTCTAAAACCGCTGTCCGGGGTCGACTTTCATCGGGAAGACGACGGTTTACAGTCTCGATACGCTCTCGAAGTGACCCAACTAGCTCTGTCGCCTCTGTATCAGCACCAGTAGCTGCTCCAACGTCACGGATGCAGTCGAAAACGTCCTCAAGTGTGCTCGCCTGTAACGCAAGCACGTCGGGGTCAGACTGGAGGTCTGTCAGCGTCTCATCGACGAGTATCTCGTCGACTGCACAGACGCCACAGACCCCCTGCGTGATAATAAGGTCGGGTTCTACGGCGTCGATAGTCGCTGTCTCCATCTCGTAGAGGTGGCCGTCAGCGGTCGCCGACCGAACTTGCTCATGCCTCTCAGCGCTTTCCTCCGCGTCCACTTTAGACACGTCAATTGTCGGGAGGTCCGTCGCTGCCGGCGGGTAATCACAGGAATGTGAGACTGCCACCGGCTCAATTCCGAGGGCGTACAGGATTTCGGTTGAGGACGGCGAGGTTGAGATAACTCTCATCCCGTCAAGAACCTCTGCGGAGACGGCTCGTGCCCAGTGCCATAACCGAAAGCACGACTGCGCCAAGAGCAACAGCGATGCCGAACCCGGAACCGTCATCGTCGCTATTCGAATCCGACACAGGAGTCTCTGTTGGCTCGTCAGTTGCTGTCGGCTCGTCGGTTGCCGTCATCTCTGGCGTGCTCGGCTCCTCGGTCGACGTGGTTTCTGGTGTCGCTGTCTTCTGTGGCGTTTCCGTTGCTGTCGGCGTCGACTCCGCCGCATCGACTGCTTCAGCGTACGCCTCGGGGTGGAACGTCTGTGCAAGTTCCGTGATCGAGTAGATGATTCGTGGCGCTGGACGGTTGAGTGTAGTTATATCGACAATGACTGTCTGGTCTTGTTTCACAGCAGCCGTCTGGTTGTAACCTTCACCGTTGGGCACCTCGGGCGAATCCGAATTGAGGACAATCCACTCCGGGTTCTCTGACAGAACAATTTCCTCGTTTACCGGCTGGTACCCTTCAATACCTGCATCAGCTGCAATGTTGTTCCCGCCAGCAGTTTCGAGAATTTCGTGAATGTGGGTTCCAGTACCCGTCGTGTATCCGTAGAACGTGTAAAGTACGTCTGTTTTTTCTTTGCTTTCAACCGCGTTTTCGACAATTTCGAGCTGTTCATCCATCCAGTCGACCGTTTCCTGTGCCCCTTCACACGCACCAACGAGCTGGCCCGTTTCGAGCGTTCGCTGTCGAACCTCGTCAATAGAGCCGGCGGTTGGGTACGCATAGACAGTCAGTCCGGCGTCACGGAGTGTTTTGACATCTTCTTTTGTTGTAACCGTCGACAGTGGTGCGAGGACGATATCGGGCTGCATGTCGATGACGATTTCGTGACTAATTGTCTGCCCCTCGTTCGAGATATTCTGCCGCTTTGCAGCGCCTTCAAGATTCGAGGCATGTTTCGTCACGCCTGTCACCTTTTCTTTTGCGCCAATTTCCCACATCGTCTGGGCAGCACTCGGGTTGAGTGTCACAACAGAGTCGGGTTCTTCTTCGACGGTTACCTCTGTTCCTGTGGCGTCTGTCTGTGTAACCGGAAACTCACACTCCGGTGCTTCCTGCCCCATCGTTGTATCGGTAGCGATACCGGCCCCCGTCACGGTACCAACTATTCCGACAGCCAATACGACCGTCAGCACGATGCTGATTGCTCGTTTCACGCCCAACCGTTGCGAGTAAAGCAATAAATATTTACTTATCTCAAATCTATTTGACTGCGTGTTAGTTCAGACACAGATGAGGGGGAGCTAGTGCCAGATGAGTGAGCCAAACCCCGCACGAATTGCGGACAGTCAGCCGGAGCATGATGTCACGGGCGACGTGGTTCATGCAGTTGGTGTCGGTCCAGGAGACACATCGTTTCTGACCGATAGAGCGATGACATTGGTCGAACAGGCAGACGTTGTCGTCGGGTTCGAAACAGTTACCGACTGTATTAAGGACCTAACTGGTGCCGAAATACTGGCATGTAGTTACGACGACCAGACGGCAGTCCTCACGCAGTTTGGCCGCCGGGTAGCTGACGGTGCAAGCGGTGTTGCAGTACTCTGGGGTGACCCCAACGTGTCGGGGTATCAGTTCCTTGGTCGTGTCGAGAAGGCAGTCGACGACCCTGTCAAGGTGATTCCAGGCGTCTCGTCGGTGCAAATTGCTGCTTCACGGGCACGAACGCCGCTCGAACAGGCGACGTTTGCCAGCCTCCACCGACGCGGCGAGGTTGTCGATGACCTCGACCGCCTCGCTGACGCGGCAACGGATGGTCGACACCTCATCGTCATCGTCCGGCCCTACGACTGGATGCCCCAAGATATCGCGGCAGGGTTGGTCGAACGGGGCGTCCAATCGGACCGGCCTGCGCTAGTCTTAGAGGAACTCACCCTGCCAGACGAATCAATCGAGCAGACGACAGTCGGCGGTCTCGCTGCGACCGATGGCAAAAAATCATATTCCGACCGGTCAATACTCGTCGTACGAACAAAAACAAATGACAGAGAACACACACATGGAACACAAAGATAACCAACAGGCATCTGAAGAACCAAACGCAGTCCAAGAGCGAGAGATTACACCATCGACACCCGAGGAGTTCGGTCTTGTCCAAGCGTGGTGGGGAGATGGGAAAGGAAAGACGACAGCCGCTCTCGGCATGGGCTTTCGAGCGGCTGGACAGGGGTATCGAGTTCACCTCTTGCAGTTCATGAAAGGCGGAGCAGACAGTGTAGAAGACGTTCGCGGGGAGTACAACGCTATCGCAGCAATGCCAGCCATCTCCTACGAAAACGCCGGGCATTACGGATGGCACGGTCGCCTCGACAACTCTAGCGACGAAGACCACGAGTCGGAAGCGACGGCTGGCCTAAAGCGGGCCACAGAGCTACTCGACGCAGCTTCTGAGAGCGACCTGAAATCGTCGTTCCCGCTTGACAGCGACCCGGAAGACGGTGTTCATATGCTGATTCTGGACGAAATCCTGTACGCGGCAAATCGAGGGCTTGTCGACCCCGAGGACGTACTCGGTCTCATCGAACGAAAGCCCGCTAATCTTGAGCTTGTCCTCACCGGCAGCCACGACAGCCCAGAGTTCCTTTATGACCACGCCGACCTCGTCACCGAGGTTGGCAAAGAGAAACACCCCATCGGGCAAGGGCAACCAGCACGGAAAGGTACCGAGTTCTAACTGCATGGCTACCACGCTGCTCGTCGCGGGGACGGCAAGCCATGTCGGTAAGAGCACTGTTGTCGCCGGTCTTGCACGGCTCCTCGCCAGCCACGGCGTCGACGTCGCCCCATTCAAAGGCCAGAACATGAGCAACAATGCACGGGCCGTTCTCACGCCCAATGGCTCGTGGGGAGAGATGGGTGTCTCACAGTACGTTCAGGCACGGGCCGCAGACGTAGCACCCACAACAGACCACAACCCAGTTCTACTAAAGCCGCGTGGCGACAGCGAAAGTCAACTCGTTATCGATGGCCAGGCAGTCGGACATTATGAGGCCGGAACGTACTATGAAACGCATTGGGACGACACCCGGAAGGCTGCCAAACGCGCTCACGCCCGCCTCGCCGAGGACCACGACGTAATACTCGCGGAAGGTGCCGGCAGTATCGCGGAGATTAACCTTCACGACAGGGACTTGGCCAACATCGAGACGGCGCGATTTGCGGATGCATCGATTCTGCTGGTGGGCGACATCGAGAGAGGTGGAGCTTTCGCAAGTCTCTATGGCACGCTCGAACTGCTCCCCGCGGACATCCGGCGTCGTGTTGAGGGCATCGTGATAACCAAATTCCGAGGCGATCCCGACTTGCTCGATCCGGGCATCGACGAACTCGAAGCCAAAACGGGCGTCCCCGTTGTCGGCGTACTCCCCTACGACGACCCCGGTCTGCCCGCTGAGGATAGCGTCTCTCTGCCAGCCGAAGGGAACCGCAAAACAGTGGGAGAAGACAGCCAAACAGAGACGGTAACGGTCGGTGTCGTTCGGTTGCCCCATATCTCAAATTTCACCGACTTCGAACCGCTTGCCCGTGTCCCCGGCGTTCAGGTGACGTATCTTCCAGTAGAGGCGGAGTTCGGAGCTGTGGATGCGCTTGTGCTGCCAGGAACAAAGAACACGGTTGACGACCTGCTGGCGCTGCGAGAGGCGGGCGTCGGCGAGGCAGTTGCCTCATTTTCTGGACCAATCGTCGGCATCTGTGGCGGGTATCAGATGCTCGGTGAGCAAATCACCAACGCGGGCATCGAGTCGACAGTAGACCGCGACACTGTGTCTGGGTTCGGACTACTCCCCGTCAAAACGCGCTTTCAGCGGGAAAAACGGGTACAGGAGGCAACTGTCTCAGTCGACGGAACAGGGCCTATCAACGGCGCAACTGGGTCCGTCACGGGATACGAGATACATATGGGTCAAAGCGAGCCACTGTCGACGATTTCACAGCCACTGGGTGAACAGAGTGCCGTGCACGGAAGCGTTCTTGGGACGTACCTGCACGGACTGTTCGAGAACCGGAACGTCCGGTCAGCATTCGTCGAGACCGTTGCGAACCAGGCAGGTGTCGACCGGTCGACACACCCCAGTACTCACCACTCACCCTACGATAGGGCCCGAGACCTCGTCACAGAAATCGAGCAGGAGTGGTTTGAGACTGTTTTTCCGGAGGCTGTCACCGACATGGAGGCGAGCAGATGACACGAAGTGCCCCAGTTCAAGGGACGAGTTTCGACTGCTTTGGGACACTCATTGATGTTGACCGCACAGCTAACCCTGCACCGCGTATCGCCCGGGAGTTGTCAGCCCGTGGTGTTTCCGTTCCACAGGATTGGAACGAGGCCTACAGAACACCACAGGTTGACGCTGCCCGGTACGAGGAGGTACCGCTCCCTATCCATGTTCGAGCAGTACTTGAAAATCGGTCAGTCGACGTTCCTTCACCGCAGTCGAGTACTGTTCAGGACGCTGTACTGGCTGCTTTCGATGCGACCGTACAGACCCGTAGCGGGGCAGTAAGCACAGTCGAAGCAACAGCTAAACACGGCCCAGTCGGAATCCTCTCAAATTGCAGCGTGCCAGGGCTTGTTGAACGCTCGCTGGCCAAATCAGCACTCGATTCCGAGCAGTTCGATGTCGTCGTGACAAGTGTGGACTGTGGCTGGCGAAAGCCTGACCCGCGAGCGTTCGAAGCGATTACGGCACATCTTGACGTGCCGTTGTCGGCACTTGTTCATATCGGTGACGACCCCGAGACCGACGGTGGCGCGAGTAAGACAGGTGCAACGGCCGTTCTCGTTAATGAGGTTCCGCTCACAGATGTCCCGGATTTTATAACTCAGGACGGAGGCGACTGTTAATACCGATGGCGGTGGTTCCACCTGCTACTGGCGTTGTCGCACTTGCACTGGTGTTTGACATACTGGTGTCGGAGTTTCCACGCGGGTTCCATCCAGTCGCGCTGTTTGGACGTGTTGTTGGCCACTGCGATCGTAACTGGACGTATCCCGTAACCACGGGAATAGTCCTCGCGCTCGTCTTGCCGCTGACAGCCGCAGCTGTCGTCGGTAGTCTCACCGCGGTCGCATTCAGTATCCAGCCGGTTGTGGGTGTTTGTGTGGCCGGAGTCGCGCTGTTCAGTACTGTCAGTCTGCGGATGCTGTTTGGGGCTGCTACAGGGGTCATCGGCCTCACAGAGTCAGACGTATCACAGGCGAAAACCGCGGTTCGTGCCCTGGTCGGCAGAGAGACTGACGGACTGTCGCCCAGAAAGCTTCGGAGCGCAGCCGTCGAAAGCGCCGCAGAGAACCTGGCAGACGGGCTAGTCGGACCGCTTTTTGCGTTCGGTATCGGCGCACAGCTGTCAGTTGTGGTCGGCATCGCAGCGGCAACAGCACTCAAAGCAGTCAACACGATGGATTCAATGCTTGGTTACCGCTCGAAGCCAGTTGGGAAAGCGAGCGCACGGCTTGACGACCTGCTGTTGTGGGTACCGGCCCGAGTTACGGCGCTTTTGCTTGCTGTGGTTTCACTGAATCCACGGTCTCTTTGGGCAGCACGCAAGTGGGTCACGGAGCCGTCGTCACCGAATTCGGGGTGGCCGATGGCAACGATTGCGACTGTGGGACGCATACAACTCGACAAACCAGGTGCCTACACGCTGAACCCAGACGGCGACCTTCCGTCTGTCGCGGAGGCGAGGCGTTGTGTTCGCATTGTTGGAGTGACTGGTGTCTTTACGTTCATTCTCACAGGCGTCGCGGTTAGTGTCCCGATGGGGGTCGTTCCATGGTGATATCGGCGCTTCGTGGTGCAGTTGGCTTTCTCACCCGCGTCCCGGTTGGTCGCGATAAACAGGCTTGGGAAGCGTTCAGAGCATCGCCAACTAGTCTGCCACTAGCCGGATATTTGATCGGGTTTGTAGCGGCCGTTGCACTGGTGGTTCCAGCTCCAAATACGACAAACGCCGCGCTGTTTGTCGTCTGGCTGTATCTCCTCACGGGAATTACGCATCTGGATGGTTTAGCTGACCTTGGGGACGCACTCGTCGTTCATGGCTCGGCTGATGAACGGCGGGCTGTCCTGAAGGATACAACGCTTGGCGTCGGTGGCACGGCCGCTATCGTCATCTCGGTGGTCACGCTGATACTCGCTGTTTTGCCACTCGCAACCGACCCCTGGACAGCAGTTGCACTCATTATCACAGCAGAGGTGACGGCAAAATTCGGGATGGCAACGCTGGTTTGTACTGGGACTGCAATACACGAGGGGTTAGCATCCGCGATGACCGAATCGGCGACCCCACGGACACTGGTTGGGCCAGTCGTTGTGGCCTTTCCTGTTGTTGTACTAACGTGGCCCCATCCAACCGCAGCAGTCGCATTCGCCGCGGGTCTGACAGCGGTGGTTGTTCTCCGCTGGTGGGCTCGGCAACACCTCGGCGGTATCAACGGGGATATATTGGGTGCAGGGAACGAAATAGTGCGTCTCGTTTCGCTTCATGCGGGGGTGATGGCGTGGACGCAGTTGTGATGTGTGGTGGAAAGGGTTGCCGGCTCAAGAGCGATACCGAGAAACCCCTCGTCGAAATCGGTGGTGTCCCCATGGTCAAGCGCGTTCTGTCTGCTCTCGGTGAGAGTGACGTCGACGCCGTCTACGCCGCAGTCTCCCCACATGTACCGCATACGGCGGAATCACTCAAATCGAGCCCTGTTACCCGTATCGATACACCTGGAGACGGCTACGTAGAAGACCTCACGGTCGTTCTCGATACGCTGGAGTTACCAGTTCTGACAGTTGTTGCAGACCTCCCGCTGGTTACCGGAAAGATAATCGATACTGTTCTCGACAGCCACAGCGGAGGTGCACTCGGTGTCTACACACCAGCAGTAGTCAAGCGCCAACTGGGAGCGAGCCTCGACTTAACAGTCGACCGCGAAGAGAGAGAACTTGCACCGACTGGATTGAATATCGTCGGTGACGGCACGGAGACAACATATATGACACACAACATCCGACTTGCAGTCAACGTGAACCGACCGGAAGACGTACAGCTAGCCGAGGATCTTATATGAAATTTGCCGTGGTTGTTGGGTCGACAGAGACAGCGACGATTGAGGGTATTAGCGCTGCTGGGGCTGTCCCGGAAGCGACCTACCACACGCCTGCTGCTGACTTGGAGATTGTTGAGTACGGAAAGCCGGTGTTTGCCCCGCAGATGCCAGTGAGCCCAACCGGGTGTCCGACACCAGCACTCATCACCCGCGCAGTTCGAGAGCTCGTCTCGTTCGACACTGTCGCCGTCGAATCGGGACTGGTGACTGAATCAGCGACACCAACAGTCACAGTGGGTGACAAACCTGGTGCCGATATCCGCAGTAACAAGCCGGTACCGGACGCGACCGAACGGTTCGAACGAGCGAGAGCAGTCGGTCGAGCGTTGAACGATGAAGAACTCATTATCGGAGAGAGCATTCCCGGCGGAACGACAACAGCACTCGGCGTACTGACCGCACTAGGCGAGCCCTACAACGTCTCGTCCTCGCTGCCTGAGAACCCAATAGAGCGTAAACAGGAGCTAGTCAATGCTGGGCTGGAGGCAAGCAGTATTGAGGCGGGTGCACTCGCGGGAGAGCCACTCAAAGCAATTACGCTGATGGGCGATCCAGTTCTCCCTGCAGTGCTGGGGTTGACTGTCGGCGCAAATGAGAGAGGAATCGATGTGATGTTGGCCGGCGGGACCCAGATGGTGACTGCTGGAGCGCTCGCTCGTCACTTCGGCGTTCAGGATGAGCTGAGGGTAGCGACAACGGTATTCGTAGCGGACGATACGCCAGAGTTACACCAGGCCAGCGACGAATTAGCGTTCGACCTAACAGTGACTGACCCCGGATTCGACCAGTCCTCTCACGACGCATTGACTGGGTTCTGTCGTGGGGAAGCAAAAGAGGGTGTCGGAATGGGGGGCGCGCTGGCACTGGCCGACCGGAACGGCGTTTCGGACAAAGAGCTACGACAACAGATTGTACGGCGATACGAGGCTGTAACCGATGGACCCTGATAGCACAGCAACCGTCGGTCGTGTGCCCCACGGCGGCGAGGAAGCGGTAGAATTGGATTTTAGCGCAAATACAAACCCCGAAATGCCGTCCGGTGTCAGGGACATCTACAACTCAGCACTCGAAGCGGCACGGTCCTATCCACCGGAGCCACCGACGGCATTCTGTGAGGCTGCAAGCGATTACATCGGTTGCGATGCCGATTCGATTGTCCCAACGCCCGGTGGATTAGCTGCGATACGACTTGCCATTGAGGTGACTGTTGAGCCAGATGATTCTGTCTTGGTGCCGGCACCGAGTTTCGGTGAGTACGCTCGAGAAGTGACACTCCAAGGTGCAACGCCGACGATTGTCGACCAGCAAAACATCGTAGAGCGTGACCCCACACCACATGCGATGGCAATTATCTGTCACCCAAACAATCCAACAGGCCATGCCTACAGCGCGGGCCAGCTCAAAGCGTTTGCGAGGCGCTGCCGGGCGGCCGAAACGACGCTACTCGTCGACGAGGCGTTCCTTGACTTTACCGACCGGCCGTCGCTTGCCGGGGTAGATGGAGTCATCGTCGCTCGGTCACTGACAAAGATGTTTGGACTACCGGGCATCCGAGCAGGGTTTGCCGCTGGGGACAACCAGACAATAGCAAAGATGGCAGCGACGCGTCGACCCTGGAACCTTGGCGCACCTGCACTGTCTGTCGGAACCTACTGTCTGAAACAATCGTCGTTCATCGAACGGACAAGAACGCGTGTTCGAGAAGAACGTGAGCGACTCACCGAAGCGCTTTCCGAGACGTTCGATGTATCTCCCTCCGAGGCCCCGTTTCTGTTGCTCGACGTGGGAGAGGGGAACGTCGATTCGGTGCTCACGGCCACACGTGAGAGAGGTATCGCAGTCCGTGACGCCAGGACATTCAGGGGTCTAAACTCGCATATCCGCATCGCTGTTCGTCTGCCAGCGGAGAATGACCGCTTACTGACGGTGTTACGCGATGTTTGAAACGGAAGTCTGTGAAGGGGTACTCCAAGTCTGTCGGCCATCAACCCTCTGGCTTTCGAGTGGCTGGCAAGGTGGAACACAACAGGGAGCCACAGCGTACAATATCTCCGTTCCCGAAGGATGGGACCGGCAAGACCTCGACAGCTACGTGAGAGAGCGCCAAGAACGAGCAGGGTTCTACCGTGAGGGGCCAACACTGCTAACTGGTGTCAACCTTAGCCACGCACGAGGTGCACGGTACGGTCCGGTGACAGTGTACGCGACGGCCGGTGTATCTAACCCGGGTGTGTTGCCATCCGAACCACCGGCGTCATCACAGAGCGATGCAACCAAAGAGCCAGACACTGACGGTGGGACAGTCAATCTCATTGTAGGAAGCGAGCGAGCGCTTGGCGACGGCGCACTTGCCAACTTACTCGCAGTCGTTGTCGAGGCAAAGACTGCAACGCTGCTCGCCGAAACTGGGTTTCCCGGCACGACAACTGATGCTGTTATTGTCGGCTGTGACCCCAACGGACAGCCGGCCCAATATTCCGGAACAGCAACTCCGGTTGGTGCCGCAGCCAGGGCATGTACACGAGATGCACTGCTTGCAAGCCTTGGCTCTCGCTACCCCAATAGCGAGTATCCAGCGACACTCGAAGACGCCGAATACGGCGTGCAGACAACAGTTATGCCCGATGTGTTCACTGTGTGAGTGTATCAAGACAGCTTAATCGCCCGAGAGATGATGATATCTCGAATACCACACTACTACAAACCGGGTCGACGAACCACGGTTATGAACAGGTCGGGCGAGAGTTGCTTCAAACAAAAAGTGTTCGCCCAGCGGCTAGGAGATAGCTCAAATTGGCTTTTTCGGAGGTGTCGCTCGTGAGCTGGGAGGAGCCACCGTCACCATATATCCAGCGTCATCTCGCACACCTCGGTGTGAGGGCAATCGAACGCGGAACAGTTACACCCGAGCGGATGATGACAATGATGACGTCCGCGGTCGGCCAGACATCCAGCGAAATTATTTACGAGGAAAACAAGCTCGAAGTTCACCGATACGAGCCGGATGAGCAGCGATTTGCGACACCAATCTGTCTTGTCTATGCACTGGTTAATCGACCCTATATCCTTGATTTACAACCAGACCGGAGTGTCATCAAAGCGTTGCTCGAGGCCGGCTTCGAGGTGTACCTCATCGATTGGGGTGAGCCATCACGCCTCGATACGGCGCTCGGCCTCGAAGACTACGTCTGCCGATATATCGATAACTGTGTAGCGACCATCTGTGACCGAGCAGGCGTCGAGTCCGTTCATCTGTTGGGCTACTGTATGGGTGGAAGCCTCGCTATCATGTACGCATCACTTTTTTCGGACAACGTCCGAACACTTTCAGCTATGGCGACGCCAGTTGTCTTCGACGAGACAGGTGGGTTGCTCGAACGCTGGGCCCGCTTCTATGACCCAAAGACCGTCACCGAGACCTACGGAAATGTCCCTGCAGAGCTACTTGCAAGCCAGTTCGCGCTGATGGAGCCTGTCGAGAACCTCCTCTCGAAATATATCCGGTTTTTTGAGAACATCGAAGATGAAGACTTCGTCGAAATGTTTGCCCGGATGGAGCGCTGGACGTGGGACGGCGTCGACGTTGCCGGGCGCGTGTTCAGAGAGTTTGTCGATGATGTCTACCGGAATAACCGGCTCATCGAAGGAGAGATATCGCTCGGCGGCGAGACAGTGACGCCAAGTGAGCTAACGGTTCCACTTCTCCAGATTGTCGGAACACAAGACCATATCGTTCCACCCGAGTCAAGCACAGTTCTCAACAATGTTGTCGCTACGGACGACGAACACATCGTCGAGTTCCCTGCAGGCCATATTGGAATTTCTGTTTCCGGGCGTGCACACAGTGAGCTCTGGCCGGAGGTCTGTTCGTGGCTTGGCCAGCGCAGTGTCCCAAAGCATACCGAATAAGTAGCACGGTACTCGGACATGCAGCCATCTTTTGACGTGTACTATTACAACAAACAACTGAACCAATCACCGAGAGGATAGGATTCTTGAACACACGGGGAGAGAACGATGTATGGAGAAAAAACAACTACTGCTGGTCGATGCATTCGCCGACGAGCCACTGGCGGGTGTCCCTGTGCCGGTCGTTCTCGACGACACAACCCAGTCACAGCTTCGTTCGATTGCCGACGAGTTCGGAGCCGATGGCGCTGTTTCACTCAGCGACGACGGCGTGCGGTACGTAGAGCACGAGGGGACACATGGCTTCGTTGCGGGTGCTGTCGCGGGCTGGACAGCACTAGCAGAGCACAACAAGAGAGACGATGAGACAGCGATAACGGTAATCAGCAGCGATGGCAAAGAGACCGAGTATCCCGTAGGGTATGATGGCTCGCGAGATGTTCGTGTTGAAATACCGGACCAGCGTATCGAACCCGTATCGGTTTCTCTTGACAGAGTCGCCCCTGCGTTGGACGTGACAGTCGAGGCACTGTCGAACGTCACTGAGGAGTTACCTGTCGCACGAGCGAAGCGGTTCGGCGGGACACTATTTGTCCCCGTCGGGTTCATTGATGACCTCGGTGCCTGCTCGCCAGACCGGGAAACACTGGCGGCCGTGCTCTCAGAGACAGGGAGTACGAGGGTGTGTGCATTTACCTTCGATACGCTTGGCCGGCGATCAGATGTGCAAGTTCGTCTCTTCGACCCGGCAACACATGCGTGCGAGCGAGCCACAAGTGGGGTTGCAGTCGCTGGATGTGGCCAGTATCTTGGGAAGCACAATGCCTTCGACGGTGATATCGAGACACTCCGGGTTGAGTGTGGGTACTTCCGTGACCGGCCGGGGACCATTGAGACCACGCTCGACACTAGTTCACATGTTGGGGGCCGTGGACTGACGGTGTCGGAGACGACAGTTTCGGTCCCAGAACCGAATGACGGCAGTGATATTATCGAGCTCTAAGCGGGAGTATCTCACTCGAAAAGAGAACAGTCCGGGCCTGGCTTGGACAGTCCAGAAGCTTCTTTATCGTGCTTGAAGTTGCATCACATACGCTATGGCTGTACTCTGGCTGGACGATATCGGGGGCGATGACCTCGATACGGTTGGTGGCAAAGCTGCCTCGCTTGGCGAGATGTGGGCTGCTGACTTGCCTGTACCACCGGCATTCGTTGTCCCGACCGAGACGTATCGTGCGTTTATCGAAGAAACTGGTATCGACGAAGAACTGTTCGACATCGTCGGCGTGGGGGCTGACGACCCGGACCTCGCAACGGCCGCAAAAGAGGCCCAAGAGCTTATTACCGAAACACCAATGCCCGACTCGCTTCGCGAGGAAATCCTCGACGCTTTTGACACAGTCGGCGAGGATGCCTCGGTTGCTGTGCGGTCATCGGCGACGCTCGAAGACCTAGAAGGTGCGTCCTTTGCAGGCCAACAAGAGACGTTCCTCAACATTACCCGCGAAAGTGTCGTCGACCGCGTCCGTGAATGTTGGGCATCGCTGTTTACGCACCGAGCACTGTACTATCGTCAAGAACAGGGGTTTAATCACCACAAAGTCGATATTGCTGTCGTCATCCAAGAGATGGTCGACGCCGACAAAAGTGGCGTTATGTTCACAAGTAACCCCTCGACTGGTGCACCAGAAATCACAATCGAGGCTGCGTGGGGTCTTGGCGAAGCTGTTGTCTCAGGAGCTGTCACGCCCGATAACTACGTTATCGAGCGGTCGACAGGAGATCTAAAGGCGAAGACGATCGCCGAAAAGAAGGTAATGCACGTCCGAGATGCCGAAACCGGCGAGACTGTCGAGCGCGAGGTCCCAGATGACAAGCAAAGCGAGCGGGTCCTCTCTGAGGCTGAGCTCACAGAGCTTCGTGAAACTGGTGAAATGATTGAGGAATACTACGGCCAACCTCAGGACGTGGAGTGGGCAGTTCACGACGGTGATGTGTATTTGCTCCAGTCAAGGCCAATTACCACGATAGACGAAGCAGAAGAGCCAACACAGGGAAGTGCCTCCGATGAGGGAACCGGAACTGGTCTCGCTGGGGGCAGCGAGGACAGTGAGCTTATCTTATCCGGGCTTGGCGCGACACCCGGCCAAGCATCCGGAGAAGTCCGTCTTGTCACCAAGCTCGACCAACTCGACAAGGTAGAGGAGGGCGATATTATCGTTACCGAGATGACCACACCCGATATGGTGCCGGCGATGAAGCGAGGGGCAGGCATCGTCACTAACGAGGGTGGAACAACCTCTCATGCAGCAATTGTCTCACGGGAGCTTGGTGTTCCGGCCGTCGTCGGGACTGAAACCGGCACCGAAGAGCTGACAGATGGGCAACTGGTAACTATCGACGGCGATAAAGGGACCATCACAGCAGGCGGAAACACCGAGACAAAAGCAGATGACGAGGATGCCGTCGAACAGGTGCGCCCCGATACACCGGTCAAGCCGATGACCGCGACCGAGGTGAAAGTGAATGTCTCAATTCCCTCTGCAGCCGAGCGTGCAGCGGCCACTGGAGCCGATGGTGTCGGGCTGCTCCGTATCGAACACGTGATACTCTCGCTCGACAAGACACCCGAGAAATTCATCGCCGATAACAGCAAAGGCGAGTATATCGAAGCACTCGTCGAAGGGGTTCGGACCGTCGCAGACGAGTTTTATCCGCGCCCAGTCCGTGTTCGGACCCTCGACGCACCGACCGATGAGTTCCGCCAGCTCGAAGGTGGTGAGGATGAACCTGTCGAGCACAATCCAATGCTGGGGTATCGGGGCATTCGGCGCAGTCTCGACAAGCCCGAGGCGTTCCGTCACGAGCTCGATGCGTTCCGAAAGCTGTACGAGTTGGGCTACGACAACGTCGAGATCATGCTCCCGCTAATCAACGACGCAGAAGACATTCACCGGGCAAAGCGCATGATGAAAGACGTAGGTATCGACACGAACAAACGGACCTGGGGCGCGATGATAGAGACGCCAGCAGCTGCACTCTCTGCTGATGCGATTGCCAAATCTGGTGTCGACTTCGTCAGCTTTGGGACAAATGACCTTGTCCAGTACACGCTCGCTATCGACCGCAACAACGAGCGCGTCGCAGACCGGTACGAGGCGATGCATCCGGCGGTGCTCGACCTCATCTCCGACACGATTGATGTCTGTCGTGAGCACAATGTGAGTACGAGCATCTGTGGGCAAGCTGGCTCAGACCCCGAGATGGTTCGCTATCTCGTCGAAGAAGGGGTCACCTCGATCAGTGCAAATATCGACGCTGTCCGCGACGTGCAACACGAGGTCAAGCGGGTCGAGCAGCGCCTGTTGCTTGAGTCCGTTCGGTAGCGTTGCTGGCGTCTCTCTGCTGGGGAGACCACAGAAGCTAAACCATTTCCTCTCCAAAAACTGTCTATGCAGAAGGTACAGCAGGCGGGTATCGAGGGGATGCAACCACAGGATTTTGACCGCGTCCTCACATCGATGTGTACCGAACCACACCCGGTGGCCCGCGAGGCCGCCGAGCGTTTCCTCGCCACAAACCCTGGCGACCCCGGAACCTACCAGACGGTTGCCGACCTAGAAGGGCGGGCTATCGAGCTTCTCGGGGCCATAACCGGGCTATCAGACCCGGCAGGATACATCACTAGCGGCGGCACAGAAGCCAACATTCAGGCGGTTCGAATTGCCCGGAACCGCGCTGAGACGAACAATCCAAACGTTGTCGCGCCCAAGAGCGCACATTTTAGTTTCCGAAAGGCAGCAGAGCTTCTGGATGTCGAACTCCGGACAGCACCGATGAAAAACCACCGTGCGAACGTCGGCGCGATGAACGAACTCGTCGATAGAGACACTGTAGCACTGGTTGGCGTCGCTGGCTCGACGGAGTACGGCGTGGTCGACCCAATTCCCGAAATTGCCGAGTTGGCGAACGACGCCGACGCGCTGTGTCACGTTGACGCCGCCTGGGGCGGGTTCTATCTCCCGTTCACCGATAAAGACTGGCAGTTCGAACAGGCCGATATCGACACGCTGACTATCGACCCGCATAAAGTCGGGCAGGCTGCGGTCCCAGCGGGGGGCTTGCTCGCCCGCTCAGCAGAGATATTCGATCCACTCGCTATCGACACGCCATATCTGGAAACGACATCTCAGATAACGCTCACCGGCACCCGGAGCGGCGCTGGTGTTGCAAGCTCCGTTGCGGCGATGGAGGCACTCTGGCCTGGTGGCTACCGCGAGCAATACGAGATATCGATGGATAACGCCGCGTGGCTCGCAGAGCAACTCGAAGCTCGGGGCCACGATGTGTTTGGCCCGGAACTCCCGCTTGTGACAGCTGATCTATCAGTGCCAATGACAGACGAACTCCGTGACCGCGGCTGGCGCGTGTCCAAAACCGGTAGCGGCGAACTGCGTATCGTCTGTATGCCTCATGTAACGCGGTCGATGCTCCGGTCGTTCGTTGCTGACCTCGACTGGTTCTGACGGTCATGATAAAAGCAAAAATACCTATACGCAACCGCCCTCATCGACAGATGTGACAACGGTTGGGATTCTCACCGACATACACATGCGGACAGAGTATCGGTCTGAGGTGGCCGACAGTCTTTTGACTATCTATGAGACGTTGTCGCATCATAATCCCGACCACGTATTCGTTTTGGGAGACCTCATTCAGGACAGCGACGACCCAGACACCGACAAAGAACACGTCGAACTGGTTGCTGAGTTGCTGGCTCCGTTTCAGGTCACCTACCTGCTTGGAAACCACGATACGGTCAACCTCACACGGGCCGAAATCGGTGAGATCGTTGGTCAAGAGACGTTTTACGGACAGCTAACTATCGACGACACCACTTTTGTCTATCTCGATTCTCAGATGGGCGATCACCGAGTACTCGGAGAAGTTGATGAAAGTCAGCGTGAATGGGTAGCAACGACGATGGATTCGGAGCCAGTCGTCTTAGTTCACCATCCTATCGCCCCGTTTTCGCTACGGAACAATCCCTGGTTCTCAGACGCACCGGCACGGGCATTCCTCCGAAACCAGCAGGCGGTACTCGACACAGTCTGTCCGGCGGCCCGCGCGACAGTCAGCGGACATATCCACCAGACGACAGCGCTTCGATACCGAGGCGTCCCTCACCTTTCGGTTAACGCCGTCAGCAAGGAAACCGAAGACCGTCCCGTCACCGGCACGTGGGCATTGCTCGATTTCGAGGACAGGCTGACTGCCGACCTGTTCGTCGAGGATACTCATCAACGAACACTCCAACTCAAGTGAGCGTGCTCACTGGGAGGAAACACAGAGCATATCGAGCAAGTCACCGGGTGATTCAAGAACGTACTCCGGAGTCGGTGTTGGGTCCGTTGTCTCACCGTTGGCAATCCAAGCAGCACTGATGCCAGCATTGTGTGCACCGACAACGTCGGCTTGGAGGCTGTTACCAACGTAAATTGCCTGTTCGGGGTCGGTATTGACAGCCGACAGCGCTGTCTCGAAGGGTTCTGGGTCCGGCTTTGCCGCCGTGTCGTAGCCTGCATGGACGACCGTCTCAAAGCAGTCGATGCCCAGTGTTTCGAGTTTCTGTGATTGCATGCCCGGGCCACCGTTCGTGACGGCGGCAAGCCGGTACTCCCCAGTGAGATTGTCGAGAAGTTCCTGTGCGCCGTCGAGCCAGCCGATTCTCGTGTGGTCGCGTTCTGCTGCGTACGCACGGGCAACGGCCCGAGCAGTTTCAGGGTCTCGGCCTTTCTCCTGTGCGATATCGGTGAAGCAGGCCTCGCGGTGGTCATCGACATCGTCACTGTCCTCAAGGAATGTTTCGTACCGCTCGACGTACTCTTGAGACGAAAAGAACGGTTCGACGCCAGCACGGTCAAAAGCGAGCGGCAGGAGGGTGGCGGTCGACCGCTCGTACTCACAGAGCGTCCCGTCAATATCGAAAACAACAGCCTCGACAGCAGCTAGTATCTTCTCCTCAGAGTGTGACATTGAGACAGCGTATGAACAGTCGGAACAAAAATGACTCGGCAAAAAGTTCTCTGGCTATGAATCGAGGGAAAATCCTCGAAGAGCACAAACTGAGTTCCTTTAGCGAGAAAATCGCGCCGTTGACGGCCTGGAGGTTCTCATCCAGTGGGTTGCTGCGGGGACTGCAGTTGCTCCGGCGAAACGAGAGCTGACGCCTTTGCCGAGGTGAGCGAATCGATAAGCTCGTATGGATCACCGGTAATCTTCATTGCACCAATTTGGCCATACTCTTCGTTCACTTCGATATCGGTTTGCGATTGGAGAGCTTCTTTGAGTGCAGTGAGTGCCTCCTGAATCAGTTCTTGTTGGCGCTGGATAGCTTCTGACTGGCTGAGTTCACCAGCCTGCACTTGCTGTCGCAGTTTTTTAACTGCTTGTTGGTCCGGTTCGCTGACAATCCCAATACTTCGAGTATCTCCTTCACCGGGGACGATACCGTTGTCTTCGTCGGAGCCGCCGTCTTCGTTAGAGCCGCCGTCTTCGTCTGACTGAGAACTTTGTGTGGCTGCTTCCGGTGCTTTGTCGTCAGCAGATTCTTCAGAGTCCAAAATACCTGAACAGCCAGCAAGAAGGGCAGTACCGCTTACAGCGGCACTTTGTAGGAACCGTCGTCGCTTCGTCAGTGGGTCTTCCATAGCAGTTAAACGGAGAAGATGCAAGGGAAAAAGAATTGTTACCTGTGATTGAGGCAACAGTTGCCCATTTCCAGAACCGGCTTTCTTTTTACACCGCATCACACACGTTTGGGTATGAGCCACGAGGAACTACCCACGGAACAGCCAGCAGTGGTGACAGTGGGGTTACCGTACGCGAACGGTGACCTTCACGTTGGCCACCTGCTTGGGTATGTAACCGGGGATGTGTACGCTCGCGGACTCCGCCGCATCGGCCAACAGACCGCATTCGTCTGCGGGTCCGACATGCATGGGACGCCTATCGCAGTCAATGCCGCAAAACAAGGGCGTAACCCCGAGGAGTTGGCACTCGAATACCACGAGCAATACGAGGAGACATTCCCCGAGTTCAACGTCGAATTTGACCACTACGGACACACGCACGACGAAACAAACACGGAGACAACACAGGAGTTTGTCCAGACGTGGTTGGACGAGGAGTACATCGTCGAGAAAGAAATCGAGGTCGCGTGGGATGCGGAAGCAGACGAGGCGCTGCCAGACCGATTCGTCGAGGGAACCTGCCCACACTGCGGGGAGAAAGCCCGCGGCGACGAGTGTGATGAAGGCTGTCAGCGACATCTCGAACCGGGCGAAATCGAGGACCCAGTGAGTGTCAGAACTGGCAACCCGGCAGAGTACCGGAAACAGCCACACAAATTCCTCCGTCTTTCTGATTTCCAAGAGTATCTGCAGGAGTTCATCGACCGACTCGAAGGAACAGAGAAAGCCAGCAACCAGCCCCGCGAGTGGATTGAAGGCGAGTTACAGGACCTCTGTATCACGCGAGATATGGACTGGGGGGTTGATTATCCCGGTGACGACCGCGAGGATCTCGTGCTTTATGTCTGGGTTGACGCCCCTATCGAGTACGTCTCTGCAACCAAACAGTACTCCGAACAGGTCGGAACAGATGTCTTCGACTGGGAGGAGGTCTGGAAACTCGACGGCGAGACACACCCAGATACCGAGTGGGACGTGGAATGGAGCGACGACAACGGTGAGATTATCCACGTCATCGGAACAGACATTATCCAGCACCACTGCGTCTACTGGCCAGCGATGCTCCGCGGTGCGGGGTACAACGAACCGCGGTCAGTCATCGCAACAGGATTCGTCGGCATCGACGGCAAGTCGCTATCGACCTCGCGAAACCGAGCTATCTGGGCGAAAGAGTACCTCGATACTGGCTTCCACCCGGACCTGCTGCGGTACTATCTCACCACGGGGTCGGGCGTCGAGTCGGACATCGACTTTTCGTGGGACCGCTTTGCCGAACGGGTCAACGGCGAACTCGTCGGCAATCTGGGCAACTTCTGTTACCGTGGGCTGCTCTTTGCCAACCGCAACTACGACGGAACCCCAGATGTCGACCCCAGCACAGAGGTCCAAGAACGCATCGAGGACGCAATCGAGACCTTCCAGACGGCTGTTAATGAGTCTGATGTGCGGACGGTCGGCGAAGTTGCCATCGATCTTGCGGACTTTGGCAATGAATACATCCAGCGCAACGAGCCATGGAACCTCATCAGCGATGACCCCGAGGCGGCAGCTGTTGTTATCCGTGACTGTGTCCAGTTGACCAAGGCCTGTGCCGTTCTCATGCAGCCGATTATGCCAGAGAAGGCGTCTGCTCTCTGGGACCAGCTCGGTGAAGATGGCGACGTCACAGCAGTTGGGCTAGAGGAAGCGCTCGCGACACCATCCGACGAGTTCGGTGACCCGAGCGAACTGTTCAACCAAGTCGAAGACGAGACAATCGAAGACCTGAATCAGCAGCTTCGTGAACGTATCGAGAAGACGAGCAAAGATGAGGACGACGACTCTGACGACGAGGAAACACAGATGACTGAGATTGACCCCATCGAGGACGACCGTATCAGCTTCGAACAGTTCAAAGGAATCGATATGCGCGTCGGTGAGATTGTCGACGCAGAGCCAATCGAGGACGCCGACGAACTCGTCAGGCTCGAAGTCGATATCGGCGTCGAAACACGGCAGGTTGTTGCCGGTCTTAAACAGCTCCACGATGTTGAAACATTGCCCGAGACACGTGTCGTTTTGCTCGCAAACATGGAGCAAGCTGAACTCTTTGGCTTCGAATCCAACGGAATGGTCCTCGCAGCAGGCGACGAGGCCGACCTGCTGACAACCCACGAGGACGCCCCGCTTGGCACACGCATTCGGTAGCGTTGCGGTTTTGTCCCCTGAGGGATTATCTGGACCCGATGGGAACCGGTAGTGACGAGCCAGATACGCCAGGGAACGGAGAACGGTCCGATGATGACGGTCCACCACAGTCTGCCTCCGGAACGCTGGCAGAAGATGAACAGGAAGACGAGTGGCGGTTTTCGCTCGACGACTTGCCAGCGACCGACACCGAAAACGGCAAGCCAAATAGCAACGTCGCCGGGACATTAGAGACACACCAGCCACTCGAACCGGGCAGTATCGACCGCGAGAATGCGTTCTTTGTCGTCGTTGGCATACTCCTGATTCTCGGACTAGTCGTCGGCGCGCTGTTGGGCTTGTAATTTCAGAGAATTCGTTTGCCAAGCGCGCTCGCAGCGAGTTCACAGGCGAGTTCTGCGGTGCGGTTTTGCCTGTCGAGAATCGGGTTCACTTCAACCATATCGAGCGCACAGAGAATCTCTGCGGCCTCTCTGTAAACCAGTTCCAGAGCAGCGTGGCCTTCACGGTAAGAAATCCCACCCCGGACGGGTGTTCCGACACCCGGAGCTTCATCTGGGTCAAGAAAGTCCATGTCGAAGCTGACATACAACTGGTCGATATCATCGAGCACCGCATCGAGTGCGTTCTGTGTTACTGTTGTAATACCGTGCTCGTCGATATCTGACATCGAGTACGCGTGAATTGCACTGTCTTGGATGTACTTCTGTTCACCTTCGTCGACGCTTCGGAGGCCGACCATCGCCACGTTCGAAGGGTCGACGTTGGGGCAGTGCGCCCACTCTTTGCCGTCGAACGGGCCACGGCCGAGAATTGCTCCGAGTGGCATCCCGTGGATGTTGCCACTTGGCGTGGTCTCAGGCGTGTTGAGGTCAGCGTGTGCGTCGAACCAGATAATACCTGTCGACTGGTCACGAGTACTCCCGTTGGCTGTTCCAATTGCAATAGAGTGGTCGCCACCGAGTACCAGCGGGAACCGTCCGGCCTCGTGGGCTTTTCTCACACGTTCGGCAACGCGTTTACAGACTGTCCGGGTTTCGTCGAGGTACTTTGCTTTCCCACCGAGAGTGTCCCCAGCATCAGGGTCACCCGATTCGGGCCGTGGCACTGTGACATCGCCACTATCGGCTGTCGCTTGGTCGATTGCGTCAAGTTCATCGCTGAGTCCCCCGTATCGAATAGCTGACGGTCCCATATCTACACCCCGTCTATCAGCTCCGAGGTCCATCGGGACCCCAAGAATTTCAACTGTCCTGTCCATACTGGCGACTGACGCGGAACCAAAAAAAGGGATTCGCTTGACCGTCGAGACAGCAAACTACTGCTGTAGAGTGATGGGCGGTTTTTATCAGACCGCCGGGTTTAAGGACGAAACTGACGAATTTTTCAGCATGTCATCTATCGAGTTGACGTCCAGTCAGCAAACGATTCTGCAGGAACTCGTTAACCTCTATAGGGAAGCCGAGCAAGCTGTGAAGGGGGAAGAAATCGCCGAGCAGGTTGACCGCAACGCTGGAACCGTTCGCAACCAGATGCAGAGCCTAAAGGCGCTCCAACTTGTCGAAGGCGTACCTGGGCCAAAAGGCGGGTATAAGCCAACATCGACGGCATACAAAGCCCTCGATATCCAGGATATGGACCAAGCAGCAGATGTACCGCTGGCTCATAATGGAGAGCAAGTCGAGAAAGCAAACGTCGCGGAGATAGACCTGACGAGCGTCCACCACCCCGAGAAATGCCGTGCCAACATTACGCTTCAGGGCTCACTCACCGACTTCAGTGAAGGTGATGACGTGACAGTCGGGCCAACACCACTGTCCCAACTCCAAATTGTCGGCAAGGTCGACGGTATCGACGATACCGACAACGCACTTGTGTTGACAATCGAGGATATGGAAGCACCAATCGGAGCGACAAAAAAGTAACCACACCGTGCAGGCGACAGGCCTACAGGATGCGAAACTGCACAGTCCAAAACGCGTCCCACGCAGAGTTGAGTGCTTGCTCTGGCTTGCCAGTCGCGTCAACCGTTGCTGTCTTGTCGGCTAAATCTGCGACGGCTCCAAGAACTGACCGTTCGCCGACGATAAACAGCCGGTCTGTCTCTCGCTCGGCCAGTGCTGTCCGGCATCGGTCGAGATGATTCTCTATTTGCTCATCGCGGAGTCGTTCAAACCGCGCCTGTGAGAACCCACCTTTCGAGTGTTGACTCTTAAGCTCGCTATCGAACCCGTGAAACGCTGTCCGCTGGTCTTTTTCGTACGTCCCCATCGCGAACAGGTCAGAGCGGACAAGCGCGAGCGTGTAGCGGCCACGTGGCTGAAACCACTCGCGGTCGAAACGAAACTCTGTCCCCCACTCCGAAAACGGCTCCGGCGCAACTGGCGGTCGAAGACAGGCCGAGACAAGACCAGCGTCGTCCACGAACACAACGCATGGACTCGCCCGTGAGACAAGTGCGGCACGGTCTCCCAACGCATCCTGCACTTTGGCAGGGAGGTTATGGCCGTCCTCGACGTACGCCGAGAGCGCGCCTTCAGGTTCCGTCTGGAACGACGAGAGTCGCGAGAGTACTTCGTCAAGACGGGAACCTGCAAGCGTGGTTTTCCGACGGATAGAGAGCGTTACCTCGTCAGATTGGAGGCGGTCAACCTGATCTTCGAGCTGTGTGACTCGGTCTTCAAGCGCGTTGACCTGACGCTGTGCCTCCTGTTTCTCTGTGGCTGCCTCTGTGCGCCGTCGTTGTTCGGCCGAGAGTTGCTGTTCGAGCGAGTCGCGCTCAGCCTCAAGGTTCTCGATACGCTCTTTGAGTTTTGTCCGACCCAGCAGGTCGTCGAGCATCACCTCACACGGCAACGCCCGTGCGTAAAAAGGCCGCGACATCTTGAGCGTCAACTACTGATACGCTCCACCCTCGGACTGCTGGTCGTGCCCGACAGTCGCCATGCCAAGTAGCCGGGACGCGTGCTCGGCCTTTGCCAACAACACTTCGCTCCACGTCGGTGGGTTCTTGACCGTCTGCCTGTCCAGCAGGCCCTCTGGCACAGCGAGTGTATCTGCGGGCACCCCGTCGCTGCCTTCTACGGCAAAGTGTGTCGAACCAATTTTCATCACAAGGGGCACATCGAGTCGTGCAATTCCCTCATCGTCAGCATAAAGCTGTTCGTTTACGTGTTCGTGTTGCTCACGGCACATTTTCGCTGTCTCATCGCTACTCGGCTCGACGTACAAACGGCCCAAGTAATAGCCGCTTGAAAACTGTTCAAACATGCGGTACGGTCACACATAACATGCGCGTATATAAAAGATGTTTGCCGAACATTTATTACGAAGTTATATCAGGGCCTCCCGTCGGGTGGATTTGTAGCGAGTCCGCGACACACCAATGTATAAAAGCACGTGTTTTGAGACAGGTTAGTTTTCGGTCGTATCGACTCCTGCTGCCTCGTTTATCGGGCATTTTTGTGTTGTTCCAGTAAATAGCATAATGAGCCCAAATAGGACAGCCACCCCACCAACTGCGAGCCCGACTTCCAGTACATCACCGACAATCGCTGCCCCCGCTGTCAGGCCGAGTACTCCAAGCACGATACGTCCCGTTCGGTCGATTCCACCGACATTCTTTTTCATCAGTGCATAATACATTATTAATGATTATAAACTTTCCTCGAAAAGAGAGAAACGGGTGTTTCATGCCCATTGCTGTCCGGCAGTACAGCCACAGGTTTTTATTGAGGACTGCCGTATCACCGACAGATGGACTCCGCGGAATTTCTCGATATACTTGGCAACGAAAATCGCCGCCGTATTCTACAGTTGCTGGCCAGAAAGCCGTGTTATGTGACAGAAATAAGTGAGTTCCTCGGCGTGAGTCCGAAAGCCGTTATTGACCACCTTCAGAAGCTCGAAGAAGCGGGATTAGTTCACAGCCGAACAGACGACAGACGACGAAAATACTTCTCTATCAACCGGCATGTCCGTCTTGAGGTAACGGTGTCGCCATACGAGTTTGGCACAAAGAGTGCCTACCCATCGAGTACACGACTTGACCTGACATCCTGTCGCCGTCTGAGTATCGACCTTGATGCAGAGATTCCGTCCAACGAGGCAGACGAAGACTGTCGATCAAAGCAGTCTGACAAGACACAGACACTCCGAGAAGCGATACAAGCGGCCACACAATCGGTCAACGGAAACAACGATGAGGAACAAAGCAATCAGCTTGCCGAGAGAGAGCAAAAACGCGACGCCGAAGAGTCTCGTCGGAATGCAACGAATGGCGGACAGCAGCTGGGATACGGAGCCGAGCCGGAGCGACTTCTCTCCGGGTCAAACCAGACAGTCGTCGAACTCGCGTTGCGACTCAATGACCTCAAACAACTGGAACGGGAACTCTCACTTGCTCAGCGCTGGACGCAAGGTCAGATAATGGAGTTGCGAGATGCGCTTGGTGAGGCTGTCGGAAATGGCGACCCACGCCTTATCTCAGAGCTGCTGTTGGCACTGGCAGACGGCCCGAAAGAGTCAGAAACGCTTGGTCGAAAACTCGATGCGCCGGTTTCCGTTGTCGAAGAAGTCTTGGAGGAGTTAACCACCGATGGGGTCGTATACAGAGACGGTCACGAGTGGCATCTGGACACGTAACTCAGTTAATGTCGCGGGTCAGTCCACGACGGAAGTCACGACCAAAGTAGTGGCCCACAACAGCCGCGCCCGCACCACCAAGTAACCCAAGACCGAGCAATACGGTTGACCCAAACGTAATCACCAGCAGGTTTCCAAGCAGTGCCGAGCCACCGCCGACTGCGCCCCCGGCAAGCAAGAGCTCAAGATATCGACTCTCGCTACTACCGGCACCGTACGCAAAGCCAGCGCCACCGAGGCCGAGCAGACTCCCAAGCAAGCCAAGAAACGGAATCAGACTGAACAGTGCCGAGAAGACGACGCTTAAAACCGTGGCAACGACGAGACCTCGACTAGAAAGTACCCGCCCAAGCGTGCGGCCATACAGTGAGCGAGCGAGTCCACCCGATGTATTTTCTTCCGGTGGGCTGGATTCATCAATCCCAACGTCGACATCGACGTTCAAGTCGACATCGTCGGTTTTCTGCGTCTGGCGTTCACTCATAAACAGGCCTAGGTCCTCGGATGGTTTTGTTCTTTGGCTCCGTTTCTGACCCAAGAATCTGGGTCGCTGGTTTGCCGGTTCGTAATCGTTTTCCCAATCACTTGCCAATAGACATCTATGAGCGGCGAACCTAGTGAAGACGAACTCGAACGAATTCGAGAGAAGAAAAAAGAACAGCTCAAAGAACAGTCTGGAGAACCAGACGAAGAAGCAATCGAGCAACAGCGTCAACAACAAGAGGCCCAGAAGAAAGCCATTCTGCGAAAGAACTTGACTGATGGCGCACGCAAGCGTCTTAATACCGTTAAGATGTCCAAGCCCCAAGTCGGTGAGCAGGTCGAACAGCAAGTTATTGCGCTGGCTCAAAGCGGTCGGGTTCAAGGGAAAATTGACGAAGAGAAAATGAAGGCTATTCTAAAAGAACTTACGCCTGACTCCAAGAGCTTCGATATCAAACGCCGATAGAATGGATGTCGGCGTCCTCTATAGCGGCGGAAAAGACTCGACACTAGCTGCACTCCTACTGGAGCCGTTCGGTAACGTAACGCTGCTCTGTTGTACGTTCGGTGTGACCAACGATTACGAACACGCACAGGAGGCCGGCAGTAGTGTCGGGTTCGAAACACAGCGTGTCGACCTTGACAGTGGGGTGGCAACAGCGGCTGCCGAACAAATTGTTGACGACGGCTACCCGCGTAACGGGATTCAGACAATCCACGAACACGCAGTTGAACATGTTGCAGACCTAGCGTTCGATGCGGTTGCGGATGGCACTCGTCGAGACGACCGGGTGCCGACAATCTCGCGGCCACTCGCCCAGAGCGTCGAAGACAGATACGATGTGTCCTATCTCGCCCCACTCGCCGGCATTGGACGCAAGGCCATTGATTCGATGGTCGAAGCCAAGCTCCGGACTGAGACAGGTCCCTCACCGGAGATTCCAAAAGGCGATTACGAGGCTGAAGTTCGGACGCTTATTGCTGCGGAGTACAGCGACAACCGCGTCGAAGACTTGTTTCCCGAACATACCCAATCACGCGTCCGTGGCCGGCAAAAATAGCGTCCGGTATCGTGACAAGGTATTCGACGACCGTTTCGTTGGTTGTCACCACGTCCGTGTCGGGAGCAACTCATCAGCTTCTACAACTCTATTTTCGCCCTCGACAGGAACGATGACGCGCATCTCTTCGTTATAGTCGACGAGCATCTCTCTACACGTCCCACACGGCGGAATTATGCGCGTTTCGTCTTCGTCGTGAGCCGGCATTGGATAAGAAACTGCGGCACAAGTAACAATGTCGTCGTGACTGTACCCGTCAGCGATTGCTGAGCCTATCGCCACAGGCTCACCACAAGATGAGGCTCGCCCGACGGCTGTCGGCAGGCTCACGCCTTCATACACACTTCCGTCGGTCATTCGAATGCCTGCGGCAACAATATGTGCCCCATCGAAAAAGTCCAGATCGACGGTCGCTTCATTTGTTTTAGTAATCTGGTCAATAAGGTTCTCGTCGTTGGAAGTGAGTTGTGTTGTCTCCATAGCTGGATGGTTGGTGCGACGAGCATGGGTCTTGTGGGTGTGGGATTTAGGCAACGAGATAACCCACACTCTGAGACGGTGGTTTCAAGCGCGCGGTCCCCAAACTGCGGAGTATGTACGACGGAATCAAGGGGTTTTCAGATATATACCCCGAAGAAATGACAGCTTATCGTGAGGTCATTAATACAATAGAAGACACCGCCCGAGGGTACGGCTTCCGAGAGATTGAAACACCTGCGATGGAGCCAGCAGAGATGTATATCGACAAAAGCGGCGAGGAAATTGTCGAGGAACTCTACGCGTTCGAGGATAAAGGGGGACGACACGTCTCGCTCACGCCGGAGTTGACGCCAACAGTCGCGCGGATGGTCGCCGCTCGCGGCCAAGAGTTGACCAAGCCAATCAAATGGTTCTCGACGCGCGCCTTCTGGCGGTATGAAGAGCCTCAACAAGGTCGCTTCCGTGAGTTCAACCAGACCAACGTCGACATCTTTGGCTCGTCGGACCCCGCTGCTGACGCAGAGATTCTCGCATTCGGGGCGAACATTCTGACCGGCCTCGGACTCACTGGTGAAGACTTCGAGTTTCGTGTCTCTCACCGAGATATCCTCATAGAATTGCTGCAGGCCTTCGATGGTGACGTTAACGTGCGTGAGGCAATACGGGCAGTCGATAAGTCCGAGAAAGTCGAATATGACGAGTATATTCGTCTACTCGTCGACGCCGGACTGAGCGAAGAGCAGGCCGAAACGTTCGTCGACCTGCTGTCGGCTGGCAACGACGACCTAAACGAGCTTGTCGCGTTTACCGAACGTGTCGAACCTGCTGTCGAGAACCTCCAAGCGGTGCTCGCTGCAGCCGAGGACTTTGGCGTACGTGAGTACTGTGAAGTGTCCCTTGAGACTGCTCGCGGTCTGGACTACTACACCGGTGTTGTCTTCGAGTGTTTCGACGCCGAAGGCGAGATATCACGAGCAATCTTCGGTGGCGGCCGATACGACAATCTCATCGAATCCTACGGCGGACCGGCGATGCCGGCTGTCGGTGTTGCGCCGGGTGTGATGAACTCGACACTCCCTCTGTTGCTCCAACGTGCGGGCGTCTGGCCCGCCGAAGAACTCGCTACTGACTACTACGTTTTGCAGGTTGGGGAGACGCGTTCGGTTGCCGCCCGTATCGCACGCCAACTTCGTGAGCGGGGCCATGTCGTCGAAGCTGACGTGTCCGGGCGCAGTTTCGGTGCACAACTCGACTACGCCGACGCTATCAACGCCGAGACGGTTGTCATCGTCGGCGAACAAGACCTCGAAAACGACGAGGTGACACTCAAGGAGATGGACAGTGGCGACCAGTATCAGGTCTCGATCGATGCATTCCCCGGTGATTACGCACGGCCCACTATTGACGACTTCCAGTCTAGCTAACAGACCAGTCTCTATCTGGAACTCGTTAGCTCCGAGACAGTGTGATTGATGTCTGATACCATTTCGGCCTGATTATCAGTACTGTCGACAATATCGTCGACTGACCCAGAAACGGTGTCGGCCTTTTTTACAGTCTGGTCGACCATATTTGCTATTTTTTCAGTGCTGGCAGCCTGGTCGTCAGTGGCGTCGGCGACTTGTGTAATGCCGTCTGCGGTCTCCGAGACTGCACTGACAATGTCATCGAATCGAGCCATTGCATCTTGTACCTGCTTGACGCCGTGGTCGACACGTTCGGTGGTCTCCTCCAAGTTGGAGACGGTCTGGTCTGTTTCAGAGCGGATGTTTGCTACCATCTCCTCGATATCGTTTGCGTGTTCTTGGGACTCCTCTGCAAGGGATTTGACCTCATCAGCGACAACAGCGAACCCTTCACCGGCTTCACCGGCACGAGCGGCCTCAATAGAGGCATTCAGCGCCAGCATATTCGTTTGCTCGGCAATACTGTTGATAACCTCGACAACCTCGTCAATTTCTGCCACGCGCTGTTTGAGTGTGTCAACATCACTAGCAACATTGTGTGCCGACTCGCCGACTGTTTCGATGGTTTCGACCGCGTCTTGGGCTGACTCGCTGCCAGCGGTGGCAAGCTCTTCGGCACGTGTACTTGTTTGTTCGACCTCTTGGGCTGTTGAAGCAATTTCCTCGACAGTCGCGCTTAGATTGCTGACTTCTGCCGATATTTGCTCGATATCGTTGACCTGTTCGGCAGTTAGGGCATTTATTTCCTGTGCGAAGTCAGCGACCTCATCGGCTGTATGGTCGAGCTCGGCAACGTCAAGTCGGACCTCTTCAATGAGTGCTTCGACTTGTGTACCCATCGTCTCGACGCCTTCAATAATACGCAAAAGTTTGTCGTCAAGCAGAGTGTCCTCAGTATCGAAGTCAACCTCTGCATCGAGGTTCCCTTGCTGGAACTCCGCCATCGTGTCGATGACTGCGTCGAACAGCTGTTCCAGTTCTTGCTGGTGGCGAGCGGAGTCCGAAATGTCCTGTATGATTTCTATAACACCAGCTAATTCGTTGTTCTCGAAGATAGGTGCAGCGATAAACCAGATATCGCGGCCCTGGAACGTTGAATTATCCTCGTAGACGTTCGTCGAGTCAGCACTGAGTAGTGCATACTCTTCATCAGCAATACCGACTCCAGCATTGTGTTCATGAGCAGTATAGGGCGCTTCGATAACACGCTCGGCAAGCGTTTTTCGCGCCTCGTCCTCGTAGAGCATAGAACCCAGCTCCTCATTATCCAGTTCCCTGAAATCAACCCCGAGCAGTTCGATTGTCTGCGTATCTTGTGCGATAACTTTCCCGTCTGTGTCAAGAATAAACGACGGAAGATCAATCATGTTCAGAACTGATTCGACGCCAAACCCGTCCGTTGTGGTCTGTGTTACTGCCTCGCTCATCAGGCTACGTGTTCTCACACCTTGGATTAAAAACTCCCCGTCTATTATCAATATTAAAAATGGAAGAGGGCGCGAGTGTTTTCGAACGGCTCGTTTGGGGACCGATAATACCAGCTCACCGGAGAAACTCGTTCCAAGCCCGCGGTAATTAAATACCCCACTGCATTACAGAGTGGTATGGAGGTCTCGGTAGTAGTCCCGACACTCAACGCCCGTGATCAGCTTGCGGGCTGTCTGGATTCACTCACCGAGCACGCGCCCGATGCCGAGCGTATCGTGGTCAACGGTCCGTCTTCAGATGGGACAACAGGTATGATTCAGGACCGAGACGACGTAGACGTGCTTGTGGAACTTGCGGACCGGCAAGTTACCGTGGCGCGAAACGCAGGAATCGATTATGCGACGGGAGACTGCATCGCATTTGTCGACCAAGCAGCGACTGTAACACCCACGTGGAGAGAAGCAATTGAGGACGGTCTTTCAACAGCCGATGCTGTCACTGGGCCAACAACTGCACAGGCAAACGGTGAGGCTGAGATGAGAGAGCCAGAGTCACGAACTATTGCAGGCCGAGAAGTCACGTATTTTAACCCCGGAAACGTCGCGTTCATGCGTGCTGTCCTCGATGAGTTTGACGGCTTCGATGAGTATCTCGAAACCGGTGGGTCACGTGATATGGCACACCGGATCGCTGGCCAGTCATACCGTGTTGATTGGGACGACAGAATGCGTCTCAAACGAGAAATTGGGACCGACGGCGGGGAGCGGACAACCAATTGGAGCTCAAAATATCGGTCGCTTGCCTACCGTCTCGTGAAAAACTACAATCTCCGTCCGACTGTCGTTCGTCGATTGTTGGCGCATGCGGCCACTGATTGTTATACCGAACTGCGGGCAATTGGAAACGGCGACACGCGACCATCAGAGTGGCTCCGGACAGGCAAAAACGTCCTGACGAATATTGGGGGCGGTCTGAAAGCGGGACTTGGTGCACGCCGGCGCGACCGGAGCGCGCGGCGAAATCCGAGCGGTCGGTCGACGCGTGGTGACCGGGTAGTGACTATCTACGACTGGCGCTGAGTGCCTAAGGCGCGAGTGGTTCGATAACTCGTGACGTATTTTTCCAGAAGACCTTCCGCATTGCATCCTCTGGAACGTCGAGTGTCAGGATTTCCATGACTGCGACGTTCGGGTGGGAAGCGGGCGCACCGCTGCCAAAGAAAACTCTATCAGGGTGCTCCATAACTGCTCGTTCGAGTGGGTCGCGGTACCTGACGAAGCTCGTATCGACGTAACAAGACTCGTACCGATCTAACAGGTCGATAGTCTGGTTTGTCAGTTCCTCATCTAGTGGATATCCACCGCTGTGTGCAATAATGAGCGGGAAGTCGTAGGTCAAAAGCGTCTCTGCGATGGTTTCTGGGGGAAAACCACGACCTCCGTAGGTGATGACGGGCCGGTCGACTGCTTCGAGAGCTTCGAGCACTGCCGCATCTGGAAGGCCGTCCGCGACGGGGTTGAGCGCAAACCCCTCGAAACGTTCTTCGTATGCGTACTGTTTAATCTCTTCAGGTGAGGTGTGATCGTCGCCGCGGGACCGCGCAACATTCCGGAGGCGAGAACCAGTTCCCGTCCCTGGTTCTCGGACGCCGTTGATGCGTGCAAACGCGATGAACGGCCGGTCAACAGCGACACGCGCCACAGCGTTGTTTGCCCGGAGATAGTTCCCCTCACGCGTATCCGGGATTACAAGTGACTCGACGATGCCCGCCTGATGCATCTCACGCTCGATTTGCTCCGGATCACCTATACCCCGAGGTCGCTTGCTTTCGTTTGGTTCCAACTCGACATGAACGTCAACAATCCGAAACCCATGCTCCAACTCCAGCATCTATCGGTCGTAACGGCTGGGGGTACTTAATTCTCGCCGCCTGCAGCACCGTGCCATCAGATACCGTACCCTCATCGAGTGATAAGATTTATGTAGAACTGCAAACGACCTTTTAACCGAGGTAATACACAATGTCACAGTCTGGACAGCGACGCATGGGCGGACAGCCGATGTTTATTCTGAGCGAAGATACGGAGCGAACCCGCGGCGACGACGCACAGTCGTCGAATATTGCAGCGGGGAAGGCAGTAAGCGAATCTGTACGAACCACACTGGGTCCACGCGGGATGGACAAAATGCTCGTTTCCGATGATGGTGACGTCGTTATTACGAACGACGGTGCCACTATCCTCGACGAAATGGATATCGAGCAACCCGCAGCCCAGATGCTCGTTGAAGTCGCCGAGACACAAGAAGAAGAAGTTGGCGACGGAACGACGACGGCTTCCATTCTTTCGGGCGAACTTCTCAAGCAGGCAGAGACGCTGCTCGAGGACGACGTTCATCCTACAACAATCGTCGAAGGGTATCACGAGGCAGCCGCGCTCGCACAGGAAGCAATCGAAAACGAAATTATCGATGACGACCTTGACGAGGACCAGCTTGTCAAGGTTGCCGAGTCGAGCATGACCGGCAAGGGAACCGGCGGCGTCACCGCCGAGGACCTTGCCCAGACTGTCGTCGACACTATTGATTACGTCCAGACCGAGGGCGGTATCGACCGCGACAACGTGACGATTCACAGTCAGGTCGGCTCCGCATCGAGCGCGACCGAGCTTGTCGAGGGCGTTATCGTCGACGAAGAGCGCTCCAGTCAAGCGATGCCACACTCCGTTGAGGATGCCGATATCGCAGTTATCGACGACGACCTCGAAATTCAGGAGAGCAACATCGACGCGGAGTATCAAGTCTCTAACGTCGACCAGCTCAACGACGCTATCGAGGCCGAATCCGACCAGCTTCGTTCCTACGCCGAGGAAATCGTCGCGACTGGCGCTGACGTTGTCTTCGTCACCGGCGATGTTGATGACCAAGTTGTTGCGTACCTCGCCGACGAGAATGTTCTCACGTTCGACGACATCAGCTCCAGCGATGTTTCCTCCGTTTCGGCCGCAACCGGCGCAGCACGCGTTGGCTCCGTCGACACTCTCGAAACTGAGGACTTCGGCCACGCCGAAACCGTCAGCGTCGAGAAATTCGGCGACGACGAGTTGGCATTCATCGAGGGCGGCGCTGCCGCAGAGGCCGTGACGGTCTTTGCTCGCGGTGGCACCGACCACGTTGTCGACGAACTTGAACGCGCGCTGTCGGACTCACTCGATGTCGTCATCGCTGCGCTCGAAGAGGGTGGCGTCGTCTACGGTGCCGGCGCAACCGAGATTGCAGTCGCAAACTATGTCCGTGAAGGTGCCGCTGGCATTGAAGGTCGCCAGCAACTCGCCGCCGAGGCATTCGCCGACGCACTTGACGTGCTCCCACGCACGCTCGCCGAGAACACCGGAATGGACCCAATCGACGCACTTGTCGACCTCCGTAGTGAACACGAGGCAGACAACTTCTCTGGCATTATCGCCGCTGACGAAACCGGCGTCATCGCCGACCCCGCCGAGTACGGCATTCTCGACCCCGCCGCCGTCAAACGCGAGGCCGTCCAGAGTGCGACCGAAGCCGCGACGATGATTGTTCGCATCGACGACGTCATCGCCTCGGAGTAACGACTCGCCGACGCTCTGTACCCAATTTCTTTTGAGCGGTACCCAGTGCGAGCAGAGAGTATCGAAATCTCAAACAGTGGTCTGTTACTGTGGCGTGCCAGTATCGTGAGGATGGGCCAACCAGCGATGATTGCAGCCTCGCTTCGCAATCTTATTGTCAGCCCCTTTCGAACACCTGACTGTTCGTGGAGTACGTTGCTGATACCGAGCGAAATCCGTTTGGACTTTCACCACCCTGTGACCAGGCAGTGCCCGGATACGGGGACGTGAACGCCGATTTTCACGTTATCGGCGACCATCCCGGCGTTCACGGAGGAACCGAGACTGGCGTCCCTTTCACCGGTACCCCGTGGTCCGAAGAGTTCTTCGAGGCGCTGGTGCGTGCTGACCTGCTTCAGAGCGCTGATACAGCGTCGGGACAGTTGGCTTGTTATCGGACCTTCCTCTCGTACCTACACATGTGTGACCCCGGGCCAGAGGGGCCAACGTCAGACTCCTACAGTCGGATGGAGCCGTTTTTTGATGCCGAGCTCCGAGCAATCACTGCCCACGTTCTGTTGCCAGTCGGGTCGCGGGCAACTGCACACGTACTAGAATCGTATACGGCAAACGTTCCAGAGGACCAACCGGAGATGGACGCACTCCACGCCAGCGAACAGCGTGGCTCAGGTTGGCTCGTCATTCCAATCAAAGACCCGGCAAACTGGAACGATGCTGACGCCGACCGGCTTGTCGACCGTTTCGAGAGACTCGATGATGCCGACTACCACCAGATTACCGACCTTGGCCGGTTTATTCCGGGCAGTGACCCGTACCTTGTCAGGTAACTTCCTGCACTGTCGCTCACTCGACAAAGCCACTCGTATCGAGCCAGTTGTGTGCCACCGTAATCGCGTGGTCGGCGTGAAGTGGCTCCGGCCCCAGCGAAATCGAGTTGTCGCTCACATCAGTCAGTGTGTCCACGTACTGGGGCTGTAGCTCCTGATGATTCGAGAGGACGAAGACAGGGTCATCCGGCGGTTCCGCCGTAGTGGCCGGCTGGCCGTTCTCGTGTAGACGGCAGACTGTTCGCCCCTCAGCCGCCTTCTCAAGAACGGCCTTGAAGCCGAGCCGCGAGATAGAGACTCCCGGTGATGTTTCGACCGCCATGTGTCCAATAGCTTCCTCGCGCTCAGCGAGGGCAGTTTGTATCAACGCCGCCGTCGAGCGTTCATCGGGGTTAAGCTGTCGGAGTTTGCTCCCCTCAAACTCGACGGTGAACTCGTCGGCGAGTACAAGATGGGTTCGGACATCCTCGCGGATACCGTGTGAGAGCAGGAACGACGCCGTGACGCAGCGTGCAAGTAGGTCCATCCGACCTGCTCCGGTCAACGCGTCAAGCGAGAATTCCTCTGTCGTCGGTGCGTCCTGCCCGACAATGATAAACTGGCGCATATCCTCTACTGGTTGAAACGGCCCTTTAGCTGTGTCGAAGTGTCACGCCCCGAGAAACGTATTACTCGAAGAAACCGAGAAGATCGCCTACGAGGCAAGTCTTGTCGCCGACGCGTTCGAAGCCCGCCCAACAGAGAGAAACCGCTCTCGCATAGCCACTATTTGGGGATGCTGTACCTCTCTTGTATGCCAACACCACGATATTTGTCTACCCAGCAGCGATGACCGCAGGTGTCCCATGTTCTTGAGCAACTCGACCGATTGTCCGTTTTGAGTCGGTCGTACCGGATGACCTGACACAGACAGCCACCCAACTCGTGGAGCTACCCGACGACGGCCACAGCGCAGGCGCTGTCTCAGTCAGAGCAAGCAGACGGCGTCGCTGTCGGGTCAGGGGTGGTAGTCTGTGTCTCCAGTTGCGTCCATTCGAGATCACTTTCGTAGTGGAATGCTCGGTGGTCTTGCTGTGGGTCGATGGCAGTGAGTGACAGCCAGTTGTTGTCCAGTAACTCCTGTAACTGCTGGTTTTCGGAAAGAATCTGGTTGATGAGTTTGACTGGTGCATGGATTACTGTCGAGAGACGCAACGGCTGGTGATACAGTTCGTTATCCGCACTCATGAGCGACTGAAGCGGAAGACCACTCATCAGGTCGCCGCCGTTGCCTTGATAGACGCCGATGTTGCCGACAGGATTGTGAGTTACTTTCGACCCACTCCCGTAGGTTGCGTTGTCGATTGTGGCAAAGTAGTACTGGGTGTTAATCCACTGTGTAACAACCATCGGACCAGTCAGAATCGCTTCAAGCGCGTCGCCCTCCGAATCGGTACGCCAGTCATAGGAGTGGAGGAACGAGCGACCATCGAGGTCTACGCCATCAGTCAGTTCACGCGGCCCAATAACGAACCCGGCGTTCCCTGCCAGCCCCCACTCCGGGCGTGTCTCCGCCCAATCTGCTGCCCGACGCTCGGTTTCGCGGACGCCCGACTCCGTTTTGGCACCCATGTCACCGGCACGTTCACTTGCGGCACCGGCCCGAGCAGTCCCAAGGTCTGTACGAAGTTGGTCGATATCTGTCTGGTGTGATTCTGGCACATCGCCGGTGTACAGTTCGACCTCGTCAGTGGTCGTGTTGTGTTCACCGGCGATAAAGACAGTGTCGTCGGGAATATCGAAGCCACGTTCCCGAAGTTGTGCCTTGACGGCGTCCTCGTTTGCGATAGTTGCAAGGACACGAGCGCTTGGCCCACCGGGATTACCGGCACAGGCACCGCAGTCAAGACTTGAATCGAACGGGTTGTTCGCAGTCTGACTTGCATGGCCAGCGAAGACGACAACGCGCGCGAACTGTTCCCAGCCCATGAGGTCGAAAGCTGTTGCCGCATAGTCGACTTTCTGTTCAAGCGTGAGTCCACTGGGAAGGTTGTGTGTAGCGTCCGGGTCGTGGTCAACAGACGGCTCACAGAACTCATCGTCATCAGGGACTGTCTCGTCTGTCCGGTCCAGCAGGTCATAGACGCGTCCGGGAAGAAGTGTCCGAGCGGCCAGCCCAGCCCCGTACCCAATGCCAGTGCTTTCGACGAAGCTGAACGCGGTAGCAGCGTTAGATTCAAGCCGACGGATTGTGGCTTTACCAGCCCCAAGCGCCGATTGCCAGCGGTCGTATTCGTCTTTGTTGCCTGCTTCCTGCTCCGTAGGCTGGTCAGCAATGTGATGTGTGGCGTCAAGAATCGGCGGACACGCATCCACTGTCACATCCGACCCGTACCCATCGTAGCGCATCGGGATACCGAAAAACCCGGCATACCCGTGTGTCTCGTAGTTGCCTGTGGCCTCGATATGCCGGCGAATTATCTCTGACCGCGTGTCGATACAGAAGACGAACTGTGCATCCGGGCGCTCGGTTTTGGACTGCTCAGCGAGCGCCTCAGAGCGGTTGGTGAGTGAGCCGACTAGCTCATTCCGATAGCTTGCCTCCCAGGCAGTTAGCCAGACCTCTGGAAGTGGCAAAGCACCATCCGGAGCTGCCCACGACTCATCATGTTCTGACGCGTTTGAAGGGACGACGGGGGCATCAAAACAGTGTACGAGCGTTAGCCGGGCTGCAAGATACCCGTGCAGCGTAATTGGATAGCTAGACTGCCACGCATCATTCTTGGAAGCACGTTGCTTGATAAATCCCGTCCAACCCGGAAGGGCTGTGAGGTGATACTCGAAGATATCGTTCCACCGGCCAAAAGCATACTCGTCAAGACAGTGCTGGATAGCTTCGATGGGTTTGTCGGGGATTTCCTTGACACCAGCTGGAATCTCACTATCGTGTGCTGCGACGGCCCGGAACGCCGCGTAAAAACCCTGCTCGCGGTTTGGCATCGACCACTTTGCCTGTCCCTGGTCGAGAAAGGCTGCAAGCCACTTCGTCAACACTGCGTCCACACGGTCCATCGTCGTCACAGATTCTGTCGGCCTGTCAGTTTCTGTGTCGGCCATACGGTCGAGTGCAGTTTCCGGGTCGATATTGTACCCGTGTGTGGTCAGTTCGTTTTGTAACACGTCCCTATCAATCCGTCCAGTCCCAACTGCGCGACGGAATACCTCAACACTCGGGTAGCCGTCACCACCGAGAAGCTGTTGGGCGTCTTCAACTGCCTCGTGAAACGGCTGGTCCTCAAAGCCCGCAAGCGGGTTGGCCGTCACAAACGAATGCAACGGCCAGACCGCGCCGACCGACTCTGCTGTGCTCTCGATACTTGCGTGGATTGAAGATTCAGTACTCATTGTACTCCTCCGTCGAAGTTAACAAGGCCTCTGTGGGGGGCTCGCTCGCGTTTATAAGGGTGACGTACAACCGATGACTCCGCTTGTAGACGCCGGTTTCAATTACCACATATGCGAGAACGAACGTGACAGTAACCAGCCCGTGAATGACCGTCAGCTCCGCAGGGGAGCCAACGGCGGGAAGCCCGGCTATCAGTTCAGTCACCGCACCGTAGGCTGCTGCGTACAGCACAATAGCCGGCAACGCAATGAGGGGGACGGCACCGTACCGGACAGGGGTTGGAAGGGAAGCGTGTCCAGCAATGTCGCGCGCAGCATGCAAGACGGTCAAAACAACAAGCAGTGTGAGCAAGATACCAGTGTCAAACTTTGTTCCTTTTCCGGTGAGGAGCGCAAACAACCCGCCACCGGCGAGGCCGGTGACACCAATCACAACAGCGTCGACTAGACCCATCGACACCGATTCTGTGGACTGTCCGGGACTCTCGTGAGCGACCTGTCCACCAGTAGAGAGGAACTGATAGGCCTTGTAAAAGCCATGCAAGATGAGATGTGTAAGGGCAGCGGCGAAAAAGCCCAAGCCAGCTTGCATAATCATAAATCCCATCTGTCCAACTGTTGAACAGCCAAGTTCGCCTTTCACGTCCGTCTGGACAGCCTTTAAGAGTTTACCAAAGAGCGCGCTCGCCGCCCCGACAAGCACGACAACAAGCATAAATGCGGGTTCGACGGTGACGACAGGTGCAAACCGCACCAGCAGGACACCACCAGCGTTGACGAAACCGGCGTGCATCAGTGCCGAGGCCGGTGTCGGTGCTGTCATCGACGAAAGGAGCCACGTGTGAAACGGGACAAGCGCCGATTGAATCATTGCTGCGAGTAACAACCCTCCTGTTGCGATCAGGACAGTCGGTGTGGAGGCGTTCGAAATTGCCGGCGAGATGCCTGAGACAGTCGTGGCACCCGTCTCTAACCATAGCGTTAGGAGTGCGACCCCCAGAAACGTGGTGCTTGCGAGAAAGGCCTTACGCGCAACGGAGGCTGCGGCCTGTGCTTGTTTCCAGCCGTCGGCGTGTCCGATGAGTTCGGCCATTATAAGCCCCATCACAAGCCAGACAGCCCCGAAGAGTACGAAGTTGTTTGTGGCAACTAGCATCATCACGACAAGCGTGAACGCGAACACCCGAACGAAAAACCGATTGATTGTCTCACTACCAGCCATGTACCGTTGGGAGTAGCTGTGGATGATTCCACTGAAAAACGTAACCGTCACCCACATCACAGTCGTCAACCCATCGACAGCAACCAACTCTGTCAGTGTCCAAGAAGTGTCCTGCCAAAGCTGCACGCCAGCTATGCCAATACACACAACCCACAACGTCCAGACAAGACCTGTCAAAACCGCCGGCAGTCGACCGCTTTCGTCGGTTGGGGTTGGCATTTGGCCAATCGTTTGCATTCCTGTATCTCCACTCATATGTCCGTCCGTCCCCGGCTAGCTAGAAGAGAAACCGGATGCTTTGGTTTCTCGAAGCCCCTGTAATGAGTCATCAGTACTATCTATTACGAACAGACTGCGTATTAAATCTATCTATATTACCAAACTGTTACCTATACCGATTTACAAGAACGTGTTACTAATTACCACGCAATTTCTTCGTCAACAACACGATTGGCAAGCACAGAATCTAAAAGATATAAAGACATTTCGTCGCAGGAACCCGGATATCAGTATGGAGCAACTAGAGGGAACCGTTCTGGTGGGTGACTCATTCGAGCCAATCAGCGGCCGGGTGGTGGTGGAGGACGGACACATCGACGCAATCGAGGAAACAGAGACGGACTCAGCAAACATAATTCTGCCTGCGTTCGTGAATGCGCACACACACCTTGGTGACTCGGTTGCCAAAGAAGCCGCAGTCGGGCTCTCGCTTGAGGAAGCGGTCGTACCGCCAAACAGCCTGAAACATCGAAAGCTAACCGGTGCAGACCGGACAGAACTCGTGACGGCGATGCGACAGACCCTGCGATTTATGCAACAGACCGGCACAGTCTCGACGCTTGATTTCCGCGAGTTTGGTGAGTCGGGTGCCAGTGCGCTTCGAGAAGCCGCCGAGCCGCTTGCTATCGAGCCATTCATTTTTGGTAGCGATGAACTCTCAGTACTCGATATCGCCGACGGCTACGGAGCCAGCGGCGCAAATGATGATACGTTTAGCGAGGAACGAGCCGCTTGCAAAGAACGTGGTGCTCCGTTCGCTATCCACGCTGGGGAGCCCGACGCGACAGATATTCATCCAGCTCTTGACTTGGAGCCAGACCTGCTCGTCCACATGGTACATGCCAAACAGGAGCATCTCGACAGGGTTTCCGACCAGTCAGTTCCGATTGCTGTCTGCCCACGAGCGAATGCCGTTCTCGACGTTGGCCGCCCCCCGATACCGGAGCTACTCGAACACACAACAGTCGCACTGGGGACAGATAACGTGATGTTGAACCAACCCTCTCTGTTTCGTGAGATGGCATATACCGCCAAAACGTTCGACGTGACAGCCCGAGAAGTGCTCCGGATGGCAACAACAGCCGGTGCTGAGATTGCTGGACTGGACTGTGGGACAATTGTTCCGGGCAAGCGGGCCGCACTCACTGTGCTTAACGGCGGTTCTGACAATCTGGCTGGGTCAGTCGACCCGGTGGAAGCAGTTGTCCGGCGAGCAACAGCACGCGATGTCGACCGCGTAGTGTTCTAAACGTCGTCTGTTGAGTTAAGTTCGCCAAACGGTGTCGTCTCGTGGCTTCTGACAAGGACTTCATCGGCGACAGTTAACTCCATTTCGAGCAGTTCCTGTGCAACTGGTGTGATATCGTCGTCGGATTCCCCGACTGCTGTTACGAGAAGGTTCTGCTCGCCGGTGACCAACTCTTGTACCGAGACGACACCGTCGATATCGAGGATTTCGTCGATTATCTCGCCACGTCTTGGGATTGATGCAGTACAAAAGAGGAGCATTCGAAGCGGATAGCCGGACTGTTGATAATTGACCTCAGCACTATACCCCTTGATTACACCGGCAGATTCGAGCCGTTGAATCCGCTTGCGGACTGTGCTGTCGGAGGTTCCGGTTCGTTCGGCGATATCACCGGAAGACATGTCTCTGGCATCCTCTTGGAGGGCGTAGAGGATTGCTCGGTCCACGTCATCAATGGAGGCCTCGCTCATACATATGTCTGGGCAACAGAGCTACTTTATTGTTGTACGTTGGTCAACAACTGGGGAAACGGTATGGCCTACAGCTCTCTCCGGTGTCACGTGATTATCGGGTCGAATTCAGGTAATCGAGAGCCTCCCGGGCCGCACGAGTTGGTTCACCGGGATACGTGTACAGCTCAAGTGTTGCGAATCCATCGTACCCAATCTGTTCGAGACTGTCGAATATGGCCTCGAAATCGAGATCTCCTTCCCCAGGGATTCGATGATAATGCTTGCCACGGCGTCCACCAACAATGTCTTCAAGATGAATTCCGGTGATATATCCGTCAGTTCGTGAAATCGTCTCCGGCAATGACTCACCGTAGACAGCAGCGTGCCCGAGGTCCAAATTGATGCCAAGCGAGTCGCGACCGATATCATCAATCAGGTCAAGGACCTCGCCGGTAGATTCGACGAGTAACTCTGGCTCAAACTCGATACCGATATCGATACCTTTCGGTTCGGCGTCGTCGAGGATTTTGTGGAGCGAATCAACAAGGATGTCACGGGCCTGTTCAGGCGGGTTTCCGGGGAGAGACTGGCCAGTCGTAACGCTTACTGCTGGAGCACCGACCTGTTTTGCGAGGTCAATAGCATCTTTTGTGTACTCGATTCGCCAACGGCGGTCATCCTCATTTGCGGTACAGAGACTCGGCTCGAAAAACGCAGATGGCGGAGCGTCGTCGTAGTACCCAGTTGCTGTGTTCGCGTTTATGTTCGAAACCTCAAGTCCCGTCTCTTCGAGATGGTCGACAACTGCTTTCCGGTCTTTGTGCCCAAACTCCGGGAAGAACGCATGCGGGTCGTCAGCGAGAATTTCAACACCGTCATACCCAACGTCTGCGATGCGCTCAACTGCCGCCGGGAGTGAAAATCGAGTGTATGCGTTCGTCGAAAAAGCGAGTTTAACCATATGTGAGCGTCTTCTTCCAGCGTAAAACAACTTCTTCTCCGTGCCCTTTAGGAGATATCGAACAACGTAGCGAGTCCGACCGCCGGGAGCAGGAAACAGAGAACGGCAAATCCCCACAAAGGAGTTACCGTAGCTGCGAATGCAGCGTCAAGAACAACCTGTGCAAGCACACAGGTTCCGATAGCTGAGCCGATAACGCTGGGTTGTAGAGTCACATACGCTCGGCGAAGCGCCCTGCCCGTCCAGAGCAAAAATCCAAACGCAAGCGTGAGTGAAAGTATGATTCCAGCGGTTGACGGCGGTTTTGCACCCACACGCCACACAACCGCGAGTGATGCAAGCACAACGGCCCCGCTTGCGATGCCAATGGCTTTGGGGTTACCGCCGCCGGTTTCACCCTCGGCCAGATACGTGACGGCGGCAATGTAAGTAAGTACAACCGCTGGGACGGCCAACGTTGCAGCCGGTTGGTCGACTACGGGGCCAGCCAGTGAGACGCCAAGAAGGACGTTTAAACCCCGTGCCCCGCCCATAAACAGAAAGCCAACTGCACCACCTTTGAACACACCGTCATAGAGCAGTATGCAGACAGCAAGTCCACCTGCGATACCTCCAGACCAGCGACCGCCGGCCACTGCTGAAATGGCAATACCACCGACTAACAACACGAGACCGAACGCGAACGCGCTGGGTTGTGAAATGTCACCAGCCGGAATCGGACGCCCAGGACGTTCTCGTGTATCTTCAGCAACGTCGAAATAATCATTCAGGGTCGTCCCCGCAGCGTAGAGGCATATCGAGCCAAAAGCAAGCACGGCCAGCACTCCGCCATCGATGTCAGTCCCAGCCCCCGCAACAAGTGCACCACCAAGCAAGACATCAGGCGGCGCAGTAAAGAGGTTCGGAGCTCGAACAAGCCTCGCGTACGAAGTAACCGTCCGGACGATTCTCATTCTGTCCAGCCGTGTTCAGAAAGGTATGCCATCGCCTGCTGGGCCGTCTGCTGGGCAGTCTCCTCGTAGGGGTATAGCTCGATAGTAACAAACCCATCATATCCGTCGGCTTCGACCGCTTCGAGAAAGGCTTGAATGTCCATCCCGCCATCACCGAGTTGTGTATGTTCGTGGTCCCTGTTTTGGGGGATGTCTTCAAGATGATAATGGGTGGTGTACGACGAGAGTTTTTCAACGAGTGCCGCCGGGTCCTCACCAACACAGAAGAAGTGACCCGCATCGAAGTTGCATTTTAGCCGTGGCGAGTCAAACCGGTCTGCAAGTTCGAGAAACTCGTTTGCTGTCTCTATCAGCAGATCGGGTTCGGGTTCGACCATCACGTCGACGCCAACCTCCTCAGCCGTTTCGAGAACGTCATCGAGTCCAGTCTCGAAGGTGTCGAGTGCCCACTCTCGTGACCGGCCGTCCGGAATCGGTCCACCTGGTTCGATAGAGATATGACTCATCTCAAGTGTATCCGCGACTTCCAGCGCACGAATCGTGTAGTCGATACGGCGCTGCCGGTAGGACTCATCTTCCTCGATAAACGATGGATGGTGGAAGTCCTCGATAGCAGTGAGCATAAACGCGTTCCCGTTACTGATTTCTAGGCCTGCGTCGTCGAGGGCATCGCGGACGCGTTCGATATCTGCTTCCGTTGTGTCTGGCGGATACAGGTGTGGAGAATCGAGCAGTATCTCGACGCCGTCGTACCCCACCTCGCCAAGAGCCGCTATTGCTGCTTCGAGGTCGTACTGCCGGAACGCGTTAGTTGAGAATCCAAAATCCATGGCTCACAGTTCGTACTCGAAGTTCGGAGACTGGCTGAAAAACTCTCGTGGGTTGTCGAAGACGACTTTGCGGACGGTGTCGCGGTCCCAGCCCCTATCGAGCATCTTGTCGCGAGCTTTTGGGACGGCAAGTGGGTCCGACGGGTCCCAGTCTGCTGCGCTGTTGAGCAACATCTTATCAGTGCCGTACTCTTCTAGCAGGTCGATAGTCGTCTCGTCGTCAATTTTGCCAGGATACAGTGTGAATCCGACCCAGCAGTCAGTCTGCAATGAAATATCGACTGTGTTCTCGGTGTTGTGGTCGATGACGATTCGTTCCTCGGTAACGTCTTCGTCCTGAATGAGTTCAACCAAGCGCTCTGTACCCTCTGGTTTGTTTGTGTGTGGCGTGTGAACGATTACTGGCAGTTCGCGCTCCTCGGCCATCTGCAACTGACGACGGAACGCTTTTTCTTCGGCTTCCGTGCCCTGGTCAAGACCGATTTCGCCGACGCCGACGACGTTATCGCGGTCGAGATACTCCGGGATACGGTCCATCACGCGTTCGGCCATCTCTGGGTAGTTCGCTTCTTTCGGTTCCAGCGCAATCGTCACGTAGTGGTCGATACCAGCAGCCCTCTCGGCACGCTTCGTTTCGAAGTCGATTATTTGTTCGAAATAGTCAAAGAACGACTCCGCGTGTTGTTTGTCTGTTCCACTCCAAAATGCGGGTTCGATACAGCACTCGATCCCCGACAGTCGTGCTCGGTCGTAGTCGCTTGTCGAGCGGGAGACCATGTGCATGTGCGGGTCAATAATTGGAATCGACATGCATGCTGTCATTTGTAGAGCAGATATTAATACTCTCTTTCTTTGGTGGACTGTTCAGTTTCGTTGACGCCTTTGGACAAGAGAAGTAGATATATCCTATCAGAGGGCTCACCTCCGCCTGTGCCCGAAACCTGCCCTCACTGTGACGAACCAATTGAATCAGAGCGACGGAATCCTGACGACCAACGGCCGTATGAAGTGTGGCGCTGTTTGAGCTGTGAGAATGAATGGCGCCACCCCGAGGAGACAGTTCTCGACAGCACACTGGATTTCAGTGAGTGCAACGACCAACTCTCCCGTCGCCAATCCGACACAAACCTGAGCTGGTAATCTCTCAGTTCTATTCAGTTGATATAAACTATTCTTTAGTTTTTTCAACTATGCAGGCGAAAGCAAACGTACCGGCAACTGACTGTAGGGAGAATTTAGCGTCTAAAAGGGCGACAGTAGCCGTTTCTAGGCAGATAACTGAGCCGCACAATATAATACTGTACAGCCATAATTTCGACGTATGAAGACAGGTGTGTGGCTGATTGGCGCGAGAGGAAACGTGGCAGCAGTTTCTATCGTCGGTGCGAAGGCAGTCGCCAGTGGCATTACAGAGACGACAGGGATGGTCACTGCGCGTGAGCCGCTGTCAGACCTTGCGCTGCCAGAGGTCGACGACCTCGTTTTTGCTGGGCACGATATTAGGTCACAGAGTATCGTCGAAACAGCAGAGGCAGCATCCGCATCTGGCGGTGTCCCACCACAGTCGACAATCGAGGCTGTCAGAAGCGACGTTGAAGCCGTCGACAGTCGTATCAAGACGGGAACAGCAATCAACTGCGGGCAGGTCGTTGGTGACATCGCAGAGGGGAACGCTGCCGTCAACCAGACCGTTCCCGACCTTGTCTCGGCAATTCGAGATGATTACGAATCGTTTGTCGCGGAACATGATCTCGACCGTCTTGTTGTTCTCAATGTCGCATCAACGGAGCCCCCGCTGGAAAACACCGATGCCTACGCGACAGCCGACGAACTCGAAGCTGCAATCGAGAATGATGACCGAGCACTTCCAGCCAGTGTCCTTTATGCATATGCGGCAGTCAGTGAGGGACACCCGTACATCAACTTCACACCCAGCACGGGAAGTGATCTCGGCGGAGTACGTGAGGTCGCGAGGCGCAACGACGTCCCTCACATGGGACAAGATGCCAAAACGGGAGAGACACTGGTAAAGTCTGCGCTTGCACCGATGTTCGCAGGCCGAAACCTCCGTGTCCTCTCGTGGGAAGGACACAATATTCTCGGCAACACAGACGGGCTCGTTCTGGATGACGAAGCGAACAAAGCAGGCAAAGTCAAGAGTAAAGACGGACTCCTCGAAGAGATTCTTGGCTACGAGACACAGAGCCGGGTTCGTATCGATTACACACCGTCACTCGGAGACCGCAAGACTGCATGGGACCATATCCACTTCAAGGGCTTCCTCGGAACGGAGATGAAACTCCAGTTCACATGGGAAGGCTCTGATTCAGCCCTTGCTGCACCGCTGGTTCTTGACCTCGTTCGGCTCGTTGCACACGCAGATGCAAACGGCGAATCTGGGGTGCAACCACAGCTTGCTTCGTTTTTCAAATCACCGATGGCGTATGAAACACATGACCTCTCCCAACAGTTCGAGCAACTGCGGGAGTACGCACACACATACCTACCTGAGACATGACAGACCAACGCCCTCAAACAGAGACAGCACAGCGTATAATTGTCCTCGACGTGGTTGGGCTCGAAACCAAGCACATCGATGCAGGACTGGCACCAAATATCGCAGCTTTCCTTGAAGGCCACCCGACAGCTCCGCTTACCCCTCCGTTTCCTGCAGTTACGCTTTCTTCACAAACGACACTTGCGACAGGACAGTCACCGGCGACACACGGTGATGTTTCTAACGGAGAGTACAACCGGACTGATGACAGCGTTGCATTCTGGGAGCGCGACCGCGCTGACCGAACCCGTCTCTGGGACGCAGCGAGTAGCGACACAGGCCTGACAACGGGCGCGCTATTCTTCCAGCATCTTATTGGGACAGCCGCTGACGTTGCAGTGACACCATCCCCAATCGAGGACGAGAACAATAATCTCCTTGAGATGGACTGTTGGACGAACCCGGACGGGTTCTATGAGACCCTAGAAGAAGAATATGGCCACTTCCCGCTGCATAACTACTGGGGACCAACAGCGAACGAGCAAAGCAGCGAGTGGATACTCTCTGCCGCACGCGAGTCGATTACACGACACGACCCGGATTTACTTTGGGTTTATCTCCCCCACCTCGACTACGATGCACAGCGCCATGGCCCGGATTCCTCGGAGATGCAAGACGCTGTTGGCGTTATTGACGAACTCGTCGGGGAGTTCCTTGAGTGGCTTCGCGACAGTCATCGATGGGACGAAACGGCAGTAAACGTCGTCAGCGAGTATGGGTTTCATGCTGTTGACACGCCAGTATTTCCCAACCGTGCGCTCCGAGAAGCTGGTCTGTTGTCTATTGAAAAGGGACGTGAAGGCGGAGAAGTGGTCGATATTCCTGGCTCAGCTGCGTTCGCTATGGTCGATCACCAAGTGGCACACGTCTATACCGATGACGACGTGACGGGAAACGCCCGCGACGTGCTTGGGGCTCTCGACGGGGTTGAAACAGTCGTCACTGACACAGCAAAGGAGTCATACGGGGTTTCCCATCCTAACAGCGGAGATCTAGTCCTCGTTCCAGAGCAAGATGCGTGGTTCCAGTACTACTGGTGGGCCGACGACGCGGATGCCCCCTACTACGCGAGAGATATGGACATCCACGAAAAGCCCGGATACGATCCGTGTGCGCTCTTTTTCGGTGACGATGGACTTATCTCTCTCGACGCGACGAAGATCAGCGGGTCACACGGGCGCGTCGACGCTCCCGGCTTCTACGGGATCGGTGGGCCTGCGGCGCCTACCGTGGAGTTCGATGAGATAGACGCACAGACAGTTGCTCCCACGATTGCGGACCTACTCGGTATCACGAGTGACCTCTCGATGACGTTCGAGGGGAACTCTATTCTTGAATAGTTGGCCACCTATTCGGAGTACATGTCCGTTATTTCGGACCGGTAGAACACAGTTACCGGTGTCGCTACGTTCTGAGAAGGGTGACAGACGTTCTCAACAATGCGTGAGTTCGACGACGAACTCAAGTTGCGTTCCAGAGTCGGCCGAGAGCCACGTTCCCAGCAAATTAGCTACTGCGATAACAACACCAATCGCCGACACACAAAGAGCGTTGTATATAGCAACATACGATATATTAGTGTATTAATCTCGACGCGCTGGTCTTAAACAAGTCCGGCGATAACAGCGGGTAGGATGGTTCGCAACGTTGCAGAGGAGATGGCCGAACTCGAGCCTGAGGATTTTTACCTGCTGTCCGGGGTCGAGCACGGGATGCGGTTCTCGGAGTACGTCAACCGGGAGAAGCTGCCGGAATTTTCCAGACTGACTGTTGAAGATGTGGACTACCGCCTCGACCGCTGTGAGCGCCGAGAGTTAATTGAGCGCAAAACAATTCAGTACGAGGGATTCCGCCTCACGTTCGAGGGGTACGACGCCCTCGCGTTGCACACCTTCGCCGAGCGAGAGACCATCGACGGGATGGGATCGTCCCTCGGCGTTGGAAAAGAGAGTGACGTGTACGAGGTGGAATCATATCGACCGTTCGCTCTCAAATTCCACCGCGAAGGGTACACTGATTTCCGCGAAGTCAACCGCGAACGAGAGTATACGTCTGACCGGGAGCACGTCTCTTGGATGTACACGGCACGCAAAGCAGCCGAGCGAGAACATGAGGCACTCGAAGCATTGTACCCCGCGGTTTCAGTTCCACAACCAATCGACCACAACAGGCACGCAATCATCATGGAACGGCTCGACGGCGTCGAGCTCGAGCGAACAAAGCTCGAACCCAAGCAAGTCATCCCAGTGCTTGGACTGGTCCTCTCGGAGATGGCGACTGCCTACCAAGAGGGGTACGTACACGCGGACATGAGTGAGTACAATCTGTTCATCGATACTGACGGAGTCACGCTGTTCGACTGGCCACAGGCTGTCCCGACGACTCACGAACACAGCGACGAGTTGCTCGAACGAGATGTCGAAAATATTGTTGGCTACTTCCAACGCAAACATCCCGGACAAATTGATGATGCCGACACCAGTGCGATTACCGCAGCTATCATCGATGGGATGTTCGACGACGTGACCGACTATCTCGAAAGCTGAGGTGTACGGTTATACTCTGTTGTTCCGCTCCGTTTTAAAAAGCCCATACCCTGTACAGGTGTTTTCTGAGTAGTGACCAGTAGAGCGACGTACCCATGATATATCATATATTGCTATATCAAATGAGAGTTCGTGGCCAATGCTCGTAGTAAACGAGTGGCTTAATTCAGAACCGACGTGCCCATGGGCATTGAAAAGTACTTGGGCAGTGATTCGCTCTGGGGGTGCCTGTAGAAAAGTAACCGACGAACAATCAGTTTCTTCAGAGAAAGAAGATAATCAAACAGGGACCAAGACGTACCGTAGGAGACACTCACTCAACAAAGACAACTCCTTTTTGATTTTGGGACTGGTGGGGAGTGCAGCAGTACTTGTATACACCCGGATTTTCGAAGGTATAGCTCCATGTCTTCCCATCTCCGACGAGGACACCGCTGTCGAATGCCTCATCGACGTGCGTAACCGAGTGTGGGACCTCCCCGCCAACCCATTCCCACTCGACTGTTGTCCCTGCCTCGATGCGAACTGCCGGTGGCTCGAAGACAAACGTTCCGTCGACGCCAATTTCAGTTGCATCGCCTGTAAGTACGGGCTCTCCGTCTAGCGAAACGATATCGTCGTCGTAGTTCGGGATATCCGAGAGGAAAGCCTCGACTCCGGTGTCCGTCTCCCGCTGTGTCGACTCACTGCCATCGAGGGGACCTGTCACGACGACGCTGACGCCGGGAAAGCCGACGAGAAATCCTTCAGCGATATCGGCTGCCTCCGCCGTTGTCCAGAAACTGACCACAGCAGTCCACTCGTTGCGCTGTGTGACGGTCGTTTTGACGTGGGAGTCATACCGCTCAACATCACCCCGGAACCCCTCAGCCTCAGCTTCTATCTCGTCGACAGGAGAGTCAGAGTAAACAATAACACCGTACTGTTTGGGCTTGTAGTCTTCACCCGCGGTGAAACCCAATGTATCGAGATGTTCTGTGATAGTTGCTGTTGGGATACCGCTGTTATCATCGTCAGTGTCTCCATCAGTGAGTGGGCCAGCAACCATATCGAATACACCATCGACCTCCGCGAAATAGCCTTTTGCAGTGTTTGCTGTGTCTTTGGCACTCCAGACAGTCGCAATTGCTGCTAACTCCTCGTGTTCTTTTACCACAGTCATCTTGTGGGAGTCGTATCCAGAAAAGTTACCTCGCAAGTCGTCAATTTCTGTCTTGACTGTGCTGTACTCGCTTGTAGAGTAGAGAATAACGCCGTACTGGCCCGACTCGTAGTCGGCCCCGGCCTCGAATCCGAGTGCATTGAACTGCTCGATAATCGACTCCTCAGGAATTTTAGGCGTTTCTTTCGCAGGTGTTTCAGTGGAGTCATCGCTTTTTTCGGTCTGTTTGGGCGTCTCAGTTGCGGTTGCCGTCTGTGTTGGCTCAACCGTCTCCTGGTCACCCTCATCAGAATTACTGAGACAACCAGCTATCGCGGCCATCGCAATGGTGCCACTGGCAAGGAATGTACGTCGTGTGCTATTGGTACTTCGAGACACGCCTCTCTCATCACCATCCATATTTAGGTATGCCTAAAAATCAAACCCTGTTAAGAATTTTGTTTTAGGCCCGCCAAAAAATATAACCACAGGTAGCGTGTTATCCCAAACGCGGCATGATTGTAGTTGCTAACAGATTCGATGTCGACGACGAGCACAGTGCTGCGTTTGTCGAACAGTTCAAAGAGACCAGTGATCATCTTACCGAGCATGAAGGGTTTCGTGGATTCAAGGTTCTGACACCGGAGAAAGCTGATACGCATGTCTCACTGACGTTCTGGCGGTCGCGCGACGATTTTGACGCATGGGTAAACAGTGAAGACTTCGCGGAGGCACATGAAGGCGACAGCCTCTCTGACATGATGAACGCTCATCCGGAACTCGAAATCCACGAAGTAGCGTTCGAACGAGAGTCGACTGAAGTGATACCAACAGCAGAGTAAGCCAACTGTAGACCGGGTAAACTCATACCACGTACGCGGCATATTCGCCGCTACACCCACGTGTGGCTCCCATCGGTATGATTGTCCCGGCTTTTTGATGGTAGAATAGAGACTGTGCCGTAACAGCTTTCGTTAATCGTCGGTTTCTACAACCGGAGTTTCCCAGAGAAAAATTACTATTGAGCCAGCGACAAGTGCAACACCAGAGACGGCCAAGGCAAACAGCGGGGAGACATAATCTGAGATGACGCCGCTGCCGAGTTGAAACGGGATAACAGCAAGTCCGCTGACCATTGCCATCGCGCTCAACACCGTTGCACGACCCAGCGAGCCAATCCGAGCGTTAACGTACTGACCGGCAAACGACCGAGTGACATCTGACAGTCCGCGAGCGACAAGGAATGTCGGGAGAGCTAAGAGCGGGACAAAGTACATCCCAACAAGTGCCCCGCCCAAAACGAACGGCAAGACAAGAAACCACGTCTGGATACCCAGATGCGTCTTGATAGCGCCAGTAAAGTAACTCATCACGGAGCCAACAAGGCTGTACGCCGCATAGAACCACCCGAGCAGAGACTCAATACGGTCGGGCGAAATGCCGGCATCGACAACAACTGTCTCAAAAATTGGCTGGAGAAACACAAAGACCAGATACGCAACAGCAGCGTACAGGACATAGTAGTACAGAATAAATGCGCGTATATTTCGTTGTGACAGTGCATCTCGAACGATAACAACAGTCTTCTCGAAGCGTAGCTGCTCGGTATCACTTTCTTTGTACGTCGCTGGTTCGTCCATCGTCCCCAACACAAGCGCTCCAATTCCTGTGACAACAGCGGCGACAAACCATGGGTACGAGAGATTAAGACTTCCAAGATATCCGCCAGTAATTGCAGCACCAGCACCGACAGCAAGCGATGCGGCCTCTCCTCGGCCACGGACACTGGCGAACTCGTCTTCGGAGAGATCATCGGTTAACGTATCGTACAGCCAAGCATCCTCGCTCCCTGATCGGAAATTATAGCCCGCAGACCAGCAGATATAGAGTACTGCTAACATCGGAAAAGACTCCGCGAGACCGATCCCAAACAGTGTGAGAGAAATCAAGACTGTCCCAATGAGGAGACTGTTCCGACGGCCGATACGGTCCCCAATATAGCCCGTCGGTATTTCTCCAACCAGCGTCGTCACGTTGTAGAGCACTTCGAGGACAGCAATCTGTGTGAATGTTAGGCCTTGTGCCAGAAAGAAGAGATACATTATTGGCCGGTAAAACTCGACAGCCTTCGTCGATTTATAGAGATAGTACCGGAGAACCGGGCTAGGCGCTGACTGGAGCCAGCGAGAGACAGCCATCACCTCCAACTCGCAGACGACCCCTTAACTGCGTTCTCTTATTTCGGGTGCGCGATATCGTAATAACGGAGTCCTAAGTTCCCCGCCATCCAAGAGGACGTATGCGAACAAGCCTCAACGTCCCCCAAGAAGTACTCGACTCGTTCGACGAGACCTGGAACGAGGAAGGGCTCGAATCGCGGTCCCGAGCCGTCCGTGAAGCAATGCAAGAGTACATCGAGCGCCACAACCGACTAGAGGAAATCGAGGGCGAAACCGTCGCAGCGGTTGCCTTCGATTACGAGCATACGCTTGTTATTGAGGAGCTACATACGGTCCAACATACCTTTGAGGACGTAATCGGGACGACACAGCACATGCATCACGGAGACTGGTGTCTGGAGACAGTCTTCTGTACAGGACCCGCAAAACGGATTCGAGAACTGGTGTACCAGCTGCGGGATTTCGACGCTGTCGGGCGGGTAAACGTGATGTTCCTCTTGCCCGTCTCGTGATCAACAATCCGACAGTGTGGTATCACGTTTTAACACAAGCGACTATCAAGACTGCCGGAGAGACTTTACACCAGCCCCACGTTAACTGGATATGGGATTTCACACGTTTGATGCGGACAGTGCCGACCGCCTCGAAGACACAGACCGATATCAGTGGTGTTCACGCGAAGAGCTACTCACGCTCGTCGCTCCACACGAGGCAACAACAGTCGCCGACCTCGGCAGCGGAACGGGATTCTATACTGATATTGTCGCTCCTCACGTAGAACTGGTCTACGCAGTCGATGTCCAGTCTGAGATGCACGAGTATTACGAACAGAAGGGGCGGCCAGCAAACGTAAAGCCGGTAAACGCCTCCATCGAAGACCTTCCACTGGAAGACGAGACACTAGATGCAGCGTTTTCGACGATGACCTACCACGAATTCTCCGGTACCGAGAGTATGGCTGAACTCGCTCGTGTACTTAAGCCGGGCGGGCAGCTCGTAACTGTTGATTGGAGTGTGAATGGTCCGGGTGAAGCTGGTCCACCGAGTGGCGAACGCCACAGCCTCAGTCACGCTGTCTCTGCACTCACTGAAGCAGGGTTCAGCGTTGACCATGCTGTGAGCCGGAGCGAGACGTTTGTCTGCCGAGGGCGAAAGTAACTGTCAGCTAACAACGACGAAAACAGGAGTGACCAGACGCGAATTACTGATAGTCGACTTCGCCGTCGCCTTCACCAACCCATGCACTCCGGTCTGGTTCACGTGATTCCAATGGGTCAATATCCTTGTACCACGGAACGTTCTTGAGTTGTTCTTTGTTGTAGGCGAGTTCGTCTTTGGTGTCGCCGACAAACTCGAAGTTCTGGGTCAAGAGAATAGCGTCAACCGGGCAGACTTCCTCACACAGCCGGCAGTAAATACACTGCCCGATATGGAGGTTGTACTGTTCGCCGTTGCGCTTGTCATCCATCACAATCTGTATCGTGTCGTTTGGACACACATTTTCGCACTGACGACACCAGATACAACGTTCTTGACTGAACTTGTGAACGCCACGGAACCGGGGAGAAACCTCTGGCTCCTCTTCTGGGTACTTCACAGTGAATGTTTCGCCGTCAAGCGCGTGTTTCATCGTCGTTGCCATGCCTTTGAGGATTCCTAGCATCGTGTCTCACCTCGATTGTTGCTTGTGGTTGTGGTACGATTCATGCGGCAAACACCCCGACAAGACCGGCAGTCAGGAACAGGTTGAAAAACGCCAATACGAGCAGTCCTTTCCAACCAATCTCAATAAGTTGGTCAATACGGACCCGGGGCACCGCCGAACGGAGCCACTGGGTCAACAGGAACATCGCCCAAATCTTGATGAGGAACCACACCAGCCCCGGCAAGACAGGTCCAGCTGGCCCACCAAGGAAGACGGTCGCTACGATAGCACCGCCAAGGAAGATGTGAACGAACTCACCGAGATAGAGCAAGACGAAATAAACCGACGAATACTCCGTCTGGTGGCCCGCGACGATCTCCGTCGGGGCTTCGGGAATGTCGAACGGATTTCGCCCGACTTCGGCCATATTTGCGACAAGAAACAGGAAGAACGCGAACGGATTGAGGATAGCGAACCATGACGGAATCGCTAACGGTCCAAGTTCAAAGAGCGTCTCCTGCTGTGCAGCGACAATCTCACTGGTCCGTAAGGACCCAGAAAAGAGGACTACCGAGATACCGACAACAATGAGCGGAATCTCGTACGCCAAGTTCTGTGCCACCGCACGAAGCCCACCAAGGAACGAATACTTGTTGTTCGACGCATAGCCCGCCATAACGAGTGCAATCGATGCAATGGAGGCAACAGCAAAGACGAACACAAGTCCAACTTCGGGGTCAGCAAGCTGGAAGTTGACCGGCCCAAGGCTTCCCATCGGGATGACAGCAAACCCGAGCAACGCAGATGACGCGAGAATAATTGGAGCGATATCCCACGCCGGTCGGTCGACGCCTTCGGGGACGATGAGTTCTTTGGAGATAAGCCTGACTGCGTCAGGAATGATGATTCCAACACCAAGCGGGCCGAATTTGTTGACTGAAATCCGGTCAGTAAATGCCGCGGTAATCTTTCGTTTTGCCCATGGGCCAGCGAGTGCAGACTGAATAAGGATAAGCGTCCCAACGAGGCCAGCACCAATGATAGCCGCGAAGATATCGACAAAGACGCTGTCGATACCAATCACGTCGGCAATCTTTTGAGGGAGCAGTGTCATTACCGGTCTACCTCCCCAAGTACGATATCGAGGCTTCCAAGTGCGGCGACCATATCTGGCACGTATTCACCCTCAGCCATCACTTCGAGCGTCTGAAGGTTGCAGTACGAGGGGCTTCGTATCTTGAACCGAGCGGGCTTGTCGGTGCCGTCGGACCGAATGTAGATACCAAGCTCGCCTTTTGCCCCCTCGACAGCACGGTAGACTTCAGTATCCGGTTCTGGTTTGAGGGTTCGTGGGACATTCGCCTGAATATCACGTTCGTCTTCGGGCCAGTCTTCGAGCAAGTCGACACACTGCTCGATAATACGCGCAGACTGGCGCATCTCCTCAAGACGGACGTACGCACGTGAGAAGTTATCACAGCCATCATCAGTGATGACATCGAACTCTAGTTCATCGTAGTAGCCGTAGGGGTCGTCGCGTCGGAGGTCATAATCGACACCTGAACCACGAGCGACTGGTCCTGTTGCACCGTAATCCTTGGCCACATCGGTCGGGAGAACTCCCGTGTCAATAACTCGGCTCTGGAACAGCTCGTTGCTCGTGAGCAGATTGTGATACTCTTCGAGGCGTTCTGGGATGTACTCACAGAAGCTCCGGACGTTCTCGAAGAACTCTGCACGCGGTTCCGGCAGGTCCCAGGCGACCCCGCCAAGCCGGAAGTAGTTGAACATCAACCGCTGCCCCGAGAGGTCTTCCAACAGGTTTTGGACCTTCTCGCGGTCGGTGATGGCGTACATGAAAATCGCCGTGAAGTCGCCGTAGATGTCGAGTGCGAAGGTCCCCACAGCAAGTAGGTGAGCGGCAATTCGGCTCATCTCCGCAGACATCGTCCGGATAATCTGGGCGTAGTCAGGAACGTCAACATCTGCGAGGTCCTCGGCAGCGCGTGCGTACGACCATTCGTTGAGCATTCCTGCCGAGATGTAGTCCCACCTGTCTGGGTAGGGCATAATCTGGTGACGGTAGGTCGACTGCTGACACATCTGCTCCTCACAGCGGTGTAGATACCCGACATCTGGGTCCACATCGACGACCTGTTCACCGTCAAGTACGGTCTTGAGGTGCAAGACACCGTGGGTTGCCGGATGGTGTGGCCCAATGTTAATGAACATCGTGTCCTGTTCCTCGGGCACTTCTGTCCGGTGTTCCATCGGGTCGGCGTGTTCTCGGAGCGGAACAATCTGTGGCTGGTCCTGGTTATAATCCTTCGAGAGGGGATGACCTTGCCACGTTTCTGGCAGGAGAATCCGACGCAGGTCCGGGTGGTCCTCGTACTCGATTCCAACGAGGTCGTAGGCCTCCCGTTCGTGCCAGTCTGCCGTATCAAACACCGATGCAGCGCTTTGGCTAACAGGGTCGTCACGGGTCGTTGGGACGACAAGTGACAGTTCTTGTGTCGGGTCCTTGTACTTTTTGAGGTGATAAATCGACTCGTATCGGTCCTGATACTCCTGTGACGTAACCAGCGAGAGATGGTCAAAGCCAGCCTCCTGTTTGAGCGTCTGGAGAACCGTGGACACCTCGTCAGGCCGGATGACGAACCCTTCGGCGTTTTCGTGTTGCTCGCGGTCGATAACGTGCCCATCGAGCAACTCGGCCAACTCGTCGTAGTTGAGTTCCCCATCGGGAGTGACGCCAACGTCGGGGCGTTGTGGTTGTTCTAGGCTCATGGCGAGTCAACCCAGTTGTAGCGCATGACGAGGTCATCCTCGTTGATTTCGGTGGCCAACTCCTTGACGAGTTCGTCGGGTTCCAAGTCACCGAACTGTTCGAGTTCGTAGGGTTTGACCGTTACGGGCGCACTCTCACCGTTCCGAATCTGCTCTTGGAGCTTGAGAACACCATAAACAAGTGCTTCGGGACGAGGCGGACAGCCCGGAACGTGGATATCACACGGAATAATCTCTTCTGCGCCTTTGATGACGTTGTACCCTTCTTGGAACGGTCCGCCGGAGACGGTACACGACCCCATGGAGACGACGAACTTGGGTTCCGGCATCTGGTCGTAGACCCGCTTGAGACGCGGTCCAAACTTGGAAACAATCGTTCCGGGGACGATAATAACATCGGCTTGGCGGGGTGATGCTCGGGGCACACCTGCACCGAAGCGGTCGAGGTCGTGCTTTGCGGCATAGGTGTGCATCATTTCGATGCTACAGCAGGCGATTCCAAAGAGGAGAATGAACATCGAATTGCCCCTCACCCAGTTCATGAACTTATCGAGTTTGGTGAGAATAAACGGGCTTGACCCGAACGCCTGCCGGAGCCGCGAATTAAACCGCTCGTCGGTGGCTGACCCCATACGAGCTTCCTGTGTAGTCTGTGCCTGTTCCAGCGTGTCGTGTAGTTCCTGTTCTTTGCTCATGGTTAGTCCACCCGCTGGCTGTTGGCCCGCGGACTGCGGACCCAGCTCACTGCACCGTTTCGCCACGCCCACGCGAGACCGAAAAGGAGAATCCCGATAAACAGTGCCATCGGTGCAAAGGCCTCAACGAAACCAAGTTCACCAACGGCCTCCTCGTAGATGACGGTCCACGGGATGATAAACACCGTCTCGACGTCGAAGACGACGAACAGCAGTGCGACCATATAGTATTGTATGTTGAATTTAATGGCCCGGCTGCTTCCCACGGGAACCTCCCCACTCTCGTAGGTAGCGCGCTTTCCCTGTTCGGGAACACTCGGGCGTAGCAGCCACGATACAAACATCATCGTCAGCGGGATGAGTATCGCGACAAACGCGAGTGCCCCGATGGCTATCCAGTCACTCATTGCTAGTCATCGTTTGGTTCGAATCCTGAGCATATAAGGGTTGATTGTTCGTGTGACGCCTCTATCCTGCCTTGTTCGGCATGGTTCAGCAATGTGTGTCGCTGGGAGACTGTGGCGCACAGATACCGGGCTATTCGTCTTGTCGGTCGTTGAATGATTCTACGCCCATCGAGTGCAGGTCCTCGGAAACATGTGCAACTGACTCCTGGAGCCCGTCGTGGTACTCTTCAAGAGCATTACGGAGTTCCTCGTGCTGGCGCGAAAGCATCTGCACGGCCGAAAGTGCCGCATTAAACGACTTCCCGGCGTCGACAGCGACGAGTGGCGCGCCCTGTGGCATCCCAATAACCGACGCGACTGATTTCTCCTGAACTGGAACACCAATAACCGGTAAGGGATAGGCAATCGAGGCGGTCATGTTTGGCAGGTCTGCACTCTTGCCACCGGCCCCGGCAATAATGACATCCAGTCCGCGGTCTTCGGCCGTCTCGGCGTAGGTGTACATGAGCTCCGGCGTCCGGTGAGCCGAGACGACGTACGTCTCGAAGGTGAATCGGGCCTCCGGCGGGTCGTCGTAGTCGGTCTGTTCGGCAAATCCTAGGTCAGTCAGGGCGTCGTATGCCCCAGGCCGCCCCGTTTCCGAGCCCATCATTACGTCGAGGTCGGAATCTGACCCCATAATTATCCCCACTTCAGGGGTTTCAGCGGGTGAGTTATCGGCAGACGCTTCCTTCTGGAGTCGGTCCTGAAGGTTCGCTAACGGATCAGAGTTCATATCGAGGAGTGGGTCCGCACCCGCCCTAAGCGTTGCCATCCCTCTCAAGAGAGTCTACGTTGAGTGGGCAGAACACCCATGTCAACAGCCTCCGTCGTAGATAGCTGTGTTTCGCACAAACATGGGGAATCCAAGTTAAACGGAGGAGAAACCGGGTGAAAAGAGAGTGTTTGCTACTGAAGCCTTTTGTTCGACAGTGCCGGAGTGTCCAGCTCGTTTTTCCCTCGCGAAACGTTACGTCAAAAGGTTCCATACCACGAACGGAGGTAGCGCATCGATACTGTGGTTACGGTCACTCGGTACTGATTTTATGGGGGCACACAGACGGTACATTATGCTTGAAGTCGACGGCGATGCAGGCGGTGGCCAACTTCTTCGGTCGAGTCTCTCGCTTGCGGCGGTTACAGACCGGTCTGTTACAGTAACCAATATCCGTGGCTCACGCCCAGAAACCGGCCTCAAGCCCCAGCATCTGACTGCGATTGAGGTGTTGGCTGATATCTGTGATGCAACCGTTGACGGTGTGGAACGTGGCTCTGATGAGATTGTCTTTCGACCAGCAACCCCAGAGGGCGGTGAGTTCGAGGCTGCTGTGGGAACAGCAGGGAGTGTTACACTAATTTTCGACACTGTGCTTCCGCTTGCCATTGCACTCGAAGAGTCACTCTCGCTAACAGTCAGCGGTGGCACTGCTGTCAAGTGGTCGCCACCGTTGTCTGCGTACCAGAGAGTCAAGCTCCCACTGTGTCGGGAGGCAGGCATTGCTGCTTCGGTCGAGCGCCACAGAACCGGCTTCTACCCAGCTGGTGGTGGCATGGCGACACTCACGATTAATCCCTCGTCGTTATCGCCGCTCTCGCTTGGAGAGCGCGGAGCGTTGCAGGGTGCTCGCCTCTACTCACAAGCGTCACTGGACCTCGAAGCGGACGACGTTGCTCGACGACAAGCCGGAGCCACAACAAAGCAACTTGAGGCTGCTGGTATTGACATTCTGGACAAAGAAATACTGTCGACTGCAGCCGATTCAACCGGCTCAGCTCTGACAATCGAGCTTCGCTACGAAAACAGCAGGGCAGGCTTTGCTGCGCTTGGCGAGCCAGAAACGTCTGCGGGGTCAGTAGCGACCGAAGCTGTCTCCAACGCAGTTGCTTTCAACGAAGGGTCGGCCGCTGTCGACCGTTACCTTGGCGACCAACTGCTGGTCTTCCTTGCTCTTGGTGGTGGGGAACTTACAGTGCCAGAGCAGACAGCCCACATCGAGACAAGTTTGGCACTGTTAGAGACGTTCGGGTTCGACCTGTCAGTAACGAGTGAAACAGGACGGGTACGTATCAGGAACGACCAATGACAGTTACAACAAATCGAGGTCCTCGGCAACAAGGTTGGCCAGTTCGTCGGCGATAGCGGGATCAACCTGTGCTACCTCTTTGCCATCATGTTGTTTGTTATTGTGCCCTTCAACTGTTTCGGCCACCTCGGAGAGTCGAAGTTGCGTCTCGGTTCCACAGTCCTCACAGAGAATTGGCACCGTCAGTTCGCTATCGGATTCGGTCATGTGCGGTGGATAGCTCACCATCCCCCTTGAACGCCACGTTTCTTGCATGATATCTAACAACAGACAGGTCACAACGCTTTTTTCGTGACCGGGAGAGTGGTGAACATGTACTCGGTCCTGGGGACTAGCCTGCTCACGCAGGCAAACGACACTGCAATCGGTAACAAGACAGGTGTGTTCCGACTAGGTATTGTCCCCGATTCTTGGACCGAATTCTACCGGAGTTCTATGGCAGGTGTGTTCCCACCAGGTATTGTCCCCGATGGTGTCCCAATCTGGAGTCTCGAAGTCGTCTCCGCTATCCTTGTCCTTGTCCTCGCGTGGGGTGTCGCCCAGGTCATTGTTAACTTGATTGGTCGCCGGATTGCGCAGTACTTTGAGCGCCCGAGCCTGACTCGGGTTGCACTCGGGGCGATCCGGAGTGGTGTCTATATTTTTGCGCTGCTGACTATTCTCCGCATATTTGGACTTGATCTTGGAAGCATCGCGCTGTCGGTCACTGTCTTCTCAGCAGTCGTCGGTGTGATTCTCGCTCCGATTGTCGGCAGCATCGTCAGCGGCGTCTTTTTGCTTGCCGACCAACCCTACGAAATTGGCGATATGATAGCGTTCGATGCAGAGAATAGACGCGGCTTCGTCGAAGATATTACGCTTAGATATACCAAGATATTTACCCTTGATAACACGTTTCTGGTCGTGCCAAACGGCGAAATGCGCTCACGAGATGTCACTAACTATTCAGCGGAGGATACCCGCGTTCGGCTCCGGCTCGACGTGCTAATAACGTACGAGAGTGAGCTCGCCAAAGCACGTGATAAAATTGAGCGGAGTGCAAGAGCCGTCGATGGTGTTATCTCAGGTGGGCCGGGCATCCGTATCGGCGGCGCACGGTATCCTGCGGCTCCAGACTGTCTTATCAACGACTTCGCCGATAGTGGTATCAAACTCCGTCTTCGCTATTGGACACAAGAGCCATACCGAATCCAAGCACTCAGCTCCGAGGTGCGAACAAATATCTGGGAGGCATTCGACGGCGAAGACATCGAAATCGCCTACCCACACTCACAGATTATCTTTGACGACACCAGCGGCGAGGTCCAGTTTTCGGTAGATAACGCTGCCGGGATGAATGCAAGCGAGACCAAACGGGACATCCGCGGCGATTCCTCTCATTCCAACGAGGAACTCTCGGATAACTAAAAGAGGGCTATATCGGATGGGTACCCCGTCGAGGATACTCCGACAAGAACTCAGCAGAGAAGCACCAATTAGGCGTTTGGCGTGACAGTAATAAGCTGACAGTCCAGTTTGCCACGGAGGAACTGCTCGATATCAGGGTCATCAGCGAGCCGTCGTATCATCTTGCGCCATCTGCTCGCCTGTTTTTTGCCGATGACGACGATATCAGCCTCGTCGGCTGCAATCTCTTCGAGAATTGATTCCTCGACAAGCAGTCCGCTTCGGATGGTATACCGTACGTTTGGAAGCACGCCAAACTCGGCCTCGACGCTTGTTTTGAGGTCTCGGCGTGTCACCTGTCGGTTTTGCTGATAGAGGTTAACGTGGAGAACCGTTAGGGAGGCATCCTCGCTCTTGGCAACCTCAATTGCTTCGGCGAGCGTCGCACGAGAGTGGTCGGTCAGGGGATATCTGACTGGAACCACGACCTGTTTCATTTGGAAGTCGTTTGTCTTGGGCACACCTGAGCGTTTCCACTCTGCTTTCGGCCTGTGATATCCCCACATCCCGAGGGGCGACCACCGGTATTTTTTCGACCCGCTCACCAACACGATTCATGGAGTTCGTCGTATTCGCTGACCACGTCGGAACTATCGAGTCTATCGACGCGGATATCGAACGATGTGAACGTGTCGCCGAGTTGCTCGCCGAGGCTGAGGATGAACTCTCCGTCGTCGTCCGGTTTCTGCTGGGGCGGGTTTTCCCGGCTCACGAATCTACCAAACTTGACGTCGGTCCCAGACTGTGCTACGAGGCACTCGCCCGTGCCGCAGGCCACAACGTCACAGCGAGCGACGTCGAGGAGCGTGTCGCTAGCGAGGGAGACATTGGGCAGGTGGCAGAGAGCTACGACCTCGGAGGTCAGCAGGGACTGGGGGCGTTCGGCGGGGGTGGGCCTGAGACGCTCACGGTAAACGAGGTACGCGACAGTCTCGAAACGCTGGCTGGCGCGACAGGCGAGGGGAGCCAGGAAACCAAACGGGACATTCTCTTCGACCTGTTCAACCGCGCTGAACCGGAGGAGGCCCGGTATCTCGTCAGGCTTGTTCTCTCGGAGATGCGCATCGGCGTCGGGGAGGGGGCCATCAGGGATGCTATCGCCAGTGCGTTCGACGTTCCGGTTGACGCTGTCGAGTCTGCACTCCAAGTATCGAATGACTACGGACTGGTCGCAGAAGTCGCCCGCAGCGACGGCGAAGACGGACTCGGAACCATCCAGTTAGAAATCGGGCGGCCAGTACAAGCGATGCTCGCCCAGAGTGGGGCGGTAACCGACGCCGTTCAGGATTGGGATACCGTTGCCGTCGAGCGGAAGTACGACGGAGCACGCGTCCAGGCACACTACGACGGCGACACAGTCTCACTCTATTCCCGGAACATGGAGGACGTAACCAACCCGCTCCCAGAGGTCGTTTCGGGTATCGACGCGAGTCTCCAGGCACCCGCGATTCTCGACGGGGAGGTCGTCGCCATCGGCGAGGACGGCGACCCGCGTCCGTTCCAGGAGGTGTTGCGGCGGTTTCGCCGGAAGCACGACGTCGCCCGAGCACGTGAGAACGTCGAGGTGCGCTTTCACGCCTTCGATTGCTTCCACGCTGACGGGGACGATCTGCTCGATGAGCCGCTTGTGGACCGCCACGACCGCCTGACAGCGGTCGTTGACCCAAGCGACCACATCGAAGTCTCACAGCTCTGGACGACCGACGACCCCGACAAGATTGCCGACATCGAGGCCGAGTCGCTGGAAGCCGGCCACGAAGGAATCATGCTCAAAAATCCCGAATCCGGGTACACGCCAGGCAACCGTGGCCAGAACTGGTTGAAACGGAAACCCGACGTGGAGACCATCGACTGCGTGGTAACCGGAGCCGAGTGGGGCGAGGGCCGCCGTGCGAACCTGCTCGGGAGCTTCGAACTCTCCGTTCGGGACGGCGACGGGTACGCGACCGTGGGCAAGGTCGCCACCGGAATCACTGACGAGGAACTCGATTCCTTGACCGAGCGGCTGACCGAGTACATCCTGACCGAGGACGGTGCCGACGTGGACATCGAGCCGGCTGTCGTCTTCGAGGTTGGATACGAGGAAATCCAGGAGTCGCCGACGTACTCCGCAGGCTACGCGCTTCGGTTTCCGCGTTTTCTGGGAGTCCGTGAGGACAAATCACCGGCCGATGCCGATTCGCTCGAACGGCTCGAACGGCTGGCCGAAGCGTAGCCCATTGAAAAGTCGAGAAAACAGTTTTATTCGACGACGACAGCGCCTTTCATGCCGAGGGCCTTGTGTGGCTTACAGTAGTAGAGATACGTCCCGCTCTCGTCGAACGTGTGACTGAACTCAGCTCCCTCGCTGTCGAGGATTTCGCTGTCGAACTCGCCGTCCTCGTGGGTCACGGAATGTGCACCGCCACCGACCCACTGCCAGGTCACTTCGGTGCCCTGGTCGATACGGATAGCTGGCGGGTCGTACGCGTAGTCTGGTTCGTCGACACCGGTCTCGATAGTGACGGAGTCCTGACCGGTGAAATCCTCGACTGTCCCGTCGTAGTTGTTGGCGTCTGCGAGATAGTTTTCGACAGGAGACTCACCCGCTGACTCGCTGGCGCTGGCACCGCCTGCAGACGAGAGTGTGGCCGAGTACTCGCCGTTATCCCAGACGACGCTGACGGTGTACTCGTTTTCGACAGCGATTGTGAGGCTGTGACCAGCCTTCACGTCATCGTTCTCTCCGAGTTCGTCGGAGAGTTCGTACCACACACCGGTCCGGTCGAGTCCCTTACCACGGACGAACAGTTCGTCTGCGGGCACGGCGTCGCCATCGGTGTGTGTGAGGGTCATGGTTCCGTCGTCCACGTCTGGATCGAAGTTGACAGACGGAGCGATTTTCTGTCCGGTCGGCAGGAGGTCATGGATGCGCCACTCGCCGTCGACAGCGACAAGTTCGAACGTACCAGAACGGGGTACCTCAGCGTCCGGAAGCACTAACAGCGCCTCGACCGAGGCGGATTCTTCTCCCTCGTCGACAGTTTCCACCTCCTCGATGGTCGGTGCCTGTGAGCTAACCTCCTCGACATCAGCCTCCTGCACCTGTCCGAAGTTGCCGTCTTCGGCAGCGAGGAAATTCATCGTCTCGATATTCCCGTCCTGCCAGGCAGTGACGAAGGCCTTGACAGTCTCGACTGGGTCAGTGTAATCGAACTCTCCGGAAGCGCCGTTTTCCCCTCCAGACTCTTCTTCACCAGTTCCCTCATCGTCGCTCGATTCAGTTGTCGAAGTCGGTTCAGGTGTCGAAGTCGGTTCAGGTGTCGAAGTCGGTTCGGCTGTCGGTGTGGACCCATCGCCCTCTCCGCTCGTGTCGTCAGTCCCGTCGTCATCAGAGATACATCCTGCAACTGCCAGGGCACTGGCCATGCCGGTCCAGCGCAGTACGTCGCGTCTTTTCATATTTCTGTCTATTCAAGAGTAGATGATAAAATCATCGAAGAGATAAACGAGCGTTTTACTGTCGAACAGTAGCATGAGGCTCCCAGACCACCTATATTTCATCGACGTCGAGGGGCGGTTGACACCTGACCGGTAGCCGGAATCACTCGCTTTCCCAGCCCCAATTAATTGCAGTTACCATCTGACAGACTTATCCTCGTGGCCGTCAACAACCAAATATGGGACTGCACGTCGAAACCCCCGACCCTCCCGAGCTAGAGGAAGTCGATCCAAACGAGTACGAGGACGCCGAAATTGTCGGTGAGACAGATTATCGACGCAATGAGTTAGAGGAGTTTCTCAGGGAGGGCGCATGGGAAGAAGCATTCGCCCAATGGTCTAAGGACGCAGACCTCAGCGAAAAGGGGTTTCAGATTATCATGGATTTAGAGATGATACAGCAGTTCGACTTCTTCTGGGATTCGTTCGCTGAGCGCGTCGGCTACCACGCGCCAGGAATTCCCGAAGACTGGAAAGAACGCGAGTACCACCCAGACATCGATTCCTGGGGGACTGTTTCAGGTATTAACGCCGGCATCACAGAGCTCGGACAGGTTGTTTGTGACGTGCTCAAAGACGAGTATATCGACTGGGAGGGTGACTACGACGCGCCTGATGACCTGCCGGATTTCTGACCTCCGCCGGGCGTCAGGGGTCTACGTGTTCGTCGAGGAACGAACCGATACGTTCGAACTGTTCGATTCGGTTTTCGAGTTTCGTCGTGTGGTGACCTTCATCCTCGAAGAAACAGGTCTCTACAGGAACGTCACGAGCTTCCAGCGCCGAGGCAATCTGTCGCGCTTCGTCGACCGGGACGCGGGGGTCGTTTTCCCCGTGCTGGATAAACAGTGGACACTCTATCTCCTCGACAGAGTGAATTGGGCTAATTTCTTCGAGTAACTCGCGGTCCTCGGTGAGTGAGCCGTACTCGGCCTCTCGGTGTGAGCGCCGCCAGTCGCCGGTGTTTTCGAGGAACGTTACCCAGTTTGCGATACCGACGAAATCGACAGCGGCAGTCCAGAGGTCGGGGTATTCAGTGATTGCTGACAGTACCATGAACCCGCCGTATGAGCGGCCGTAGGCGACAGCCGCGTCGGCGTCGATAGCAGGGTGGTCGGCGAGCCACTCCACCCCAGCACGGATGTCTCGCACGGAGTCCATCCGGTTTTCCACATCGTCCAGCGCGGCGTACTCGCGACCGTAGCCAGAGGACCCACGGACGTTCGGTTCGAAGACCGCGTACCCCTGGTCGAGGAAGTACTGTCGAATCGGGCGAAACCACGGGCGGCGCTGATGGTGGGGACCGCCGTGGATGTCGACGATGACCGGTGCAGTCTTGCCCGGTTCTGCACGCTCGGGGAGGGTGACGTAGGCGGGTATCTCCTGTCCGTCGAAGGATTCGTAGCGGACGAGGTCGGGCGTGGCGAGTTCGGACAGCCGAAGCCCTCCGGTCGATGGCGTCGTCCACCGCTCCGTCCTCGGAACGCCGTAGTCGTCGACGTTACCTGGTTCGACGACGAAGAGAGAATGATTCAGGTCGGTCGACGAGACGATGAGAGCGAGTCGAGTTCCGTCGGGGCCAAACGTCAGCACGTGAACGACCCCATCGTCGAAGTCGCCGGGAGGAATATCAACACTCGTTGTCGCAACTTCCGTCGCCGCGGCGAGCCGACCGACGTGACAGTCGGCGTAGCCGTCGACGTTTCGTGTCAGAGCGATGCGGCGGGTGTCTGTGTCGAGTTCGAACTGCTCGATGCTCCACTCGTCACCGGATTCGACAGTCTCCTCGTCGAGGGTACCGAGGTCGATACGCAACAGTTCTTTCGTGTCAGCGTTGGCATCGCTGGCACAGTAGATTGCTTCACCGTCCGGTCCGAACGTGGGATTTCGATAGCGCACGTCGCCATCATGTGGCGTGACGTGCCGTTGTTCGCCAGTTTCTACGTCAACGACAGAGAGGTCTTCGTCGGAACTCGAATGAGAATCGCGAACGAGCAGGCGGTCCCCGGACGGGCTCCAGCCAGTGACATCGAGCCAGCCATCTCCCTCGGAGACGAGCGAAACCTCACCGTCGGTGAGGTCTATCACGTAGACGTCGAAGTTCGATTGCTCACGGCGGTTGGCCGCGAACGCGATGCGGTCTCCATTGGGACCCCAGCCGCCCCAGGCGTGGATGGCGTCGGGGCGCTCAGTCAGCTGTTCGATGTCGCCGGTCTTGGGGTCGAGGGCGAACAGCTGATCGTGTTCGTCCGCACCGCTGTCCTTCCCGAAGGCAATTCTGTCGCCCGCAGGGGACCACGAGACGAACGAGACGCGTTCGTCGTAGAAAGTCCGTTGCTCGGGCCACTGGCGCGGGCCGTCGACCGTCCAGACCTGGGTCGTTCCCGTGATATCAGACAGAAACGCCAGCCGGCCATCCGGTCCGCAGGTCGGAGAGACTGTCCGGCGCGCACTCAGGTAGTGTCGTACGTCAGTCACGGTCGCCGACTGGGGGGGCAGGCCTGTTGAATCTGTGGGTCGGCCTGCTTGGCGGTGTTCAGATCCGGATTACAGAGTACGGCGTCGCGTTTTCTGAGTTTCTATGCCCGAAAACGCTAGCCTCAGCGGTATTCTCGGCCAGATCGAGTTAGCCGTTATTGAACCCGAAGCGACACCGCGATTGCTGATGAAGGTCAGCATTTAGTTGCCTCTTGCTGGACTGTCGCTTTCGAATACTGTTCTTATTCTTTAAATAATTGGTCTCGACCAAGCACGTACGACTGTTCACAATTGGGCTCAAAAGCCGATCTACAGCCAGACACCGGTCCATCTCCGAATTAGGTTGCGCTCGACGAGAGCGTGATTCGCATCAATGACCAGCAGTACTGGCTGTCTGCTGCCGCCGATCCCGAGACAAACGTCTTTCTCCAGATCCGTCTCTTTTCTACGTACACAACCGGATTAACCGAAACCTTTCTCCGAGAACTCCGCGAAAAACACGACGTTGACGACGTCCCGAGAACTACTCGCAGTTCTCGTGGGCTCGCAAGACACGTCTTGCAAACGCCGTGTTTCTCGTCGATGATGCAGACTGGCTCCAAACAACACTGCAACGACACGAGCTCGATTTCAGATACGAACGCCATTGAAATCGGAAGAGCGTCGAACGTGTTTTTACAGAGGTAAAACGACGAATCCGTCATTTTCAAACTGTTTCGGTCATGTCGAGCTGGGGACCGCTGAAACGTGGTTACAAACCTTCGCCCGCTGGCACAATGCTACTAACTAAACACTACCGCCTGCCGAATCCAGTAGTTTAACTTGGCGCACGGACATACTCGTTGACATGGAATTCTGTGACGAATGTGGTTCGATGATGAAGACTGAAGACGGTGTATGGGTCTGTGGCAGCTGTGGCTACGAGAAAGGTCGCGACGAGGAAGCCGAAGAACAAATGGTAACAACGACCGGACAACAAGAGAGCGAAATCGTCGACATTAGTGACGCCGAAGACCAGGGTCGCCCGACAACGAACGCGCAGTGCCCCAAGTGTGATAATGATAAAGCGTACTGGTATATGCAACAAATTCGTGCCGCAGATGAGAGCGAAACACGGTTTTTCGTCTGTACCGAGTGTGAGCACAAGTGGCGGGAAGACGACCACTAAGCTGTGGCAACTGACCCATCTCCCCCATCGATGCCAAGAGAGATGCTCGAATCAGGGGGATGGGTAGCGACCGAAACGACTGTCCAGACCGTGTTTTCGTTGCCGACAATAGAGGTTCGGACTGCGACAGCCCAGTATGAGGACGAAGCGACTAGAGATGCGCTCGCCGAGGTCACGGGCCATAGTACCGAGATATCTCCCCGGTTTTTCGCTGGGACACGGCTCACCTTCCAGCCACCGCTCCCGCCGGGCGTCTCGCCAACGATGGTCGCGCCGATGCTCCGGACAGAGTCCCAGTCAACGTTTACAGAACGGCTGCGGGAGCGAGGGGTAGTCGACATCAGCCGCGACGGGAGCCAGCGAATGCGTGGCGGAGGCGGTAACCGCGCAACTGTAACGAGATACGACGCAGCTATCGAGATGGCAGACCTCAACCACACAGTTCCACTTGCTTGCTGGGTCGCGTTCTGGACAACCAGAACGGCAACAACAATTGTTACCGGCGGCCACCCACAAACGAGTCTGGCGAAATCGCTGTCGCTTGAGACTACTGACAACACGCTCACTCGTTCGAGTGAGTCGTACCGTGATGAGTTCTTCCGGTTGCTTCGGGCTGTCAACTAGTGTGACACAGCTGTGTAAATTTCGTTAGCTTGATTCACGCTGCTCAACTGTGTTTCGAACATGACTGTTCGTCTTCTACACTATTCGGATATGGAGACTGCACTTGACGAGCCACAGCAGTGTGGAGCACTCGTGGGGACACTCGCTGCCCTCTCAGACGAGGAGACCGTTGTCATCGGGAGCGGTGACAACACTGCACCCGGTGCACTTTCGCTCGCGACAAATGGTCGAGTCTCGCTGCCCGTATTCGAGGCAATCCAGCCTGATGTCGACACGTTTGGAAACCACGACTTCGATTTCGGCTCGGAGACTGCCCGTGAGCTAGCCGGGGCCGCGCCCCAGCAGTGGCTCTGTGCGAACGCCAAGCAAAACGGCGGCCGCTTCGCCAGTGACGTGACCCAACCAAGAACACTTGTCGACGCCGGCTCTGACCGTATTGGTATCGTCGGCGTCGCCCATCCCAAAACAGCAGTGATGAATCCAGCCGCAACAGACGTTGAGTTCGAGGATCCTGTCTCACATATCCAAAAAGAGGCCAAGCAACTCCGAGAGAACGGCGCTGATTTCGTGGTTGTTACCTCCCACTGTGGCCGTATTGACGAGCAAATCGCTAAAGAGACCAATGTCGACGCCATCTTCGGCGGCCATGTTCACGATGTTTACGAGTCGGTTATTGCTGGGACAGCCGTCGTCCGGCCGGGTCGTGCCGGACGGTACATCGCTGAAGTCGTTCTTGATAAGACCACCTCGACGGCTATCCATCAGGTTGACGACGGCCATGTCGACCAAGAGATTGTCGAGACGTTGCAAGCAAAACGTGCCGAGCACGGACTCGACGAAGTTGTTACGACTGTCGAGACACCAATCCCGCGAACCGAGGAAGCCGCGACGACCGCCGGGAGTCGGCTGGGAAACCTTGTCACCGATGCACTTCGGTGGAAAGCTGGTGCCGACGTGGCACTCAGTCCACCTGGCGGCATCCGTTCCGGTGACCCGCTTGTAGGAGAGATAACCGTCGCTGATATCGTTGGGCTCGCACCCTACGACGACGACCTGGCAGTAGTCGAACTCCCCGGGCACCGGCTCCGAGATGCGTTCTTTGCTGTGCCCTTTGGCTATCACGATGATGGGTATCCGGAGAGCCACTGCACGCACGTCAGCGGCGCGCGACTCATCTGGGACGACAAAAGCGGAGAGATACGGCAGGTCACAGTCGGCGGTGAGCCGCTCGATTCAGAACAGACGTACACTCTTGCAGTGGACGATTATCTCATTGAGACGGACCATGTCAACGACGCGTTTGACGAGGGTGACGTGGTTAAGCGACAGGGCGTCGCACGGGACGCAATCGTGGAGTTTGCACGAGAAGTCGGATTCGACGGGAGCTCCGAGCGACGGGTAGAGCGTCCGCGACTGACAACAGCGGCTGAGTGACCTCAAAACAGTAGTTACTGCTTCCGGGCGAACGTCAGATAGCCGGTGTGGCCGACACCGGCTGTCGACGGCCGGGAACCACGGTCATCGAAATCCATCCGCCGCTGTATTGTCTCGAACGTTCGGATATCTTCGAGCTCTTCCTCACGAGCGGCTTCGACTGTCTCGCGTGTGTCTTCGATGAACGGGGAGTACACTGCAATAAATCCGCCGTCAACGAGTAAGCCCGAAGCGTTGGCAACGACAGTCGGTGCATCAGCCGTATCTAATGTTACAACATCGAACTTTCCGGTGTCGTCAGTCGATTCACTTGCACGCAACTCAGTCAACTCTTCGGTAACGTCACCGGTCCGTACGTCAACGCTGTCACGTACACCAGCCAGTTCCATGTTCTCCCGGGCGACATCGGCAAACTCAGAATTAACTTCATACGTCGTGACTGTCGCCCCAGCACGCGCCATCGACGCCGAGAGGACACCTGTCCCAGTTCCCGCATCGAGCACGTGGTCGCCCCCGGCGATACCGGTGTGCCCGATAATAAGTCCCAGGTCACGGGGCATCATCGGCGCGCCAGTACGTTCGAAGTGGTTGAACAGGTCCGGACCACGGAGTTTGCGGACTCTAAAGGCTGTCCCTAGATGTGTCTCGACAGTATCACCCGGCGAGACATCCTCGGGCACTTCGAGGATTCCCAGATCCGACTCCAGACGTTCGCCGGGCGAGAGAAGATACTCTCGGTCCTCGCGGACGAACAGGTACGCTACGCTCACTTTAGCTGAGTGACAGCAGCAGCGAGGTCGCCGTCTGTCGCTTCCAGTGCCTCACGAGCTGCATCCTCACTCGCGCCAGCCCGCTCGGCAACGAGTTCGATGTCGTCCTGTGGGATGCCATCATTACTATCGTCAGCACCGTCATCACTCACAGTAGTCGAGCCGGGGTCACGGCGCTCCGGTTCGCCGACGATATTGTACGTTTCCTGTCCCTGAGCATCCATACGCTGGACGTCAGCATCGCTGAACACGAGTTCTTCGTCAGAGGTTCGAATGATAACCTCCTCAGCATCGAGTTCATCGATGTCGATACCCATCTGTTTCATCATCTGTTGCATCTTACTCGGGTCGAGACCGCCTCCGCCTCCAAACATACGCTGGACTTCTCGCCTTGGAGTCAAAAACGCTACGTTGCACGATTTTGCCAGAGCACCCGTTTGTCACCTCAGAAAGGGAACCAGTCGCGGATTCGGTCGGCCACATCATCGTCTTCCGTGGGGTCGGTGCCGTTGGTGACTACATGAGACTGTGGAAGAATAACAGTCTGTCCACGTTCTTTGTTCACCTCGATGAGATTGTCACGCTTTAGACGGGCGAGTGATGTCTCGATAGTATCAATGTTCGCATCGACTTCAGCCCTGAGCTCGAATATCGTCATCCCTTCCTCAGGCCGGTCAGACAGGGTCCCCAACACTGCGACATCAGTGTCATCGCGGTCGCGATACTCCGGCTTAACTGTCATTAGTCTATTGTAGGGAAGGACAGCCCTTATACTTTGAGCGGTTGGGGCAAACAGTACGCTTATGTGTCATAGCTGGGAACTCATGGCAATGAGTTACAAGTGCTCCATTTTCGGTCACAAGTATGCCGACTCCGAGGTTGAGCGCGAGCGCCAGGAAGACGGAAACGAGGTCATTATTACTGTCAGAGAGACAGAAAGCTGCAAACGGTGTGAAGAGACACGAGTTGTCTCGGAGAACAAAGAAGTGACGACACTGGAGACAGCTGCTGATATCGTCGGTACCGATATCGAAGACGATAACGAATCGCCAGAGCCGACTGCCAACAGTGATGTCGCGTCACCATCGTCTCCATCTGAGACAGGACAGGAATCGACAGTTACCGACACGGGTGATACTACTCAACACACTCAGGGAACGGGAGCGACAGTCTCAGAAGAGATTGACCCCGAAGAGGACGATGCAGTAATTCTTGAACAGGAGAGTGATGACGAGGACGACGAAGATCGTGAGCCGGGTGAATGGCCCGAAGAGTCGACAGGAGACGACAACAGTGACGAGGATGACACAGATTGGCCCGAAGAATCGACAGAAGACCACAACAGTGACGAGGATGACACAGATTGGCCCGAAGAGTCGACAGAAGACGACAACGGTGACGAAGAAGACATAGATTGGCCCGAAGAATCGACAGGAAGTGGCGACCCGGATTGGGAGTTACCAACAGATATCGAGCCACACCCCGAGACGGAAGGTCCGACCCGTGGGTCAGGTAGCGAAACACTCACAATCCCCGAAGGAGAGTTCTTCTGTTCCGAGTGTGAGTTCACGACGTCAGTCGAGTCCTCGTCGCTGCGTGCCGGTGACTTCTGTCCAGAGTGTCACAAAGGCACACTCGGACACGAGCGGGATTAACTCGCTCCGATAGAGGTAAAAACATCGCCCAGTAATACTCCTTCCATGCGCGAATACAAAATGCGACGGGGAGAGTACCTCGAAGAGCGAGTAGAGGATATGGAAGAGTTCATTCACGAATACTTCGGTCCAGTTACCGATACAGAATCGTACAACGACACCGATTTGCAGGTCGTCGAGGACCCCAAAAATCCCGTGTTCAAACGTGTCACTGCAGGCACTGTCGAATACGGCAGCAAGAAAGACAAAATTGCGCTCGACATCGAAGAGCGGCCAGCAGAGGAAGTTATCGAAGAGGGGCACTTTGATGCCGCAGAAGACGCAGTCGCAGTCAAAAACAACTTCCTTGAAGCGGCCACTGGGCGTGACGCCAAAGCACGGCGCGAGTCAATGAAACGCGATGTCGAGGACGACGAGACGCCAGATAACGTTGCCTGACGACGCCGTTATTCTTTATTAGTGGCCGATCCGTTCGCGGCTGATGCGGACTCCGGACGGAGTAATGATAAGCTGGTCGTCGTCTTTCTGGACGATATCACCGCCGACTTCTCTCGCAACCTGTTTGAGCTCGTCGGTAATGTGTTCCATTGTCCGGTCTTTCGTACTGTGTCGTGTGATATCCGCGAGAACCACATTTCCGTCGTACACTTCATCTTTGATATCAATGACATCAGTCTTCTCGCCAATGTTTGCGATACAAATCTCGGTGCTCGGAGACACATCCTCGACAGCCAGCCCGTCGGCCGAAAGCTCGACGTAGTCACCGGTCTGCCGTGCGGTACCTTCCCCGAAGATCTTGCTCATGAGACCCATGTAAAGTGAGCGTATCCCCGCATTCTTAGGCTTTACGTCAGACACGGGTTGGCCTACCCAGTATCCCGGGATGACTCACGGCTCTGGGTGAACGTTTCGAGTTGCTGGATATACTCGTCGATAAGCTGCTACTTGATATCGCTGTCTGAGGTTGTAAACCAAATGCTTGTGATCGCTCAGACACCGACGAACAGTAACCAGCGGTAAAATAGCGTCGGCAACTCAGGCCGAAAATTCGTAGAGTTCGTCGCCGACGTGATGGATTGAGTCGACAACTCGGCCCTCTTGACCCGCCATCTCATCACCGTCGACGAGTGCTTTCCCGACAGCGAGGAACTTGCCGTGATTCTCTTCGTTTATAACGACAAAATCACCCGATTCGATTCGGTCACCTGCCTCGACAATACCAGGACGCATCACGTCAGCCCCATCGGAGACAAACTGAATTGCACCTGAATCGACGGTTACAATGTGTTTTGTCGGGTTGTAGGCGTTTGCACCGTCGACAGTCAGAAACGGTTCCTCGTCGAGATACAGCACGTGTGGATCACCATCGACGAGGACCACATCCCATGTGTCGCTAGTTAGCTCAACTTTCTCGACGGTTTCGGCGTCAAGCTCGACACTGAGATTTTCGGCCAGCGCCTCCTCAATCTCGCTGATTGCGTCCGAGCGAAGGTGATGCCGTGATTTGATCTCCATACGTGGGCCTCGACTGCATGAAAAATAAACGCCTCGTTCTCGCCTATCGGCACAGTATCGGTCTGCTGACGTTGGACAGTTAGAGAGTGATTAAATAGACCTGTGTAGAGACACCGACTGCAGAGGACTGTTGGCCAACAAGAGTCTGCTATCTCTCTGGGAAACCGCAGACAAAACATGCATCCCAGCAGTTGAATTGCCTTCCCGCGGTATTACTGTCCAGTTAGAGATTCCCGAGTACAGCATAGATATCACCGAAGAGCTTGCAAAGCAATCTGAGCCGACGGGTAATCAAGCGTAGCGGGACCGCTTGAAATCGAGCATGCACATCTCGAAGAGCGATAGCAGGAGGCTACTCGATTCAGCCAGAGTATCCTGCAGTAGCACTGAGTTAGGCCGCTGCTTCGACGGCGGCCACAACCTCGTCATAATCGGGTTCGACGCCTGCGTTCTCGCCTACCCAGGCGTAGCTAATCGTGCCAGAATCGTCGATGACGAAGACAGCACGCTCGGCGATATCTTCGACGCCTATATCCTCGAAGTCAGTCGCAACATCGTAGGCATGGACGAGGTCGCGGTTCGTATCGCTCACAAGCCCAAAAGATAAATCCAGTTCCTCGCGGAACTCATTAAGCGAAAAGGGGGTGTCGATACTGACACCGAACAGCGTCGCGCCCCGGTCGGTAAGCCCGTCGAGACGCTCCTCAAATGTATTCATCTCGTGACTGCAGACACTTGTGAATGCACCGGGGAAGAAAGCAAGGACGACAGGTGCGTCGTCCGGAAGTCGCTGGGAGAGCGTCAATGTCTCCACGTCGCCGTTGGCAAGCGGTGCAGTGAAATCTGGTGCGTCGTCGCCGTCAGAAACCATAATGCTGCTTGAGCGCGCCCGAATAAGATAATTATGACTTTGCAACGTGTGGTATGGGCGGCCGAAGTTGCCTGTATATCCCGGAAATTCTGGGTTTTTCTCCCTATTCAGACCCTCTAAATACATTCTGTTGTCTCAAGAGCTGGCCGATGGGTGAGGTCGTGGGGCAGTAAATAGAGCAAAAAGACTATAATCGGCAGTTGGCAAGGTATGGATAGAAATGGCAAGTACACTCGTACCGTTGTTTGGTCCAGTTCCTGGCGGCATGGAAATGGTCGTCATCCTACTAATCGCGGTTCTGCTGTTCGGCGCAAACAAAATTCCAAAGCTCGCACGGTCGACGGGTCAGGCAATGGGTGAGTTCAAGCGTGGTCGTCAGCAAGTCGAAGAAGAACTTCAGGAGCTTGAAGAGGTCGCTGACCCCGAAGCTGAAATTGCAGACGATGAAGACGACGAATACATGGACCTCAATGACGACGACACGACAACCACGACGACAACAAGTAGTCAGAGCGAGACTGAAACCGAAGGGTAATCCATCGAATTGACGCGAGCGTAGGCAGAGTTTTTTCGTGAGAAAAATATCGCGTCGCTGTTTCTCGAAAGGACGTGTCACAGTCAGATTACTCCCGAACCAGCTCAGAGTAGCCGTACAATTAATCGCGCTACGTACGTTACCAGAAACCTCTTATCGAACTCTCCGGACCACATGAGAGTCCGGTCTGTTCGACTGTCTGTCAGACAAGACCGCGTCTTTACCAACCTCACCAACCCCGGCCCAAGAACTGGGGTGGATGAGTGACGATATAGTATACAGCATGAGAATAGGTCGAGTCCGAGAGATTACCGTCTTAGGCGTGATATTTCTCTTTTCGTGAGATTGCCAATGGTCGGTTTGTTTCAGTCTCGAATTCTGACAACGCCGTCACGGAGAATTTGCTGGTTTGGAATAATATACTCCTCACCGTCCGTCTCGACGTGCGTGACGAACATATCCACCTCTTGTACAATGCCGCGCGTCTCTTCGATACGGACCTCGTCACCAATGCTGTAAGGTTCATGTAACAAGAGGTAGACACCCGCCGCCGCACCGGCAAGCAAGTCTCTGAACGCGAGGCCGCCAAGGAAGACAAGCCCGAACGCGTAGGCCCCAAGCAAGACAAGTAACGCTGCAGTCGCAACGCCCAACTGGGCAAGCGAAATCAGACCTGCGATATAGTAGATACTGTACTTGACAAGGACCGGGATTATCGCAGCTTCAGGTAGTTTAATCGACTGAAGCCGTTCCTGAACGAGCAGTTGGCCCTTCTCACCGGCCAGCAAACCGACGATAATAGCAACGAGCGCAATAAACAGGCGTGGGAGATAGTTTGCCACCCTCGCCCAGAACAGCGCTGTATCGGATATTTGGGCAACGTTGAACGCAATAATAAGCGCAAGTATGTACGCAAAGGCAGCGAGCATCGAGCCGATAATACCCGCTGTCGAGGTTCCCATGCCCTGTGCGGTGCGTTCGAATGATGTCCCCTCGACGGCGTCATTGATATCCATCCGCTCAAAGAATCTGTGTGTCCATCGCCAGACAAGATACGAAACAACCAGCCCAATGAGGAGAATACCGACAGCGAATGTAAACGCGGTCTCCTTGGAGAACACGTCCCGAATAGCGTTAGCAACGTCGCCAATCATCTAATACTCCTCCGGGTCCAGTTCGAGCACGATGTCGCCTGCCTTGAACGCTCGTACCATCCCATCACTTTCCGAGAGAACGACAGCGATTGCGTTGGTGTCCCGCGTGATTGCGCCAGCCGCCATATGTCGTGCGCCGAGACCTTTCGGGATGTCTACCCCTTCGGCTGCCGGTTCAAGATAGCGGTATGCTGAGACGATTTTCCCGCTGTCAGAGATAACGAACGCGCCATCAAGACGAGAGAACTCCTTGAGCATCACGTTCACAATCGGGTCACCGACATGGACGTGGGATTTCTCGAAGGGGTTGTACGATAGCGGCCGGGATTTGTTCATTACTTTGCCAGCGTCACCGACAACAAACAGCGCACCAACAGGTTTCCCTTTCTGTCCTTTCTTGCCGAGTTCGATTGCTACTTCGAGTACATCACGAACAACGTCAGCGTCCGGTCGTGAGTTGGTAAACAGGCTGTAGACGCCCGTCTGTGTGAACTCATCGGCCCGAATACGAATGATAGTATCGACGTCGTTTTCCTCGAACGACCGGGTGAGACAGACGACTTCGTCATCCTCCGTAATAAGTTCCTGACCGAGTGCTCCCTCGATACCGAATCTGATACGACCACCGACATCGGTAAAGTCGAGTGGTAACTCGACAAACTCGTCTGCGTCGACGGTGTTCTCTTTTGCCACCACAACTGTGGAGACATCTGGCTCGTTGAATGTCTCGAATGCTGACCCATCTTGTGAAAAGAGGAGGAGCGCATCGATATCGGCGACAAGTTCGTCCAGTAGATCACCCAGCCCAGTCATTATTGAACACTGTCATGGCACGCTAAAAGGTGTTGTGCACCGTCTGCCAGTCGTCTGCTGTTTGTCTTTCGCCTGTCAGCCAAGAACGTCTAAGAGAATAGAACGCGTCACTAGAAGAATCTGTACTCGACATGCTTAATGGACGGCCAGTCGTCATCAGAACTGTGAGCGAACTGTTACTCGGACTCGGCATTATTGTTGTCCTTTTTGTAGGGTATAATATCGGTGGCTCGACGACTGGCCCTGCATTCGGACCGGCTGTCGGTGCAAATACGATTTCTAAAGCGTTTGCTGCCGGCCTGTTTGCAGTATTTTTCTTCCTCGGCGCGTTCAGCATCGGTCGTCGAGTCGTCGAAACGCTGGGCGGAGACCTCGTTCAGACGACCGCAATATTTACGCTTCAAGCAAACGTTGTCGTTTTGTTTTTCATCGGCGGTGCGCTGTTTATTGGCAACTACGCTGGTGTCCCAGCGTCGACGTCGATGACTGCCGTGGGCGCAATCGCGGGGCTAGCACTGGCCGCTGGAGAGCTTAAATGGAGCGTGATGGGGCAGATCATGACGTGGTGGGTTGTTGCCCCGATTATCGCGTTCTGGATTTCTGGCGTCATCGGTCGATACTTCTATGCGCGACTCAACCGTCGTGTCGCACTCGTCCAGACAAAGGGCGCTCTGGTAGAACTTGACAGGTCTGGCCGGATACCGCGGGTCGTTTCCGGGCCAAACACGACACGGCGAGAGTTTCTTGGGACTGTTACTGTGATCGTCATTGGTTGTCTTATGGCGTTTTCTTCAGGAACCTCAAATATCGCGAATGCAATTGCGCCCCTCGTTGGAAGCAACGACATTGGCATGAATGAGGGAATTATCATTGGTTCATTCGCCGTCGGTGTCGGTTCATTTACTATCGGACGACGGACGCTTGATACACTCGGTAACGACTTGACATCGCTTCCGCTGACAGCCTCTATCGTCGTAGCCAGTGTGAGTGCAACTATTGTGGTTGTTCTCTCTGCAATTGGCATTCCAGCCAGCTTCGTCATCATCGCAACAATGAGCATTATCGGCCTCGGCTGGGGTCGAGCAACCAGAACAGCAACCGTCTCTGATATTCGTCAAGAGCAGACACCTGCTGTTTCGGTTGGCTCCCTCGCCGGTGACGAAGGTGGTGAGGAGTTGCCATCTATTGGCGAGGAAAAGCCAGAAGACATACCGACTGCGAGCGAACTTTTCAACCCATCGACAACCGCTCGTGTCGTCATTATGCAAAATGTTGTTCCGGTTATCGCTACTGTTGGTTCCTATCTCACGTTTCAGTTCCTCCCGGTCTTTTCGTTTTGAGCGTCACTGTTTCACGAGCAAAAGGAGTACACGTACGACACAGCGTGGCAGTTTCAGAAGGGTACGGACAGCTAGATCTTCCCGAGGGATATTAGTGGTTGGCTATATGAGAGTTGATAATGGTTTCATCTGACTCGTCCAGTGAGTTACAAATATCGACTGCTGACCTCGATACACCGATACAGAGTACGGAGTTTTTTCGCTCACTGGTCGAAAACGGCTCGGACGCGATTGTTTCAATCGATCAAAACAGTTCGATTCTCTATGCGAATCAGTCAGTTGAGCGTGTATTCGGATACAGGCCCGAAGAACTCATTGGTGAGAAGTTGACGGTGTTGATACCTGACCGATATCACGACGCTCATTTCAAGAGTGTCGACGACTATCTCGAAAGTGGCGAACGGAGCATTGACTGGAACGGTATCGAGCTTCCCGGAGAGCACAAGAACGGGCACGAAGTCCAGCTTTCGATTACGTTCGAAGAGCACAGTTACGATGGCCAACAGGTGTTTTCGGGAATTATGCGCGATGTCACAGCACAAGTAGAGCGTGCGGACCAATTGGAACGACAGAACGAACGACTCGAACGGTTCGCCAGCATCGTCTCGCATGACCTTCGGGAGCCACTACAGACCGCACGGGCAACGCTTGCAGTTGCACAGGCAGGTAACGAGGAAGCGCTGGACGAGCTTGATGAGGTTTTCGACCGGATGGACGCACTCATTGGGGACGTTCTGACTCTTGCAAAGCAAGGACAGACTGTCGGAGAACCCCAAGAAGTAGCTCTTCAGGATATCGTCGAGGATTCATGGTCTATCGTGGGGACTGAAGCTGCGACCCTCGAGACGACCCCAACGCTCTCGACAGTCGACGCAGACCCCGAACGGCTGCGGACCGTGTTTGAAAACCTGTTTCGTAATGCAATCGAGCACGGCGGTGAGAATCTAACAGTCCGGGTTGGCACACTCAGCGACACGGCAGGGTTTTACATCGAGGATGATGGTTCCGGATTCGAGGATTCTGCAACCGAAACACTGTTCGATTACGGCTACAGTACGAAAAAAGAGAATACTGGATTCGGATTGAGTATCGTCGAAGATATTGTTCGAGCACACGGCTGGTCGCTCACCGCAATGACAGGAGCTGATGGCGGTGCACGATTTGAGGTTGAGACCCAATGACAGACAAAGAGTCGGATGCTACTGAGACAGAGTCTCCAGTGGTGCTGGCAGTCGATAACGAAAAACGGGTTGTTCAAGCGTTCGAGCTATGGCTCAATGACGATTACAGCGTGGAAACAGCAACGAGTGGCCAAGAGGCCCTCAACCAGATGCATGATGGGGTCGATGTTGTTCTCCTTGACCGTCACATGCCAGGCCTCTCCGGAGAAGATGTACTCGAAGGCATCCGCAAACAGGGATACGATTGCCATGTTGCGATGGTGACAGCTGTCGATCCTGACTTCGATATCGTCGAGATGCCGTTTGACTACTACGTGTCGAAGCCGGTCGACGAGCCCACGCTTCAGTCAATCATCACAGAATTGCTCGAACTCAGGGAGTACGAGGATAAGGTATCCGAGCTATACCGGGTTTGCCAGAAGATTACGACACTTGAAGCGAAGAAGCCCCGACAGCGCCTGAACGAAGACGAGCGGTATCAGGAGCTTCTGGAAGCGCGCGAAACGCTACAGGCAACAACACGCGAACTTGTCACAACACGAGAGATGAGTGCCTTCGAGGATATCTTCGAGGCAAAACAGTAGCTCTCGTACGATACAGCCAGTTACTGCGTCACGTGGCGTTCTTGAGTGAGTGTTTCGACGAACTGTTCAGGATGTTCGGTATGTGGGAGCAGTTTTGCGCGGTCGAAAACAACGAATCCAGCGTCAACTTCTTTTGCGAGCTGGCGACCACGAGACAAGGGGAGAAGATCGCTATTGCGGCCCCAGAACAGTGTCACCGGCACGTCAACTGTTGACAGCATGTCACCAAGATCCTCGTCCGGGTCAAGAAAGCCACTAACGAACGATGCCGGCGCAAAGCGAGCACCGGGCTGGTGGGCTGACAGCCACTCGTACTGCTTGACATCGTCGGTATATTGTTCCATATTGTAGTAGCCGTGATCGGACTGGAAGTATTCCAGCCCTCGATTGCTGACCATGAGGTTAAATAACCCTTGTCCGAGGATAGGAGAGCGCGCGAGCCCCCGTAGCCAGACTTGTCTGTCGCCCATCGTCGTATCGGTGGGGCAAGCCAGCAGTAGCTCATCGACTGCAACCGTCTGCGCTGCTTTGGCCACATAGCTTCCTGAGAGCCCGGATGCGACGACGAGCGGTTCGTCACCGAACTCTTCGAGGACATCAGTGACAAACGTCGTATACAGTGACTCCGAGTACATCAGCGGAGGCCGGTCAGATTGTCCAAACCCAGGCAGGTCAGGCGCGATGACGTGATACTGCTCAGCAAGCTCTTGAGCCACACCGGCGAACTCGTGATTTGAGCTGGCTGCGTTGATACCGTGAAAGAGAATGATATCGTCGTCTTCGGGGTCGCCGAGTTCAGTGTAGGCAACATCGAAGCCGCGCCAACGGTACGTTCCGTGGTCGCCGTCGAGAAACGGCGTGAACTGTTCGGCACGGGATGCGAGCAGTCGGTTCGCGAGTGCCGTAGCGCCAACCGACCCTGCAACCGCCGCAAGTGTATTCCGGAGTTTCATACAGGCAATTTCGACCGCGGCGTGTTTATAAATTTGTGAGTCTTGCTGGCATCCACCCCTCGAACTGCTAGAACGGTCTATTTTCGATAACTCAAAGCCCACCTATCGAAGAGAGCGACTGCGACGCAAGGCAAGCAAAGACGGGAGAGTCATAAAAGAAAACAACCGCAACCAGCCCCAATCAGACGGCATGTAATGGGCGGCTGGTTGGCAGCGTCAATCCCCAGAAATTACTTTTCACGGCGCTCGCGAACGCAGTCGGCAAGTGGCCCGACCAAGTCATCAGACACAGTGTAGGGGTCGGTCTCGCGTGCGACAACGTCATCGACGTACGCCTCCATCCCACCCTGGTTATTAATTTCAGCAGTGAGGAGTTCGTTGACGTCCTCGCGGACAAGCGTGCGAATCTCTTCTGCGTAGCGGGTTCGGCTCTGTTGCTCACGCTCGCCGCTTTCGTCGAGATACGTTGCATGCTCTTCGAGCGAGTCGAGGACATCAGCAACGCCTTCGTCACGCTTGGCGACTGTCTCGACGATATCAGGGTCCCAGCCCTCGGCTTCGCTTTCCAGTTGTAGACCCTCTGTCTCGTCCATCGAACCAGCACCGTGGTGACCACCAGTGCTCGGGATATCACCATCGCCGTATTGAAGCATCTCACGGAGTTCCTGAACTGTCCGGCTCGATCCATCTAGGTCGGCCTTGTTGACGACGAACACGTCGCCAATTTCGAGAATACCAGCTTTGAGCATCTGGACATCGTCGCCGCTCCCCGGCGGTACCAACACCATCACCGTGTCCGCGGTCTTGACGATATCAATCTCGTTTTGCCCGGCACCGACTGTTTCAATGATGACCTTATCCTTGCCAAATGCATCAAGTGCCTTGACCGCATCAGTGGTCGCTGTCGAGAGGCCACCAAGCGAGCCACGGGCCGACATCGAACGGAAGAACACATCCATGTCACCGATGTTTGAACCCATCCGAATACGGTCACCAAGCACCGCACCGCCGGTAAATGGCGAGGAGGGGTCGATAGCGATGACACCGACAGTCAACCCACGGTCACGGTACGTCGCTGCCATCTTGTCGACCAACGTGGATTTTCCCGACCCCGGTGAACCGGTGACGCCGATAACATCAGCGTTGCCGGTATGCTGGTGGATCTGTGAGACGAGGTCTCGGTAGCCGGCCCGACGGTCCTCAATCTTTGTGATGACGCGGGCGAGCGCTCGGTGCTTGCCCGACAGCAACTCGTCGATGAGGTCGCTCATTCTTTGTCAGGGGCGTTTTCTCGCACGAACTCGACCATCTGCTCCATTGATGCGCCGGGACCGAACACTTCTGAGACGCCGATTTCCTTCAACTCTTTCTCGTCGTCGTCAGGAATGATACCGCCGACGAGAATCAGCGTATCCGAAAACGCGTCGTACTCCTTGAGACCGTCAATAATCTCGGGAATAAGTGTGTCGTGTGCACCCGAAAGAATCGAGATACCAAGGACATCAACGTCCTCCTGAACGGTCGCCTGCACAATCTCTTCCGGTGCACGGTGGAGTCCGGAGTAGATAACTTCGAACCCGGCGTCACGTAGTGCACGCGAAATGACGTGTGCACCACGGTCGTGCCCGTCCAGCCCAACTTTGGCTACAAGACACCGTATCGTCTGCTGTTCCTGGTCTGCGCTCATATCCCTCTATTTGACCGGTTACTGTTTGGCTTTTTCGGCTGCTGTTTTCTGTCCCCAAGCTGTTAGGTTGGCCGACTTCCCGGCAAAGACAGCCACAACTGGCTGTGGACACCCTACAAAAAGCGTTCACTCCCTGCAAACAGTCGCGGCTACGATCCCAGTACCGTGGTAATCTGCTCGATTTGGTTGCTATCAAATGCAGTATAGTAGAGCCGAAGCTCACAGAGTGCCCCGTCGAAATACTGTGACGAACTTTCGAAATCACGGCCCAATCGCAGATCACCCATCCCCACAGAAGCAGAGTGGCTTCCACTCGCGATACGGTTGCCATCGACATAGAGGTCGTAACTGTTCCCGTCAAATGTCCCGACAACAACATGGGTCGTATTCGTCGACACCGCCCCAGACGCGACTACCTCATCCGGGAACTCAACTGCGTAATCAATTGTATACCCACCGTTATTACTGGGACTTGTTTCGAAAAACCACTCGTTTCCACCCGAGAATTGGTGTTCGATGAGTTGGTTGATACTCCCTTTCTTGCCGGTCTGAGTGTATTTGACGACGACTGTGAACTCTGAGACGTTGACTGGTGCACTAATATCGGTGATGTCGACGCGGTCGTTTACCCCATCAAACTGCAGTCCACAGCCTCCCCACTCCGGCCCGTTTCCACCACCCTCATCAACAAGTGTACCGTCATTACCATTTCCTGAGAGGTCTTGTAGTGTGTCAGAGTCGGCTCCTTGCTCGAATGTGTAGTAGGCGGTAAAATCGCCAAGTCGGTCGCGGTCGTCGACTTCTTCACGGAGTAACACCGACTGCTGTTCATCCTGTGAGACAACCGTAATCTGGCTCCCGGGAGCGGTTGGTAACAGTATTGACGTGCCCACCTCGTCGGACGCTAGCCGTTCAATTTCGGTGCCATCGAGCTTGACGACAATATCTGTCCCGAGTGCCTGTGGCTGCAAGACCAGCCCAGCCGGCGACTGTGTGAACTCGAAGGCTGCGTCCGCAGTCGGCGTTCCGTATCCATTGAGAAAGGTAGCGCTGACGGTAAATATCACAGTCCCCAGAACAAGAATGATTGCGACTAGCAATAAATTGCCAATAACGGGTGACGCAGAGCGGCTGTCGGTCCGGAATCCAGACATGCTATACAGAGATAGTCAAACGCGACAGAAGAGAATAGTGGAGAAAATATCAGTTTTGATAAAACAGGACAACGGTAGTTGTCGGTCCGGTATCACAACAGTTCCGGAGTGGTGTCGACGTTCCAACGTGACTGCCCTGAAGCGCCGATAGAGTAAAACGACAGAAGGGAGAAAGAAAAGCTATGGCCCCGTTCGAAGATGGCGACGAGTCCCAGTCGGTTGAGTACGAGCCTGTCGGTGTCAAGCAGCTTCTCATCTCGATGAAGGATGCCTCCGAACTCATTGTCGATCTTGCGTATTCGGCGTTATTACACAACAGCGACCCACTCGCTGAGGAGGTTTTAGAACTCGAATCTCGGATGGACGTGTTACAGATGCAGGCACGAATGAATACCCTGATGGCAGCGCGGACGACAGACGGAGCTAGACAACTCGCGCCCGTGCTGGGAATCATCGGTGCCGCCGAGAAGATTAGCGAGGCCGCTGGGGATATCGCGCAGGTGGTTCTGGGCGAAGAAGAGCTGCCGGGTTCGATACGTGCGGCTCTTCCAGAGGCCACAGAAGTCCTTGCAAGAGCAACGCTCAGTTCGGATTCACCGTACAATGGCCGGACACTCGGCGACATAAACCTCGAAACCGAAACCGGTGTCAGGGTTATCGCGCTCCGTCACGACAGGACGGAGTGGGAGCTGACTCCGGGTTACGACACGACACTGGATGAGGGTGACGTGTTGTTGCTCCGAGGAAGCGAACACGGTCTCGATTCGGTCTATGAAACGGTCACCGGAGAACGGTACGAGCGGAACGAGCCAGTTGATCACGATATTACGGACCTGACGCGGGCCGTCGACACAATTGTCCTGATGAAAAACGTGAGTGAGCTCTCAGTCGACCTCGCGTATGCGAGTGTGTTGCTCGACGATACTGCCCTTGCCGAGGAAGTCCATGCACTGGAGGTAGAGGTCGACGGGCTCCAGTCGAGACTTGAGGCATGGGTACTCCGTGCCGCAAGCGAGGTTACCGACCCAGTTCGTCTCCGTGGGTTGTTCCATCTCGCTAACAGTACTGAACTGATAAGCGATGCCGCGCTTGAAATCACAGAGGGAATTCTCCGCGATATCGACACGCATCCCGTCATCGCGGAGTCAGTCAAGGAAAGCGAAATCGGTGTTCGCCGCGTCGCAGTCGAGACAGGGAGTCCGCTTGCTGGGGAGACAGTCACCACTGTGCGCGAGACCAATCCCGGTGTCTCCGTTATCGCCATCCACCGTGTTGATGACGAGTGGGTGTTTTATCCCGACAGCGACGACGCCGTGAACGAAGGAGATATGCTCATTGCCCGTGGGACGTGGAACGCGACCGAACAGTTGGTTGCTACCGCAGGGTCCTGAGCGACGATACAACGGCCGACGTGTGTCTTTGTACTGGCACCACGAGCCGTGGCTACCCAAGGACAAGACGAGACATCCCAAGAAAGATAACCATCCCGAAGACGTCGACCACGTTCGTCACAATAGGGATGGTCGTATCGTCGGGATCGATTCCAAATCGGTATGAGAGATAGGTCGTCACGAAACTGAAAACAATAGCGATGACCGCTAAGGACAATCCGCTTGCAAGCGAAATAAAAAGCAGTTGGCCAACGCCAACCTGCGACTCGACAAAGAGCCCAAGCACCGCCACACCCAAGGCAAGTGCGGTAAACAGCGTCGCTGCGAGGGCGAGTATCGCGAGAATATTTGCCCATAGCACACGGTCTCGCAGGTCGAGTGTCGTCGTTCCGAGATGAAACCGCGTGGTCAAGCGTGCACTGAGAATAGAGCCGAGGTTCCCCCCCATAGCAACCATTGTCGGAATCATCACCGACAAAATTGGATACTCAGAGAGAAACGACCGGGCGTCTTCCAACCGAATCCCCGCGAGAAGCACGATGACAATCAGGACAACGAGCAGTGGGAACATATGCTTAACAATCGTTTTCCAGCCCCACGAGCCGAGCGAACTAGGTTCCGTCTTCATTCAGGATGGCCCTCTGTTGTACAGCTACGGGTCTTCATCCAATCACCACGTCGACGAGCCAGACCGAGAAGAACAGAAAAATCATGCCGAAAATATCTCCAAGAGTCGTCACGATTGGGCCAACGAGGTTGTCGGGATTGTAGCCACGTTTGAAGCCAGCGAACAAGAGCCCAAGCAGGCCAAAAATCATCACGACCGAAGTCAACAGTCCCGAGACCAACATGATAAGGACAAATTCGATAAGCAGTGCGTGTTCCCAACCCATCACAAGAAGCGCAGCCCAAGTTACGACGCCGATAATCACAGAAACACCGATTCCGTTGACAAAGGAGGCAAGCGCGGCATTGATGAGACGGTCATCCCACTTGAACTGTGGGTCAATCAGCCCTTGATGAAGCCCGCTGGCGATACGGCCACCAAGAGCCCCGTAGACGTTCCCACGGGTCGCCAAGAAGACCGGCACCATGACCAGCAGTCCCGGGAAGCGCTCGACGCTTGCGACAAGTTCCTCCAACACGAGTCCCGAAAACAGTCCGCCGACAAGCGCAATCAACAGCACAGGAAGAGATTCACGATAGATGCGCCAGAACACCTCGCGTGTCTCCATATCTGGGTGTCGGATACTCTACGGTTAAGTCTACCGGGCACCGCTGTGACATCAAAAAAAAGCCGACATAAAGCCAGTGGCTTAACTGTCGAGACCCTTCCGTTCTAGTATGGCAGAACAAAAGTACGTCTATACCACCCACGCGACAGAAGCACGGAGTGGGAAAATCTCTAATATCGAATCAGTTATCAACGAACACGCGAGCGAGGGGTGGCGGCTCGCAGAAACACTCTCTCGCGAGGGAACGACTATTGGACTGGTCTTCGAGCGGGAGCTGTGACAGTGCCCTCCAGTTACATCCCCATATCGTCGGCTCCATCCGGAACAGGCAGGTCATGGACTGAGACACCAAGCAACTCAGCGGCGTGGTCCAGCGCCATGTCGAAACCGTAGTACCGTTCCAGTTCGTCGCCAGAGCCGTCCCGAACTTTGAGCATTGCGTACCCCTCTACGTTCTGTGCAACCGTTGCTTCTAGCCCACCAGCAGTAAACGTCAGCAGGCGCTCGGTCTCGGTTTCGTTATACGTGGCACGAACTCCGTCCGTACTCGCCGTCTCCTCTGTGGTCATCGTGTTGAAATAGGACTCAGGATACCCAAAGTTACCGGTTCCAAAGAGAGAGAGACGGTCTTACTCATCGGAGTTACCGATATACGTCACATCAACAGTGACACCGGGTGTCCCGCGGTCCGAGAGGCTTTGATACGGACTGTCGGACTGGGAGTTAGTACCGACAGACTGAAGCTGGAAGTCAAAGGCATTATTTCCGTTGGTGTCTCGATGAGCAACCAGAAGAACAGACCGGTCGCTGTTGATTGTTCCGTCTTGTAGGGGGACAAAGAAATTGCTGTGAGAGCCAGGCGGAATATACTCTGTATGCCCCAATAGTTCTGCTTGGTCGGAGTCAAGAGTATCCGCGGCATAGACCGCAATATATCCACCCTCAGAGAGAGAGGCCGACTCAACAAACACTGACTCACCATCACTCGTCGTGTCAAGCGCTGAGATGGAGGCGACGGGTGAGGACAACAGCACAAACGCAATGTAAGCGATTGTGAGCATGATAGCCGCGTGTTTGGCTCCGTCACGAAGCGACCCTGCTCCAAGCTGACCAGCGATGAAGCCAGCAGCGACAGCCTGAATCAGCGCAGCATGGAAAAATACCAGCGTGTATGCAGCCTTGTCAACATCACCAAAGCGAGCGAAGGCATCTGGACTCGCCCCGAGCCGCCCCAGTTCGTTGCTATCCGGGAGGGCAACACTGTCGGGGAGACTCGGAACTAGCACCTCGTTGACTGCACCGATAATAACCAAGAAGACAACAAACGAGACGTAGATGACGACGAGATAGGTAAACATCTGCTGGCGACGCTGTCGCCTAAGCTTGACCTCCGCGCGGGCCTGTTGGGCAGCTATTCGAAGCACCGGTCCCATCTCACCGCTGGCGCGCATCGCGTTCGTCAGCAACGTCACAACGCGGGTAATCGCGGTGGTCCGAACGCGGCGACCAAACCTGATAAGAGCGTCATCAATGTTCGCACCGTACTGTATGTCCCGCCAGATACGCTCGATTTCTGGCGAGAGAACGCCAAGGTCGCTTCCTCGAATCCGGTCGAACCCTTCGATAACGGACATCCCAGCCTCGTTGAGACTCGCGAGCCGTTCAAGCATTTCAGGAGTTGCGGCCTCAATGCGGTCGATACGGCGTTTGTACACCTCGCGGAAAAGAGCATACGAAATTAGTACGAACAGGACAGACTGAATGAGCAAGTCGTCAAGAGTACGGATAGCGATACTTTCTCCCCGAAGCGCAGTCGGAGCACGGATCAAAAGTGCAAGCAATGCAATAGGCACAGTGAGCCAGAGCAGTTTGGCTGGGTCCCAAAAGAAGACGCGAAGTGGGCTCTTGAGTATCGACTTGACTCTACTACTGTAGTCATACAGTACGAGCATCCGCCGGCTATCATGCTCATACTCGTCGACGAACCCACCATCGGCTCTGTGTGAGTCGGTCGCTGTGACTGGTGCACTCGGCGTTGCAGCTCGCATCTTGTCAAGCACTTCACCGCCGCTCCGTCTAGCGATACCAAGCTGGTCGAGCCGCTGCTGGAGGAACACTGCGAACCCAGCATTGGCTAGCGGTATTATCAGGTAAATAATTAGCTTGAGAATCCAGAGCGTATCTGTTGTTGTCAACCCAAAGACAAGCAGGATGGTGATAAGAAACAGAACACCAGCGACAAGTACTGTGACATATCCTTCGGCAATTGTCGCAAGCACATCCAACACTTCTTCCTGACGTTCCTCTGCGTCCTCGCGGAACCGCTCGTACTGTTCTTCCAGAAAGCCCGAGAGCTCCCGTCCGCTCTGGAGCACACTGGTAAGGTTTTCCGAATACGTTTTAAACTGCTCACTTGGCGTCCGGGTCGACATCCGGCGCATCGCAGATATCATGTCGGTCCCGAACAGCGTCATCTCACGGATTGCGACGCTAAATTCCCGTGCCGGCTCACCGTACACCGCCTGATTATCGGTCAGTACCTCTAGGATTTGAGGAAACTCCATTCCGCCCCGTGACAACGCAAACATGAACGCCGTCGCACGGGGAAGTCCTTCTTCGATACCTCGGCGGCGGACTTCCGCGTCGCTTGCAGGGAGTTGCCAGCGGAAAATGTATGCCAACGTCGCTGTCAGTATCCCGCTGACCGTGCCCCCACCGAGGTAGATGAGCCACCGTGTACTGTTCGAGAACTCGTGTTGCCAGTCCGAGGTAATGCCAAACGGCGCGGTAATCGTCCGGGGAAGGCCTGCAAGCATCTGAACGATGCTGTCGAGGACGACCAACACCCCGGCAAGCAGGTATGCGCCTGCGATGCTCCCAGCGATAAGTCCTAACAGCGCAAAGAAATAGCTCTTGGCTGCGTAGGTCCGGTAACTCGTCTCGATAAACGCCGAATAAATACGCTGCTCACGGTCGGTGCTCGCTGAAACCAAGCCGCCGAACAACACTCTTGCAAGACGGTCAGTCCACCGTTTGATTTTTTTGTTGACTTTCCCACCGATGTAGACACCCACGATGAGGACAACGAGAATCGGTGGAAGAAACCAGGCTGGGTTCATCAGGTACCCCCGGTGTTTTGCGGGCAGATAGACCCCACAGCGAAGACAACAACCATTACCAGCGCTGTGTTCTGTGGCAGGCGACGTATTTGTTGTCCCCTGCTACACATGCCCTCAGTCCTCCACATCGGTTTTGGCATCGATGCGTTCCATGACTTCCGCCGAGTCCGCGTAGTACTTGTTGACCATGGCGGTGAACCGGCGGTAGTCAGTCACATCGTTGTCTTGGAGGTACTGAAGGAAACGCTGACGGTTTCTGAGCTCGGTAAGTAGTTCGGATTCACTCCAGCCTCGTTCTTCTTGAATTTCGTCGAGCAGTTCCGAACCCTGTTCGCTGAACTCATCAGAGTGAGAATCCCATGAGTATGTATTTGAGTAGTCGAGTTCACCGGTTCGCTGGTCGATACCCTCAATCTCTGCGACAGTTGTGGCCCGCCGGACGCGTTCGCCGTCGGAACGACCGAGAACCTGAACCCACAGAATATCGAGCGACGTGACCATCGGGCGCGGAACGTTGATTGGCTCGTTTTCGAGCCGGTTGATGACTGTCTGGACGGAGTCGGCGTGCATCGTCGAAAATGTCGTGTGGCCTGTATTCATCGCCTGGAACAGCGTTATTGCCTCTTCACCACGAACCTCCCCAACGACGATATACTCGGGCCGATGGCGCAGTGCGGACCGCAACAGGTCGTACATAGAGATATCGGCGTCACCCATCCGTTCGCGGGTGACAGAAGAAAGCCAGTTCTCGTGATACAACGAGAGTTCTTTGGTATCCTCGATAGTGATAACCTTCGACCGCGGTGGGAGAAACATCGAGACAGCGTTCATCGATGTGGTCTTTCCAGCTGCTGTTCCGCCGGCAAAAATGATTGATTTGTTGCTCTCGATTGCTAACCACATGAACGCAAGTATCTCCGCGTCAGCAGTGCCGTAGTTAAGCAGGTCGATTGGCGTGAACGGCTCGTCAGCGTATTTCCGAATCGTAAACGCCGAACCCTTCGGCGTGACTTCTTCACCGAGTGCAAGTTCGATACGGGAGCCATCCGGAAGTGTGGTCGAGACAACTGGGTCAGAAACCGAGACGTGCCGCCCGGAGCGCTGGGCCAGTTGAATGACGAAGTTTGCTAGTTCCTGTGGGTCATACCGCACGCTCGTTTCAATATCGGTGTACTCGTCGTGATAGACAAACACAGGGAGGTCTGGCCCGTCGCATGAGATGTCCTCGATGTGTGGGTCGTGCATCAGAGGGTCAAGCTTGCCATAGCCCTGGAAAGACCGATAGAGGTAGTAAAACAGCCGGTAGAACATCTCGTCGGTGACCTGTATCCCATACTCTTCAATTCGGGATTCGAGTTCCTCGCGCAAGGCCTGTTCGGGGTCGTCCGCAACCGAGTCACGGTAGAGTAAGGGTCCACGGACATCCTCGAACAGCCGGTCGAGCAGGTCTTGCTCCAGTTCCGTGAGCGTTGGCTCGACGACATAATAGTAGTGTTTGGTGTCTTCAGGGTCGTAGTTGATGGAAATAAACGAGAACGGCACGTTCACCCAGTAGCGGTCGACCTCTTCGTAGCCTGAGAGGCCGTCGAAGGTGACCAGTGGGTCGTGGCGTGCAGGGTCGTAGTCCGTCAACGTCACTGTCGACCCCGTCAACATTCTGGCCGTCCTGGAGAGCCAGCCCCGAATTCCTGATAGCGATTCGCCCCCGTTTTGCACCCCGGGATGCTGATGCCCCGACTCGGTACGCCCGCCATCACTCTGTTCTGACATCGTTGTGTACTCAGTCTTGCCCGCTAGCTGATATTCTGTTGAGGACCCACACACTTAAATGGCACTCGGCTATCCGGTGCTTCTCAAAACAGGACCTACATGAACAGAATCGCTGCCCCTAACTGCCCCTATTGGCGACCGAGCCGACAACTGCTATAGTCTGACCGCGTCCAGGACACCCCAGTAATCAACAGGTTTATATACACAGGCTACCTAAGTGTAAGTAGGAAGTAAAGTAAACTTTTTTCACAAGTTTTAATGCGGAGTCTCAGCTACTGATTACTCCCGGCAGAGCAGCCCTGGGTGTAAGATACGGTTAGCTGAACCGATAGCAATCGAACACTGGATAGTACGGTATATCAAATAAATCACACATAAATCATGTCACGTAAATACCACTACGGCGGACAGGAAAGCGACATCGACACGCAACTTTCGCTCGCGGACCCCCAGGACGTACGTTCTCGCGAGAACGTCGTTTTCGCTACCGAGACACAGGAACATGAGACGTTCGACTACTGCGCTAGCGACATCGCTGGCAATACTGTACTCGAACTCAGAAACGATGATGACAAGCTCTTGTTGTTGATACACGATGGACACGGTATCGCGGTAGCCCCACACGGCGACGTAGAGGAGGGCGAGGATTGGGCGGCCGCGGCACGCCGAGAAATCGAGGCTGTAACAGGAATTTCGATTGCACTCGACAACATCGAGGCAGTCACAGAAGTAAACCACGTCGTCAGTGAGGACGGTAAACCGCACAGAACGACCGAGCGTATCATTTTCTCGGGCCACCCTGTCGATGGTGAGATCCAAGACTGCAAACAGAGTGCCCAAGCGGGCAGCGACGACTGGCGAGCAGCGTGGGTCGACGGCCTCCCCGAGGATATCGAGGTCCCGCCCGGTGGCCCCGGCAACGACCTTCAATTGATTCTCGACTGACGCGCGTATCTCTCCCTGACCTAACGGAACCCCCTGACGAAACAATTACGCGGAACACTGGACGACACACGACATAATGTCACAGACACACGACACAATTCAGGATGCGGACATCGAACCGGAAACGCTCGCGAGCCTGCCATCGTTTTACGCGCCGACAGTCTCGCCGGACGGAAACGAACTCGCCTTCTTCCACGACAGGAGCGGCCGAATTGAGCTGTACACACTCTCGCTCGACGACGGCGGGTGGACACAGTGGAGCGATGGGAACGTCCCACGGAGCCTTTCGGGCGGCATCGAGTGGGGACCGGGCGGCGAGTGCATCTACTTCCATCGTGACGAGGACGGCGACGAACAGAACGATATTCACGTTATCACGCGCGACGGCGAGGCAGAACCCGTCGTCGAGATGGACGGACAGTCGCACCTGATGGGCGTCGCCAGCGAGGGCACTGCGCTCGACCCTGACGGGACGTTCCTCGTCTACGTCTCGAACCACGCCGGGCAGATGAACCTCCATCGGTACGATCTCGCCGACGACAAATCGGTACAGTTGACCGAGCACGAGGAACCGGTGTATCATCGCTCTGGTGCGCTCTCTCCGGATGGTTCCCACATGGCCTACTCGACTAACGAGACAGACGACCCGGAGAATGTGGATGCCTATATCGTCGACACGGACGGTGGCGAGCCAGGGCGGCTTGATATCGGAGAAATCGGTGCCACAGCACGCGTCGAGGACTGGTTCCCAGACGGTGAGCGGTTGCTCGTGGGCGACGACACACCCGACCTCGAGCGTACTGGGGTCTACGACCTTCGGGACGACAGCGTCCGATGGCTCAGCGAAGGCGAGGGCGTTGAGCGACCGTTAGCCGTCTCACAGAACGGCGACCGCGCTCTGGCCGTCCGGACGCGCGAGGCTGGGACGGTGCCCGTCGTCTACGACGTGGAAACAGGAAAGAGTCGAGAACTCGACGTACCAACAGGGGTTGTAACCGGTGTCGGCGGCAAGTCGGGCGGCTTCGTCGGCGACGAGAGCCTGCTGTTGACGAACCAAACCGGCACCGAGCGCCAGAAACTGCTGCGGTACGAGCTCACAGAGGACGCCGTTTCGACGGTCATCGAACCGGAGTACGACGGAATCGACCCGTCACTGTTCGTCGACCCGGAGTTTGTCACCTACGAATCTGAAGATAACCTAGATATCGGTGCACTGCTGTACGAAACCCGCGAGGAGCCAGGACCGGCTGTCGTCTACGTCCACGGCGGTCCGGGAGCACAGACTCAGCGCGGATTCAACCTCTATCTGCAGTTCCTCGTCAGCGAGGGGTACACCGTCCTCGCGCCGAACTACCGCGGCTCGACGGGCCGCGGACGGGAGTTCCGCAATCACGTTCGCGAGGACTGGGGTGGGAAAGAGCAAATCGACGTCCGTCGTGGCGCGGAGTGGCTGGCCGAACGGGATTCGGTCGACCCAGACAGTATCGCCGTCGTCGGCGGGTCCTACGGCGGCTACTCGGCGTACTGTCAGATGACGATGCACCCCGAGCCGTGGGCCGCCGGCGTCGCCCGCGTTGGCATGACCGACCTCCTGCAACTCTACGAGGAGTCGATGCCTCAGTTCAAGTCGGGGCTGGAAGACATGCTCGGGGACCCGGAGGAAAACGAGGAGTTCTACCGCGAGCGCTCGGCTATCAACCACGTCGAGAACGTTCAGGACCCAATCTACAGCATCCACGGCGTCAACGACCCGCGCTGTCCCATCTCGCAGGCCCGACTGTTCCGTGATGCACTCGAAGAGCAAGGGCTGACCGAGGGCGAGGACGGCGACTTCGAGTACACTGAACTCGGCGAGGAAGGCCACGGCTCGACAGATATCGACCAGAAGATTCGGAGTTTCGAGTTGCTCGCCGATTTCCTCGACCGCAGGCTGTAGCCACCAAGTCACTGCAATCGAGGCGGCTACACAGCAACGGCGGGCACGTACGCAAGCTAAAAGCGAGACAGTCATCGAACCGAAAACCACGACAAAAGCACCCTTCGGACACGACAACCCAGAACCAATGACAGACAACACATCGACAGCAGAGAGTACCGGAACGACACACGAAGAGACAATCGACTGGGACAGCTTCTGGAACACAGCCGACGAAGATGACCGAAACGGCGCGACACCGAGTACCCATCACGCAATCGACCTGTTACATGAGTTCTTTGCCGAGAAGGGAGTGCCAGCATCCTTTGCAGATGTCGGCTGTGGCCCGGGTGAAGTCACGTTCGAGGTTGCCACAGCGTATCCCGAGACAACAGCCGTCGGTTTCGACGCTGCCGAGTCAGTTCTGACCGAGAACCAGACCCGGGCACGCGAGCAAGCGGTCGAAAATGTCGACTTCGAACACGGCGTTTTGCCCGCCTTCGAGCCAGATAGACAGTTCGAGACAGTGTTTTGTTTTGGAACGATGGCGTACGTCGAGGAGTCACAGCAGGCCCTTAAGCAACTGTATAACGCTGTCGAACCGGGCGGCTATCTCATCATGAGTTATATCAACCGTAACGGGCAACGACATTACCAACATGTTGTTGACGAGCCAGAAGAACGGATTGAACGAGACCCAGGGTTCGACCTAGAGCGGTTCCAAGAGCGGTTCAAACTGGTCATTGAAGGGAGAAGTACTCTGTCGTACCGCGCGATTCAGGATGCAGTCGGCACGTGGCCTCGAAGTTTCTGGGAGGTTACTGAGAAACCAGAAGAACCGTGGGCCTGGAATCACGTCCCGTTGGTCTGGATTCCGAAGTAGCGGCGTAGTGAGCCAAAGCGGGGCGACCCAGCCGTATCTGTGCTCCGGGTTTTTTATATACACTCCGTGAGGTGAGTCATGTATGCGGGAAATACTTCATACAGAAGACGCACCGGCAGCGGTAGGCGCATACAGTCAAGGTGTCGAGACGGACAGTCTGGTATTCACCGCCGGCCAGATTCCACTGACGCCCGAAGGAGACTTGTTGGATGGCGCAAGTATCGACATTCAGACTGAACAGGCATTGGAAAACGTCGAAGCTGTGCTTGCAGATGCAGGAGTCGAAATGAGTGATATTCTGAAAGTGTCGGTGTACCTCGATGATATCGATGACTTCGACCAGATGAACGAAATCTACGAGACGTTCTTCGATGAGGAGGCGCCGCCAGCACGGAGCGCAATCGCGGTCGACGAACTACCAAAGGGTGTGGGAGTCGAAATCGAAGCAATCGCGACGAAATAACGGGTTGCTTACAAGATAGATGGAGACTCACCTCAAAAACAGCATACTGTGGGGAGTTGTCGGCATGCTCTCCTTTCTCGTCTTGTTGCAGGGTTATCACCTGCTAGCGGGCGAGTTCGTCGGATTTGGTACCATGGTGGGTGTGGCAGTCCTTGTGTGTATCCTCACTGCTGTGTCTGCCCACCTGTTGTGGCCCAAACTTTCGGCACGGAACGAAAGGCCTTAATCACAGCCCCGTCCTAAGGTTCGATGGGCCAGGATGGCCGAACGGCAAGGCGCACGCCTGGAAAGCGTGTTCCCTTTCGGGATTCTGGGTTCAAATCCCAGTCCTGGCGTTCTGACGGCAACTGTGTGTGACTGAGTTGTTTCGTCCGGTTGTTCGCAGCAAAAAACACAGTTATCCGGACGCTTTTTCTCGAAGAGACACAACAATCGACTAATGAGAGATGAAGTGCGGACTACTGATAACGAACGTAGTGGCCGATACTATGACCCGGACGCAGAGCATGCGTTCCCGGACGAGCGAGTCAACGACGTACTGGACTACGTCACGGATGACGAGGAGATTGTAGCGTACCTCGAAGCCCAGAATGCAAACCCAGTCGACCGCCTTGGCTACAACGACCACGGAACGAAACACATCGAGATTGTGTGGAACCGGGCGCTGTGCCTGTACGACCTACTTAAAAGCGGCGGCGTCGAATTCAACGGTGCTACCCAGCAGGGCCTTGATGAGGCTGATGAGCCAGTCATTATCGCACTCGCAGCACTCTTGCACGATATCGGACACGTCGCTCACCGCGACGACCACGCCTACTACTCGATTCCGCTCGCATCAGACGTCTTGGACCGAATTCTACCGGAGTTCTATGGCATCGCTGAATCAGTCCGCGTGAAGGGCGAAGTCCTTCACGCAATCGTCTGTCACCACAGCACGGAAGACCCGCTGACGATGGAAGCAGGCGTCGTCCGCGTTTCGGATGCACTCGACATGGAGCGGGGGCGCTCCCGTGTCCCCTATGAGAGCGGTGGCCGGGGTATTAACACCGTCTCAAGCCAGGCTATCGAGCAAGTCGCGCTCGAAGCGGATGTCGACAAGCCAGTGCTCGTCGAAATCGAGATGACCAACGCTGCCGGCGTCTATCAGGTCGACCACCTCTTGAAAAGGAAAATCGAAAGCTCCGGACTCAAAGAACACCTGCGCATCGTCGCGGTCAACACCCACAGCGGCGACGATACCATCGTAGAACGCATCGAACTCTGAGGACAAACCTCGAAAACTAGTTGGGGCCGGGGGTGCATCTTACGCACATGTCAGGGCTCTCCTACGAGGAATTCGAAGTTGGCGAAACAATTGTCCACGACAAACGACGGACGATAAGCGAATCCGATAACCAACGGTTCTGTGACATGACGATGAACCAGCAGCCGCTGCATCTGGACGACGAGTTCGCGAGCGAGACACAGTTCGGTGAGCGTATTGTCAACGGAATCTACACACTGGCACTGGCCGTTGGAATGACCATTCCGGATACGACTGATGGCACCGTCGTCGCAAACCTCGGCTACGACAATATCGAACACCCTGAGCCGGTCTATCACGGCGACACGGTCCGTGCAGAGACAACAGTACGGGACAAACGAGAAACCAGCGACGGCAAACGCGGAATCGTCACAATGGAAGTCGAAGTGTTCAACCAAGATGACGATGTGGTCTGCTCGTTCGAGCGTACTGTCCTCTCAATCAAACGCGAATTCGTTGACGAATAATCGGTCCGTCTATCCCAGCACAGCCACTCCAATTTTCATCGTTGGGAATAGCGAAATCGATTTTATACGCCCCCATCGCGTATCCCCGCCAGATGAGCAGCGGACACTGGGCCGGCGTAGTTGAAACACGGCGTGAGAGGGCGGTGTTTCTGACTGTCGTGGTCGTCTGTGTTGTCGGCGCTCTCGCAGTGGCTGCGTCCGGAACAGTTGCGGGTGAAAACACGGCTCTACAGGCAGAGAATAACGACAGTTCGCCGCCAAGCCTCCATAGCGCCGAGAAGGTTAACACAACAGCAGTGAACATTACGCTCGTCGACGACACTGGCATTCAGCGTAACTCGATAGCTGCAGGCGACTTTCTGTTGACTGCCGGGAAGATATCACATGTGCGTGCCAAGACTGTCGGGTCAAACGCGACGGTTACAGTCGTACTGAAAGAGCCAATACAGGCTGACAAACTGACAGTAGGCCTCAGTTCCGCGAGCAATATTACAGATATAAACGGGACACAGATTGCAGTGGACGAAGGCGAGTCAGTAACAGTGACAGGCATGGATGGTGTGCCCCCGGATGTCCTCGGAACAGATGTGACCGATGCTCTCGGTGGCCCTGCAAAAATCGAATTTCGCTTCGATGAGCAACTCGAAACACTCGATGTCGAAATTTCCGGTCCAGAGAACGTCACACTGGACCTCGACGATTTCGAGAATCCCCGCGCAAACCAATACGTAATGGAGTACGAGCCACCCGAATCAGGGAAATACGCCGTTTCACTGGAACAAGCAACCGACACGGCCGGAAATAATGCGACTTTCTCTATAGTACGAAATATCGAGGCAGACCGCTCGGGTCCGAACGCGGTCATTGGCCTTGATTTCGGAGCCTCTGCTGGGGTTAACGTAACACTCGATGGGAGTCAGTCATCGGGAGAGCGACTTACCTATCGCTGGGACTTTGGCGACGGGACAACTGACAGCGGCGAGCGTGTTGTCCACGAATTTACCCCCAAACAACACACGGTAACGCTGACTGTCGAAGATGAGTTTGGTAACACGGATGTCGACCAGCTTGAGCTTAACCTCACAGACGGCCTCGACAGCGGCGAATCGGTGGTACCGGAAAACGAAACGACGGGGCCGGTAGTTATCATCGACCGGGACAATGCTGGGGGGTCACAGAGTAGTCTCGTCAGTGTCACAGGAACGCTCGCTGACGAGCGACTCAATATTGGAACAGTCAATCACAGCAAACCGCCCCTTCTCAAGCGGGACGCTATCACGCTGGACAGACTCTCGATACTGCCAACAGTAAGCACTAGCTTCTCGGTTGCACTCTCTGCGGTCGGCGCCGGAGCAGTCCTCGATGGAGCCGCCGATAACGAGACTGCAGTTGGCGGGTTTACTCTCTTGAGTGACCTCAGACCAGCAGAGATAGCCGGTGTCGAGTTTACCTTTAGTATCGACAGCGAGCGACTGGAGACGTTAGATATCTCTCCCGAAGATATCGAACTTCGTCGAAACGTGGATGGGGAGTGGACGCACCTAGACACCACAACAGTAAACGAGACCGACAGCCAGTATCAGTTCAACGCGACGACACCAGGCTTCTCACGGTTTGGGATTGTCGCAACAACTCCCACGACAGACGAGACGGACAGAGAGAACGGGACAGGAACAGACAACGGAACGGACACCGGCTCGACGACGATTCAGGTGACTGATGCAAGAGTCGAGACACCCGAAATTGAGGCGGGCGACACCGCTCGAGTGACCGCTACTGTCGAGAACAGCGGAGAACAGACTGGAAGATTTAGGGCGGGCCTCGAATTGAACGGGTCAGTGTCTAACACAACAGCCGTCGACGTTGCTGCTGGTGACACAGAGACAGTGACGTTTTCGCCACGTCTCAACGAGAGTGGGTCGGTTGCAGTTGCTGTCAACGGGACCACAGCAGGTACCGTGACTGTCCAAGCCACCACTGGAAACGAAAGTGGAGGCGAAGATGAATTCGAGGTCAGCGAGGAGTTGTTCAGTGTCATCGATGTCTCGCTTAACGAGAGCAGTATCGCACCCGGAGATACTGTCCTTGTCGATGGGTCCGTTCGGAACGATGGCGAGGAGTCGGCGAATTTCATCGCGGAGTTAGCAGTTGACGGTGAAGTTGTCGATACGTCCGAGGTTCCACAGGTGCCCGGTGGGGCGGCCATTCCCGTAACATTCACGCGGCAGTTCAACGAGACGGGAACCTACAACATCAGTATCAGCGGGAACCAGAGCCAATCACAACTCGAAGTCGGACAAAGCGGCGGCCCTCTCAGCTTTCTCCCACTCGGGTTCTTACCACTTGGTATCCTACCGCTTGGCCTTTTGCAGACTGTTGTAACGTTCGTCGGCATTCCGCTGGTGACTGTCTATCTGCTTTTGAAATCGGTTGCATTCTATCTCGGCTACTGATGTCGTAATGCTGTTACCTGCATCGCGAGGCTAAAAGCAGCACTGAACAGGCAAGCATGTCACAAGCCGAAACGAACTGGGAGTTACAGCTTCGATTCGAGCCCAGCAATCAGCGACTCGTTGCCGACGAATACTGGCGTGCGGCTGTGGAGACCATCTGGGGTTTTGTCGAGTAGCGACTCTGTCCCATCAGAAGACGCGCCGCCAGCGGTCTCGATAATGTATGCCATCGGCTGCCCTTCGAACTGGAGGCGGAGTTTTCCGTTGGGTCTGTCGGCAAGCATCGGGTAGCCAAAGAGACCGCCATAGGTGACGACCTGATTTACGTCGGCCACCATCGCCCCACCATACCGGAGCTTCAGGCGCTCGTCCTCGATATCGTCGACGTACGCCCCAAACTCAGTTGGCCAGTCCGGAACCCTGCCGCCGAATCCATAGACAACCGGGTCATCTGGAAGCTGTACATCTTCGCTCAGGACCTCGCGCTCACCGTCTTCGATTAGATACTCAGTGACACTCTCGTCAACAGCAGTGACCATCGTCGTAATTGGGCCATAGAGGACGTAGCCCGCTGCAACCAGTGCGTCACCGGGTGCCGGGAGCGGTTCGTCATAGATACCGACAATTGTCCCCATGCTGTTGTTCGATTTGAGATTCGATGAGCCATCGAGTGGATCACAAGCGACGTGATATGCACCCGTGTCAGTGCTAACGCTCTCACGTTCCTCGCTCGCATAGGACCCGACCTCGGCGAGTGCGAGTAACTCGTCTTCGAGTTGCTCGTCTGCGTACACGTCAGCTGCGAGTTGTTGTTCACCGCTCGGGTTCTCAGCTGCCTCATAAGAGCGACGGGAGCTAAGGACCGTACGTACGTCTCCCGCGGTCGCTGCAACAGTATCGAAGACCGCCTCGATTGTATCAGTCATACTCTGGACAGAACCGTTAGACTACTTGTCAGCAGCAGCGAGTGCCGTGTCGACGGACGATTCCTCGAAGATAACCTCTTCAAGCGCGTCAAGAATGTATTCGGGGTTCTCGCGCTGGAAGATGTTCCGACCGACCGCCAGCCCCGCACCGCCTGCGTCGATAACGGCTTTGACGCTTTCGAGGAACTCGCGGTCACTCCGTTTGGAGCCACCGGACATGATGACTTTGGTCGGCCCAGCCATCTCGATAACGTGTTCCATCGCTTCCTTGCTACCGGGGTATTTGACCTTCGCCACGTCGGCCCCGAGTTCCATCGCTTGACGTGCCGCATACGCGATGGTATCGGTTTTGGTGTCGTTTTTGACGCCTTGTCCACGCGGGTAGGCCCACACCACAACCGGCATATCATGCTGACGGGCAGTTTCCTGAATGTCGCGGAACTCTTCGGCCATCTCGACTTCGTGGTTCGAGCCGCCATAGAGCGTAAAGCCAACCGAGTCGGCACCGACATCCTCAGCGTAATCGACCGACCAGTTGACTGCGGAGTCGTACTCGCCCATCCAGAGATTCGACGTGCCATTGACCTTCGCCAGCAGGTCGACTTCCTCCTTGTAGGATGGGTAGTACGCTTCGGCGACGCCTTTCTGTACAGCGAGGCTCGTTACAGCCGGGTGTGTCGCCACCTCAAAGACGCGTTCAGGGTCTGCGCTTTCGGGTACGTCCTCAAAGTCGACCGGTCCGTGTTCGAGGCCATGGTCGTACGCCAGGATGAGCATCTTTCCGTCCCGCGAAAGTGGTGAGTCGTCGATGGGTCGCATAGCTACTGTGAGATGCACGCAGTACAAATAAAGGTCTTTTGACCCTCACTGACCAGCGACAGAAATGAGAACTGCCAATTGATAACGAACCAGTTGTCCCCACACTAGCAGAAACACGACCAGTACACCGATTGTGTGTGTGTATTTGTAACGTTCTGATACTATTAGAACCACAGCCAATTCAACGGAGAGACAAGTAAGCACTTTATCGTACAGTCATAATATCAAAGATATGAATCAGAGTATTAAGATACTATATGTTGACGACGAGTCTGAATTTGCAGATTTGAGTTCGACATTTCTTGAACACGAGAGCCAGCAGTTTACAATCGAGACGGCGACAAGTGCTCAGGAGGGACTGACACTGCTATCAGACGAGATAGAGTGTATAATCTCTGACTATGAAATTCCCGGAAAAGATGGACTCACATTCCTTAATGAGGTCCGAGACACGTATTCTGATTTGCCATTTATTCTCTTTACCCGAAAAGGAAGCGAAGAAGTTGCCAGCGAAGCGATTTCAGCGGGCGTAACCGATTACCTCCGCAAACAGAACGGCTCAGAGCAGTACGAGCTGCTAGCCAAGCGAGTCGAGACAGCTGTAGACCAGTATCGTGCCGAGCGAAAAGTAGATCGGCACGATTATCTCTTTTCGAAAGCGCATGAACTTGCCGATGTTGGTGTCTGGGAATGGGACCGACAGACCGAAGACGGGTATTACAGCGACCAAGTGTATGAGATATACGGTGCCGATCCCAGCCGCGAGTGTACGCCAAAGGAAGATATTACGGAGTTCTATCATCCTGACGACCGCGAAAGAATGCGGACTGCATTCAGAGACGCTATCGAAGCCGGCGAGCATTACGATATCGAGGCCAGAATTATCGCCGCCGACGGAACCAGAAAGTGGATTCGGACGCTTGGTGACCCCGTGTTCGAGGACGGCAGTTGTCAACGAGTCCGGGGAACAATACGGGAGATTACAGAGCGCAAGGAACGCGAGCGCGAACTCGAACAACAACGGAAGCGACTAACAGTCGCACTTGAAGGCTCGAACGCCGGGGTCTGGGAGTGGGATCCAGAAACGGACGACGTGGTCTGGCACGAATCGACAGAGCGACTGTTCGGTCTCGAAGTAGGGACGTTCGAAGGAACGTACGAGGCGTTCGCTGAGCGAGTGCATCCTGAAGATATCGGAATACTCGAGGGTGAAATCGAAGCGGCCCTGCCTACACACGATCCATTCGAGGCAGAGTACCGTATCCAGTCAGTCGATAACGGTGACATCTGGATATATGCGCGTGCCGAGTTCGTCGACATTGAGGGGTTATCGCCCCGCTATGTTGGTGTCATTAGCGATATCACGGAGCGAAAGCAACGCGAGCACGAACTCGAACGGGCAAAAGAGCGTTATCGGACACTACTCGATGCAGCGCCGGATGCCATTTTCGTCGCGGATGCCGAATCGGGCGAGATTCAGCAGACAAACCAGGCCGCCTCGGAGTTGCTTGACCGGCCCCGCGAGGAAATTATCGGAATGCACCAGACAGACCTTCACCCTCCAGAACGAGCCGAAGAATACGCCGAAATTTTCAGAGACCACGTAACCTCGGGTGTTGGCCGTGCAGAGCGGCTCGGCGAAGGAACGGATATCTACGTCAAGGACGCAAACGGTGCCGAAATACCGGTCGAAATCAGCGCACGGACTGTCGAGATTGAGGGGACACATTTTATCCAAGGCTACTTCCGGGACATTACCGACCGCAAGGAACGCGAGAAAGAGCTCCAACGACAGAATGAGCGCCTTGATGAGTTCGTCTCGGTCGTCAGCCATGACCTGCGCAACCCGCTCAGCGTGCTCTCGCTTTGGCTGGATATGATCGAAACAGAAGACCAGGACGAAATCGAACGATGCCGACGAGCAGTCACACGGATGGACCAGTTGATTGACGACCTCCTCGCGCTCGCACACCACGGCGAAACTGACTCCGATTCCGAACCTGTGTCTCTTTCCGAACTACCAAGCGAGTGTTGGGAAATCACACCAACAGGGGAGGCAGAACTCCGTGTAGAGACGGACGCCAGCGTGATAGCCAAACGAACGCGGCTCAAACAACTGTTCGAGAATCTCTTTACCAATGCAGTCACCCATGGTGGGGAGGATGTCACTATTACCGTGGGCCACATCGATGACGGGTTTTATGTTGAAGATGATGGAGTCGGAATCCCTGAAGATGAGCGCGAACAAAGCCTTGAAGCCGGCTATTCAACCGGCGACTCGGGAACTGGTCTTGGGTTAAATATTGTCAAGCAAATCGTTCTGGCCGAAGACTGGGAAATCCACGTGATAGAAAGTGATGAAGGTGGTGCTCGTTTCGAAATTACTGGCGTCGACATACTGGAGTAAGTCGCTATCGGGCAACAGACGATAGCTAATCTGGACTAAAATAGTGCTAGAAACGTGTTTTTCGAGCAGTGCTATCGAGTTGACTGTAAGAAACGGCGGACTCTAAGCCAGCGCGATTCCCTGCTCGGCTTCGAGCAGTTCGTGATATCGGTTCCGGATAGTGACTTCAGAAATATCAGCCACTTCGCTGACGGCAGCCTGTGTGGTCTTCTCGTTGGTCAGCAGTGCCGCTGCGTAGACGGCTGCTGCAGCGAGGCCGACCGGCGACTTACCGGAGTGAACGCCCTTCTCTTTGGCGTTCTGGAGCAGTTCGCGGGCACGACGCTCTGCCTCTTCGGAGAGGCCAAGCGAGGAGACGAACCGAGGGACGTAGCTTTCGGGGTCAGCCGGCTGGACTTCGAGACCAAGTTCACGGACGACGTAGCGATACGTACGGGCAATCTCGCTTTTCTCGACGCGTGACACGTCGGTAATCTCATCGAGCGAGCGGGGAACACCTGCCTGTCGTGCGGCAGCGTACACCGATGCTGTCGAGACACCTTCGATAGAGCGACCCGGCAGGAGATTCTCGTCAAGTGCGCGGCGATAGATGACGCTTGCTGTCTCGCGGACGTTCTCGGGAAGACCAAGTGCGGACGCCATCCGATCAATCTCACCGAGTGCCTGCTTAAGATTACGCTCTTTGGAGTCGCGGGTGCGGAACCGCTCGTTCCATTTGCGCAGTCGCTGCATCTTCTTTCGCTGTTTCGCGCCGAGGGCGTTGCCGTAGGCGTCTTTGTCACGCCAGTCAATGTTCGTCGACAGCCCCTTGTCGTGCATCATGTTCGTCGTTGGTGCCCCGACGCGTGATTTCTCGTCTTTTTCCTGAGAGTCAAATGCTCGCCATTCAGGCCCGCGGTCGACCGAGCCTTCTTCGACGACGAGGCCACAGTCTTGACACACTGTCTCGCCGTGTTCGTCGTCCTGTACGAGCTTGCCGCTACACTCTGGACAGGATACTGTACTGCTCGATCGTTCCTCCGTCTCTTCGGACTCTTGCGTTCGCGTCCGTGTGTTTGAATTGCTCATAGGTAGTAGGGGTGGAACTACGGGCAGGATGAAACCTCCTGAAAAGTCCCGTTGATTCGGTAATATAAGTATCGGCGAAAAGTACTTAAATGTTTTGCATTCACCCTTCGAAAGTGGCGTGTTACACCACTGGGACACGGTTATTGTAGATGGTGGTGAATCGTATTAAGTGTGTTAAGTGATGACATAGTATACGGAACTGTCGAGTAATCTTGTGATTCAACTCTGTGTCGTATACGGTTCCCGGTAGATAGCCAATAACGACCCTGTCGTTGTATGCCTGAACCTAGTTTGTATACTGTATCTCTCCTCGTTATCCAGACAACCCGTACGGGAGGCCCACCTCAGAAGACCCGACAACACGAAAGCCCGTTAGCGGCCGAAAGTTGCTCTCTCAGTCACGAGTCTTGCTCTCGCCAGAGTGACAGTTGTTCGCGGTCACGAGTGTCGGCAGGCAACTCGTCGAACCACCGTGCCTCGGTAATCTCACCGTCCGGGTCCTGAACGGTCGGCTCAACTGGCGCTGTGTGTGCCTCGTACAGCGGGAGCACACCCCATGTTGTGTGGTCGTCGCACTCGAATGTGACTTTTCCCAACATACCGAGCCCGTCATACTCTGCTTTGATACCGGCTTCTTCCTGCAGTTCACGGACTGCAGCCTCGTAGAATGTCTCGTCTGTATCTGTCTCTCCGCCGGGGAGTACCCAGAGGTCAATCGCATCATGTCGTACCAACAGGAGCGCTCCGTTCGGCCGCTGTGTGAGCGTATGAGCTCCGTACGGCGCACCGTTATCTTCGATACGAGTGGCAACGGTTCTAAATCGGCGTCTGGAGACCTGTTTGGTCGTATTAAACTCGAGATAATCGTCGTCTCCCTGAGCAAGCCGATGGTACGTTTGTTCGGCCTGCTGTGTCGCTTCGTCGGCAAGGTACCACAGGTCGTCGACGGTGGTCATCTGCCTCGGGAAAGCCTGTCAGTACAGTACGGAACCGATACCTGCAAAATCGTGTGTCTTACTCTCATGCCTGCTCGTTTGGTTCTGTCATCAATAAGCCGTTCGGCCTGTTTCTCTCAACGCAAGAGACGAGCAACAGGTCGGAACGGGAGGAAGACATACCGTCGGTGTGGGTTATAGTTGATAAACGCAAGACTGTTTGACATAACAGAGACGCTTGAAGCCGCCATCGCTAGCCCGGCCAGTGCAGGGTTCAACAGTCCAAGAGAGGCAATCGGGACTAACGTCATGTTATAGATAAATGCCCAGAAGAGGTTCTGATAGACTTTTTCGATAGTTGCATCTGCCACGTTGAGTACCTTGAGAACATCTGCCGGGTCGTCCCGCATCAGCGTCACGTCTGCACTCTCGATTGCCACGTCAGTTCCACTGCCAATAGCGATGCCGACATGTGCGCTCATCAGTGCCGGGGCGTCGTTAACACCATCACCAACCATCATCGCCCGGGTTCCATCAGCCTGAATCGCTTCGATTGCATCTGCTTTGTCGTCGGGAAGCACACCCGCACGAACATTCTCTGGGTCGATACCAAGGTCTCCCGCGACAGCACGGGCAGTTCTCTCAGTATCACCAGTAAGCAACAGCGTATCCACCCCTCGGTCCTGAAGCGACTTAATCGTCGTTTTCGCGCTCTCGCGAACCTTGTCGGCGGTTGCGAGCACTCCCGCCAGTTCACCGTCTATTGCGACGAGCATCGCGGTTTTTCCCTCGCGTTCGAGGCGTTCCATCACCTCGGTAGCAGGGTCTGGAGCAACGTCTGCGTCTGCCAGTAGTTTCCGGTTGCCTACGAGAACTGCGCTCCCATCAACGGTCGCACGGATACCGTGGCCGGGGACATTCTCGAACGTCTCCGGTGTAGAGAGTTCGACACCACGGTTACGGGCCCCATCAACAATTGCCTGTGCCAACGGATGCTCACTGCCGCGCTCTGCACTCGCGGCGGCACCGAGCAATGCCTGGTCATCGAACTCAGCGTCAAGTGTCGGCCCACGGTCGGTCACAGCAGAATCGGTGTCGTCAGCGTTGCCAGGGGTAACCCCACCGTCGGCGCGTGGCTGGTCAAACCCTGTTGGTGTGACAACATCTGTTAGCTCCATCTCGCCGTGAGTAAGTGTCCCTGTCTTGTCGAAGACGACTGCGTCGATGCCACGAGATTGTTCAAGCACGTCCGACCCCTTGAATAAGACGCCGTTCCGGGCGCTAATCGTTGAGCCGACCATCGTCGCGGCCGGCGTTGCCAGTCCCAGCGCACAGGGACAGGCAACGAGCAATGCGCTGGCGAGGACCACCATCGAGAACTCTGTCAATGGAACGCTAACCGCGGTCCCTGGGACTGCAACCTCCGGACCGCCACCAACGGGTTCTAGCGCTGGGATCCACGACCCAACGGTCGAGGACAGGTCGTACATGGTTTCAGGGAACAGAAACCAGACGATTGCCCAGATGACTGCGTTGATGATGATTGCCGGAACAAAATACGCTGCTACCGTGTCGACGAGACGCTGAACATCGGGTTGCGTGGCCTGTGCTTCTTTGACTCGTTCGACAATCTGTTGGATTGCAGTGTCTGAGCCGACTTTCGTCGCTTCAACCTGCAGGATACCGTTTTCGTTGATTGTCGAACCGATAACCTCGTCACCGTCGCTCTTTTCGACCGGTACGGACTCGCCGGTAACCATCGACTCGTCGACTGCACTTTGCCCGTCGACAACGCTGCCATCGGTCGGAATCTTCTCGCCGGGTCGGACTTTCATCACGTCACCGACAGCGACTTCTTTCAACGGAATCGTCGTCTCTTTGCCGTCTTTGATGACAGTCGCTTCCTCAGCTTCCATTTCGAGCAGTTCGCGTAGTGCATCGCCTGCACGGGCTTTCGACCGGACTTCGAGCCAGTTGCCAACCGTAATAAACCACAAAATAAACGCGACAGCCTCGAAGTAGAGACCACCGTTAACAAGATTGAACAGGACAGTCGTACTGTAGAGATATCCCGTCAGAGTGCCGACCGCAACAAGCGTGTCCATGTTTGCCTGTCTGTTGTTGACGAGCGCCCGGTAGGCTCCTTCAATGAACTCCCTGCCAAGTGTTGCCATCAACGCCGTTGCCAGAACAAACTCAATCCATTCAAACGAGAGCCCAAAGAGTGACTCGGGAACGAATGTGGGGACACCAGGGGCCATTTCCACCATCACGAGCATGAACGGAACCGTCACAACGGCACCGCCAACAACCAGCCGGCGTTGCCTTCCCAGTTCTCGCTCGACAGCGCGTTCGCGCTGTTCGGTCATATCTTCATCGTCGTTCTCTTCGACGGGGTCGTACCCCGCGTCCTCGATTGCTTTGTAAAGGTCATCAAACGACGTGTCTTGTGGGTTGTAACTGACGAGTGCCTCGTCACTGGCGAAGTTGGCGTCAGCGTCAATTACCCCCGGAGCTTCGGTAAGCGCATCCTCAACGGTACCCGAGCAGGTTGCACATGACATGCCAAGCACCGTAATCGTCTGTTGTGCCTGTTCCGGTGTGTACCCCGATTCCGTGACTGACTCGTAAATACTCTTAAGCGAGACGCTGTCGGGGTCGTATTCGACATGGCCCTCATCGGCCGCAAAATTCGCACTTACGTTTATCACACCGTCGAGGCTCCCAACAGCCTCCTCGATGTTCCCCGAACACGTCGTACACGACATGCCGGATATCTCCAGTGTCGTTTTTCGTGTCTCCATTGGCTTAGTTAGGTATACGTGCTAAATAGTTATCTCCTTTTCTCCTCACTTTCAAAAGCAAAATCGAGACAAGACTTTGGAAAGAAAAGTTCAATAACCTAACAGTGGATTTTAGTTCCGGTCAATCGATAGAGTAGATATGAAACAGTGCCCGGACTGTGGGACGGAGGTTCCGGCGGACGGGAATTTCTGTCCGGAATGTGGAACTGCTGTATCCGATGAGCACAGAGAGGCGACAACTGTCCACTCATCCGGGAACAATCATACACACGAAGACAGCGAGGAGTGGAAGTATCCAGTTGACGAGCCAACGCAAACTGGGCCGCGTCCAGCAGACCACAAACTGTTACTCGGTGCCGTCATCGCACTGTCAGTCATCGGCCTATTCGAAGGGGGTGCACAGATCTTATTTGCTGATACTCTCGCCGAAATGGCTCAAGAAGATTTTGGAATCGGTGAGCAAATTAGTTCTGAGACGTTGGTGATGGCTGGTTCGTTCAGTGTCGGTATCTCGGTGGCAGTAACTGGAGTGACTGCCTACTTCTATCATGGAGGAACTCTCAAAAAGCGGTATTTCTGGGTACTCGTTGCGGCGGGAGTCGTCGGGTTCTTGTTAGCACAGAGCCTCTTTCTCATGTTACTTACTGCCTTCGGGATATACGGGCTCATTTCCGTTATCGATTAGAAATCAGTGAGGGCGGCCTGGTCTATTTCACCGAGAATATCACGGCTTGTCTGCCAAGATTTTCGTGCACAGGCCGGGAGCTGTCCCCGCTCTTTGACGAACTCCCGCAAGAACGTCCTCGTTGTGTCGTCGCCGGGGTACCCGCTGCCGACGGAGCCAAACTCGGCTTTGAGCGATGAAACGTGGTCTTCTCTGGCTGATTTGGCGATAATACTTGCCGCTCCGACGATTGGATACTCCTCGTCTGCACCGTGTTCAGCCCGGATATCGATAGTCGGGTTGACGCGGCTTCCAACCCGGCGTTCAAACCGAACAGCGTTGGTATCGCCGGCATCGAGATAACAGTCACAGTCACCGTCTGCGACGCCATCAAGCGCTTTCGCGTGTCCAGCGACAGTTAGCCCGTTCATGTCAGTGTCGGAGTCGTCAATGCGGTCAACCGGAATCTCGGCGACTGAGATAGCGTCGGCCTGTTTGCGGAGCTGTTCGGCTAGTTCCTCGCGCCGAGTCGGCGGAAGCCGCTTGGAGTCGTCGACGTCTGCCGGGATGTTCTCTGGGTCCGCTCGCACGGCCGCGACGAACATCGAGCCGAGCACCGGTCCCTTGCCTGCCTCGTCGACGCCAATCTGCATACACTACTTTGGGGACTTACCCGATAATAAACCTTGCCTGAATATCTGACAGCCGTCAGACGGTTGGCAGTCCGAACAGCCTGGAACGGTCCGGGGGAGCAGTTTTACGCTTCAAACCACTCCGCTGCCACTGGTCTTGCGAGGGGATGGACCAGCTGGGGGCGTCGTACGCGCCAGGCCGCCCCGTTCAACTCCCCGGGTTGGACACTGATTGACCCCCCTGCATACTCTCCCTCGAAGACGACACGGAGGTTGTGTAACACCGCGTCGTGGTCTGGACTCGTTCGACGCTCGTGTCTAGTTCCAAAGCAGTCCTCGATTGTACACTCGATACTGGTTTCCTCGCGGACTTCCCGGAGAGCAGCCTCTTCGAAGGTCTCATCCTGCTTACGACCTCCGCCGGGGATTCCCCAAGCGGTCCCGCCCCGGCCTAGTATCATCAGAACACGCTGCTGTACGTGAACGTCGTCAGACATCGACTCTGTCAGCGGATTCGCCTGTTCGGGCTGCCGGACAATCCAGACGTAACTGCTTCCAATATACCCGTTCCGTGACTTCCGTCTCTCCTCCTCGAAATCGCCCGGGTCAACAGTGACCGTCTCCGCCTCCTGATAGTCGATTCCGTACCTCTTGTCGAGACGTTCGAACCGAGACTCGACAGTGCCCTTGTTGATATGCTCGACCATCGGGCTCACACTGAAGACCGTCGATTGTAACAAAGTATCGATTTGGTTACTCGGGAAGAAGCGACCGCGAGGAGTTGGTCACGACGAGCAGACTGCTGGCTGCCATCGCCGCCGCGGCGAACAGTGGGTTGATGTGGCCGGTTGCGGCCAGCGGTATCGCGACTGCGTTGTAACACAGCGCCCAGCCGATGTTCTGTTTCACGCGGCTGTCTGCTGCCGTTGCCAGCTCAAACACCGTTTCGAGCGAATCGAGGTCGTCGGTGACGATAGCTGCATCGGCGGCATCGGCAGCGAGAGCCGTTCCGCTGCCAAGCGCGATGCCGAGGTCGGCCTGTGCGAGCGCAGGTGCGTCGTTTGTCCCGTCACCAACCATCACAGTCTGTTTACCTGCGCCGAACTGTCGGACTGTCTCGGCTTTTGCTTCCGGTGGGACACCAGCGAAGACGTGGTCAACCCCGGAATGCTCACCATACGTCGAAGCGGCACGCTCGTTGTCTCCGGTCAGAATTGCAACTTCAATATCCCGGGCACTGAGGCGGTCGACTGTCTCGTCCCACCCCTCTCTGGGGTTATCACCGACAACCACGATGCCGGTTGCCTCCCCATTTTCTCCGACGATGACCGGGACATTCCCTTCATCGTGTGCACGCTCTACGGTCGATTCGTACGCCGACGGTACAGACCAGTCTTGTGCTGCAAATAACGACGGGTTGCCAACCAGAACTGTTTGCCCGTCAACAGTCCCACCAACCCCCGTTGCGTAGCTTTCGAACGACGAGACACGGCTGTCAGTGTCGGCTTTACTCTCCAGTGACCCCTCGACGGCGTCCCCTGACTGGTCGACAACACCGCCGTCCGATGCGACAGCATCCGTGTTGGCCTTACTGTCAGTTGGCTGTATATCGTACGCATCGGTAATTGCTGTTGCAATTGGGTGTGAAGAGCGCGCTTCAAGGAGCGCGGCTCGCTCGAATGTTTTCTTGTCTCCTGTGGCATCGAGAACTTCCATGTCGCCGGTCGTGAGCGTTCCCGTCTTGTCGAAGACAACCAGGTCAACATCTCGGAGTCGCTCGAAAATCGTCTCGTCGAAGACAACGATACCGCGTTCGAGTGCCTCTCGAATACTTGTCGCGATAGCAAGCGGTGTCGCCAACCCAAGCGCACAGGGGCAGGAGACAATAAACACGGTAAGTGCTAGAAGCATCGTCTCGGAGAAACCAGCCCCGAGTAACAAAAAGTGGACGAGACCGGTGACAATCCCAAGTGTGAAGACGGTCGGTACGAAGACAGTTGCCAGTCGGTCAGCAAGTTGCTGAATACCGTGGTTCGCGCTCTGTAAGTCCCACACCATGTCAGTGATTCGTTCGATACTGCTTTCGCTGCCCTCATCAACGGCGACAACAAGGGACCCATCGGCCAGCAACGAGCCACCAACAACTGTGTCTGTCTCACGCTTTGGGACTGGCCGGGATTCTCCGGTGACAACCGCCTCGTCGACGGTCCCTGTTCCCTCTGTAACCGTCCCATCGACAGGAATCCGCTCGCCTTTACGGACGAGGACCCTCTCACCAGCCGTCAGAGAATCAATCGGAACGGTCTCGGTTGTGTCCGAGCCGTTGTAACGTCGTGCCTCATCGACCTGAGCTTCGGTCAGGTCAGCCAACTTCTCTGTCGCTTTTGTTTTGATTTCGTTTTCGTAGTAACTGCCTGCAGTGACGACGACAACAACGCCGACCGTTACGTCGTAGTAGATGTGTGACTCGCCAAGGAAGATCGCAAGCGTACTGTAGACCCACGCCGCGCCGGCAGCCAAGGCGACGAGTAGGTCCATGTTTGGCTGTCGCATCTTCAGACTGACATACGCACCTTTTAGAATGGGGCCACCGGTATAGAAGAAGACAATACTAGTCAAGATTCCCATCACGATGAAAAAATAGGAGGCTGTAGTTGCAGCAAGCATCTCCTGTAACATTTCGGCTTGGCCCGGCGGATAGTAGAGTCCATTATCGAAGTATGTGGGATAAACAACGGCCAGATACTGCATCATCACCATCATCCCAAAGAGAACGCCGACAACAAGTCGCATGAGGATATCGTCTTTGGCTTGCCGTTCCCCAAGTGGGTCGTCACGAGCATATGCGCTGTATCCCATCCCCGTGAGGTCATCTCTGAGCGTCCCCTCGTCGACCTCATCGGGGTCATGATCAATTCGAACTGTGTCCGTGATGTAGCTAGCATCGACCGCGCCTACGTTCTCTCGGTTGCCTGCACGCTGCTCGATAAAGGTTTCACAGGTCGTACAGTGCATTCCATCAATGCGGAGAAACGTCGTCTCGTACGCCTCCGGAACGTCGTCGTCCTCATCAAGCGAGTCCCGGATTTCTTCGGGAGCAGCATCTGGGGAAATGTTGTCCCGTTCCGCCAGCGTCTCGTGGACACCTCGACAGCCACGACAACAAAACTGCTCACCAGCGGCATTTTCTACAGGAGGGCTTGCCACCGGAAGCTCACAGAGTGTGCATGTGTTGGAATCGGGCATGGGTGAACTGAGTTTATCCGTGGTACTGCCAATCGTAGCAGGCTGATAGCCAGTCCGAAACGGCGTCGTTAGCGCGGTCTATGGAATCCACAGCAAATATCCTGTCGGTTACAGCCCCAGCCCTACAAAAACTCTCACAAGACCAACCTCCTCAGTCAGTCCAATTATCCTGCCGCCCTATTGCAGACTTTACTTCCTGTACCCGTTTCGGTTGGTGAACGGCGATATCTGTCGCCGTGACGATACCGACAAGTTCGAAATCCTCAATCAGCGGGAGCTTTTTTATGTGTTCAGCTTTCATCAGTTCCAGCGCGTGTCGTATCGACGTTTCAGGGGCAGTTGTCACCACATCTTCGCTCATTCCACGCGCGACAGGAAGCTCAGCAAGCGACTCTCCCATGGCATAGGTCGCCCTGAGTACGTCCGAGCGTGTGAGGATTCCCACGAGTGCGTTATCAACAACAAGAGTACTCCCAACGTGTTCTTCGAGCATTACGCCACTCGCCTCTCGAAGCGTTGTGTCAGGCCCAACTGTGACGGGTGGGGAGGACATAATTTCCGCAACCTGCATACACTGAATTATTCCCGGAGGTACGTGATAGTTCCGGCCTTAGAGGGCGCTTCCGGCACGAATAATGTCTGTCTCGCCGAAAGCAGGGCCGACGAACTGCATGCCGACTGGCAGTCCGTCGTCGGTTTCGCCGGCAGGCACGGAGATAGCGGGCAGGTTCGCGAGATTGACTGGTGTCGTGTTCGCGTCTGCGAGATACATCTTGAGCGGGTCATCGAGACTCTCGCCGCGTTCAAACGGCGGGACAGGCATCGTCGGCGAGGCAAGCACGTCCGCCTCCTCAAGTGCCTCGTCGAAGTCCTGTTTGACCCACGCTCGGGCATCTTGGGCTTTCTTGTAGTACTTGTCGTGATATCCCGCCGAAAGGGCATACGTTCCGAGCAGGACCCGGCGTTTGACTTCCGGTCCGAACCCCTCTTCGCGAGCTGTAGCGAAGGTTTCGTTCCAGTTGCCATCGTAGCCACCGGAGACGCCGTACCGGACACCATCGAACCGCGCAAGATTCGATGATGCTTCACTCATTGCAATCACGTAGTAAGCCTCGACAGCGTGTTCAACACTCGGCAAACTCACCTCGTGATAGCTTGCCCCCTCCGCTTCGAGTTCGTCGATGGCACGCCAGAACTGCTCACGGACTGCTTTATCAGCACCCTCGACAAGCTCTGTCGGGATGCCGATATCCATTCCGTCTACATCACCATCAGCGGCAGCAGCGTACGCAGTTTCCCCGTGTTCAGTAGCGTCTCGTGTCGTTGCGTCGCGCTCGTCGGGGCCAGCAATTACGTCAAGCAACTCGGCAGCCTCCTCGACGGATGGGGCGATTGGGCCAATCTGCTCAAGACTGTTCGCGTACGCGACCAGCCCGTACCGCGAGACGAGTCCGTAGGTTGGTTTAAGTCCAACGACGCCACAAAACGCCGCGGGACAGCGGACTGAGCCGCCAGTATCGGTGCCAAGAGCCATATCCGCATCACCCGCTGCGACGACTGCAGCGGACCCACCAGAGGAGCCACCAGGGACGTGCCCTTGGGCCACGGGGTTTTCGGTCGCGCCGAAAGCAGATGTTTCCGTTGTTGTTCCCATGCCGAATTCGTCCATGTTGGTTTTTCCGGGGATTGTCGCGCCCGCTTGCTTGAGACGTTCGACAACAGTCGCGTCGAACGGGGGAACGTAGGATTCGAGCATCGCCGACCCACACGTCGTCGGGACGCCTTCTGTGGAGATGTTATCCTTGACAGCGATACTTCGGCCAGCGAGTGGGCCGTCGTCGCTGCCGTCGATTCTCGTTTCGGTAATGTAGCCGTTGTAGCTCATGAGACGTTTGGGCCTTTGAACTGGTCGTCTTCAGTCTCCGGGGCGTTTGCCAATGCATCCTCGCGGTCGAAGCTTTCAGCAATCTCGTCCGGACGCATCACGTTCGTCAGTTCGGGTTCGCGCTCGACTTCCGGCACGTCGTCGAGTGCTTCGAACGACGAAAGGATGTCACCGAACTGCTCAGCGAACAGTTCGCGTTCGTCCTCGTCGAGGTCGATACGCGCCAACTGGGCGATATGTTCGACCTCGTCGGTATCGACGGGGGTGTCGCTCATGCCTGATTGGAGTGTTGTGTGGGCGGTAAGCGTTTCGATGCAACACCGAGTAGACGCTGGTGCCCCCATCTTAGTCAGTGCACTGGCTGAGTAAACACACCGGCTCCGAACAGTTCAGTATCGTTATCACCATACGGTTTCGATTCTGGTTCGAGAGGCTGTCGAACAGCACAACATACCAAACAGCCACACTCCGACAGCAGACTGCCTACTCAGGACATCACGACTGTGATTGTTCTCCGGGCGGAAGTGACAATGTGACAATAGTGCCGCGAGGTTCGTTGTCTCTTATCTCTACGTCACCACCGTAGTTGATGACGAGCCAGTGAACGTGAGCCAAACCGATGCCGCTGCTGTGTATCAACGGGTCATCTGTGCCGACCTCAACTGCTGTTCGCTCTTGCTCTGGGACCCCCGGACCATTATCGGCGACATGGACTTTGATTGGCTCTGAGGGTCGTGTTGGCGTTTCGACAGTCACAGTAACACAGGGGTTCTCACGGTCGTTGTGCGTAATCGCGTTGTCGATGAGTTCACGCAACAGCGTTCCAAGAGTTGCTGCATCGAGGTCAAGTTCGGCTGACTCAGCATCTACTTCGATAGACGCCTCTGGATAGCTGTCTTCGAATTCGGCGACCTGTTCAGATAACACTGCGCCGACGTTGCAGGTCACGTCGATGTCGTATCTGTCGTTGAGAGATTGGCGGACGGTGGTTATTTTCTCACTCGTGTCTGCAAGCGTCTCCGCCTGAGCGAGTATCCGTTTGAGTTTGTGTTGCTGAGGTTCGTCTACCTCTTTGAGAAGCGTCCGTGTGTACCCCTCGATTGCCGTCAGGGCGTTACGGAGGTTGTGTCGCAAGATACGGTTCAGGTCGGACAATCGCTTCTCACGTAGTTTCCGTTCAGTAATGTCTGACTGGACAGCGACAAAGTTTGTTATTTTGCCGTCCTCGTCGGTAATCGGGGCAATCGTCTGCTCGACGTAGTAGAGTTGGCCCGACTTGCTACGGTTGACGAGTTCAGCTTCCCAAACATCGCCGGCAAGGATTGTGTTCCAAAGGTCAGCATAAAATGCTTGACTCTGTTTGTTCGATTTGAGGATGGCTGGTGTCTTGCCAATTGCCTCCTCTTGGCTATACCCGGTATCAGCCTCGAATGCCGGATTCACGAACTCGATGATACCCTCCTCATCGGTGATAAGTACAGAGTGGCCTGTCTGTGACACGGCTTCTCTGTACAGTTCGAGTTCGTGCTCAGACTGTTTCCGGTCAGAAATGTCGTGGATAATAGAAAATAGCAGCTCTTTGCCGTCGATTTCGATCGGTGTGGTGTATACTTCAACCGTCCGAACGTCACCGGAAGCCAAGAGATGTTCGAATTCGAAGTGATTCCGGTTTTCTTTATTTGCACGTTCTCGTTTGCGTGCTACTTCTTTTTCCGAAAGCCTGTTTATCTCCTGGACCCGCATGCTGGTCAACTTCTCGGCCCCGTAGCCATAGAACACCGTCGCAGCCTCGTTTGCATTGAGTATCTGACCCGAATCTGGTTCGATAAGTAACATCGGTGCACTGTGGGACTCAAACATCGTCCGGAACCGCTGCTCGCGTTCTCGGAGCGTTTTCTCCATTTGCTTGCGTGTATTAATATCGCGTAACACCACAATGGCACCGGCAGGCATGCCGTCATCGTCAAGAGGTGTGATTCGTGCTTCGACGTGAATTGTCCCCTCGTCCTGTGCTGATTTGAGGTTTTGCATCGTTATTTCGACGCGACGGTCAGTGGCTTCGCCGGCCAAAACCTCTTGAATACCATCACGGAGAGAGAGAAAACCGACATCAAGAAACTCTGCAAGCTGTGAGATGTTTTCAAGCTGTTCAGGAGAGTATGCGGTAACATTGCTCAGCCGTTCGTTAAGAAAGACAATATTCCCGTCAGCATCGACGACAAAGACAGGCTCTTGGAGACTGTTAAGAACCAGAGAGTCGCCAATATCATCCGGGATGGATGTCATCATGCATCGCTTACTGATACGTGAACATTAACATTCGGTCTAGGAATTCAACGAGATTGTTGTCACTGACAGAATGCTGTGATACGGTATGAATGAACGGACACCCAAGATTGCACGGCGTTCGACCGCAGGTAATCCCGCGTGCCTCCTCCACCCCGCGACCCGTCGAGCGACGGATGTCCGGCGGTCCGCTGCTCGCTTCCGCGCCTGGCGGACTGCCCCCGGTTAACCACGCGCCTGCACCCCTGCAGGTACAGTCGTGTGGACCTCCATCCCCGAAGGACGAGGCTTCGACGTTGGCTTGCGGGGCCCACGGCCGTCTACCGCACGCACCCGGAATTCGGTCCCCACTTAAGGCCACTTGTGGGATACGAGCGGGGCCTAACCGCCCGACCTAGTCCATATTATCCTAATTCGTGTCCCCCATAAGGGGCTTTCGGACTGGTTCGCTTCCGGGAAGCCTCCGTAACACCCAACAAGACAGCCCGTATACCACAGTGTATGGATATTGGCGGTACCGCAAAGAAGGTTCAGCGCGTGACAAAAATCGCCGAAGAGTCGTACAAGAAGATGCAGGCGATAATGGAACAGATGCAGGAGATGATGAAGCAGATGAAACAGCTCCAGTCCGATATGGAGACGACGACAGAGCAAGTCGGCGACATTGAGTACGAACTGGCTGAACAGCGGGTGCTCCTCGAATCACTCGCTGAACAGCAGGGGGTCGATGTCGAGGAAGTGCTGGCGTCGGCTGACCTTCCAGAGCCGCCCCAAGAGTCAGAAGCGGACACTGAAGCTGACGAACCGGCCGACGATCTCGCAAAAAAGGCGACAAGCAAACCGTCAGCAAGCGACGAGTAACGCTGAAACCGACGAATTTACCCGACGTGTAACGTTCTCCAGAAAAGCTGCCTGTCGTTCAGGCGCTTTCAAGTCGGTAGGGCCAGTAATCTTTGTCTCTGAGGGCACTGCCGAGCACGCGATGGAAGTCTGGGAAGTCCTCAAACTCAGTACTCTCGTCAATCTCGTCGAAGATATCTTCAACGCTGACGACACGGTCGTAATCGATTCGGACCGGGTGGTCGCCGTACTGTTCGACGTATTCGCTCGCAGTAAACGGGAAGTCTTCTTCTTCGTCAACTTTTTTCGCCAGTACTGCGTGCCCGTATTTGCGTCGACCCTCGCTACCTTTGTCGCCATCCGGGTCGTGTGGCCAGTCCATACTGGGACATTTGGAGAAGCATACAAAAATGATTCCCTCTCATGCTGACAGCACACGTTGGAACTGAAGATATGTGTGTCGACCAATAAGATGTAACAAGACACAAAATATTTCCCTCTCTTTGCGGTACCCACAATATATGAGTCGTAGGGTACTTCCCGACAGTTTTGCGGCCGTTGAATTATCGCGTCAACGGGTAGCAGTGTTGTTGCTTGCAGTCGTTGTTTTGACTGCCGGTTGTAGCGGATTTGTTGGTGGTGACAGCGATGCTGCCGATGATTCAGCACCGCTTGACAGCATCCCTGAGCAGGCTACCAGCGTTTCGCATATGCAGACTGCGGTGTTGACTGACTCAGTGACAGAGTCACTCGTAGATGAGCTATCAACGGCAGAAACAACAGTAGATGACGAGTTTGAAGATCCCCAGTCATGGGACGCTATGCTCTCTGAGGTCGAAAACGAGACTGGTGTTGCTGTAGAAGACGTACACAGCATGACGATGTTCGCCGGCGCCCAGAGCGGTGAGATGGCAGATGATTACAGTGGCGTCATCGTCAAAAGTGATCTCAGCTGGGACGAGATTCGTTCGGCAGCTGAGGAAGCAGAAGCCGTCTCGGAAGACGAAGCCGACTTCGAAGATCTTCAAGAAGAGAGCTACAACGGTGTGACCGTGTACAGCAGCGAGACCGACGATGTCGAGACCACCTCGTGGATAGCTGACTTCGGAGACGGGACGTTCGCAGTTGGCACACAGAACGTCGTCAAAGACGTAATCGATACCCGTCAAGGTGATGCACCCGGCATCAACGACGAACTTCGGAGTACGTTCGAGGGCGTCACCGATGGCTACATCAAAAGCGCCGCCACTCTAACTGACGAGCAGGCCAACATGGTCGGCGATATCGCTGCCGGACAAGGTGGACTCGGTGGAATGTTGGTCCCGGAACTCAAAGCAGTGACGTCGAGTTACCACACAAAAAATGACGAGATGAACATGGAAGTTGATATGGTGTTGAATTCGTCGGAAAAAGCCGAGTCGTTTACCAAACTTGCGGATACCTACACGAGCAAGCAGTCTGGTGTTGAGGACCCGACACCTAAAGAGCAGCCTACCGCTTGGCTCATCAACACGATCTCGGTCGAATCAAACGATAACCGTGTCTCGATCGCGTTTCGTTCAGGCCCTGAAGAGCTCACCACCGCAGTAGAAGCATTTGATGAGTCACGCCTCTTCGAAGGTCTGTTTACCGGCACAGGAGCTTCTATCCAAAGCACATCGGTTACCGCGAATGCAACTGCGTAGCCGCTTTCTCGACTGAGTGTACTTTTTATCGGAACCTTCCGAGATGTAGTTTGTACGATTAGCTGGACCCAACACGACACTATCACGAATCCCTAACAAGGAAGGTACTGTGTAGTAGTAGCCGGACGGCATATACTTCGTATGTCAAATCTGCCAGTTGACAGCTCGCCTCGAAGACGGTTTCTCGCTGGAGTTGGGACAAGCCTCGCTGTTGGAGTCGGTATCGGAACCGTCACAGCATCGAAACAGCAGGCAGGTGTTCAGATAACACTGGACAACGTCAGTGTGACTGCCTGGGAGATTACTGGGGTCGAAGGCGACGAGACTGTGGGGGCTGTCGGCACGGAAAACCCAGAGTTGACCCTCCGTGAAGGAGTCCGTTACACGTTCGTCAACAACGGGGGCAGTTCCCACCCGCTTGTATTCAGAGACAGCGAGGGGGACGCGTTGTTGAGTCAGAGCGAGGACGGGTCGTTCGAAGGTCGCTCGGAGACAGACTGGGTCGACGACGGTGGAACTGTCTCGTTCACGCTCACTAACGAGCTCGCCGCTGAACTGGCGAGCTATGCTTGTACGGTCCATGGCTCGATGGCAGGCAGTATCGAGACAACACAAGCTGAAGGCGAGCCAACAGCGACAGTCAGCTTTTCCGACCAGTCAACAACGGGAACTGCTGTCGGTGTTGATTCTACTGAGCTTGCGGATGGCGGGTTCGTTACCATCCACGATAGCAGCCTGCTCGATGGGGACGCTCTGGGCAGCGTTGTTGGCGTCTCCAGCTATCTCGGCCCCGGGTCTCACGAGGACCTAACAGTCCCGCTTGATGATCCACTCGTCGAGAACGAGACACTCATCGCAATGGCTCACCGTGACACCGATGGGGACGAGGCGTACACCTTCGTCGAGAGCAACGGAGAGACAGACAGTCCCTACACTACAGACGGCAGCGCAGTCACTGACGATGCAGCTATCCAAGTCGAGAGTGCTGCCGCAGTACAGATGACAGACCAGATGACGATGGGTGGATCCGTCGTCGTCGACTTCGCGCGGCTCAACGATGGCGGGTTCGTTACCATTCACGACAGCAGTTTGCTCGATGGTGACGCGCTCGGAAGCGTTGTCGGCGTCTCTGCCTATCTCGATGGCGGGTCCTACGAAACGCTCGAAGTCTCGCTCGACGAAGAGTTGACCGAGAATGACACGCTCATCGCAATGCCCCACCGTGACACGAACGGAACCGAAACATACGATTTCGTCGAAACTGAGGGAGGGGCCGATGGACCGTACGTGTTCGGCGGGGGAGCCGTCACCGACACAGCCCCAGTAACGGTCAAGGGGACTGCCACTGTAACTATCTCCGACCAGCAAACCGACGGGACCACCGTCGTCGTTGAGTCTACAACCCTGGAGGATGGCGGATTCGTCACGGTTCACGACAGTACACTGCTCGATGGCGACGCACTCGGAAGCGTGGTCGGTGTTTCGGCGTATCTGGACCCAGGCAGCTATGAGGCTCTCGAAATTTCACTTGAGGAGGCAGTGACCGAAGACGAGACGCTCATCGCAATGCCCCACCGTGATACGAACGGAAACGAAATGTACGATTTCGTCGAAACTGAGGGCAGTGCTGATGGGCCATATATTTCAGATGGAGACGCAGTCGTCGACTCGGCAGAGGTGACAGTTCGTGGAGGCGCAACTGTCTCTCTGTCGGATCAAGAGACTGACGGAATGACTGTGATAGTAGACTCTACAGAGTTAGAAGATGGTGGATTCGTCACTATCCACGACAGCAGCCTACTTGATGGTGATGCAGTTGGGAGTGTGGTTGGCGTCTCGGAGTATCTCGAACCGGGAAGCTACGAGAGTCTCGAAATTCCCCTTGACGAAGAGATGACAGCCGACGATACGCTCATTGCGATGCCACACCGCGATACAAACGGGAACAAGATGTACGACTTTGTCGAAAGTGAGAGCGGTGCAGATGGGCCGTACCTCGGTGATGATGGCAACGCCGTCATCGATGATGCGTCGGTTACGGTCTCAGGCAGCATGGATGACGATGGAATGAGCAATGGTGGAATGGACGATGACGGCATGGATGGGGAGGTGAGCGACGATACAGAAAGCTCAGATGACGATGGGGCTGGCTTTGGCGCTGTGGGCGGTGTCGCTGGAATCGGCGGTGTCGCCGCTTACGTCTACCGGCGGTTCGGCATCGAGGCTGACGACGAGTCATAGTATCTAAAGACCACATCGTGTGAATTTACCCGATACGTTCTAACGAGGGTTCTAAAAGGAGACATCGTTTGTTGAGACCGCGTCTGGCAGACTGGACACGGAGTAGTATCAACGTCGCGTGACGAACACACGATTACGGTCGGCAGCCGAGTTCCTCACCGAACGCTATTATCGATTAAATGACAAGAAACAAACAGCCGTAGCTGGCTATCGGGGACTGCCAGAGTTCATTGAACATGTATCGACGCCGATGAGAGAGTACAACCCACACGTTCCCGTCGCCGCAGTCACGAGCAAAACCAGCGAGATGATGCCGAAGATGGGAGCAAGTATCATCGGAACTGAGAAGCTTCCCGCGAGCGCCACAAGAGCGCCGATTCCGAGAACTGCACCGAGTCCGGTTCTAACACGTTTGTCTGTTGCACCTACGTTTTGGCTCATACGTGATGTTAGGTCTAAGACCATATATACCTTTGTATTGGGTATACAATACAAGACTATCTCTCAAAAACAGGAATTGGACAAAAGCAGCTATGATTGCGTTTGTATGGCTATATTCGCTATATCACACATCTATATTTCTCTTGGTCTGGCAATATATTTTGTTATTTTTGTACCAGTATGTACGTTGAAACACAACGCTATTGTGCATCGAGACCGTACAAATAATCGTGATGGACGACACAGATTCCACCCAGCAAGTTGTCGACCTGCTTCGAGAAGCATACGCTGACGAGATGGAGACCGTAATGAATTATCAGACGAACGCTATCGTGCTTGATGGCGTTCGGGCCGAGGAAATCAAGGAAAGTCTGCAACAAGATATTCAAGAAGAGTTGACACACGCTGAACAACTCGGACAGCGACTCAAGCAACTCGGCGCACGTCCACCGGCGTCATCGGAGTTCACCGCCCGCCAAGATTCGCTTCAGCCACCAGAAGATTCAACCGATGTCCTCGCCGTGATTAATGGCGTCTTGGATGCCGAAGAAGATGCAGTTGCGACATACAACGGGTTGGTTGACGCCGCCGAAGCAGCAAATGACCCGGTTACTGAAGACCTCGCAGTAACGATTCTCTCTGATGAAGAAGCCCACCGGACTGAGTTCCGTGGCTTCAAGAAAGAATATCAGAACGACTGAACCTCGCCAGAAGATAGAATCCACTGTTCAGGTTACTGTAGATTAGCTTGCGGTTGACGAGAAGGCCCAAATCAATCCAATCACTAGACTCGATGAGGTGGTCGTATTCTGGCATAGAACACTGGAAAGTACGACACCTCACTCTTATCTTAACACGACTGATCCACCCGTCATAGCTTATTTTCCACCTCTATTCGAGGGGCCGGAGCAACTATTATGTTATCGCCAGATGACATTGGTTCATGGTCTCAACAGACACAGCCGAGCAGACAGAAAATACACAGTCTGAGCTGACACAGACAGGAACGCCAGCAGACTACGAGTATTACAAGTCGGTACTTGCTGACCAAGAGTTTCCGTGTGCATTCGTTGACAGAGATCGACTGTCATCTAACGCCGACTCTATCGAAGACCGTGCAGACGGGACACAGGTTCGTATCGCTAGCAAATCAATCCGTTCACGGGCAGTTCTCGACCGAATTCTCGATGAAAGCGACTGTTTTGATGGAATAATGTGTTACTCTGGGCGGGAGGCAGCGTATCTGGCTGCATACGGCTTCGAGGACCTACTGGTAGCGTATCCGGTGTATCAAAAGAGCGAGATTGCGGGAGTTCGTGACGCAAATGAAGCAGGTGCGACCGTCACAGTGATGGTCGATTCAGAAGATCATGTCAAACGGCTGTCTGATTTTGGTGAAGCGTTTGGCACATCGTTCGAACTCTGTATCGATATCGATTTATCGACGAAACATTTTGGAATGCATTTCGGTGTCTACAGGTCTGGCATCCGGGATGCTGAGGCTGCACTCTCTTTGTGTGAGACAATCGACACGCTTCCCTCCGTCACACTCTCAGGGATGATGGGGTATGAAGCACAACTTGCTGGGATTCCTGATCGGTCGCCGGCGAATGGCCGAGTCAAAAACGCCGTATTGCGTGCGCTGAAACGTCGTTCTCGCCAGCTTGTCCGCCGCCGTCGGGTTGATATTGTGGAGGCAGTTGTTGACGCGGGCTACGATCTGCAGTTTGTCAACGGCGGTGGAACCGGCACAATCGAGTTTACAACACAGGACCCGACTGTAACCGAGATAACAGTTGGTTCTGGGTTCTATTTCCCGGCACTGTTTGATTACTATGACCGGTTTGAACACAAGCCTGCAGCTGGGTTCGCGGTTGCTGTTGCCCGTAACCCAGACTCCGGAATCTACACCTGTCGTGGTGGTGGATATATTGCATCCGGCCCACCAGACGTGGGACGGCAACCGGCACCGTGGTTCCCTGAGGGAGTTGAACTACGCAACTCAGAGGGAGCTGGTGAGGTCCAGACACCGGTGCTGTACGACGGCACCCTGTCACCGGGCGACCCGGTCTTTTTTAGACATGCGAAGGCGGGTGAACTCTGTGAACAGTTCGAGTCTCTGCACGTACTCTCGGAGGGAGAAATTGTCAAGACAGTCCCGACATACCGCGGCGACGGACGGTGTTTCTTATGAAGCGCTGGCAAAACTGGTCGGGAACAGTGTCGGCAACGCCACAACAGTTCAGCCAGCCCGAAACAGAACCAGCAATCCAATCCCTTGTCTCAACGGCCACAGAGAATGGAGATACTGTCCGGGTCGCTGGTAGCGGTCACTCCTTTACACCGGTCGTTCCCAGCAATGACCAGTTGCTCTCACTTGAACGCTATACAGGAGTTGTCGATGTGGACCGTAATAGCATGGAGGTAACAGTCAAGGCAGGAACGACACTCTCAATGCTGAACAGCGACCTCAGAGAGCGTGGGCTTGCACTCGCAAACCTCGGCGACATCGATCACCAGACCGCTGCAGGAGCTTTCTCGACGGGAACACACGGCACTGGATTGCAGTTCGGTGTGTTGGCAAACCAAATTACGGCTATTCGCTTGGTAACAGCCGATGGAACTGTCGAGTGGATTCAGCCAGATGAGGAACAACGCTTTCGTGCTGCACAAGTGTCACTCGGTGCCTTGGGCGTCATTACAGCTTACAAAATCAACGTCCAGCCGGCCTATGACCTCTGTCTGCGTCGCCATCGCTTGCCGGTATCGGAGGTTCTCGACAACATCGAGCAGTTCCACGAGGACCACCGAAGCTGGGAGTTTTTCTGGTTTCCACATACTGACACTGCGATTGTCAAAACATTTGACGAGGTGCCGCCCGGAACGAGCCCTGCCTCGACAGACGGGGCGATTGCAGAGACACTCGACAGTGTCGGAACACGTGTCGAGAACGCCGTATGGGAAGGGATTTGTCAGCTTGGAACCCGATTCCCCCAGACGGCACGTACCGGAACCAGACTTATTTCGCGGACACTATCGGAAAAAGCAGCGGTCGGTCCAAGTCACGAAATCCTTGCCAACGACCGTGAAGTGCGTTTTCGTGAGATGGAGTATGGTCTCCCTGCGGCTGTCGTACCAACCGTGTTCCGGGAGTTGCGTTCGTACATCGAAGAGTCTACTCTTCCAGTCCAGTTCCCGATTGAGTGTCGGTTTGTCGGTGCCGACGAACCCTATCTCAGCCCTGCCTACGGTCGAGATACTGGGTTTATTGCCGTCCACGCTTATTATAAAAAGGACCTCTCAAACTACTTCGAGTTCTGTGAGCGACTGTTCTCAGAAAACAGTGGACGTCCCCACTGGGGCAAAGAACACACAAAGACCACAGAGTATCTTGCCAACAGCTATCCGGAGTGGGAGTCCTTCCAGACAGTACGAAACGACTGTGACCCCAACGGCATCTTCACCAACTCTTATCTAAGCGAGATATTTGGAACAGCATGAGACCAAGAGACAGCCAGGACCTGAACGGGGAGCGGTTCTACTCCGAAACCACGAGAGCCGAACTATTTTGGGCTTGAATCCCGGAATGAAGCTATGAAACTTTCCGCTGTTGCTCTCTCACCAGTGCCAAGCGACGGGACTGCTGCTGACGCGTACGCGAATACCGTCGAACTCGCTCAGCAGGCTGAATCGCTTGGTTATACGCGGTTTTGGGCTGCCGAACACCACGGGATGGCCGACACACTGGCGGGGACAACCCCGGAGGTACTGTTGGGTCACCTCGCCGCCGAGACAACGACCATCAGGCTTGGCACAGGAGCAGTGCTCCTGAACCATTACAGTCCATTCAAAGTCGCAGAGCAGTTTGGAGCGTTGGATGGGCTAGCACCGGGCCGCATCGATGCGGGGCTTGGCCGGGCCAACGGCTCACCGGCGGCTGACCGTGCGCTTGGAACGAATCGACGGGTCGAGAACCCAGACGACGACCACGCCGAGAAAATCGAGGCTGTCGTCAACCATCTTTACGATGCGTTCCCTGCGGAACATGCTTACAGCGACCTTTCTGTTCCCCACTCAGGGGCCGACCGTCCTGTTCCATGGGTGCTTGGGTCGAGTCCGTCGAGTGCAAAAGTTGCTGCCAATCTTGGATTGGGCTACTGTTTTGCTGCCTTTATCCGACCGCAACTTGCTGAACGGTCGTTTGAGGTGTACCGGGATGAATTCCAGGCGTCGCCGCTTCCGGGAGGGTGTCAGGAACCAAACGGAATAATAGCAATGAACGCGGTCAGCGCAGAGACTGATAAAAAAGCGGCGCGCCTTCGAGCGGTTGCAAAGGCATCGTACAAACGCATGCAACGGGGTGATATCGGGGCACCGTCATCGGTTGCTGCGGCCATCGATGAACTCGGTTCGGTGCCGGAACCAACACCTGAACAACTTGGTGATTCGGAGTGGCCCCGAGTGGTTTCAGGAAGTCCAGAAACAGTTGCTGGCCTCCTCGAACAGCTTGCCGACCGAGTTAATGTCGACGAAGTTATGATTCAACACGTCGTTGCCGACCACGAGGACGCGCTCCAGTCGCACGAATTACTGGCCGAGGGTGTTGGCCTCTCTGAGCGATAAGGTCACTGCCAGAGTTGGGTCTGTGTCCTCACGCTACCTGTGCGTGTTCTAAGCCTTTATCGGTAATCCGGCTTCGAATGTTTTCAGCACGGCTCTGTACACGAGAGACGTAACGGATGATTTTCCCGGGCTGGACACCCATGAACGACCCGACCCACTGTTCGTCGATAGATGGCTGCGTCATAAAATAGGCAGCAAGTGTATCGCGGCCAGCCTGGATGATAACCGGTGGAACCCCTCGTTCGCCTGTTCGCGCTTCTTCAAAGCCATTGACATCGAAATAGATGTCAACGTACAGCTCAGCCTTTTCGGGGTCCGAGAAGCTGATGCCTTCGTGTTTGGGTGCTTCGAACCAATAGTTCTTCTCGTCACTCCCGAGAGATTCGAGAATGCAAACGTCCATGGGGTACTCCCGGAAGACCTGACTGTCGGTGTCAGATTCAGCTGTAGGCATACATCCATCTGACTTCTTCGAGTATATGAACTTGTGTATGAATACTATGTAAGACCATATTCAACACAGAGTTCTCTGGTTGGGTGTGTGTACATATATAGAGCGAAGGCAGAGTTAGATCGTGTCAGTCAATCGCCAACAAAGAGTGTTAGATAGTAGGCATGCCGGAGGTGGTATATAGCAGTATAGAACCAAACGGTTCAGAGTTAACTGGCGTACCGGGATATAGCCCTATTATAAGCCCTTTTTAAGCTGATACTGGCTCTATTCAATCGCATGGACCTCTCGAGACGGAATTTGATGCAAGTCTCAGTGGCCGCCGCAGTCGGTGCGGGTGCCACTGGCGCCACAACGGCACAGAAAGATCGGAGCGGCAGAGAGACCGATGATGATGATACGCTAACGGCCCAGGCACCGACCGTTGTCGGTGATATCAAACGCTTCTCGACAACCGCGTTCGGGGCAGAGATGACCGGCCCGTTTGTATTCAATGACGGCACGCTCTTACACAGCGTCCAACACCCAAGCCGGGAAAACCCGGACCCATGGGACAAGGCAGGTGTCGGCTACTACAAGGACTTTCAGTTCGATTTCGATGGCGGGAACGAGGACTTTACCGAACCCTCACCCCCAGAGGGGACTGAACAAGACTACCCCCGGGCCGCCAACATTGAGTTCGAGTACCTGATAACAGAGGGCGAACCAATCAATGGCGGGACTGAGCGATGGGGCATTACTCAGACCCCAGAAGGGAGAGACGTTACAGCGGATAGCTTCGCGGGCACTACCTATGGGGAATCCGGGTATAATCCCGATGCTAACCATTTTGTTTCGACAAATGAGGAGGAGACGAAGGGATTTCTCTTTACAAATGACGAGAATAGTCCGGGCAACGTCATGCGAACACCGGTCGAACGGACCGACGACGGCAAATGGGAAGCAGACGCCGACAACGCAATCAATACGGTCAATACCACGCAGTTCCGTAAGTTAGGCGGCACACGCATCAACTGTTATGGCGACCTGAGTCCGTGGGAGACACCGATTTCCTCAGAAGAGCACTACGGTCATCCGAGAGTGGGTTTTACACAAACCATCAGCGACATCGAGGAGGCTGGCACTGGAGCGGGACTCAGCGCGGCAGCACACTTCTGGAACCGCCCGAACCCGGTAACCATTCAGGACGCTGTCAACGCCTACGATGAAGTCGACAGCTGGTATGTCCAAGGGTACTGGAATCTTGTTGGTGTTGAACACCTTGCGTACTACCTCGGCGCTGAGACAGTTCAAGCCGGAGATGACAACCCGCGTACCCCGATTAACGAAGCCTATCCAAACCCGTACCGCTACGGATACCACGTCGAAATTCAGGACCCGGCGGCACCTGCCGACGAAATTACCCCAGTCAAACATTATGTGATGGGCCGAGCTGCCTGGGAGGCCCCTGATTTGCTTCCCGATGAACAGACAGTGTATGGCTGTTCGGATGGTGATAGCAAAGGAGTCTACAAGTTTGTCGCCGACGAGCCAATCCCGAGCTATGATGACCCGATGGATGTTGCGGGAACGCTGTATGCTATCAGTGTCACCAACGAGGAAGCGTCCTCTGGAAAATCTCCTGCCGAGGTACCGCTTGAAGTTGAGTGGATCAAGCTCGGTCATGCGAGCAACCAAGAGGTCGAATCTTGGATCACCGAATACGACGATGTTACACAGGTAGACTATCTCGAAAGCCACACCGATTGGAGCGAAGGTGACGACGTTACCGAAGAAGTTCTCAAGCAGGCAGATCTAACAGTTATCGAGGACGGCAACCAGGATTACATCCCTCGTGAGGCTGTTCTCGAATGGGCACGTCAGTGGGAAGAAAACGGCCCCGATGGCGTCGACGAAGAGCTACGTAAAATTCCCTTCCTAGAGACGCGAGCCGCAGCCAAAGAAGCCGGCGCGTCCATCGAATTCAACAAGGCTGAAGGGGTTGACAGTGCGGATGGCGCGAAGCCAGGTGACTACATCTACTTTGGCATCTCAGAGTTTAACGATAACCTTGCCGGGCCAACCAACGATGGTGGCGACATCGCCCTAGAGCGGGTTGACGGCGGCGTCGTCTACCGGGCAGAACTCGAATCCGATTACAACGTTTCCCGGTTCGAACCGATTATTGTCGGGCCAGACTTCACCAAAGAAGAAGCAATGGCGGATGTCGATAACAGTCTTCGAAACGTTGACAACGTCTACGCGATGCGTGATGGCCGCGTGCTCTGCTGTGAAGACGGCTGGCGTGGTGGTAACAGAAGCTACCCGAATGACGGAATGTACGTCTATCAACCACCGCAACCCGATGGCTCCGATGGGTCTGCATCTCAAGAAAAACAGGAAAGCAGCGACAGTTCAGACACCGACGACAGCAGCGACAGTTCTGACACCGATGACAGCAGCGAAGCAGACTCAGCCACTGGCAACAACAGTTCCGAAACGGACACTGAGAGCGACAACAGTTCCGAGGAACCCACAGACAGTTCCGGGGATTCAGACGACGATTCCGAAAGCACTACCAGTAACGACAAAACAGAAAGCAGTGACGATGATGGTGCCGGCTTCGGTATCGGCGGCGGTGTTGCAGGCGTTGCCGGCGTCGGCTATCTGTTGAAAAACCGCTTCAGTGACAAAGTAGACGACAAGCCCGAGCAGTAACTGGCGCGTGACTCTGGTAAAGAAGGCGTTTTTTGAGACTATCGCTTCTTTAGAATGTACTTTCTCTTCGGAGAGTATCCGTTCCGGTGGCGGACTGAAGACACCAACACAACAGTACAGACAGACGACACTTCACAAGAGACTGCGAAGTGTCTCTTCTTTCATAGAGACGGCGTGGACCTTCCCACAGTCGTCACAGTATCTCGCAGTTGGCGAAACGAAAAGTAGTGGCGTTTCGAACTGTGAGTGGCCCCGTTATTCGAGCTGGTGATAATCGAGTTCGTGTCCTTCATCAAGTGCTTCCTGGACAGCCGGGCTTGGGGTACCAACAGGTTCGGTATGGCTCGTCATACCACCAAGGTCGGCCATCTCGAAGTAGATATTCTTCTGGAAGTCAGAGTCGATTTCGGGGTAGTCACGGCGGTAGTGTGCCCCGCGTGATTCGGTACGCTGTAATGCACCACGAAGCACTGACTCCGCAATGGTAATCATGAAGCCGATATCGACTGCAAACTCGAATGAGTCGGCTGTCATGGGCCCGACACGCATCTCTTTTGTCTGCTGTCGAACCTCTGCAAGACGGTCGAGGCCGGCTTCGAGTGTCTCTGTGTCGCGAAGAATTCCTGCGTGGTTCCACATGAGGTCCTGTATTTCGGTGAACACAGCCATAACGTCGTACTCGCCGTCGCGGTCTGCCATCTCACTCAAGTCTCCAAAATGTGGTTCGGCGACAGACCTGACGAGACGGGTAGGGACCGTGCCGGGGCCGTCAACACGCTGTGCGATTTGTTCACCGGCGACAGCGCCGAACGCGACGGTTTCCGCGAGGGAGTTCCCGCCGAGCCGATTTGCACCGTGGACACCTGCCATAGTTTCACCAATCGCATACAGCCCGTCGACGCTCGTCTCGCCGTACCTGTCGACGGCGACCCCACCCATCCCATAATGTGCAGTCGGCGCGACTTCAACCGGCTCGGATGCCATATCGACACCAAGCTTTTGGAACCGTTCGTACATTCGGGGGAGTCGTTCACGGATGAACGCCCGATCCCTGTGGGAGAGATCAAGATAGACGCCGCCGTTGTCGGTTCCCCGGCCGTTCGCTACTTCTTCCGCAATTGCCCGAGCAACGACGTCCCTTGCATCGAGTTCCATTTGGTCCGGTGAGTACCGTTCCATAAACCGCTCGCCATCAGCGTTGAAAAGCCGGCCACCTTCGCCACGGACTGCCTCAGTGACAAGCCGTCCACTCCATGGCTCCCACTCGGGGTCGTTTTCATCGACAGCCATCCCGGTCGGATGGAACTGGACGAACTCCATATCCATCAGTTCGGCTCCCGCAGCGTACGCCAGCGCTGGGCCATCGCCGTTGTTTTCGTCATCGCGGGACGTGTGCCGGTTGTACGTCGCTGCGTAACCTCCTGCGGCAAGTACGACCGTACCAGCGTTGAACAACAACAGATCACCGCTTTCCATATCGAAGCCGGCGGCACCGTGGAGCTGGTCGCCGTCGGAGAGGAGTTTGGTGATCATCACGTTTTCACGGTACGGGATTTCAAGCTCTTGTGCCCTGTCAACTAGTGTGTTAAGCATTGATTCACCGGTATGATCGCCAGCAAAGGCGGTCCGGCGAAACGACTGGGCACCGAAAAAGCGCTGGTCGATGTCTCCACCATCAGTCCGAGAGAAATCCATTCCCCACTCGTCAAGTTCACGGAGTCGGTCGGGCATCTGTTTTGTGACCGTCTCCACTTTGTTTGGGTCGTTGACGAAGTGACCCTCGTTAAGCGTGTCAGCGGCGTGGATCGCCCACGAGTCTTCCGGGTCTCGGGTCCCAAGTGCACCGTTGATACCTCCGCGAGCCCAAGTTGTGTGAGCATCACCGTGATTGCGCTTACCTAATACGAGCACGTCGTCGACACCCCGTTCAGCAAGTTCAATGGCTGTCCGAGCACCCGCCCCACCGGCACCGATGACGAGTACCGATACGTCGATATGTTCGGATGCAGGTTCTCGGCGCTTGTCATCCGCAGTCATCTCTGAGCTACGCATACTTTGCGCTAAGGAATTGGTACTTAATAGGGTTGCGCGCGTGTGCGCGCGTGTGGAACAGCGCGTTTTTGTTGCTGGGAGCACTAGCTACTGTAGTGACTCACGACCGGGTTCACGCACAGGAGCCAACTCACCACCGCGAGCGGTGGTCGGTTGGAGTCGTTTCAACTATTCGAGAACAAGATGGCCACTGTATCGTGACAGTCAACCCTGAAGCCGGAGGTTCTGTCGAGCTTGTTGTCACGTTGGCAGTCCGAGAGTTATTTGTAAGTCGATTAGAGATCGGAGACGAGGGTTCTCCTGTCGGAGAGCAAGTCTGGTTTCGGAAATATGGTGGGCAGTCATAGAGACAAGCGACAACAAAAAGCCGGAACGCCCGAGAGCAATCGTGCGTGTCCCATTGGCTGAGCCGCTACGTTTAGAACGGCGGGTTATAGTTTTCGTACTCTGTCATTTCCGACATCTCATCGGTTTTTGACGGCATGACAGCTGTGTCCGTCCCGTCTGCACGAACTACGTTGACACCTTCGACACCGTCGACGTTCTCTGGGAGACGGCTCTCGATTGCGTTCATCGTCATTGGCGCGATGCCACAGCCAGAGCAGGCACCACCGATTGCGACTGTTACGCGACCGGAGTCCATATCGACATCTTTGATCTCAACGGAGCCGCCGTGTTGCTGAATCTGTGGCACGTTATCTGTCAGGTACTGCTGGGTCTGGTGTTTGAGGTCTTGTGAGCTCATTACAAATATCCATTCACTCGATAGTGTCATAAATATGTGGTTTTTTCGCATGCCCAAAAACCCAATAAGAATAGGTATTAGCGGCACATTTTCAATATTCAGAAAGAACATGCACGAAAGCAGAACAATTTCGCACTGCCTAAACAGTTGAGTCGTCGCGGGTCTACAGTGTCAAGAGACAGAATGTCATATCATCACAGAAGAAAATAGCTACGCAGTAGATCGTGGGTCGAGAACACCCGGTTCCGCTCAGTCGTCGTCTTGTTGTGGTGAGGACATTTCTGTCGGACCGACCGAGAAGACAAACTCGTGTTCTTGTTCCGTCTGGAATCGTCCCAGAATATCACGAAGCGGGCGAGCGTATCGTTGGAGTGCGTTTGCCCGTTCAGAGACAGCGTTAAGCTCGGCGGCTTGTTCTTCAGCAGCGCCGGCAACCTCTTCTGCTTCAGTCATTGTCTGTGAAGTTAATTCTTCAACCGTATCAAGCTGACCGGCTGTTTGTTCTAGCTGCTCGCTCATTTTCTGCATCTGAGTGTCGCTGTATCTGGTTTCCAACTCGGCTGCCATCGCAGCTATTCTATTGAGATCTTCGATAATTACCTCAATTTGTTCTTGTTGCTCATAGGCATCGTCAGAGATCTTCTGGATTGAATCCGCAACCTGCTCACTTGCTTCACGGACAGTGAGAGCGCTCTGCTCAACTTCTGCGCCAGATTCTTCTACTTCATCGACGTAGCCCTGAAGTTGCCCTGTGGTCTTTTCAAGCTCATTTACCATGTCGTTGAACTCCTCGGCAATACGATCCATAGACTCTTCCCGATCACCACTCATCCGCTGGGTCATATCGCCGTTACTTACGTCTTGCATTACCTCTGAATACTCGTCAGCTTTCTTCTGGAGGTGGTTAGCAAGTTCTTCGGCCTCAACACGGGCTACTTCTGCTTCCCGCTGTGCTTTCTCAGCTTCTTCGATTCGGTCTTTCAGCTTGGTCCGCATTGCATCGAATGTTTCGAACAGTTCGCCGAGATCGTCGTCACGTGAGCTTTGGATTTCGGTATCGAGATTTCCGTCACGTAGCTCGGCGGCATCATCGGTAAGTTCTGAGATGGATTTGACCGTAGGGCGTTCAATGACAAGAGCAAATGCCAATAGCATCAGACCGAATGCACCAAGCAAAAGGAAGAGATGTTGTCTCACGCTTGAAGCGAGGTTATAGAGATGGCTAGGTTCTGCAAAGGAGACGACCGCCCATCCGTTTTCTGTCTGATCGTAGCTAACTACCGCTTTTTGACCTGCTCCTGCTTTATCGCCACCGAGTGTGGTGACACCACTTGTCCCATCAAGTGCGTTCTTAACCGCTGGTGACCTGCCATCTTCAACGTGTGACTTCCCAATCATCTCTGGGTTTTCAGTGTCCAACACAACAGTGCCATCAGCATTAACGAGTCGCGTTTGCGAATCTGGAACGACGGTATCGAGTGTATCGAGGAAAGCGGTCGCAGTAAACTCTCTGACCAATACGCCGTCAGTGCCCTGATGGTCAAGTGGTGCCATAAAGACCCACGAGGATTGGTCACCGTCTTGTCTGAAAAACACAATTGGTTCCTGTGTGTTCCATACCTGTCGTGCACCCTGATACCCCATGTTCCCAAGTTGTTTATTTCGGAACTTACCCGGGTCAGATGTTGCAACAATCTTTCCAAAGTCACCGGCGTCAGAAGATGCACGAACCTCGCCACCAACATCTGCGTAATGCATTCGCCTGATGTCTTCATCTATCGAAAGGGCAGAAAGTTCAGTTTCTAAATTCCCAAGGTCAGGTTCAGATTCGAGGGCGTTTGCGATTTCCTCGGTAAAGCCTAACTCCTGTTGGAGATTCGTATCTGTGAAGTTGGCCTGAATCTTACTCTGTTCTTCAAGACTTGCTTCCTGGTCGGTCCGGACTTCGCTGTCGATAGTCGTAAACATGAACCCACCGACGACTGCCCCAACAATCAGGACAGCAACGAACCCGAGCGCAACTTTACTACTGTAGCTTTTCCGTGGATCAAGTGTGGTGTTTATCTTCATTGTATCTTATACGTTAGTTTTTATTTGCGTGACTGTTCTCGAACCCGCTTTCATCGTTGTTTCCCTGACTTCTCGGTTAGGTACACAATCCGTCCGCTCACGCCATGCTTGCCTGTTTGATCGCGTCTATCTCGCTTTTGAACGTCTCCCAGTTTGCCAGAATTGGCTCCCAGTCGGGGAACACCAGCTGTTTTGCCTGCTCACTGTTTGTTGGGACAATCTCCGCAAGCTCGCTGGGGTACTCGGTGTTCTGGTTGGTATACATCCCTGGGCTGCTTTTAGCCCACTTGGTCTGCGTCTCAGCACTGAGCAAGAAATTGAGGAAATGTTCACCCATTCGACGCCGTCCGCGGTCTTCGGAACCTCGAACAACGGTCCAGTGGTTGAGAAATGCAGGCGAATTTTTCGGCGTCGTATGAGAGAGTTCTGAGCTCTGGAAGTCGATATCGTAATGAACTTGTTCCAGATACCACTGCGCAATATCAATTTGGCCGTCATCGAACATAGTCCAGATATCATTTCCGGACGTCGCCCAGCCCGAGATATTCAGTTCAGCAAACGCATCCCACACAGCATCGATGTTTCCGTTGTAGATTTCGCTTGCTCCAGTTTCTGAGTCCATTCCGATTGCAACCGCATGCATTGGAAACGCCCAGAACCCGTAATCAAGCCCAATACCGTTGGTCCCTTGTGCGGCGGGGAAAACATCAGCCCATGTTTCAATCTCTGAATCTAAATCGCTACGGTGAACGATGGTACAGGGAGCGCCGTCAACTGGAACCCCGCGCGCTGTCGGACGGAAGTTCCGGTAATAGTCCAGAACATTATCGAGTTGTGGAACGTTTTCTTGACGGACTGGATGAATCAAATCGTTATTTTGTGCGGTTTGGAACGTGGAACCCTCGGTAATTGAAACGTCAATTTTCTCTTCAGGGTCCGCCATCGTACCGGTGATATCATCCCAACCTGTTTTGACGTTCAACACGGCTCCTGTCTGTTCTTCGTAAAGTGGTTGGACTGTACTTTTAAACCGGTCCGCATAGTTTCCGCTCCAGATCAAGACATTCAAGCGCTTCCCGGTGAAGTCTAGTTTGTCATTACTGTCGGTTGCCTGTCCATTATTTTCTGTGGCGTCCGTCTCTTTTCCGGGGTCACTGTCGGTATTGTCGTCCGGGTCATCACTGCCACCACTAACACAGCCTGAAAGGGCCACTGCTGTCGTAGCTGCTCCTGCTAGAAATGTCCGCCGACGGACTGTATTGCTCTGGTTGCGCTCGCTGTGTTTGGTTGAACGCATGGGTTGTTCTCAGTAGTTGGTAATTGCTCGGTAAATATATTTTCATGTAAGATCCGTTTAAAATCAGTTACGTTGTTATTACCTTACACGGACCGTGATCTATTCATATAAGATATAAAGTATGGCATAAGTAGTCTCTTTAAGCTGTATTCTTGGTCGGGTGTAAGATAACTAATATTTAGAACTGGTCAATAACGAAAAACACAGTAGGTTGTCATTCACTACCACAGAATATAGACTATTCGATGTCTTTTGAGTATTGATTTTGGAAGAGGCATGCTATAACAAACGCTACTAACGGAGCGATTTTCGTGTCTGTCTGTGGACACACCGTTCAAGAGGGCACTGTCTAGTTCTGGATGACCTCAGCTGGCGTTCGACCGTCGAGTGCTTGGTTTGGCCGTTCGTGGTTGTAGTGGTGTCTGAAGCGTTGTAACCACTGTTTCGCGCTGGATTGACTGCCCCTCCAGAAGGAGTGGAAGCGGTCGATCCGCATGGTCACAGTCTGGAACCACTTTTCGATGTGGTTCCGGATTCGGTAATCGAGCCGACCGCTCAAATCATGGCGTGAAAGGGCAGTCAGATAGCCGCCAGCATCGACGAGAAACACTGAATCGGCGACATCGTGTTTCTCGATGAGCCGGTGCAGGAACGCCGCGGCGGGGTCAGTCCCACGGCGACTGAACACGTCGATTTCGAGCAGTAATTTTGACTCTGTGTCGATCGCCGCAAACAGCCACTTCTTTTCGCCGTCAACCTTGATCTGTTTCTCGTCGACCGCGACCCGCGACGGCGACGCCGTCGGCGGGTCGCTCTGTGCTTCAGACAGTGTATGAACCCAGTTCCAGACAGCACCGTGTGACCGATCGACACCCAGTAGGTCTAAGATGGCGACCGTCTCCCTGATCGACAGCCCAGCCGTATGGAGACGCACTCCAAACCGCCGGACGGGTGTCGGGGTGCGCTCGTTCTCCCAAACGTCTTGGCTGTCCTCCGCTAACGTTTCGTTGAGCAGGTCTGCGAGTGACATAGACACCGCTCACTATGACCTGCTCACTTCTCAATCCCTCAACTAGACAGTGCCTTCAAGAGCGTCGTAACCACGTTCTATCATTTCACCGGCTGGGAACGATTGACTGAAAGCGATTGTCGAGTCGTAATTGGCCTGATAGAGACATTCTAGGAGAGTATTTCCGTCCATCGTAGAGTCGAGCTATCCACGATAAAGACAGAGGACAGAACTATTCGTGAAGAGTCAAACGACGACTATGCTTGGATATCCAGCAATGAACCGTAGCCTCCGTGAAAAAGACCCGCCACGGCGGTGTAACCGCGATATGCGCAAACAGACTTGGGAACAAAAAGGACTCTCGTACGCAGGTGAGCTGGCCGAGCAGAACTTTGCTGACCTGCGGTCGATTCTACAGTGGAATCTTGCCCACGATATCGGATTTTACCGGTGTAGTTCCACGCTCGTTCCCTGGAACTCGGCGTTCGATATCGCCGACCTCCCGAATTTCGAGCGAATCCGTTCTCTCGCTCGCGACTGTGGCAAGCTGGTGAAATCGAACGACATGCGACTAACATTCCACCCGAGCCACTGGTGTAAGCTCGCAAGCGAGTCAGAAGACACGGTCGCCCGATCGGTCGAGTCGGTCACCCACCACGGTCGGTGGCTCGATATGATGGACCTTCCGCGGTCGCCGCGATACGCTATCAACGTCCACATCGGCGCACATTACGGGGATAAAGACGCCACGGCCGACCGCTTCTGTGATGTCATTACGGGTCTGCCAGCACGTGCCCGAGAGCGACTGACAGTTGAGAATGACGACACAGAGTCACTGTGGGGCGTCGAAGAGCTCGTCGACAGTGTCGCAGCTCGAATAAATGTGCCAGTTACCTTCGATTACCACCACCACACGTTCACCAGTCGCGGACTTACCTATCGAGAAGGGTTCAATTTGGCACGCAACACATGGGGAGAGATACGACCGATAACACACTACTCCGAGCCAGCATCCCTACACGGCGATACGTCGGCTCGTCCACAGAAACACGCTGAGAGTGTCGCTACGCTTCCAGAGTGGTTACGCAAAGAGTCGGACGTGATGGTCGAATCCAACGGGAAAGAACAGTCCGTGCTCAGTGTCCGCGAAGATTAGTAACGGTCCTTGGTTGTCTCTTCGCGTATCGTACTGGACCGTCAAGCGGGGCCAAGGGCAGCGATGTCCGCTCCAACAGTCGCTCTGGCGTCGGCTGGATTCGGCTCGCTGTCGGATAGATGTGTCCACTCGTGTTCTGGAATAGTCGAAAGCAATCCATTTATCGCCGGAGAGTACGGCGTAACCGGCTCTGTTCTCGTGGCATTAGTCCAGATATGCTCGATGACGGTCATCGAGTCGATGCGGACTTCAATAGCTGTTGGGTTGTAGTGTGTGACCAGCGCCTGTAATCCAAGCTGGAGCGCAGCGTATTCTGCAATGTTGTTGTCAACAGGAGAGCCGACTGGCCGTCCGAGCCGAGCGATATCGGTGTCGTTCCGTTGAATAACCGCACCCGCTCCGGCGGGGCCAGGGTTGCCACGAGAGCTTCCGTCAACATACAAGACGAGGTGTGAGTCATCGGTGTCACATTCAGACGAGATGGTTGGCGGTCCAGCAGCCAGTACCGCATCGAGCGCAGTCCATCTCTCGTCGTCGGTTGTCTGTGGAGCAAACAGGCCACCAAACCCCGGAACAGCGGCGTCGATGGCATCGATAGTTGGCGTGAGTTCGTACCCATAGAGCGCCAAGACCTCGTCAACACGCGCGGCCAGCGGTGAGAGGGTTTCGGCTGGGAGGATATCCATTGGACCTTCCATCAGCTTGCCTCCAGTTGTCTCAGCGTCACAGTATGATTATCAGACGGGTGTAAACAAAAATCCACAGTGTAGAGTCGTTTAAGATGTGCTGATACTCGGCTAGTGCTACGACAGGTCCAACTTTACAGAGTCACTACGTAACTCCGACCAGATGACCGAGTCAGCACTGATCGTAACGCAGACCGCCAGTATAACAGATGGTCTCGTTTCGCTTGTCTCGGCTCAGGGATACGACCAGGTCAGGACGGTCGTGACCGACCGCCCGGAATACGGAGAGTACTACCTCTCACCTGCGACAATCGAACGTGTAGAAAAACAGAGTTCAGCAAAGCTGTTGCTAGTGGTTGATGGGACGCTCCATCCGGGCCAGGCTGTCGATTTGGGAGCGCGGCTTCCGCAGGTGACACTCCGGGACAAACGCAGCACAGTCTGGGAACACCTGAGCGAGGAAAATCCAGTTGCAAGAGCACGGTTCGCGTTACGGCAGGCCCGTCTTACACGCCGTAAAGTGGCCACGGCACAGCGAGATGGAGCGACGAAGAGCCCAACAGGTACAAGCGGTCGTCTTGCCACACGAGAGCAGCAGGTTCAGGAGTGTCAAACGTCGCTCGAAACACAGCAAGAAACAGCCCGCGAACGTGTGGAATCGACCTACAACAGTGTCGACGGCAGAGTCGTGTTGCTCGGGCGAATTGGTTCCCCGACAACTAAACTCTGGAACAGGCTTACTGGGTCCAACGAACCCGCTGGTGCCGGTCGCCCGGCACAGCCAACAACAGCGACAGCAACGGTCGGGCCACATACGCTTGCTGTTGTCGACACACCCGGAATACCGGGGAACGACGACTTCCCGGACTGGTTGCTCGAAACTGTCCCTGGACTGATGGCCTCGGTAAAGCAAGCAACGTGTGTGCTCGGTGTCGGTCACCGCTGTACAGCACTTCATGATGCAGTCTGTGACCAGTTTGCTGTCCAGTGGCGCTCGGTCGAGTCCGCTACGGCGGCTGCAGCCCGTGACGCAGTTCGAGATTGCTTCGAGACAGTAACGTACGCGGTTCAACTGCCATACAGCGATGCTGCACACGCTCTTATAGCTGACCTTCACGACCGAACAACAGTCCACGAAATCGAGTACGGTGATAAAATACAGTTGTGTATCGAAATCTCGCAGACATGGACAGACGAACTCGGCCGTCGAGTATCAACAGTTGGTGGCGAGAGACAGCGCCTCGACGAAGCCAAATGAGAACTTATGTAGCGGGTTACAGTAGGTGTCACTGGACAGCTACCACCGCTGTTGAGTCACAGCAGTAACTGGACCTATCCAAAATAGGAATTAAAACCCAAAGGAGTGAGCGAATCGATGCTTTGGCTGAGGTATGATGTCTGGAATCCAATGGTGATAGACCTATGTATCTTCATCCAGTAGTGGTACGTATGACGGAACACGAACACGATGTCGCAGTCGAGACAGAGCCGAAACCCACAGCGCTCTCGTTCGTTGGTGGGTTTGTCGGCACAGTCACGGGTCTCAAGCGTAAGGGCGTTTCCGGGGCGGTAGTTGGCGGTCTCATCGGCGGGACTGTCGGCTACGTTAGCGGTATGGCCCTCGGCAATGAACCACCAACCACGACGGCTTCAAACGAGACAGAGCCAATCAGTGTGGGCGTCTCCGACACGGATGACGATGACCACACGACCGACGAGGAGACAGAGACCGACAATGGAGACCATGCGGCCGACGATGACGACTCCGAGGAAACGGTCACGGATGAAGACGACGGCAACGGAGACTTTGAGGAAACTGACACAGATGAAGACGACGGCAACAGTGACTCCGAGGAAACGGTCACGGATGAAGACGACGGCAACAGTGACTCCGAGGAAACTGACACAGACGAAGACGACAGTGACGGCGAATAGGACTAATTAAACGCCGTGACGGTGACGGCAAATAGGACTACCCGAAGTCCACAAAGTACAAAAAACAGCAAAGCAGCTATTATTCGAGAATCTTGACGATAGTCACTGTCGCTCGCGGCTACTCGACTGGCTTCTTATGATTGGGATTGTGTGGTCAGCTTGATAACTCGATGCGATACAGAATCAGGGAGAGGGTGCCCTCAAGGCCATCAATGAGCTTGACCGCTGGATGGTACAGATTACGGACATTGTCACGTGTATGACCGCGATTGCCGACCAGACAAATATGCTGGCAGTTAACCCAAACATTGAGACTGCCCGTACTGGCGAAGCCGGCGAAGGGTTCGCTGTTGTTGCAAAAGAAGTTAGGTCAGTTGGCAAAGAGACACGGGGCGCTGTGGCCGACATCGTCGATATTCTCTAAGAAGAACAGGAGACTACTGAAGCGGCCGTCACAGACATCGACGAGATGAGCAAGCGAGTCGGCGACGGCAGCGAGGCTATCACGCAGGCATTGGACTCGCGCAGCTGAGAGTGGTAATCTGTCCGGCGTTCGTACCGGTATCGATACTCACGTTGTCGATAGTGGTAGTATGCCTCGACAGAATGTTGTCTCTGCTGAATTAACTCTACCGCACGATCAGACGGATTTAGGGAGAAAGGCTACGCATCGTATTTCTGTAATTCTACGATAAAAACACTGCCTTCTGGGTCGCTTTCGGTAAGTTTGATCGATCCGTGGTACATTTCAACGAGTGTATCGACGAGAGAGAGAGTCCGATTCCCGAACCAGAGCTTTCAATGCCCATTTCGCCTCGGCCGAAGATTTTCTTCTTTCTGACTGTCTGGAATTCCTGGCCCGTTATTGGCAACTTGGATAGTGACCACGTCCTCGTTTTCCTTAATTCGGACTGCCACCTCCGATTCTGTTTTGTCGTTGTGGACGACCATGTCAGGGTATCGGAAATCGCTTCGCTGGCAGTTGGTTCAACAGAGTCATCGACCAGAGTAAGCCCGAAACGTGTGTCAGATCCAGCCATTGGCGGTGGGCAGTTTGACCACGAACACAGCACCTCCGCAGTTCTCATGCTCCCGTCCAGATTGGTGCTGTTCTCTGTCCTTGACCCAGACCTCTCCCCCATAGCTCTGCGTGAGTTGATTGACCAGATAGAGGCCGATACCAGTTCCCTCACTTTCCATTCCGCGCTCACCTTTTCCAAATATTTTGTCTTTCTGCTCGTCTGGAACGCCGGGTCCGTTATCGAGAACACACAACTGGGCAAACTCATCATCCTGCTCAAGTTGTACTGTCACCGTCATCTCACCGCGGTTGTGCTGGACAGCGTTGTTTAGGAGGTTCCGAACCACAGACGACAACGTTCCGTTGGCTGAAACCACAGTATCGGTGAGTGACCCGTCGACAGTCAATTCCGCTTCTGGATACCGTGACCGAGCACTCTCTAGCTCGCTTCGTACAATCTCGTCCAGATGAACCGGATTGGTTTTGAGTTCTCCCTGCGTGAGTGTCTGGATTAGCGCTCCGCTGTTCTCAGTCAGTTCCTGAATGTGCTTGTTGGTCTGTTTTATTCGTCGCACTGTCTCCTGGTGGTCTTCTGACAGCTCGTTCTGGATTTCCTCGGTCCACAACTGTATCGTCTGCGTGTCGTTCTGGATGTCGTGTCTGAGGATGCGATTGAGAACTTCGAGTTTCTCGCTGAGGTTCTGTAGTTCCTGTTCACGCTGTTTTCGTTCGGTAATGTTCCGGATTATACCAGTGGTGCCTTCGAAGCGCTCGCCATCGTCGTCCCACAGCAGCGTCAAGTGGTCTTCGGCCGGAAATTCGCTGCCATCGCTCCGTTGTATATCCAATTCAAGAGTTACTTCGGCGTCTTCATGCTCGTCAAAGATCATTGACCGGACTGTTGACTCGGCCCGCTCAACCACTTCGTCGGACTTGATATAGCTCGTGTGCTCCCCGAGTAGCTCTTCGGTATCGTACCCTGTGAGTTCGGTCATTGCGTCGTTCACAAGCTCAAAGTGGCCCGTTTCATCGAGAACATAGACACCGTCATCGACAGTCTGGATGATCTTCCGATGGCGTTCCAGTTCTTGTTCGCGCTCTTTTCGTTCGGTGATGTCCTGCATGGTGCCGTTTGCGCCGACCATTTCTCCGTCCTCGTAGAGGGGATCACCGATTGTCCGAACCCAGCGAATGTCGTCGTCGGGTACGTCGATGCGCAACTCTAGGTCGTACGGTTCTCCCTCTGTGATGAGACGGTCGAACGCCTCTCTGATCGTGTTCTGATCTTCTGGGTGATAAAAACCGAATCCATCTTCGCCTATCGGGTCCGCGTTCTGTGACAGTCCGTGTATCCGGTACATTTCATCAGTCCACTGCTGTGTGTCTGTCCGAAAGTTGATTTTCCAGCCACCGATAGCTGCGACTTCCTGGGTCTGTTTCAGAAACTCTCTGTTACGTTCGAGTTCACGCTGTCGCTCCCAGCGCTCGACGGCGTACCGGACTGCCCTGATCAGATTCCGTTCGTTCAATGACTGTTTGTTCAGGTAATCTTGGGCTCCCCTATTGAGTATCTCGACGGCAGCTTGGTCGTCGTCGAGATTAGTCAACACCACGATCGGGACATCAGGAAAGCATTCGCGCGCCCGATTGTACGTCTCTGTCCCCTCTGATTCTGGGAGCCCCAAGTCTAACAAAAGCAGATCTATTGCATTATCAGCCAGAATTGTCACGCCCGCATCGAGTGATTCGGCGTGATGGAAGTTCACGCTATCGGGCAGGAGAGACGAGGAGCTTTCGGTCAGGTGCCTCCGAATTAACCGTTCGTCGTTTGGGTTGTCCTCCACGAGGAGAACACGCAACGGTGATTCCAGGGACGTTTTCATACAACTCACTCCTCGTTCGGTAGTTTCACAACTCTGAACCAGAACGACTCCACCTCACGTACTGTTTCTTGGAAATCTTTGTACCCCACTGGCTTGGTCATGTATGCATTCGCGTTGTGTCTGTAGGACTCGATTATGTCCCGTTCTGCTTCTGAGGAGGTCAGGACGATAACGGGTATCGGCGACAGTTCGGGGTCGTCTTCGAGGTCCTCAAGAACTTCCTTGCCGTCTTTCTGTGGCATCTCCAGATCCAACAGGATGATGTCTGGTCGTGGTTTGTCCGCGTATTCGCCCTCCTGACGGAGGAATTCCATCGCCTCGATTCCGTTATTGACGACGTGGAGATGGTTGACAAACTTGCCTTTATCGAACGCCCGTCGGGTCATCTCTACGTCGTTTGGGTTGTCTTCTGCAAGCAGTATCTCGACTGGCTCCTCGTTCTCAGCGGCTGTGTTACTCATTGGTTACTATGTGATTAAGTTGCATCTTCTTTGTCTTTACTGATGGTGAAAACGAATGTTGCACCGTCGTCAAGTTCGGATTCCACCCAGATTTCGCCACCGTGACGCCGGACAATATTGTCACAGATGGCGAGGCCGAGTCCCTTCGCCTGACTCTGGGTCTGGTACTGTTCTCCACTCTTGAAGATGCGGAATATTTTCTCTTGCCGGCTCTCTGCGATTCCAGGGCCGTCGTCTTCGACCTCGAACCTGTACTGGTTTGGTTCCTCGCTTCCCCGTATCTCGATGGTAGCAGGGTCCTCTCCAGAGTGTTCGAGCGCGTTCTTGACGAGATTCTGAAACACCTGATGCAACTGGTTACCGTCTGCCTCGACGGTAGGAAGGTCTCCAGTCTCGACTGTCCCATCGTGTTCGTCAAGCATGATTTCGAGGTCGGCTACGGTGTCAGCGATCACCTCCTCGGTCTCCACCGGTTCGAACTCACCACCGCGCGTCGTTACTCGAGAGTAATCCAGCAGGCCGTTTATCATCGACTGCATTCGTTCGCTCCCGGTCACGACAACGTCGATGAACCGCTGTGCCTCTTCATCTAGGTCCTCGGCGTAATCCTCCGCGAGTATCTCTGTATAGTTGGAAATAGTCCGGAGTGGCTCCTGGAGGTCGTGAGAAGCGACATACGCGAACTGTTCGAGTCGTTCGTTCGATTCCCTGAGTTGCGATTCACGCGTTTTCTGTTCAGTAATATCCTGAAAGGTCCCGCGGACACCAACGATTTCACCGTCTTCGTATCTGGGTTCGCCTCGCGCTCGCGTCCAGCGGACTTCGCCGTCTGGCCTGACGATGCGGACTTCCTCGTCGTACGGTTCGCCTTCAGTCGTCGCTTGCTCGACCGCGTCTTGCATCGTTGCCCGGTCCTCAGGGTGATACAGGTCGATAGCCTCCTCGACAGTTGGCTCGAAGTCGGTGTCGACGCCGTGAATTCGGTAGACTTCTTTTGTCCACCGGAGTGAGTCCGATCGCAAATCAACCTCCCACCCGCCGACATCGGCGACTTCTTGTGTTTCCTTGAGAAAACGGCTGGTCCGTTCAAGATCAAGCTGAGCCTGTTTTGATTCCGTGATATGTTGTTGGAATCCAGCAAAATGCGTTACTTCGCCATCTTCAGTGGTGACCGGTGAAATGGAAACACGATTCCAGAATTGGCTACCGTCTTTACGATAGTTGCGGAGCTCAACGGTCACAGAATTAACAGAATCAACGGCGTTTCGCATCGCGGCGACTGCTTTTTCACTCGTGTCGCTTCCCTGGAGGAATCGACAATTGCGGCCGAGTGCTTCATCTTTGGTATAGCCCGTCATTTCCACATATTCCTCATTGACATAGATGAGTGGATTGTCGTCCTGTTGTGGATCAGAAATCGTGATTCCAATTGGGGCTTTCTCAATTGCTCATGTTTTGTACTCAAGTTCCTGCTCTCGGTCTTTGCGTGCAGAGATATCTTCGATTATTCCAATGACATACTTTTCATCCTCAATTTCTATAACTTCGGCCGTCGCTGATCCCCAAAACGTCTCCTCTTGGAACGTTGTGAATTGGGCTTCGTATTGTTCGACCGACCCCGAGTGCTGTAGTTGATCAATGAACTGTTCCCATTCATCTGAGTTTGCATAGAGGTCGCTCGGAGAGAGCTCCTGAAACGCAGACTTAGATTCCGCATTAAACATCTCTACTGCGGCCTGGTTGATGAAATCGAACCGCCCATCCTCGCCTAGTGTATTAATCCCAACGGTCACTGGGAGCGATTCGATTACCTGTTCATACTTTTGAAGTTCTTGTTCTCGGTCTTTGCGTTCACTAATATCCGTGAAAATAATCGAGTATCCATCCTCATCAGGATAAATCCGAACTTCGAACCACCGATCAATTTCCTCATTGTATCGCTCGAATATTTGCTGTTGACCGGTCTCAGTTGCTTCCTGAAGTTTGGTTTCTGCAATGGAATTTTGACCTTTAGGAAACGCATCCCAAATATATTCTCCAAGAACAGTCTCTTCAGTCGTATCGAGCAATTGCTCCGCCCGGGGGTTGATATACGTGTATTCTAAGTCGGCGTTCAGACTGACAACCCCATCGGAAACACGCTCAAGCGCCTTGCTACGGCGTTTCTCTTTTTGGCTTCCCCCCTCCATTGATAATCTATCATGTGTGTAAGTCTGTGACGTAGAAAAAACCCACACTCCAGTCTACGACTTGATTTGTCTGTCCGGTAAGACAAGTTGCACCACAAAGACAGTTAACATCAAACAGTCTGTTGGAATAAGGAATGTAACCGAAATATCCGGAGTAAAAGTGTAATAAGCAATATTTCCGTAGTCTGGCTGTTCTCACGTTCGCTGGCTCTGGTGAATCGCCGTACGTGAGTTACCTTTGGTGGGTGATAGCTTGTTTGATGTTGTAGACGGGACAGATCAAGACAGAGACACTGCTGACCCAACTGCCCACAGGTATCAGGCCGCGTCGAGTTCGAGTACGAACCGGGCCCCCTCTGGGTCGTTGTCCTCGACGTGTACCGCTCCCCCGTAGGTATCGACCATCAGGTCGACGAAAAACAGTCCGAACCCTGTCCCAGACGAGGATTCACCAGACTCGCCGCGGTTGAAGATTGCTTCCTTGCGTTCCTTGGGAATCCCGGGACCGTCGTCGGCAACGACGATTTCGACGGTGTCTCCCTGACGCTCAGCAGCAATCTCAACCGAAACTGGGTCAGGCTTCGTGTGTTCGACGGCGTTGACCAAGAGATTCCGGAGCACATCTAACAGGAGGTCATCAGCAAGTACCTGTATGTCCGAAGCACAGTCTATCGACACAGATACGCCATTGCGCATCGCCTCAGCCTCATCGACCAGTTCCGTGACGATATCGGCGACGACAACCTTGTGGATGTCCGGTGTCTCCTCTTCGGTGAGGGTATCCAGCACGTTCCTGACCTTCTGAGTCAGATCGACTATATTTTCGCTCCAGTTGAGGACAGTCTCCGCATTTTCACCGTGCTCGCCCTCCAAGTCATCCGCAAGCATTCTAGAGTGGACCTGGATCACTTCCATCCCATTCAGCAGGTCGTGACGAAGAATATTATTAAAGAACTCCATTTGGTCGCGCTGGCGGCGAACTTGGCGCTCGTTTCGTTTCCGCTCGATAGCGTGACGCATCGTCCGAACGATTGTCTTCGGTGTCGTATCGCTTTTAACGAGGTAGTCCTGCGCGCCCGATTGGATGGCCTCGAGAGCGACTTCATTGTCTTGCAACCCGGTCAGGATGATAACTGGGACATCAAATCCTTCCTCAGCAAAACGGTCGACTGTTTCAGTGCCATTAGAGTCTGGCAGCCCCAAGTCCAGAAAAACAGCGTCGAAGTTACTTCCCGAGCAGATATCGATAGCTTCAGCGAGTGAGTTGGCACGTGTCAGCTCGATTTCGTCGACGAAGGCGTATTCAACGCCTTGCTCAAGATCACGACGTACAAACAAGGCATCGTCGTCGTTATCCTCGACAAGGAGCACATCTGCTACCGACAGATTGTGGCTCGGCGAACCAGACATCTATGTTGGAAGTTTCACAAAACTTACCCAAAAGTGCTCGATGCTGTCGACGACATTCAGAAATCCATCGAAGTCCACGGGTTTTGTCAGATATGCGTTGGCATTCAGTTCGTAACTACGGACGACATCTTCTTCTGCCTCCGATGAGGTCAGCACCACAACGGGTATCGTCTTGAGGTCGTCGTCTGCACGCATTTTTTCGAGGACTTCGTCCCCGTCCATCTTCTGCAGGTTCAAATCCAACAGAACGATATCGGGCCGCGGAGCATCGGTGTACTCACCTTCCCGGCGGAGAAACTCCATCGCGTCTACCCCATCTCTGACGATATGGAGATTGTTTGTTACTTTCTGTTGTTCGAATGCTTTCTTCGTGAGGAAAACGTCGTCTTGGTCGTCTTCGACAAGGAGTATTTCGACCATCTGCGCGTTTGAATTGTTCATGATAGTGTGTACTGCGCTGCCCCTGCTTCACCTAGTATATCGTTTCGGAAGCGTAAAGTTAAATCTTGACCCGTTGGCGTCCGATTCGACCCAGATGTCTCCGTGGTGGCGGGAGACAATGCGCTCACAGATTGCCAGCCCGATCCCGGATTCGCCGCTGTCGTCTCCCTTATCGGTTGCTTGCTGGAATATCTCGAAGATGCGGTCCTGTTGTGCTTCGGGAACACCGGGTCCATTGTCGCTGACACTGAATTGCCAGGCGTCGCCGATATCCTTGCAGTGTATATCTACTTCTGGTGGACTTCCACCGTGATTAATCGCGTTTTTCACCAAGTTCTGAAACACTTGTCCAAGTTGATCTTTGTCGGCAGTGACTCTCGGGAGCGAGTCGTAGTCGATGTCGGTACCGGATTCGTCAATGAGGACACCAAGCCCGTCCAGCGTTTTTTCGACCACCTCTGTTGTGTCCACCTCGACGAACTCGCCGCCCTGGGATTCGACTCGGGAGTACTGCAGGAGAGCACTTATCATCGATGACATCCGTGACGCGTTGTCTTCGGCGCGTTCGATGTAGAACTGCCCCTCTTGATCTATCTCGTCGTGATACTCTGATTCGAGAAGGGCCAGATAGCTAGTCACGCTTCGGAGCGGTTCCTGCAGGTCGTGAGAGGCGATGTAGGCGAACTCTTGGAGGTTCTTGTTCGACTCTTCGAGTTTGTCCTTGTAGGTTTCGAGCGCTTGCTCGCGCGTTGCCCGCTCGAAAGCAGCCTCGGCGTTGCTGGCGATAATCGAGATGAGGTCCTCATCTGTGGAATCGAAGCTATCGGGTTGCATGCTAGCTACGATCAGCATCCCAAACTTGCCAATCGGAACCATCACGCACCCCCGTAGTGGTTCCCCTGGTGCACCGGCTTCATCAAGTAACTGGTAATTCTCGACCAGTTTCGACTCGCCGCTCCGGAACACAGCCATCTCCTCTGTTCCGGACGGGATCGCCGGGAGGCTGTCGAGCGCATCACCACCTGTCTGTTCCAGTACCTGTCCTGTCGCTGCCCACGGAACTAGCTTGTCACTGTCGTCATCGTACCTCGAAACCGCGACCAGCGGTACGCCAAGTGACTCATTAGCGATATCAACGACAGACTCCGCTACTTCCTCGGTCGTTTTCGCATAGGAGAGTTTTTCGAGCGCCTCGTTGATCATCTCCAATTGCCGTTCTCTCCGCTTCTGGCCGGTAATGTCGGTAACGATTCCGACCATCTTTTGTGGACCGTCTCCTTCCACGACTTCACCACTTGCATAGCCCCAGCGTTGTTCGCCGTCGTCGCGCTGAATGCGGTACTCCGTTTCGTATAGCTCGTCGTTCTCGGCAGCCGTCTCGAGCGCCCTCTCGACGCCAGGCCGATCTTCCGGATGCACGCGTTTGGCGAACGCCTCAAGCGTTCCCTCGAACGTTCCCGGTTCCAGACCGAACAACTGCTTCATCGATTCGGTCCAGGTTAACTCGTCAGTCTCTATATTCCACTCCCAAACACCAGTCTCGGTTCCCGCCAGAGCGAGGTCTAGCCGGTGTTTGGCTTCACGTAGTTCGCGTTCACGCTCCCTGCGTTCGGTGATATCCCGAGACGAAGCGACGACAGAAACGACCTCGCCGTCGTCGTCACGCACCGGCCGGAACGACCCACTGACAATAATTCGTTCGCCGTCACCGAGGGAATGTTCCGACTCGAACTCAACGTACTCACCAGCAACCGCCCGGTCAATCCACTGTTCAACGTCGTTCTGGAGGGCAGTATCGTGGTTCCACCATGGCGTCTCCGAGAAGAGTATTCCCTCGATTTGTTCACGAGTTGCTGGCACGGAGTCGACTGCCGTTTTGTTTACTCGCTGGACGACCCCCTCAGTGTCGAGAACGCCGACCAACATCTGCGGATCGTTAAATACGGCACCGAACTGCCGCTCACTACGCTTCACGTCGAGTTCTGCCTGCTTCCGGTCATCGATATCGATATGGATGCCGGCAGCCCTCGTAGGCTCTCCGTCGTCGTCCCGTTCGACGACCTGGCCGGTAGTCCAGACCCACTTCCAGTTCCCTGATTTCGTCTGCATCCGAATCTCACTCTCGTAAAACTCCGACTCGCCTCTCATATGAGCCTCCAGTGCCGCAGTCGCTGTCTCCAGATCTGTGGGGTGGACGAGCTGTTCCCATATCTGGAAATCAAACTCTAACTCGTCTCTGCGATATCCAAGCATCGATGCCCACGCTTCGTTGAAAATCACCTCATCTGTCTCAATATCCCAGTCCCAGACTCCAATTCCGGCACCATCGACGGCAAGGTCGAGTCGCTCCTGCAGTTTCTTTAGACGCTGCTCGCGCTCTTTGCGCTCGGTGATGTCTCGGGCGTGACTGAGAAATCTGTCTTTTTCATCTGTTTCCAGTGGCGTGACGCGGACATCAACTGGATACGTGCTGCCGTCCGAACACTGATGGCGACCCTCAATCTCAATCGTCTGTCCGTTGGATTTGACCTTCGAGAGGAGTTCCTGTGCGTCGTCTTGGTCGACATTTGCGTCGATCTCTGCGGCCTCCATCTCCAGAAGTTCCGCACGGGAGTAGCCCAGCTTCTCTGCTGCCTTTTCGTTTACATCTGTGAACTTCCCAAACTCATCCTGGACGAACATCGGATCGGGTGCCTCGTCGAAGAACTGCTCGTCCCATTCTGGTTCCGGCTCACTCCGCTCGGTTTTCTCTCCCGCAACGATAACTGCACCTGTGGCGGTTCCTGTCTCACAGGGCGAAAAGCGATATTCTCTGGTGGCCGTCCCAGTCTGAAGCGAAACATCGAGTTCAACTTTCACCGGGAATTCTGTTTTTGCGGTCTCGTTGTAGACTGTCTCCAATGCCTGCTCAAATTTTGTAGGACCCTCGTCATCGGTGGCGATTTGCTCTACCAAATCCATTATGTGCCCGCCACGGACCGTCTCCAGTGAGACAGCAGGGTGCTGAAGCGACGACTGGTTGGTATAACACAGATCCTGATCGCTATCGAGAAGATATGCCACTTCAGAAATACTATCTACTATTGGTTTGTATTGGCTCGCGTCTGGTGTTTGTCCACTATGTCCTTCTGCAGTCATTCGAAATGTTACGTGCTCTACCGGTAATAAAACCAATCCTGGGACTAGGTGTCAGATCCACATTCTTTGCAATGGCCGATTGATTACTGGTGTGGAACGTCTCCTGAATGTAGTGAACCACGGGACGGAACCACCGCGCGTCAAAATCGCTCGGTTTCCGAACGAAAGCACCAACATTGCAGGAGCGACGCCATAAAATAGGATTAGAGGCCCTCTAAGTGAGTGTTTGGAGCGTAAAATGTAGCATGGGCGCTGCAGGCTTGCGTTCGAGCGTCGAACGAATCGACCTTTTGGCCGTGAGGCGGCCGAATTCGGGCGCCAGAGTGCGCGATTCGAACCCGAAAATATGTCGTCTATACCGAGGCTGAAATCACTGATCAGAACGTGATAATCTCGTAGTCGTCGTCCACGGGAGACCGAATACTTGGATGTCCGTCGTGGTCGTCAAGTGTCACGACCCCAGCGTCGTCGATAGCCTCGTCGACGCCGAAGGCTCCCGCACAGAAGTCACAGGCAGATGCCTCGTCTCGGACAGATTGATAGAGGTCGTGGTAATCGTGGAATTCGTCTTCGAGTTCTGGAATCCACTGCGTCCCAGCGCCATCGAAGATGAGTTCGACTTCGTCGCCCGCTGTTTTGGCGAACTCCCGTGCTGTTTCGAGGCCGTTGACCAGGCGGCCACTGTCTGCGTGCGATTCCGTTCCTGCGAGGATGACGACTGCTGCTTTTGCCATTGCACCTATACGAAGTACCTCGATGGAAAAAACTCCGAGCGAACTCTGGCGTAAGGGAGTAAAACCAGTGTTACTCCAACAAATCAGTGCTGGTGATGGTGGTGGTCCGACCCACCACGCGTAAACTTCCCGCCAAACGTTCTGTCGACGACTTCCGGCAGTGCCGGGTGGATGTGGACCGCCTCGCGAATGTCACTGACGGTTCCCGAACCCGACTTCATCGCGACGACGACTTCCTGAATCAGCGTCGACGCGTCAGGACCGACGATGTGACAGCCCAGAATCTCGCCTTCGAGGTCCATGAGTGCTTTCACGAAGCCGTCAGTCTTCATCGCGTCACCGCGGGCGGTGTCGGCGTAGTCGTACGTGTTCGTCGCGTACTCGCGGCCAGCCTCCTGAAGTTCTGCCTCTGTCGCTCCGACACCCGCAACCTCCGGCGAGGCGAACACCGCGTACGGCATCGCCGTGTAGTCGACTGCGTTCAGGCTATCGCTGAAAATGTTCATCGCGGCCGTACGCGCTTCGTGGTTGGCGTTGTGCTTCAACAGGTACTCACCGACGATGTCACCGAGCGCCCAGATGCCGTCGGCGTCCGTTCGGAGGTACTCGTCTGTTTCGACGAAGCCCGCGGGGCCGGTCTCGACGTTGGTCGCGTCGAGGTTCAGCGTGTCGGCGTTCGAGCGGCGTCCGGCGGCAACGAGCAGTTCGTCGCCAGTCACCGTGATTGGGTCCTCGTCTTCGACGATACCAGCATCCTCACCGTACTCGTAGGGGTACGCTTCGACGGAGACTGTCCCTTCGTCTTCAGAGACTGCCGTGACCGAATGGCCAGTGTGGACAGTAAAGCGGTCAGCGTATGTCTCTGTGAAAGACTCAGCAACCTCATCATCGGTCGTCGGTAGCAAGTTTGGCCGTCGTCCGACAATCGTCACGTCGCTCCCGAAGGTCCCGAAGAAATGGCCCATTTCGGCGGCGATGTAGCCGCCACCGACGACAATCAGGTGGTCAGGTGGCGTCTCCAACTGGAGTGCGTCGGTGCTGGTCAGGTAATCGACCGATTCGATACCGTCGATGGGTGGGATTGTAGGGCGCGACCCCGCCGCAAGGAGAATTGTTTCGGCGCGCAGTCGCGTTCCGTCGCCCTCGCCGCTGGAGATTTCGAGCGTCTTGTCGTCGACGAACCTGGCCTCGCCATCGAAGAGCGCGTGGTCCGATGAGGATTCGAGTCCCCGCCGAATCGAGTCGGCGTCTGCCGAGACTTCCTCGTTGACCTCGCTGACGATGTCGGCGAAACCGACGCCGTCGACGGTCACGTCAATGTTGAACTCGCTGGCACGCTCAACCGTTTCGAGGATGTCAGCGTGGTACAACAGGAGTTTCGACGGGATACAGCCCCGGTTCAGACAGGTGCCGCCAAGGGGTCCTTTTTCGATGATTGCGACGGATTGTCCCTGATTCGCTGCGACGTTGGCAACGTCGAGCCCGGACCCGGACCCGACGACCAGAAAGTCGAATGTTTCCATGTTGTACCACTGCCGAGCCAGCATAAAGAAATCTCAGTAACGTGTGGGTTAGTCCCCGTTGACCAGTTCGTCCAGTTCGTTCGCCTGGCTAATCGCGTCGATGACCTTGCTCGCAAGTCCGTCGATGTCGTCGGCGTAGCTCTGTGTCGTCTCTGCCATTGCATCGATGCTTTCGGAGGTTTTGACGGCGCTGTCTGCGATTTCGTCTAGATCATCGACAGTCTCGGTAATCGAGTCAGTCGCACTCGCAGTTTTGTCATCGACAGACTCGATGTGTTCGATGGTATCGGCTGTTTCCTCCCGCACGTCCGAAACAATGGTATCAATGTCCGAGGCGTGGTCCTGGGCCTGTTCGGCGAGAGATTTCACCTCGTCTGCGACGACGGCGAAGCTCTCTCCCTCCTTGCCGACACGGGCGGCTTCGATAGAGGCGTTGAGTGCAAGCATATTCGTCTGCTCGGCTATCTCGTCGATGAGCGCGGTTATCTCGTCTATCTCGCGCATCGTTTCCCGAAGTGCTTCGAGTTCCTCACACGCGATGCTGGCGGCCTCCCGTGCCTCACGAACGTCCTGATGGGCCTCGTGAGCTGATGATTGGGCGGTTTCAGCCAGTTGGGCCGTCTCGGAACTCGATTTGTTCGCAGTCGCGGCGTTACGGGACAGCGAGTCGATGGCGTCGGATGACTCGCTGAGTTCCGAACCAATGACCGACAATAGCTTCGAGTGCTCGGTGGCCAGCTGTGCCAGTCGCTGTGTGCTTTCGTCTGTCTGTTCTCCCTCGTCCTCAATTGGTTCGGTACTCATATCGTCTCACCTCTGACTGTCTTATTGCTCGGTTTCGCATCGATTGTGACTCCGGGTAACCTTGAACTCAGTCGCCCTTTTTGTTCCCGAGTCCCGCTCTCTAACAGTAATGTCCGACGACGAACACGCCTGCAAATGTGGTGCAACGTTCGACACGCTCGATGAATTGAAAGATCACGCCGAAGAGAACCATCCCGACCTCTACGAGGAGAAATTCGAGTAGCGATCGAAAACGTGCTCGTTGCTTGCCATCGATAATTCCGGTGTCGGTGCATTTCTTAGTCCTCGATATCCTCGAAGGCGTACTGAACGGCTTTGTTCAGCGTCGGATGCGCGTGGATGATGTTGGTCACATCCCCGACCGTCCCGCCAGCGCTGCGCATCGCAACGACGACCTCGTGGATCATCGTTGACGCCTCGTAGCCGAGCATGTGACAGCCAAGAATCTCTCCGTCGGGCGCGGCGAGCACCTTCACGAACCCTTCGTCGAGTTTCTTCGCCCGCCCCATCGGCGTGTCCGGAAGTGACTGTCGACCGACCACGTACTCGGTGCCGTCCTCGCGGAGTTGTTGTTCGGTCTTTCCGACGCCTGCCATCTGAGGCTCTGTGAAGATGGCGTGGGGCATCGCGTCGAAATCGGCTGTTCGGTTCCCACCGTTGACTACGTTCTCGATGGTGACCTGTGTCTCGTAATCGCCGCTGTGTTTGAACATCGCGTTGTCGGCGATGTCACCCTGCGCCCAGACGTTCTCCGCCGAGGTCTCGAGTCGGTCATCGGTGACGATGAAACCGTTATCGTCGGTTTCGATACCAGCCGCGGCCACGTCGAGCGTGTCGGTGTTCGGTCTGCGACCCAGCGCCACTAGTAGTTCGTCGCCGGTGAGAGTCGTCATCTCGCCAGCTTCGGTTTCGGTGCGAACAGCCACACCATCGCCGTCGGAATCCACGGCCGTTGCACGGTGGCCCGTGTACACGTCATGGCGCTTGCTGGCAACCTCGGTGAACGTCTCCGAAATAGCCTCGTCCTCGCGGGGCACGAGTGTGTCCATCATCTCGACGATGGTCACGTCGGTTCCGAGCGACTCGAAAAAGTAGCCCAGTTCGACCGCGATGTAGCCTCCACCCATGATGACCAAACTCTCTGGTTGGTCACGCAGATACAACGCCTCCGCGCTTGTGAGAAAGTCCACATCGTCCAGTCCGTCGATAGGTGGCACAAGTGGACGCGACCCGGCAGCAACCACCACCTTGTCGCCGCTGACCCGCTCGCCGTCGACTTCGATGGTCCGTTCGTCGACGAACACAGCCGTATCGCGGTACATTGTGAGGTTCTCTTTCTCCTGATAGCTATCGTTCATGCCGTCGGCCAGCGCTGAGAGTGTCTCGTCCATGTCGTCGATAATATCTGCGTACTCGATTCCGTCGAGGCTGGCGTCAAGGTGGAATTTCTCAGCTTCACGGACGTGGTTTGCAGCGGTTGCAGCCTGAATTAACATCTTCGAGGGGTTACAGCCACGATTGAGGCAGGTTCCCCCGAGCGGGCCTTTCTCGACGAGCGCGGTGTCGAGACCAGCGTCAGCCGCAGCGGCGGCGACGTTGTTCCCCGTGCCACCACCGACGACGAGTACGTCGTGATGGGACATCTACCACTCCCTCCCCTGCTGGGCGACATCGGCTGAGCCGTCCACATCGCCGGTTGCTTCTTCAACAGCATGTTCGCTTCCCCACTGGACCATTTCTGTCACCAGTGGCTCCAGTGAGCGGCCTCGTGCCGTCAGTGAGTACTCGACGCGTACGGGTTGGTCGTTGAGAAGTTTCCGCGAGACCAGCCCTTCGGCCTGTAATTCGTCCAGGCTTTCCGAGAGCATCTTCGACGAGATGCCGTCGACGCGTTCTTTGAGTGCGCTGAATCCGAGCGGACCATCATCGAGGAGGCGATAGACCAGAATTGGATGCCACTTCCGGCCGACGATGTCTTGCATCGCACGAAGCGACTGCTGTGCGTCTACGAAACGCGGGAGGTCCACGCTTTGTGCGGTTCGTGAGGGTAATTCCGAACTCATACTACAACAGAGAACAGACACCTCTCTTAATCCGACTCTAACGGGTAGTAACCGTACAGGTCACCACAAAATCTAAATAGTAGTCTATTTGGTATCGGGCTCCGCTCGGTGGTCAGCAAACTCTTCCCAGAATACTTCGTCGAGTCGGCCGTCGCCGCCTTCTTTGAGGTAATCCTCCTTTGTGAGGTTTGCCTGTTCGATGAGTGAGGCGGCTTCACCCGCCCAGACGTAGAATCCGATGAGTGTTTCACGGCGCATCTGGTCCAGATCAACTGGCTGATACACGTTGACGAAGCCGCCGTCCTCGCGGTTGAGCTGTGAGCGGGTCAGGAGGCCGATCTCATCGAGTTTCTTCAGGTACCTTCGGACGGTACTTTCTTCGTAGTCGAGTCGCTCGGCGATTTCGTTAGCAGAGAGGGGGCCCTCACCGATGACACAGAGACAGATGTCGAGGCCCGATTTGGGCAGGCCGAAGGCATCGAGTAACACCTGTCGCAAGTCTGGAGGATTCACGTCCATCGCATACTCTGAGACCCGTTCCATCGGCTCGCCGTGGCAGGTCATGCCGTCCCCACAGTCCTGCATCGAGAGGACGATATTCTGACAGTCCGTACACCGGTAGATGCTGTACGGTCGTTCTGTCAGATTCGGATTCGACTGACTCTGATGGTTGACGAACTGCTCCCCACCGTGGTCGTGTGCGCCGGGAGTGTTGTTATCCTCAGTCATGAACAGTGTATGGCACGAATCTGCCGTCTACCGGTGATTTCATCCCCACGTGTAATCAAAGTTTGTCTGCCTCGGGACAGGGGTCGACGATTGCGCCGTCACAGTCCAGCGCGAGCAGTTCTCTGGCGGTCACTGTCGGACGGTATCCGTCGTTCTCAGGGACGACGAGGTGGCAATCGGTGAATGCTGTGAGACACTCGGCCACAAGAGACTCATCGAGACCAAGACTACGGGCTGCCTCGGCCGGCGTCACTAGTCGCTCCTCTCGGTCGTACTGTGCGACCACGTACTCGAGGAGTTTTTGTCTGTGTCCCATCGTTGGATCTACACGATACCAGCACCGATCACACCACCCAGGACAGCACCATAAACTAGGTGAAACAACAGGAACTGTGCTACCTGTGGCGGTTCAGGATCCATCGCCAACACGATTTTCATCCAGAATACGGCCGCGAAGGCGAACAGGACGAACCCATACGCAAGACCAACGCCGACTGCAGTCACGAGCGTCACCGTCTCGAATCCAACCAACGGAAGCACCACTGCCAGTGCAACGCCGGCACCCAGTCCGTACAGGAAGTGAAGGACCATCCCCTGCATCATGTAATCAGTCGGCGCACCATCTCCGACGTACTTCGACCAGAACGCTGCCGTCGGTGGCGGCGAGTCGTCTCCGAGTGCCATCATCAGCATCGTCATCACGAGTGTTGCGAGCAATCCGCCCGCAACACCGCCGAGTACTGTTATTTCTACCATAGCAACACCTTGGTCAGTCTCGCACATAACTGGATATTGAGGTGAGCGTTACCAGCTTACGCCATCGAAACCCGGCAGTGGGTGAGACAAGCGTAACCCGGTAACGTTCGCGTTCGTGGTAAATTATACGTATCTCTCAGAAATGTTCAACAATGCTCTCGACAGGAAGCGCTGCGCCGAATTTCACACTGCCTGGAACCAGCCCTGACAGCGACCAGCCAACCGAGTACACACTCTCCGCAGCACTTGAGACTGGTCCGGTCGTCCTGAATTTCTACCTGTTCGACTTCCACCCGGCCTGTACCGAACACATGTGTGATCTCCACGAGCTTGCTTGGTTCGATCTCAATGACGATGTGACGGTCTTCGGTATCTCTACGGACCGCACGTTCAGCCACCAGGCGTTCGCCGAGTCCGAAGAGCTCGATATTCGACTCCTCTCGGATAGCGACGGCACGGTGGCCGAGGCGTACGACGCACTCTACGATGAGTTCAAAGGACACAAGCGAATCGCAAAACGGTCTGTCTACGTCGTCGACACCGCCGGGAATATCGCGTACGCCTGGCAGACCGAGAGTCCACAGGAACAGCCTGATTGGAGCGAGGTGAGAGACGCGCTGGACAGTCTCGTCGGAACAGCCTGATTTGGTCAGTCACGTTGAGTCAGTTCCACCCAGTACTCCCCGAACGGGTTTTCGTAGGGGATGTCGAGTCGGTCGTACACCGTCGCTGGTATCGCGATGTCGGCCAGCCACAGGTCCCAGTCGCCGTCTGCCAGTCCCGTCTTTGGGAGTGCGAGCGTCAGCACGCGGTCGGATGTGACGGCGACGCCGGGTTCTGCGCCTGTGGTCGCGTTCCGGCCGGTCGGCACATCGAGCGACATGATGAGGTCAGCCTCGGCCGTTTCGGTCACGAGTTCGGCGGCGAAACCGCCCAGCGCACCACTGAGTCCGTAGCCGACGAGGGCGTCGACGACCAGGCCTGGCTGTGTGGGGACCGCATCGGGACCGGTGCCCACGGGTACGTCCATCGCCGTCAGTATCTCATATTGTTGTGCTGCGGCTCCCGATAACTTGGCTGGGGTGCGGTCAAGCACTACTGAGACTGGAACGTCTCGGTTGGCAAGATGCCGGGCACAGGACAGTCCACCGCCACCGTTACCGCCGTCGCCAGCGAGGACAACAACCTGGTTTCCTTGCTGCATCTCGCGGGCGTGAGCGGCCAGGTTCCGGCCTGCGTTCTCCATCATCTGTCGAAGTGTCAGTCCAACGTCCTCGACAGCAACTCGGTCGACTGCCCGCATCTCCTCGGCAGTGACGGCGGTCACTTGCTGGCCGCCAGCAGTCTCGAACAGTGTTTCGTTCACACTGATCGTGCCCACTCGACAGCCTCAGTTCGATTTTCAGTCGTCATCGTTTCCAGCCCACCAGTATCGACTTTCCCGCGAAGCGAGATTGCCTTGATCCCGTCGGCGACGACGTCCCACCGCTCGATACCTGCTTGTTCGGCCCGATGAGCCGATTTCTCCCATACATCGAAGACATCGGCGTTGAATTTATCGTCGAGTTTCACGACTGTTACCATGCCGTCGATGTCGTGATCTATAAGCAGTTTTTCGAACGTGTCGTACGCTTCGCCAGAGAAGACTGATAGTTCCATCCCCGGGAGAAACTCCCAGACCATGACACCGTCGTCTAGTTCGACGGTCCAGCCATCGCCGCTGTACGATTCGCTCATAGTACAGTCGACTGGATGTGTGAATAAGTAGGTGACTGACGTGACACTCACTTGGTTACGTAGGTGTGAGATGGGCTTTTATTGAGTGCTCGCCCATCCGTACCCATATGGCCCGACCCGACTTGCTCGACATCGACGAGATACCGGTGGAGTACCACTACCTGTTCACTGACGAAACTATCCACGAACTGTTCGGATGAGACCAACGACCACAATTGCTGGTGGAACGCTCGTCGTCGGGAGCCTGTTACTGGCGCTGGCCACCGACCCCGTGGTCGCTGCTGAGGCGGGCAGTGATGCCCCGCCGACTGCCTTCACGATGGACCGCTTCATCGCCCACTGGTGGGTCTTCCCGGCCGCTATTCTCTTTTCGACCATTGCACTGGCGTCGGGAGTCTCCGGTGCACTCTTTTTCAGTCCATTCTTCATGCTCGGTGTTGGCCTTGCGCCCGCCCAGGCCATCGGTGCTGGTCTCTTGACCGAGGTGTTCGGGATGGGCAACGGGCTTCGGTCCTACGTCAAGCAGGGTGTCGTCGACTATCGAACGGCGAAGTGGCTGTTAGCTGGTGCAGTCCCAGCCGTCGTCGTCGGTGCGTTCGCCGCCCACTACGTCGACCCAACACTCCTGAAACTCCTCTTTGGTGCTGGCCTGATACTCCTCGGAACCTTCCTCGTCTACTACGACCCGGCTGAGGAGTGTGAACCCGGCGAATCCGAAGGTGAGTACCTCAAAGGGAAAAACGAGGGACGCGGCACGACAACCATCGAAGCCGCCGACGGCGAGACCTTTACCTACGAAACCTGCTGGCGGCCACCAGGCATTGGCCTCTCGACTGTAGGCGGCTTCATTACCGGCCTCATCAGTGCTGGCCTGCCCGAGATCGTCACCACACAACTCATCGTTCGGTGTCGCCTGCCACCGCGAGTGGCCGTCGCTACCAGCGTCTTCACGCTCGCTATCGCCGCCGGTGCGGGCGCGCTCGTCCACGCGCTGACCGCCTCGCCGGTCTGGTACGTCGTCGCGTGGTCGATACCTGGTGTCCTCGTCGGCGGCACCATCGGTACCCGTGTCGGCAAGTACGTCCCAAGCGACCTGATGGAAGTCGGTCTAGGCATCGTCTTCGCGCTCGTCGGCGCACTCGTTCTCGGCGTCGAGTTGCTGGCCTGAGCGTGAGGTTACCAGCTTACTTCGACGTGAGATACGCCTTTTATCTGATGGTATCTCTCAATGGGTGTGACTGACGATTTCGACCTTACAGCGCCAGAACTGACTCGTGACGACCTCCTCGTACTGGAGGATCCCTACTTCCACACCGATACCGTCGCACTCGTAACAGGGGCTGCCTCGGGTATCGGCCGCGCGACTGCCGTCGCCCTCGCCGCGAACGGCCTCACTGTGGTCGGGGCCGACATCGACGAGGACGGTCTCGCCGAGACGACAGCTATCGCTGAGGACTTCGACGCTCCAGGGACTGTTCACGGCGTCGAGACAGACCTCACCGACGACGAGGATGTGGATGCTGTCGTGGAAGCCGCGGCTGACGAAGGAGACCTGCGTTTCGTCGCCAACATTGCCGGGATGCAACACATCGATCCCGTCGCCGAGTTTCCGATGGACAAATACGACCTCCTGACTGACATCATGCTCCGTGCGCCCTTCTACACCGCACAGAAGGCCATCCCACACATTGAAGCCACGGACGACGGCGTCGGTGCAATCGCCAACATGTCTTCGGTACACGGCCACTACGCGACACAGGCCAAGCCCGCCTACATCACCGCAAAACACGGTATCACCGGCCTCACTCGTGCAATCGCCGCTGAGGGAGAGGGAACCCTGCGTGGCTTTTCGGTCTCTGTGGGCTACGTGCTGACGCCGCTGATGGTCGGCCAGATTCAGGAGACCGCCGAAGAACGCGGTATCTCCGAGCAGGAAGTCGTCGAGGACGTAATGCTTGGGCAGGCCCGCACGAAAGAGATGATGACGCCCGCAGAGGTTGCCAATCTGTTCGTCTTTGGGTTTTCCGGACATGGCAGTCACCTCAACGGCGCTGACTTGCTCTGGGACGGCGGCTACACCACCACCTACGAATGAGTGAGCAAACCAACGTCGCCATCGCCTGTCAGGGGGGCGGGAGTCACACCGCCTTCACTGCGGGCGTCTTGGAGACAATGTTACTGGAGTGTGACTGGGAGGACGAGTACGAACTGGTGGGTATCAGCGGTGCCTCCGGTGGCGCGTTCAACGCGCTCGCCGCGTGGTACGGACTGGTTACGGACGGTCCGGAAGTCGCCGCCGATCTCCTGAACGACGTGTGGATGGATCTTTCGGCCTCCGACACCAGTGACCGGATGCTGAATTCCTGGCTACAATCAATCAACCGACTGGAGTCAAGTGGAATGCCGTTACCACAGTTTAGCCCCTATCAGATGCCCGGCAAAGAGATTGGGAAGGAACGCATCCGAAGCGTGCTGGAGTTACACATCAACTTCGATGAGGTCCCTGAGTATTGCCGCGCGTCGGCCCCAGAACTGGTCGTCGGCACCGTCAACATCAACGCTGGCGTCTTCGAGACGTTCACCAACGAGGACGTGACTGTCGACGCCGTCCTCGCGTCCGCGGCCGTTCCCAATATCTTCGAGGCCGTCGAAATCAACGGCCATCTCCACTGGGACGGCCTGTTCTCACAGAATCCACCGGTGGGCGACTTGATGCACCAACCGACCGACCGCAAGCCCGACGAACTCTGGATCATTCAGATCAACCCTCAGGAACTAGACGGCGAACCGACGAGCGTCGACGAAATCGCTGACCGGCGCAACGAACTCTCGGGGAACATTTCGCTGAATCAGGAACTAGGATTCATCGAACAAATCAACGACTGGGTTGCCGATGGGACATTGCCCGCGGATAAGTTTACACAGACCGACATCCACCGTATCGAGATGGGCAAACGCTTCCACTGCTCAACGAAACTCGACCGCGACCCCGAGTTCATCGAGGAACTGATGGACCTCGGTCGGGACCGCGGCGAAACATTCCTTACAAGAGTCGGAGAGTGATCGGTGGCGGGCAAATCATGGCAAAACAGCCCGACAGCTAGGTTACTGTGGCGGCGTGTCGGACTGACCTGGCAGGCCCCGGCCCTGGTAGAAGTCGCCGCTCCACTGGCTGATCCAGATTTCCTGGTTCGCGAGATAGAGTGCCGCCTCCGTGTCGAACGTGTCGTCGGTGACAGTCCACTCGCCGGCTCCAGTATCGTACTCAACCTCTGCGTTGTACACCGCTGCCTGGCCGTGCTCGCCACCGGCCATTGGCGGCAGTGGCAGTGTGTGCTCGGCAGCCTCGTCACGTGACGGCGGCCGCTCGGCCCGCTGGAGACGGCCGCGGTTCATCGTCTGGTTGAAGTACTGGGCGTATTTTTCTTTGACGTCCATACCGAGGACGTTCTCTGCGGCGTTGATGCCTCCAGTGATGTCGCCGGCGTCTCGTGCGGAAATGGTGTATACGTCGTCGTCGACCCCGGATCTGAACGTTCCCGCGTCGCCGTCCCAGAGATCGTCGAGCAGATAGCCAAGCACTGTCTCGGCGGTACCGGTGTGGTCGACGCCGTCCATTTCTGAGGCCCACAACAGCCCCTGACCGACGATCCCTTGGGTCGCAGCCTGGTTTGCTGCGCCGTTTTCGACTCGTCCGGAACTGGTCAGACTCTGCTCGATGGCAGCTGCGAGCTGGTTCGCGTAGTCGGCGGCGGCCTGTCGCTGTTGTTCCCCACCAGCCTGTGGCCCGTAGTAGCCGATGGCTGCGAGCAGTAGTCCCACAGAGCGCGTCGATTCCATCTCGATGACCTCCGCGGGATCGAACAGATCCATCGTCGTCGTTGCGACACCGTCGGTGATACCCTGGATGCCCACCGGCGGGTCGAAGACTCCATCCCCGCCGGCTTCGACAGGGATGAGCGGTCGAGGGTTGACATAGCCAAACCAGCCGTTCTGTGCCAGACTGGTTATATCCGAGAGGAACCACACCATCGCAGCGTGGTGGTGGGGCCGTCTGGTTTTGTCTTCGATTTCCCCCGCTGCGGGGCGGTACTCCGAGAGGAACTCGAAGGAATCGCCATGCGTGAGCGCACCGTTACCCCGCGACCCGCCGACGAGTATGCTGGCGTTGATGCCGACCTGCGCGAGCGTGGTCAACAGTTGTGCCCGGAACTTCGCGGCAAGTCCTGGGGGCAGAACATCGAAGTGTGCCTGGAAATTTTTTGCCCAAGTGATACCCTTGAGGTGAGTCCAAGCCAGCGACGATGGGCTCACGACACCCGAGGATTTGGATTTGTCCCAGGCGAGTGTCTCGCCGTTTGGCCGCCCGGTGTCGTCCTCGAAGACTGGCTGCTGTGTGAAGTGTGGGTCGCCGCTCGTGAACGCAGCGAACGAGAGGTTCGGATTGTTGATCGGTGGTCTGTCGGTGTCGGCGGCTTCAAGCATCGCCGGCATCCGGTTTTGTTGCAACTGCTCCATCTGGTCGTTGAGTGGGAACGGCACCCCGTTGCCCGACATTGCGATGTTCGTGCTCATGTTGTACAGCGAGTACCAGTACGAATCCCAGGTGGCGTCGCTCCAGCTGTACTGCTGGGTCTCACCGCTGCTCTCGGACGTATCGACGCCAGCTATGGAGAGCAACTCGCCGAGATTGGTAGCTGCCGTGCTCGCTTCGACACCGTCCGGCGCGGTGGTTCCGGGTCCGCCGCCCGGCTCGCCGACGATGACCAGGCCGACCATTCCCAGCCCTTCGTGTGGGCGGCAGTAGTAGTTGTACACCCCTTCTGTCTCGAAGGTGTGGCTGAACGTCTCACCCCCAGAGAGAGTCCCGGAGTCGAATGGCTCGGCGCTTTCTGGAATCCGCTGCTGTTTCTCGTTTTCTGGGTGGTACGCCGTCACCGAGTGTGCGCCGTTCGTGATCGACCAGGTGATCTCTCCACCGGGTTCGAGCCAGACCACCGCTGGCGTGTTGACGTACTGACCCGCACCCTGGTCGGCCTCCAGTGTGATAGCGTCGACTTCGGCCGAGCTCTGGAGACTGTCCGGACCACCGAGTTGGTCACGGCCTGGGACGGCCTCTCCCCCTTCATCCTCGTCGCCGTTTTCTGACCCATTCTCGCCCCCATTTTCACTCCCGTTTTCGCCCCCATTTCCGTCACCGCTCTCCGCGCCGTTTTCGCCCCCATTTCCGTCGTCATTTTCCGCCCCATTCTCGTCACCGTTCTCTCCCGAGGAGTCCGAGCCAGAACATCCTGCGAGTGCGGCTAGCGCTGCTGCGCTACCCAGTGTAAGTACCTTTCTTCGTTCGTAATCCATGGCGTCTGGACCGACGAGTGTATTTCAAATATCTGTTCCTCTGAGATGTAATCGGAACACACGACACCCAAACTATTATATATGATTTCCGAGTGTTCTTGCAGAGGTGACGCACGACCGCCAACCCACTTGAACAGTAGGACTGGCTTACTCCTGAACACCGAGTCTGGTCTGAATGTGTTCTGCAAGTCGGTCCATCGCTCGGTCCGTGGTTTCGACATCGTCGGTCAGACTGAGAAAGCCGTGTGCGAGACTCGGGAAGTAAGGACAGATGATGCCGATTACAGATTTCTTGTCGGTACGCAGGTACTCAACGAGTTTGAATCGCTGTCAACACCGCAACGAGATTATGCCAAAACATACATCACAGGTCTTGTTGCCAGTCGTCGGAAGAAGTCTACGATGAATCTCCGCAAACCGCCACATGTGGAGTAACATGTATTGCCAGGGAGCGAGTACGTCTACACATGGCAACTGACGAAGGTTCTGAGGAAACGAAAGTGAGCGACAGAGGGATGGTTACGATTCCGGCGGACCTTCGCCGTCGTCTCGACATTGAGCCCGGCGACAAACTCCGCTGGACAACCGGCACAGACGGAGAGCTTTCTGTGGAGATTATCCACCAGCGTGAAGGCGTTTTCGACGATTTCGAGCCAGTGGATGTCGGTGAAACAAACGCTGTCGAAGCCGAACGCGAGTTTGGAGCGGAGGAATGACAGTCGCGATTCTGGACACCAACGTACTCTTCGCTAGCGCCAGTGCCCGCGACGAGTACCATGACCCCGCTCGAGAGATTATCCGGGGTGTCGATCATGGTGAGCTTCCGAAGGCCATCATCACGAACTATGTAATTGCGGAGACACTGAACCTGACCCGTGAAAAGCTCGGTGCAGATGCAGCGAACCAACTGCTGGATCGACTCATTGAGGGAGCCCACTTTGAGGTCGTCCACGCGGCGAAGTCAGATTTCAACGCGGCACAACCGCTGTTCCGCAGGTACGGAGAACTCTCCTTTGTTGACTCGACTATTACAGCGTATATGGATAGGGAGGATATCGACTATCTGTACTCCTTTGATAGCGATTTTGACGCCATTGAGAATATTACGCGCCTGAAGACCGCGGATCACCCCTCTCATTGAGGAATGCAATCCTGAAGCCCCGGATTAGCGGATGTGATGGGCATCATCTGTCCTTAAAACGCCCTACGTCACCTTCCTACATCAATGTGCAAAGCTGAGTAGAGGTGACAAAAGCACCTTGAACGTCGACCCTTACAGGTAGGATTTGCCGTCGGGTAGTTCACAGCGGTCGCCGTGGCAGTTGGTCGCTTTTTCTACCGCTTTGAGGTCGGGTTCCTCGTCGGGAGCTTCGCTTTGCCAGGCGTACTGAATGTTCTGGCTGGGGTCAACGACGAACAGCGATGATCGCGGAACGTTCCGATGCCCTTCGATTTCTTCGACGAGGACGCCGTATGCTTCTGCGATCTGGCCGTCGCTATCCGAGAGCAGTGGAAAATCGATCCGATGTTGCTCGGCGAACTCCTCGTGGCTGTAGACACTGTCGGGTGAGATGCCCAGAACGACTGTATTTTCGGTTAGCGAAAGCTTCTCGGCATCTCTGAGAAGACAGAGCTGAGACGTACAGCTGGGGTGGAAATCGAAGGGATAGAACAGGAGCACAACTGCCCAGCTGTGTTCGGTGTACTCTCCGAGCGTGTGATTGTCGATACGTCCCCCAGTAACGCCCGGCACGTCGAACTCCGGTGCCTGTTGGCCGACCTGTAGCATACAAAAAATGACGAGAACAGCCCCAATGAAAGTAGGTCGATTGTGTAACTATCACACATTTACGACCAATAGGCTACTCGGACAAAACGCTGGCAGCAATTCGGGTGACGAAGGCGACTGTTGCTAAACCACCAGTTCGACACTGAGAACAAGCAACCCGACGAGACTGGAGACGACAACAAGGTTACCTCCAGGTCATCAACGCTTAGGTGGCTTGGGATGGAGTAGAGCGTATGAGCCAGCCATTCGTCGTGGTCGGCGGTGATGCTGCCGGTCTGAGCGCGGCCAGCAAGTGCAAACGCGAGGACCCCGAGAGGGAAGTCATCGTCTACGAAAAAAGCGAGTGGATTTCGTACGCGCACTGCGGGATGCCCTACTACGTCAAAGGCGAGGTCGACTCGCTCGGAGACCTTCTTTCACTGTCCCCCAGAGAGGTCGACGAACGGGGTATCGACCTCCATCGCAACCACGAGGTACTCTCGGTCGACCCCGAAGAGCAACACGTCAGGGTCCACGGGCCAGATGGCGAATTCGAACAGTCCTACGGAGACCTCCTCATTGCAACGGGCGCGCGAGCGCTTGTGGCTCCAATCGAGGGAACCGACCTTGCAGATGTCTTCACAATGCATCATATGCACTCGACAGCACAGCTCCGTGCGTTCCTGACACCACCAGACGAGGCCGACGAGAGTGCGTTCGAGACTGACTACGTCGACGTGGACGTGACGGAGTATCTCGACCGTGAACCCCCCACAACAGCAGCAATTGTTGGCGGTGGCTACGTGGGAGTCGAGATGGCCGAAGCGTTCCGCAGCAGGGGTCTCGAAACGCATCTCTACCAGCGTTCCGACCGACCCGTGCCACCCTTCGGCGACGCTGTTGGCCAGAGAGTGAGTGAGACACTCGAAGAGGCTGGCGTCGAGTGTCACTTCGGAACGGCTGTCAATTCCCTCGAAGGTAACGGACGTGTCGACCGGGTTGAGACAGATGACGGGAGCCAAGCTGTCGACCTCGTCCTCGTGGGTATCGGGATACGGCCGAACACACAACTGGTCGAAGATACTGGCATCGAGTTCGGTGACTCCGGGGCTATACGTATCGACGAGTACGGGCGAACGACAGTCGAAAGCGTCTATGCAGCGGGCGACTGCGCAGAGAAGACCCACACCGTCACGGGCGACCCCGCCTGGGTCCCGCTGGGGCTGACCGCGAACCGAGCCGGGCGGGCCATCGGCCAGACGGTTGCGGGCGATCCCGAGCCAGTCGGTGAAATCGCGGGGACAGCCGTCCTGAAAGCCTTCGAGTTGGAGTGTGGGCGAACCGGGATCACCGATTTCGATGCCGCACGCGAGGCAGGTTTCGACCCAGTAGCCGAGACCATCACTGCAGGGTCACGCTCGGGCTACTATCCGGGCAACGCCGAGACGACTGTCACACTTGTTGCCGACCGCGAGACCGGACAGTTGCTGGGTGGTACCATCGCCGGGGAGGACCGCGCAGCCATTCGCATCAATACGCTGGCGACTGCCCTGGAAAGCGATATGACTGTCTCCGAGGTCGAACGGCTCGACCTGGCATATGCACCGCCGTTTAGTCCAGTCTGGGACCCGCTGCTGGTCGCAGCGAAAGTTCTCCGTGGGACACTCAGTGACTGGCGGTCAAACTAACCCAAACGTTAGTAACTGCTTTTGTGCGGGTACGTGGTAATCGAAGTATGGGAGAAGACATCCCCTCCTACGAGGTTGCAGTCATCGGCGGCGGGCCAGCCGGACAGATGGCAGCGATGTACAGCACACGCCTCGGTCACAAGACCGCACTGCTGGACCGTGGCGGCGGTCGGGCAGCGATGATGCAAGAAGTCCACAACATGATCGGCATCCGTGAAGAGACAAGCGGAAACGAACTACTTGCAACTGGCAAGGATCAATTACAGGAGTACGGCTGTGACATCCAACGGGATATGATTAATTCATGTCATAGCGTCGAGGACGAACAGATACGACTCTGTGGCAACAGTGGCGACTACGACGCAGAGTATGTCGTGCTCGCGACCGGTTTCAACGACGTCCGCCCGGACCCACCTCTGCCACGCACTGGGCGAGGCTTGCATTACTGTCTGCACTGTGATGCACATATGTTCGTCGACCAATCGGTGTACGTGATGGGGTCAGGTGAGAGTGCAGCTCACGTTGCACTTATCCTGTTGAATTTCACCGACGATGTGGACCTGTTGACGAGAGGTGCCGACCCAGAATGGAGTGACGAGACTGACGAACAACTCTCGAACCATCCGATCGAACTCGTCCACGAGGAGGTAACTGGCGTCCAGAACGGTGAGGACGGCTGGCTGAAAGCTCTCGAGTTCGAAGACGGGACTGTGAGAGAGTACAAAGGCGGGTTTGCAATGTATGGTGCTGAATACAACAATGGCCTGGCACGTGAGCTTGGCTGTGAAATAAACGACGACGGCACAGTGGCAGTCGATGACCACGGGCAGACCTCCGTCGACAATATCTATGCAGTCGGTGACGTGACGCCGGGCCACAATCAGGTACCAATCGCCTACGGCGATGGGGCCAAAGCCGGTATCTCGATCCACTTCGAGTTGCGTGATTTCCCGCGGGACCCTGACAAGGTGGATGAGGCAGGGCCAGTCCGATGCGAGGAAGTGCCGGGGATTCCGGACGAACTACTCGAACAGGCCGTCGATTTCCACACCTACGATTAGCCAGCACAATATCTACTCGGACGTGGTCCAGTGAAGCGGAAGATTTTCCACACGGACCAATCAGATTTTCTCGCTTCATTCCCCCCTCGTTTTAACGGTTCGTTTCAGTGCTGTATTTCGATTCACCAGAGCCGAAAAACGGAGTTTGAAAGGAGATGGACTTACGTCCCCGTAAGATGCGTTTTTGTCTGCGGACACGAAAAGGAATCCAACGCACGCCACAGTTTTCGATTCCTATTGAAAGCCCATCCGAGATACCAAAAATATCGAGTTCTCACACTGCTAGCCACAGCCGAACTATTGGCGATGTTCAGAGAAGAATTGAAGCATGAGGCGCGGCAGGATTTCAGTGTACCATGCCAAAATCCACCGCACCTCAGTGGCTTTTTAGACGAGACCAACTTACATTTTATTGAACGAGAAGTAACACCGCGACTGCTGATGAAATTCAATATTTAGTTACTTTTTGTAGGACTGTCTCTTACGGATACTGTCTCATTTCTAGAGCCGGTGTCAAACGTGCGTGTTCAACTGTCCACAACTGCTGGGTTCACAAATCCGATCTACAGCCAGATTCTGGTCGGTTACAAGATCACGTTACGGTCGATGGGACCGTGATCCAACACAATGAATCCAACAAGAGACATCCGATCGGCCGGCCGAGAAAACATCAAACGCTGTCAGATGAATTCGGAGTTCTGTGGCCCGTTCGTGATATGAACCTCGAACGGCTGGGTGCTGACATCATCTTGTTCGACGAGATGCCAGTAGGTCTCGGCCATCTCGTCGGGGTTGAGGAACGTCTCGCCGTCCCGGTCAGTAAATCGATCCCGGACGCCCGGCGTGTCGATCTGCCCGTCGATGACGACATGGGCGACGTGAATCCCCTCGGGGCCGTACTCTTGGGCGATATCCATTGCCATCCCACGGGCAGCGAACTTCGCAGCTGTGAATCCAATGGCACCGCCGAGGCTCCGCACTGAAGAGGTAGCACCGGTAAAGATGACTGTCCCACCGCCCGTCTCAAGCATGTCACCGACAGCTTCTTGCGAGCAAACGAACGCGCCTCGTCCGTTGACAGCCCACGCTTGTTCGAACTCTTCGACACTCACGTCCATAATGCCCTTCCAAGAGGCGGCGCTCGCGTGATTCACAAGGACATCGACCGAGCCAAACGCTTCTCGGACCGCCTTGAACCCTTCCTGTATCTGCTCGACGTCTGTGAGATCGGTCTGGACGGCGAGGCCTTCACCGGGATCCGGCAGTTCCTCGGCAAGTTCCTCGATATAGTCCTCCGACCGAGCGAAGAGTGCGACCTGACAGCCCTCTGCTGCGAATTTTCGGGCAAGCGATGCACCGAGTCCCGGACCGACACCTGCGATGACTGCTGTCCGCGTCATGGTCCAGTCTACGAATCGAACCGGCAAAGACGTGGCGACAGATCTTGTACTGGTCGGTCGACAGACGGGCAGCGAGTTCACCACTCTCGCCGAGGTCAATGAGCGCGCGATTTGAACCCGACAATATGTAGTCTATACCGAGTGCTGAAATCACTGATCAGAACGTGATCATCTCGTAGTCGTCGTCAACCAGCGAGCGGATGCTCGGGTGGCCGTCGTGGTCGTCAAGAGTCACGACCCCAGCGTCGTCGATAGCCGCGTCGACGCCGAAGGCTCCCGCACAGAAGTCACAGGCAGATGCCTCGTCTCGGACGGACTGATAGAGGTCGTGGTAATCGTGGTCCTCGTCTTCGAGTTCTGGAACCCACTGCGTCCCAGCACCATCGAAGATGAGTTCGACTCCGTCGCCCGCTGTTTGGGCGAACTCCCGTGCTGTTTCGAGGCCGTTGACCAGGCGGCCACTGTCTGCGTGCGATTCCGTTCAGGGATGATGACTCCTGCTTTTGCCATTGCACCCGGACGAAGGAGCTCGATAGGAAAAACTCCGAGCGAACCCCGGCGTAAGGGAGTACCACCGGTGGTACCCAATCAAATCAGTGGTGGTATCGTTGTATTCTTGGTGAATATGGCGCTCGTGGTTCGCCGACACAGCCCCACTCACTCGACCGAATCGTGTTCGGTTCGATGACCCCGAGACGCGACAACGACGAGTCATCACCACCAGAGCCACAGTCGTGATACTGGGGCCAAAAGCACGGGTAGGTCAATCAGTCACGGAACAACTGCGACAGTGAGCAGCGTCCCCAGTTCGCGGTAGCGTTCGACCATCTGCTCGCGCGTCTCAAACTCCGCCGTGGGGAACTCCGATTCAGGCGGAATCTCGGTGTCCCTGTCTGGCACGTAACTCTGTTCTGCGAGCTGGAAGCCAGCATTCTGGAACGCCGAGCGGTACTCTGTTGCACTCCAGAGAAGCATCTCCGGTTCTATGCGGTCGGCCCACTCGTGAGCATAGTGATTCTCTTGATAGTAGTTGACGCCACAGTAAAATGTCCCGCCAGAGCGGAGTACTCGCCGTAGTTCCGCCAGCAACTCCTCTGGGTGGGTCGCAAAGAAAAACGACTCCATCGAGACACAGTGGTCGAACGACTCCGACTCGAAAGGGAGCTGGTGGAAATCTCCCGCAAGGAATCCAACATCCGAGTCGTCAGTGTACGAGCGGGCGTTTGTGACCATCTCCGGAGACGCATCGAGTCCGACTGCTAGACCCGCATCTGCAGCTTGGGAGATGGCACGCGGTGCATACCCACTCCCAGTGCCCAAATCGAGGACTCGATCACCCGGCTCAACCGGCATACGAGCCAACAGTTGCTTTGCAGTTGCCCAGTGTTCGTCTTCCATCTCGCGGTCACGACCATCGTCGGCCCACTCGTCGAAGGCATCGCCCACACTCATACGTAACCACCGTCTGTCGTGTGCATACTGGTTGATACATCACCAAAGACGTAGTTTTTGTCGTTCACTCACGGGCTGTCGAACACGCTCAAACGGCTGACTGAGAGAGACGAGACAGTACTGGTCCAGTACAACGACCGCGCTTCCCAGCACCTCTATCCGAAGTTAGAAGACAGAGGCTATCAGTACGAGACCCTCGAAGACGAGTAACACCCGACTAGTCATTCTACAGTCTGCTCTCTGCTTTCTTTGCAATGGCCGATTGATTACAGGTGTGGAACGTCTCCTGAAATGTAGCGAACCACGGGACAGAACCACCGCGCGTCAGAATTGTTTGCTTTCCGAACGAAAGCACGAACATTGCAGGAGCGACGGCATAAATCGGGAGTAGAGTGCCTCTAAGTCGGAATTTGGAACAGAACCTGCAATATGGGCGCTGCAGGCTTGCGTTCGAGCGTCGAACGAAGTCCCTTGCAAGAAATGAGACAGCTGAATTCGGGCGTTTAAGAACGGGTGTCTGTCCCGGTGTTTGCAGGACAGACAGCTATGAGTCTCGAACCAATCGATCCGGAAACTGCACTCGAACTGTACATGGCTGACAGGGAGAATAACGTCACAGAAGCGACGATTTACTCGCATCGCTCACGACTTGGGCATTTTGTCCGATGGTGTGAGTGTCGCGCAGAAATGCAAAGAACGCAAGACAATAGAAATGTGCCTGCTCTCAACACACACTCACAAGTACAAAAATGGGAGTTGTGGTTCACTTCGGTTTGATGTATTCGTTTGCTTCTTGTTCCTGAGTGCTTACAGCTTGCTCGAACTCACGCATGAAATCGGCGACGGTGTTCCCCATAATCACGACGGGATCACCGATTGCAAGAAGATCGTTCAATACAGTCTCGGCTTCTGCTCCGTTGTCGTGTCGAGTGACCGGTAGCTCAGTATTCTCAGCGAACGCACGCGCGTTAGCCCCACCAACGTGGACGCTATCGATGTGGTCTTGCTCGTAGAGAAGGTCGACGTACTCTGCGAAGGAGGCGGTTCGACCTCGCCGGTCTCGCCGGAGATAGACGAACGGCAGTATCTTTTCGTCTTCAGAAACGAGTGCCTGACGAACCATCTCCGTACTTTCAACGTCGTTCACCTGTGCTGCGTTGAATACGCGACCGTTGGGAAGTCGAGTCCATTCGGGCTGAATTGCCGCTAAAAACGCCTCGAGTTCGCCCTCAGGGAGAACCGATTCATCGAGAAATTCGAGAACCGCGTCAATTGCGTGAGCAGTCTCTGCCCCGATCATGCCCTCGTGTCGGTCGGGTATCTCAACCTGTTCGATAGTCCCGCCCCGTCGTTCGATTTCTTCTCGCATGTAGTCGTGGAGAACAGGATGTTGTTCCCCACTGACGACGTGCGTTCCGGCGGAAATCGACCGGGCAAACGACCTGGCGATATTGGTTCGCGTCTTGCCAAGTGTATCGTTGTGATCCTGGCGGACGTTTGTGAGTACGACTATGTCCGGATTGATAAGTTGCTGATTGATCAGCCGTGTCGTGTATTCAGTGATCCCCTGGTTTTCGAAGATACCGATATCTTCAGCAGCATAGGCATCGAGTTCCGGAGCGAATTCCGCGATCACGCTGATGTTCTCATAGAGCGTCGTCCGAGGGCCTCTGCGTTCGATTGGATGGACCTCGCCGTTGTGGATGAGCGTCGGATGGTTCCCGGTGATCTTCGTCAGCGTATCGTAGCCACGACGATTGAACACGTCGTCGAGGCGACGGGTAGTTGAGGTCTTGCCACGGCTCCCCGCTACGGCGATGCGGGTGTCCAGTCGCCGGAGCGCCTTTCGGTGGCGGAACCCCCGTGTTAACTCCTTAATAATCCCGATTAGACTCGGCTTGCCGACCTTGATAGGCCGTGGGCCAACCCGCCACTCGTATTCGGCACCGACCATGAACATTGGAAGAGCACCGGCAGCCCGCGTGAGAAACTGATCCAGCGCAGTTCTGGCCTCGCTCTCGGTGGGAAATCGGTCTGCGCTGTTTGCGAGGGTTCGTTCGGGTGTCTGTAGTTGCCACACCCAATTGTTTCGGTCTTCCGGAAGATCGCCAGCCGGTGTCGGATCTTCTCTGACAATTGTGCGCGGATCGCTAATTTCCTCGCTCTCGAACGCGTCGTCATCGCCGCCGAGGGAGGCAACCGCTCCTCGGACCCTGTCGACAGCGTGTCGGGCCTCTCGTGACGTATCGTAGTGATGGCCTCCGGTCGCAACCACGCGTTCCTGAACGCGAAGTCGCCACGACCAACCGAACCCTCGCCCGTATATCTCGTACGCGGTCGTGCTCATGAGTCATCCCCCGACAGAACGGACGCAGACAGTACCTCAGTCTCGTCAGGTCGGTCGACGGCGTACCAGCGCCCGATCCACAGGCCGACCAACACGACGAGCACACCTGTCAGTATCACTGGGAGCGTGAGTTCTTGTGGGGCTCCCGTAGGTTCCGGCGCGGTGAACAGTCGCGCGATGAGCAACGCTGGAACGAACACGACTGCTTGGAGAGGTAGTACCAGACGCCGCTCGAATGGTCCTGTCACGTGAGCGTTGTATGCTGTGAAGCCCCCCAGGAAGGAAATGAAAAACGCAGACAACCCCCGTCTGATCGGGAGCGAAAGTGTGAGTGGCACTGCCACGAAAACTGCAAACGCGATAGTGGTTCCAAGGAGGACTCTCCCGTACCGCAGTGTTGCGTAGTTCACTGCCTGGATGAAGCCGAATGAAAGAAACACTAAAACGAAGTACATGGCGATCAACCAGACGTTCGTGAGAGCGTAGACTGCCAACAGGACAGCCGTAATTACGCCCACTCGGACGCCGAATCGTCTTCGGATACGCTCGGATAACAGAAGACCGAGGACGAAGAGACCAGCCACAATCCCCCTCGAAATGACGACTGTTTCTGTCGGATTATCAGCGACTGCATTCTTGAACACCGCAACGTCTGCGGTATCTGCGAACAACACCGGTGGCGTCACTGTTCCGAGTCGGGCAGCGACTCCGGGCGTGACCAGTCCCCAACCGATGGCGAACAGTGCTGTGAACAATCCGATTGTTGCGAGCAAATCGTTCCGACGAAACTCTGGTTTGATGCTATGGTAGTTGTAGGCTGCTATACCGGGGAGGATACTGCCAATAAACACGATGAGGTCTGCATCAAACCCAACCTGAATTAGCCCAAGAAGCGTGACCAACGGAACTGACGTTCCGATGACTAATGCGACGATGAACTGGTCTCGACCGTAGATCAGAGTTCGCTGCCGAAAATACCAGAGGCCGATGTACGCTGCGCTAGTACTGAGGACGAACACCGGCAACATCAGGACGTTCTTGAGCGTGTACACAGCGAGTACGGGAACGGTGATCGTTCCGCCAAGACGGTACCCGGTAAACTGTGTAATCACTGCTACGCCGAGTAGCCCAGCAACGGCTAAAAGCGTCGCAAGCCACATTACATCAGATAAAAGCGCATGGGTTATCAGGATATTGGTGAAAAATCACACATATCGAAATTTATACTTCGTCGAGCACCGTTTCAACTCGACTGACAAGTTCGGTTTCCGAGAAGGGCTTTGCCACAAAATCGTCAGCTCCGGCGTCGAGTGCTTGCACGATATCTTCCTCCCGATTACGGGACGTCAACATGACGACTGGCAAATCGACGAGTGCGTCATGATTCCGGATACGTTTGAGGACAGCAGTCCCGTCAAGTTCGGGCATCATCACGTCTAACACCACGAGATCTGGTGGGTTGCTGGCTCGTGATTCGAGAGACTCCCAACACTCATTGCCATCACTAAAGGCCACCACGTCCCACCCGTTGTCAGTCAAGTTGAATTCGACTACCTCTCGGGTCGTCTCATCATCCTCGGCAATGACTATTTCAGCGGTCATGTACGGCTCGTACTCACGTTTCATCGCGGGCACGTTTGTTACTATGGGTCATTCGCTCCGCTGACCAGTTCGTATTTCGATGCGTGCTCCGTGGTCCGTGTCGGGAATCGTGAGTGTCCATCCGTGTGCATCGACAACATCGGTAACGCTCATGAGTCCGATTCCCGTCCCCGATACCCCTTCCGTTTCTTCGAGTTCTTCGATTTCTGCTCGGCTCTCCTCGGAAAACCCTGGCCCGTCATCGGCAACATAGAACCCCGTGTCGTTTGCGAGGGGGCCGACCTCCACGGTAACATCGTCACTGCCGTGTTCGACACTGTTACGGAAGAGATTGCCAAACAGTTGCAACAGTCGTGTCTCGTCGGCCTGTATCTCTCCGAGGGGGTCGTCTACGGACAGAGTCGCTTTTGGAGCGTCGGTATACGACCACGACTCCTCGACGATTGGTTGTAATTGGAGTGTGCGTACGTTGGTCGTCTGGCGATCACCGCGTGCGATCATCAGCAACTCGTCGATGAGTTGCTCCATCCGGTCCAGAGACTGTTCGACGCGTTCGAAATGCTGTGCCTCGTTTGTTTTGCGAGCAACTTCGAGGAAGCCAACCGCTCCCGTCAGGGGGTTCCGCAGGTCGTGTGCCACGACATCGGCAAACTCTTCGAGGCGTTCGTTCTGTCGCTGGAGTGCTTCACCACGCTCGGCCAGTTGCTCTTCGCGTTTGACTGCGGTTATCGCCTCTGTGACCAACGCCTCAAGAAGACGGAGGCTTTCGATGTCGATCTCGTCGAAGGCACGTGGCTCGGTCGCGGAACTTGTGATGATTCCATGCTTCTCACAGGGAATGTGGACCTCTGACCGTAACGGCGTCTCTGAATTATAGGCCTCTGATTGTTCAGCCAAGTCCTCGTAGTTCCGGATTTCGCCACTGTCGAAACTCTCCCAAAGAAGTGCGTCACCTCGTTCGAACGTCGGGGCCTCGCCGACTATCCGGACTGCGTCGTCGGTTTCGACCACCGGGCGTAACACGTCGTCCCCAGCGTCGTACTTCCAAAACGCACTTACCGGGAGATCGAAAAGCTCCGCGACCGTCTCGATCGTCACTTCTGCGACTTCCGTCGTCGTTTCAGCCCCCAACAACTGCTGTGATATCCTGTGGAGACCTTCTAACCGTTCTTCGAACCGCTGGCGTTCGATTTCGTACCCGGCCCACTGTCCGAGGAGCTTGATCACCTCTCGCTCGCCGTCGGTGAATTGCCGGTCACGGTCGTATGGGGCCGCAAAGCAGAACGTCCCGTAGAGGTTCTCTCCAACCATGACCTTCGTTCCAATATAACACCCCAGCTCGAACAGTTCGTACGCCCGGTCGGTTTCGCCCAACTCCGCTCGGGCATCTTGCATCCCGACGAGGCCGTCGCTTTTGATGGTTTTCCGACAGTACGACTGCTCTAGCGGTGCCGATTCGTCTGGCTGGAGGAGTGTATGATCGCCAACAGCGTGGACGATCTCCTGTACGTCTTCTTCCACTCTCGTTAAGAACCCATACGGCAGGTCTAGGTACTCACAGCCGATAGAGAGGATTCGCTCGGCCTTTTGTTCGAACGTGAGACTGGCCTCAGCGCCAACCTGGTAGAGTTTGGCCAGCACCTCCTGTTTTTGTTCTGCTTCCCGGGCCCTCCGCTCGCGCTCTGTCACGTCCCGAGCCACGCCGACGATATCCGCAGTACCGTCATCTCGAATATGTTTTGAGACACGAACTTCTACCATCTGGTCGGTGTCTTGGCCAATCTCGAATGTCAGAGCCTGGTCCTGAATGTCTCCGTTGGCAAGGTTGTCAATCGCCGTATCGAACCGGTCAAACTCCTCCGGTTGAACCAGTTCTGACTCAACCAGCGTGTCGAACGTCTCGCCGACCAGCTCGTTCGGTTTGTGCCCGACCAGTGAGCAAAGCGAGTCGTTGACGAAGGTGATGGTACCATCTAAATTGACGATGAAAATGCCATCTTGAACGGCTTCGATGATGGATCGATAGGAACTGATGCTCTCTTCGTTATCCCCCAGAGAACCATCATGGGGGCCTGTGTCCATGTTTACATTTTTCACTAATTCACAATAGGCGTTTTGTTCGATTGAGTACAACGTTGTGACGAGTAATCGTCGAATAGTGCAATTCGATATTAGTCACCCGGACGCGGTTTGTACACTTTATTTCGATAGGGGGGTGGGTTTAAGATGGTGCCCGCAAACAGTTCTGGATACAGAAATCAAAGTTTGGATTGGAGAAAAGAAAAGAAAAGATTCTCACAGAGCCGCTCAGGTCGACAGTTGTGACCTGAGAGTGTTCACTGGTCCAGACCACCCCTGTCGCCGGTCTCCGAACAGCATAGCCCCACCCGGCCAGGTCGAACAAGTATGGACACCGACATCAGGCGCTTAGTGCCAGCGGTCATCAAGCGGCGTTACGCCCTGAAATTCGCCATCGTAGCGGTCATCGGGCTGTCGGTCGCAATTATCGGCGGTATCGCGACGGTGGCAGTCGCCAATGGCGTCGAGGAGTCGGTCCAGGAGGAGTACCGGTTCGCGGCTTCCCAGGAGGCCGACCGAATTAGCAAATGGATCGAGCAAAACGAGCGGACAGTCCGGTTGGCGTCGGACGGCGAGACGCTCACCGGCGACTCCGACGCTGACAGGCAGGCGTATCTCGACCGCCAGAGTGAGCTCGCCGACAGCCAACAGCCCGATGCGTTCCTACTGGTCGATCGTGAGTCGGCGGACATCGTCAGCCAGTCTCGAACCGATCTCGGAAGCCTGACCGCGGGAACGAACCTCCGGGAGGACGGCGACGCAGTGTGGCTTTCCGAACTGTCGCTCAAGGGGCCTGACGATACCTATACTTCGACGGTGTTCGAGAGCTACGACAGTCAACCGATGATTGCGTTCGTCAGTCCAGTCACCGGGGACCAGGACCTGATGGTCGTCTGGTTGGTCGAACGACCGGGTCCCGAGTTCCTCCGAGGGAGCCAGATGGACGCCAAGGGGAGCTACCACGCGCTCGGTGGCTGGCTGGTCGGTGCCAATCCACACGGCGAAAACGTCGCCTCCACGCTGGAAGTACTCAGGGCGTTCCACTCCAGAGAGGTCCAGCTAACAGCACTAGATACGCTCGGATACCTCCCTCACGACCCGTCGCTATTCAGCGGCGAAGCCTACGATGACCGCGTCTACGGCGAGTACATGGACACGCTTGCGTTTGCGGGTGAACACACTGTTGCACGCCCAGTCTCCCAGGCATGGCCCGAGCAGGAGGCCGCTATCGTAGACGAAGTCCATACCGCCCTCGAAGGCGATAAACTGCCAGGCCGGGCAATGCGGGACCTCGAAACGCGACTGGGCTAACCAAAGGACGTGGATAGCCATCGAACCAGTCAAAAGAACAGAGGGCCACGAGGAACCGTCCGACATTCCGGTGTCGAGGGGTCCGAACACAGCGGCAGCTTATGATTTTTTTGGAGATACGATCGGAGTTCCGAATGACAGCTGCTCGAAAAGCATTAGTCGGGTTACCCATCTAGCATAAACCTGTGGTTGATGAGTGTCTGTTAAAGACGTTGCAGTCCGTATCAGGATGAACTGCTCGGAACTATCTCTCCGGGCGCTTACCTGCTGCAGAACTCGAAGAAGTGGCTGACATTCTTTCGACTGACGAACTGGCTGTCCCTGCGTCTCTGGAGACAGGCATCGAACCAAGCCAGTAATGTCTGAACGTAATTGGAGCAAGACTTCTCAAAATGGATCATCAGTTTCAGCTGTGAAGTAGTCGTCAGCCACGAACGCACGGGAACTCGTCACGTCGAGCCCGGAATCGTGCAGGAGTGCCAGCACTGCTTCTTCTAATTCTTCGACGAGTTGCTCTAGGGCTTCGGGCGAGACACCGTGTTTCTGACTACGATCTCGCCATAGACTGCCGTAGTAGATTGCACCGATATTGGGACGGCGAAGCGGGTCCTCCTTGTCGAGATTGTGACTCTCGCGTGCTCGGTAGTGTTTCCAGCGTTTGGGAAGTTTGTGGTCGGAGAAGTCCTCACGGACGTGCTTCTCGTCGATACCGACCTGGTGGCGGTAGCCCGGCACTTGCTCACCATCTTCGGTCACGTCAGATTGCTCGATTTTGCGGCGGCCGTCGCGATCGCCTTCGAGCAGGATCATCTGCTTCGTCCAGCAGACGATCTAACTCTTTCATTTCATGTGCATCGCTGGGGCCTTGTCACGTTCCCGTCACTACGCTGTGACCGACAGGATCGGCGGTTACGGTCATTCGAGGTGTGGTTCTATTGACTTCCTCTCCCAACCTCTTTGAGGTTTGGTCACATACACCACAATATATTTACTGATGGAGCTACAGATCACGCCGCCGATGCTCGTCAAGGTGGGTATCTTCTTCCTTACGGCCGGGCTGGCGATCTACGGGATTCGGGTGGGGAGTAATCGGAGAAGCAACCGCTCGGAACTCACTGCGTTCGTCGCGTTGATGCTCACAATAGCCTTCTGGGAACTGTTGGGCATCTTGATCGACACTGCGACGACGGCTGAGGCGAAGTTGCTTGTCACCAACGTCAACAACAGCGTCGCTGCGCCATTGTACCTATTTGCTATAATCTGGTTCGGGCTGGCCTACACCAGCAATGACCGGTGGGTGTACCCCTGGTTGGTGACCGTCACGGCCGCCAGCATCGGTCTCATGAGTGTCGTACTCGCCCTCTACCCGGAGTTCTTGTACGAGTCTAATGGGTTGGTCACCCGTGGACCCGTGCAGTTTCTGACGGTCACGTTCGAACCGTGGGTCGGACTGGATCGTACCCTCAAGGACTCTTTTCGCGCGTACCAGTTGTACTCGTACCTCGGTCTGCTGTTCGTTCTGGGTCTCATCGTGCGATATCTGCTCGACAACCGAGATCAGTTACAGATCGGGCAGATCTTCTCACTGATCGCCGGAATCAGCGTCCCGCTGGCTGGTAACATGCTGCTGTTCTTCGGGCTGGTCCCGCCGGATATGAACCCGACGGACCTCGCCTTTGGCGTGCTGGCGCTGTGTTTCGCCGTCGCCATCTTTCGGTACCGACTGTTCGATATCGCCCCACTGGGTCGCCAGCAGGCGATCGAGACGATGACCGATCCGATCGTGATCATCGACGACGACGACCGGACGGCAAAGAACGTGGACGGCTCCTCGTTGCCAGAGACGTGACGCGGTTGAAATCGCGCGAACAGGAACTCGATCTGCTGCGGCAGATCCAGCGACGCGTGCTCAGACACAACCTCCGCAACGACCTGCAAGTGATCCGGAGCCAGAGCGAACTGCTCACACACCGAGGGGAACGAAGACGAAGTCGCCGAGACGATTATAAAGAAAGCCGATTCACTGCTGTCGATCAGCGACAAGACTCGCACGGCCGAACGCCTCATCGAACAGGACCAGCAGCCGATACCACAGGACATCGCCGAGTCCGTTCGTGACGTGGTCGACGCCAACCGGCGTGCGTTTTCGTCCGTCTCCTTCTCACTGTCCTGTCCCGAGGAGTGTCACATCAAGACGGTCGGTGCGATGCCACTCGTCGTCGACTACATCGTCGAGAACGCCGCCGAGCACAACGTCGGCCCGTCCCCGTCGGTCACTGTCGACCTCAGCGAGACGGACGAGACTGTCATCCTCACAATCAGCGACGACGGACCGGGTATTCCAGATCAGGAATTCTCCGCGCTCGATGCAGAGGAGGAAACGCAGTTGAAACACGCCAGTGGCGTCGGGCTATGGATCGTCCAGTGAATCATCGACACCTCGGCGGCCACCATCGACTTCGAGACGGGAACTGAGGGCACGGCGGTGGCGATCACGATGCCAGCATCAGACGACCTCGATCGCTGACCGGTCACAAACGCCACCAAGTCATCCATCGACGCGGTCCCCGTCGAGCAGTTGGCTGCCTTCTTCTTCTGAGACTACGGCTCTATTGACAATGGAAGACTGGAGCAGGATTACTCCCACATGAGTTTGAGAAGACGAGGTCGAAACGGCAATGATAGGCCTCGCTTTGCTCGACCTCGTCCAGTATGGAATCGACAAGCTGATCGGTGACTCCTCCGAGCCGAATAATTAACAGCGGCCGAATCGTCCACTTAGATATGTCCACAGACGAACAGACTCCCTCTACGTCTCCACTTGACGAGGTCATGGCAGACATCCGTCGAGAACTGGTCCGACGAGTCGCGGCACAAGACCGAGACGTAAACAGAGATATGTGCGACGCCCTCGAAGACGAGTAACACCCGACTATTCATTCTACGGTCTGCTCTCTGCGTTCTTTGCAATAGCCGATTGATTACAGGTGTGGAACGTTTCCTGAAATGTAGCGAACCACAGGACAGAACCGCCACGCGTCAGAATCGTTCGGTTCCCGAACGAAAGCACAAACATTGCAGGAGCGACGCCATAAAATAGGATTAGAGGCCCTCTAAGGGAGTATTTGGAGGGGAAAATGTAGCATGGGCGCTGCAGGATTTGAACCCGCGGCATCTTGGTCCGAAGCCAAGTGCTCTGTCCAAGCTGAGCTAAGCGCCCGCATTAGATCTATCCACGGGTCACACTATTAAACCCCGCGATTCGATGTAATCAGCCAGACAAAAAACCATATATATCCTCCGCGGTACTAATGGTACAAGGTTGCCGGAAGCGTCGGGTACGTAACCGGATACCCGGGATAGGAATCAACGCAATGTACGAACTTGGTTCAGACTTCGAGAGTGCGACCGTCGAGCCTGGCACAAATCTGCTCGTTTCGGGGCCAGCTATCAATGGGAAGCGCCGGCTGGCGTTTGAGTCACTCGCCCAAGGCGCGAACAACGGCGAAGGCTCGGTCATTATCACGACACGTGATAGTTCCAATCGTGTTACCACCGATTATCACTCACTTGTTGACGAGCCTAGTGACGCTCACATTGGTATCGTGGACTGCGTTACACAGCACCAAGGCCGTTCCGTCTCCGATACCAGTATCGTGAAGCATGCTTCCTCACCCACAGACATGACCGGTATCGGAATCAAGTTTTCTGAGTTCCTCGAAGAATTCTACAGTGACCGTGGTATCACGAAAAACCGGATCGTGATGGATTCTCTGTCGACCCTGTTGATGTACTCTGATGTACAGACCGTCTTCCGGTTCATGCACGTTCTGACCAGTCGCATCGAGGATGCTGACGCTATTGGGCTTGTGATTATCGATTCGACGGCACACGACGCCGAGGATATAAACACGCTGAAACAATTGTTCGATGGCATTGTTGATGTCGATGAGGCTGGCGACGTGACACTACAGTTATCAAGAACCGCCTGATAGCGATGTAAAGCGTCAGCAGTCACCCCATCACAAAGACAGACACTGCTTTGTACAGTCGGCCACCTACTAGACGTATGCGTGTTGAGACAGCGTCCGACATTCGGACTTTACTGGAAGTTGAGACAATCGCCGTTGTCGGCTGTTCGTCGACGCCGGGGAAAGAGGCACACGAGATTCCAAAGCATATGTTAGAAAAGGGGTACACAATTATCCCGGTCAATCCGTTTGCGGACAGGATTCTCGGCCGGGAGGCCGCCGACAGTCTCGGCGAGGTAGCTGAGGAAATTGAGATGGTGAACGTGTTCCGGCCCAGCGAGGAAGTGCCCGAAATCGTCGACGATGTCCTGAATCGGCACACCACCCGTGGTGATATCGAATCGCTTTGGCTCCAACTTGGAATCCGTGACGATGACGCGACTGAGCGGGCAGTCACGGCTGGTATCGATGTGGTGCAGGACCGGTGTCTTAAAGTCGAACAGCAACGTCTTTTATAAATGACTTCGGGGTCAAGCCCCGTGACATCCGTCCCGTCTGTGAAACTGACCCGACACCACTATGCGAGCGGTGGTCGTGCTCTTTGTATGGTCACAGTCGGAGAGAAGGCACCGGATTTCGTCGCACCAGCGCTAATCGACGGTGAGGGAACAGCAGTCGAACTGTTCAAACAAATTCGAACTCACGAAGCGACCGTTTTGTACTTTTATCCAGCGGATTTCGTTCCAGAGTGTACGGCGGAACTCCTCGCTGTTCAACAGGCTGGGTGGGCAGACGAGGATGAGATAGCGGTCATCGCTCTGTCAGGAGATAGTTTATTTAGCCATGCCGCCTACGCTGCGGAGTTCGAGCTAACATTCACGCTTGTCTCAGACTTTCACGCGAGCGTCGCAGAAAGCTACGACCTCCGTATGGAGAAATGGGAGGGGCATATCCAGATCCCGCTCCGAGCGAGCGTGGTTATCGGGAGCGACTGGGAGGTGCGCGCAGTCGAACCGGCCAAGGAGCCACTGGCACGGACGACACCCGCACCAATCGAGCGCGCAGGTGAGGTGCTCCGCTCAGAAGGGCTGGATGTAACTCAGCCGACGGTCGACTACGCAGACTGCCCGGATGTTCCGTGAACCACCTGCTTTTTGCTCGTGGTCATAGTATCGGGGGACATGGACTTCTCGGAGTTCGTGCTTATGGCGAGTACGACCCGCCTCAACGAGATAGAGCGTGCAAAACAGTACGCCGATGCAGTAGAGTTTCGTCTCGACCTCGCCGACGCCGGCGTCGACGCACTCGATGTCTCTCTCCCATTGCCAGTTCTGGTCACGAACCGAGTCAAAGGCGAGGGTGGAGAAGCCGCGCCAACGACGGATCGGCTCGATAGATTGTGTCGTGCGGTCAAACAACCGACTGTCAAGGCGGTGGACATCGAACTCTCGACGCTCACCGACGGGGATGGCGAGCGGGTCGTCGACCAGGCGCGAGAACATGATGTCACAGTCGTTGTCTCGACACATGATTTCGAAGAGACACCGAACCGAGACCGTCTGCTCTCGTTGCTCACACAGGCCGACGAGCTAGGTGACGTGGCGAAACTCGCTGTCACAGCCAAAAACAGGCGTGACGCTCTCACTCTCCTTTCCGTGACAGAAGAAACAACACGGAACGGACGGACCGTCGCGACGATGGCAATGGGAGAGGCAGGGCGACACTCGCGGGTCGTCGCCCCACTATACGGTTCACGGATTGGGTATGCACCACTGAGCGGTGAACATGCCACTGCACCAGGGCAGTACGACCTCGAAACATTCCGGCAGCTGTATGAATCGCTTCGGTAGAACGGTTGACAGATATACGACACGACGTGGGAAGGAAGATACATATTCCTCAGACTCGAACGTTCAGATAGTGAGTGATTCAGCGTCAGAGCACAGTCACCCGCGAAAGCGGTCGTGGCTGGCTCTACTGTTGACGATTCTGGTTCCGGGACTCGGACACGTCTACTTGCGTCTGTGGCTCCGGTCAGCTCTCTGGTTTGCTCTGTATATTACTGCTACCTCGTTTGTCCTGCCCAGCGATGCAGTACCCGACGGTTTCTCTGTTGATGCATTCGTCACTGCAAGCGAGGCAGTTGCGTTGCAGGAAGGGCTGCTCATACTTGGTATTTCAGCGGTCTGTCTCATCGACGTCTATATGATGACGAATTACATCAACAGGCGTGCAAGACGGGCAAGCGGTGAGGCCCAGGCGGTCTGTCCACATTGTGGAAAAGAAATCGACGAGGAACTCAATTTCTGTCACTGGTGTACAACGGAACTCGACGAGCCATCCGAGACGTGATTACTTTTCGATAATGCTTTCTTCGACTGCCTCGCCGAAGTGCCGTGCCGTCTCCTCGTAGTAGAGACCAACTTCGTCACCCTCCTCAATCTCTGTTATCGCGGTTCGCCCATCCGGTGTGTTTACTTTTATTGTCTCAGCGTTCTGTAGGAGTGTCTCAACACGGTCGCCGTCAGCGGTTTCGGCCTGGATACGGAACATCGGTCGTTTCTCGATTTTTGCCCGACCGATGATTGCCTCCCGGGTATTACCGCCAGTATCCGTAATCAGAACCGAGTCGCCGCTTGAAAGCTCAGAGAGATAGTTTGTTCCCCCGTCCGGCCCCCGAATGTAAGCGTGGACAGCACCAGCGTTCACACGGAATGGCCGAGAGTCGACATACGGTGAATCAGCCGTCTCGGCGTGGACAAAGAAGAGCCCACGGGACATCGAGCCGACAAGCATCCCCTCGTCGTCGTCCATTAGCGAGCCAGTATCGATACAGACACGGTCAGCGGAGCCGGTCTCCTCGATTGCTGTGACCTCAGCCCACTGAAGAGAAAGCTGTTCGCGGTCAACTTTATCAGCAATCTCGACCGTTTGCCGAATCTCGCTTGGGTCGTCAGTATCCAGCAAGACAGCGTCAGCTCCGTTCTCAAGCGTTTCAAACGCAGTCTGTGCCTCCTGTGCTGTTGTCACTCCAGCAATGAGTGTGGTCTCCTCGCCGATGCGTGCAATCAGGTTTTCGAGTGGGATAATCTGCCAGTCTTCGCCGACAACAAGTGTGTACTCGCCATCGCGAGCAACCTCCTCGGCGAATGCTTCGTACTCTTCGTCGAAGATTCGGACGTAGCCTCCGGTGGCAGCGTTATCATCCCGACGAAGCGCAGATAGGTCGGCCGACCCAGAGAGGTCTGGCGGGAGGTCAACAGTACCGTCGCCTTCAGTGTGCTTGCCGACGAGAATTGCGTCGGCATCGGACTGTTCAGGTTCAGCTTCCATCACGTGAACGTCGTCCCCAGCAAAGGCTGCAATGTTGACCGAACCCAGTGATCGGACGCGGTCAACATCAGCTTCGTCGACAATAACCCAGTCGATGCCAGCTTCGAGCCCGGCAGTGATACGTCGTTTTCGTTGTTCCCAGTCACCAACCGTGTCGTCTGCTTTCAGCCAGACGGATCGTGTCATGTGCGTAGGCTTGTAGGCGGGGGGCTTGAACGTGGCGGAAAACCAACTCTCGATGTGAGTCCTGATTTACTGTCGCGACTAGACCAGGCTACTGCTGTTCGAGGGCTTCCTGGACAACTGCGCCGGGTGTTTCGTACCCTTCCAGAACAGCCAACTGGTCGATATCTACCAACAACTCGCGGGGGAGCTCTACCTCAACCGCAACGAGTTCCTCTTCGGTCTCGTCTGGGACCATGTCGGCAAGGTGGAGATGGATTCGTATAAGTATGCGTCGGACAGCCGGCAGACGCATGCCAAAGAGGTGCATGAAACACGGATACCGTACAGGTTTAACACGGCAGAAGTCGTAGTTACTGTATGTTGCTCGTGCGTGGCAAAGCAAGTGGGACAGAGCTGACCGGGACAATCTACGAGAAAGGAGAGGAGCCACCACAGTATAGCGGCAGTCCCGACGATGATGCTCCGTATGTTTGGGTCTGTGACGAGTTCTACGAAGTTGACAGCGGTGGGAGTACACAAGTCATCGGCGACCGAGAAATCCAGATTGCCTTCGAGACACCAATGCCACGAGGGTTCAAATCACGCAACCAAGCACTCGAACGCGCCAAAGAGCACGTCAGAACGCAGTTTGCCCGGCTCGGTGTCGATCCAGAGGCAGTCGTTATCACCGTTCTTGATGCTGAGGAAGTAGACGACTAAGCTCCAACGTGGATGGAAAAAGCCCAGTGAGACAGTTCATGCGTCGAGAAACGCAGTGACAAGTTTTCTTTCAGCAGCGTTGAGCCGTTGTGATGTTGCAGACGCTGAGATGCCAAGTTGCTCCGCAACAGCACTCAGGTCAGCACGGCGCGGCGTCTCGTAGTAGCCAAGTTCCCAAGCACACTCCATCGCGTCCCGCTGTTTGTCAGTAACTGTGCTGACATCAATTTCAGCCGTCGAGGAGCCGTCACTTCCCTCGACGAGCCAGTCGACAGAGACGGTCGACCCAGTAGCACGGAGGTCACTGATAACATCCCGGAGGACATCACGGCGGGCCAGAGACAGGACAACAACAATTGCGCCAGAGCGGACTGTTTTGATTTGTGGGATACAGTCGTGTTGTTCGAAAACCGGGCAGATACAATGATTTGATACGGCAGACCTGAGATACAGACGGTCGCGGCCAGTCTCCGGGTCGAACGATAGCTCTGTGTGACATTCGACACAGCGACTCCCGGTTTCAGCACTCTCATCTGGCTGTCCCGATTTGAGACGGTGGGTCAGATCAGTTGCCTCACTACCGGTGTCAACAACGGCACAGCTCGACTCTGGATGGGGCTCGATTACGAGTTGGGCACGCAGTACCGGTCCGGAGAGCCCGCTCTCAGCAGGTTCTTCTGGGTTCGGGTTTGAATGTACCATCTCATATAACTGTTCAAGTACGTATCAGATAAAGCCAGAGGCCAACTCCAACGGTTCGGGAACCGATGGTTTTGCCCTCAGCGACCGTTTGGCTAGGACTCAGGCGACAGCAGACAAAATAGTGCGACCGGTCGGCTCGTTGTACATAGAGAGTCTGAGAGTCGTATGGAAATCGAAGCTGTCCGTGACAACGAAACGAGTTGCGTCTCGAATTACCAGATTCTACAGCGGTTTACCACTGAGGAAGAACGCTCGCTCGCTGAGTTGTCGGGTCAAGGTAGACGACGATTTCGCCTTGGTCAGTCTCTCCATGGCCGACCCAGACACTCAGTTGTCGCTGGACGCTAATATTCGATGGGGCGTATCCTGCCTCCTCGATAGCCTCCTCGATGAGTCGCGTAGCGTGGTCGTTTTCTTCGACAGTGACATCAGGCTCGGGCAAACGGACGGTAAGTACCGGACACGTCGAGTGACGAACCAGCCGCTCAGTCACGCTGCCAATCAGCTGTCTCGTCACACCAGAGCGTCCATGCGTCCCTGCGACGATGACATCTGCACCAATTTCGGTTGCATAGTCAAGAATTGTCTCCGCCGGGCTTCCGTCTTCAATGGCAGTTTCACAGTCGACGCTGTGGCTGTTGGCCATCTCTTTGACCGCCTCGACAGCCTTTTTTCCCTGAGTGTCCAGCGAGTCACGGGCGATTCCGGCGTCTGCAAGCGGACCGGTAAGTTTCGTGTCGACAACGTGTATCGTATGTACTGCCGCGTCGTGCTTTGTTGCAAGCTCAATTGCATGCATGGCGACGTGAGCGGTGCCTGTGCTTCCGTCAGTTGGGACGAGGATTCGGTCGTACATAGATAAGTATTCACAGAGACGTTACAAAAATGAGTTCGCCACTTACCAGCTAGTGGGAACAAGAGACTCGATACTGCCGCCCGCAGTACCAGAAGTTCCCGTCTTCTGAGAATGGGGCAGATGTTATATACCCACATTTATCATAAATGAGAATATAATGAAGTCATCAATTCCTCACGCTGCCGAGACACGGTCAAATCAGTCACTCAAGCAGCGGTACGAAGAAGTTCTCTGGTGGACAATGGACCAACTTGGCGTGCTTGAGTCGGTACAGCGAAAAGTCGTCACAGCAGTCTTCTTACAGTTTTTCTCGACAGTTGCAATCTTTGTAATTCCGTTTGTTTTCTCGGGGACAGCCTGGTATGTCCTTTCAGGATTGTTGTTTCTCGGAGCCTTTGTTGCGATGAGTAATACACTGCTTATCGTGCGACGAGACTTTACCGAGCCTGTTCTCGAAATTGAGAATGCTGCAGACTCAATTGCACAGGGTGACCTCGACGTGACAATTGAGTCGTCGGCACAAAAAGACGAGATCGGAAACCTGACAAACGCGTTCGTTGGGATGCAGGAGTATCTAGTCACTGTGTCTGGGCAGGCGGATGCACTCGCTCGCCAGGAGTTCGACGACCCAGCATTGGATGAAGACGTGCCCGGTGAGTTCGGCGAGTCACTGGGTGAAATGGCCGAGAGTCTGGAGGCATATACGACGGAACTTGAAGAGATGACCGCACAGCTAGAACAACGGTCACAGCGTCTTGAGTCACTTGTTGACGCGTTTAGCGACGCGGCTGCACGCGCTCGTGATGGAGACCTGACAGCAACAATCGACAGCGCAGAACTGGACCTACAAGACGAGCAGTATATCCAACTGGTAGAGACATATAACGGCCTCCTCAACACGCTCGGCGACACAATCGATGAAGTACAGACGTTCGCCGACGATGTTACGGCTGCAAGCAGCGATGCAACAGAGCAGATGGACGAAATCGATACCGCCAGCAGTCAGGTAACACGCTCCATAGAGGAGATTTCGACAGGCGCAGCCAGACAGACAGAGGACCTGCAAGCAGTCGCTTCGGAAATGAACACGCTTTCAGCAACTGTCGAAGAGATAGCCGCGTCAGCCGACGAGGCTGCCAAGACGGCCGGTCAAGCAGCTGAACGGAGCCACGAGGGGCGGGAATCAGCTAAAGAGGCAATTGAGGAACTTGACCAACTCGAAGCAGGTATTAGCCAGACCGCGACTGCCGTCGAAGAGTTGGTCGACCAGATTGCCGAGATTGACGAGATTGTCTCGTTTATCGATGAGGTCGCCGAGCAGACCAACTTGCTTGCACTCAACGCTGGTATCGAAGCTGCCCGTGCTGGTAAGACAGGAGATGGGTTTGCTGTCGTCGCAGACGAAGTCAAAACGCTCGCCGAGGAAACACGTGACTCTGCTGCTGAAATCCAACAACGCATTGAGGCTGTCCAGTCTGCCTCTACTGAGACTGTCAACGATGTCCAGCACATGGAACAGCAGGTTTCCGGCAGTGTCGATACAATCGAGACAACGTTGCACAACTTTGACGATATCGTCGAAGAAGTCAATACGGTCAACACGACAATTCAGGAAATCAGCAACGCGACTGACGACCAGGCCAAGACGACACAAGAGGTCGTCAAGATGGTAGATGATGTCGCCAGCGTCAGCGAAGAGACAACCAGTGAGGCAGAAAGCGTCGCCACTGCAGCAGCACAACAGACCACGACGATCTCGGATATGACCGGGAACATCCGACAACTCTCCGGACAGACAACTGACCTCCAAGCGCTGTTAAAGACGTTCACCGTGGAGTCGGAGAAGGAGGCTCAGCTGGTAACGCCGTGACTCTGGGATTTGTGTGACACCCTCCGTTTTAGGCTAATCTCGCTGTATCCCGACTAACCAATCCAAGATACTGTTCGCCAGTCGGGACAACACAGCCGATCACAGCCTATCTCTCGGGTGGAAAATATCTCATACTGGTCCTGAACCGTTTCTGTGTACCACGCCTCCGGGTGGTCGGGCGACACCGGTGCTGGCATAGTCTGTCTGTGGGCTGTTGTTGTCCCCGAACGTTGTGTTTCCCCATCGACCATGTGGGGGAGTTGGTCGCTCCATCTGGTTTAAACGATGGCAATTACACATGCTCTGTGAGAGAAGCACGCAATCAGCTACCAGTTTGAGAAGCTATCTCGTGGATCCACTCGGAGAGGTCTGTGAGTGCGGATTCAATCACAGTACCACCGAAATAGAGGCTCAAGGGGCCAGTGGGAGGTGTGACCGACTGGAAGAAATGGTCAACGTCCTGGTAGCGCTCGACGCGGCTGCCAGCCGGGAGATCGGCGTCTTGCCACGCCTCGTAGCTGTCCTCGAAGAAGGCAGCCAGTTCGGGTTGTGTCTGTTCGTCTGCACCGTTGGTCTGGAGCGAGAAAAGCGGGATGTCCAGTGCGCTGACGGTCTCGACAGGGTTGTTGGCTTGCAGACTCCGGTGCCAGACGCCAGGGCGACCCATGATCGTCTCGTCGTCTTCGAACGCACCGGCGTCGATGCGTGCCAGTGTTTCCCGGTCCTGTTCGATCTGTGCCGCCTGCTCCTCGTCCAGTTTCCCATCGATTACGAACTCGTATCTGATGATATCAGCATGTTCGGGAGCGATTGCTCCGGGGTCCGTACTGCCGTCAAAAGTGACGACGCCTGCAACAGCACCATACCGATCGGCAATGCGGGGGGCACACGCACCACCCTGGCTGTGGCCGGCGACAAACAGCGCGTCTTCGTCGACACCACCGGCAGCAGCAAGTCGTGAGAGTGCCGTGACCGCGTCGTCGGTTACGACGCTGTCGAGTGTAAACTCTTTGTCCGGCACGGACTCGACAGCGAGGCGCTTCTCGTATCGGAGCGAGGCGATACCCTCGGTGGCGAGCACCCAGGCGATATCTTTCAGAATCTTCGAGTTCCCATTGGTCCCGTCTGGGTCGTGAATCCCTGCGCCATGAACCAGTAACACCCCCGGCGCTGTCCCGGTGTCGTCTGGGAGTGTGAGTCGCCCGTCGAGAGTTAGCTCACCGGCATCGATGGAGACCGAGCGCTCGGTGAACACCCCCTCGTCGGCGTATTCTGGCGGTTCGTACGCAGGCATGAACGAGAACTCCGAAATGTCACCGTCACCGAGACCAATGCGTGCAGTTTCTGTTCCGTTCTCGAACGTGAACTGGACTGTAACCGTTGCTGGCTCGTTCTGTGTGACAGCACCGATCCCATCGAACGCTCCGTACTGACCATGTAACCCCCACCAGTACTGTTTAAGCAGTTCTTCGGCCGTTGCCGATTCGGGCTGAAAGCCATCCGGAAACGGGCCACTCACTGCCGCCCGGTCGGCCAGCAGTTCGACTGCGTCGGCAAACGCCCTGTCAGCAAACTGTGTTGCGAACTGGCGTGCGCGGTCTGTTGCAGTGGTTCCCATATTTTGAGACGTTTGTCCCGCGCGTATAAGTCAGGCTGATTTTGACTCGTCGGTGGTCACGTACACTGTTTTCCGAGCGGTTGCTGGTGTTGGTCGTCGAACCGCTCAATGTGGCTACTGTATCGTTCGTGGTGTAGCTAGAAGGTGACAGTCACAGTTACAAGAAACAGTGTCTCGATGTCGACGCCCAGATTGACATGACCCCCTACGAAGAAACCGAACCCGGAACAGCGTGGCAAACTGTCGTAGTTCAGGGAACGCTCGTCGACATAGATAATGGAGAGGATGAAACGGCACCGGCAGCGCTTGCACGGAATACATAGGGAAAGCCGAACCCACTTCTCTGGAGTGGACTCTCAGAAAGTGGTGCCATACCGCCGTATCAACTCCAAATCGAAAAGATGACCCGCCGAGAACTGATAGCATGAGAGCGAGAGTTGCGTCTCGACGAAATAACATCAAAGTTGTGTAATGTAAATTTATTGTCATTTTTGAAGTGAAATGGAGCGGATTATTTAACATTCTTCAGAAAGAACCGAAAGCAAATAATCGATTTCGCCCGTCGAAAGAGAGCACGTACATAGCTTGGATGAGCAACGTTCACCAAACCGCCCACAGACCCTGCTTCAATGGTACTCGAAACATCAGTTCCCTCGTTCGGTCTCGCGCTCGCGGCTATTGGCAGCTCCGGTACACTCTTGGGTCTCGTCGTCAAGCACAGAGGGAAGCCAACCGCCCGGCCGATGATTGGGCTTGCAGCTATGCTGTTTTTTACATCGATAATCCACTTGTGTCACGTTCATTTCACACCGACACATGAGTGGCTTGCACAGGCCGTCGGGAGTGAGTTTGCAGAGGTGTACTGGATTGCTGTTCTGTTTGTCAGTTACGTCCCGATTCTCGGACTCTGGACCGTGTTTGCTTTCGAGTATACTGGCCGTGGAGCGTCGGTGACGCGGTTGCTTGGCATAATATTTATTGGTCTGTTTCTCGCACAGATTGGCTCGCTTGTTCTTGCCATTACCGGCGGTGGGATCGAACTTGCGTTCACCCTTGCGTTCACCCAGGCGATTCTGGTTGGTATTGTCCTCGTAGCACTGATTCTTGCCATCATCGGCATATTCCTCATTATCGATGAATCAACGAGGTTGGGGTCACTTATGTTCAGGGAAGCACTGGTCCTCTCCAGTGGCGCGGGTGCACTTGTTGTTGGGGCCTGGCTCTTTTTTCCATTCGCCGAACCGCCAGTATTCACAGGGTCGGTGTTGTCGAGTAGCTTGATTTTTATATTCGCAATTCGTCACTACGCGGTGTTTGAGTCGCTGCCGGTCGCTAGTGTTCTGGGTCGGGACCGTGTTATCGACGAGATGGCAGAAGCTGTCGTCGTTGTCGGCAAGGATGAAACGATTCAGGACGTAAATCCGGCTGTTGTCTCACTGTTTGACCGAGAGCGCAACGAGATGGTCGGCAACGAGTGGGGGACACTGTTTTCCTCGGAACGGTCCTGCCGAGAGATGGCCCAAACAAACAGTCCGGACAGAATCCAGCTAGCTGGGTCTGTGTTGTCGGTAACAGTGAGTGAGGTACGCGACGAGAGTGGACGGTTACTTGGCTATCTGGTGGTCTGTCAAGATGTAACCGACCGTCGAGAGCGCGAACAACGTCTGGCGGTTCTTAACCGCTTTCTTGTCGATGCTGTGTCCGACAGAATGGGTGATGTTGCGACAGATGCTGACAGGCTAGCTTCGAACCCGACAGCTGGCAACAAGAAGACAGCAGAGCGTGGAAGCAATATCTGGTCAACAACAACAAACATCACTAAACTGCTTGCGTACGTCAGGGAGATAGAGCGGGCTCTGGCGGCCGATGATGAACAACGAAGCGACGCCAGTGCAGTCATCCACCGCGTCGCAGACTCGGTTTCTAGGGCGAACGACTCGCCGGCACTCAAAGTAACGAAAACTGCACCTGTACCAATAAAGTCTGCACTGCTTGAGTCAACCGTAGAATTGCTCGTAACAAGAGCGTTCCAACTACCATCGGATTCACTACTGTTGACCGTTAAATCGACCGATAAAGCAGTTACCATCTCCATCACAAACAAACAGGACACCGTCGATGAAAATGCGCGTCGTCAGCCACTTGATGAGCTGTCGGTCCAGCTTGTCCGACTGACCATCGAGTCTGCCGGCGGCTCAGTTAGTACGAATAACATTGGAGTGCCAGCCAACAATGACCACTCTAGCAGAGAAGCTGTCCAGACAACAGTAACACGACCTGACACAGAAAGAGAGGCTGTCGCGACGTCAGGCAAGCCAGACGACAGACAGCGAGTCACGGTTACGTTACCAGCAATCGATGGCGTTGAGTCGTCCGAGCCGTCAGCACCCTCCCCCGAGACCATGGCAGACACTACAGAGCAGTCCGACCAGCCCAGCGGACACACGGACGGTGAACAGCCGTGAACGACATAGTATTGTCGACAATGGGGATAGCCAGTATTGGGCTCCACTGCTGGCTCTCCATCTACGCGGTGCAGCGTCGGGACCGGCCGGGAGCCCTTCCGCTGACGTTGCTCGGTGCGGCGTTGACAGCCGCAAGTTTGATATTGACACTTGACATTGTCGCCAATCTATCCGTACTCAACTTCTTTGGCCAAGCGCTTGTGTTTGCGACAGTTCTGTGGACTGCATTCACCCTCGAATATACGGGTCGAGGGCCAGCAATGACGAGAAACCGGCTCATCGGGCTGCTTGGCCTGTCAACCGTTATCGTCGTGTTACAGGTGCTCATTATCTACGTATTCTCTCCCGGGTTCCCGTACTGGCTGTTTATATCCGCGTCAAACATCACAGTCATCTCTACAGGCGGGTTTGGGATATTCCTCGTTGTCCGCTCAGGTGTTACCTACGACGACCTTCCGCTGGTCCGCGCACTTGTCGTTGCAGGAACCGGCGTTTCCATTGTTTTTATTTGGATTGCTGGGATAATTCTGGGCGAGCGACTCCAGTTCGACTCTGTGTTTCGGACAGTCATTACTGTCCTGTTGGTCTCTAGCGGTGGGCTATTCGCTCTTGCTCAGTATCGTTACGACCTGCTCGAAGCTGACCCGAGTGCAGGTCACCTCGCACGCAACACTATCTTTGACGAGATGGCTGAAGCCGTTATTGTTTCAGACCGACAACAGCAACTCTTAGACAGCAATCGAACGGCCGAGCAGGTTTTCGATATCGGCCCAGCCGTACTCGGCGAACCAATTGTGGATGTCATCGGTACCTCACTTGCGCCGTATGATGGCGAGACAATCACCATACCCGGTCGAGACGGGAGACGGGAGTACGAGGTTCGACAGTCGCCTGTCAAAGGGAGCACAGAGAAGTCGGTCGGGACAGTCTACATGCTTAGAGATGTAACTGACCAGCAGACACACGAACAGCAACTGGCGGTCCTCAACAGAGTGTTGCGTCATAACCTGCGCAACGATTTTGACTCAATCCGAGGGTTTGCAGAGCCGATTCGGGACGGGAACACGACCGTCGACGAGACGGTTGCGTTCAGCAAACGAATCCGTGACTCAGCACACCGAATCAGAGACCTTGGCCAAAAAGTGTCCCACGCAGAACGATTGCTTGAATGGGAGCCACTCGACCGCAATCAGATTGACCTCGTCGCTGTCTCGGAGTCAGTCGCAGACCAGATGGAAAGCAAATACCCTGATTCGTCTGTCGACGTGTCGGTCTTGAAGCGACCACTACAGGCGCGCACCGACAGAGAAACAATCACTGCCGTTATCGAAGAACTCGTCGACAACAGCCTAAAACATCGGCAAGAAGCGGGTGGGAAAGTCAACATCGAGCTGGGAAAAGCAAATGGCGAGATTGCGATTGTTATCCGCGACGATGGACCGGGAATTCCAGAACACGAGCGAGCAGTGCTTCTCGACGGAGAAGAGACGCCACTACGCCATGGCACTGGCATCGGCCTCTGGTTCGTTTACTGGGGAATACGGCGACTCGGTGGAACACTCTCCTTTGCCGAAAACAAGCCACAAGGCAGTGTTGTAACCGTACAACTCCCGACTGTTGACTGAGGGCGATAGTCGAACTGGTATTTAAATACTATGCCGCCGTAGGTGGAAGTGAGTGACGGAGAGAAACACGACAGCTGACCGGACCGTCATCGCAAAGCGAGTGCCGTCGGGCGAGGCCGATACGTCTGAGATTCGCGACCTCACAGCAGCAGCAGGCTATCAGGTCGTTGATTCCGTGACCCAGACGCGCAAGGAAAACCCTGCGTATCACCTCGGAGAAGGAAAAGTCGAGGAGATTGCAACAGCCGTTGTTGCAGCCAATGCGACGGTAGTAATCGTCGACAACGAGCTTGGTCCGTACCAGACCTACAATATCGGGAACAAGTTCCCAACTGGCGTCCGCGTTATCGACCGGTTTCGTCTCATTCTAGAGATATTCGGCCAGCGTGCCCAGACACGGAAGGCACAACTTCAGGTCGAACTCGCGGAGTTACGCTATGAGTTACCACGAGCAGAGGCAAAAGCGAGTCTTGCAAAGCGCGATGAACGCCCCGGATTCATGGGGTTGGGGGAGTACGACGAGAGTCGCGAACGGGATATCAAAGCCCGTATCTCGCGTATTCGGGACGAACTCGAACAAATCGAGCAAGACGACGAACACCGCCGTGAGCAGCGGCGGGAGTCTGGATTCGACCTCGTCGCGCTTGCGGGCTATACAAATGCCGGCAAGTCGACGCTCTTGCGACAGCTCGCCGAGGACCTAGCGGTCGACGAAAACGAGGACCTCCACCCGGACCTAGATTCGACAGCGGAGTCAGAAGACCGGCTGTTCACGACGCTTGGGACGACAACTCGGAAGGCTGCCCTTGACCGCCGGGACGTGCTCGTAACCGACACCGTCGGCTTCATCTCGGACCTGCCCCACTGGCTTGTGGAGTCATTCAAGTCGACGCTCGATGCGGTCTACCGGGCGGACCTTGTCTTGCTCGTCGTCGACGTAAGTGAACCAATCGAAGACATCCATGAGAAATTGGTGACCTGCCACGACACGCTCTATGAGCGTAACGAGGCACCCATTGTGACCGTTCTCAACAAGTGTGACAAGGTTACTAACGAGGAAATCGAGCGCAAGAGAGATGCGGTCTCGGCACTTGCCCCGAACCCGGTCATGGTGAGCGCGAAAACTGGAGAGAGTATCGACCAGCTCTCATCGCGTATTAACGACGAGTTGCCGGCATACGAGCGTGAACGGCTGGTCATGCCGATGACCGAGGAAACGATGAGTGTCGTCTCGTGGATTCACGACAATGCCTTCGTCGACGGCGTCGAGTACGGAGACCATGCAGACGAGGTGACAATCGAGTTCGAGGCACGTCCAACCATCGTCGAGCAGTCCCGGTCAAAAGCACAGCGCCTCGTCGAGACTGAGCCCTCGGCCTGAGACAGGACCGCCTGCCGTTGTGCGATACGATTATTTTGTTTTTGGCTGCTCCATCGCTTTGGGAATTGCATCCAGCAGGTCAGACGCCACGAGCCCGTTTCCGTGTTCATCGGCGACAATATCCCCAGCCCTGCCAGTAATATATGCGCCGAGAACGGCCGCTTCAAACGGGTCCTGAACAGCGGCCAGTGCCCCAGTGACGCCGGCGAGGATATCTCCTGTCCCACCGACAGTCATGCCGGCGTTTCCGGTCCGGCTGACCCTGTGTTGGTCGTTGTCTGTGACGATATCGTACGCACCCTTAAGCAAGACAGTGTGCCCGATGTCGGCGGCAAAGTCGGCCACGAGGTCACAACGTTCTTGCCAGTCAGCGCTCGACCGCCCACCCATCTTGACGAGTTCACCCTGATGGGGTGTACAGATGAGATTTGCTTCTGTCTCTATTTCAGGGACAATCTGGAGTGGGTCCGCGTCGACAACAGCAGTCCCGTCGTAGGATTCGATGATAGCACGTGCAGCATCAAGCGTTTCGTCGTCGTCACCCAGCCCCGGCCCGATGACGAGTACGTCATGTTCGCGAGCGTACTCCATAACAGGTCCGACATGACCGGGTTGGAGTCGCCGTCCCTGCATCGGATAGAGAATCAGGTTCTCGCTGTACCCCTGTATCTCGTGTGCAACGGAGGTCGGACAGGTGACTTTGACCAAGTCTGCCCCCGTTCGGAGGGCGGCCTGTGCGGTCAGTGCGGGGGCGCCAGTGTAAGGACCGCCGCCGATGATGAGCACTTCGCCGTGGTCTCCTTTGTGGCTATCACGCCTACGAGACAGTCGCTGCAGGTCGCCACGCTCGACGAACAGTTCAGCCGCCTCAGGAATCCCAATATCTGCCACTCGGATGTCTGCGTCGAGTTCGGCCAACCCGGGTTTGGTATCGTGGAACGTAACGACGTGGTCAGGTGTGACAGCGGTGTCGGCCATGTCACCAGTCTCCGAATCGAGGCCGGACGGGACATCAACGGAGAGAACGGGAGCATCAGCCTCGTTCATTGCTGTCGCAGCCGTCTTAACAGGCTCGCGCAGGTTGCCGCTGATGCCGGTCCCAAGCATTGCGTCGACGAGAACATCAGCATCGCTCAGGTCCAGCGCGGTCGAGTCTCGAATTTCTGCAGTGTCGTACTCGGCAGTCACGAGTGTGTCCCAATTTTCTCTGGCAATGTCTGTTGTAATTGTCTCAGCCCGTCCAAGAAGTCGCACCTGAACATCAAACTCGTCAAGGAAGCGAGCTGTGACAAACGCGTCACCACCGTTGTTTCCACGGCCAGCGACGATGAGAATACAATCCGTAGCAGAAGCAACCTCCCTGATGGCATCAGCGAGAGCGTTTCCACTGGATTCCATAAGTTGCTTGCGTGGCACCCCCAGTGCTTCGGCATTAGCATCGACCACGGACATCTCAGACCCCTTAATCATACCCCGTGGTTCACAGGGCTTGTAAATAACTGTGTGGCAAAGTAGTCACCCCAATCCGAACAGAGCAGGGCGCTTGGAGGCCGGTTGCCCGCGCTTAAATGCCGGGAACGCCAAGCGCAGTAGAATTACCGATATTAAACAGCGCTAGAACGGCCAACGCAAAGAGAGCACCGAGCCACGCCCCTAGCGCGAGCAGTGTCGCGCGTGTCCACCCGACACTGTACCGCGAGCGGATAACCCAAGTCCAGACTAGCAAACCGATAATCGAGGAGAGGAGACCGCCGAGGCCAACGCGGCTAAAGAGGACTTCGACGAGCGCCCAAGCAAGCGCCCCGAAGAGTGCCGTCACAACAGCATACGAGTACTCCTGTGAAGTGAGTGCGACTTTTGACCCGACGTGAATACCGAATCCGCCAACGAGCAAACTCACTGCGAAAACGAGGAGAGAGTTCTCGACGCCTGTTACTGTCATAAAGAGTGATTGACCCGACTGCGATTAATCGTTTTCGCCGACGCTCGTGTCTAGAAGTTGGGCTGAAATATCGTAGTTATCCAGGTCGAACCCGTCTTGATGGATCTCTTTGAACAGAAGGTTTTGCAGAATTTCGGTTCCGCCAGATAATTCAATTTGGGACGTTTTCCGCCACTCTTTGGTCTCTACGTCTGCTGATTCGTAGCGGACAATAACTTCGATTGTTCCGCTGTGTCGGTCGAGGAATCCGTTTTCGATTGTGACCTGAACGTCAATCGTTCCTGTTGGCTGGAGGCTAAATGCGGTGTTAGTAACAAGAAACTCGGGTTCTTCGTCATTGACACAGCCGGCAAGCAGGAGGCTCCCGACCCCGCTAAGGGAAACCAGATACTGTCGGCGTGAGGGTTTTTTCATTTACAGAGAACTGAGGAGTCTCTGGACTTGTACGTTCTGACTTACGCTACGGATTCAGTTGTTGGCTAATGGATTTATTACGCAAGTACGAACTCGATGCGGTCGACATCTTCGCCCTTGGAGGTCCGGTTGATGATATCGATGTGGCCGACATCACCGAGGCTATCGACGTGTGTGCCGCCACAGGGACACATATCAAACGCCTCGATTTCAACCACACGAAGCGGGTCAACCGAGTCGGGAATCAGGTTGAGTAGTGCACGTCCCTCATCGACTTCCCGTTCAACCTCCTCGCGTGGGCGGTTCGCCTTCGTGACACCGTAATCTTGGTCAATAGCCTCGTTGGACAGACGTTCAATCCGGTCGATATCCTCGGTATCGAACTCGGCGGGCTCGAAGTCAATTCGTGAACGGTCCGGCTGAATCTGATTGCCGGCCGTTGTAGCGTCGTATTCGTCGAGGACGATGCGAGAGAGAACATGTTGAGCCGTATGCATCCGGCGGAGGTTTTCTCTCCGCTTGGCATCGATCTCTCCCTCAACGGACGTTCCTTTGGCCGGTAGGTCTCCCGAAAAAGAGTCAATATAATGGCGCACATCGCCGTGGTTTTTCCGGGCGTCAGTAATACTGGCTTGCCCACCGTCCCAAGAGAGTGTGCCGTGGTCCGGTGGTTGGCCACCACCCTCGGGATAGAAATACGTCGAATCGAGAATGATATACTCTTCTGTTGCCTCAGTCACCGTCGCCGTGAATTCAGTCGTACCATCGTCGGCAGGCAAGTACAGTAACTCAGTCATGTACAGACATTGAACGTACTGCCTAAAGAATCGGTCGGAGAAATCAGTAGGATACATTACACTGCGCCGAGAGGGAGAGATATGGCAGAGATACTATTCATCGTCGGCGTCCTCGTGGCAGTCTTTGTCGGGTACAACATCGGTGGTTCCTCGACAGGTGTTGCCTTCGGGCCGGCTGTCGGTAGTCGCATCGTTCGCAAAGTGACTGCCGGTGTGTTGTTTACGCTTTTTGCTTTTATCGGTGCGTGGACCGTTGGGCGCAACGTCATCGACACGATGAGCAGCGAGATTGTTGCTGCATCGGCCTTTTCTCTTGAGGCGAGCGTTGGCGTCCTGTTTTTTACTGGACTCTCGCTATTGATATCAAATCTCTATGGAGTCCCAGCGTCGACCTCAATGACAGCAGTCGGTGCAATCGTCGGACTGGGGTTGGCAACGGGAACACTCGACGCCGCACTGATGTTTACTATCCTCTCAGCATGGATTGTTGCCCCACTGATTGCAATCGTTATTGGAGCAGTTATCGGCCGGTATTTGTACCCATCCCTTGACGCACGGTTTGCGTTCGGTCGGCTTCAGGAGCCATTACTCAATCTCAACACCGATGGAGCGATTCCACGACCGGGGCTCAACGAGAACGCGTCTCGCAGAGATATTGTTGGGTCAACGCTCGTGTTGCTGATTGCTTGCTATATGGGGTTCAGTGCAGGAGCCTCAAACGCGGCGAACGCGGTCGCCCCATTGGTTGGAAACGAGGCTGTCGATGCTGGCCCAGCTATTCTCTTGGCGGTCGGGTCAATCAGCCTCGGCGGCTTGACGATTGCGCGGCGGACGCTCGACACCGTCGGCAATGATATCACTGACTTGCCGATACTTGCGGCACTTATCGTTTCGACGACTGGTGCGACGATTATAACTGTGCTTTCGTGGTTCGGGATTCCAGCAAGTCTCGCAGTGAGTACGACCAGTTGTATTATTGGCTTGGGCTGGGGACGAGCGAGTCGTGCACGAACGCTTGCGGAGATAGCTGCCCCGCGGGCAACGAATCATGAACCGACCACTGTGAAGACGGGAGCGCTGGCGGCCGGGCCAGACACAGAGTCTCCCGAGACAACAGCAAGTCCGACAGTCGGTGACCTCGCCAAAGGCAAGGTTCCTGAGCCCGAACGACAGGTTCCCGACGGCGGTGTGGCGTCGATTGGCGACGAGGACCCCGCAGAACTGTCCGCCGAAAGCCTGTTCGACTCGGGCGCTACTGTTCGAATCGTTGTACTGTGGGTTCTCACACCAACACTCTCGGTTGTTGGAGCATTTGTTCTGTTCTCGATTATCGGATAGGCCCAATCATCGCATACTGTCGTTTTGAAATTATACGCCAGCCTGAGCTCTACCACCCACTACGGCGAAACGACAAGTCGAATCATTTTAAAGGATGTCCCAGTTACGTAGGGACACTAATGGCCATCAAACCTGCATATGTAAAGAAAACGGGTCGCATCCTCATGGAGCGATACCCGGACGCGTTCGGACCTGACTTCGAGCACAACAAAGAAGCCGTCAACGAACTTACCGACATTGAGTCGAAAGGCGTCCGCAACCGTATCGCGGGCTACGTCACACGGAAGCAAGACACCCAGCAGCCTGCATAACGCTGTTCTCTACGAACGCTTGCCTGCAGTCGACACAGTTGGACCACAGACAGAAGCAGAGCGATTCGTCTTTTCGGATTTTCTGTTAGCTCAAGGCAAAACCGAACGTACCCGGTTATCTATCAAGCTGTCGCTGTGACTGGAACTGCTCGCCGACAAACTGCTTTTGTTCGCTGACTAGCTTGAATGCACGCATGAGGGCTGTCCGCGTGATGTGATCGCACAACTGGCCTGCTTATCGACGACAGGAAGACGCCCAACATCAACAGTATCCAGTTGTTCGAAGGTATCTATCACGTCGACGGACAGTCGACCGTTTCAAGCGCGTCGACCGAAGTCATCGCGTCTGCAACCGATTTGTGAGGAATATCTACAGACTGTTATCTTCAAGCGTTACGATACTGACGAACGTCCCGCCGTCGAAGACTGGGTATCCAATCTGTCTATCTTCGAGCATGGCATCGAGAGCTGTAGCGAGTGGTTTCGTTCTTTGGTTGTCTCTAACTCAGTGACAGACGTCATCACTGCTTCAACAGACAGTCGGGAGACAGCAGAGCGCAGTTGTCTGTAGTTGAGCAGACGTTTGACGGCTGGTTAAAACTTATGTCGAATGGATGGCGGACAGTGTATGTGGTAAGCGGACCGGTTAAGTTTGTGTGGGCTAAGAGCCATATATGAGTGAGGCAACTGACCTTGAGGAGTTACGGCGCGGGACCGACCTCGTGAAACGCGGCTTTGCTAAGATGCAAAAAGGGGGCGTCATCATGGATGTCGTCACCGAGGAGCAGGCCAAGATTGCCGAAGATGTCGGTGCTGTCGCCGTGATGGCGCTCGAAGCAGTGCCAGCAGATATCCGTAAACGCGGCGGCGTTGCCCGGATGGCAGACCCAGCCGATATCGAGGATATCATCGACTCCGTCTCGATTCCAGTGATGGGGAAGGCACGTATCGGGCACACTACCGAAGCCCAGATTCTCGAAGCTATTGGCGTCGACATGATTGACGAGTCGGAGGTTCTCACGCCGGCCGATGACAAATACCACATCGACAAGCGTGAGTTTACTTCACCGTACGTCTGTGGTGCACGGAACCTCGGCGAGGCGCTCCGTCGTATCAACGAGGGCGCAGCAATGATTCGGACCAAAGGCGAGGCTGGAACTGGAGATGTCAACCAAGCAGTCCACCACCAACGCAACATCAAAAGCGCCATTCGGAAGCTCAAAGGGATGAGCCACGAGGAGCGCGAACACTGGGCTCGCGAAAACGAAGCACCCGCAGAACTCGTCCACGACACCGCCGAGCGTGGCCGGTTGCCGGTCGTCAACTTCGCTGCCGGTGGTATTGCAACACCCGCCGACGCGGCACTGATGATGCATCACGGCTGTGATGGCATCTTCGTTGGGTCGGGCATCTTCGGAGCAGAGAATCCGCGAGCGATGGGACAGGCAATTGTCGAAGCAGTAAATAACTGGGACGACCCAGAGACGCTCTCTGGAATCGCCGCAAACGCTGGCCAAGGTATGAAAGGCGACGCGAACGCTGACCTCGACGAAGACGAGAAGTTACAGGACCGCGGCGTATAGAACGCCAGTTACTCGTTACTGTCGCCGACGACTTCGCTGTAGGCTGCAACACCAACAAGAGAGATAGCGCTGAACACAGCAGCGCCTGCTGCAGCAGGGCCGAAATTCAATCCGCTGTCTCCGCCACCACCGAGGCTCGTGAGTTCTGTTTCGACGTTATCTTCGCCGACGACTAACACACCCTTCATACCGAGTGCCTTGTGTGGAACACAGTAATATTGGTGCGCTCCCGCCTCGCCTTCTTCTGGTGTGAACTCGTAAGTAAAGCCCGCTTCACCAACAAGAGACGAATCAGATACCTCTTTACTGTCGATGGGGCCCTGCTCACCTACGACGTTGTGAGATCCGCCGGCCCCTGTCCACGTCCACACGATAGTCGTGCCGGGTTCGACATAGAGCGCAGGGGGGTCAAACTGTAGTCCTTGCGGGCCTGCCCCAACATCAACGACAATTTCGTCCATCCCGCTGGCATCGACAGTGGTACCATCCCACTCAGCATCGGAGAGGTACCCACCGTACGCGTCAGACTGTGCGCTTGCCGTCCCGGCACCCGCTACACCAAGTGTCGCTGCTGCGCCGACACCGGCTTTGAGTGCTTGCCGTCTCGTCACTGCTGGCGTTGACTCGCGTTCCTTCATATACCCCTATGTCGCAGTTTCCAACGTATAAATCCGATTGTTCTGTCCCGGTCAAACAGTGTAACTGTAGACCCAATAGGTCAGTACTCGCCTGTACGGTACTCTGTCAGCTCTGGATGAACACTAGCAAAGCACAGGTTACGACGTGGCCACGTTGTGGACGAAAAAATACCTATTTCGTATAACTAATCTGTGTACTGGGAATGTGTCAGCGGTCACTACGTATATTCTAACGCAGTGGTTCGGGCATCAATCAGCCGCGTCAGCTTCTAATTCGAGGAGCGCACAGACATCGCCATTGGCGTCAAAGCAGTCGGGGCATTGGGGTTCGCGGTCGATGATTGTGTCGAGGCGCTCCGCGACTGTTTCGTCGATAACCGCCTCCAGTTGCTGGGCTTCGACACGGAAGTCGTCCACATCGAGCACTTCGACAAGGAACCGCTCGATGATACAGTAGTTCTGGAGGGCATCTCTGGCGCGGACAATGCCATCATCGGTTAGGTCAACTCCCTTGTATTTTTCGTGGTCACACAACCCGTCATTTTCGAGTTTTCCAATCATTTCGTTGGCGCTTGCGGGACTTACGTCAAGCATGTCTGCGATTGCGCCTGTTGAGGCCGGGCCGTCCTCAATCTCCTGTACGAGATAGATGGCTTTTAGATACTGGTTTGCCGTGTTCATGCGTGCCTCCGTCGGTATCGGTCGGTCGGTCGATGCTTTCGTGTCCGGGTACACAGGGTTGTTTGGGTTTTCTGAGCGACAGTCCCACCAATCATGTCCGGCTCTCCATTAGCGTCGTGACCTCTTCGACGCCTTCTTCTTCCTCTTCACGAATAGCTGTAAGTTCCTCAAGCAGTACTGTTCTGTCGACGCTAAACTCGGCATCGGACGTATTGATGGAGTCGATGAGGTCATCATAGAATTTGTAGGCGGTTTCCTCGTTACAAAGCTGGTCATAGAGGACGCCATCGAAATCCTGGTCGCTCTCGTACTGCTGTTCGACTAGCATCTGTATCTGGTCGAACGGAATCGTCTCCGCGTCAAGCTTGTCAACAAGCGCTTCGATGCGCTCACGATGCTTAGCGGATTCATCGGCTGCCTCGGCCAACAACTCGTGGATTTCGTCGTCGAGGTCGTCAGCCTCGTCGGCATGTTTCTCGGCACGTGCCTCGACGACTTCCTCCAGAACAACACCAATCTGGAGCAATCGGGCGAGTTGGTGGTCCGAAGAGACCGGCGACTGAACGCTCATCGGCACCCCAGGGAACAAACCCCGAACTCAACTACTGCGCGGTTCATACAGGCAACTCGGGTATACATCCCCTTAAGCGGTTCCCTGTCAGGTTGGCGGGCTATTCTCGCCACAGGGCAGTCACTGTGCACGTCTCGTCGAGTTCAATTACCAAGGTATCGCCGTTGAGCGTGATGTTTGTTCTGACAGCGATTGGGTTCTCTGCAGTCTGTTCTATCTGTGTTCTGTCTGGTCTGACAAGCGCGTTCGAGCCAAAAAGTAGGCCACTAATACCGTCCCATGCTCTTTGTAGAAGGCGCGAGCGGACGGCATACTCGCAATGAGTATCTGCAACGGTGGTTCAAGGCCGTACCAACAGCGATTGCAGGATACAACCGTCTTGTACTCGAAAGGCGTTTCTTGTTCGTTGTTGGGCTTGATTTCGGCAGTGGTATCCCCCCAACAGCGCGGACAGAGGCCTTGTCTTGCAAGGTTGATACCGTGGGTGGTTCGTTTGGCGACGGCCTCTGCCAGTTCTTCGAGTGAACGACCACGGTAGGCCCCCGGGGGTGTAGGATACCCTAATATAACAGGGTCTTGTTCACATAACACGAAGAGTTGGTCTTGCTTATACCTGATTTAGAGTGGGTCACCACATTTGGGACAGTCCCAAGATGATTCAGCCGTCTCGTCGCCACTACCGTCTCCGTACGTCCCCGCGTACACGGCTGAGACGACTGCAAGCCCCGACGAGCGAATCGAATATTTGTCGTCAGCCTTCTCGATGAACCCCTCACTGAGCTTGTCTAAATGGTAATTGAACTGTCCGCTATCTTCGACACCAACACGCCTGCGGAGTTCGGAAAACGAGAGCCCGTCACTCTCGGTCTGAAACGCGTCAGCAAGTTCGAGCAGGATTGTTAAGCGTGTTTCATCGCCAAGAATCGAAAACGCATCTTCGGGAGCCCACAGATGTTCAGAGTCGGGCGTATCTGCCGGTTGCTCTGCCATACCGTTTACTCTGTACGAGAGCTGAAATATTTCAGGGATGCTCCGCTTACTCAGTCAACAGCCGACGGAGGACAAGGTGGAGCACACCGCCGTTCTCGACGTACTCGACAGCTGCGGGCGTTCCGACCTGTGCTGTGACGGGGAACTGAGTTGTTTCACCGGTTTCATCTTCTGCTCTGACCGTCAGTTCGTCGTTCGGTTCGAGGCCGTCCTCAAGCCCACGAATCTCGAAGACTTCGCTGCCATCAAGGCCGAGTGATTCCCAGGAGTCTCCGTGCTGGAACTGAAGGGGCAAAACACCCATTCCGATGAGGTTGTCGCGGTAGATTCGTTCGTAGCTTTCGGCGATTGTCGCCTGGATACCGAGTAGGTCAGTCCCTTTGGCAGCCCAGTCGCGACTCGACCCGGTTCCGAACTCGATGCCGGACATGGCGACAAGCGGCGTGTCTTCGTCCTGATAGCGCATGCTTGCGTCGTAGACTGTTGTCTCTTCGTCTGTCGGATGGTGGACCGTATAGCCACCTTCAACGTCGTCGAGCATCTGGTTCTCGATTCGGACGTTGGCGAATGTCCCCCGCATCATGACCTCGTGGTTGCCACGCCGTGCGCCGTAAGTGTTGAATTCGTAGGGTTCGACGCCACGCTCTTCGAGCCACTCACCGGCTGGCAGTTCCTCGTTGAACGGCCCAGCAGGACTAATGTGGTCTGTCGTTACGGTATCCCCAAGTGTCAACAGACAGCGTGCTCCGTCGATATCCTTAACGCCCGGCTCTTCAAGCGGGAAGTCCCTGAAAAACGGCGGCTCACGGATATAGGTTGACTCGTCGTCCCACTCGTAGACATCGCCGGTCGGCGCTTCAAGTGTGTCCCAACGGTCGTCGCCCTCGAAAGCGCTTGCGTACTTTGCCTCGAACATCTCGGGTGAGACGTTGTCGTGAATCGTCCGATGAATCTCGTCAGGGTCAGGCCAGATATCGTCAAGATAGACCGGGTCGCCCGCCTCGTTCGTCCCCAGTGGCTCTGTTTCGAGGTCAATATTCATCCGTCCAGCCAACCCGTAGGCGACGACCAGCGGTGGGCTGGCGAGGTAGTTCGCGCGAATCTTCGGGTGGATACGCGCCTCGAAGTTTCGATTGCCCGAGAGAACACTCGTCGTCCAGAGGTCGTGTTCTTCAATAGCGGCCTCAATTGGGTCAGGAAGTGGGCCAGAGTTTCCGATACAGGTCGTACAGCCGTACCCGACGACGTGGTAGCCAAGCGCTTCGAGGTCGTCGAGCAAGTCGGCCTGTTCGAGATACTCCGTGACTACTTTACTTCCGGGTGCAAGCGATGTCTTTACATAATCCGGTACTTCGAGGCCTTCCTCGGCGGCATTCCGGGCAAGCAACCCGGCAGCAACCATCACTGACGGGTTGGAGGTATTGGTACAGCTCGTAATCGCGCTGACGAGGACACTCCCGTGGCCAATTTCGGTCTCTGTCCCATCATCGAGTGTGACTGGAACTGTTTCGTTGAGTGTCTGCTGGTTGGTATCAGTGACGACGCCGCCGTCACTTTCGGCTGCACCCGAGTCGACGACCCCCTCTTCTTCGAGCAGTGTCGGGAAATGCTCGTCAAGGTCACCCATCGGAATCCGTGAATGCGGCTTCTTGTGGCCAGCAAGACTTGGCTCCACGTCGCCAAGGTCGAAGTTGACGGTCTCAGTGAACTCGGGGTCGTGTTCGCCAAACAGCCCTTGGGCTTCGAGATACTCCCGAACCAGTTCGATATGGTCGTCCTCACGACCAGTGAGCTCCAGATACTCAAGCGTTTTCTCGTCGGCAGGGAACATGCTGATAGTACAGCCGTGTTCGGGTGACATGTTCGCGATGGTCGCACGGTCGGCGACTGAAAGTTGCGAGACGCCGGGCCCATAGAACTCGACGAACTTGTCGACAACGCCCACCTGTCGGAGTGTCTCTGTGATATGGAGCACGAGGTCAGTAGCGGTCGCTCCCTCCGGTAGGTCGCCGGTGAGTTTGACGCCGACAACCTCTGGCAAAGTCATGGTAATTGGCTGGCCAAGCAGTGCGGCCTCCGCTTCGATACCGCCAACACCCCAGCCGACGACCCCGATGCCGTTGATCATCGGCGTGTGGCTGTCGGTACCGACAAGTGTGTCGGGCAGAAGCCACTGTTCGCCGTCTATCTGACGGCTGTGAACGACTCGGCCGAGATGTTCGAGGTTGACTTGATGGACGATGCCAGTCCCCGGGGGAACGACGTTGAAATCCTCGAAGGCTTGTTCTGCCCACTTGATTGCTTTATATCGCTCCTCGTTGCGCTCGTATTCCATCTCGACGTTTTTCTCGTAAGCGTCGTCGGAGCCAAAGTAATCGACTTGCACACTGTGGTCGATGACGAGGTCCGCAGGAATCTCTGGTTCTACAATATCAGGGTCTTCGCCAGCACGCAGGGCCGCCGAGCGCATCGCCGCGAGGTCGACCACTGCTGGCACACCTGTCAAGTCCTGCAAAACAATTCGTGACGGGTTGAAGGGCACTTCTACGTCCGGGACAGCAGGCTCCCACGACGCTGCGTTTCGAACGTCTTTGGCTGTAATACGCTCACCGTCGACGTTTCGTAGGACAGCTTCGAGGAGGATTCGGATACTCACCGGCAACGAATCGAGGTCACAGAGCCCCTGTTCCTCAAGAACCGTGAGGTCTGCTATCTTATACGATGTTCCGTCGACTGAGAGTTCTCGAACTGCATCGAAGGGGTCTACATCTGCCATGATTATCGATAGTACGAAATAGGGTCTTTAATCGGTTACCCATATATTCCTTATATGTATCGTAACACCTAGCAGTCCTCCCAACGTTACGCTATGACAAGATACCGAAACTGTGTACTGCCTTCCTCAAATACCCACTATAGAGCAGGACTGATAGGTCTCGAACGAGAGTGCGTATTCTCAACAGAGTGGACAGCAAAAATTGAGGGTGAGAGCCGACTACCGACTACCGAAGTTATGTTCGGAGTCGGTCTGCAATGAGCTCTTGTGTGTCTTCACGCAGTTCGTCAACCTCCACTTCGTCGAGCACCGGCACGAAGAAGCCTTCGACAAGCATGTTGATGGCATCTTCTTCGGCGATACTCCGTGAGGTCAGGTACAACAAGTCTTCTTGGTCGACCTGGCCAACAGTGGCAGAGTGGCTCGCTTCGGTGTCGTGGTTGTTGATAATGAGCTTCGGTGAAGCGTCGGCTTCGCTTTCATCCGAGAGCATTAGTGTATTCTCGCGCTGGTAGGAGTTGGTATCCCATGCGTCTTCACCGACGTCTTGGACACCCTCGTAGACAGACCGGGCGACATCATCGAGGACGCCACGGGTCACGAGGTCAGCAGTGGTGTGTTCGCCTTCGTGCCAGACACGGCTTGCGAGGTCGAGGTGCTGGTCTTCGTGACCGAAGAACGCGCCGACAATCTTGGACTCGCTGCTGTCGCCAATAAGCCGCGTCTCGACCGATGACTTGGTCATCCGGGTGCCGATGTTGCCCTCGATCCAGTTGAGGCTCCCGTACGTGTCGGCGTGGCCGCGTTTGACCTGATAGTTGTATGTCTCCTCGGAAAGGTTTTGAAGCGTTCCGAACTGGACGTGCGCGTTTTCGCCAGTGACTGCTTCGACAACGCCACTGTAGTAGCGTTGTCCGTCCATCTCCTCGCCTGTCGACTGCCGTTCTAGGATTGCCACGCTCGCGGAGTCTTCGGCGATGACAAGCGTGTAGTTGAACAGCGACCGGGAGTTCATTTCGGTCCGAATCGTCACGTCTTCAGCGGTGACGCCTTCAGGGACGTAGACGACCGTTCCGGCACTAAATAGTGCCGTCGAGAGTGCAGTCAGATAGTTCCGCTCTGTGTCGATAACACTGCCAAACCGCTGTTCAATGAGGTCACCGTGTTCGTCGAGTGCCTCTTCCCAGGAGAGTACGTCGACACCGTCGGCGTCAACGCGGTCTTTCTCCTGTGCCCAGTCAAGCGGGTCGACGAGCGTCTCGTAATCTAGCGAATCGAGATTCGTCCAGTCTCGACCGGGAGTTCGGATGACATCAGGCATCTCCAGGCCCTCAAGTGCCTCGAACGCTTCGAGGCGCGTTTCGAGAAGCCACTCTGGCTCGCCGAGGGACTCGCTGATTTCTGTTACCTGTTCTTCTGTCAGATTTGCGTGTACTTGCGTACTCATGGAAGTCACCTCGGGGTTATCCGAGCGAGCCCTCCATCTCGAGTTCAACGAGCCGGTTGAGTTCGACTGCGTACTCGATGGGAAGCTCCTCGGTAATCGGCTCGATGAAGCCGTTTACAATCATCTGCTTTGCGTCATCATCGTCGAGACCGCGCGACTGGAGGTAGAACACGTCCTCGTCACCAATTTTTCCGACGGTTGCCTCGTGGGCCACGTGGACGTTCGATTCCTGAATCTCCATGTACGGCATCGTATCCGATGTCGACTCGTTGTCGAACATCAGCGCGTCACACTCGACTGCCGTCGAAGAGTTCTCTGCGCCGTCTGCGATGTGGACAAGACCGCGGTAGTTGGTCCGGCCGCCGTCCTTGGCGACGGACTTGGACTCGATTGTTGACTGCGTGTTCGGCGCGTTGTGGTAGACTTTTGCGCCGGTATCGATATTCTGGCCTTCGCCAGCGAACGCAATCGTGATGTGGTTGTCCGTCGCACCGGGGCCTTTGAGGATGGTGCTCGGGTAGAGCATCGTCGCTTTCGAACCCATCGAACCTGAAACCCACTCCATCGTCCCGTCACTCTCGACGATGGCGCGTTTCGTGTTCAGGTTGTAAGTGTTGCGCGACCAGTTTTGGACCGTGGAGTACTGGACGTGAGCGTTATCGCCGACGAACACCTCGACACCACCGGAGTGAAGATTGAAGGCGGAGTATTTCGGCGCTGAACAGCCCTCAATGTAGTGAACTTCGGAGTTCTCTTCGGCGATGATGAGGGTGTGCTCGAACTGTCCCATTCCTTCACTGTTCATCCGGAAGTATGCCTGTACGGGCATCTCGACGGTCGTGTCTTCGGGAACGTAGACGAACGAACCGCCCGACCAGATAGCGCCGTGGAGTGCGGCGAACTTGTTGTCACTCGGGGGAACACAGGAAGTCATGAAGTGTTCACGGACGATTTCCGGGTGTTCTTGAACAGCCCGGTCCATGTCCATGAAGATGACGCCCTTATCTTCCCACTGCTCTTTCATGTTCTGGTAGACAATCTCGGACTCGTACTGCGCACCGACGCCGGAAAGTGCGTTTTTCTCGGCCTCGGGAATACCGAGCTTGTCGAACGTATCCTGAATCTCTTCGGGTAGGTCTTCCCAGTCATCGACGCCGCCACGGGTTTCGATGTCCGGGCGGATGTAGGGGACAATTTCGTCAATCTCGATTTCCGAGAGGTCGGGCTGGCCGGGCCAGTCCGTCGGCATTGGCATCTCCTTGAACAGGTTCAGCGCACGGAGGCGACGCTCTAGCATCCACTCGGGTTCATCTTTATCCTCAGAGATGACTCGGATGGTTTCCTCGGTCAGCCCCTTGTCGGACTTGAACGCCGACTTTTCTTCTTTCTTGAACTCGAATCGGGCTTCAGTGTCAGTTTCTTGGAGGTCTTCTGAACTCATAGTGTATCAGTAGTGTTTGGTATCGTATCGCGTTAGGCCGTCTCGTATACTTCTTCGCGAACCCAGTCGTAGCCGTCGTCTTCGAGTTTCTCGGCCAGTTCGGCACCGCCACTCTTTGCAATCTTACCGTCGAGCATTACGTGGACGTAATCGGGCTCGACGTAATCGAGGATGCGCTGATAGTGGGTGATCTGGAGGATACCAGTTCCCTGCTCGTCACGCAGCGCGTTGATGCCGTTGGAGACATCTTGGAGTCGGTCGATGTCCAGCCCGGAGTCGATTTCGTCAAGCACTGCAATTTCCGGCTCCAGAATCGCTGCCTGGAGAACCTCGTTTTGCTTTTTTTCGCCGCCCGAGAAGCCGGCGTTCAGGTAACGGCTGGCGAACTTTTCATCCATATCCAACTGTTCCATTTTCTCTTGGAGGATCTGTTGGAATTGGGCGACGCCGACTTCACCCTCGTCCTGTGGCCCCTCCATCGGGGAGGTCTCGTAGCCAGCATCGTCTTCGTCCTCAGCTTCAACTTCCTCGTCTTCATCCGTGAAGAGCTCCTCGCGCTCTTCGAGCTTGGCGTTGAGCGCCGTCCGGAGGAAATTCACCATTGTGATACCCTCGATTTCGGCAGGGTACTGGAAGCCAAGGAAGATACCCAGTGCCGCTCGCTCGTTCGGTTCAAGGTCGAGCAGGTCCCACTCCGCCAGGTCGGCAGGAACGTCTTCGTCGAACTCGCTCCCTTCGAGTTCGAGCGTCACGCTGCCACCAGTTACGTCGTAAGCAGGGTGACCGGCGATGACTTTCGCCAGCGTCGATTTCCCGCTTCCGTTGGGTCCCATCAGTGCGTGAATGTCGTTGCTCTTGACTTCGAGGTCGACACCGCGCAGAATCTGCTCTCCATCTTCCTCTGCTACTTGAGCCTGTAAGTTCTCGATTTTGAGTACTGCCATTGTTTTGATTAGGTCATCCGAAAAGATGGTCGTCACGGTGATAATGCTTTCGCATTTTCACCGCAATTTTTCCAGAACCGAAAATATGGTTTTTGATATGAAAATGAATTCAGTAGATGTGCGAGATATTGGGGGCTGTATTCGATGCGTTGTTTCTAATTAGCAAACTGTACGGTAGCTACGGGCCTCAGCTGTACTGCCCTAATCCCGTCTGTGTCTGGCCTGACCGGACTTCATCCCAAGAGATTCCGAGTGCTTCAAGAATGCGTGCAATCGGACCCTCAAGCGTTTTATCGAGCATTTTCTCCCAGTCAATTTCGAACTCGTCGGGGACTTGGTCGGCGTACTCAAAGCAGATAACATCGGGGTCTCGCTTGAACTCGTTGTACACAGGGTCCGGTTTCAACTCTCCATCGTCTTTGCGTTCAATCCGCTCAAAGAAATCAGCGTGTACCCGGTCCATGTACAGATGTTTGGGTTTAGAGCCACGCTGGAAGTTTGTTCCGAGCACCCTGTTTGCGTATTTGGCTCCCCGGACGTGAGCACTTTCTGTGTCGTAATTATCCAACCGTTTTCCGATACCGCCTGGCACACCAACATCTTCCAAGTCGACGTTACCGTTCATAAAGTCCTCAATAACGTCGTGGACGTATGTTTTGATTTCCTCAGCATCTTCTCCGGTGACAATCATCTCAATGACGTCTTTTTGAACCTCCTTGGTGATGGGAGCAATGTCTGACCGCTGGTACTCAAAGCCAGTAATGTCGATATTGTCGACGTCTTTGCCTTCCTTCCAGACGATGTGGCCGGCGTAGCGCTTTTTCGTACCGGCTTGGAAAAACCGCCGATACAGCTTCTCGAACTCTATCTGGAACCGGTGTTCGTTGGCGTGAAGTTCCTCTCGGGCGAACTCGTCGTAGGCGTCGTTGATACGCTCTTCAATTTCGAACGAGCGCTCGATTGCCTCGTCTTTTGTCACGTCATCGCCGACGCTGACCATGACTGAGTCGGTATCGCCGTAGATAACCTCCTTGTCGAGTTCGTTTGTCACCTGTTCGGTGAACTCGATAACATCTCGACCGGTCGCCGTGACGGCTGCACCCATTTCCCGGTCATAGAGCCGGAACCGGTCCCATCCCAGCACGCCGTACAGACTATTCATAATAACCTTGACAGCCTGTTGCTGTCGGTCGTACTGCTCGTACTGGGCAGTTTTTGCGTCGTGGTCGTCCCGCAGTGCCTTTTTGTCTTCACGTTCTGTGAGAAGTTCGTCGACCATCTCCCGGATTGCTCCGTCAGGTTCTTTCCGAAAGCGGGACCCATTCGGTGCCCGGTACGTTTCACCGTCGTACTCCTCTGGGTCAACTTTCGTCTCGGGGGAAGCGTTTATTGTCACCATGCACATCGGATACAGGCTCTTTAGATCCAGCACGCTGACGTTTTCGCGGACACCGGTGATTGGGTCGAAGACGGCTCCACCTTCGTAGTCCTCGCTTTCCTGCTGGCCTTTCGAAGGGAGTGCGAACTTGTCGTGGAGTTTGTGTAGCACGTACATGTCGACAGCGTCGCCGGGCGTCGTCGCATCTTCGAGTTTACAGCCGACGAACTGGCGGACCTCGTTCCAGAACGCAACGATGTTCTGTTCGCGATCGAGTTCAACACACAGCTCCACATCTCGGAGGTTGTACTCAAGTAGGCGTTCGGGGTCTTCCTCCCAGAGATCGCCGATATCTCCGGGATATCGTTCTTTTCCGACACCGAGTTCGCGCTCGCCAACATCGTCCAGCCGGTAGGAGTCGAGTTCGGTGAACTTCGTTCGCTGGTATGCATAGAGCAGGTCGAATACCACACGGCCCTTGATATCTGGCCCACCCCACCCGCTATCCCAGACCTCATCGACACGCGAGAGTCGGTTGAAGTCAAGATTCCGGTCCGTACCGTCTGCGAGGTTCTGGAGCCGGTCGATAAGGTAGGGTGCATCGAAGTCGTCAAAGTTCCAGCCAGTCAACACGTCGGGGTCAGTGTTGGTGAGATAGTCGAGGAACGATTCGAGCATCTCCTCTTCGGTTCCGTACCGGCGGATATCGACAGAGAGATTCGCTTCACCGTCGCGCTTTTGTCGACTGTCAGTTTCGATTGGGTCGTAGTCGGCGAGTACGTCAGGGGCGTCGTTTCCGTCGGGCGCCTCGTACAGCCAGAGGATGTACTCGTCGTCCAGAGAATCGTGGCTAGCGAGGCAGATAATCGGCTCCTCACCGTCTTCGGGGAACCCCGAGCGGTCGTCTACCTCGATATCAAACGTGTTTACCCGCGGGTCGGCGTCAACGTCGACAGCTTCGATTTCCTCGTGATGAGCACGGAGTGTCAGCCGGTTCCGACCGGTCTCAATTGCGCGCTTTGGGATGCGAATTCCACTGGTAATATCCTTGTCGATAAGCAGACGGTTAGGGAAGAGTATGTCAGCCTCGTAGTGGTCAAACTCATCACGGATCTGGCCAACGTCACGAGGTGTTTGCCCGTAGATTTTGACCAGTCGTTGGCCGCGAATTGACTCGAACGGTTCTCCCTCCTCGTCAACTTTGTCCCAGCCAGTAATTCGGTCATACTCCATCAACCGGCCTTCAGTGACGTTTTCGGCAGGAGCATAGAAGTATGGTTGGAACTCGCGTACCCGAACGTGGATGAGGTCCTGTTTGGGAGTTCGCCCGAAGACGTGGACGATTGGGTGTTCGTCGTCGCCACTCCCTTCGATTGTATAATCAACCTGCATCACTGCGATATCGACAGTTTCCTCGACATCGGGGAACAGCGCGTCACTGGTGTCAACGTAGGTTGCGTCTGACCCACCGTTTCCGGCAACCGCCTGTGCCTCTTCAGCCGGGCGGTCTTCCGGATTTCCACCGCCGTAGTCCCCGAGCTCGCGCTGGCTCATGTTGCCCGCTGTTCGGCCTCCCGGATAAAAACGTTCGCGGTCTGGCGACTATCGGACAGGAACCGTCAGATGGCAGGTGTCTGAGGAGACGTTCCACACCCCTAGTGTGGACGGCTATCAACGAACGGCGTGTTAGGGTCTGGTCATAGACTGTGCCAGAAGCTTCTCGCACGTCTCCGCAGTGAGTTGTTTGGCCCTGTCAGCGGATCGTTTGTCGAGATAACTGTCCGTTTGTTTCGCTCTGTAACTGCGGGCAAATCGGGTACTCTGACCAGCAACAAGTCGCCGGCCCTAGTCTGCTCAGAGACCTGTGGGGCAGTCGAGAACTGTTGTCTCGACGCCCCAGTCTGAAACACGGTTAGCGAGCGACTGGATGCCAAACGTCTCGGTCGCATAGTGGCCGGCAAGGACCACATGGATGCCTGCCTCACGCGCTCTGTGGTACGCCTGCTGTTTGCCCTCGCCAGTCACAAGCGCGTCGACACCGCAGTCGATGGCCTCGTCAAGCCAGTCGGTTCCACTTCCTGTGACAATTGCCACATCACGAACAGTCTCTGGGCCAAATTCAAGCACCTGAACAGCTTCACCGCCAGTGTCGAGTTCCGACTGGAGTGTTTCTTGAACTGCGCCGATTGTTTGTTCCTCGGTGAGTCTGCCTTGCTGACCGATGTATTCCGGTCCAATCTTACCGAACGGAGTGCGCTGTTCAACTCCAAGCACGTCACCGACACCGGCCGCGTTCCCGAGTTCCTGTTGACCGTCGAGGGGAAGGTGAGACGTATAAAGTGCGATATTGTTGTCAATGAGCCGGGCAATCCGCGCGTACTGTCGACCCGTAACACGCTCGATACCGCCCCACGAAAGCCCATGATGAGTGACAAGGATGTCGCCACCACTGTCGGCCACGCGCTCGATTGTCTCGACAGCGGCATCAACGGCGAACACCGCATTCGAAAGCGTCTGGTCGGCTGGGCCGACCTGTAACCCGTTCGCACTCGCGTCAAGGTCGGCGTAGGCGTCCGTTTGTAGTATATCATCAAGTCGGTCGACAAAGTTTTGACAGTGCATGCGTCGCTGTTCACGCTCCGTCATCCTATGCGTTCTCCCTTCGAGGCATGCCTGTTTTACACGGAAGGAACAGGCGAACTGTTATTTGACAGAAACGTCCAGAGATGGCAATAGAAACGGGATTCGAGCGGGTCTGGTGTTCGAAACACCGGATGACTGTCCCGTCGCGAGTGCCTCAACTGGCATGGAAAGGTCGCTGACTGAGATTGCGGGACAGAGGCCACCGAGGAGAGTGTCACAGACCAGTTCACTGCTGATAACAGACTTCCGGACGGCACGGATGATTACTTCGACGAGGTGTTCGATTATGGGACACAGCGTGTCTACGAGTTCGACCGTAGCAGTTCAGCCCTGTGCATCTGTGAGTTTATCCAACAGGGAGTTGAGCCGGTAAGCGAGGGTCACACAGTCGAGGGCGACTTCCACATAACCCTCCATACCCGTGGTTTGTTCGGGCTTTGACAGAGTTTCCAAGAGGTTACAGACCGATTCGGTGACGTACGTCTCGAGTATCTGCTCGCCGAGCGAGCCAACGAAGAGGAGACCCAAATCAGTCTAGTTGATGCCCGACGACTGACAGCCCGCCAGCGCGAAGTGTTACAGACGGCCTACAACGGGGGGTATGTTGATTACCCTACGCGTGGCAAACGCTCGTGAGGTTGTAGAAGCACTCGACGTTGGCTTGTCGACATTCACGGAACATCTTAAAGCTGCACAGTCAAAATTTCTCGACGAACTACAGTTATAGCGGAGTGATACTCCCCAGCATTTTTTACAGAATTCGACCTATCGTATTACTAGTGAGAGATAATGCTTCACCAGCGGTCGAGCCCGACTTCGAGTGGTGTTACGAGGTAGTCGGCGATGTTTCTCGGACATTCGCACTCACTATCTCCGAACTCGAAGAGCCACTGGCACGTGAGATTTGTGTTGGCTATCTTCTCTGTCGTGTTGCTGATACGGTCGAAGATAGTGATTCTATTCCTGCAAGCGAACAGGTGCAGTTGTTAAATCTCTATCGTGATGCCCTTGAGTCGGGTGACAACGCCAGCCTCAATGCGTTCATGGATGAAGTCGAGGCGTGGGTTCCAGCGTCGCCGTCAGCGGATTGGCGTGTTGTGGCTGAGACGCCCCGGCTGCTACAGACGTTCGCTGCACTTCCCGAGGAGTCACAAGATGAGATACGGCCAGCAGTACTTGAAATGATAGATGGGATGGGGATGTTCATCGATAGGTATGCAGCGGACGGAGGCCTTCGTATCGAAACAGTCGATGAACTCGAAGAATACTGCTGGTACGTCGCCGGGACCGTTGGTCATCTGGTCACTGGACTAGTTGCTCGGGACGCCCCAGAGCGCACCCAAGAACAACTCTATGACGTCGCCTCGTCATTTGGGTTGCTGTTGCAGTTGGTCAACGTCGCCAAAGACGTGTCTGTCGACTACGACGAGGAAAACAACGTCTATGTTCCAAGCGAGTTGCTTGACCGCCATGGGCTTGACCACGAGGATATTGGAGACGAGACAGCGGGTGAGGCATTCACTCCAGTTATCAACTCGCTTGTCTCACGGGCAAAGAAGTACACCGACGAAGCCCGCACGTGGCTAGAGACGATGCCCACCAGTCGTGGAAACACACTGAGCGCCTGGGCGATTCCCTATTTGCTTGCTATCGGAACAATGCGTGAGTTACGCACCCGCCCCGCCGACGTGATGCTGGACGGGGACGTGAAGGTCTCCCGAGACGAGGTACATGCCTTACTGGATGCGTTTGCAGGCGAAGATCGTCCGTCAATCGAGGAGCTACAGACAGAAATTAAGAACAGTCAGCTTGGTCAGTAGCTAGTACAAAGCACGTGAGACACTGCCGGTCTCATACGACATGTGTTGTACTGGCTAGCTCTCGACAGCATAGTAGTCCAACAGCTTCCTAACCCGCTTGACCAGTGTCGTCGTATCGGCTGCTAAGAGTTTGACTATCGGTTCCTTGCCGACTGCGCCAGGGTCGTATACCGCAACCGGAGCTGAATCTCTCCCTTTGAACGCCTGTTTTGCGCCCCATTGCATTGTGCTTCCCTCAACAGACGTGACTGCCTCGGGCTGTTCGCTCCGGTTGTAGTGGCCGACTGTCCATTCGAAGCTGTCGAGTGCTTCCTTGACCCGCTCATCGAACCGGCAGTTCACCGCGAACCGATACGATGGCTCGTACTCGCGGGCAGCGAGGAGAAACCGAGCAACGTGACTCGACGCCTCGAACCTGACGCCGCGGTTCGGGTTCACTCCGTCGAGTGTCCGTGTGATTCTTCCTTCGACAGCCGCACACTCAGCAGGGGATTCGGCGTACGGTGTCGCACCGACGACATTCATTCCGACTTCGGGAACGAGACACGAAATATCTCGTTCGGTGAGTTGCGTGACTACATCGTGGACGGCTTCGACAGTTGGCTCCCGCGCAGCCTGATTCCGCAAGTCGACGAGGTGATGGACCGTTCCGGGTCCCTCACCGACATCGAGGCCGTACCGGACAGCTTGTTCGAGCAACTCTGTCCCGAAGCTGACCGCCCGTGAAAGACTCTCACCGTGAGCAAGACGGGTTGCAATCGCCGCTGAAAGCGCACAGCCAGAGCCGTGTGTTCTCTCGGTATCGACCCGCGTATGGACGAACGTCTCGACATCAGACTCAGTGACAAGAACGTCAGCAACTTCGGGGCCGGAGATGTGTCCGCCCTTGACTAGCGCCGCGTTTGCTCCCATCTCGACTATCCGCTCGCCTGCTGTGCGTGCACCCTCCGTATCCGAGACATCGATACCGGTCAGTACCTCTGCCTCGTCAGCGTTGGGTGTGACCAGTGTCGCAACGCTGATGAGGTCCTCGTAAGCTGATTCGGCTGCTGGGTCAAGCAGACGGTCCCCCGACGTGGCAACCATGACAGGGTCAACGATAGACGGAACGGTCCTGTTCTGGACCTGTTCGGTTGCAAGTTCGACGATATCTGCAGTCGCAAGCATGCCTGTCTTGACAGCCTGTACGTCGAAGTCAGCGAAAACGGCTTCACACTGTGCCCTTACTTCGCTTGGCGGGAGGACGTATGTGCTTTCGACGCCACGCGTGTGCTGTGCGGTGGTGCTGGTGATTGCGGTGGTTCCGAACCCACCGGTAGCTTCGATAGTCTTGAGATCAGCCTGGATTCCGGCACCACCACCAGAATCACTTCCAGCAAGTGTCAGCACAACTGGTGGCGTGACCGGGGCGTGTTGTCTACTCATACACAAAATATTAGTTGATAGTACAAATTAGTGGTGAAACAGTAGGACCAGAATAGGGAAATAGACTTTTACCGTGCCATCGTGGATACAGGACATGGCAGACCTGCGCCTCGTTCACGAGGGAGATGACACACTCGGCGAGAAAGCGTCGGCAAACAGGAACATACTCGCGACTGAGGTCGACATTGCGGATTCACTGTTCTCAACCGCACGCGGACTGATGCTCCGTGCAACGTTGCCCGATAACTACGCGCTCGTGATGGAAGTCGGTGGGGGCACACTCCTCCCGTTTTCGAGTGGTCCACCCCTCCAGTCCGTCCATATGCTGTTTGTTCGTATGGCATTGGATGTACTCTGGTTAGACGGTGACGAGGTCGTCCGTGTCTCACGAATGCATCCCTGGCGAAGCATCGGGATAGCACGAGCCGACCGAATTATCGAACTGCCTGCTGGCAACGCAGACGGTGTTTCTGTCGGTGACAGTGTGATTCTCGAAAATAGAGATAGCGACACAACCGACTCGGAGTAGCCGCTACACAAACTCAGCCAGACTCGAACAACGAGACAACCGCATCGAGAGAAGAAACCTCGTAAGTTGGGTCGTGCCCAATGTTCCGGTCACGGTTGTGGTCTCGCCGGATGAGAGCGACATCCATCCCGGCGCGTTGTGCCGCCAACACGTCTGTTTCCTTGTCGCCGACGTACAGCGGGTTTTGACTGTCAAGGTCAGCCCATGCCGATTCCAGAAATGTCGGTGCAGGTTTCTTGTTGTGGAGACTCTCTAACTGTGGTTCGCGTGCATGAACCGTCTCAAACTTGGACACCATCTCGTACTCTGTGAGGCCATGGGTAACGACACGACGCTGATTGTTGCTTGCGATACCAAGTGGGACCTTGAGGTCGGCAAGCGCCCCGACATCAGGGTATGGCCGTTTTCTCCCTGCAGTCGTTGCTTCATTCAATACAGTGGCGAGCATGTCGTCCCGAAACTCCCATAATGCGTCTGCTGTCGTATCGAGTTGCCTGCTGAGTGTGTGGACTGTCTCGGGCGTGACACTTCGAGAGAGCCTCTGGACTGTTTCCCGTTGTGGCGTCACGTCCCTATCGAGAAACTCCTCGAAAGCTACGCGACAGCACGCTTCAGTTCGGGCTTCTTTGTCTAATACCGTCGCGAGAACGCCATCGTAATCAAGTACGAGTGAGTCGTATCCTGTCATCAGAATGGTCCGTCTCCAGTATCGCCGAATGGGTCGTCGTCATCCTGTGTTTTTTCATCACCAAACGGCGTCCCTGAAGAGTGCTCTGACTCGAACGCCTCTGGTGGCTTTCCAGCTTCATCAATGACCTCATCGCTGATAATCAGTGGGCAGTCAACGCGCAGTGCAAGAGCGATACCATCGGAAGGTCTGGCATCAAAAACAGCCTGTTTCCGCTCGCCGCCGTGGTACTGTTCCATATCGATTTTGGCATAGAAGGTTCCGTCGGCAAGGTCATCGATACGGACACGGTCGATTGCAGCACCGAGCTCGGCGACCATTTCGACGAACAGATCGTGTGTCAAGGGTCGTTCGAAGGGTTCACCGTCGAGTGCAAGTTGCATCGACTGGGCCTGGTCTGCGCTGATAAATATGGGAACGAGACGCTCACGCGCCTCTAAAATAACGACAGGGAGCCGACTATCGTCGCCAACGCCGACGCCTACGCCCTCGATTGTTGCCTCGTGTTCCATGGTCTAATATAGAAGCCGAGGGTCAAAAAGAGTCCGACGGTCCAGTTTAGAGTAGTAGGTCGTCAACCGCACTTTTTGCGGCCAGTGCCGCATCATCTACAACCTGTTCTGGGTCTTTGCGTCCCTCCGGCGCGTCCAGGTAGATATCGACCTCCAACATCTCGTCTTCGAACGTAACATGGATGTCAACATCCGAGACTGCTGACCTGTCGTACCGAGAGAAGATAACCGATTCCGCCGCTTCGGCCGCAGTCTCGACGACAACCTCGTCGTCGATTTCTGTCTGCGCTGAATCGGCGTTCGAACTGCCCGAATCGTTTGTCATAGACAGTAATTATGCGCCGCCAGCGCCGCCCATCGGACCGCCGCCTGCGCCGCCGAGCATCTGCTGGAGTTCTTGCTGAAGCTCTTCGAACTGGTCTTGGACACGCTCTTCTTGCTTGTCGAGGGTCTCAACGCGGACTTCGAGACTGTCGACTTTCTCTTCGAGTTCGTCTTTGGCTTCCTCGTACTCGGTCTCGACGAGCAGTTCGCCGACGTTCCGGTACATCTGCGTCTCTCCGTCGATGTTCTCGATTTCTTCAAGCGCCGTCTGGGACTCGGTGAGCTGTGTCTCCGCCTGCTGTTTTTGCGTGGCGACCTCCTGTGCTGTCTCCTGAAGGTCCTGCAGTTCTTCGAGCTTTTCTTGTGCTTCCGGGGGAAGGTTTCCTTGCATATCTGGCACGTTGGGACCCGGACTGTTAAACCTGCGCATCTCATCTCTCAGGGGCCGAGTTATGCTAGGCAACGTTGCCTGCTCGTTCGGCAACATCCACCAGCGAGAGCCACGTGTTCACGCTCGCCCGGAGTGCAACGCTGTCGCTGGCAACAATATGAATCTCAAGACGACCACCGTGTCGAGAGAACGAAACGCTGCTCCGGTCGTCATCAATATCGCCAATTTCCGGCTCGATTGCTCGTGTAACTCGGCGGGCCTGTTCAATAGAGGCGTAGTCGAGCGTGAGAACAGTGTCGTGGCGGTCGCGAGTCACTACTCGACGCTGACTTCTTTGATGTCGCGGCTCCGCTCTTTCAGCAGGACGCGGTGACCACAGTACGGACAGCGTACACCACCGTACTCATCGAGCGTCACGTCGCGCTTGCAGCGGGAGCACTTGTAGCTCATTCCTCGTCCTCTTCCTCTCCCAGCGCTGCGCTGATAGAGCGTGTGACTGTCTCGCCAGCCGGCGTCTCGGGGCTGTATGCGCCACCGGTGAATTTTTCGCCGGTCTCTTCGTTAACCCAGATACCAGTGCCAAGGCGTTTTACATCGTCGCCATCGACGGTGGCATTTTCCATCTGCGCTTCGATTTCCGCGACGCGCCGTCGGGCAACGCGGCCGTAGCGTGCGCCAAACCGGCCGGCACTCCCGACCTTGTTGTCGTTGTCGCTCATAGTACGACAACTTCCGCTCAGCGTGCAAATAAACCCTGCGAGTTAGGACGGAGAGAGACGAGTCGTTGAGGGAGCAAACGTTGCTGTGTTCTACTGACAAAACTAGTCCGTTCGCCCGAGAATGGTCTAACAGCAAGATAAGAACGCTCTTTTGTAACGGATTGTTGGTGAGTCGGAGCAGTAACTGGAAGTCACAACGGCAAGAGGTGGTTGGGGCCGCGCCACCCGGCAAAGCGTGTTCCGGTAAAAAGCGTTCGTCTCGGAACATCGGGCCGCAAATTTGCCGGCACAGGTTTGCTGGCGCGACAGGGGATCTCGCCGCATCGAGAAGTCTCTAAATACAAGTGTACACCCTACCTCAGAACGTTACATCTACCGAAGACACGTCCGCCGAAAACCCGGCGAAGAAGCACTCAAAACCATCCTCGAAACAGTGCTATGATGCAACCAACAATCTCTTGTCTAAGAGCGTATACGTATTTGAGATCTGTATACTAACCAGTATCATACTAAAGACCTCGTCAAGATCCATCTATGACGATTTATAATTTACTTATTTGTATAAGAATATATATATATATAATACCGAATCAGAGACTTTTGTGATAATGAATTCATCTGCTGACAGTAGACTACGACAGCAAGCAATTGCTGTGTCATTTGCTTTGCTGTTGGTTCTCTCGATGATCGCATCGCCCGCGTTGGCTGCTGGGGTGGCTTCACAACCACCTGCCCAGTCGAGCACGCAACAGGACACTGTCTCTACAGGTTCAACATGGAGCCAGTCAAACACAGTCGTCACAGCATCAACAAACCGAACGAACGCGACCGAGTCCTACGACGACATACAAGAAGGGACTGTTATCACTCAAACACAGACGCACTCACTCGAACAGAACATCACGATTCCAGAAATCGAGGCCAACTCGACCGTGGCACTACTTCGGAACGCACGGACGATGATTGCCGGACTCAACACGAGTGATGACTTTACTGAAGCCGTCAAGCATGACGCGATCGACGCGCTCAACAGTTCTATCGACGAGTATCGTGCCGGCTTTTTTGCTGACTCGACTGATGCCCTGTATTATCAGGAACAGACGCTCTCGTCGCTGAACGAACTTCTCGTTCTTGGTGCTAACGAGACCGCTCTCGACGCCGCCGCAACCGAGATTGAAACGGCCAGCAACGTCAGCGCCGCGCTCGCTCACTACCAGGCACAACAGACCGTGCGTGCCCACGAAGACGAACTTGGTGGGTTCTTATATACACAGGCTGAAGTCGCACTAGATAATGCCGCAGCCGAGCGTGACTGGGGCGACAGCTCTGGCTCGTCGACCTCAGCAATCTGGCACTATCGCCTCGCCTGGGAACATTCCCAGATTGCACTCGATACCGTCGAAGAGGCCGTCGACCCAGGGCTCTCGCTCGAACACGGGCCAGCCATCGAGACCAACGGTACCTACGAGACGCCCGTGTACATCTCCTTGTCGGATATTCGGCCTCATCGATACGAGAACGCAACACTCTCGTTTGAGAATGGCGAGACGCGGACGGTGAGTCTGACCGGTGGCACCATGGCAGACACCAGTGCGCGTGCGACAGTCGATATCCCTCTCGGTGAAGACCTCGCGAACAGAACGGTTACCGTGTCAGCGACATCCCAACGTCAGCCCTTCCTTGGCGTCTGCGTTACCCTGGGCAACTGTGAGCGAACCGTCGAGGAAACGCTTGAGATGTCCATCGACGAGAGCAACGTTATCCCGGATCGCCCCGCTCCTGACGAGGAAGTCGAAGTTGAAGTCGAAGACGACGAGTCCGGTGCAATCGTGGATGTCGAAGGTCCCGGCCTCATCGAGGACGATATCTCGATTGAAGATCAGACGTCAGAGAACGACACTGCGTTCCGGGCGAGTCCGGTGGTTCGCGTCGAGAACAGTACAGAGATTACCGAGGCGACGGTCCGACTGCCGGTAGAGGGGAGCCCCGCGAGTGTTAACGAGAATCTCTCGATGTACACGTGGGACCCCACACGTGCCAATGGGAGTGGATGGACCCAGGTTGGCGGGGAGTACAATCCAGAGACGGGAATGCTCTCGGCGGATGTCGAGCACTTCTCCTTTTTCGCCGTCTTCGACTCCCAAGAATGGAATAGCATGCTGACAGAGACAATTACACTCGAAGACCGCCACGTTGTCGGGTCGCTCAACGACAGTGACGGCAGTGGGACGGCGCGAGCCGATTTCATGTTCTCAATCGATGTCAGCACCAGCATGGAGCCCGACAAGTTGCCCTTTGCAAAAGAGGCTGCACGAAAATTTGCGAACGCTACCTACGAGAACGAGCGAATTGGGCTGACACAGTTCGCGACGGTGAGTTGTGTTGAAGTTCCGCTGACACAAGATACCCAAGCAGTAAGAGAGGGGCTTTCACGGATAAGCTCCGAGTATATAAGAGAGCAGTGTGGCCATGTCTCTATCGACGCAACAAATCTAACTGCTGGAATCGAGCGCGGCAGAGAAGCACTCATCCAGGGCAACGCCATGGATCATGAGCCGGTAATGATTCTCGTGGGTGATGCGAAGCACTTAGCTGAAGATCCAGTCGCAGCCGCCCAGCGTGCGGCTGAAGACGGAATTACAATCAACACCGTTGGAGTGACAAGCAATATCAATGAAGCAGTCCTTCAAGAGATTGCAAACGCCACTGGTGGGGGCTACTACTTCGCAGAAGAACCAAGGGATTTGCCAGATGCATTCGAGCGGGTCGAGGAAGACAGAGTCAAATTAGTCGATTCTGATAGCGATGGCCTTCCCGATGCAGTCGAAGAGGCCAATCCACCGATTCCGCAGGTCGTGAGTGAGGCAGATCTTGGGACAGGCGAAGAGCGACGGATTAACACCGATCCACGGGTTCCAGATACGGACGGCGATGGCTTGTTGGATGGTGAGTCAGTCACTGTCGAGACGAGAGTCGACTCAGAAGGCGAGTCGACCCTACTCCAGACGCGCGTGCGCTGGGTAGGCGACCATCCAGCACGTGCGGACACAGACGGTGACGGTCTCGATGATGGCAAAGAACGGAGCGGCTGGCAGCCGATTCAGTATACTGCAGCACGAAACGACTCCATTGAGTATCTGGAAGCACTCCAGAGCAGCGACGACCCAGACCTGGGCGCAATTAAGGACGAGTACTTCGAGACGGAAGAAGTCTCGTCGAATCCGTTCGTTGCGGATACAGACGGTGATGGCCTCAGTGATGGTACTGAGAATGATCTCGGAACGAATCCAATGGCCGGCGATACCACTGGCGACGGCATTCCTGACCAGGTTGCTGTCGAAGAGGGCCTCCAACCCACGCTGTTCGATATGCGGCCCCCAGAGATTGCGGTCACCTACTGGGCCTGGAACAAACCACCACTCCAGGCAAAAGTCGATTACACTGTGCACGCGATGTTCGAGGATCCCGGTGGTCTTGGCCAGGCACAGGTACTGAAAGACGGGCAACTCGAACGGGAGCATCCACTCGAAAGTGATTGGGACGATATTGAGAGTGAGTTCTCCAGTGGGTTCTGGGAAGGAATTGCGGGGAGTCTCAAGGGAGCAGAAGTGTCGGTCAGCGCAAGCGACCGCTATGGCAATACCGCCAGAACGGTTGCAATCGAACGAGGGAACTTGCCTGCGATGGCTGCTGACGAACTCGCCGATCGTGGGTTGGCTGGTGACGTTATCGCGCGGTACCTGGCCTTGCAGTCAGGTTTCCTAGCCGGTGCTGGCGAGAGCGTTGCCGGGATACGCGCGTTCCTGAACGATCCGGTGGAATACGTCCAGGCGATGACGCGGATTCTGGAAGTTATCGACAACATCGACAAGATCCCCGGCCAAATCGACGAGCAACAAGAGCAGAACAATCCATACGATGCAGACGATCAATCCACCCGCTACGAAAGCTATCGCGTCAACTGGTTCAAAGGCTACATCTCGTTTGCCGCGGTGCAGATGCTCTCGCCGGGGGCGCAGGTCACCAGAGCAGTCAAATCCTCGCAGCGACTCAGCGACCTCGTCAGTAGTCTCAGTGACAGTCGTCTCAGGAGAGCAGTCTCGGCCGCACGGCGAGCCAGCTATGCTAAAAACCGCGTTGTTGAAAACACGAAGTTCAGAGTCCGTGACACACTCATCCGGACGAAAGACCTGACAAAAGCCGGCGCACGCCGACTGATTGATGGTGCGAGAACCGCCGGAGCCGCGATACGCCGCGGTGTTGTCAGTGAAGAGCTCGATACCCAAACGCTCCACAAACTCTCGAAAGGTACCGACGAAATCGACGAGTCCTACCGCCAGGCAGTGTTCCGCGGTGGTGATGGTGCTGTCCGAACGCGTGATATCAATCGCGGTGTTCGTCGCATCGACAATCTTGAGGGTGTAAACGCCCAGCGCGCCAAACAGTTGGTCATCGAGACTGACGGCCAGGCACTCCGGCTGTTGAGTGAGTTGGACGACTCGGCAGTCCGCCAACTCACCGATATCGAGGGGCCTGACGCCAGCACCTTCCGGCAGTCGCTAGTCCGCCAGCACGCCGAGGGTGCCGTCGACGCAGCCGATATCCAACAGACCATCCAGAAAGTGGAGAATCTCGATGGTGACGCGCAGGTCCAGGCGATGCAGTTCATCTCTGAGAGTCCTGACGGCAGTTCCGTGCAACTGCTCACAGACTTCGATCAGGAGATCGTCTCAGATTTCTTCTCGATAGGCTGTGCTGTCGCCGGGAGCAGTGAAGCCGCTGTCAAGACGATGGCTGGAGACGACTGTATCGACGGTGATCGGTTCCGTCGCGCACTGAAAACCTCAGTTGCTAACAATGGAAATGTCTGGTCCATCGATGCAGCGGAGGTTGTTGACACGATTAAAGCGCTAGATGATAGCCAGAAAAAGCAGCGGGCAGCGCTGTTGGTCCGACGAACCAGCGGAGAAGGTGGTGCCGAGTTCCTCGCAGATGCCAGTAGCTCCACCATCGATGACGTGCTTGGGATGACCCTTGATACGAGTGGAACCGCGCTTCCAGATAATCTCGCTGGTCAAGTCCGAGTTGGCCTTGTTCAAGAGTATTCACGTGGCCACCTGTCACCGAATAACTGGGTAGGCCAAATATATCCTAATGCGGGTGATGCGACAGAGGTTGTCGGAGAGATTGCCAGAGGCCTTGACGACCTAGAAGACGCCCAGAATGTTGAGGGTGCAGTGCGAATCGCAGGGAAATCAGGCGACGCTGGAAGTGGCTCTTATCTCGTTGACTTGCCATCATCAGGTGCTTCCCAGACGCCAGTCAAGGGGGCAACATTAGAAATCCGAGTTGGGAGTTTCTTGTCAGAAGCTGGTAATGAAATTCGACTCAGTTGGAAACCCGATGTCGATTTCTCCGAGGTTGGAAACGAGGAACTTAGAGATATCTCCGAAAAAATGTATGACGTCAGGGATGAAAGTCTGGTTGATAGTGCCATTCGGAGTAACCAGAAAGAATTCGATGCGGTCGAGTATCGTGACGACGGTGTCGCGATATACCACGAATCGAAGAACCGAAAAATACCAGACAGCGAAGACCCGGATGACTATGCAGCACAGCTCGCACAAGATCTTGAGGGGCAGGCAGCTAGGTACTTCACAGCACGACGGGCAAATGGTGCGGATCTGAATAATGATAGGATGGTAGTCTACCTGCGGACAGAGCGCCTCGCTAACGAACTACGTGATGAACTTGATTATGAATGGATAGAGGTCCAGACATCACCAGACGTAAGTAGCTAAGGCTACCAAAATTTTTCCACCTGCATAGTAGAACTACAGTATGGACAAATCTCGCTTGGTCACATATTTTATAGTAAAAGATGAAGAGAGAGATTTTCAGGACTGTATTGACCTTCTGGATAATAATAGCCAACCAGACTATCTTCAAAGAAATGATCACCGTCTCAAACTGTATGGATCTGTTAGTGGCGGACTTCATTCTGCTCAATCACCAATGGTATCAGAATTAGCCAATGCAGGAACCGTGGTATTCAGCGTTCCTGGTCATAAATACACATCACCAGATGATGGTTCCGAGAAACTCAGAACTGATCTTGGGTTCATATCCCGCCTCTATCAAAAAATAAACCCGATATATGTATTCGGCATAAACAATTGGACAATTGATGGGATCGAAGAAGGAAAACAGGAGTATAACATACCAGCACCAGTCAGCGACGAGAGTCTTGCGAACAACCAAATCGAGCACCCGACGTGGCTGATGCTGTTCCCGCCTGAGATGGTCGAGGCGTACGGCCGCGAGTGGTTGCTCGATTTACCGGCCGAGCATATCGAAGAACTCGATGATGGTGCGATCATGGTCGTCGCCACGCGCGATTTCCCCGGCTGTGAGTCGAATATGGAAATCGTCGAACTGATCGACGACGCGGTGACACCCTTGGAAGGGTCGTTTCAAACGTCTTGATTCATAGCGAGGCTCGATACTTTACAGCACGGCGGGCAATTGATGCTGATTTAGATGATGTCCGAGAACAGGCGGCGCGGTTCTTCGCGACCCAAGGGGCAAACGGCGTGGATATCGAAGACCAAGAAGTAACGTTTGTCACCCGCTCCGAGGAAGTAGCGACGACACTGAACGAACATATCGACGAGGATTAGTTTACTGTGAGGGCCAGCTCCACCAACCCACCGATATCGAAGGGCCTGACGCCAGCACCTTCCGGCAGTCGCTGGTCCGTCAGTACACAGATGGTGCCATCGATGCTGGCGATGTTCAACAAGCCGTCGCCAAAGTTGATGAGCGAGATGCAGATAGTCAGACAAGAGCCGCTCGACTCATCAGTAAAACACCTGACGGGAGTGGAATTTAGTTTGTCGGTGAGTTGGACACCGAGACGCTTCGACAGGTGCTCGGCGATAGCGACATTGGCGCTAGCGATCTCTCGCGTGTGGCCCAGAAATACGACAAACTGGATTCCGGGAAACGAGCGCAGTCCCGGGAGTTACTCGCAGACGATGGGTTGCGTGAGTCGTGGGTTCGTGTGGTGAGTAACCAGGGAGTCGGTAGTGAGAGTGTCAAGTATGGACTAGACAGTGTTGAACGAATTCAAGAATCGGCCTCGATTGATAACTTCTATCTTGGTCGAAGAGTGCAGGAACAGGAGTATCCGCCTAGCTGGGACGATGTTTATCCAGAGCAGTCCATTGTCACAGAGTTCACGCTTACGGACAATGTTGAATTCTATCGAATGTATACCGAGGGAGGAAATAGCAAGGCAGGCCGATTCCTTTTGCGTAGTACAGACGATATTACCACAATGTCGACGACAGAGCTTCAAGCACGATATGCTATTCCCGGGAATCCACCCGACACAGTCGCAAAGGCTGAAATACCCGCAGGAACGACGATGCGAACAGCGAAAGTGGCAACGAACGACTTCGGAGCTGGTGGTGGACGACAATTTACCCTTCCGAAGAGTAAGCTTCCCAATCTACCGGAGGATTGGTTTGACAAATCATCGGAACTCACTCAGGAATTAAATTCAGGTTCATAAGATAAACAATGGTAACTATAAATAATAGTGTGTTAAAAATAAATAGTGAGGAGATTGAATTCAATCACCCGATTGAAGAATATATATCATTCGATGATTTCGTGGTTATAAGGCTTAAATTAAATGGCGAAGATTTTCCGGAAAAGCACCAAAATGTCATAGCAGTCAATAAGGATGGGTCAATTCGTTGGCGGATAGAGAAAGCCCCAGAAGAAGGGTATTACGACTCTTATGCTGGCATATTCGATGATGATGGTGAACTTCGAGCGTACAATCTCAGTGGTATGAACTACAAGGTTGACAAAGAAACTGGAGAAGTATCCGACGGCAAATTTGTGAAGTGAGACACTTCATCAACCGAGGAATTAAAATCAACCCAGGTCTGGTCGCTCGGATGGAGAATATCGCCAATCAGTTAGGCGTCGATGGTGACCGTCTGCAGTGGCTCCTCGGCAATACCACAGGTGGAAAACGACGAACACGAGAATTAGTCTTTGTGAAAAGAAACCACCAAGATTCGGTTGCTCTCGTCTGACCGGAGCGGTAGGTTGGAACTGCCTCAATCTGCGCCGCGGTAGCAGCAGATACGGACTGGTAAATCACATAAGAACTTAGTTTTTCGTGGTGGTCAGGCAGTTCTCTCTCGGCTTGTTCAGGAAGGAACGATCTAGCAGAATTATTCGTGTCGGGCACTGCTGCCGCGGTGCCATTGTTCTCTTTGACTCCGGAACAACCGCTCAGTAGTACCAACAATCACCTCACAAGAGCAAAACAGGGAAGAACCGAAAAGAATCCATAGGGGAACTCCTAAGCTGTAGCTAGAATGGGTACACACGATACTGGCAGTCCATACGCGCCACATACACCCTCGGAGAGAAACGCAATGCTCGATGCCGTCGGTGTCGAGCAGGAGGCTGACCTATTCGATATCCCCGCTGACGTACGATTTGACGGTGAGCTTGGCATCTCCGCTCGTAGTGAACAACAGGTACGAGCGGAAATGCGGGAGGTACTCGGTGAAAACGACGACCTCGTGGAATTTCTCGGACGCGGTCACTACGACCACTACGTCCCGTCGCTGGTCGACCATCTCGCTGACCGCCAGGAGTTTCTCACCTCGTACACGCAGTACCAGCCCGAAATCGCACAGGGTTTTCTCCAGGTGTTGTTCGAATACCAGTCGATGTTAGTCGAACTCTCGGGACTCGGTGTCGCCAACTGCTCGCTGTACGACGCGGCGACTGCGCTTGGCGAAGCTGCGACGCTCGCTTCGCGGGTCAGAGAAACCAGCGGTGCTCGGGTGCTCATTCCTGAGCAACTCCGCGCGGGCAAGCAGGGCGTGCTAGAGAACTACGCTGACGGCGCTGACCTGACAGTCGAAACGTACCCGATGGCCGACGGCGCTGTCGATACAGCAGCACTGTCGGATACAATCGGCGACGACGTGGTAATGGTCTATGCTGAGTCACCAACTGTTCGCGGCGTCATAGAGAACTCACTCAACGAGATTGGCTCGCTTGCAGACAGCCACGACGCGCTCTTTTGTCTCGGTTCGGACCCTGTTGCACTCTCAGTTCTCGAAAAGCCCGCGGCTGTTGGAGCCGATGTGGTTATCGGAGAGGCTGCGACGCTCGGACTGGGGACTGCGTACGGGATGGGGCTTGGGATGTTCGCCACCCGCGAGGATTTCCTCCGACAGGTGCCCGGTCGCCTCGTCGGCGCAAGCGAAGACGAGAGCGGACGACGGACATACACGCTGACACTCCAGACTCGTGAACAGCATATCCGTCGCGAGCGGGCGACAAGCAACATCTGCACGAATCAGGCGTGGGTTGCGCTTCGGGCTGCAATTCATGCAGCCTCACTCGGCCCAGAAGGTCTCGTTGAAACCGCCACAGACTGCATTGAACGAACCACGGCTGTTGCCGAGCAAGTTGACGACGTTGCTGGTGTCACTGCACCGGTCCACGAGCGCCATCACTTCCGCGAGTTCGTGGCACGGACAGACCACTCTGCCGACACGCTTGAGTCGGAGCTGGCCGATGCAGGCTTTGGCGTACACGCTATCGACGACAACCTGCTCCAAATATGTGTGACCGAAACCAACGAGTCGGCCGTCGATGAGTTTGTTGACACACTCCAGGAGGTTACGCAATGAACGACGATACACCTACTTCGGACCGACAACAGAACGACCGGCAAGACGGTTACGACCAAGCCCGATGGACCGACGGCGACCGGTATGAACCCCTGCTCTCGGAGAAAAATAGCCACGAGGTGTCTGTGAACACGCCGCTGCCCGATGACCTGACACGCGACAGTCTCGAACTGCCGGACCTCTCAGAACCGGAGCTGGCCCGCCACTACACGCGTCTCTCGCAGATGAACTATGGCATCGAGACTGGGCCGTTCCCGCTTGGCTCGTGTACGATGAAGTACAATCCCAAATTTGCGGAGGATGTCGCGGCCATACCAGATGCGGGTGTCCATCCCGACCGGAAAGACAGAACGCTCCAAGGGGTCCTCGGTGTTTACGGCACGCTCCAAGAACATCTTGCCAAAATCGGCGGCATGGACGCGGTTACGCTCCAGCCACCAGCAGGCGCGGCAGGTGAGTTAACCGGTGTCCTCATCGCACAGGCCTACCACGAGGGCGACGACCGCACAGAAATCATCATCCCAGACAGTGCTCACGGGACAAACTTCGCCAGTGCAGCGATGGCAGGCTTTGACGTGGTCGAACTGCCAAGCGGGGAAGACGGTCGAGTCGACCTCGACGCATTGGAGGCCGCAATCAGTGAGGATACCGCCCTTCTCATGCTGACAAACCCCAATACCCTCGGTCTTTTCGAGCGCGATATCGTCGAAATCTCGGAGATGGTCCACGACGTTGGCGGCCTGCTCTACTACGATGGGGCAAACCTCAACGCTTTGCTTGGTCGTGCACGACCGGGCGATATGGGCTTTGACATCATGCACTATAACGTTCATAAAACATTCGCGACGCCACACGGCGGGGGCGGCCCCGGTGCAGGGCCGGTAGGGGTCCGCGAAGACCTCACAGAGTACCTCCCGACGCCACACATCCGTGGATCAGACGACGGGTACGAGCGTTACGAGCCAGCGGAGACAATCGGGAAGATTCACGGGTTCGGCGGGAACTGGCTGGTCCTTCTCCGAGCGGCGGCGTACATCAGGCGACTGGGCGACGAGGGACTGCTCGACGCCAGCGCCAAGTCAGTGCTGAACGCCAACTATCTCGCCGATCAAGTCGACCTCGAAATTCCGTTCGGGCCGTTCCACCACGAGTTCGTCGCAAGCGCAGACGACCAAGACGCCGCAGACGCTGCAAAGCGAATGCTCGACTACGGCGTCCATCCACCAACGACAAAATGGCCCGAGATTGTCGACGAGGCACTGATGACCGAGCCAACAGAGGTAGAGAACAAACGAACACTCGACCAGCTTGCTGCTGCATTCAACGCGGTCGCAAGCGAAGACGACGAGACCCTCGAAGCCGCACCCCAACGAACGGCTGCCCAGCGTATCGACCAAGTTGGCGCTGCTCGAAGCCCACGGCTCTCGTGGCAGGCCCTTGATAAGGAGTAAGACAGTTACTCGAACGCCGCTTCGATATCTGCGACGAGCGTATCGTAGTGTTCGGTACCGGCACCCTTTCCAACGCAACTAGTGACTGCGTCACTGAGTGACTCTTCGTCGACAGATGCTCCAGTAAACAAGAAAAACGGCATTTCGGTCCGTTCATTGATTGCTGTACACAGTTCGAGACCATCCAGTTCGGGCATCCGATAATCGCTGACGACGCAGTCAAAGCCACCCTCAACGGCGCGGTCGGGTGCCTGTGTGGGATTTGTTTCAGTTTCAGTGACAATACGGTCGCTCTTGCGTTCCAGAAAGGTCTGTGTGAGGCCGAGTGTTTCCTCGTCTTCATCGACGAGAAGGACATCGATAGGTTCAGTCATTGTTCGAATCAGTGCAGGTCTGTACTGGCAGTTTAGGCCGTCGCCGTATCGACAGTCTCGTCGATAGTGACAAAGCCATACTCACACTCGTTACAACTCCACTTTACTTTCTCACCGATGTGCACATTGGTGCTTGCCATCCGCCAAAAGCCCGAAGAGCCACACTTAGGGCACTCGCGGTCGATTTCCATTACCATACATAAGCTTAGGCACCCCTACTGTTTAATTGTTCTATTTTTTCTTTTGGGGGATACGATTAAGCGGGCAGGCAACCGATAACAGTTATGGCGCGCCAGACAACCCGCTGTCAAGCGTGTGGCTATCTCGTCCGCTGGAATCCAGAACGCAGAGAGGGACCGACAATCTTCTATGAGGAAGGGGTATGTCCAAGCTGTGAACGCTCGTTTGGTGAGGACGCACCCGTCTCGGCCCGCCGCGGCAAGAAGCGCCGCTAACACGCGACCGTTATGCTTCCAAAACCTGCAAGTCCCGGGGCATCGTGGCTATAGCTATGCCAGCAGCACTCGTTACGGGTTCATCACGTGGACTAGGTCGTGCAACTGCTATTCGGTTCGCCGCTGACGGGTACAACGTCGCCGTCAACTATCATACCAGCGACGAGCAGGCCGAAGCCGTCGCAGATATCGTTCGGGAACACGGACAAGAAGCTATCGTTGTCGGTGCAGATGTATCAGAGCCCGACGAAGCCGCGGGATTAGTTGAGCAAACAGTCGAGTCGTTTGGCGGCCTAGACCACATCGTGAACAACGCAGGTATCGACCAACACGTCTACACAGAGAACCTTTCGCCGGCAGATTTTGACAACGTGATGGATGTAAACGTCAACTCTGCGTTCAACGTCACGAAGGCTGCTCTTTCACACCTCAACGCCTCAGACGACGACCCGTCTGTCACGAACATCTCGTCGATTCTGGCCCATACGGGTGCGCCAATTGAGTGCCATTATGCTGCCTCGAAGGGTGCACTGGTTACACTCACCCGGACACACGCACGTGATTTTGCCCCGGATATCCGCGTCAACGCAGTCGCACCCGGGCATATTGAGACAGATATGACCGCAGACCGGACCGAAGAAGAAAAATCCAAGGAGTTAGCAGAGATTCCGGTCGAACGCTACGGCCAACCAGAGGATATTGCCGAAGCAGTCGCATACCTCCGAGACGCCACGTTCGTCACTGGTGAGACACTGAACGTCAACGGCGGCGAGGATATGCGGTAATATATCCAGCGAACGCCTCCGTACAGCTAGTAATCGTCAGGGTCTCGCGGGTCGTACTCGGAACACGATGTGTCGCTCGGCCCGATTGTTGTATCCGGACAACTACCGGGAAAGTCCGAATCGTCCGCGTAAACGTGGCCGTCGATGCTAACGTTGTCCAGACTCAGGCTGCCGTCGTTGACGACAACAGCACCGTCGACATACGAGTTGCCATCAATGTCGATATTCGTGTCGGATTGGGCGACGATATCGCCGTAGACGTTGCTGTTGCTCGTGATTGTAATATCGTCCGCATCAGACGTAATAGAGCCGACGACATCAGAGGAATCGAGGTCAACATCACCATCAGTATCGAGATTCCCAATCAGTGCAGAACCCGAATCTAAGTCGATGTTGACATCATCTATCGCTGTGTCGAGATCTTCTTTGACGTTGCAGATGCCTTTATCATCACTCATATCCAGATCGCCATTGGCTTTGACATCGTCCGCCACCCAGTCACACCGGTTGTCGATTTCGGTTGGGTCGTACAGAAGCGAACTCGGTTCGACATCGAACCGCTGCAAGACGTGGTCGGTGTTCTCGCCGTACCAGACCAATGTGACCTCATCAGTGACTGGACGGACTTTGATTTCTTCGCCTGCGACAAACTGTTCGTCAAGAAGCGCATCCTCACTTACAACACCGATAAGCCGCGTTTCGGCCCCAGTCAGATTTGCGCCGCCGGCGTGTCTAAGCACGAACGTTCCGTTGGCGTCATCGGTTGGCTCAAGCGAGAGTCGAGCGTTGGGTTGTGGGTCGCTTTCGTCGGTCAGGGAAAATATCATCGCACCTGCACCGGCTGCGAGAGCGACCACAATTGCGACGAGTAATACGACTCCGATGACTGGCGAGATTGCTCTACCCCCCGTTTGGACCCCCTGCATACGTTATCAAGGAGTATTCAAAGAAGATAATTGGCTAGCCTTGTGCTGTATACTCTGCGGTCAGTCGCCTTAGAGACATAGAACATCTCCGAAAAGAGACAAGCAGTGGCCCCGACTCGCTGGTCATAAATTAGGGAAGAACCGCACCAAAACAGTCGACGATTTCAGGCCCGGCAACAGTCTCACGAACGTCCTGTATGGTCTTGGATGACACGGTACTGTACCCTAAAAAGAGCACATTGACCCGCCGGATGAGAACGACGACCGAGACAGAGAGAAGAGTGCTGAACAGTATGGTGGGCTCTCGAACCAGTGTCCGAGCGCTGAGAGGCCAGTCACACCGCGCCAGACTGTCTATCTTGTCTTATCGATACTGTCCGAGGGGTCAGACAAGGACGGACGGATAGAACTGCGTTCTGGACCCAGTTCACGCAGAGACGAGGCGAACTCGCAACCTCTTTTAGGCCGACATTCAGACGTAGAGTATGTTGATTACCGTCTCCGGTCAAGCCGGAAGCGGCAAGAGTACGCTTGCGGCCACGCTGGCGGATGTATTGGGGTACGAACACGTCTCCGGAGGGGATATCTTCCGTGACCTCGCCGCCGAGCGAGAGATGACGCCACTTGAGTTGAACCGTCTCGCCGAAGAAGACGACCAAATCGACCGCGACCTCGATAAACGGCTGCGTGCGACTGCACGGAAGTCTGATGAGCTCGTGCTCGAATCGCGGCTGGCAGGCTGGATGGCCGCCGAGTACGCCGACCTTCGACTGTGGCTGGATGCGCCGCTTGCGGTCCGTGCCGAACGTATCGCTGACCGTGAGGACAAGTCCGTCGGCACGGCCCGCGAGGAAACCGAAAAACGCACCGAAAGCGAGTCCGTCCGTTACCAGAAGTACTACGGTATCGACATCAGGGATCTCTCTATCTATGACCTTGTTATCAATACCGCCCGATGGAGCCCCGAAGGTGTCGTCGACCTCGCAGAGTCCGCTGTCGAATCGTATGACCCAGTAAGTGACGAGGGCAAAACGCCTGTTACCGGCATCGAGTACGAGTTCGAGTGACGATGCTTCCCACCCCACCTGAGGACCGGTCGCCAGCCGAACTCCTCTCCTTTGGCGTCGTCAGCCTCGACAAACCACCCGGCCCATCCTCACACGAGGTGGCAGATTGGACACAAGACCTTATTGCGGAGGCGCTGGCTGCTGCTGAGACAGACCACACCGTCGACCGTGTGGCTCACGCTGGGACACTTGACCCAAAAGTAACCGGCTCGCTTCCGCTGTTGCTTGGGCGGGCAACCCGCATCGCACAGGTGTTCGACGACAGCGTCAAAGAGTATGTCGCTGTTTTGGAGTGTCATGGCCCCCTCCCATCAGACGTGACAGCAACCCTGTCGGAGTTTGTGGGAGACCTCTACCAGAAGCCACCCCGAAAGAGCGCCGTCAAGCGACAGCTCCGAGTGCGGACGGTTCACGACATCGCTGTCCTCGACGAAGGTGACCGACAGCTTCTCCTCCGAGTCCGCTGTGAGGCAGGAACGTACATCAGGAAGCTGTGTCATGATATCGGGCTAGCGCTTGGCACCGGTGCACATATGGGTGACCTGCGACGGGCAGCAACTGGCCGATTTGACGATACCGACCTCGTCACGATGGAAGACTTTGCTGATGCACTCGCCTTCTGGACCGAAGACGGTAACGACGAACCCTTGCGTGAGGTTGTATCACCTGCTGAACGTGCACTTGCGCCTCTTGGCCGGGTAACGATTGCGCCAAGCGCTGCTGAGGAGGTCACGGACGGCGCACCAGTGTACGCACCCGGGGTTATCGATGTCTCTCCACCCGCAACCGGTGATACACAGCCATCCTCCGGCGACCTCGTCGCCTGTTATACGCCAAACGGGGCAGCAATCTGTCTTGGTCGTTTTGTCGGCTCTGCTGTTGCTGATTCAGGAACCGTCGTCGAACTTGAACGCGTTGTCGTCTGAGCAATTTGTGACAACTGTGGCTCTTTTTTCAGTTCCATGTATCCAGTTGTCTCGACAGCCGATTCGTGGGGACCGCGTTGGACACAGCTGTTAACTCCCGGCCGTCGGTATCAGCGGCCGGGGTGGCCCGATGGCAGCCTGCTTCGTCCGCAACTCTGTTCCCGAAGTGTCTCACCGGTCGGAGTGTCCAGAACGTCACGTTCGCGCAGTTCTGGAACAGCAAGGTCAACAAAGTCAGTCAGTGTCTCTGGACGAACAACCTCTTTGACGTTGATGCCATCGACTCCCAAGTCGCGATACCAGTGTTCGATACAGTCTGCAACGTCAGCTGGGGTGCCAACGTCAACCGGCGATATCGTTCCAAGGCCAGCAAACTAACTGGCCTGCGTCCGCGTCGCGCTCGACGGCATCGTCCTCCCAAGACTGCACCCACAGCGCGTAACAGACTTCCATGAACTCTTCTGCCCTATCGTAGCGCTCGTCGTGGTCAATTCGGCCCTCCAGTCCGAGGTTCGCTGCGGCGGATGGAAAACCACCCTCTCTCTGGGAGAAACAGTCCGGTACCTCTTTTAAGTGTACTGTGCAAATCCCGAACAACATGGCAGCAATCCAAGTGGAGAATATTTCAAAGCGATACGGAACAGTGACCGCTCTCGACAGAGTTGATTTTACCGTCAAGGAGGGAGAAGTCTTCGGCTTTTTAGGCCCTAACGGGGCCGGAAAGTCGACGATGATAAACATTTTCCTCGACTTTGTCCGGCCAACAGAAGGCCACGTGCGTATCTTTGGTCACGACTGTCAGTCAGAAGGAAAACAAGCACGCGAACGAATGGGCGTCCTCCCCGAAGGATACGAAGTCTACGACCGACTAACCGCACGGCAACATCTCGAGTTTGTTATCGGCTCTAAGGACGCTGAGGAAGAGCCCATGGAGCTACTCGGTCGCGTCGGGCTACGAGATGAGTCTGACCGACAGGCAGGCGGTTTCTCGAAAGGAATGGCCCAACGGCTCGTTCTGGCGATGGCACTGGTTGGTGACCCAGACCTTATTGTCCTTGACGAGCCAACGACAGGACTTGACCCAAACGGGGCACGCGAAATGCGGAATATCATTCTTCAGGAGGCAGACCGCGGCGCAACGGTCTTTTTCTCCAGTCACATTCTTGAACAGGTTGAGGCTGTCTGCGACCGAGTGGGTATCCTCCACCAAGGAGAGTTGGCCACTATCGATACTATCGAGGGACTGAGAGAGTCCGTCGGTGGCGGGACAAAGCTACAGATACAGGTCGAAAAGGTTCAAAACGGTGTTCTTGACAGTATTGAGACACTAGAAGGCGTCGAGCAGGCGTGGCTCAGTCAAGAAGATACACAGATCGAAGTGACCTGCTCGAACGATGCAAAGCTCGATGTTGTCGTCGAGCTCAACGACGCTGGGGTCGAGGTTGAGAACTTCCGAACTGAGGAAGCATCGCTTGAAGACATGTTCGCCGAGTACACTGGAGGGAGCCGGTGATGTCATGGCAGGTAATCGCCAAGAAGGATTACGCCGAGTCGAGAGACTCAAAGCTTGTCTACTACCTGCTGTTGTTTTTCGCCTTCGTCTTTCTTGTCGGCGGCTACACGTACCCGACGGTTACTGAAGGCGACCCGACGAAGGGTGGGTTTGCCGGCTTTATGACGGGGGCGGTCTCCTTGCTACTGCCACTAATCGCAATCTTACTCAGCTACAATTCTATTGTCGGCGAGCGCGAGTCTGGCAAGTTGAATCTCCTCCTATCACTGCCCTACAATCGACGGGAAGTCGTCTTCGGGAAGCTGGTAGGACGAGGTGTGCTTTTGCTTATAGCTATCGTCGGCAGTCTTGTCAGTGCTGGCGCTCTCGTTGTCTACCCGTTCGGGTCGGTGTCGGCGATGTCGCTGCTTAACTACGTCGGATATATGATCCTGACAACTGCATTCGCCGGTATCTTCTTTGGCATCGGGCTTGCCGTCTCGACGTTTACCACATCGAAGCGGCTGGCAACGATGGGCGGCTTCGGCGCGTACTTCCTGTTCGCGCTCGTCTGGGACGGTGTCCGCCAAGGACTCAATTACGCACTGGAGCAAGTCGGCGTTATCGATGGCACAGCACCAGACTGGCTCCTGTTCGTCTACGGAATCGAGCCGACAATGTTGTACGACCGGCTCGTGACGGGGTTCATCGAAAACGACGTCAGCGGGCCGTATTTCGGGGCCGATACACCGTGGTATCTCGGCAAGTGGGCCGGACTGGTCCTGTTTTTGGTCTGGGTGGTTGTGCCACTCTCACTCGGCTACTGGCGTTTCGAGGTGACTGACCTATGAGCTGGCGTGCAGTGGCCCGGAAAGACTTCCTTGATGCAACCCGCTCAAAAATGTTGTGGGGCCTGCTGGTTGTATTCATTGGCTATCTTGGAATCGTTTCGTATCTTAGCCAAGGAGGTGATGCGGAGCTTCTTGAATTTATTGAGCTTACTGCCCAAGGGTTCGTGCTGTTTGTCCCACTGGTGAGTATCATTCTTGGCTACAAATCCATTATCGACGAGCGCGAATCCGGAACAATTGCGCTGTTGCTGTCGCTTCCCCACTCCCGTCGAGATATGGTTGTCGGGAAGTTTGTTGGCCGAACAGTCGTGCTAGCAATTCCGGTCCTCGTCAGCCTTCTTGGAGCCTCGGCAGTCATCGTCCTCCTGTTCGATTCGTTCCCAGTCATCGACTACGTGCTGTTTGCACTCCTGAGCGTTGCACTGGGGGCCGCGTTCCTCGGTATCTCAGTTGGGTTATCGATGAGTACAACCGTCAACCGACGAGTGACGGCGGGAGCATTCGGAGCATACGTCGTCCTTGGCGTCCTCTGGAAGCAAATTATGGACGCAATGTTGGTCATTCTTTGGCGCTTCGAGAATGGCGTGCTTGTGGACCGCCCAGCGTGGGCAATGTTCGTCCAGATGGCGTCACCGATGGAGTCATTTGACCGGCTCACTGCTGCACTGTTCGACCTCGATATTGCGACGGCATACACAGCCGCTGATGCACCCTGGGTCGTTGACGCCTGGGTCGCTGTTCTTGTGTTAGTCGGCTGGGTGGTTCTCCCGCTTGGAATTGGCTACATCCGCTTTTCGATTGCTGACCTGTAGCGGCTTGGCCGGACTACGCAGCCGAAAATCGCGTTCAGTCCCGTCAAGAATTTCACTGGCTACTAGGGAGCGCAACATTTACACTGGGTACGGGCGGTGGTTCCGGTATGGACGAAACAGTGCTGCTCATTGGCGGCGGCGGGCGCGAACACGCAGTCGCACGAGCGCTTGTAGACACTACCGCAGAACTCTACGCCTGTGCTAGTAATCGGAATCCCGGTATTGCGCGACTCGCCGACGGGTTCGAAACGCTGGAGACGACTAACCCCACGGCAGTCCGTTCCTACGCAAACGAGGTCGACGCGACGCTTGCAGTCATCGGCCCAGAAGGACCGCTGGCGGCCGGTGTTGCTGATGCACTCGACGATGCAGGCGTGTACGCCTTTGGTCCACACGAAAAACAAGCCCGCATCGAGACGGACAAAGGATTCCAGCGTCGATTCATGGACGAACACGACGTGCCGGGCCTCCCTGCGTTCGAAACCTTCGAGGATATGGATGCCGCCTGCGAGTACGTCGACAGCTTTGATGGTGACCTCGTGGTCAAACCGGCTGGGCTAACCGGTGGCAAGGGTGTAAAAGTCATCGGCGACCAGGTGACTGCTGAGGAGGCAAAAGATTATATCCGTGGCTCAGATTACGAGCGGCTAGTGCTTGAGGAACGGCTCGTCGGTGAGGAATTTACCGTCCAAGCGTTTGTCGCCAACGGCGACATGCGCGTCACACCAGCGATACAAGACCACAAGCGCGCCTACGAGGATGATAAAGGACCAAACACCGGTGGAATGGGTTCATACAGTGATGCAAGTCTTGCACTGCCGTTCAAAAGCGAAGCGGAGTACATGGACGCAGTCGATATCATGCAGGCTGTTGTAGACTCGCTTGATGGGTACAAGGGAATTTTGTACGGTCAGTTCATGCTGACCGCCGATGGAATCAAAGTTGTCGAGTTCAACGCCCGCTTTGGTGACCCTGAGGCGATGAATACGCTCCCAGTTCTTGGCACGGAGCTACTTGATGTACTCGTTGCTGCCCGTGAGGGAACGTCACTCCCACAACTCAGCTTCAAGCGACAGGCAACTGTCTGTAAATATGCGGTTCCAGATGGCTACCCGAAAGACCCAAACGCTGGTGCGAAAGTAACTATTGACGAGGAAACTGTCGCGAATATCGCCAAAAAACACGAGACAGACCAGTCTGGCAGCGATGCAATCCTGTTTTACGCAAGCGTCGACGAGCGCGACGATGGGATTTACACGACTACCTCGCGGTCGTTCGCTGTCGTTGGGGTCGCGGACACAATTTCAGCCGCCGAAGCGATAGCTGAGGACGCTCTTAGCGCGGCAGACGAAGACGGGTTGCGAATGCGACAGGACATCGGAAAAGAGGCCCTAGTCCAGCGACGCATTGATCACATAGAAAAGCTCCGCGGCGAGTAAGAGCCTGCAGTTTCAAGGGTTTGCCCCGCAAACGGATGTGTGATGGACGACGACGGTATCCGGACCGACGAGCAAGCAGCGACACAGCGGCGACACAGCCGTATGACGAGTCATCCACAACCGGGCAGACACAACTCGCTTCATGGCTGGTATCGGGACCGGAACCTGCTCCGGGTGGTTGTCAACTACACTATCATCCTGTTCTGTCGCTTGTGTCCGAGCCTCGTTCTCAAGCGACTGTTATTCCGGACGCTTGGAATGGACGTCGGAAGCGGTGTCGCATGGGGTCTCGAATCGACGCCCGACGTGTTCTGGCCGGAGTTGATAACTGTCGAAGATGACGCAGTCATCGGCTACGATGCGACGATTCTCTGTCACGAGTTTTTACAGGACGAATATCGGACAGGACCCGTCGTTATTGGCGAACGCGCGATGATTGGCGCAGGTGCTATCGTGCTTCCGGGAGTCGAAATCGGCGAGGATGCCCAAGTCGCCGCAAACTCACTGGTCACAGAGGACGTTCCGGCTGACACGACAGTGGCAGGCGTGCCAGCAGAAGTCACCGGTGAGGAGTAACTGAACTGTGACGAAACGCGGGACACTTTAAGCTCCGGCCGATACCGATGAGTATGGAGTACGACGACATGCTTGACAGGGGACTTGAAGAGACACCTGATATCGAGGGTAACTCGGACCGGTTTTCACTTCCAGAACCCGAAGTTCGACAGGAGGGGCACGCAACGGTATTCGAAAACTTCCAAGGAGCTTGCCGTGATCTCGACCGCGACGAAGACCATCTACTAAAATTCTTGCAGGATGAGCTGGGAACAAGTGCACATATCGACGAAAGCGGGCGTGGTCGGTTCACCGGTGAGTTCAGCGAGCGACGTATCCGAAACGCGCTTGAAACCTACGCAGAACGGTTCGTGCTCTGCTCAGAGTGTGAACTACCGGATACGAGTATCGTCGAAGAACAGGGAGCAGAGCTGTTGCAGTGTGCCGCCTGTGGCGCTCGCTCACCTACCTCGGGGTAACTTCACCCGAGCTGTTTGAGCGTGTTCAGGTCGTGTTCGGTACGGGCAAACTCAGACACGGGCCGGCTCGCGTGGCAGTTTGGACAGTGTAACACGCGGTGAGTTTCGGGCAGTTCGTCTGGCGTTGCTTGCCATTCTTTTGTACACTCAGGACAGAGTAGTCGGACGTACGCTTCTTCCATGCACATAGTTATCACACAGTCAGTTGTCAAAAAGTTTGTGTCAGTCTGACAGATACTGCGTAGTTACGTCCATTTAGCACTCTTCGACAAGAGATTCTGATGCGACCCAGCGTCAAGATCATCGAAGTCGCTGTGTCGGAGGTCACTAAGAGCTGCGCATTGCTTCGGCGTGGCAAGGGCTAACTGCCTCAAGACCGGGTTACTGGTTGCTCAACTATTTGAATATCATCGATACCCACGCTGTACATATGCAAAAAACCCCATCCAGCGCTGTTGCTGGATGAGGGTAATGATGGGATGAATAGAGGCGGCGAACCGCCTTTCCCAGAGACTCTCGTACTCCAGTACTCAGCGGAACGCTGGTGAGCTTAACTTCCGTGTTCGGGATGGGTACGGGTGGAACCTCACCGCTATGGCCGCCTTA
>NZ_JAODIY010000014.1 GCF_026586665.1 Halovenus rubra
CTATCAGCTTATTAGGAATAATTGACACTGACTCATCACTGCTGGGCCAAATTCCGGTCCGACCACGTTGTCCGGTGAATTAATTTTGAACGTGCAACGGGGTATGGCAGAACAGATTCCGACTCCGGGGTGATCGGAAGTTCCACGTCTTTCTCAACGTACTGTCGGTCGCGTTTTGCGGGTGCGCTGGTCGTGAGTGTGGGGAAATCTATGACGCGATCTCCATCACCGTACTGTGCTCGATAAGCGGAGATCGAGAAGTTGTTCCGTTCAGCTTGTTGCTCGCCGTAACATGTCGCATCTGGGGCGAGCCCTTCACCACCAAACAAGACAGACTCGACAGCTAACTCCCACGCAGGGTGCGTATCTGCTGGGAGACACTCTAGTAACGTGTACAGAGACTCGTAGCGGTCGGCCAGTTCGTTTGGCGGGATCTGTGAAGGAGACATAGAAACTTCTCAAGGAATTTCTCATCCTGTCGGAAAACTGTTGCTCACTTTTTGTCACAAAGATAAGGATAGTCGGCAACATTGAAGTCGCTGCTGTCAGTTGAAGGTAGTATAAAGGTCATCCTTGCATGGAAAGTAATTCTCTCTCTAATCAGAAGGCGCAGCTGGACAAGGCCGAACGGGAACATCTCGAAGACGTCGTCGAGAAGCTTCGGAGCCGCGTCGAGGATAACGTTCGGTTCCAGCTCACGCAGAAAGGACTGGATGACGAGCCAGAGGACAAGGATTCTCTGGACGGGGATATCAAGCAACTCGTTGACGCTATTGATTTGGAGGGTGTTGACGGACACACTTGGGAAGAAGCGTTTGAGAAGTACATCGCCGGCGTTGGGTATACTATTGTCAATCGACTAGCGGCACTGCGATGTATGGAAGTCCGTGACTTCATCAAACGAGAAGTGACAAGGTTCAAAGATAGTGGACTGACGCCAGCCGCAGAGCCCCTTACTGATGGCACGGAGGATTTTCTGCTGGAAGACGAGGCGATTCTCGCTGCGTATCACAATACCTGTGATGAACTCGCCGATGAGATTGAGATTCTCTTCGATCGGTCGTCGACCTACAGTCTGATTGATCCTGATGACGATACTTTCGAGGAAATCTGTGGGATGCTTGATGATATCCCAGATGAAGTCTGGCGTGCAGATGATGTACTTGGGTGGATCTATGAATACTATAATCGTCCAGTTGTCGAAGCACTTGACGCTAAAAACAAACTAGATCCAGAAGACATCGGCCCTGCTAATCAGTTCTACACGCCCCACTGGGTTGTTCGAATGTTAGCGGACAACAGTCTGGGGAGGCTGTATCTTGAAGCAACTGATCAAGAAGACGAGATTCCGAAGCCCGGAGCCCTCTCTCCTGAAGAGCGAAAGAACCGTCAGGTTACGCCGACAGATGCTCCCACTGTTCCAGAACTCTGTACATATCTAATCCCAGACGAAGAGCACGGAAATACTCCGGAGTTCGACCACCCTCAGGAACTTCGTGTCATTGACCCGGCGTGTGGCAGCGGACACTTCCTGCTCTATGCGTTTGACATCCTTGAGCGCATTTGGTGGGCAGAAACAAATCTCGACCGTGCGGAAATTCCTGCTAAGATTCTCGAGCATAACCTTTATGGGGTCGACATCGACCTTCGCTCCTGTCAGCTTACGGCGTTCAATCTGTATTTGAAGGCCCGAACGCGAGCGGAGGAGGAAGAGGGCGAGTTCGAGATGCCTAACGTCGGGATCGTCTGTGCGGACGCCCGCGTAGCAGAGATTGAAGATGGCACCGAGGTAATAGACGAGATAACCGGAGAGGGGACGGACTTGCGGAAGGCCATCGATGACGTGATCGAGACGTTCCAGCACACCGAGGCGCTCGGGAGCCTACTGGACGTAAGTGGGACGCTGGAGGAGGCATTCGACTCCAGTAAGACGCAAGCAGAGCTCAGTGACTACAATGGCGGTGCTCACCAGTCGCTGCATTCATTCCTGAAAGCACTTCGGCGGGCAGTGGAGGATCAAACGAGTGACTCGTTTCGTGAACAGAATCTACGGAGTTTTCTGAACCTATTGGTGGTATTGACGCAAGAGTACGATATAGCGCTGATGAATCCGCCCTATGGATCTCGTGGAAGAATGCCGAATGATGTCAAAAAGTATGTGTCCGAAAATTATCAATACACGACAGAATATTACATAAACTTCGTCGAAGCCAGCGAGAGACTAGTCTCATCTGGTGGTCGCTTAGGGATGCTAATAAAACGTGAATTCATGTTCAAACGAACATTTGAAGACTTTCGGAAAGATTTCATTGGGGAACTTGGATCATTTGACTTTGTTACAGAATTTGGCCAGGGACTGCTTGATAAAGCTACTGTGAGAAATGCAGGAGCAATTGTGCGCGTTGGTCAAAGAAAGAAATCAGATTCAGAAGGATTGTTCTTCAGATTGCACGATGTTGATAAGGGAAAAAAGGAATATGAATTCTTGAAGAGTGCGTATGGTAATGGCGGGGACCGCCGAAGGTACTCTGTATCGCTGTCTGAGTTTTCTATGATACCTGGTGCGCCGCTCTCTTATTGGGTACCAAAACATATTCGTTCACTGTATGATTCACCCATCGTGTTAGATTCTGGTAATGCTAATATAAATAAAGAAAGTCTTGGTATTACTAGAGCAGGAGTACAAACTGGAAAAGATGCGAGGTTTTTACGGAGAGTTTGGGAGACAAATAAAGGCTCCTGGGTGCCATTTGCTAAAGGTGGCCAAGATGCGTGGATGTTGCCCAAAATCAACCTAATGATTCAGTGGAAAAATAATGGTGAAGCGATTAGTAGAAAATACGAAGATGGTAATGGAACACCAAATAGACAACATTATTTTAAAAAATCAATAACATATACTGTGGCTAAAGAAAGCGGTAGGCGGTTCGGATATCTTGATGAATCTATATTTTCTCATAAAGGGTCCGTTGTAATACCAAAGAGGAATATCTGGTCAGTATTGGGATACTTAAATAGTGAGCTATTGACATACCTAGTTCTTGCCCAAACTCCTTCTAGATTCTGGGAAGTCGGTGAGCTTGCAAAGTTACCTTGGTATGAGGAGTTACTTGAACTTGGAATAGGACAGATATCCCAAGAAATAGCTGGTAGTATAATTTCTTTGAGGAGACATGAATTCGATTCCCCTCATTATACTGTACCTGTTTTATTGTATGTATTAGGATATGATTCTCACCTATCTATTTATAATGATCACCCACACAGAGACCTATTGAATGATCTAGAAACAGTTGAACCATCTATTTCAAAGCCAGATGAATCTATCCAGGATCTTGGCATAGCTGCAAGTGAATACAAGAGGTCAACTGTCGAAAGAGCTGAAAATAAATCAGAGAATATCGATAAATTATTATTTAGTCACTTTGACATATCTGACGATACAATTGAAGAAATTTATGACGAAATATCAGTACGAACTAACCAAGATCCACGATTACGTCAATCAAGTAGCGTAGATACAGCAAATAAGATTCCAAAAAATCTCCCAGAAATGGTTAAAGATCTCTTGCTCCATCTCACTCTAAAGATTGTACATGAGAGCGACGACGGTATCATCTCCATCTCCGACGTTGACGGCGAAGATGACCTCCTAACCCACGTCGAAGAAGAGTTTGAGCATATCTGGGGGGAGTACGCCACCGACCGTCTCGCCGAGGTTGATAATGTTCTCGGAACCAAGAGTGCCGCTGAAGAGGCCTACCCCAACCTCCGTACGTGGCTTAAAAGAGACCTCTTCGACTACCATGTCTCCAAATTTGAACGAACACCGGTACTCTGGCGGTTCACAACCGAACGCCTTGTCTCAGACTCCGAAGGTGAAGGTTTCGGCTGTCTAGTAGATTATCACCAATTGGACGAGGGGATATTTGATCGCCTGCAGAATAATTATCTCGAACCGCGGAAAAATCTTCTGCGTGAGCGTCGCAGTGCAGCAAACCGGCGTCGGAGCAACGACTCGCTCTCGGCAAGCGAGCAGGCCGAGGCCGCCGAGGAATACGCCCGGTGTGAGAGCGGCCTTGAACAGATCGCCGTCTTTGAGGATCGACTCGCCGAATTGGCCCAGTCCAATCCTAGACAATGGTCAACCGAGAAACAGCAAGCTGCCGACTCAGCCACCGAGCGTGTCGCTGAGTTCCGCCGACGAACCGAAGAGCGTCTCAAGATTGTTGACGAACTCGCTGCAATGGAGGACGTCGATATGGGCGAACTGTTCACCGGGAATTTCTACCAAAAGGTCGAGGACCAGCGTGAGGAGTGGATTGATGGGCTGGATGACCTCGAGGCAGCGTTAAACGCCTACGCGGTGGACTCGGATCAACCCGTAGAAGCCCACCTATACGACTTGTTTGATTACTACACCGATGACCTCCTCGGGAGTTCGCACTTCGCGAGTAACGGCATCTTCTATATGACGTATTACTTCGATAACTTCGAACAAGCCGATCAGGCTCGGCTTGACGACGCCGACATCTCACGGCGACAACGACTGATATCCCAGCTTGCGAGTGATCTAGAGGAGTATATCGAACTCGGCGAGTCCATTTCTGAGGACTGCCAGGAGATCTCGTCGGACATCTCATCCGACTGGGCTGACCGTGCGCTCTCAGAGATTACGACTGCTGGTTATCAGCCCAATCACAAACACGGCGTCGAAATCAATATCATTCCACTTTCTGACGCTGAAATCGTTCCGAAAACCGTTGATGACGAGGTGCTCTGATGAAGGCGCACATCTTTGCGGAAGATTCCAATACGACTACAGAGGTCCGAACGAAGCCCGCGAAGGAATACTTCCAGGGTCTATTCGGAATGGTGGCTGGACTAACCGAGGAACTCTCGAACTCGGCTGATACTAGTCTTCACGTTCTCTCTGAGGAGTTCGGTGTACTCCGAGGTGATCAGTCGATTGCTGATGTAACCGAGTCTGAGCAAGATGAGTCTGCTGACCTTTGGGAAAACGCTAAAGAGCAACTTCTCACTGCTGCGAGAGAGGCTGATGTAATGGTGATACTGCTGTCTACAGATGCTTTTGACAAGACAGCAGGCGAGATTTGGCCAGAACTTGTTGAAGAGGCTAAACCGGACTCGATCTGGTGTATCGGCGCTGCTCGAAGTACGCTCGACGCGATTGACTTCGAGAAACTGGACAAGAAAGGCTGTTCGGTGATTACCTATCAAAGAGTCGGCGTCGCCCGAATTGGAACAGATACCCGCGAAGACCTCCTACAAGCAATCGATCAGAAAGTTTCAGGATAATGACAGCGACGAAGACACTCCCACAGTGCGCTCACGACGCTATCGAGAGTGCCATCAACGAAGCCTCAGACGAGGAGCCAGTCGTCCTCTGGTGGGACGACGGCGGCTACCTCCGTGACATTGTCCGAAACACCAGCCACCAACTCGGCTGTGAGTTTCGGGCCTCGGAACAGACGCCGCTGGAACTTCGTGCGGAGGCTCCACGAGGCCAAACCGTCTGGTACGTCCCGCAAGCCAGCAGCGACGACGTCGACTGGTTCAAGGACGTCGAACACACCGGCGACGTGATCGAACAGCACATCGGGAAGCTCGCAGCCCGCTGTTTCGGGAACGATCGACTCCAAGCGGCGACCCTTCGGACAGCGTTTGAGGACGCTGAAGTCGACGAAACCGAAGAGAGGGACGAACGGGACAAGGTCGCAGATATCCTCGGGGATGGACTTGACGGAGAGGGTGGGCTACCCGACCTCCAAAGTCTGCAAACTCGGATCGTCCTCGACGGACACGACGACCCTGTGCAGTTCGTCCTCGAACACGGCACTGAGGGTCTCCCAGGCGACGACGATCTTATCGAGATTCGGGATCTCCTGGTCGACAACGGGGTGGCGGCCGTCGACGGCGAAACCGATGCCCAGACTATCGTCGAACGAACGCGACGCTGGGCTGTCGCGGAGTGGCTCGTCGACGAGGGGCTGGACAAATCCCTGCTCCCTCAGGAGTACCAGCCCAAATCCAGCAGTGGGTTCGGCGTCTCCAGACCGGAACTCCGCTCCGTCCTGAGCAAGACCGAACGCAAACAGGAACTGGCGCGCGTCTATCTCGACCCTGACCAGCGGTTCTGGCACGATGTCCTTCGCACCTACGACGACCCGTGGGAACTCGTCGACTGTCCCGTCGACGCCTCGCTCGAACACCGCCTCTGGGATGAGTGGACGCAGTCATTCCACGCTGGCGACTACGAGCAGTGTGCAACCCAGGCGGAGCAACGCTACGAGCGCCTCGACGCAACCTACGGCGACGTTCCGTGGACACAGCTCTGGGAGCAGGCCATCGGCATCGCGACGCTCGCGAGCGAACTCGAAACCTGGGAGGAAAGCGGCGATACTGGTGATGTCGTGGAGCTGTATGGTGACGTAGAGGATGGCACATGGCAGATCGATAACGCCGTGTTCAATCTCATCATCTCCGGCGAACCGGAAGCCGCCCTTCCAGAAGAGCATCCTGCTACCGCGAAACTCGAGGATCTCCGCTCGTCGCTGGTCGAATCCAGATATCTCGAGTACCTCACCGATCTGGGCGACCTCGTCGAGGACCAGATTAAGGCGGACTCACCGTTCGTCGGCGAGAACCACGCCCACCAGTTCTTCGCCGAGGAACAGGAACACCTTCAGAGCGGCCAGAGCGTCGCGCTGTTCATCGTCGATGCCCTACGATTCGACCTCGCCCACGAACTCGCAGAGTCCATCCGACACGAGCTTCCCCAGCTCGAAGTTGACGAGAGCAAGTGGGTGGGAACCCTTCCCTCCGACACCGAGTTCGGAAAGGCCGCGCTCACCCCCGGCAGCAAGTTCAGCTTCAACATCGAACTGCAGGACTGCGAACTCGTTCCTGAACGGAACGGACGCAAGATCACGAATCACCGCCGACAGACACTCCTCGAGAACGACGGCTGGAGCTACATCATGCAGGACGCCGATGACGAGGTCGGCTGGAGCAACACGCGCGTCGCTTACTACTGGAACGACATCGACGAGACCGGCGAGAAGGAGCTCACGGACTTCGAGGAGCTGTTCAGCGACCGCATCGACGCCATCACCCGGATCATCTGTGAGAAGCTCAGAAAAGGCGAGTGGGACCGTGCGTACATCCTCTCGGATCACGGCTTCGTCTCACTCCCACGGCACGTCGACATCGACGACCTGCATCCACCGAGCAACGCCGAAAAGGTGACCCGTCGGTGGGTCGCCGGCGCGGACCTTGATGATGACGCACCTGGCGTCTTGCTGGATGAAGATACACACCTGGGCTACCTCGACGACAATGCCAGAATCAGCATCCTGACTGACCCGATTCAGCGATTCAGAAACCAAGGACTCCCGGATGCCCGCTTCTACCACGGCGGCGTCCTCCCGCAAGAGTTCGTCCTGAACTTCGTCACGATTACGCAAAATTAGGGTGTGGTCTGGAATTGGCTCCACTTTCTATTTCAGAAGGAGGGTCTGACCAACATCGTAAAGTACGAACACCTCGGAAAACAACTAGTGGACAACATGGGACAGTTCGAAATCGTCGAGACCATTTTTAATTCAGAATCTCCTCTAAAAAAAGAGGAACTAGTTACAAGCATCGACCTACATTCCAGTTCGATTGAGGCAGATATTAAAAACTGTCTCCAAAAGGGGTACATCGAAAAAACCGAGAGGGGCTACGTCGTAGCTAAGGATTTTGACGAAAGGAAATTGGAATCAATGAGGCCCAAGACTATCGATGATCTGACCAGTGATGAGTGATACCGCCTCTAAGAACCATTTTCCAGTTCCTCGGAATTGTTCCGTATTGGTTAGTCCATCTTATATTAAGTAAGTTCTGGATGCTCGCTTCTACCACAGTGGTGTTCCCAAGAGGCTAAGAGACCAAATTTCAGTTAAGACAGACCGGTTCAATGCATCTGCGAAACACTTGTGTACCCGTCTAATAAAAACAATGTATTAATGCCTATTGACCTTGGCTCAGGAGACGCGATCCTCCTCAACAATCAGCCCGCCGAGGTCATCAAGACGTATTCCGTCGGCGATCTCGATTATCTCAGGGCATACGTCGAGAACGTCGGTGTGAAGACCGTCTGCATCGATGACGTGAACATCGAGCCGAAACAAGAACAGCTCGGCGCACTCGGTACCGTGACTGCTGGGGAACTACATCCGGATCACGACGCTGTCTCTGCGGAGTGGTTCGACTTACGCTCGCAGGCTCTCCAACTCCAGATCGCTCACGAACAAGGGCAACTACTCAGTATCTCCAACTCGCTGGTTCGCCTGGAACCGTACCAACTGGCCTGCGTCAACTGGGTGATGCAGAAGCTCCGCCAGCGTGCGCTCATTGCCGACGACGTCGGGCTGGGAAAGACCATCGAGGCGGGGCTTATCCTCAAGGAACTCAGTGCACGCAATCGGGCAGATCGGGTGCTGTTCGTCGTCCCTGCCCATCTCCAGAAGAAGTGGATTCGGGATATGGATCGCTTCTTCGATATCTCACTGACGCCTGGCGACCGACAGTGGGTTGAGGGTGAGCGACGCCGGCTGGGTGAGGAAGCGAACATCTGGAATCAGGACCACCAGCAGATGGTCACGAGCATGGCGTTTCTGCGTCAGGAGGAGTTCCGTGACGAACTCGACAATGCGTTCTGGGATGTTGTCGTCGTTGACGAAGCGCACAAGGCGGCCAAGCGCGGCGAATCCCCGAGCAAGACCTCGAAGATGGTGGAACGTGTCGCCGACAACTCTGACTCGCTCCTGCTCCTCAGTGCAACACCCCACGACGGGAAGGGAGACGCCTTCCGTTCACTCGTCGAATATATCGATCCATTCCTCGTCGCGGAAGATCAGGAACTATCGAAGGAGGCCGTCGACCGCGTGATGATGCGTCGCGGTAAGCAAACGATCTACGACGACAACGGTGAACGGATTTTCCCGAATCGCGAAGTAGGGACGATTCCTGTCGAGCGGACACACGAAGAGCGGCAGTTCTACCAAGCGGTCACCGAGTACGTCAAACACGTCTACAATCGGTCAGAGCAACTCAACGAACCTGCAGTCGGCTTCGCGATGGCCCTGATGCAGAAACGCCTCGTGAGCAGTATCGGAGCAATCAAAGCCACCTTAAGCCGGCGGCTGGCGACCCTAGTCGACCAGCAATCCACTGCAACCTCGCTCTCCGAAGAGGCTACGGCCTACCTCGAAGGCGAAGACCTCGATGAAGAAGACAAACAGAATGCAGAGGAAGAGCTTGCAGGACTCACCATTACTGAGAGCGACGCCCAACTCGAAGAGGAGATCGAAACACTCCGTGACCTCATCTCCCTCGCCGAAGGAATCCCAGTTGATTCGAAGGCCCAGAAAGTCCGTCGGTACATCCAGCAACTACTCGAAGAGAACCCGAACGAGAAGGTGCTGCTGTTCACCGAGTACCGGGATACGCTCGATTACATTCTCGATCTCGTGAAGGACGAACCGTGGGCCGACGAGATTCTAACCATCCACGGTGACGTCGACAAAGAGGATCGGGCGAAGATCGAAGACGAGTTCAACCACGGACAGTCTCGACTACTGTTCGCGACTGACGCGGCGAGCGAAGGGATCGACCTCCAGCACAGTTGCCACATTATGGTCAACTACGAGCTGCCGTGGAATCCTAATCGGCTCGAACAGCGGATCGGTCGCCTCCACCGGTACGGCCAGGACAAGGAAGTGAAGGTGTGGAACTTCACGTTCGAGGACACTCGCGAAGGTGAGATCTTCGAGATGCTCCAGGACAAAGTCGAGAATATCCGAGGAAAGCTCGGAAACACTGCTGACGTCCTCGGGATGCTCGACGATATCGACGTGGACTCACTCATCATGGAGTCCATTCGGAATGACGAACCAGCGAGTGCGACGAAAGAGGAACTTGAAGAACTTATCGACGAACGACAGCGGACGCTCCAGGAGTGGTACGAGCGTAGTCTCGTCGACACGAGTACCTTCGACCAGGAGAGTCGGGAGAAGATTCAAGAGGTGATGGATCAGTCCGAGGATGTCTACGGCAGCGAGGCCGACATTCGAGAGTTCTTCGAACGTGGGATTGAGGCACTTGGCGGCGATGTCGAGAAAGCCGGTACGAATCTGTTCCGGGCCGAGTTACCCGACGAACTCCGGCGGACAACCGATGGTGAGCCCTATGGACCGTTCACATTCAATCGCGAGTTTGCGATGGATCACGACGACATCGAATATATATCCCCAGATGCAGGGCTAGTCCAAGAGTTGATGCAGTGTGTCCTCGACGGCGAACAGGGTGCAGTTGGTCTCAAGATGCTCCCGTTTGTCGAGGATCCAGGGATCACCTACAACTACCGAGTCCGATTTGAGGACGGTACCGGCGAAGTAATTCGTGAAGAGATCCTCCCAGTCTTCGTCGATGCAGCACACAACGATCCACAAGAGCGTCTCGGACAGCGAGTCGTCGATGGGGATAGCATCAAAGGTTCGCCTGATGAAGAACCGATTCGAGTCCTGCTAGAAAACGAGGGGGAGATGCGTTCGTCCGCCGACCGGTATATTAGCCAACGGGTCGAGTCACGTCGAGACGACCTCCAGAAGCGAAGACATGAAGAGACACAGCAAGAACTGGATGACCTCGAAGCCTATGCGGAATCCGAACGAGAACGAATCGAGACGTTCATCGCCGAGTATGAGCGGAAGGCAGAAGCCGGCTCGGACATGGATATTGCGATTCGTGGACAACGAGAGCGCCTCAATAAACTTGAGCAGCGGATCGAAACGCGACGACAGGAACTTCAACGAAAGGCACAGGTCATTTCACTAGCACCCGAGATTGAGAACCTCTGTTTGGTTCTTCCGATCTAACGTCTCACCCCTGATTTTTGACCGTAGCTTAGTCTGATAATTCGCCGATTTTCACTAATTCATCTGAAAGTAGTTCACAATCAGCATGGCTCCAACGGAATGATTCCGTTGTGCTGGCATCAGTGAATCGAAGATTGACGATGATCTCTCGGTCTGGATCGTGCTCCAGTAACGCCAGTGCGTAGCTCATCATCTGCGGCCGATAGTGTTCAGCCAACTCCTCAGTCGTTCGGGTTCCCAAGCGATTCGTCTTGTAGTCGGTAATGACGAACGCTTCCGGGGTCACACGAAGGTGATCAATATCACCCACAATCTGGAAGTTGCCGACATCAACCGAGACGGAGAGTTCTTCGTAGGTCTCAGAATTCTCGTACGCGGCGGCTTCGGCATCTAAGAACTCGTTCGCGTCAACGGCGTGTTCGACCACTTCATTCACGGTGCTTTCAGTGACATCGAACCCGTTCACGGCTGCTATACGACGAGCAAGCGTTGACCACTCCGACTGAGGTCGGTCGAATTCGAGAATCCGGTGAACCACTGTCCCGAACTCATTCCGGGGGAGATCTGAGCCGCTGTCTTCAGCACCCTCATCTGAAGAATTGGCCTCACTCTCGTCACTGGCATCCTGATCTGAAGAGTACCCCGAGGCAGCTTCGACCAATTGCGTGGCCGAAACCCGGCGCTTAGCCTCCTTAGTCGGATTTTCAGGGATCTCGATAGATGGGAACTGTTCTTCAGAGACGCCAGTTGAGGTCTCTTCTTTTTGCCACGTCTCCCCCTCACCGGGGAGCTGTACGGTGTACGTGGCGTCACCGAGGGTTCCCCGAAATCGCCCAGTTCGTGTGAGGTCCTGGATGACCCCATCTCGTTCAAGGAGGGAAGGTTGGATCCAGTCTCGCCACGCACGCGCTTCCTCAGGATCGTTCACGTCGGCAAAAGCAAATCCCTCCTCTGTTTCTTCTACCTCGTGAGTTCCACAAAGGAGGAGATGGTCTCGCGACCGCGTGCAGGCCACGTACAACAGCCGCTTTGCCTCTGCTCGCTCACGTGGAAGTTCGATATCGTCCGCATACCGATGTGCTGTTGTTTTCTCCACTTCGAAAGCGTCAGTTGGCGACGGCCCTCCTGCAGCGAGGAACGGATCATCATCGTGATCGGTGATGAGTCGGACATATCCGTATTCGTCCACGCTCCGACCGAAGTTCAGATCACTTCCGAGATCGGGGACAACGACGATCGGGAACTCGAGTCCCTTAGCAGCGTGAATGGTCATGATCCGAACGCCGTCTGTTCCTTCTGGAACTTCGGCTTCGCCTTCTCGAGGATCCAACTCAGCCTGTCGGTCAATCCGTCGAAGCACGCTCGCAGCCGTTCGAGTTCCACCCTCCGACCACTCACGGATCTCATCGCGGAACTTCTCAACGTTTGCAACAGCCTGCTTGCCGCCTTCATCGGCACCGATGCTTATGAGATAGCCCGTATCATCGAAGACCTGGGTGAGAACACGGTTCCACGGGAGTACCTCAGTCTCCTCACTGTGGACACAACCGGCCAGTTCGCGCCAGTGAGTCAGCAGTTCCGCCGCGTCCCGAAGTTGTTCGTCCTCAGTGGCGTTTAGCGACTCCCAGAGGGCTTCGTCTGTCGCAGCCAATGGTGCCAGTCTGTCATCAGTAAAGCCGAACAGCGGCGAACGCAGGACGCCATAGAGGGAAATGTCATCGGATGGGTCGGCAAGGATCCGAAGGAGATTGATGAGTGTCTGCACTTCGGGGGCGTCGTAGAAGCCCGTCCCAGAGATAACCGAGTATGGAACCTCATGTGCATCGAGAGCACGCTGATAGCGATCGAGATGCGTTCGCCGACGAAGAAGGATGGCAATATCCTCGGGCTTTGCATCTCGTGTCTCGTTAGCATCTGTATCGTACACGCTGGGGGGATCAGCAAGCAGACTCGACAGCCGTGCTCCCATCGCCTCGGCTTCGGCAGCTGTGGCGTGTTCGATCGCAGCATCCGTCACTGGATGGTTTTCCCCGACGAGTGTCGTTGCACTCTGCTCGTCTTCTGGCACGACGAGGTATTCAACGGATCCGTTGAGGGCAGTTACGTCCTCAATCCGGTCGCGTTCGAACGAGAGTTCTTGTGGCTCTGCTTCGTATTCAGTATACTCCTCTCCTTCGGGCTGAAACACCGCCTCGAACAGTTCGTTCAGGAAGCTTAGCGGCGCATCGAGTGTTCGGAAGTTCCCCGATAGTTCTAGATCTGTCGGTGAATCCTGTGTCCCGTCCGGTATCGAATCGCGACCGAGCGCTTGGTTTTGCTCCCGGAGTGCGTCTTTTGCTCTATCAAAGGTTGTGACCTCCGCACCGCGGAAGCCGTAGATGCTCTGTTTCTTGTCCCCAACGAGGAACACGTTATCCGTCTCGACATTGTCTTCAGTTAATTCGGCAAGCAACGAGACCAGCTCCCATTGCCGACCGTCGGTATCCTGAAATTCGTCGACCATGAGCGCATCGAAGGATACTCGGAGTGAGGTACGAACCTCTGGATTTGTCCGTAGGAACCCAATCGTCGTCTCAATCAGATCGGGGAAATCGAGTGCCTCTCGCGTTTCTTTTTCGGCTTCGTATTCTGCTAATACGTCCTCGAATACTCGTGTTAGTGCGAGGACGTAATGGGCACTGTTTCGCTCCAGTTCGCCGGGTGTCGTCCCGAGTTCGTCCTCGATCGCCGATAGACGGTCGAGAAGCACATTGAGTGCCTCTTTGCACTCGCTGTATGCTTGGGTTTCGTCGTTCCAGGACGCTTTGGTTCCAATCAGGTGATGGCTCGCACTCGAATAGAGCCCTCCCGAACTCGTTTCTAAGCGACTGTATAGTTCTCCGCAGGCTTGCTGATACGCACGCTCATCCCCGGTATCCAGCCCATCAACGATCTCCGCGATCTCTCGAAGTACGTCAATACCGTCGGCACCCAACTCGACCGCGAACTCTTCACGAGTAAACCGATGGGCAGTCTCGATTGCGTCCTGTACTGTGTCCTCCTCGAAGAATTGCCTCGCTGTTGCCACGTCGAGTTCACACACATGATCCCAGAGGTACTCAACATAGTCCTCAACGGTACACTCCCGCCAAGCCGCCAGCCACGCTTCACTGTCAGGACGCTCGTTTAGCAATCCAGTGAGAATATCGACAAGCCGTCCGTGGGAGCCAAAGAGCCGAGATAGCAGATCGACATCCGAGTCTGTATCGTTCGCATCAACGTATTCCACCACTATTTGTCGCTGTAAGTCTGCTGCGTCGTCCTCATCAAGAACGTCGAATTCCATCGGAACCGGCGCCTGAACTGCGTTCTCTCGAAGAAGTCGAGCACAGAAGGCGTGAATCGTATGTGTATACCCGTCATCGAGTTCGTTCAGCACAGCACGCCAGCGGTTATACTCCTCTGTGGAGTCGGCCATCTGTAACTCGTCATAGACCTCTTCTCGAACACGTGTTTCCAGTTCCGCAGCGGCTTTTCGTGTGAAGGTGATCGTCACGATGTTCTTCGGCGTCGCTTCTGGATTCGACCGGAGGAATTCAAGATAGCGATGAGTGAGTGTCGTGGTTTTCCCCGTCCCAGCCCCTGCCGTAATCGTCACGTTCCGGTCCAATACGAGTGCATCTTGCTGTTCATCGGTCAGCTCGAGTTCGTCAGTATCTGAGTCTGACTGGGAATTATCTGGAGTCGAGATTGGCTCGTCAGTCATCAGCTTCACCTCCAAATTCGTCTTCAAAATCGCGGGCGGTAGCCCGAATTGGGACGTAGGTCCTCGGGTCACCCTCAAGTACGTCGACTTGGTCACGCCGCTGGTGCGGGCGAACGTCACACGAGCGCTGATACGCACAGTATTCACAGCCAGCCTCTCGCTGTGAGAGTACTGTTGTATGGAACCGGCCATGCTCAAGCGCAGTCGCGAGCGTATCGAGACGCTCTGGGATGATATCATCAAGGAAGCGCCGGAGCTCGCGATATGAATCGAACTTCGACTCGATGCCTCGTGGCTCCTTGAGTTTGTTCGGTGGCTTCGTCTGGTAATAGGTCGCGGAGAGATCAGTCACATCAGTCACGTCATTAGTCAGCACTTGCTCTGCAGCGAGGAGATAGATCGGTAACTGAAACGTCGTCCCACCCGTGGTTTTTGTCATCGATGGTGCGTAGCCCGTTTTATAGTCGAATAGTTGAATCTGGGCTTCCCCCTCGTCGATACTGAGATCAACCCGATCGATATACCCTCTGAACTCAACGCTTTCGCCACTCGGAAGCTCGATATCGAAGGGTTCGACACCGCCTCCATCATGAAGTCCCTCCCCAAATGGCGCCTCGAACCAGGCTGGGAGTGCATCTCCGTCTCGACTGTACTCTCGTGCGATAAATCGAGCGAATAGCCCCTTTTCGACACCCTCGTGTGGACGTGGCTCTCCATAGTATGGATTTGCCTCAGGCTCTGCTAACCCTGCAAAGAGTTGTTCAAGCCACCGGCGATAGAAGAGTCCGGAATAGTCGAAATCAGCGGTTTCCAACTCATCGAGTGCAACCGCCAGCATGTGAGCTTCAAGATTTGAACGCTCGTGATTGTGGAGGTCAACACCGTCCCCAGGCTCAGATTGGAGTTCGGCATAGAACCGCTCGAACGTGTCGTGGACGAAAGTACCCGTCTCCAGTGGATCTGGCGTGCGCTCGAGATCATCGTCGTCCTCGAGGCCCAACACGTGCTCCATATAGAACTGGAATCCACAGTTCACGTAGCGTTCGACACGACTCGCACTATACGGTTCACGCTCCTCTTTCGGGTACACTGCTTCGATGGTCTCTGGCTCAAGTAATCCATCGTACGGCGAGATATCAGGCTCTGCTCGCTCACTCGCACATTGGATGCCCCGGTCTGCTCGAATCGTCTGTTCTGCTGTGAGTTCCTCGCGTTCTCCTGCCGTATCGATTGCTGCCCTACGGTCTTTCAACGGGGAGATGGCCCGCTGTAAGTCTTCACGAGAGCCAATGCGCTCATCGATACCCGTCGTCGGTTCGATCCCCGTCACTCGGCTCAATTCATCCAGTACCGGAGAGCGAACAACTGCCGTCGAATCGGGATCTGTTGACGGCGTCGTAAGCGTCACAGCATCAGCGTTCCCCAGAAGTGTCGCGAACACGTACCGATCTCGAAGCCGGTCATCGAGAACCTCCAGAATGGGATGTGCCTCAACCATCCGTTCGAAGAACGCCGGATGACGCCTGACTGAAGGGAAATATTCTGACGTGAGCCCAACGATATAGAGGTGGTCAAAGGCGAATTCCTTCGCATCAAGATGATCGAGAACAGTGACTTCATTTTGAGAGGGTGAATACCCAGTAAGCGATGCACCTTTGACAGCTCGAAGGAGGGCTGCTGCGGCTGATAGATCCCGTTCTGGGATAGCCTCCTGCTCAAATGAGTCGAATAATTCGTGGACCTGACGAAGTGCTGCATGCTCTTGTACAGTATCTATTCTCGAATCGTCGCGCTCGACTGCGTCGGGAATCTGGAAGGAATCCAATTCACTCCTGAGGGTGTCGACCGCTTCAGTGAACTGGTCTGTTCGGAGTGAAGCAAGTCTATCAAACAGCGCTTGGACGTCTGAGGCCAATTCGGCGGGGAGTTGTTGCTGCACTGCTGTTGCACGAACAGAATCAATACGGCGTTCCGCGGCAACGATAGCGTCCTCTCCATCTGCATCCAGGAAGTCAACGACAGGGTTTGTCACCAGCTCGGTGAGATCTGCCGCCCGAGGTTTCTCCTCCGACAGCGCAATCAGGTTCTCGACCGCACTCCCAACGAATGTGTCAGCTAAGGCGCCACTGGTTTCGACGTTATACTCAAGGTCGAACGTGTCAAAGACATCCTCAATATAGTCCTCATAGGCGCTAAACCCTGGAACAACCACACCGATATCAGTTGGCAAGGCCTCATCAGCAAGATGATCCCGAATATCGCGGGCGACGTATCTGACCTCCCGCTCTGGCGTGGGGAGTTCACGCCAATAGAGAGAGTCTGGAACCGTTTCCTCATCTGGAGACCGATTCCGGTACAGAGACTGAGCCACCTGTTGGAGCGATGATGACCCGTAGTCGCCCTCAACTCGCTCGATTGTGAAGTCGAGGTCGTGATACAATGTTCGAACTGTCTGTGTCGCAGCGTCGACGCCGTCGGTTCGTGACGATGAAAACGTCGGAAGGATTGCCGCAGTGGGGAATGCTTCGATGAGTGTCTTCAGTACACGCCGCTCAACCTTTCCAGGATCGAGAAACCCAGAGACGATGAGAGCGTCCACGTGTGGTAAGAGATCAGTGATGCTACTCTGGGATACTGCTTCAAATGCTTCGCTGTAGGTGATATCCCAGGGTTCAGAAACAGACTCTCGTAGTTGATAGTAGGCCGTATATGCATCCACAGTCGTGTCTCTGATTCGGGCTGGTAACTCTGAGTCCCGGAACTCGTCTCGGACTCGGTCTGGAGTGTTCAGCCCGACGTTTTGGAAGCGGGCGAAACGTCGGTCGAACGCATCGACCAACTTCGCAGAAGCGTAAGGTTGGGTCGATAACCACGCCCGATCAGCAATAATCTCATCGAGACTGAATTCGAGCGCACGTCGATCAGTTTCTTCTGGTAGTTGCTTACTTGGTCCTGCTAATTGTTCGTAGCAGTCATAGACAAGACTAGTTAGTGTCTCAGTTCTGAGCGCAAGCTGATCGTATGAATCGCGCCAATGTTCTTGAATTCGGTCATGCCTGTTGCTTGTCTCTGAAATGTAGAGGACACGTCCGATGCCGGGTTCGGTATGAGAATGAGCGTGAGCGAACGCTTCCTCCTCCAACGTCGGATGATTAGGACCAGTGAATACTGTCCACTCTTGCATTGTTATGTCTTCTACACGTAATCCCCTTCATCGTTACTCTGCTAAACCTTCGAGAGTGGGAGGCGCTCATCAACGACAACCCTTGAGGGAGTGACTGAAACAAACATGATTGTTTTCATACATACTGCCGTGATGTGTGAGATTTTCCTGCTCGCTGCCGATGGAGTCGAATGCGCTATCCACTCCCCAAGCTGGCAAAGCCATTCACAACAATCTCCTGCCGTACCTGAAGACTGGTACGAATTCACGGTCATACGACTTGGCGGATGATCTCGACGCATGCCAGCGGACAATCTGTTGGAAGGTTACTTCTACCGCCTCGGTTACATCACCCTCGTAGTTGGTGACGGAGGCTACGAACTAGCTCTGATGGGCTTCATTTTCATCGAGCCACAAGAAGAAATCCTCAACCTCAGCTGTCCATCCCGTTTGCTCAATCCCGACCTGCTGCTTAATCGTCTCAGGGCCTTCACCCATCCTTGCAAGATTAATTCCCAACGTAGTCCGCAGGTCTTGTGGACGGACTTCAGGAACGTCCCCAAGTCTTGAATGGTCAATGATTCTGCGGAAGTTACCTAAATCAGCATTCTTCGCAATCTGAAGAGGGACCCGTCTGAGGGCTGCAGCCTCTATTGGCATTTCATCGTATAACGTTGTGAACCGATCAATAAGATCTGGAAGATGGGTTGGTTCTTCGGCTCCTGTGTATGGATTTTCCCATGTCTCTGGAACAAGGAATACCCAAGAATTTCCAGTAGTAGTGTACTCTCGCGGAACACGAACGATACATCGATTACGTCTATCAGCGACCCAGTCAGCATTAAAATGAGCAGCGATGCTTGGTGTAAGTCCGGTAAACTGGAATAGTAGCCCGTAAAAAGCCATCTCGGCATTAGGAAGATCAATTGCTGTTTGATAATATTGGTGTATTGCGTTTGGACAGAGAGGCCGTCGTGCAAGTGGTTTGTATCCAGCCTTTACGCAGGCCGCCCACCACCCGCCAGTTTTTTCTCGAATTGTAGAAGAATGATATTTTCCAACTTGGTGATGTTTCCACCGGGGAGGAGCTAAATCACCATCATGAGATTCACGCAGATCAGCCAGTAGATTATCAGAGGGGATAGCGCTGTTTAATGGTAAGTCTGCTGCTTGAAGAGCGTCATTCCATGATCCAAATTCAGACTCGATAGAGGTGACAGAATAGTCGCCGTGATTTCGAAATTCTTGTGCAGTCGGTGTCTTTTCTAGAATATTAGCAACCCGTTTTAGTTCCAATAACGCTTCATCACGAGAGAGATTCTGGCGATTGTTTGGCTGAAATCCAGCTTTTTGAATAGCATCATTCCATGTCTCAAACCGTCGTGAAACTGTTGCTGATCCAAAATTACCATATATTTCATAATCAGACATGCTTGGGGTAGATCTAATGAGATTGCCTACCCGTTTAATATCAGATAGCAAATCTTCATCCGGGATATAGCTTTGAATATTCGGTTCATACCCAGCAGCTTCTAATGCTTCATTCCAAGACCCAAAAGAGCTAACAAGAGGAGATGGACTATACTTTCCATGCGACTGATATTCTGTCATTTCTGGTGTAGTTCCAACTAAATCAGCTACACGTTGAAGATCGGTTAGCAATTTTTCATCCGATATATTCGATCTGTAATTTGGCTCAAACCCAGCAGCAATGAGGGCATCAGCCCAAGAGTCAAAATAGTTGTAGAAAGGATGTATGCTGTATGTTCCTGAATTTTTATATTTTATCATCGTTGGTGAATCTCCTAAAGAGTCACCAACCTGTTTGAGATCATCTAGGAGATCTTCCCGAGGAATACTATGTTGGGTATTGGGATTGTATCCAGCTGCCTTTAATCCAGCATTCCACGAACCAAACCGATCCGAGATCAGTTTCACACTGTATTTTCCATTCTTCCGATAATCCTTACAGGTAGGAGCGTGCTCTAGCAGATTATATACCCGTTCAAGATCTGCTAGCAAGTCTTCTTGAGAAGTGAATTTATTTAATGGATAACCCGCCTCTTGAAGTGCTTCGTTCCATGAACCAAACCGATTCCTCAACGTTTTCGGGCTATACTTCCCAGTTTGACTATAGTCACTAATTGTCGGAGTATCATCAATTAGATTCCCTACCCGCTGGAGATCATCTATCAATTCTTCTCTTGAAATATCTTTACGTAAATTGGGTTCATATCCGGCTTTTTGGAGAGCATTATTCCAAGAACCGAACTTATTTTTGAAGGTTTGCGTGTTAAAATCTCCTCGTGAGTCATATTCAGTTGTCGTAGGCGGTCTTCCAAGTTCCTTGGCAATTTCTTTTAGATTATTTAATAGATCTTGTTTATTTACCTCCCAGCGAACGTTGGGCTGATAACCTGCCTTTTCGAGTGCGTCGTTCCACGATCCGAACCGGTTCCTCAACGTTTTTGGACTGTATTCTCCTGCTTCACGATAATCACTAATCCTCGGAGTTCCCTCGATGGTATCACCTACCCGTCGGAGATCAATTAATAACTCTTCAGTGTCAATTCTATTAGACATTATACATCAGATGTGGTCAAGGAACTCTCTGGCGGATGTTTCCTGTGCAACTCGTTCCTCATAGTGACCTAGTGAGGAGACGTGGTCATGACCAGTATATTTAATTACTTTTGTACGCTGCATATTATTCCTTATCAGCTGCATTATGAATGTTCCACGCATATCATGTGGCATTACGTCGGGGACTTCTCTATTGAAATCACAGTGGGTGATAAGCCCACGCTCATAGCCAATTTCAGCGTCAATTGCTATCTGCTTCAACCACCGGTTCACTGTTGTAGACGAAACTCCATCGCCAGCAATCATTTCGTTTCCAAAATCAGTCGGGGTGACTTTAAAATAGGACTTGCATAGCTCCCGAAGATTTAGCTCTTCCTCAACATATGTATCGTGTTCTCCACGATTCCAATTCCTCCATGTCTGTATGAGTGGAATTTCACGCTCATCGTCGTACTTAGTATAGAATTTGTCATTTCCTTTCTCTTGGCAGTGGTTACAAGATTCGTTACCTTCTCCTTTGTGACATGGACAGTTATCTGGTATCTTGAGTTTAGGGACTTGCCCATCACTCGTCTCTCCTGCCGTAGGATCTGTCCACGAGAACCATGTTGGACCGTGTAAATGGCAGAATTCATCAACTCTCATCCCTGAAAAAGGCAATAGCAATCCTGTTATTTTCTTATCCGGATTATCTTGATTTTTCGCTGCTTGTACCCATGCATCAAGCGCCGGTCGATGGAATCCCTTATTTTTCCTGCGCATATATATACCACTCAGTTATTTCTATTACGCAATAAACTATTCGCTATGGCAAGTAGAACACGACACTGTATCTCTAAAGCGTCCATTTTCGGGGGTTTTAGAACTTGACCAGATTGAGAACCCCCAAAATGTTCTACTTGAAAGTCAAGTAGTATACTTAGGCGGGAATCTAAAACAAGAACATAGGTCACAACTGGATTGGGTCCAGTCTCCTGGTTTTGGCGATTAGTAATTATTCAACGAGTGGTTCAAAGAAAATAACTACTTTTGTAAATCCAACAAAAAATCACGGCCACCAACTCGCCGCAAATCGATTTTTCCACGCTGTTCGATGGCGTAGCCTCAGTTCAAGGTTTTTTAGAGACGGATTCCAAGTGTTCGCTATCTCTAACCGCGACTCAACGTGATCCCTGTGTCCCGACTGACTAACGAGTTAATGATCATCGTTATCATCACTCTCGTCACCCTCGTGGTCACCGTCGTCGTCACAGTTGTTCGCCATCTCACAGTTAGTATCGACAGTATCACCTTCTGTGGCAGTATCGTCACCGCCATCGGCAACGACATCATCATCATCGGTCCCAGCGGCTTCCCCGGTTGGATCGTCGGCCTCGAACTCGGAGGGATCGAAGCCCTCACGTTCGTGTTCGAGGTATTTGACGCTTTCTGGGACGCCTGCATCGTCGCCGAAGCGCCGTTCGGCTTCTGCACGAGTCAGGCGTGGGCCTTCGTAGTACTCGGAGTAGTGAGCATTCCAGGCGTGTCGGTGCTCGAGCGGGAGTTGGCGGTGCCATTTCCGGTAGGGTGGTTCGTCGACGCGATGGACGTGGACATGACAGCTCTGACACAGCGGAATCACGTTCTCTACTCGCTGGTCAGTTTCGTCGCCGTTGACGTGATGCAACGAGAGTTTGTCTTGCCGTCGCGCTCCAAGATCTGTGTCAAGCCATTCGTCTGGGGTTCGACTGCAGATTACGCACGCCCGGCCCCAGCGGTCGAAGATGGCTTCTTCGAGGTTTGTTGGTCTCATAAGTCGATGATAGTGGTGCTCGCGTGGCTGGTCGTCCTCACGTCGCCGTTGAGTGCGACGGGACAGCGACGCCACTGTACGTGTCTGCGCTGCTATGCGAGCATTAGCAGCTAGTTAGAGATCGACGCGTCACCGTGGGAGCGGATTCCCAGTCGTGACACCTCTGTTTGAGTACTCACCTCACTCAAATCGGGAGGTACAAACAAATCACCATCCGTTCTAGTTTTAGCGCGGTATTTCTCGACAGTTACAGTAATTTTACGGTATCATGGTTGTGTCCTGCGATTAGGCATGCGTCTCAGACTATCGTAACCGCTGGTACAGTAGTCGAGCTAACTCAGCGTCACTGAGATCGTCATTTGTGAGAGTACTGTCAACAGCGTACTCGACTGCTTCTGACATTGTCTCTAATTCGCGCTGAATCATGAGCTGAGTTAGTTTCTCGGCGGTCTCTTCGGGGATTGTGATCGNAACAAATCACCAAGACCGGCCTTCCACCCCAAGAATCGTGGTCTCACTCGAGGGTACATAGTGATTTTTGCGTTGGGCAGACTTACATCGAGATACTGATAGCGACGGTCATATATCCTACCCGTCCCAGGTATTGGGAGTAGTAGAGCGAGAGCAGTTCTGCGATTGTCTATACACGGTATTTTGTCACTAAATACGTTGATTGGCGCAACGATGGAGTCGCATACTAGGACAGTACACAGAAACCATCTCTATTCACCCGATCCTCGGCGTTCGCGATGATGGCGATCCAGATATCTCCGAATATCCAGAGGTAACGCACAAGAGTAAGTAAGATGCTGTGAATGTTGTCTCACTCTGATTGTTGAACTTGATTGCTGTCGCGTTTCGAGTTGATAAAGACACCGCGCGGGCGTGAGCAACGAGATCAAACTGAGTCCGCTGTCTGAAAGATACGCGGTGACGAGAAGTCAGCGGATTCGGTTCGAGAGTTCGGTTCGGACAGGTTTTTGCCAGAATTTCGAGTGGTATCTGCTACGCTGACCAGAGCCGCCGCTCACAGCGGCGGCGAACCACCGCCGTGAGAGTGGTTATCCGACCGAGCCGAGCGTGTCGTTCCAGCGCTTCCGTACTTCTCGAATCGCTTGCGGCACGCCACCCCGCATCGGGTGGCGTTGCCGCAGCCACTGGATCAACAACAGTCCAATCAACGCAGAAAACAACTCGAACAGCACGCCGTTGAGCGTTGTCGAGTGGAAGTTCTCACCGTTCAAATATTGCTTCAGCTCCCGAAACAGGATCTCGATCACAGTTCGTAGCGTATAGATGCTGATTACGTCGACGCTCATCCCGATACATTGTAACATAGGAGTTTCTCGAACCAGTCCTCTGGTGAGTTGAGTTTCAGTGCCAAGAAGTCGAGATATTTCTGAAGGTGATGCTTCGAGACGCCTCGGAACCTTCGCAACCAGTTGCGAAGGAAACTGTGCCGGTTTTCGCAGGTGTTGGTGTGAGCGTCGCCAATGACATAGGTATCGGAGTGGGTGACGGCCAGATGGCCGTCCACCCCCTCCTTGTCCTCGATCCCGTCGTAGATTGAGTAATCGTCAGTACAGAGGATGACACTGCCGTCACCGTACTCAGCGATGTCTTCGTCAGCGTCTTCCAGATTCTCGCAAACGAGAAATCGAACTCGTCCGTCGCTCCGACGGACGAGTGTCAGGACTGGTGGTTTGTCTCCCTCGAAGTCTCCGCGTCCCTTTTTTTGAGTCCGCGCTCGCGCGGACTCTCATCTTCGTCTTCGAGTCCTTTCTCACCAGCAGTCACGTAGACCTCGTCGGCTTCACACACTTCGGAAAGCTCGAACTCGTCAATGTCCCCACTCGCTTTCTGAACTTCGTGGACGAAGTCAAGGACGGCTTCGTAATCACGGTCAAGGTCACGAGCGATCTGAGCGGTCAGCTCAGATCGCATCTCCTTGACGATGTAGAACATCTCCTCCAGTTCGAAGCGATGCTGGCCGAAGATGGTGTCTGTGAGGTCGTTGAAGTACGTCTCGCAGTCTTTGCACCAGTACTGCTGCGCGTCTTTGCCCGTGGTTCCGCGCTTGACAACCTCATCACTACCGCAGTGGACACACGTCACCGTCTCGCCGAAACGGGCGAGACGGAGACGTTCAAAGCACCGTTCGCGTGATGGAAGAAAGACATCTGCGGACTCCTCATCCATCGGTGACTGGTTATTGGTTCGTCACCAAAATCGATGTTACGATTTATCGGGATGAGCGTACGTCGATAGGGTCGTACTCTGACGACGCCAGCGTCGTCAGGTACTCAAGTTGCTCTCCGTCCGGCGTTTCAAGCACGACTCGCCGGAACTGTTCTCCTGTGTCGGCGAGTTCGATACGGTCGTCCCGTATCTGCCGTGTTTCATCACCGTCAGTTACCTCAGCGGTCTGGATCTGTTCACAGACATCGTACCGAGCGTCCGATTCTAGCAGTGTGATGAAGTCATCGTCGATGGCTGTGAAGCCGCAAAAGCGCTCGTAGCGTGTGTAGCCACGGTCAAAGACCCAGATTGGCGAGTCGAGGTCTGGAAAGACCTCGACATCGCCGTAGAGATGCTCAAACTGCGGATTTTCGTGAGTTTCACCTTCTGTCACGGTCGCACCGAGCGGATGCTTGTGTTCTCCATCGACACGCGCGGCAAGATGGAGTTTGATGCCGCCATCGGTGGTGTGAATCTCGTAGGATTGCTCGTCGTCTCCGACGAAGTCGTCAGAGACGACGACCGACCGTGTGAGTTCGAGATTCGTCGCGTCGGTCGCAACAACGCCTCGCGTGAGTCGCTGGAGTCGTGTTGGTTGGACGGNTGTGGGGTGTGAAGCAATTCGAACATGGTGCGAACGACCGCGCGGTAGTCGCGGTCGTTCGTGTACCGTGAGAACGTAGAGGCAGCCATCTTCTCGATTTCAGCGGCTGTATCGGTTGTGTCTTCGAGTTCGGCAAGCGAGTCTGAGGGATCGATCCCTTCACGCACGGCGACTTTGAGGTGGTTGTCGAAGTCGTGTTTCTTGCTGTGTTTGCCGATATCGAACTCGTCGGCGATGGACTCGCTGCCGACTGCGTCGAGCAGCGAGTACACTGCGGTCGCAGTTGATTGATCAGAATTGAAGTACGCTGCGTCCGTTCTTCCGGTTGGCGGCCTTTGCTGAGAGTTGGAATTCGCAGCCATCAGGTCGCCATTACCGGCTTCACGCCGGTTTTAAATACTGGAAACGCGACAGCTTGATTGTCCTTCTGCGCAGTCACGATATGAAAATCCATAGCACAATGCGATAGTTACAGGTGGCTGATTTCAGTATTTTCGCCTATGTCTCGGAACCCGATGGAGACTCTTATCGGTCAGTTCTCTCGGTTCTCTGTAGACTCAGATGTACGTCCAAAGGATTGGGAAATGGCCGCTACAGAGTTCGGTGTCAAAGACACCATGCGGAACACCGACCGATTCTACAAAAGCTGGAAGTTCAATGACGACGATCAGCAGTCGAATACAGCTCAGTTTCTCAGAGAAGTGGCAGAGGAGGACAAGGACAAAGCAGTCGGCGTTATGCAGCGGATCTACACCTTGGCCAATACCGGTTCAGACACGCTCAAAAAATACCCAGCCCTGGAAACCCTAGAAAGAGAAGACCCCGGAATAGGAATACAACACTCCACGTTCCGCTCCGAACAGTTTCTCAATATTGACAACGTTCCCGGCGCATTCTATCCAGATCTCGTCGAGGATATCAATCAATGCTACAGTAGCGGAGTCAACGATGCGACTCTCGTATTGACTCGGAAGCTCCTGGAGAACCTGCTTATTGATATTCTTCGAAAGCAGTACGGAAAGCGGGAGATAGATTTGTACTACCTTCCGGAGAATCGTCGGTTCAAGAACTTCAGCAAACTCATCAATAGCTTCGAAAAACATCTGGAAGACTTTCAGCATCTCTCTGGGGGCTTGGACGACAAATTTATCGACGAACTGCACACCTTTAGGCAGGATGCCAATGCAGAGGCCCACTCCATCGAGACTAATATCACTAAAGGTGAGATAGAGGAATACCGTGATCAGGCCCGACACGCCGCCCAAGTCCTTTTCCGCGTCTGGCGAAATGTATAGTCCAATGTGTTGGAGTTTTTAGGAAAGTGTTTGTCCGAGATTTTATCCTTAGATTCCGAATGGATAGGCTATAGCAAAGTGAGTACTAATAGTTACTAGAGACAGAACAGAAACGATCAGAGGTAGATAGTTCGTTGGTATTTTGTCCTTTTCAGTATCATCCCCACCGCCTTCGCCATCGTTATCACCGGAGTTAGAGGAACCTCTCCCCTGGCGGCCCAAATTGAGTCTATGATAGCTGTACTCGTCGGTCTGTGTGTGGGTCCTGTAGGTAATGTAAGAACATGAGAGGAAGAAGACTCCTGAGAATGCGACTTGGATCGTGAAAAACTGGTACTGGAGATTCGCGAAGCAAACAAACACCAACCCTGTTAGCAGTAAAACTGCATGTATCTGTCTGATCTTTCGCCTTGACCATTTTAACCTCTCATCGGCATATGAGAGATACTCATCTTTACGATCTTCTAAATCACCGAAATCAAAGGCCTGTCCTGTGAAATCAGAAATCAGGTCTTTGTATGTTTCGTAGTCCTCTTTACCCTTAGACTTCATCTCCTCCAGCTCCTCTATCCTGCGGTCGATAAGTGGGAAATAGAACAAGAGTATCGCACTCACAACAAATAGAGAGAAGGGGATGACGGTGTCAAAATTGCTCCAGCGGAGAATCAAGAACAGATTCGCGATAATAGCACCCAGGAGAGCGAAAACCAACCGCTGTATCTCATCAGAAAGAGCGGTCGTAGTATCCGAAACTTGTGAGGTGATTTCCGTCATGAAAGCATTAGTGTCACGAACAGCGTCACTCAGTTCGTCAAAATTCTTTTCAATCACCTCACTTTCAATGAACTGGTAGCTCTTCCGAATATCCGCAACCTCATCAATTATATCTGTGATATCATCACAGTTCTGAAGCATACTTCGCCGCCAGAATTCCACAAATTTTGGTCGATCCTCCCTCCGGGCGAACTCTTGGTACAAACCAGCCAAATCTCCCAGTTGTTCTTCTGAAAGGTTTGGGACGAACTCCTCGATATTGACTTCATCCCTATCGATCGTATTAGGGCCATATTCAGCCGAGAACAGAAACGAGGAATTTGATACAGCAACTCGATCGGAGAAGACTGCAAAAACCGAGTAGACGAAAGCTGACCTGAATACCTTCCGTAGAGAGGACGATTCCGCGAAAAGGGTTGGCGTGATAGCTGGTGCTTGATGGAAGTAAGAAGTGTTCTCTCGGGTTGAGGACATCTTGTTCCTATAGGAGTCAAACCGGCTTGAGAGATATTCTGGTGATTCGGAGAGCGTAAACACAGGGAAATGTTCAGTTCCATTCAAATCTATCTCGGTGTTATTACTATGGTGTACCAGTACTGGCATCTCCTCCTCTGAGAACATCCCTGAAGCGTATTCAACGAGACCTCTGCTACCTACCCAATCAACGAGATTCTCAATCTCAAACCAGAACTGGAGGTTCAATCTGTCCGGGTCTACTGACCAATTTGTGGTGCCTGAAATCCAGATATCGAGAATAGCAGATTTATCAATTTGAATTGTAGAATCTACTTCGTAGGACGTATTGGATATCTCTTGAAGGAAATGAACTAATTCGTAGACAACTTCACCCTCTCTCCCGCTATCGGCGTGAGAGTTTATATCTCGACGGTATCTAGCAGCGCGGACATCCGTCTCGTCTTCTAAATACTCAATGGCATCTTGTCTCAGGTCAACTCCAGTACTTGTGATCCGGAATAAGTGTTCACTGAACCCATCCGCATTTATATCGATACTACAGTCCCGGATCACGGAAGTGTAGTTTAAGATATTCGAAAGGACTGCGCCAGTTTCACTCCGTGAAAGCCTATTTGGCTCCAATACTGCGGTTATATTTCGGAATCCTTCCTCGACACAGCCTTTCTGCTGAAGGGGCTGTAAGTGTTGGAGAAAGTAAGCAGCCTCCTCAATATTCATAGATAGTCGCTGAGGGCTTCTGTTAAGTCTTCAAACTCACTCAATTCTGGAAGCTCTTGGCTGGTGCTACCATCACTAGCCTCCACGTCCAGGTCACCGCCGGTGAAAATCACAAAGTAGGTCCCGTCTTTCTCTGCCAGACGGACCCTTTCGTCAGCTAGATCTCCAACATCTACATCCAAAGAAATCCCAGAGATCTCTATATTCAACCGACCGTCTAGAAGGCCCTCATCATCAACACGGTCAGGAAGGTCTGAGAATTCCGAGGACGATTGGACAGCGGCGACGGGACCACTACCATCAGCTACTGATTCAACCAATTCTTCATCTTCTACCTTGGTCTCAGCCAAGTTTATGAACCCTATCCAATAGTCCGCGTATCTCGGCCCTCCACCGCTCTGATAAACCTTAGCCTCTCCTGAATACACTTCCCCAACAGAGTGATCATATCTCGGGTGGATAATTCCTTTGTGGGTTTCTTCTTGAATAACCCGCTGAGCTTCCCTTAGAATGTCTGATGGATCAGTCTGATATGCATCATCAAGGTAAGGTGTTTTGATAATTCCGACAAAGTTCTCTCTATCGTAAGTATAGGGGATGACAAGAATTAGATCCGAACGTGATTGGGTTTCTTCAAGGTACCACTCAGCCAAAGCGCGAGAGTTTTGTTCCAGATTAGTACTCTCCCGTAGTTCTTCAAGTACATCCTTGGTGACGAGTCCATTTTCTCGTTCTGCTTCAACGCTGTCTTTGTATTCGTGGATTCGGGCAGATTTGCTATCGCCATAGTCAGGTGTACTTCTGCGACTTCCAATACTACTATCATCAATCAGATCCTCAATCAGGCTCTGAGAAACCTGTTTGACAGTTTCGTTTTCGTCTTTCTCAATTTCTGAAGAATCAAGAACAGCTAGGCTCACCAACTCATCGTCTTCTTTAATACATCGATAGATAGCAACTCCATTACACTCTACCATAAACCCACTTTGCAAGGTCTATAACATAGAACCTGTGGTACTCATGCTTAAAAAGAGAATTATACCCAGTTATCACACGTTCAATTGGGATCAGCATAACGGAATTCACCGGAGAGACGACTGTATAGTATGAGACACGAACAGAACGTGGGCCGGCGTACGCCGTTGCACAGTTCCTCGATACACTCTCAACGATGGCCCTCTATGTTGACGAGGAGCCCCTCTACGTCGTGGAACCTCCGACGGCAGCCAATTCGATGAGGGTGTCATAGAACTCTTGTCACACCGTGATGATCGTGCTTCCCGGATTATCTCCTCGTTCGTAGTTGGTGATCGCAATAACGAGACGCAGACACAACGACA
>NZ_JAODIY010000015.1 GCF_026586665.1 Halovenus rubra
CATACCTTGAATCCGACTTCCTATCTAGTTAAAGTGACCATTTCTATCGCTAGTGAACGCTGTCAGATAGGTCTGAGTTGAATTTGTAACCGTGCAACAGGCTATATAACCGCGAAATCGAATTATTCGAACGGACGGAGGGACTGAGTCATCCGGTGGGGGTTGATGTTCTCGTAAATGGGTTGGGTTGCCGACAGACCGAAGCTGAGTGGTCATTTGATTACTTGCGAGAGCATAGTGCAGAAACGACGATTTCAGGCGGTTCAAAGTCTACAACAGCAAGAGCCGCTGAAGGTGAAATTCTGGTCGCCGCAAAACTCCATAGTGCCAGAGAAACTGATCTCGCAGACGTTCTTGCGATGGTTCCCGCGATTGACTTCCAGAAGGTTGAATTACATCTCCACCGGGGTGACGAAGAAGCGCTTCGATCGCAACTCAGTGCAGCGAAGGATTTCATTGAGGAAGGAGGACTTGACCACCGATTTAAGAGTATGTTTGGCAAATCAGCCGCCTCATCAGAAGACATTAAGACACTAGTTTCATTCCTCAAGCAGCAATTGGATTAACCGCAATGTGGTCGCGAATCCCAACAGTAGATGTCGAATCTACCGCCCCGGATTAACCAACAAGTGTGTCGGCTAGCAGGGATATGTTGGTTAACAGCGAGTGATGAGTTCCGGAAATCTTTCTGGAAACAGCGGAAAACCAACGAAAAGAGCAGCCTACAGTGCCGTTTGGGGTTCTTGATGCTTCGTACCTGAAATCCGGAAGCGGCACGCCGTGGCTTATCAGATATTCAGCTGTTCTAGAAATTGTTGACTAACAGATGCCGTTCACCATTGACTTCCTAAACAACGGGCGTGTTCTGGAGTGGGAAACAACCGCCGACGGCGCCGTCGCTACTGAACGGGACGACTATACACCGCGTTTCTACGTCGCCCCTCGCGATCCCGACGCCGACATCGATCTCACGGCACTCCAGTTGGTGTACGACCAACACCCAGACGTCGTCGTTACTGAGATGGTTTCGCGGCGGCCCGGCTTTCGACGAGATGAGGAACCAGTCCTCGCGGTCGACGTCTCCCACACCGACCGCATCACTGCACTCGCTCGGCAGGCACGCCAGCTCTCCGACTATCCGGTCGGTGACCTCACCTGTTTCAATGTGGACTTCTCGCGAGAGTTCCGGTACTGTCTGGAGAACGATATCGATCCACTGCCAGCGAGCGAGTTGTCGACGCTCCGACTTAGTGTCCCGGTGAACGAAACGAGCAACGACATCTACGGGCAACTGTCTGTCGCCAGCGACACCGTCACCGGCACACCGACGGAGATCCTGACCGCCGTCCAAGCAGCTCTCGAATCGCACGATCCAGACGTCCTGGTCTGCTCGACGAGCGAAATCGTTCCGACCCTCTACAAGATGGCGACAGACGCCGGCGTCGACGACTTCTCGATGAGTCGGTGGCCGGACGTCGACTACCAGCAACTCGCAAGCCGGTCAACTTACTCAAGCTACGGTCGTGTCGGCCACTCGCCGGCGCGGTACAACGTGCCCGGCCGGGCGATCATCGACGAGTCGAACACGTTCTTCTACGGAGAGACGAATCTCGACGGCGTCCTTGACCTCATGTCACGGTCGAAAAAGCCCATCCAAGAGCTGGCGTGGGCATCCATCGGCAACGTGCTGACTGCGATTCAGATCTGTGAAGCACACAACCGTGGCGTCCTCGTACCGTGGAACTCCTGGCGCCACGAGTTCTACAAGGAAATGGGGACGCTCCACGACTCCGACCGCGGCGGCTTCATCTTCGCTCCCGAGGTTGGCGTCCACGAGGATGTCCACGAACTCGACTTTTCGAGTCTGTATCCGAACATCATCTGTACCCGGAACGTCTCGCCCGACGTCATCCGGTGTGACTGCCACAGCGACCGCGACGACGTCCCTGGTCTCGGGTATTCGATCTGTGACGAGCGGGACTATCTCGTCGACGTCCTCCAACCCATCATCGATGCTCGCGACGAGATCAAGACGGCCATCCGTCGTGAACAACAGCGTGGGGAGCCCGACGAGGAACGACTGGCGGAACTCGAGAGACGGTCGGGTGCGCTGAAGTGGATTCTCGTCGCCTGCTTCGGGTATCAGGGGTTCAGTAATGCGAAGTTCGGCCGGATCGAGTGCCACGAGGCGATCAACGCGTATGCTCGCGAAATTTTGTTAGCGGCGAAGCAACGTTTGGAGGCCGGTGGGTGGCGTGTCGTCCATGGCATCGTCGACTCCATCTGGGTGACGCCCGATCCCAACGTCGACGACGATGACCACGAGAACCTCGAGGTGCTCGCGACAGAGATCACGGAGACCGTCGAGATTCGGCTCGAACACGAAACCCACTACGACTGGGTCGCGTTCGTCCCGCAACGCAAGAGCGACGCCGGCGCGTTGACGAAGTACTTCGGAAAGGTCGCTGGGGAAGACAACTTCAAGATCAGAGGTATCGAAGCCCGGCAGCGCTCAACGCCGCTGTTTATCGAGAAGGTCCAGCGGGACTGTCTCGAACAGTTCGATGCGACCCGCTCGCCTGACGCGGTACTTCATCGTCTTCAGGACGCCGTCACGCGTCTCCATGCTGGAACAGTCCCAGTCGAACACCTCGTCGAACGGAATCGTGTCTCCAAGCCGCTGGAAGGGTACACGAAGAACACACAGAACGTGGCGGCGCTGAAGCGGGCTCGGGACCAGGACCTCGCCATCCACCCGGGACAGGACATCGAGTACGTAGTCGTCGACGACGAGAAAGGCTCACGAGAACGGGTCGCGTTGGCCCACGAAAAGATAGAGTCGTACGATGTGTCGTACTACGAGACGCAACTCATCAGAGCTGTCGAGAGTGTGCTGTCACCGCTTGGCTGGGACCAGACGGAAATTCGGCGAGAGCTTTCAGAAAGCCGTGAACTGGAGTTGACAGACTTCCCGAGAACCAGCAATAAATGACTGTCGTCGAGAGTACTTACGTACTTACAGCTATACTCCCTCCCCCCGTCATCGATGTGTAAAACAGTGAGAGGGTAAAGGGGTGAGAACGTGAGAACGATCAACAAAGCCGTAGACATGAAGAAGACGGATTCAGCAGCTAGAATTATATTTTCATGAGGAACGTATATCGTCTGACGAAGTTTTATATGTAAGCCGTAACAATCAAAACCGTACTGGAAACAAATGCAAGTGTTAGGAGGAGAAAAACTCCGACTAAGCGACGTTATTATCTTCGGCTAACTCTTCTCCCTATGTCCTATTCTATTCGTTACTGATCCTTTTACGGCCCTTATCGTCCAGTTTTATGCTTTTGCTCACAGAGTCTCTTCTCTCCACCCTGCCGTTTACACTTCGATGACGGGGGGTGGGGGTTGCGTGATCGTCTATCTAAATCGACTAGAGGTGAATTGATCGATGTGAAAAGGATCGCTATTGATGTCGCTGATGATTTGGTCGGCACTCTCTCGGCCATTCTCTCACCAACCTTTACACATCGAACACGGGGGGTGTGGTCCGAGTATCAGTGCCCGATTCGATGTTACTGTTCGTGGAACTCCTTCAATTGTGCATTTACGACTGACCGTAGGAGTTCTTCTTGATTGGCCATTCCCTCAAAACGGGTGTCATCGATGATCCGGGTCATCATCGCTTCTGGATCGCCTGTAAATGTGAACTCCATGTACATCCCGCCTCCTCGTCCACGGCTCTTTCGAGATGTCGAGATTAATCCATACGTCGAGAGTTCCTTGACGTACTTGACGTACGTCTCTCGGGTCATTTGGTCGGCATCGAGATCGTTTGTCACCCACTGATAGACCTTGAATCCGACAGGACTTGGGACGGAACTGCCTGTCCGGTTCGAGTAATAGGCGACTGCCGCAGTCGCATACAACGAAATTTTCTTTTGAGTTGTAAGCCCCTCTACGAGTTTCAGTGACCGATCCTTGTCGATTTCTTCCTGGGAGTCTCGAACGTGATCCTCGGTCACTTCTTCGTCCCCCCGTTCGTCCGCGAGGTCGCCGGCTCCACGGAACAGATCAATTGCCTTTCGTGCGTCACCGTGACTCTGCGCAGCGAACGCTGCCACGAGCGGTATCACGTCATCTTCTAGTGCGTCTTGACGGAATGCATCACGTCGATTTTGGAGAATTTCGCGCAACTGATTCGCATCGTAGTCTGGGAAATAAACGTCACGTGGATTGAATGAACTCTCGGCACGCCCGTCGATGTCTTCCATAAATTTCGGATCGTTCGTTAGTGCAGCGACGGACACGCGGCCTTCAATTTCATTCGTGTTGCTCGCTCGTGATAGCTGATAGAGTAGTTTCGAGTACGCAGGTTCGTCGTTTTCCCGCCGACCAACTAGAAGATCAATCTCATCAAGAATGAAGATGACCGAATCGTAGTGCTCGTTGATTAGTTCGTACAGACGTCGATACTTCCGCTTCGTCGATACGCCGGTCTCTGGTACGCCGACTTCCGTACCAACGTCCTTCGCGACGGTCTGGACGAGTTCGTAGACGGCTTGATCAAGGGTATTAATCGGCTGGCAGTTGATATCGACAACGCCGAAGTACTCACCTTTGGATTGGCAGAGTTCGATAATCTGTTTTGTGACGGCCCCGATGATGAGCGACTTTCCCGTTCCGGCGGGACCGTACAGCAGCATATTTGGCGGACGGTTCCCTTGGAGCGTTGGCTTCAGAAATGAGACTACTGACTCCAGTTGGTCGTCGCGACCGACGATTCGCTCCTCATCGATAATTGTGTCTGGTTCGACAAGATCGCGGTTAACGAAGACAGATGCCTCTCCTTCATCGTTGAGCATATCTCGGATTGATTGTTGAGCATCATCTTCGCTAGATACTTCGTCTTGATCTAGACTCTCGTCTCTGGTACCAGCCTCTCGGACGGCCTCTATTTGTTCTCTGTTTGATTTAGAATCACCTTCTTCATCAAGGCTTGATTGATTTTCCCCATCTTGATTACTCCCGGCCATATGTCTGCTGTACGCCGAAGCATTAAAAAGATTAACCTCCGTCGATGTTTATTCGGCCTCAGAATTCAATATAACGCCAGAATTCTTAGTTCTACTACTCCTTCGATGTGACCGACACCGAAGTATATCCAGCGAGAGACCCCCCATTATCGATGTGTAACGAAGAGACGCTGCGCTTCGTGGAATTTGAGCAGCTATAATCGCAGGTGTACCTTCCACTATCCGTCATCGGAATGCAAGCCGTGCGTCTGGACTCCCCCCATCATCGAAGTGTAAACTACGGAGCGAACACCCCCCGCCATCGAAGTGAAAACCGTAACAATATCCGATTTTTTCGTGCTCAATCCGCGAATTTCATTTCGTATACTGAGTATATTTGTTTAACCTGAGGGTGTCATAGAACGATTACCACACCAAAGAGCAGGGTGAATGCTGAGATGGTATGGCCTCAGCGACCCTGCAAGATGATCCTTCGGTAGAGACGTTCTTCAATGTCGTGGAGACCGAGACGCTAGCGCTGTTTGAGCATCTCTCCTTCGAGTTTCTCGAAGAGTTCGACGTGTTCGCCCCGGCGGAGACGGGGCGAACACGAGAGCACGAGCCACCAGAGATGATGTGTGGCTTCCTCCACTGCTACTACAAGGATATCTACGGTATCCGCCCTGTTGCACGAGAGCTCCACAATACGGTTGTCTGGCTTGGCTGTGGCTTCGATCGACCGCCGTCGAGAGACGCGGTCGATCGTTTCCTCACCGATCTCGAACACNACGAAGAGTACTACTACGGCTACGGCTGTACAATCGTCTCGACCGGGCAAAAGATCCCGATTGCGGCAGAGTTCACAGAGAGTAAGCAAGCACCAGAAGAGACGGCGATGCGCGTCACGCGTGACGCGCTCGCCGTCGCCAAGCCGATCTGGATGATCGGTGATAGCGCCTACGACACGCTCGACTGGCACGACCACCTGCTGGCCGCAGGGGTCGTGCCAGTCGCTCCGTACAACGCGCGAAACACTGACGACCCGAAAGACATCGAGTACAGAGTCGAAGACCGTATTGAAGAACACAGCGAGGACGTGCAGTTGAAGCAATCGACGCTAGACGAGACGTATAACCGCCGGACAGGAGTCGAACGAACCAATGAATCAGTCAAGGACTGCGGCCTCGGGCGAACGCACGCCCGAGGCCGCGTCCACGCACGAGCGCAGGTATTCCTCGCTCTGTGTCTTCGCCTCGTCGTCGCAATCACCAACTACGAACGTGGAGATAATCCGGGAAGCACGATCATCACGGTGTGAGAAGTGTTCTATGACACCCTCTAACCTAGTTACTCAATTCATTTCTCACATAATCTCTCGGGGCCCAACTTCATCTTCACCGGTCTGGAGCCCACATCTAATATGTAAAGTCTATTTTAAAGACCTCTCGAAACTGAATTCGGCACATTTACACTTGACACACGGGGTGTGTGATGAGGTGTTTTTATTCGTCTGTATTAACTGGACTCTTGTACTTCGACTTCACTTTGTCACCTTCCCGCCATTGCCAGTAGTAGTAACGATTGTCGTTGATCTCCTTGATTGTGATTGTGGCCTTCGAGGGGACATCGTCTGGGAGGTCGTCGGGGGGATTGTCGAGTTCGTCCTCGTCCGACTCCTCCAGGCGAGTCTCGCGAGCTTTGTGTTCTGCTAATTCCTCGGCGTAGCGTGCGATGTTCTGGAGTCGGTCTGCAGGGTAGCCGTTGAGTGTGTTGACGATATCTGTCGGGAGTTCCGCCGGCGGCGTCGGTGGCTCGTAGGACATTAGCGGTCACCTTGTGTTAACCAACAAAGCACGCAATGGCATAGATTTGTTGGTTAACCAAGTGCGGGCTGCAAAGTACGAGTAGCAAATCACCCAGAAATAGAATGTGACGTTAGATGTCGTCAAGCCGAGGCACATTCTCGCACTTGACCATCTTCTCGGGCTTGACGGAGATGGTGTCGGCGATCTGCTGGGGGATCCCCCCGCACCGATCAGATTGTGCTCCTCTATGAACTTTCGGACCTCCTCCCTGAGTCCGTAGAACTTCCAAGAATACGCCTACCGGTTCTGGTTGTGGTCTAGGGAGACCGCCTTGACGATGCTGGCGTCGATAAGCTTCTAGATGTGCTTGAAGGCGGTCGCGTCGCTCATGCTGGGATTGTGTTCCTTGAGTTTGAACATTGAAGGGGACTGAACGAATGTTCGTTAAACTGCGTGACGGACGTTAAGCCAGACACCGAACTAGTCTACGAAGTCTCCTCGATGCTGTTTGTGAAACTCTTCGACTGACTCACAGTCGTACTCATCGAGTCGTGTAATGTGTCCTCCAAACCGATACCGTCGCCAGCATTTATGACCATCAATATAAACTGGATTACCTTCTGTTTCATTCGCGGGTCGTGTCACTTCTTCTGTGCCGTGCTTCGTAACTGCCTTCTCATCACATGTTTCACAGACCAGATTCGCGTAGTTGGATGCAAACTCTGAATCGTATTCTTCAAACGGATTTTCACAGATAGCACAAACCGATTGATCGTCACCGGGAGGAAATGTAACCATACATCTGGAATATTGAGTTACCATCAAAGAAGTTTGGATCATTTGATCTACTAATATTGTAGGGTGTCATAGAACACTCCCAACAGTGTTGATTATATCCATTTCTGGTGAAATTGTCAATAAGTAGGTCTACAAACTTATTACTGCCACCCCTGCCTAGTGAAATATTATTCACAATATTAATGATGAAGATAGAAACATAGCGAACCGGAGATATTTTCGCTTTGTGGAACCCAGAATAGAACCAAATCATTGCAACAATACTGTTTTCCCGCCTCTTTTGCAAGTTAGAATAATGACGGTGCAGGACTCCTCGGAGACTGAAGATCGAAAAGACGACCACCTTCAAATTGTTCAGAATCGAGACGTCGAAACTACAGGTACAGGCTTCGAAGACATCCAGCTCGTCCATAGCGCGCTCCCGGAACTCGATTACGACGCTATCGACCTGTCCATCGACTTTCTGGGCCACGATCTATCTGCTCCGATCTTCATCGAGAGCATGACTGGTGGTCACCACAACACTACGGAAATTAATCGGGCGCTTGCCCGGGCCGCCAGCAAGACCGGTATCGCAATGGGCCTCGGTAGCCAGCGAGCAGGCCTCGAACTCGACGACGAACGCGTCCTCGAATCGTATACTATCGTTCGCGATGTCGCACCTAATGCGTTCATCTACGGGAATCTCGGCGCTGCACAACTCAGGGAGTACGACCTCGAAATGGTCGAGCGGGCAGTCGAGATGATCGACGCAGACGCACTCGCAGTCCACCTAAACTTCCTTCAGGAAGCCGCCCAACCGGAAGGCGACGTCAATGCGCGGAACTGTTTAGCTGCGATCGAACGAGTATCTGAAGCACTCTCGGTGCCGATAATTGTCAAAGAAACAGGCAACGGAATCTCCGGAGAGACCGCTCGAACGTTGACTGCAGCAGGAGTTGACGCAATCGATGTCGCTGGAAAAGGCGGTACCACGTGGTCTGGGATCGAAGCCTACCGTGCAGCGGCCGCAAACGCGCCGCGACAAAAACGAATCGGTACTTTGTTCCGAGAGTGGGGAATCCCGACCGCTGCGAGCACAATCGAGTGTGTTCGTGAACATGACTGCGTAATTGCGAGTGGCGGTGTACGGACGGGATTGGACGTGGCAAAAGCGATTGCCTTAGGTGCCCATGCCGGCGGACTAGCGAAACCGTTCTTGAAACCAGCCACAGACGGGCCGGATGCTGTTATCGAACGAGTCGAGGATCTGATCGCCGAGCTGCGGACAGCAATGTTCGTCACAGGTTCGGGTTCGATTGACGAACTTCAGCAGGTGGAATATGTGTTACAGGGAGAAACGCGCGGGTATGTGGAACAACGAATCAGTAGATAGTAGTACCGTATTCACAGCTTTTAGCAGGACAGGTGTGAACACATCGGGATAGGAGGGGGTTCTATTCCGATAACTATTCAACCTGTATTTACTATTTTCCGAAAGTGAAAGATATGCAAACTGTTCTATGGTGGTCACTCTGCTAAGTAATTTTGAGTATTTACAAACGTCTCACCGTGAACCACGTTACTCCAATGAAGAAGGCAGCGGCACCAGACACTAACAGTGTCTGACGATAGCCGAACACCGTTGCAACCCCGACACTGAGCGGCGGACCGATGGTTGTACCGAGTCTGAGAACGCTCGTCCGAATACTCATAATGCTCCCGCGAAATTCGTCCGGTGCTCGTTCGTTGAGTGCCGTATCCGTAATCGGCTCTGCAAGCCCTTGGCCAAGCCCGAATAGAAGGAGTGCGCCAGCAACCACGTAGATGGAGTCCGCGAGAGCTACGACGGCGAGTCCGATCCCGTAACTCACGAATCCAAGCGCGATCGATTGGAAACTTGTGAGTACTTGAAGGATTCGGTCACCTTGCATTGCGGTCAGTCCCATCGTGACCGCAGGCAATCCCACGAGAAGGCCGATACCCGCTGAAGAGAGGTGATAGTCATTCGCGAGCAGGAACGGAACAGCGGTGAGTTGTGCGCCATAGAGGATGACGAAGATACCGAAGATTGCTAGATAGAGTACAAGAAAGGGAGTCATCGGTGTAGAGCCAGTGAGGAATTGACGGATACTCGAATTCACGTTTTTCTCGTCGCGTTCTGGCTCCTCGAGCAAGGTTATGCCGGGTACAGCGACGAGTAACGCGAGGAGGAAACACGCGAAGGGAGCCGACCAAGCGATTGTTGCGAGCGCACCGCCGAGTAGCGGATAGCCAGCAGCACCCACCGCAAGAATCGCCGCGTTGGCACCGATCAACACACGTCGTTGTTCACCGGAATAGAGGTCTCCGAGGAGTGTAACCGTGAGCATCACGACCGCACTACTCGCCGTACCTTGGATCGCTCGCAGTACAAGAACCAGCGTGAAATCAGAGATGACGATAATGCCGCCTCCACTGAGTCCGAAGACGATGAGCGCCGGGATTAGAATCGGTTTCCGACCGATTCGGTCGGACAGCAGCCCGATGGGGAGTGTGAGAAATATCCCAGGAAGCGTGAACGCGGACAACAAGAAACTGGCCTGTGACTCCGAAATGTTCCAGGCTTCCTGCACCGCTGGGAGTGCAGGACTGATGAGTGAGACACCCATGACAGCGACGAGCGTACACGCGAAAATCACGGCTGCTGCCGGCGAGTTTCGGAGTTTCCGTATCCATTCCATTCGTTCTATTACTTTCTCGGTGATTGCACCCTGTAAGTCATTCGCTACAGGGCGGTGGTCACGCTGATCGGTATTGGAGAAATAGTTCTAATTCTGTTGCCTGTTCAAGATTGAGTGAAGTAGCAGATTCACCCGATGTTGACTGTGGATCTCACTTCTACGGATACGTCGATTCACGTGACGCTGAGAACGAGTTTTCCTTGTACGTGTTCGGTCTCACCTACTTCGTGTGCATGTGCCGCATTTTCGAGTGGGAATTTGGCACTAATCGTGGGGCGCACTTCCCCAACATCGATTAGTTCACTAATGGTGGTTAGGAGCGACGGGGAATTCGACCGTCCACTTACCACCTGTACATCGATGTCGCGGTTATTGGTGAGCACTCCGGATGGTTGTCCAACGACTGAAACGAGCTCCCCATTTTCCTTGAGCACGTCGACTGAGCGTGCTGGGATTTCACCCCCGACTGTATCTACCACGATATCGACATCGTCAATCACTGACTCGAAGCGCTCCTCGCGGTAGTTCACGAACTCGTCGACGCCTAACTTCCGGAGATAGTCTTCGCTGTATCCCGACGCCGTGGCGATTACGTCGGCCCCCTTCCATTTCGCCAGCTGGACGGCCATATGTCCGACACCACCGGCTGCACCGTGAATGAGAACTCGCTGATCGGCCGTGCAATCAGTATACTCAAATAACGCTTGCCAGGCGGTCTGCGTGACGACCGGCACGCCAGCTGCCTCCTCGTGATCGAGCGATTTGGGCTTCGGGGCTAGTTGCTCGGCAGATGTGGCCGAATACTCCGCATAGGAACCTAACTCCGGGAACCCATTGACACCGAACACTGCATTACCCGTTTCAAATTCGGTAACTGACGCGCCGACCTCCTCGACGACGCCTGAAACGTCCATCCCGAGAATGAGTGGAAACGGATTCTCGGGCAGCATCGACACCATCTGCATTCCCTGACGAATCCGCCAGTCGACTGGATTGACGCCCGCTGCGTGAACGTGAACGAGCACTTCATCATCGAGCGGGTCCGGACGGGGTGCATCCTCGTATCTGAGGACATCCGGCGAACCGAACTCGTGCATACGAACAGCCTTCATTCTATCCGTCACTTGGAATCATTCCTCAGTAGGTGAGTCCGAGCTACAGAATCTTAACCGCTCTTCATCATGACCACTCGATCTCAGAGAATCTGCTGTCAGCAATATTTATAAAACCGACTTATTCTCGTTTGATTGCCGCACGTTGGCCTTTCTCAATCGGTGCCCCGACTGTGTTCCCCCACTCGACCCATGACCCGTAGTAGTTCCGGACGTCCTCGTATCCGAGCACCTCGTGGAGAACAAACCATGTCAGTGCAGACCGCTCACCGATGCGGCAGTACGTGATCACGTCCTCGGTTTCGTCAATACCGTGTTCTTTGTACATTGATCGGAGTTTGTCTTCAGGTTTGAAGCAGCCGGTACTCTCGACGACCTGATTCCACGGAATATTACGCGCACCGGGAATATGCCCACCACGCTGGACGCCCTCATTCCATCCGGGCGGGGCGAGTATCTCACCACGGTACTCCTCGGGTGTTCGCACGTCGACGAGTGCCGTTTCCCTCTCGATCGCATCCATGACATCGGGACGGTCAGCTCGGATGTCCGGCTGGTTCTCATCGACCGCGTACGACTGCGACGTAAACTCCGGCACCTCGGTCGTGAGCGGCGCATCGCGCTCCTCCCAGAAACCCCGTCCTCCGTCGAGCAGACGGACGTCTGCGTGCCCGTAGTACGTGAAGAGCCAGTAGGCGTGCGCGGCGAACCAGTTCATCATATCACCGTAGATGACGACCGTCGAATCAGGGCAAATGCCAAGCGCACCCAGGAGTTCTTCGAATGCCGCTTCGGACGGCACATCGAAGGTCGTCGGGTCCTGAAGGTCGGTTCGCCAGTCGACCTTGCTCGCACCGGGGATATGTTCGTGCTCGTAGTTGCTGGGATCGATGTCAACTTCGAGTACACGTATCGATGGGTCGTCTTTCTGCACCTCGTCAAGTCGGTCGACGAGCCACCCGACGGAGACAACTGCGTCGGTGGAAGAAGTAGTCATATCTGGGGATTAGTCGGCGCACGCATTAATCTCCTGCTGTCACACACCGACGGAGCTATTCGAGCCACCGCGTGGGTTCGTCCCGATCGACGTAGCGGTGGATGAGTTTCGACTCGGCTTGTCGGAGCCGATAGGAGAGCGTCGACCGGGGAATGCCGAGTTCGACAGCAAGTTCGTCAAGTGTCGTTTCCCGTGGCGGATCGTAATACCCCGCTGAGACAGCTGTGCGGAGTGCAATCTCCTGCTCCTCCGGGAGATTGACACCCGTCATCTGCTCCCGTCGCCATTCGCTGGCATCCCGGAGGTGGCCCATCTTGAACGAGAGCCCGTTGTGGAGTCTCGCTCCGAGTTCATCGTAGAAGATGCCGATTTTCTCGTCCGAGCGCATAAGAACACGCCACCAGCACGTCTCTTCGTGCCGCCGGGTCTCGAAAATCAGTCCATCGGGCAGATGCTTCCCGGCGAGCGTGTGAACGGACTCACACTGACGGATATCCGCCAGGTACGAGTACAGGATGAGCTCGTTCGTCGTACGTTCCACGACGTCGTGATGACGTTCTGCCGCGCACCCCTGTTCGGTGATTGCTTCCCCACAGCAACTGTCGTCAAACCGGATGTCTTCGAGACGGTCGAGAGCCGTCTCGGGACCGGTAACGTGCTCCATCCGCCAGAAGGCGTGTTCGTCGACGACTGCGTCGAGCGAGTGCGCGCTGAGCGTCGAGTGCTTGAGAAAGACATCCATCACAGGATCGGCACCCTGCTCGTAATCGATAGCAAACGTGAACTCCCGCATTGTACGTCGATAATTGTCGCTCGACAAAAGCGCTCCCGATTTCTCAGAACAGCGCTTGTACGACGAAGAGCATCACAGTCGCGACGATCACGAGGCCGGTGAGCACCACGAGAACCGGCTTGTACCCCGTGGATCGGAGATCTTCGAGCTGAATTTCGAGCCCGAGTCCAGCGAACGCGATGAGGAACGCCCAGTCGGAAAGATTCGACAGCGAAGTGATCTGCGCGCTACTCAGAAAGCCGAGGTTCGCGACTATCAGCACGGCGAGAAAGCCGAGGACGAACTTCGGAAACGTGTCCCAGAGGGATCGCCACTCGACGGCGCTTCCAGCAGTTCCACCGTCCGCCGTGACACTCTTCGATTCGATCTCAGCGGTTGTGCGGGCGTAGTAGATGGCGTAGACGATGGCGACGAAACCGATCAAGGAGTTTCGAGTGAGTTTCACGAGGAGCGCCCACTGACCAGCAGTCTTCGAGAATGCGAAACCAGCAGCGGTGACAGGTCCAGTGCTGAACATCGTCAGCCCAGCCCAGATGCCGAAGACAGTCTCGGAGAGACCGAGTGCATGGCCGATGAGCGGATAGACGAAGAGAGTCGTCGCATCGAAAAGGAGGACGGTCGCAGCGGCGTACGCGATACGGGTATCGTCAGCGGCGATGCTCTCGGCGATGGCGACGACAGCCGACACGCCACAGATACTCGAACCGGCGGCGAGAAGAGAGCCGGTTTCCTCTTGGATGACGAAGACGATCCGTGCGAGGAGTTCGATGACGACGATGGTCGTAATGACCGTGGCAACAACGAGCAAGAGGATCGCCGGCCCGGCCGCGATGACGCGGTCAAGCGCCACGCTCGCACCCATGACGACGATGCCGAGTTCGAGCCAGAGCTTGTGGGTTCCGACGGCAGTCTGCGCCCAGTCCGGAATCCCATACAGATTCCCGATGAGGAGTCCAAGGGCTATCGTGATGATGAGGTGGTGCACCGGGATGACAGTGGCAACGAGCCGTCCGGTGAGTCCGATCCCGACGAGGAGCGCAAGGCTGGGGAAGAGCGTTCGGTTCATTCGATCACCACGGGATCGGAACGCCAATAGAAACGACCAGGAGTGCGAGGAAACCGAGCAGGACTGCCTGCCAGCCGCTTTCGAGGGTCATCCACCACTGGGTGAGCGTTTCGGAGACGTGGTCGGTGTTGGTCACTGTGTCACTTTCTCGGAGGAGGAATCGAATGAGAGTTCGGTTGTCGTAGGACAAAATTGTCGAACGACAATTGAGCGGATTCTCGAACCCGTTCAGATGGAAGGCTCACGAATGGAAGGAGGCAGAGTAAGTGGAAAAACTGAGTACGGTCGAAAGGTGTTCCCTCCCAAGCATCCCATCCGAGTGGTTGATGATGTTCGGTGTAGGGATCAAACCGAGTTGCGGACACTAAGAAAATGCTCATAGAAAGGGCGGGGACGCTATGGGGAACACATGCATTGAGAGCCTCAATCCCGACTTCCAATGACAGGATTTTCTCATTGTTGCCGCTACTATCTTCGGCGGTCAGAGATCTCTCTACTTCGATTGCTTCTTGTTGAGAGGATCCAATCTTAGGATGTGAGCCAACATCCTCTAATCCACACAGAGGGTGTCATAGAACTCTTGTCACACCGTGATGATCGTGCTTCCCGGATTATCTCCTCGTTCGTAGTTGGTGATCGCAATAACGAGACGCAGACACAACGACAG
>NZ_JAODIY010000016.1 GCF_026586665.1 Halovenus rubra
CCTCTCGGCCTTCCACGGGTCGGAACCCTCTGCCAGCAACAGCGAAACTTAGCTGGTATTCCCATGCCGGGAAGCCGCGCCGTTCACGGCGCGGAGGATGTCACTATGCCACCTATTCGGCTCCCTCGTCGTTATGTCCACTGCAGTACCTGTGTGTTGATTGTCCACAATCTTCATATATTCGGGATTAAACGTTCCAGTATAGATGGACCGTGAAGATTCTGACATACGGGATGACTTCCCAGTATTAGACCGGCGCGTCAACGGCTCACAGCTGACATATCTCGATAACGCTGCGACGACACAGACACCAAAACAGGTGTACGGGGTTTACGAGGATTTTTACAGCCAGTACAACGCAAATATCCACCGCGGCATCCACGACCTGAGCCACGAAGCATCAGTCGCCTACGAGAAAGCACACGACAAGGCAGCCGCGTTTCTCGGGGCCAGTGGCGGCCGCACCGAGATGGTCTTCACCAAGAACACGACCGAAAGCATCAATCTCGTCGCCTATGGCCTTGGCCTGAAAGAACTCGGTCCCGACGATGTCATCGTCACAACGGAGATGGAGCACCACGCTACGCTTGTCACGTGGCAACAGATTGCCGAGAAGACTGGCGCAGATATCCGGTACATCGAGGTGACTGACGACGGCCACCTCGATATGGACCACGCCGACCAGATAATCGACGAGCAGACAGCGATTGTTGTCGTCGCACATGTCTCGAATGTCCTCGGTACCATCAATCCCATCACAGAGCTAGCAGCGTTAGCTCACGACAACGATGCATACATTCTCGCTGATGGGGCGCAGTCGGCACCAACCCGGCCCGTTGATGTTGAGTCACTAGATGTGGACTTTTTTACTTTTTCTGGACACAAGATGGCTGGCCCGACTGGAATCGGTGGACTCTACGGCAAAAAACACCTGCTTGAGGAGATGGACCCATTCCTCTATGGTGGCGAGATGATTGACCATGTCTCACTTCAAAACGCGACCTGGAACGACCTGCCATGGAAATTCGAGGCTGGAACCCCACCGATTGCTGAAGGCATCGCGCTCGGTGAGGCTATCGATTACCTCGAAGATATCGGGATGGACACTGTCCGACGCCACGAAAACGAGTTGGCCCAGTACGCGTTGGACGCGCTTGAAACGCGGGAGTATATCGAAACCTACGGGCCATCATCAGGAACGGAACGAACTGGTCTCGTCTCGTTCAACGTCGACGGGATTCACGGCCACGATGTATCCTCGCTTTTGAACGCACAGGGGATTGCTGTCCGAGCCGGCGACCACTGTACACAGCCCCTCCACGACACGCTTGACATCCCCGGTTCGGTTCGTGCGTCGTTTTACGTTTACAACACAACCGCTGAGATTGACACACTACTTGATACGCTTGATGGTCTCAGAGATACCCTTCCCGACTATCTAGCATCTGACCGCTATCATGACAGTATCGCCAAGCACCACCACGAACCATACAATAGTGGTCTCGTCGAGGAGGCGACGTTTACCATCTCGCACCAAGAGATGACCTGTGGCGACGAAGCAGAGTTTGCAGTTCAGGTAACACCCGACGGCCGAATTGCGGACCTATCATTTGAAACTCAAAGCTGTGCGGTCAGCCGGGCTGTCTCGAGTATTCTGGCGACACATCTCGAAGGTAAACGGCTTGACACCGTTGTCAAACAGGACGACATTATTCAGCGTTTGCTTGACGACCAGTTCCCCGACCTACGCCATGACTGTGTTGTCGGTCCCGAAGACGTGATTCAAGAGGGTATCGGTGACTTTCTTGATAGGCGAACAGAAACAACAGCGGACGACTGAGCAGGTCGTCTTTGCCCAGACGATGTATGCATTCTCACCACGGGCGTCGCTTTCCTAAAAGAGTACCTAGAAATCTCGTAACTGTGACTGGATACCGGCAACCAAATTTGACTTGCGACGAAGCGTCGACAGCGAAACTGGCAGTTGAGGGGCCAGTGTCCGGACTGCGTCGTGAAACGTCTCAGCTGTCGCGGGGTCGGCCTCGAAGGCATGTCTGATACCTTCACGAATTTGCCAGACACCGACCGGTGCCCAGTAGGCGTCGCTGGCGTGACGGATGACCAGACAGGTTGCCTGTCGGTCCATCTCTTCGAGTTGTTCGAGCACCGCGAGTCGGGAGGCGTGATATGCGCCGGCAGTTTCCTCGACGTAGCCTGTCCGACCGTCGTAGCTCTCGGCATCGGCAGCTAGGTAGTAGTCGCCGTCGGGGTTGGGGTTCCAGATACTCCCGGGGGCTTTCAACTCCACCAGCTCGTACTCCCAGTTGCCCGGCGCGAGAATCACCCAGTACTCATTACCGACGTACTCGTTGTAGTAGACCTGTACTTCGCCGACGCTACGAGCGTTCCGGATCGAACCCCGGAGGTACTGTCCGATGGTATCGTCGACAGCGGTAATCGACCATCGCGTCGGGACGAGACGGCGGTTCTGTCCCTGACCAAGCGCACCGGCAGAGAGAATATTGTTGATGTCGTAGACATCGAACCCGCGCCGGTAGAGGTATGTCATTGCCCCTTCAGCGGCCCAATCGTCGTCTTCGAGCGTCTTCTCGACAGGCCGTGGGACCGATGGGTTCTCGGCGAGCGTCGCGTCTGTCGCACGCGCTCGTGGGCCAGTCGGTGTGGCGATGTCGTCCAGCGATAGGTCAAGCTCGGGTGAACCGTCGAGACCCACCTCCACGTCGACGGGCTGGTCGGCGATAGCGACCTCGCGTTGGACTCCAACAAAGCCATCCCATACGTCCTCGACGTTTACCTGCGCCGAGCGCGTCGAGTTAAGCAGGCCTGTCCGGCGCTGAAGTATATCATTGATACCCAACCCTTGCTGGTACCAGTCACCGCTGGTCGCGTACGCTGTCGCGTCGGCCTCACGGTCCATTGGAGAGAGCAGACCGGTTGATACGTTGGGGTAACTCGACCGTCCAACAAAGATTTCCGGCGCAGTCGACCCGTAGAGTGAGTCTCCCTGTACGACCTGCTCAAACTGCCGTTCTACGTCATCAAGATGGTCGGTAATCTCGTAGGACTTTTGTTGGGCGAGGCGGCGGCGCTGGGCGGACTCGTCACGCTCGAACTCGTCGATGAACTCCTCCAGACGCATCCAGACTGGCGTTGGTGGGTCACCCGTATGAATCTACTGTCCAGTGACCGAACTGCTCTGTCGTTTGCAGAAGTAGGTCGGCCAATCTGTCGTCGACACGCGTAACGCGATGGCTCTACTGCAAACATATCTCTAAATAGAGTTATCCGACTAGTAAAGAGATTACTGTATGCCATATTTCGACATATATATACTCCGATATTAACTGATATGTAGCCCCTCGATTAGCTAACGAATGTAATGTGGGTACCGTACCAATTGTCGAAGTCGAACAACAGAACACAAACATGGCTCGTTCTGACTGCTGCGGTGGCACTGGCAGTCACGTTTCTTTTTATTACCGCGTCCGGTGCTGTCGTCGCTGATGGGACAGCCCCCACTCACGATAGTATCTCGGAGGTGAACAGCTCTGTCGGCGTTGATACCGGAACGAACCTCACCATTCTCCAGTACAACGATATCCAGACGGCAATGGCTGACAACGAGTCGATGGCACGCCTCGTCGGTGCAATCAACGACCGGAAGGCGGCGACCGATAACCCCACTATCGTCGTTGGTGGCGGCGACGAAGTCAGCCCGAGTTCGCTCTCGGCAGTGTCTGAGTGGCAGGTTCCCATCGACGTGATGAACGTCTTGAACCCGGCCGCCGAGGTCATTGGAAACCACGACCTCGACTATGGCTTCGAACCGGTCAAGAACTTCACTGAGGCATCTAACTTCCCGTGGCTCGTTGCAAACATCCAAGCTGAAGATGGAAGCAACATTCCAGGCACACAAGATTACACGACTGTCGAGCGTGATGGCGTCAAAATCGGCATTCTCGGACTCGTCGATGACGCGATTGATCCGAAAACAGCGGTCGACTTTGCGGAACAAGGATATGAGGTTACGGACTGGTCACAGGCTGGCAGTGAGGTTGCCACCACACTCGAAAAAGAGGAGAACGTCGATGTCGTCGTTGCGCTCACACACACTGGCGTCCCTGAGTCAAAAGAGATTGCGAACAACACGGACAATATCGATGTGATTGTCACCGGTGACGACGAGGTACTTCACGAACCGGCAGTCACCTCTGGGACAGTCATCATCGAAGCGGGCGGCGAAGCGACCCATCTCGGTGAACTCTCGCTCAGTGTTACTGACGAACAGGTCGGATTCAACGGTGGCCGTCTCTACAATCTCGAAGAAGGGGATTGGTCGATGAACGAATCGGCCGACCAAGCGGTTCAGGCAGGTCGGACAGAAGGGCTTACGACAGTCGCTGGCGAAACGACGGAACCGCTAGACTCCACGTTTGGAAACTATGCCGATGACACTGGTTGGGGACGAATTATTGGAGATGCGTTCCTCGCACAGACCGGTGCTGATGTCGCGATGACAAACGCGGGCGGTATCCGGGGTAACTTCATGCTTGAAGCGGGCGAACTCACTTATGACGACATCTACACCTCGTTGCCATTTGGCAACACACTTGTGACAAAGAAGATGTCCGGGAGCGAGATTGTGGAGTACCTCTCTCGAACGGCAGCACCGTTCGACTCTGATTTTGGTGTCCAGCCCGAACTGCAGGTCGCCGGGCTCACCTACGAAGTTGTCGACCGACCAGACCCCCCACAAAAAATAAAAGATGTCCATGTTCACGGTGAACCAATCGAGATGGACAAATCCTACGAGGTGACGGTCAACTCGTACATGGCTGGCGGTCCAATGCTCTCGGAACTGGAGACGGTGAATAACGACCTGACACTGTATGGCACTGCGGCGGTCAACTACATAGAGGAGCAAGGAACGGTCACACCACCACAAGAAGATCGTATTCGGCGAACGACCCGAGCGTTCGGTGAGCCAACAATTTCGCTTGACGGTGAGACTGCAACACTCGAATACGACGTGCCCGCAGCCGTCGACTCAATCGAAGAGCAGTCGCTCACGCTCATGAACGAGACGACGGGACAGCTCGCGGTCGACGCTGTCGAGTTTGATGGGGACAGCCTCCGGTTGTCTGTCAATCAGAGATCACTTATTTCGCTTTCCGAGCAGAGTGACACAGTCCAGCTGTACGGAACATACACTGACTCTGAGATTGACAGCCAACGTAATGGATTCAATATGTCCCGGCTCAACGCTGATGCGATGGTCTCACAAGCAGTCCGTCTAAAAGATGAACTCGAGACAGTCAACACCGAACTTGAGGACACGCAAAGCGAACTGTCGGATACCAAGGCAGAACTTGACGAGGCCCAAGCAAAAATTGACGAAAAGAACGACGAAATTTCGGGGCTCAAGTCTACGCTCAGCGAGAAAGAAGACCGGATAGACGAACTCGAAAATGCCAACGCTGATAGTTCCGATTCGGATGGGCCAGGATTTACGCTCCTGATTGCAGTCGGCGCAGTTGTCAGTCTTGCTCTGGTCGGTACACGCCGACAAGCGTAGCGTGTCGCTGACACAATACCGAAAAAACAGCCGGGATTGTGTCGTGTTTACAGGTAACAACCAATTCGGGATTGCTCGTCTTGTTCTGACAAGTACTGGCGCCCGGTTTGCTAGACCTATACAGTACTGGGCCACGTCAGTCAGCACGTATGAGCTACGACGGTCCGACTGACCTGTACATCGACGGCGAGTGGACAAGCGAGCAAGAGGCCGAACAAATTGACTCGGTTGACCCGGCGACAGAGGATGTGTATGCGTCGGTGGCTGCAGCGGACGAAACGGACGTAGATGTGGCGGTACAGGCCGCCCAGGATGCGGTTACACCCGGCAGCGAGTGGCGGACAATGGCACCGTCAGAGCGCGCATCTATCCTGCACGATTTTACCGACGCGCTCGAATCCTGGCGTGACGAGATTACGCTCGCAGAAGCCCGCGACAACGGCAAGACCCAGTTCGAGGCAAAACTCGAACATGGGATGGTCGTCGACACGTTCCGCTACTACGCTGGTTGGGCTGACAAAGTTGAGGGAAGCCAGATTCCTGTCGAAGGAAATCGACTCGATTACACCCTCCGCGAACCTGTCGGCGTGACAGGCCACATTGTGCCATGGAACTACCCCTTCCAGCTCGCGGGTCGCTCCATCGCACCGGCGCTTGCCTGCGGGAACAGCCTCGTCATCAAACCCTCTAGCCAGACGCCACTCTCGGCTCTCTACTACGCGAAGGCGGCCGAGAAAGCGGGTCTTCCTGACGGCGTCATAAACGTTCTGCCCGGGCGAGGGAGTGTCGCCGGAAACGCGCTCGCTGAACACGAGGGTGTCGACCATCTCACCTTCACTGGGAGCACTGAAATCGGAACGAATATCGGGGCCACAGCCGGCGAGCAGGTTACAAACGTCACACTCGAATTGGGTGGCAAAGGACCACAGGTAGTCTTCCCGGATGCTGACCTCGAAGCCGCTGCACAAGGTGTCCGCTACGGTATCTTTATGAACTGTGGACAGATGTGCTGGGCCGGGTCACGGCTTGTCGTCCATGAGGACATTCACGATGACCTTGTTGACATGGTTGTCGACCATGCCGAATCGATTCCACTCGGTGACGGCATCACAGACAGTGCACAGATGGGACCGATGGTCAGTGATTCTCAGCGCAAGGAGGTCTTAGAATACATCGAGACCGGCAAAAATGAAGGGGCAACCGTTGCAACTGGTGGCGGCGTCCCCAACGACAAGGATGAAGGCTACTTTGTCGAGCCAACGGTGTTCACTGACGTGACCAACGACATGACAATCGCCCGCGAGGAGATTTTCGGGCCGGTTCTGTCGGTTATCGAGGTTAGCGACGAAGCGGAGGCGCTCGAAGTCGCAAACGACTCGCCGTACGGACTGATGGCGTGTGTCTGGACGGACAGCCTATCTCGCGCTCACGAGTTCGCACGTGATCTTGAATACGGGATGGTCAACGTCAACGAGACGCCAAATACGTTCCCACAGACACCGTTTGGTGGTGTCAAAGAAAGCGGTACCGGTCGCGAGCAGGGCAAATACGCCATCGAAGAGTACACACGAGTCAAAAACGTTAACGTGAACCTCCAGTAAGGCTCACGGCGTCTGGTGTACTCTCACAGATAGACGTCGTAGAGCCACTTGACGCCAAAATAGCAAAACCACGTCATGTAGATGGTCAGGATAATCAACCACGCAGTGAACTTGACAAGTGGGTCAGGGTAGACGACATAAGCAAAGACGAGAAGCAGTATCGTCGCACCCAGAGAAAGCCCGTCAAGTCGGTCGAATGTGGGTGTCTCCATTGTACTCGACGCTTCGACTCAAGCAGTATGAAGGGCCTGATTTCATCCAGCAACAAGCCATTTGACAGTAGTGTGGTGTGTGACGGTGGGCTGACCGATAACACGGGTACGTGTAATTCGTTGCCCGACTGAACGCTCGTCGTGTCACCTGATTCTCAGTCTCATAATACGAACGAAGCAGATTTAATTACGCACGAACCAAAAGAAAGCTAGTGAGACAGTATGCGCCGTCGTGAAGCACTTGCCGGACTCGGCTCGCTCGGTGTGTTTGGTGCGGGCGCAGCCTTTGCGTTTGGGGATTTGGGCTTGTCCGGGAACGAAGAGCGTGTCGAATCGGTCGAACTCCCACAGATCGACGCGCCCGGAAGTACCGCCGACACAGCAGTTGTGCCTGAGTCGGGTCGGGTCACATACGTGACGATGTTTGCAACGTGGTGTAGCACCTGCAAGGCCAAAATGGACCCGCTAAACGAGGCGGCACGAAACGTCGCCGACACCGTACAGTTCATCTCAGTCACGAACGAGGCCATCGGACAAACGGTCCAGCCGGCAGATGTGGCAGAGTGGTGGCGCGAGCACGACGGGAATTGGCCGGTCGCCTACGACGAAGACCTTGCATTGACACAGGCGCTCGATGCCTCGGGTGTCCCATACTCTGCCGTTATCGACGCCAACAACCGCGTGACGTCGACAGAATTAGGCTACAGCGACGCCGAGGCAATCCTCAATCATATCGAGGACGCTAAGTAGCCCCATCGAAACCAATGTCAGTCACAGCACAGGCAGGCTTTGCGTTTGGCGTCGGCGTCACAGCCTTTTTTTCGCCGTGTGTCTTCGCACTTTTACCGGGATACATTGGCTACTATGTGGCATCTGTCGACAGCGACTCACCGCCGCTATCGGGCGCATTTGCCCGCGGTGGTGCAGCAAGTCTCGGTGCTGTTGTGGCGTTTGCTTTCCTTTCTGTCATCGCGTTCGCTGCTGGCGAACTGCTCGAACAGGCGATTCCGGTTTTCGAGTATCTCGTTGCAGTCTTACTTGTCGGCCTCGGCATTCTTGTATTCAGGAAGGGGGCACTCTCGCTGACGGTCCCCCTTCCCAAACGACGCGCCAGCGTGCTCGGGTTCGGTATCTTTGGCGCAATGTATGCCCTTGCTTCGACAGCCTGTGTTCTCCCGTTATTTCTCTCTGTTAGTGTTCTTTCCTTTGAGTTCGCCGCCGTGGGAACCGCTATTGTGCTTGGAGCGTATGCGGCTGGGTTTGCATCGCTCATGCTCGCTGCGACGGTGATAACAGCAGTCGGTCGACAGGCCCTACTTGATACCGCGGTCGCACGCACTGCGGTCATGACGAAAGTTGCGGGTATTGTGCTCGTCCTTGCCGGTCTTGCCCAGTTGGCTATTGCCTACAGCGTCGAACCAGCAGAAACAATTCCGTTCTAGCAATGGCCCCACCCACACGCTGGTTATTGATTTCGAGTACGGGATTAGGGTTCTGCAATGACCATCAGCCTGTTGGAGTCACGCTTTAGCTGGGTGCCATCGACACCACCGTAGAGATGGACATCGCCGAACCCTGCCCGCTCAAGAAGTTGTCGGAGTTCCGCCGGTGCGTACACACGCAGGTCCCATTTGACCTCACCGAGAAACTCGTACCCATCCCCGTCTTGTTCGAAGAGAGCGAATTTCGTCTCCATGCGGCCCGTCGTCGGGCAGTACTCGTTCCGTTCGACAGAGAGAATGTCCTCATCAAATCCGGCACTCGACTCGCTGTAGTTCCCGAGAACGAACTCCTTGTTCGAGAGTTCCATCACGAGCGCCCCGTCCTCAGCAACGCAGTTACGAAACCCTGCGGCCACCGCCTCGTTGGTTTCTTCATCGAAGTAGCCAAACGCCGTCCACATGTTCGTCACGAGATCATACGTACCCTCTAAGGAATCCAGCTCCCGCATGTCTCCGACTTCGACAGTCACACTGTCGGCCACACCGTTTTTTTCGGCACGCTCGCGAGCCGACTCAACGTATGGCGTAGAAATATCAATGCCACGGACAGTAAGCCCTCGTGTGGCGAACTCGACGGTGTGTCTGCCGATGCCACAGGCGACATCGAGCGCTGTCTCGGGTTGAATATCATGTTCAGTTAGCACGTCGAGTAACTCCTCGACCTCCTCGTTTGCTTCTTCGACGCGACTGTGCATCGTCCGCTCAAAAACAGACGCATGCTCGACGAACATCTCCTCGGTCCAGTGTGTCATATTACACGACACGACAAGAGAAGAATTAAATTTTGCTTCGATGTGTCAACAAACCTCTCGGATTTTTGAGCTAACTGACTATATCTACACCCGTCACGCAAAAACAGGCACCAGTGAGTGTATAATCGGCGTCATCAACAGTGTGGGGTGTGTCCGTTGGGTGCCGTTCGATATTAATATTCCAGCCGTGGGCATCGATGATTTCTTTTACTATCGCGAGACCGTAACCCGTCCCACCTTTCGCGCCTGTGACGCCAAAATCGAAGAGTTCGTCTTTCAGATCGTCGGGTATCCCAGGGCCGTTGTCAGCGATATAGAACCCATCATCGAGTGACCCAACCTCAATAACAGTATTCTTGCCGGCATGAGTGTCGGCGTTTTTAAACAGGTTCTCGAAGACGTGCCGGAGACGTTCTGGTGATGTCTGTACGGTTGGGGGGTCGTTAACGACCAACTCTGTGTTCTCTGTTGCAACACTGTTCCACCACCCTTCGACTGCTTGGTTGAGGTCAACTGACTCTCGTTCTCCAATCTGTTCGTCTTGTTTAGTAAGTATCAACGTCTCCTCGACAATAGACTCTATCCGGTCGTGTGCGTCTTTGATATCTTCGAGATGGGGGTTGTCACTATCGTCCATCGCCAGTTCGAGACGCAACTGGGCTACGTTGAGTGGATTCCGCAGGTCATGAGAGACGATGCGTGCAAACTGTTCAAGCCGTTCGTTTTTCTCTTTGAGCTTGCTCTCGTGGTCTTTTTGTTCGGTAATATCACGAAAATATACTGAGAGACCGTCGTCAGTTGGATAGATACGTGCCTGCACCCATGTATTTTGCTTGAGTCCTGAGCGTCCCTCAATAACTTGTCTCTCTCCTGTAGCAAGCCCTTCCCGATAGGCATCATAGAACGTCGTGTTTCCAGACTGCATCAAATCTTTATCGTACTGCTCACCTAGTATCTCTTCGCGTGATAAGCCGATAAACGACGCTGCGCTCTCGTTGACCGCTATAAACTCCAACTCTTCGTTGAGTCTGACATACCCATCGAACAACCGGTCGAGCATCTGCTTTCGACGATGTTTTTCATCATCGTAACGCTTCTGTGCCCTGTACTCTGCGACGACGGTTTCGATACGGTTTGCCAGTATCGTGTACTGTTGTGTCGTTCCCTTCCGAACACAGTCGGTTACCCCAGCTGAGAACGCATCACCCACAATCTCGTTGAGCGCGGTATCAGTAAAGAAAAGATATGGCACCTCGACGCCCTCACCACGCAGTTCTCGAACAAAGCCAAATCTACCGTTATCAGACAGCCCATATTCGGAGACGAGACAGTTGACAGATGCCGTTCCAAGAACGTCCCAGGCTTTGGCGGTACTTGTTACGGTCCGGATGTTAAACTGCTCTTTGTCTTCTTCCAGATTTTTCCGTATCTCTGTCAATATCTGCGTGTCTCCGTCGATACAGAGAACTTCGATCAACTTAGACACTTGTTAACATATGATTGTGGTTGTATATATTATTGGTGGTCGTGTTATTTTTATTGAAATTGTGATTAAATGTCGTTATCCTCAAAAATATCTTCAGTTCAACGTACAGACTCCTGTACTAGTCGTTCCGATTGTAGCCTAGTGCCCACCAGTAACTAAATGAGCGTCGGTCGGGTCAAAGCTGACTGTGACGGTTTCGTCCAGTTCGGTGTCGGCGCGGACGAGGAGTTCTTGCTCGTGCCAGTCGAGGTGAAGCCGAGTTGTCCAGCCAAGGAACTCACTGCTCTGGACGGTTGTTGCCAGTTGGTTTACCCCGCTTTCAAGAGAGAACTGCTCTGGACGGACACAGAAAACAACGTCATCTCTGGGCGAGATGTCTCGGGATGTTTCTACGGTCACGTCGGTCGTTTCGAGATCAACGGTAAGCGTATCACCTGCCGTGTCTGTGACAGTTCCTGAGAATACGTTGTTATCACCGATGAACTCGGCAACGAAGCGAGTCGCCGGTTCGTGGTAGACCGCACGAGGCGTCCCGACCTGTTCGACCTGTCCGTCCTGCATTACTGCAACTCTATCAGAGACGGCAAGTGCTTCCTCCTGGTCGTGGGTTACATAAACTGTGGTGATACCCAGTTCTTCTTGAAGTGCCTGTATTTCGACGCGCAGGCGTTCACGAAGGCGGGCATCGAGTGCGCTCATTGGCTCGTCAAGCAAAAGTAGGTCAGGACCGGGGGCCAGTGCTCGTGCAATCGCCACGCGCTGTCGCTGTCCGCCTGAAAGAGCCGTCGGGTCGCGCTCCTCGAATCCGTCAAGCCCCACGAGGCTGAGCAGTTCGGTGACACGTTCAGACTTACTCACATTGCCCGGTGGCTCTTGGAATTTGAGTCCGTAGGCGACGTTTTCGGCCACCGTCATGTGGGGAAACAGTGCATAGTTTTGGAAGACGACACCAATATCTCTTGACTCAGGTGGAGCGCCCGACACGTCCTCACCATGAAGGCGTACAACCCCCTCGCTTGGGGATTCGAAGCCGCCTAGCAACCGGAGTGTCGTTGTCTTTCCACACCCTGAGGGACCGACAAGTGTGAAAAATTCACCTTCTTGAACAGAAAAGGTAAGCTCTTCGACAGCAGTTGCTGTGGCGTACTGCTTGGTAATTCCTTCGAACGAAACAATTGGCTCAGAGGCCACGGTGTTCACCTCCGAGACGATCGATGACAACGAAACTGGCGCTGGTGACCAACAGTAAGACAACACCCATTGCGGTTGCTGGTCCGAGCCGACGGCCGATGAACCGTTCGATTGCAATTGGCATGGTGAACTGGTCGGTTCCGGTAGCGAGGATAACCGTCGAGGAGAACTCGCCAATAGAGATGGCGAAGGCAAACGCTGCGCCGGCGACCACACCCGGCCAGACAAGTGGCAACTCGATATCGAGCAACGCGCGGGTACGTGATGCTCCCAGTGCCCGTGCTGACTCGACAAGCTGTTCATCGAGGTTTTCAAGCCCTGGCGCAACAGTTCGAACGACGAACGGATAGCCAGCAACTGCATGGGCTGCGACGATGGCAAGCGCGCCGCCGACAGCGATGCGTGTCTCGCCAAGCTCAACGCCGAAGACCAGCCCCCGGAGCACACCGATCCCGACGATGACGCCTGAGACAGAAAGTGGTGCCATTGCGGCAGCATCGACTACTTTCCGTCCTCGGAAGTCGCGGGTCGTTAGCACGGCAACGACGACGCCAACAGGCAGCGCAACCGCGAGCGAGCCGAGGCCAAAAAGCAGCGAGTTTCTGACAGCGGGCCAGGGTTGAACTTGGAACGCCGCGCCCTCTGCCTGCCGTTCAAGCAGGAACTGATAGTTCGAAAAAGTGAAGCCACCAGCATCGGTGAAACTCGCCACAATCATGCTGACAAGTGGGAGAACGAACACAACGAACGCAACCAGCGCGTACACTGCCAGTCCAGCGCGTGGCAGTAGAGAGCGCGCTGACAACGACGGTGGGCGGAGCGGTTTTCGCGAGAGTGGCTGAGCACCACGAGAATCCATTGACTGTCGTGCCTCATAGCGGAGGTAGGCATAGAGTATCGACAGTGAGATAGCGAGCTCGATAATCGCAAGCCCGGCCGCCTCAGCGTAATCAAGGTCTTGAACGAGTCGGTAGACGAACACTTCAACAGTCGCAAATTTGAACCCACCGAGTGCGAGAACAATGGGGAAGGTGCCAAAGGTAAACACAAATGTCAGCGCTGCGCCCATCAACACTGCGGGGTATAGCTGTGGGGCAACGACATCGCGGAACGCACGAAATGGGCTTGCACCGAGACTCCGCGCTGTTTCGACTGCACTCGCGTCAACAGATTCCCAGGCAGCAGTCGTAATTCGGGCGACGAGCGGTGCGTTGTAGAACGCGTGGGCGATTACGATCGCTTTGAGAGTGAACATAAAATCGAGTGTCGGGAGCCCAATCGCGCTAAGAGCGCTGTTGAGCGGCCCGCTCTCGCCAAACGTTGCGACAAATCCCACGCCGACCATAATCGAGGGGAGAACAAAGGGGAGGATGGTCAGCGAACGAAGGGTTCGGCGGCCAGGAAACTCGTATCGTGCGAGGAGATACGCGGCAGGCACACCCAGAACGACACTCACAACGGTCGAGAGAAACGCCTGATAGGCGGTGAAGCCGACAATACCCAGCCGACGGTCCGACGAGAGTAAGTCACTGGCAACTGCCAACGGGGACTCGCCGCTAAACAGCCGGGCGAGTTCACCAAAATAAAATGGGTCCTGCAAAATTTCGACAAAGACACTCAGAGTCGCCTGTCCGTCGACGACCACAGCCTCGATAAACACCGTCGCGACAGGATAATAAAAAACGACAATTAAGAGCACAAGCGTCCCGAGGCCAAACGCTGTGAACGCCCAGCGGTCGACGGTATCGCGGAGATGTGCCCCGGCCGAACGGAGGCGCTGTCTCTGCTGTGTGCGCTCGTCGGCCCCGTTGTGTTCGTCTGAATCCATCGCGACGGCTCCTCACTCAGTTACTGATGAACTGGCGTTCCCAGGCCTCAATCCAGTCCTCGAGTGAGCCTTGTAGCTGTTCGTAGCTGAGTGTCACTGGATTCGATGGTTCTTTGGCGAGTTTGTTGTACCCGTCGGGCAGTGTGGCATCATCAGTTGCCGGGAAAGCCACGTTTTGCTTGGCAATTTCGCCCTGTATATCTGGCTGAAGCACGAACGACATGAACTCTCGTGCCAAGCCCGGGTCGTCAGCCCCGTTGAAGATTGTCATGCCTTCTGGATTGGCGTACCCTTCGTCGTTGAGGAATTGAATCTGGTGTTTTGCGAGGTCGTCTCCAGCCTGCTCAGCAAACACTTGGTCTGTGGAGTAGGAGACAACCATCGGTGCTTCGCCCTCCTCCCAGGCGGTGTACGCATCACTCCACGACCCGAGTATCTGGACGCCATTATCCTGCAAGTCAGACCAGAAATCAAGGTAGCTATCTTCCCCAAAGTGATCGATTGTGTGCAACAAGAACGCTCGGCCGGTCGTCGAAGTTCCCGGATTCTGTGCGATGAGCGACCCCTTGTACTTCTCGTCGAGCAGCCCCTCGAAGGTTTCCGGAGCCTCCATCTGCGTGCTGTCATAGACCGGACTCACATAGCCCGTGTCGAATGGGAGTGCTCGACCACTCGGGTCGAAGCTGAGCCCGTCACGGATGTTGTCAGAACCGGGAATCTCGCCGGCCTCGATGAACAGCGAATCGTCGAGTTTCTCGTCGATTCGGACGAGCTCATCGGTATTTATCCCCACATACAGGTCTGCATCGATACTGACGCCTTGACTCTGGCGTTCGATATAGTGATTAATTTCGTTTTCCGGGGCCTCCCACTCGATTGTGGCGTCGTACTCCGACTCGAACTGCTCTTTTAGCCACCCACCTGGACTAATCGAAGGCGCATCGAGGAACGCACTGTACGTTCCAATTGTCAGCGTCGGAGCCTCGCCGTCAGTTGTCGACCCGCTGTCTTCGGTCTCCTCATCGGTGCCCTCCGGCGTCGCCGTTTCGTTGTCTTCTGGTGTCGCCTCAGGGGTAGCAGTCTCACTGCTCTCTGGCGTTCCGTTGTCGCCACCGTCTTCTGAGTCATCGCCATCACCAATACATCCCGCAACAGCCGCGACAGCACCGGTTCCCAGCGCTGTAAGCACTCTCCGTCGTCTCATTACCGCGTGATAACTGCCAGTGGTACATAAGGGGCGTGGTCCATGAATCCGTCAACAGATGTGAGTGTCTCGCTACTGCCTGTATTCGATATATATTTTTGTAGACAGCCAACTTATCATAGACGTAGTCCTACAGCGTATCGGGTTTCAGCGACCGACATACAGTACTTTAGCTCACTATCGCCGTCACGGTTGTCGAGTTCTCACTGTCCAGCCACGCATTGTGTTTTACAGTCGCTGTATCGACGTTTCAGCACTCCCTCCAACCGATGTCTGCTATCACAATAAGCGAGTCGAGGGCTGCATCTCTTCTTGTGGCTGGCTGAATACGACAGCACCCGCCGCTGGCGACGGTCTTAGAATGTGCCTTGGAGTTTTTTGAACTGGTCGGGGTCGTGGCCGTAGATAACCGTCGCATCGGTTCGTCGCTCGCGGTCTTTGAGTTTGCGCCGACTCTCAGCCCAGGCCTGTGAGTCATAGACAAGGCTTGTCCCCATTTCGCGGCCCTGTTCGTAGTTCTCAGCGAGGAACGCCTCGTCTCCCGCAATCAGTACGTCTTTGTTCTCACGCTGGATGTGTGCACCGAGTATTCCTGGCGTATGTCCGGGGAGATGGATGAGCTCGACGCCCGGAACCAGCTGACGGTCCCCATGGACAACCTGCCAGTTCAGGTCGTGGTCGAAATCACTCGGGAGGTAGGAGTCGTCACCAGCGCTCGTTTTCGCGCTGAGGTATGCGTGCTCGATTTCTCGCTTGTGAACGTACACTGGCACGTCTGTTCCAGCGAAGTGATACAGGCCGCCGGCGTGGTCAAGATGCAGGTGTGACTGCACGACGGCGTCAATATCACTCCGACTGTAACCAACATCGCCAAGTGCTGTTTCGAGATCGCGTTCGTCAGCATCCACGTGTGCGAACGCTTCGAACAGCGGCGCGGGCCACGCGGATTCGGCCTCAGGATTGGAGCCAGTATCCCAGAGAATCGTCGCCTCCGGATGGTCGATAACAAGATTCCAGACCGCATACTCCTCGTATGCGAGTTCAGGTGACTGATTACTCTTGGTTGCTGCCACCTCGGCGTCAAGCGCGAAGTTCAGGTCTGCCTGTATCGTCCCTCTATCGAGCAGGTGTAACTCCATACATAACAGTCCGAACGCCAGGCTGGTAGGGCTACCGGTCAGTAGGGTTAGTCGTCCGTCGACGTGTCACGTCCAAGCCGGTGAGACAACAGATACGCACCCGTCCCAACACCGGTGAGCGCGGCACCGATACCGAATCCCGGCCCGTTATCATCTGTACTGTCTGGCTCGGGAGTCGATGTCGCTGTTTCGTTGTCAGCCGAGGGTGTGTCTTCGTCACCAAGTGTCGTGCTCTTGACCGAAATTGTTCCCTCAGTACTGTTTTCTCCCGTCTGGACCGTGAACGAATGTGTCCCAACAGGGATATCTGCGGCTGGCAGTCCCTCGAAAACAACCTGTGTTGACTCGCCCGGTTTGAGTTGTGTTTCGGTATGTTCGAAGCTGTCGCCGTTGACTAGAAGCGAAACCCTCTGTGTTGCCGTCTCTTCTCCAGTATTCTCGACTGTCACTTCGATATCGAACGTTTCGTCAGCAGCGACCGAAAGCTGGCTTGTCGATGTTTCAGCAATATCGAACACGTTTGGGAGTTGTACGTGGGGCACCGGTGCTTTGTCTGAACGTGACTGCCAGTGCTCCTGGAAATTGAATGCTGTCATGTGTTCAGTAGCGGCCGTGCCGACGAACTTATCGCTTTCAATGCCAGTAATCGTCTTCGACTCGACAGTCACGTCACCATCTCCGGCTTCGATGCGACCGACCGGATCGTGGTCAGTTTCGTCGACGTTCCAGTAGCCACGACGGAGTTCTGCTGTCGCCTCGTCACCGAGGAACTCCCAGCCAAGGAGACCCACAAGCGCACCAACTGCAGACTCACCGGTCGTTGAGACAACGGTATATGAGTCGGCTACGACGGTCCCAGCCGCGGCCCAGCCGATAAGGCCGCCGACCCGAGAGGTGCCTGTTACAGCGCCGTGCGTCGAGCAGACTCCGACTTCCCCATGGTTCTCACCAATGAGGCCGCCGACGCTTTCTTCACCTTCGACACTGTTTTTGGCGACGGTACCAAACAGTTCCCCCCAACATTCTCCGACAACTCCGCCGATATTTGTCTCGCCTGTAACGGTGCCGTCAGCCGTACACCCAGCGACTCTGCCGGACATATCACCGACGAGGCCGCCGACGCGGACTGTCCCCGAAACAGCAACGTCAGTCTCAGAGCGCTCAACGTAATTATACGACTTACCGACCACGCCACCAACGTCAGTATCTCCGTCGACAGTTCCGGAGACGGTACTGTTGATAACGTTCCCATTTGAGGTACCCACGAGGCCACCCACGGCGTTTGTTCCTGTTACCTCGACTGTCGCTTCGATCTCAGCCACAATACCTTCTGTCGTCCCAGCGATACCGCCGACAGCTTCCTCACCGGTAACGGTCCCGTCAGCCACAACTTTACCGATACCACCGTTGCCCGACTGTGCGACGATACCCGCACTTTTACCGGCGACTGTGGCATCTGTGATGACGACATCGGCGACAACGCCATTGTTGATAAAGAATAGACCGGCACCTCGCTCGTCGGGCCGGTTTATTGTTAAGCCTGCAATTTCGTTGCCGTTTCCTCGTAATACACCGGTGAAAGTGGCCGCGCTCCCGTCTGATTCTTGGTCGTCCGACCCTTCGGTATCGTCACTGTCACTGCTAGTCTCCGTGCCACTTTCTTCGTCTGCACTTTCACCCGAGTTCTCGGTGCCGTCAGCTGCAGTCTCTGTTGTATCGGTCGCCTCGCGAAAGAGTGGGTCGAATCCTGCGCCGTCGTTCCAGTCCGCTGTGACGGACGCATCGATGTCGTTCCCGAGTTCGTACTGTGCCGAGAGGTCGCCGTTTATTGCCTGTAACTCGACGATGTCAGTGATTATGTAGGGGTTTTCCTCGGAGCCATCTCCGTCCATCGCCGCCAGAATATCTGCATACTCATCTTCGGCAGGAGCTTCGGTCGCCTGCCGGCCTTTTGATGCACCTGCGTTGCTTGACAGACCGATACCAGCGAGACTCGCACCAGCTGCCTGCAAAAACCGCCGCCGACCGAACGCGAAACTATCGCCGCTCATGGTTGTTACCAGTCGGTCAAACGGCGGTCCGTATCTGTCTTGTGACTTCGCGATCAGTACAGGCTCTCGATACGTTCGTCGTAGGCACGCTGTAGCCGTTGGGTCAGTGGCCCAACCTCAAACGACTGGGAATCGAGAGCAATGACAGGCCGCACCTCCCACGTTGAGTTGGTAAGAAAAACCTCGGTTGCTGACGTGATATCCGAACGCTGGTATCGCCCTGTCTCTACCGGAATCCCCTCTTGGCGTGCGATATCGAGCACTTCGTCACGGGTAACGCCTGGCAACAGCGGGAGGTCAGCCGTCGGTGTACAGAGCGTTCCGTCGCGGACAAAAAAGCAGTTACTCGTTGCTCCTTCCGTCACATAACCGTCTGTCGAGTACAACAGCGCCTCGTCACCCTCACTCTCGCGACGGGCAAGAATCCCGTTCAGATAATTATGTGTCTTTGCGTTCGCGGGCACGGCGCTGTCTGGAATCCGACGTGTCTCGACTGTCTCCACTGTCGCCGGCTCGCTCCAGACTGGTTTGCCGTCCACGCCGCCACGGGGAAGCTCCGAAACCATCACAACAATCGTCGGATCGACGGAGCTGTTGGGGGCTAACTTTCCAGGTTGAACGCCCCGTGTCACGGAGAGTTTCGTGTATGCATCTGTCAGGCCATTTGCCGTAACTGTCTCGACAATACGCTCGTGAAGGTCTTCTCTCCCGGGCAACGCATCGGCAAACCCAAGTGTTTCGCAAGTGCGCCTGAGCCGGTCGGCATGCCGTTTCCATGCAAACGGCCGGCCAGCGTACACCCGGAGGGTCTCAAACGCAGCATCGCCGTACATAAATCCGCGGTCGCGGACGCTGACAGTTGCCTCCTCAACTGGGACAAGAGTGCCGTCGACGTGATAGTAGTCAGCCATCCTGCTCACTCTCGGGCGTGGGTTTGATATCCGGGTTCGCAACGGTCTGGACGGCTACCTCAGGAACGTACTGGGCGAGGAAGTTCCGGATAAGTGCCAGACCAACATCCGTGAGAATACTCTCAGGGTGGAACTGCACGCCGACGTGGGGCTGGTGCTCGTGTCGAACGCCCATTACGACACCTGCCTCGTCGGTTGTTTGTGCAGTTTCGATGAGGCAGTCAGGAAGAGATGACCGCTCGACTGCAAGCGAATGATAGCGGCCAACATCGAACTCTGACCGAAGCGTCGCAAAGATACCCTGTTCGTCATGCATGATTGTCGACGGTTTCCCGTGGACAACAGACTCGGCGTGCCCAACTGGCGCGCCATTGGCGGCACACAGTGCCTGATGGCCCAGACAGACTCCCAGCGTTGGGTAGGCCCGTTCCCGGAACAGCGGGAGCGAGACGCCAGCGTCCTCAGGAGTTCCCGGCCCAGGTGAGACGACAACTGCATCCGGATTAAGAGCGTCAATATCCGACAGCGTAACTGCGTCGTTACGGCGGACAACAACCTCGCCGCCACTGCTCTTGGTGACCTCGCCGACGTACTGAACAAGATTGTAGACAAACGAATCGTAGTTGTCGATGACGAGTACCTTCATCTGTTGTATCGTGGCCCTATTTCGGCGCTCATTGCTTGACCGACATGCTTGCTTGTTCTCCGAGTGCCTGGTCGATTGCTGTCACAAGTGCTCGTCCCTTGTCGAGGGTTTCTTCGTACTCCTGTTCAGGTACCGAGTCATGCACGATACCTGCCCCGACACGCAGGAAGTACTCGTCTTCCCACCGCGCGAGAGTACGAATGATGATGTTCAGCGTCGCCCGGTCGTCGAACCCGAAGATGCCGATTGACCCCGTGTATGGGCCACGCCGAGTTGCTTCGAGTTCGTCAATTATCTCCATTGTCCGTGGTTTGGGCGCGCCAGTGATAGTCCCGCCGGGAAAGACGGCAGCGATGGCATCTTTCAGTACTGACTCCGGCCGAAGCTGCCCTTCAATAAGCGAAACAAGATGCATCACCTCGGAGTAGCGGTCGACCCGCCGATATTCGGTTACGTCGACACTCCCGAACGCACAGACTTTCCCGAGGTCGTTCCGTTCGAGGTCAACCAGCATCGCATGCTCTGCACGCTCTTTTTCGTCGGTCAGCAAATCCTGTTCTAACTGCGCATCTTCTGTCTCGTTTTCACCGCGTGGACGGGTCCCCGCAATCGGTTCGGTCACGAGTCTGTCACCGTCGCGTTCAAGCAGTAGTTCCGGGCTTGCACTTACTAGGTCGACACCGGAGAACTCCAACAGGCCTGAATAGGGGGCAGGATTCACCTCGCGAAGTGCGTCGAATGCCGCGACTGGATGGACGGTTGCTGGCGCGTGTAGTCGTTGGGAGATATTCGCCTGAAACGTGTCTCCATCCCGGATATACTCTCTGACGCGACGGACGCGTTCGGCAAACTCCGAGTTAGAACAATCGTTTTCGAACTCGACGGTTGTCGCTTCAACCGAAGGTGATTCAACGTCTGGATTCCCGTCGAGTGCTCGGCGAGCGAGATCCAGTGCCTGCTCACGGCCACGTTCGTAGGCCGTCTGGCACGCTGTCTCGTCTGCAGGCGTTTCGACCCGCGGACAGGACGTGACACGGAGTGTCACGCTACCGTCGTGTGGTTCTTCCCACGCAGCCATTGTCTCGTAGGTGGCGACTTGGAGTCGGGGCAGTCTGCGGTCCAGTTTCGTATTCTCAGGGAGCGTTTCAAGCTCCCGGACAATATCGTACGAGAGCCAGCCAATCACTCCACAGGGGTAGGGAACGTCACAGTCTCCACGGACAAGCGTTTCATCGGCAAGTATCGACTCAAGAGTTTCAAGCGAATCAGTCGCTTCGGGGCCAGCTGTCCTGACAGTCGTGGCGTCGACTCCAAAATAGCCCCAGCCGGACTGACCACCGGTGGTTTCGAGATACGCACTTTCTTTTGATGTCCGTGCGCGGCGGTAGGCATCGAACGGGTCAGAAACCGTGACGCGTACCTCGACAGGAACGCGCGCACCTGCCGGCACGTCGCTCGCGGCCGAGAGAAACGTAGTTTGGTCGGTCCAGACCGTCGGTTCCATATTCTCACAACGACAAGGAGAAGTAACCGTTTTGCGGTTTATCTGTTTCTTGCCCGCTTTATCCACTCTTTAGCGCGACCCTCGGAGGTTTGAGCCGCTTTGGCGACCGTCTCAGCATCACTCTCGGCCAATGTTGGGACAGCTCCGAGACCGTTTGAATCGAGTCGTTCAGAGTAGGTTGGACCAATACCTTTAATATTTTCAACAGATTCGCTGTTTTCAGTAACGCCGTCATCGACTGGGTGTTCACCGGCGGCATCGCTCGCAGGCGTTGCAGCCGTCGGATTCGTCTCGGATGGCGCTTTGTCTGTCGGTTCGGGCTCGCGCTCGACTGTTACATCCGTCTCTTTGTGTGTGGACGGACCTGTTTCGGGTTCGGACTCCGATTTGTCCGAGAGCCCCACAACTTGTTTGATTTTTTGTATCAGGCTCTTGGCGCTCATATCACCCCCTAAGTAGGGTGGTTACTTAATTGTACGCGGACTGGTATGCGAATTGTTCCCATCCGTTTGCCACGCTGTCTGACCATCGGGACGTGTCGTTATCTATCCTAGTTACAGTGCTCCTCTCAGTGCGTCGTTCATCGCTTCGACTGGTGGGTCGCAATCGGTCCAAAATTCGAAGGCTTCCACTCCCTGGTACAACAACATCCACGCACCGTCGACAGTCGTCGCACCTGCCGCCTTCGCGTCTTCTAAGAGGCGCGTCGAGAGTGGGGAATACACTGCATCCAGTACAGCAAGGTCTGCGTGTAGGGCATTTGCCGGTACCGGCGAGCGGTCCTCTTCCATCCCCACACTCGTCGCGTTGACTAATACATCTGCATCCTCGAGGAGGGATGGCAGTCCATCCAGCGACGATGGGCTGACACTGCTGGCCACCGCTGTTTCGTTTATGTCGGCGGCCAGTTTTTGTGCGCGTTTGACTGTCCGGTTGGCGATATCGACACTCATTCCTTCGTCTGCAAGGCCGAACGCGACTGCCCGGCCCGCGCCGCCTGCACCGATAACGACAGCGTTGCCGTCAAGTGTCACATCGTGATGGGCAAGCGCGCGGACCGCCCCGATAGCGTCGGTATTGTGTCCTGTTGGCGGCTCAGTCGTGAAATCGATGGTGTTGACGGCACCAATCTGTGCGGCGAGTGGCGTTGGTTCAACTGCCGACAGTACGTCTTGTTTGAACGGCACCGTAACGTTCAACCCCGCAACACCGAGTGTCTCTGCGCTCGTGATAGCGTCAGTTGCCCCATCTGTTGGCGGTTCGAAGGTGACGTACCGAGCATCACGGTCGAGTGCCTCGTATGCTGCCTCATGCATTGGCGGGGACAACGAGTGCTCGACAGGGTTGCCGATGAGTCCGTAAACATCCATATCTGGTTCTCGGTGCCGACTAACATACGTGCTATGCACGCAGTGCGTTTTTTGCCGACGAGCAAGTTTGGGGGGACATGCTTGCCTTGCTTTCAGATACCCACAGCCACGAAGACATAGAGCTGACCGATTCGGTTGCCGAGACACTTTCGTCGGCCTCAATCGTTGCACATGCCGGTGACCTCACGACACAAACCGTCCTCAACCAGTTCGAAGAGAGAGCCGAGCGCTTTGTCGCGGTTTCGGGCAACAGCGACAACGCGACCGTTACAGAGCGGTTGCCGGACTGGAAGACGTTCACCTATGAAGGGTATCGATTTCTGGTGACACACGGACATCACCACAATAGCACGTCACTCTCGTTGCTCGCTCGTCAAGAGGAGGCTGATGTCGTCGTGGTGGGCCATACACACAGAGCAGAACTCAGGGATAAAGAGGATCTGCTTGTCATTAACCCAGGGAGCCACGCCGACCCGCGTGGAAGGGAAGCGACGATGGCCACCGTGACGCACACTGGGGTGGGATTGTGCGCCCAGATTCAGACCATCGAGGGACAGCCACGAGAGAGGGTAAATCTATAAGGCTCCGGTAAAGCGCTGTCAGGGTGGGGGTGTTTGGGGGGTTCGGGAAGAGGGCCGAAACGGGTCAGCGCGTCTTACAATTAGATTGGGCATATAAAATATCCGACGGAGAGTCAAAGAGAAATTTAAGCTACGACCCAGGGACCGACGCCATTTTGCCGTTCGGCAGCAAATAGCCATCTGTGACAGCGGTCGACGACTGGGAACAAAACCTCGCGGCGACTGGCGAACTCACACCTGAGTTAGTCGACCGTATTGTTGGACTCCATGGTGACCGCGCACAGCGAGCGATTGAAGCTATCAGCGAAAACCGAGTCAAAGACTACCGCGATTTTACTGTCGTCGTTGGCCACGAGGGAGAGTATATCATCGAGAACGACACCTGCACCTGCAAGGATGCCAAATACAATCTCGACCCGAACGACCCCACAGAACTCTGTTGGCATGCTATTGCTGTACGACTCGCACGTGCGCTTGACGAAACCGACGAACACGACATGTGGTACTCTGACGTTCGGGATTTTCTGTGACCGTGTGCGTAACTCCCATAGGAGATGTGCAACGAAACGCTTACAATCACCACTCCGGGAAATGTATGTACGGGACCGTGGGGTAGCTTGGTATCCTCCGGGCCTTGGGTGCCCGCAACCCCGGTTCAAATCCGGGCGGTCCCACTCCCTTAAATACTTAGCAGCTGTTTTTGCTGGTTCTGAGGTGGCACCATGAGCAGAGCCACCACGGACTTCGACCCGTCCGAGTTGCCGCCGCCCATCTGCCGGTACTGTGGCTACGAAATCAGAGAACAGGACCAGACCTGTACGGCGCTCGAAGACGGGGTGTGCTCGCCATGAGCACAATCGAGTGGTCCGCGGACACCGAGCCCGTCGACGAGCGCATCGGCGAGACCGACGAGCAGCCTACTCCACCCTTCCCCGTCCGTTGGTACCGTTGGTTTCGATTACCCGGCAATGCATAGGTGTGGCACAACTTTCACGGATTCCAACGATTAGCTGTAAGTATGCAGTCCCAGCGTTCGACAAACGAGTACCCGCAAGTGCAGTCGGCTCCCGAGTCCCCGAGGGAGAGCGTCAATAGCTGCTTGAAACCCGGTCAGCGGTCGGCGTCGGCTGATGATTCGCGTTGAGGTCTCCAGAGAGATACCGCTGACCCGGCTCGGTCAGTTCATACGATTCGTACCCAGTGAGAGCGACTAGCCCGGCTTAGTGCAGGCACTCTCATTGTTCCCGAACGTGACCGGCTGAAACTTTCTTGAAGACCTTGCTGGAAATCAATGACGTAACGAAGTTCGTAGGCCTCGATTCCTGTCTACGGAACTGTCACGGCGACAGAGTTCGAATCTTCCTGTTCCTCCACCGACCCCGCCTCGATGAGCAAGTCCAGAATGTCGAGTTCCTGCTGGAGAGACTCGTCACCGACCGCCGCTATTTCGGACTCGAAGTACTCGACCAACGTGGCGAACCGGTCAGCGTAGGCGGGAGACACTTGGAGGTCCTCCGACTGGCGCTCCCACTGGCCGAGGTACGGGTTCTCCTTGCTCTCGATTCCTCCCTCGGGAGCGTCAGGGCTTTCGCCCTCGATGTTCCCCCGCTCGTAGGCAATCCAGTTCTGTGAGAGCTCAACGTACCGTGACAGCGCCACAGCCTTGCGGATGCCATTGTTCTGGAAGTACTCCGGTTCCCGGTCAGCGAACTCGACGGTTTCGGTCGTCGTGTGGTCTTCGCCGGCCCCGGTTTCGTAGGAGGTCTGCAGTTCGACGGCATCCCCGGTTCCGCTATCGTTGAGCTTGAGCAGGACGACACCGCCTTTCGTCCGGTTGCCCTCGGTCCGCGACGGGAACAGGGTCTTCACGTGCATGATGTTGCCGTCGAGCGCACCGTCTGAGGCGGTTCCGTACACCTGTTCGACTTTGTATCCCTCAGTTTCGACCGACAGTGAGAGGTTGAACACGAGGGGGTTGACCATGTAATCGAACCCCTCGTCCATGCGTTCCTGGAACTGCGCCGCGGATTGCACCGAGTAGTAGTTCGCGCCGCGCGTGTCCGTGATGGTGTCAACCAAATCCGCGTTGAAATCGACGCCGACACCGACGAACGTCGAGTGGATATCGTCCTCCGCATGGTCGCTGAGCTGGTCGCCGAGGTGCTCGCTGCTGGTCCCTCCCTGATTGGGCATCGCGTCGGTAACGTAGATGACGCGGGTCTCTCGCTCGGAATCGTCAGCGTACTCGCTCACCATCTCTTCGGCTTCCTGCATTCCTGCGTCGAGGTTCGTCCCGCCGTAGGCAGACATACTCTCCACGTTCTCGTGTAGCTCCGACATATCGCGTTCGTCGACCCGTTGCATTGGGGCGACTGCCCTTGCACCGTCGTTGAACGACACGACGCCGACTCGGTCGGGCCCGTCTAGCTGGCCCACCAGCGTTTTGACTGCATTCACTGCAGCTCCCATCTTCTGGCGCTCCTCTGTCTCGACGCGCTCGCCATCGTCATCGTAGTAATAGGAGTTAAACGGGTCACCCATCGACCCCGACGTGTCGACGACGACTACCAGGTTCAGGTCGTCACGCTCGAACTCTGATTTCTCGATGCCGGAGTTGAGCCCGACTGTAAGGTACTGCTCGGCTTCGCCCGAGAGCGGGTCAGCCGACACTGCCTGGCTGTAGCTCGGACAGAACAACTCCTCACAGCGCTCCGTCGCGCCAGTGTCGAAGTAATACTCCTTGAACGCACCCTCGGCTGTCACGTCGGCCGCGAGGGGCAAATACCCCTCCTCGACGTTGTCCCTGAAGTTGTTGATATCACTCGCACCACCGACCGAATAGCCGAGTTGGCCGTCGTTGCCCGACGCTGCGCCATCCGTTCCATCGCCGCCCGCATCGCTGCCGTCCGACCCGTCGGTCCCAGCTTGCTTGTCGATTCCATCGTCACCGCCGAGGGGTGAACCGAGACAGCCGGCAGTCAGCACCAGCACAGCGACCAAGACAATTAGTAACACGGTACGCATAGTTGTGACATCGATAGAGCTGTTATTAAACACAAATGTCTTCTCAAATGACTGTTTGAATCATCGATACTAAAAATAATTTTTGATCTATTGGGGCTCTACCGTCACATATTCGATTTCTGAGTGCGTGAGTATATAATCAGATTATTTATATTACTGTCGAAATGTGTGATATAGTCTCTTCGTTCGGCCCGTCTCGTCCCTGCCCGACGAGCCAGCAGGGGTCGATTGGACCCAAAAACCGACATCAGTATGACACAATTCTTAGGAGGGAACCGTGCGAACCCGGGAGGCGTGACTCTCCTGAGCGACCCACGGAAACGGCGGTGGATTGGCTGGGGGGCGCTGGCGCTGGTCTTTCTGGCGGTCAACGTCCACCGTCTCTCGACAGCCGTCCTCTCCGAGCAGTTGACGGCCGACTTCGGCATCTCGGCCGCACAGCTGGGTACGCTGCACGCATCCTTCTTCGCTATCTACGCAATCACGCAGATTCCGGCGGGCGTGTTCGCGGACCGGTACGGCCCGCGCTACGTCGGCAGCGGCGGCGCGTTCGTCCTGAGCGTGGGGGCAATCGGCTTCGCGATGAGCAACGGGTACCTCGCGGGGTTTCTTTCCCGCGGACTCATCGGTCTCGGCAGCACCGTCATCTTCGTTGTCATCCTGCGCTATTGCGCGAACTGGTACCGGGCCGACGAGTTCGCGACGATGACCGGGCTGACTGCGAGCATCGCCGGACTCGGCGCAATCTTCGCGACGACGCCGCTGGCGCTCGCTGTCGAGCAGTTCGGCTGGCGCGAGACGGTGCTCGGCCTCGCAGCGTTCGGCTTCGTCGGGGGCGGAGCAGTCTTCGTGCTCGCCCGGAGTTCGCCAGCCAACGCGGGACTCGAACCAATCGAGAACGTCCCCGAACAGCCAACCGTCACCTTGCGGGAGACGGGACAACACCTCCGCGACCTGCTCGGGGACCCCGACCAGTGGCTGCTTTCGCTCATTTTCTTCTCGGCCTCCGGGACGGTCCTGACCATCCTGGGGCTCTGGGGCGTCCCTTACCTGGTCGTGGTGTACGACCTGAGTGTCACGTCTGCATCGACGTACACGTTGCTTGGTTCGATTGGGATACTCATCGGCTCGCCGACTGTCGGCTGGGTTTCGGACCGCCTCGGCCAGCGAGTTCTCCCACTGCTCGTCGGTCTTGGCGGGTTTACACTCGTGCTCGCGGTCATTCCGGCCCTCGGCAAACCGCCGCTTCCCGTCATTGCGGTCGTCTACTTCGCCATCGGCTTCTGTCTCGGGTTCGCGATGCTCTCGCTGTCTATCGTCAAGGAGATGTACCCAGCCGGTGCGAGCGGCGTCGCCACAGCGACGGTCAACGGCTGGGGCTTTTTTGGCGCGACGGTGCTCCCGACGCTGATGGGGTTCGTCCTCGACCGCCATCGGACCGACGATATCGTGGCAGGCAGTGTCGCCTACACCGAGTACGGCTATCGCCTCGCGTTCGCTATCACGACTGTCGCACTGGGCGTGGCGTTTCTCGCCGGCGTGTGGCTCCTGTACCGGGAACGGCGGTAACCGGCCTAGACGTGCTCGTCAAGGAACTCGACGATTTGCGAGTAAGCCTCGATGCGGTTTTCGAGCTTCGAGATGCCGTGGCCCTCGTCCTCGAAGATGCGTTTCTCGACGGGCACGCCCTGCTCGCGGGCACCCTCGACAATCTGTTCGGCTTCGCCAACCGGGACGCGGGGGTCGTTCTCGCCGTGGAGGACGAACAGGGGGGCCTCGATGTTTTCGATGTTGTTGAGCGGGCTGATATCTTCAAGGAACCCGCGGTCCTCCTCCAGCGAGCCGTACTCGGCCTCGCGGAGCTTGCGCCGCCACGGTCCCGTGTTTTCGAGGAACGTGACGAAGTTGGCGATGCCGACGATGTCGACGCCGGCCGCCCAGCGCTCGGGGAATTCGGTCACCGACGCTAGCACCATGAACCCGCCGTAGGAGCCACCCTTGGCGACAAAGCGGTCTGGGTCGACCGCGTCGTGACCCTCCAGCCAGTCCAGTGCGGCCTCGATATCCCGGACGGAGTCCATCCGATTCTCCACGTCATCAAGGTGTGTGTACGACCGCCCGTAGCCCGTCGACCCGCGGACGTTCGGCTCGAAGACGGCGTACCCCCGCGAGAGGAAGTATTGGGTCAAGCCGGCAAAGGAAGGACGGCGCTGACTTTCTGGACCGCCGTGGATATCGACGATAACTGGGGCGCCACCCTCTGGAACATTCTCGGGCAGTGAAAAGAACGCAGGAATCTCCCTGCCATCAAAACTCTCGTAGTGGACGAGGTCCGGTTCGACAAAGCTCTCCAGTGGGATGCCCGCCGTCGAAGCGTGGGTCCAGCGTGTCACTGACTCGTCGAGGAGCGTATCGGCCGCTCCGTCACCTCCGAGAATCTCGTCGCTGTCGGCCTCCCGAAGCGCCTGCACGTCGACCACAGAGATGTTGGTATTGAGAGAGCGGCCGGTCGAGGAGATTGCGAGCCGGTTGCCGTCGGGACCGAAGCTGATGCCGCCGGCGACGTTGCCCGGCATCTCCGGCATCGGTAGCTCGGATATCTCGGTTTCGCCGGTTAGTTCACCCAGCGTCAGGTCGGTGTAGCCGTCGACGTTCCGGGAGTAGGCAAGTAAGCCGCTATCCTCATCAAGTGCGACGCCGCCGACGTTCCAGTCGCCGCCATCACGAACGGTTTCGAGGTTACCCGTTTCGGCGTCCATCCGGGCGAGATACATCGTATCGGCGCCGCGGTCGGTAGCGACATACAACGCCTCGCCATCGGGTGCCCACTGTGGGCTCCGGTAGCGAACCTCGTCGTCGTCGGGATTCAGGTGACGAACCTCGCCTGTGTCGAGGTCCAGAACCGACACGTCTTGGTCGAACCCAGAGTGTGATTCGACAAGAATCAGTTCGTCACCGTCTGGACTCCAGCCGCCAACGGTGAACCAGCCATCACCTTCGAAGACCCGCTCCGCGTCATTCCCAGTCCCATCCCTGTCTTGTACGTACACATCGAAGACTGACTCGTCACGACGGTTCGAGGCAAACGCAAACTGCTCGCCATCGGAACGCCAGCCACCCCAGTAGTGTTTGGCGTCTGGCATATCTGTTAGTGGGGTTATGTGCCCATCCCCATCGAGCCTGAACAGTTGCATGCGCTCGTTGCCACCCTCATCCATGCCAAAAATCAGCTCGGGTCGCTCTGGCGAGTAACTACAAAAGGAGACAGGCTCGTCGTAGAAGGTTCGCTGTACTGGCCAACTACCGGGTTCGTCCATCGTCCATATCTGGGGCACCCCGGTCGTGTCGAGCAGGAATGCGAGCGTCCCATCTGGAGAGAGCGAAGCAGCATACGCCTGGCGTATCGTGAGATACCGTTCGAGATTGTACACAGCAGTGTCAAACGGTTGCATGAATCAAAGCTGTTGTGGGCTCGACCGTTTCCCGACACACAAACGGTAGTTTCGACAAGACTCTCGACCATCCCCTGTTGAATTAACTATCTACCTTTATTCTATGATATAGTGTACAATAGCAGTTTATAGATGTTTTTTAGCACAAACTTTACAAGTGAATGGTTTAGAAGTGGTCATATGGGTACAAGAGTGGGTGACCCAAACGACACGTCACCGAGACTGTCCGAAGCAGAATACAGGGACCGATTGCGGGAGTTGCCACCAAGTGCGAAGCTTGTCGCGCGGGTGCTCAGAGCGGAGGGTCCGCTCCCACAAGGAGACATCGCAGCGGAATCATTGCTCCCGGAGCGGACTGTCAGGTACGCACTGAACCGACTCGAAGCGGACAATCTTATTGAGAGGCAGTATAGTCTCTCCGATGCTCGTAAACAAGTCTATACGGTGACTGTCCGCTGAAGATAGTGGACTCGTTTCGACAACCGTTTTAATCCGGACCTGTTTAAGCAAAGCAATGGCTACGTGTATCATCTGTGGTTCGTCTGTTGACGGCCGCGTTTGTGACCTTCACGAAGAGGACGTTGTCTTTGAGTTTCGCGGCGCCCAACCCGACGAGTTGACACCGCGGCGGTACTACCGAGGAACTGTCGACGGCTACGCCGAATTCGGTATCTTCGTCGACATCGGCGACAGCGTGACGGGACTGCTTCACAAGAGCGAACTCAACCAACGACTCGAGAGTATGAGTCTTGACCCGGGCGATTCCGTGTTCGTTCAAGTACAGAGCGTGAGAGACAACGGAAATGTCGATCTTGGCTGGTCAATCCGCCAAGAAGAGAGCCAGTTCCGCGGGACGCTCATCGACGACCCCGACGCTGACATGGAACTGCTCGCCGAGGAAGCCAATAGCGAAGAGGCCAACAAAACTGACGAGTCGACGGACAACGAGACCACTGACGAGTCGACAGACGAAAAGACCACTGACGAGTCGACAGACGAAAAGACCACTGACGAGCCGACCGAAACGGCAGAGCAATCGGCCGAGACTGATAACAATACGCCGGAGCAACTCGACATTCCTGGTGTCACGGTTGACCAACTCCCCGACCACGTCGGCAGCCGCATTCGTATCGAAGGTGAAGTCGAGACTGCCCGCCAGACAAGTGGCCCGACAATCTTTGAACTCCGCGACGAAACCGGCACAGTAGACTGTGCTGCCTTCGAGGAAGCTGGTGTCCGGGCTTATCCTGATGTTACCGAAGGTAATATCGTGCGCATCGAGGGAGAAGTCGAGAAACGACGCGGTGAACTGCAGATTGAGACGGAGGCACTTGTCGTACTCGAAGATGAGGAGCGCGATGAAGTGACTGGCCGAATGCGCGACGCCCTTGTCGAGCGAGCGCGACCAGACGAAGTCGAAACGTTGGCTGATGACACCGCTGTCGAATCGGTTGTTGATGACATTCGCGACGCGGCAACGGCTATTCGTCGTGCTGTGCTCGAAGGTCGACCGGTTGTCGTCCGACACGCTGCAACTGCTGATGGATACGTTGCTAGTACAGCAATTGAACGCGCAACGCTGCCACTTATTCGCGAGGAACAGCAGGGTGCAGACGCGGAGTACCACTACTTCGACCGTCGCCCCCTCGAAGACGCTGTCTACGACATGGACGACGCGACGAACGACGTGACAACGATGCTCTCGAACCGAGAGCGCCACGGTGAGTCGCTCCCACTTTTCGTCTTCGTCGCCACCGGCGGCACCACTGAGTCCCTTGATGGCTTTGACCTGCTTGACGTGTACGACGCCCGCCGCATTGTCATCGATGAACGCGCTATCGACAGTGAGATTCAGTCTGCAACTGACGTGCTCGTCGGCCCAGCACTCAATGGCGAAACCGAAACGACGGCCACGGCACTCGGCGCGACTGTCGCTGCACACGTAAACCCAGAGGTTCGTGATGACCTTGGTCATCTCCCAGCAGTGAGTTTCTGGGAGGAGACACCAGCCCAGTATCAAAAGCTTGCGACGGCCGCCGGCTACGATGCCGACGCCGTCCGCACTCTTCGCGAGGCCATCGCGCTGGAAGCGTTCTACCAGTCCTACGAGGACAAGCGCGAACTCATCATCGACCTCCTGTTCACCGACGAGACGAACGACCCAGCCGAACTTGCGGCCCACATCAGCGAACAGTTCCGGACCCGAATGGACACAGAAATCGAGACCGCAGAAGCCAATCTCGACCGGCAGACGGTTGGCGACGAGACGATACTCGTCCTCGATACCGACGCCTACACGCACCGGTTCGAGTTCCCGGCGACCCACCTCCTACTGGACGAGCTGTTCCGACGCCATAGTGAGGATGCAGCCGCACTCGTCGGTATCGATGAAGACGAGGCCTACATTCGAACCACCCAGACTATCGACGTGCGTGACATAGTTGAGACAGCACAGGAGTCGGCACCTGATGCAGCGCTTGATGCCCGCGGCGCTCGTGAGGGACGTGTCGAGTTCCTGCGCGGCGAGCAAGAGGCTGCGCGCGACGCCCTTCTTACCGAACTCGGTAACGCGCTCTCTGCATCCCACCCGGCCTGATTCTGGGACTGCTCTCGTCACACAACAGTCTTGTTCTGTGATGGCGTCGTTTGTGCCGTTCTTATCCTTTTAGAAGCTGCAAACACAGCTAGCTATCACCATGTCGAACAAAGAACCCTTTATTAGCTCAAGGTCACACGGACCTGTATGGACGTTCAGCTACTCGAATCGACGGCTGACCCCGAACGCCTCATTTGCCAGGCAGCCCGTAACGATTACATGGAAGAGTACGTCGCTGACACGCCATTCGAGGAGGCCATGGCCTCGATGGGGGGCGACTCGCTCGAAGACAAACAGGAGACGCTCATCCACCACCTACTCGACCACGGCCACTTTGGTCCATTCGAACACCCCCATGCAACCTTCGCGGTGAAAGGCATCAGCCGCTCGTGTATGGCCCAACTCACCCGTCATCGGCACGTCTCTTTTGATGTGCAGTCGATGCGATACGTCTCGTTCGATGATGTCGACCCCGATGATGTTCACGACGGTGAGATGGTCGTCGTTCCTCCGTCCGCGACGGATCCCGACTGGGTTGGCCGCAACCAGCAGTCCGGTCAAGTTGATGAGGAGACTGCCGCCGAGCGTGAAGAACTGTATAGAGAGACAATTGCCAACTCTTTCGATGCCTATCAGGAACTACTGGAGAAAGGAATGCCACCTGAAGACGCACGGTATGTCCTCCCAATCGGAACCAAGGTTAATCTCGTCATGTCGATGAACGCCCGCATGCTGATGCACGTCGCTGATATGCGTGCTGCCGCTGACGCACAGTGGGAAATCCGTGATATGACCGAACGTGTCCTTGACCTCGCTGCCCAGTGGTGTCCCATCACCTTCGAATACTACGACGAGGAGATGCACAACCGCAAGAACCGGCTCGCACCGTAGACAACGGGTGCACTGCTGGTCGCAACCACTACTTGGTATACTCTCTCAGTGCAGGAGCAAAACATAATGGTTATACGGGCTTCGTCGCATACGATTTAACGCGCTCTGGTGGTGTAGTCCGGCCAATCATATTGCCCTCTCGAGGCAATGACCGGGGTTCAAATCCCCGCCGGAGCATCCTCATCCTTTTGCTGTCTTGTGGTTTTGGTGCGTGGCTAACCTGAGGTGAACCTAATGCAACAGGGCAAACACGTAATCGAAGCCACCAAATCCCGTCGCTGTCTTGCGGTTCATGTTGTTGCCCCGGCAATTACATTCGACGAAAGTTTCCGGAGGCAATCATGACCGAACTTGACGGAATTACCGTTGTCACAGAGCCTAGTGAAAAAATACTAAACAATCGTCAACTATCTGACTACGAGCACCAACGGAAGGATTGTCTCGAGTGGTTACTCACCTTCGGAAAGAACCCTGACAAGGTGGATGGTTATGCGTTCGAAACTGTTCGCGCACGGGCCTACAGGATGGACATGTTCTATCGCTGGGTCTGGGAAAGCGAAGGCCGATACGTTGCGGATGTTGACCACGAACACGCAGACGACTGGATGGAAGAGTTAGCCTATCAGGACAAGAGTAACGCGCACAAGGACAACTGTCAGAAAGCCGTACAGATGTTGCTGAAGTGGCGACATCACGAACATGGTCTCAACGAGTGGAAGCCAGAAATCCGATTCAATAGTGGCGCATCGTCCTCACAGCCGAGAGATTTTTTGACGCGAGAAGAACGGAGCAAGATTAGAGAAGCCGCTCTTGAGTACGGCTCTGTTCCGTCCTACAACAGTCTCACACCTGAAGAACGGGATCGCTGGCGAGCATACCTCGCTCAACGATTCGAAAAGCCCAAATCCGAGATCTCACCTGACGACTGGAATCGAGCCAATGGTTGGAAAATACCGTCACTGGTGTTCACCAGTCTCGATGCTGGATTGCGACCAATCGAAGCCGCACGCGCAACGTCCGCTTGGGTTGACGTAGAGAACGAAGTCCTCAGAATACCCAAAGAAGAGAGTTCAAAAAACCGCGATAACTGGATTGTCGGTCTACAGTCACGGACCGCAGATATGCTGCACCGGTGGCTCGTACAAAGAGAGACTATACCGATGTACGATAATACGGAGGCGTTGTGGTTGACTCGACAAGAGAATCCATATCGTTCTCGAGCGCTAAAACATCTCCTGTCTCGGTTATGTGAGTTGGCAGAGATCGAAACCGAAGAAAGGAGCCTGAGTTGGTATGCGATTCGACATTCGGTAGGAACGTATATGACCCGTGAAGAGGGGCTGGCTGCGGCGCAGGCGCAACTTCGACATTCGAGCCCCCAGACAACAATGAAATACGATCAGGTACCCGTAGAGGACCGACAGGACGCGCTTGACCGGATGGGGTGACAACTCACTCCAAGATTTCGTCTACAGCCTTCTCTACCAGTTCAAGTTCTTTTTCGTAATCTCCATCTAGTAAACTCTCTGGTTTCATGTCACTCACAGTCTCGGAAGTCTTTTGATAGTCATACCAAGCCAGCCAGTGTAATCGCTTCCTGATTCGGTCTGAGTAATTGGAATGAAAGAGTGACACCAATTCTCCGTAGTTTGTGAGATCATAGGAAGCCTGTCTACCTGTATTGAGTTTAATTAGCGGTCGATCATTCCAAGGGGCTTCACCTTCCGTTTCTGAAGCTCTCCTGAGGACATTCCCAACATTATTGTTGTAACTAATACCCCACTTTTCGGCTGCAATATCCTTCGAGGTGATATTTTGCTGTGGTGAACTCTCGAGGTCTTCTAGGCCTGAGATTTCAATCGGTTCAGTCTGAGATTGGTTTTCTAATTCTCGAAATATACACAGAGTTTCGGGCAGATTGACCTTTTTACCTGAGTAAACATCTTCAATAGCCTTTGTGTCTGACATCAAATATTCTGATAATTCCTCGAAAGGACCCAATTTTGTCTCTTCAAGGAGTTCATTTGCTATTACCTCTGTTTCTGTTATATTCTCCAATTTCGACTTTGTGAGCGCTAAGAGGGCGACTGCCGATGTGTCTTGAAGTCCAAGTTCTTCCAACTTCTCAAAATCTATCTCTTTTTGCTTTCGTCTTCGAGCAAGATCTTTGCGTACCTGTTCTACATCGAACTCGTGCCCACCAAATAACTCGTCTAGTGCCGATTTAATCACAGCCAAATCTTTCTGAGATTCTGGGGTTATATACCTGGGGTCTAAAAGCCCGTCAACAATCCCGACAATAAGATCACGTTGACTGTGCGTCTCGCCGTTGTCATACAATAGGGAGAGTGTTTCACCGTGCGCTTTTCCGAGTCGGTACAGATTTTCATCTGCTCCTTCGACTGGTGGGGAAGATTCCCAATATTCATTGAATGTCTCTAACAATTCGTCTCTATCTTGGTCCCACTGATCAGAATCCAGTAACCCACTTTTGTGGAAGGCGTGTACATCAAAGATTCCTCGAAAAATTCGTTCTGCTAATCTGTTTCGTTTTTTCTCGATGGCATTATCCAGCTCACCTGGGGGAGCATTTGGATTCTCGATTAGCTCCTGAAGTTGCCCTCGCGATAATGCAAAGCTGCTCCGGTCCACATCTATGTCGTCATACTCATAAACCATGATTGGTATTTAAGTAGAATCATTTTTGTGGTAAATAAATGTTTCCTCTCCGACCTGAACAGTAAACATCATTCTAAAAATGCAACGACGATTATCTGCCGCGACATCGGTCGTGGACCAGAGCAGGTGATCGACAATGACCAAGTACATCTCTCAGAAGACTGCTGAATTAGTCGGACCTCGTCTCCGAATTCCCATAGATCAAGAGGCAGGAGATTTCTACGAATTCATGTTGGAAAAAGGCAAGAAACCAGAAGCAAATGAAGGATTAGCACAAGAATCAGCTGACAATTATTTATCGCGGTACGATCAGCTCTTGCGCGCAGGATATGCCCTTTCAAACGGGCAGATGGTCGAGTTGAGTCACGACATTGCTGACAGAATCGAAGAAGCACTGAACGACGATGAATTAGTGAAGGAAAACGGAGAAGCATACAGTCCATCAAGCAAACGGAAATTCCAGAATACTTTAGAAAAGTATTTTGAATTTCGGGGGAATAAAGGAGGAAGCGAATGGGACTCAACGTACTTGTTCGAGGAACCGTCTTCAATAGAGCGAGATTTTTTTCGTCGGGATGAGCGGGCGGAACTGCGCAAAGCAGCCCTAAATTACGGGCAACTGCCTCACTACTCCTCATACTGGTGGCTGTAATTCTTTGAATCGCTAGTTCCTGATTCGCCAGGCAAGAGCCTCGCTGTTAGAAAATACCAAGTTCGAATCTTCACGTACTTACAGCCATCAGTATCAGTCACCCCCGAAGAACGTGATCGAATAAAGGCATATCTTGCACAAAAAAAAGGGATTCCTAAATCAGAAATCAACAGAGATGTTTGGAATAGAGAGCGCGAGTGTATGAAAATACCGTCATTGGTCAATACTGCACTTGACGCTGCACTGCGACCAGTCGAAGTGGAAAACAGCAGTGTCGACTGGCTTCGGTTGGACATCAACGAATTATACGTTCCTAAAGAGAACTCCGCAAAAGGTCGAGAGAACTGGAAGGTAGCGTTGCGGCCAGAAACGTCCCGACTGAACGAAGCATGGATGGAACAGCGAGCTGCGCTGCCGAAGTACGACAATAGACACGAAATTTGGCTGAACCAGAAGGGGAACCCCTACGACAAGAAAACGCTAAATGACTTACTGCGTAGGTTGCTCGAAAAGACCGAGATCAACACCGAGAATCGAGACCTGTCTTGGTACTCGATTAGACACTCGACAGGAACCTATATCGTCGAGGATGGAAACCTCGGACAGGCTAACAGTCAACTCAGACACGAATCGCTGGAAAGTACTCTTCGCTATGATCATTCGCCGACCGATAGTCGATCTGAGACTCTGGACGATATCGAGTGAGAATGATTTCATCGGAGACAGCAAGTACTGAAAAGTGAAATTAGATGTCGTAGGTAAGACACGGGGGTGTCGCAAGTACGACATGATCGTTGTCCATGTTACTCAGCTGCTGAGCATGTTACACAATTGAAAACAAACTGCGTATGCCAGTGCAGGAGGAATACGCGCTATTGATAATTCGTTAGGTGTCGTTCAGGATGTTTTGAATTAGTTCTACATTCTCGTTATATTCTACTTCTGCAGTTAGGCCAACACCTGCAAAATTAGCTGTCTGAGGTTCTTCGCCTTCTTGTTCTACAAGGATTTTGAGGAGTTCATTGGCACCGATCATCAAGTCGTTCGGGTCAGTGCCTGAATATGGAACAGCACGGTAGTCTTTGAATGGCTTTGTCCGGTCTATGACGGCCTCTTGTGCAACTTCACCCCAGGGCGCAGCATATTCAAATGCAGCTTGTTTTTTCAGCAACTCGCTTGGTCCGATGTTGTCGGCGAGTGAGTTTAGTGCCTGGCGTTTGGTTTCGAATCGGTCAGAGTCGGATTCTTTCATTCAATCAAACCTATATATTAGTAACTTAAAAGGCTTCGTGTGATATATAGATTACATGTAATCATCCATTTTTAATCGTAAGTTTTGTGCGAGTCGTATAACACAATTTTCATCATAACAATGGTACATTTCTCACAGGGCATCAAACCCTCGCTCATCCCGATACATTGTTACAGAGGAGTTTCTCGAACCAGCTGTATGGTTCGTTGAGGTTGAACTGGTCGACACAGTGTGTAATCACGGCTACTTGCTGTCAGGGGTAATCGACTACCAGTATTCTCCCGGTACCTGTGGATTGAGGAACTTGTCCAACTCATCCCGAGGCTCAGTAGGGGGGAGGTCGCTGACGATGTTGCCCTTCCGGGCCTCGGGGACAAAGTCCCAGGAATAGTAGTGTGTCCAGTCGTCCAACTCGGATAGATCTACATCGTCGACAACGATGCGCTGGTGGGCACTGTCATACAGTTCGCCCAGCATCCGGACTTGCTCTTGGCGTGATAGATACAGCTGGTCCGACGACTCAGAGTCGGGCCATTCGTATGCCGGATGGGCGGCGAGAATCTCGGTCGTCCCTGGAATCGTCGCCTCGCGTTTGAGGAGCTGATTTCCTGTTGCGTATACAATGTGGTCTGTCCGGTGGGCGAGATGAGCGACCCACGTGAGCGGGACTGCCTCACGATCATCACATGGTGGTGGGTTGACATCGACTGTATCGTCTCGATCGAACGCGAAGACCGTCCGCCCGGTAGCACTCTGCTCGGGTTGGTGCAGTTCTCTCGCTTGCGGTGGCGTTTCGATTCTCATAGCTCCTGCAGGTGCTGTGCGAACTGTCGAAGGGCCTCAGCAGTCGGCTGTGTTGCTGGCCACCACTCTGGCACTGTTCTGTGCTTGGTATCGATTGTTAGTTCCTCGCACCAGTCGTCCGGAATAGCTGACGCACCGAACCGTGCGCCGACGACCGCCCCAGTGACTGCCCCAACGGTATCCGTATCACGACCCATGTTGACCGCCTTGATAATCCCCTCTTGCGGATCGGCAGCTGTGAGTCCATGATAGAGACCAGTCTGGAGCGTATGAATCACGTAGCCACTCGACTGGAGTGTCGCCGGATCGATGTCGTCTGGGACGGGTCGAAGTGCGTCGAGTAGTTCCTGTGGCGCGTCCCCAGCAACATTATTAAGCGCAGAGTCCAGTGGATCAAGATCGCCAGCTAGGAGGCTTGCCAGCGTCCGATTCAGGACAGCACAGCCGTACGTGCAGCGCGGGTCTGCATGTGTGATGGCTGAGGAGGTTTGACTGATCTCTTGGAGTCGCTTCGGGTCGTCTTGGAATGCTATCGCGTAGGGGACACACCGCATGACGCTGCCGTTGCCAGCGTTCTGTCCCTCGGGACGGGACTCCCAGACGGTCTGCCCCGCTGTGTCCCAGTCATCGCCACGCTTGAGACGACGCAATGTCTCGGTAGTCATCAACCCCACGTCGAACGGATGGCTGTCGTACCAGGCGACGAACCGTTCAGCGACGTCTGCTGGCTTGAACCCATCACACTGGACGAGGCTCTGGGCAATACACAGCGCAAGTTCCGTGTCATCTGTGACTGTGCCTGGTGGCTTCTTGTGTGTCCCACCACCAAGCATCTCCGTCACTTCCCCGTGTTCGCCCTTGATTTCGGCAGTTGATTTGAACTCAACTGGGCGGCCCAGCGCATCACCACAAGCCAGTCCCAACAGGAGTCCTGTTGCTCTGTTCCCATCCATTTCGAGGTACCCTCTTGTATCGGTCTTTCGAGTCAGACACAATTTAGCTACCGGAACACATCACCAGAGTAGGTGAGAACTGAGCTCTCGTGAGTTCTCTTTGAGTGTCATTGGAGAGGGTGGACATATGCTTTAGAGTCTTTAGAGGCTGATTGCCAGACCAAAGCAAATCACCTGTATTCCGTCTTTTAAATAACACTACAATTTTCCACCTGGTCACTGAAGTAGCCATATGCTCGTTGACGAGGAACACATCATCGAAGAAATCGAGATTGAGGAGCGGGAACTCTATGGCGACTTACCGGGTGTTCACCTGCGGTACAACCATACTGATCCAGACATCATCAGAGACGGGATTGATTTCGTCGCTGTCATTGAGGAGTCAGAGGAGGTGTATCGCATCGATTACAGAGGGTATGCCTTTGGTAGCATGCGAGTGACAGCGGATGGTGTCGAACAACTCGGGAAGGATCTACTCGGTAATCCCGATCCCATCCCGAATTGGACGCTGAAGCCAGAGACTGTCGATGCTGACAATTTGCCATGGTGGGTGCCGGAGGAGACGCCTATCGCCCCGACAATCTCCTGTGAAGTGTGTGCAGATGAAATTTCCGTCCGCGACGTTCTCACACCCCAGCGACCCCTATTGGAAGTTGAGGCTGATATGCTTTGCCGCGACTGTTGGGAGAGGCATTCATAAGGGGTGACTGCAGCATCTAGAGGTCGCCTGCACCGACCAATAGTGGGACAACTGCACGATGAACATCAGACTTCTCCGTCTCGGAAGATCCACCTTCGAGAAGTTCACGAAGACGAACCCGCTCATGCCGAATCATTGCCTTCCGAACTTCACTACTGGTTGCGACGCCTGCTCCCGCGTCGAAGGCAGCATCAGTCACAGGAACTGGGACAAGATAGTCAAGGTCTGCCAGATCAGTCGCGAGGTGGCTGAACGCAAACTCGCCCTCGTCGCGCTCGTAAACGCCTGCAAGCTTGGCTGAACTGAGAAATTCAGCTGAGTTCGATTCTGAATCGATAAGTTCGAATCCGAATACGAGCCAGCTGCTGGTCGGGTCGTTTACCTGTGTCGCGGCAGTCCGGGCTACTGAGAGCGCATCATCCATAACTTCGTGCCACTCTTGTGATTCAATCTCACCAAGGGCATCGAGGAACGTTTTTGTCTTCCCAGGAACCTCTTCTGCCAAGTGTGTGAGTGCAATCGGAACCGAAAAATCTGGGCCAACTGCAGTCACGGGGACAGAGAGGTTAGTGTTTTCGAGCGATTCCGGATGCACGAGAACGAGTTCCCACCGCCGATAGCGTTCTTCAACGCTCGCGTCAATGTTGGTGAGAAACTCTGCCTCCTCCAGCGTTGGGTCGGTCGCGAACCGAGCGTCCTCGAAAGTCGGCTCAACCATGAACTCCGCGTCGTCAAAGGAAACTTGATCCGTGAACTGGGATTTCGAGAAGTTGGGGGTGCCGGTGAACAGCGTGTCGTCGAACCAGACTTGTCCCTCGAACGTACTGGAGCGGAACAGTGCTTGGCTGTTGTACTCTGTGCCGGTGAAGTCAGCATCTCCTTCGACTGTTGCGGAGAACTGGAAGTGCTCGAACGCAGTATCTGTACAGTCCAGGTCACCCTCGATAGTTGTGCCAGCCATCCAGGTTGATGTCTCGGTGTCGTCAACGTTCTGATACTGCAGATCGCTCTCAAAGTGGACGTCCCGAAGGTGCCCCGGGCCGTTCAGTGTCGCATTCGAGAAATCTGCAGTTCCTGCGATTTCGGCGTGTGTGAACCAGACTTCGTCGTCAAAGACCGCCGTTGTCGCTGAGAAGCGTCCATTGGAGATCACCATCGACGCGAAGTCGGCTTTCCCCCCGATTTCAGCTCCATCGAGAATGACTGGTCCCCCTTTGACGCGCACGTCTTCGAACTGTCCACTCTCTTCAACTGTCAGCTTGCTTCCTTGGAGGTCTTCGCCGACCACCATGTGATCACAGTTGAGCTCACCACCGATGTGTGTCTTCTCAAGGGCAAGCGAGCCAGTGATGGATACACCCACGAAGTCAACGTTCCCGTCAACCGTCATCCCAGTCGTGTCGAAGTCACCTTCAACAGAGAGCATCGTTGCGTCGATATGCCAGTCGAAGGTCGTCCCTGCGAGGACGAATGGGCCGTCAATCTTACCGCGCGCGAACTTGAGCGAAGACGCGAACGAGCCATCTTCGAAGGTCACCGGTCCTTCGACGGTAACATCACGCCAGTCGACGTATTGAGCGTCGACATTGTTGGCGACGATTCCTCCCTTGACGGTTGCACCCTGCCAGTACAATCCCTTCTGGAGTGCGGTGTCGACAAGACTGACTGGACCCTCGAAGACGGTATTCTCCGCCTTGAGTTCCTGCATAATTGTTGCACCATCGAGGATCACTGGAACGGTGATTCGTGCATCAGTAAGGTCAACGACCCCGTCGATAATTGCGCCCCGCAGATCGAGTGGGCGTTCGTCTGGCGTCGTAATCGTCTCGCCAGCGAGGTCAAGCCCGGGCAGGTACGCGCCAGCGAAGCTGTTGTGCGTTGGGCCTTCTTCGAGAGCTGTCAGAAACGATTCAGTGGCCTTCTCCCGCGGGTACTCCTTGTCGACGCCATGGAACAGACACGTTTCGACATCTGCCGCCGGGAGAGTGTGCGGACACTGGACGGTCTCCGGTGGGCGTGATAGTGAGATGATATCGGCAGGTTCTGTCTCTGTTAGGTGTTCGTACTCGTATGAGCATTGTTGTTGTTTGTTTGTAACCATAGAATGAATTGATTGTCTACCTACATAAAGCTGGATTCAATTCGAATGTATTCGATGGGTTTAATTCCTCACATTAGATTGTTGATCAAAAAATGCGCCTTCCGCACTTGGGTTCTTGCTCTAATTGACTGTAGTCAGTATATCTGGATTTCTGAGTTACTCCACGGGAGTAGTTTTGAGAATATGTGACTCAAGCTCATCCAAAAAATCCGAATCATATTTTTTGTGGACATCATTAACGCACCATAACCCAGATTTTCGTATTTTCTCATTTGGGCTATATTTCCCTAACCAAGTTGATGATCTCGGATCAATTGCTTCTTTTTCAAAATTACTCAATAATGCGATAAGATTGCGCTCAAGATAATTTCGACTTTCGGCAGTATTGACATTTATCCACAAGAAAGGCAACTCGCGTATATAGTTACTCACCTGTTCCTCAAGCAACTGCTCCTCATCCCGTGTTTCCGGAACAGCAGAATCCCCGGCGCCCCACTCCGGAAAATCAGAATGTAACCCATCTCGTTCTATCAGCGCTTCTCCTATGTGTAAACGAAATCGTGAAGCTCGATGACGGCCCCCTCCTGGATAGTTCCCAGTTAATGGTCCACGATGTTGATATAAGCGGTCCCACAAATCACCCGATTTTCCAGTTCTAGTTATCCTTTGTTGGGTTGTTTCTTCGCGTTCTGTATTTGAAAAGAAAAAATAGATTCCTTGATCTGGCCAATTCAGATAGCCATCACAATTTTTGAGTTTTCGTTTTCCGTTCACACGCTCCTCCAAGAGTTCAAGCAGATTATAAAGTCTCTCTATATCTTCTTTTCGACCCATATTTGAGGTATATAGTTAGAACGTATTAAATATTTCAAATAGAATTTGGATCTCCTCAAATTCACACGATAGCCGAGGATTGACATGAAATTGTTTTGTACATTCGTCTTTAGCTACGCTGGACAAGCCGCGTGAAGGCTGCTCTGGCAGAGTGCTGATCGGTGTAACAGCTGTTCATATCAGACGCCAAAGTAGCTCTCGACCCTCCAAATCTGAATCTGGATCTATTACGCCGCTGTCTCCCGATTGGAGCTTTAGCTAAAGACGATTAATTGTTTTGTATTATAAATTCATCCGCTAATCTGTAGCAGTGAATACTTCGTTGTCAAGTACCGCCGCTTTGCGCTGATTGACGAGAACGACGGCTAGTTCGTGAGCCGGCTGAAGCCGAACGCCAACCCGGAGATAGCGGCGGAGTTACGGGAATGGCGTGGCGACGCCATTCGCTTAACAGACGAGCAAATCCAAGATGTCGTGGACGACCACCACCGAGAGTACATCGATGTGAAGGTCGAAGCGACGTTTCAGCGACGCGAGTACGCGGGCACGCAATCGTACGATAGCAAGACGTTCCGCGTCGTCGGCGTCCTCGTTCCGGACGCCGACGACTACATCTGTACATCACAGATCACCCGAGAGAAGAGTTTCTACCAGCAGTCTAGCGACAATCTATCGATGTCGGTGGGAGGTAGAACTGCTGTTTCGTGAGCTGAAGACGCAGTACAAACTAGATGAGTTCGATAAGAGCAAGACGTACATCGTGGAGACTCTGCTGTACGCAGCGTTGCTGTCGCTGTTAGTAAACTGTAATCTGTCGGCACTGGTCACCAAGCGAACTGACGATGAGATCGTGTTTCCGCCCGAGCGTAGGGCGGCGATCTTCCGGTCGCACGCCCAACTCACCCTCTCTGAACTCGGCGAGTATCTCGGCTATTCGCCACCGCCACTGCTGGAGCGGTTGATCGAAGACGCTCAGAAAATCCACCAGCAACGACCGATACTGCAAGAGACGCTCTCTACCGCCACACAACCGAGAGGTGAAGCCTAAGTAAAGACAAATGAGTGCAAACTATCTATTGCGACAGATTCAGGATTCGACGCCCGAAAAGGAGCGTCCTGTGTGGAATGGCGCTTTTTCGGGGTGGGGCAACCGCCCATCCTTTCCCCCTACCACTGATAACTCACCAATAATCCTCCAGTGAGGGGCGTAGACCAAATATAAAGTGGGTCGGTTTAGTCTACCAACGTATGACCCTCATATCCGATGGAGGTGACGCTCCTCTCTCATCGTTGTCTGGACAACTTTCGCCAGACGAGGTCAACATGGATCTAACGATGTGCGGTCTCCTTGTTGATCGGGCTGAGGAACTGGCTCAGCTCTATGCAGACCAAGGGAACTGGAACGATGTAAAAGAGATCTGGTTCAACGAGCGCCTCTCGAATCGGAGCACACGGGGAAGCTCCCAGAAAATTTTCCGGGTACTGACATCGCGTTTCAAAAATGCACCGACAACTCTCCCGAAACCGAGTGTTCTTCCCCAGGTGTTTGACCAGTGTGACACGACCCGAGACAAGGCACAAATCCTCTATCTGTATCTTATTTCTGATGATGCCTTGGTTCGGTACGTCGTCCACGAGTACAGTGCTCGTTTAGCTCGGGGTGAGCCAAATCCACTGGATTTCTCGAACGAGACTCTCTCAACAATCCTTAGCAACCTCACCTATTCCGATGGCAGCAGCTTTGATTATGCAGAATCGACGACGGAACGGTGGTGCGAAGGGATTCGATCTGTTATGCGTGAAATCGGGGTTCTCGATGGACAACAAGCGGTAGAAGGAGATCCCTCGTCAGTAGGAACTATCCCACTTCTTGTCGCATTGGACTATTCGTTTGAGACGGGTGATGAAGACTGGATTACAGCCCCTAGAGGATTGCTATACCTTTTCCAACCGGAGCAACGCTGGGAAGAACTGTTCGACCGTGCTGCAAACACCACCGCGTGGGAATATATCGAACTTCACGGAGATCTAGACTTACGCCCCAGTGAAGAAACGTATTCGTGGCTTCAAAATGGAGGTGACAGTTGATGGTCGATGCGAGTTGGTTTGAAGACCTTCCAGACGATTTCGAGGAATCGGTCCGCATCGACAGGGATGAACGCGATCATCGCAAGCGCGCAATGCAGTCATATCACGTAACGTCGGACTCTCAACGCTTCATTCGAGACTTCGTCGACCGGATGCTTGGCCAGGCGGATGATATGCGTACTGGGTCAAACTACTGGCTCTACGGCTATTACGGCAGCGGAAAGAGCCATCTTCTGACTGTCCTCGACGGATTGCTTGATACCGATTGGCTCGAAGGACAATATAACGATGTCTGGGGTGACCTTACGCAAGTAACAGAGGATTCCAGTGTGGACCAATTGCGTGACAATTGGCGGAATATCCACGACGAATATTATGTCATCCCCGTCTCGATCAATCTTCTGAAATACCAGGGGCAAAAGCAGCGGAGTTTCAGTGAGATCGTTCTCAGACACGCTCATCAGGACCCCGATCTGACTGGTGTTGACGACGAAATCTCGAATGGACTCTCCTCACAGCTTGATGTCGCCTATTTCGAGAAGTGGTTCCGGACGACCGATGTATGGCCCAACCGCCAGACTCGTGCACAAGAGGTGCTTGAAACAGTCACTGCCGAGAGCGATGGGTACGACTGGGATTCGGAAAGCCTGTGGAAGGATATCCAGAGCTACAATGCGCTCGCGGATGTGGTTCTACCAAAACTCTTCGAGGAGGTGAATGAAACCCGTGATGGGTACACGGACCTCAGACCCTCGGATATCGATCCAGAAGAAGTGGTGACACGGCTGAATCAACTGCGTGAAGAACGGGAGGAAGAGTTAGGGACACCGGTGAAGTTGGTGTTGCTTCTCGACGAGGTGAGTCTCTTTATTGGGACGGACTTCGAGCGCCTGACTGAACTCCAGACGCTCGCGGAGAACATCGATGATATCGGCGATGGCGATATTCAACTCGTCGCGACAGCACAAGCCAAAATTGAAGACGTCCAACCGAAATTTGCCGCTCACGGAGCCGATTTTAGTATCGTCAAAGACCGTTTCCCGCACCGCTACCAGCTACCCAGTAAACACGTTGGCAACATCGCAAAGCGGCGTCTGTTCGAGAAGTCCGACCAAGGCGAGGCCCGAGTTCGTGAGGTACTCGAGGAGGCCTCGGTAAAACCGACCGAATCCCTGGTTTACAACGAAATCAAGCAGAATACGAAACCGCCACTCGACAGCATCGACGATGAAGAGCTCGTTGAGTTCTATCCATTCCTTCCCTATCACGCTCCTCTGTTCCTCGAAATACTGTTCAATCTCAGACAGGAAGCCCCTGACCCCGCAAAATCAATCTTCTCGGGGACTGCGCGTGCGATTCTTGCACTCATGCACAATCTCCTCCAGGGTTGGGTTGAAAACGGATATCCCGACCACGTCGTCACGCTGGTCGATTTCTATGAACTGATCAAACCAGAGCTGGAGGAGACCCTCGAAAAAGACGTTCGAGTTATCGGAGAGCTACCCGACGATGACGAGGGTGAGGAGAATAGGTCGCAAAAGGGAGGGAGAAGTATTGCAGACGAAGTCGCAGATGGCAATCTGAAAGCGTTCGATCTCGACGTGGCGAAAGCCGTGTTGTTGCTGCAGCACGTCCACGATATCGTCCCACTGAACGAGGGGAACATCGCCGTCTCCGTGATGTCTGACCTCAACGGTCGGTCGTGGATTAGCACGCAAAACCGAGTCGAAGAATCGCTGGGGAGGCTCCAGAAATTCATCCGACCGACTGAAGACGAATCTGGTGCCAGATACCGGTTCGCCACACAAGAAGAGCGACTCATCTACGATGAGACCGAGGCAAACGAGGAAGATCCAGACTGGGATGCTATTCTCCACGCATTGGACGAGCATCTCTGGGAGCGAATTATGCAGGATCTTTCCCTTCCGGAGTCCGTTCCGTATAGTGAATCCGGTGACGAATATCCCGTCGCATATGAATTTAGTCTCGACGGTGTTGGGTTCGAGACAACCAGGGAAGCCAAGGGAGGTCTAGAAGTCTCCACTGCAGTGCAGGGTGTTCATCCAAGCTATTCGCCAGACAATGGGGATGAAGAAACTCTTTACTGGGAGATCGATACTGACGGACTCGACGACCTTCGGAAGCACATCGTCGAGTGGTGGGCGCTTCGGGACGCGATCTCGACACACACTGCCCCACCTGCTGTTGAACGAGATCTCGACCGGCGGGCTAGTGCTGTCAGAAGCAAACTCGTCAGCGCGATGCAGAGCGGTTCCTACACGGTGAAAGATCGAACGAACATCGGGACTCTCACGAAAGCAGTACAAACTGCGGTCGATGTCGGATATCCGGACGACTTCCACCCGATGATGCTCCAAGTGACCGACGACCGACTGCAAGAACTCGCCGAGCTTTCCACTGAAGATCCGCTCCCAGCATGGGCGCATACAATACAGGTCCCCTCCTCAGATCCATCCGCGAGCCACGGAAAGAAAAGCATTCAGCGAAATGTATTGTCGCTCACTGGCCGGCAGTTGAAGGACAAAGAGGACGGTCTCAATATGAATACGGTCCTGGATGGAATTGCTGATGAAAAACTATTCTACGATGAGGCCCGCCCTGCATTGCGTGCTATCATCTGGGGATTCTGTCGAGAAGGTCGGCTTGTTCCTGTCGACGAAGACGGGAACACGCTCGCAAATGAAGTCGTTCTCGAGCAAAACCAGCTATCGACGACGAGACTGAAACTCCTTCCGCGTGAGCCGATCGGTAATCTCCTCGAAGAGGGTGATTTCAAGCAGACCACAGAGACAGTCGCTGATGGACTTATCAATCTCCAGGAAGCGAATACACAGCTCCGTTCTGCGCTCACTGGTCTCCAAGAGGACGTCCAATTGGTTGCAGACACGGATATCCATTCGGACGCTGTCGCTGGCTTGCTTGACGCCCTCGTCGACGAGTTATCAGAACGCATCGATGCAACCTCCGACCGTCTTGCCGTCGTCAGGTCCCAAGGAGACGGACTTGGGGATGCGATTGAACAGACTAACGCCGGACAGGAATGGCTCAACGAAGTCGTAGATGTCTGGAATCGACGGCTCCTATCGCTCTACCACTACGACGTTCAGCTGGTAGTCGGCGACAGTGAGTTCGAATGGATCGACGAGAAGGCGCAGTCATTGGTCGCGGAGCAGCGTGATACTCTCCATGCGTTCGATGGGAGCTGGTGGACGACAGATGGGTGGAAAGTCCTGGTTGGGGAGACTGCCACCGACTGTAGCGCCGAACTCCAACGCTCTTGGAACGAGTACGTCGATAAGCACGGACTCGCTACATTCGTGGAGCGGCTGGAGGGACATCCGTGGGTTGTTCCTGCAACGGAACTCCCGTCGAGTGTGCATGTCGCCTTCGAGCGGACCTACATCACGCCGCTTCGTAAGCTTCGAAGCTGGTACGAAACCGTAGACGAGGCAGTCACAGCACTTGACTCAGATGACGAAGATACGCTGGCCTCGGTGGCAGATAATATCGCTGGTGTGCAACCTCGAACAGACGCTACCGAAGATGACATCGGCGTACTCGAATCTAGACTTGATCGTCTCTCTGCAATCGTCGACGATCGGACACCCGAAGATGTGGATCAAATCGGGGTTCTCCCGGACGACCGACAGGGAATTGATCAGCGCCTCGAACGTCTCGTTGAGAGCAGAGAATTGGACGTAGAGCAGGCTGATTCGGGGGTGATCATCCGATGACTGACTCTCCATATCTCGCGTTCAAAAAGAAGCTGTGTACGTTCGCTGATGGACAAGCTGGAATCCGAAATCCATTCGTGATCGCAGCGGTCGATCCATCAGTCGAACATAGGGTTGCAGACCGACTCAGTGAATGGGCGACGGGCACAGGAGAACCCCCAAATGTTGACAAGGAGGTCACGGTCCAACCGATTTGGCTCGACGAACTCCTCCCGGAGACGAAGGTCTACAATCTCTCGGTCGCATTGGGTAGCGAGACGACTGCTGAGCGTATTGAAGAGACGATGCAAGATCGTTTGGCGGAGGAACTCGTCGAGGAGATGATTACGAACAAGATTGACGACGACGGACTGGAAACGCAACAATACGTCGTATTGCTCCTTAACCTAGGGAGTCTCTATCCGTTCACCCGTGCGTCTGAACTCCTTGATGAACTCGACCGTCGCAATGTCAGGTCCACTATTGGAATTCCGTTCCCCGGCGATGTCGTCGGCGGGAAATTGAGTTTCTTCGGCGGCAACTCACGGCATTACTATCCAGCACATCAAATTGACGGGCGGATTCTGGAGGTGCATCTTCAACAATGAGTATCAAAGAGCTATTTCGTAGCGATCCAACACGGCAACTCGAAGAAGTCCAGAAAATCAATGCACGAGAGCAAGCTGAGACTGATGTCGCAGAGTTCCATGAGACTGAAAGTGCAAAGCGTGTGCTCACAGAACTTGGAGAGGTCATTCAAACCCATCCCGGAGAAGCAGCACGCTTTCTCTATCTCCATGCGACCTTCGGATCGGGGAAAACCCACCTATTGAAACTCATCGGACTCGTCGCAGACAGTGAATCAGAATTCGCATATCTGGGTGATGAACTCGCTCAGCAGTGGCCCGGATTCGACAACCTCGCTCGCTCGATCGACGACTCACACGTTGATCGACTCAAGCCAGTTTTCCTGAATCTCCTTGATCGGGACGCCTCGAAAGAACCGCCGCTCCCATTCCTCATCTTTGAGGCGATCGGTCGTGAACTCGGCTATCCGACAGACCCGAATTGGTTGCTCGAGTGGGTCTGGACCGTCGATATGGAATACGACGGTGTCTGGGAGGCACTTCAAACCGAGGAGTATAACATACGGGGCGACAAGATGTCGTTCGAAGAAGTTCTCGAGGATCGAGGAGGACTACAAAAGTGGCTCAAAGGTGTTCTTCCAGGACTCAGCGAGACAAGCGGAACGCCACTCGCTACCGCTGCTGGGGTCAGTGACTCTATCAAAAATGCGAAATCGGAGGTGGATCGCGAATCTTTCGATCCGAAGGAATTGGTCGACCGGGTCAACACGGTTACTGAAGCATTGAACGAAGACGGCCCACACACGGAACTCCTCCTGGGTCTCGACGAGGTGGCTCTATTCGTCGGTGACAGTCGCCATCGCTACCGCGAGTTCGAGGAGACGATGGAAGCGCTTCAACACGGTCCCAACCCCGTCGTCGTCACGACCGGCCAATATTCGCTGCCAGCAACACGAGAGAGCCTCATCGGTGAGCCGTCGGACGATCACTGGTCACACCAGCAGATCCCACTCGAAGGCGCAGACACAGAGATCATTGTCCGGAAACGGTGGTTGCAGAAGGACAGTTCGGGCAGTGATCGGGTATCATCACTCGTTTCATCGATGCCCGATCTGTCGCTGGAAACGTATTCGCCAGTCGGCAGCGCTGATCCGAATCCGGTTGAGTCGTATCCCTTCCGCGAGTACGATCTCACTTTGCTCCGAAAGGTGATGCAGGAGTTGATCACTCAGGGGAGAGAGACGAATCGAGACTACATCCAGGGACGAGCGCTGCTCGTGTTGGTTCGGTCGCTGTTCACGAAGTTCGATTGGGCAACAGCCGAGGAGGGTGCTCTCGTCACGTGGGACGAACTGTTCGACCTCCTTGTCGAGGAGACGACGTATGTCCCGCTGTGGGTGCAGGAGATGCTGGACAATACGTTGATCCCGACATTTGACGGCGATGAGAATGCCTGGGAGGTCCGCGTATCGAAAGCTCTGTACCTCCTCAACCAGACCCCAGCTGTTCCAGCAACACCGGAGAACCTGGGTCGGCTGATGTTCGACGACGTCGATTCCTCTGTCGATGAAAGCGTCGAAGAGACCGAGTCCGCGTTGAACACGCTCGTCGATAAGCGAAAGGTGCTCACGGAAACGAACGACAAAGGTGACGAAGTATACACGCTTGTCTCGGAAGAACAAGAAAGTATTCTCAGCCGAGCCCAGACCAAAGCCGAACAGATTTCACCTCATCAGCTGTCCGCGTGGTTAGAGACACGACTCAGAGAGAACGACGGCTTCTTCCGGAGCGATACCAGTCTTCACGAGGAGGATGTCGGTGACGAACGGCTCGTCCCGCTCCGGTACGAGTACTCTATTCTCGACCCAGTCGGTCGGGCTCCAACGACGGAATTCGATGCCGTGCGTATCCGGGTGCTGGCAGACGATCCGGAGACGGTTACTGATCAAGTCGACACGTGGAAGGACGTAAACGACGGCAGAGCTGGTGGAGAACACATACTCATCGCAATCGAAGTGCCCGAAACAACGCTCGACAGGATTCGGAACGTCCTCGGTATGGAGAAAGTCCTCGGCGATGAAACGGAGACACATGAGGAACTCGAACGAGAACATCGAACCGACAAACGTCAGCTAGAGTCTTCAGTGACTGATCTCCTTGAGAATGCATCAGTCCACACAGTTCACGAGTATCATGGTGAGCGTCCGAGTGCCCTCGAAGAAGTCGTTGAAGACCAAGTTCAGTCCGTGTTTGGGTCGACTCGGAAGGTCCTGTCCCGCCCACTCGTGGAGGTCGACGATGCGAAGGAATTAGCGAAGTTCTTCAGAGGGAGCGGTGATTGGCCGCTGGCCGATAGCGATGAAGTCATGTTGGGCGTAGATACCTCGAATCGGGCAATCGGTACCAGTGGCTGGTGTCGGGAGTTCATCGACGAATACGAACAACAGAGTGCAGTTGACGTCGAAACCTTGCTCCAGCAAACCCGCACTGCAAACGGTGACTATCGAGGGACGCCCCAGGAGTCAATCGCAGCATTGCTCATCACACTCGCAACGTCCAACGAGAAGGTTGCTCTCAAACAAGACACCGACTACGTGACCGACCCAGCAGCGATCGGACGCCAGGTGCGTACGAAGGGCGGTCTCACCTCGTTGCAGGTGCGGTTCGGCGTCGATACGATCAATCCCAAGGAAATCCGCAGGGTCGTGTCGACCATCCTCGGTCACAACCCGGAAGGCGACGACCCGGACGCATGGGTCAACGAACTCGCTACCTGGGTCGACGAAAACAGCGTCCTTGTCAAACGAACGTTTAAGCGCGTCTCTCGCGAGTTCGATGTGTCCCTGGATGCACTCGAAAGCGCATTGTCGCCAGCGTACAGTGGTGGCGAGATTACCACTTCGGACCTCGTTGAGGATGGCGTCAAATCGGATGCTGAGACGTTCGCTGACGCTTGTGAACTCTTCGCCGCAGAGGATGGAGAGAAAACGCTCTGGGAGCAGTTCACCGAGACCCTCGAATTGCTCGAGGAGTGGTATCCCAGTGCGACGATCACGGACCGGATGCAGACAACTGCTGAGAGTGGATCTGTTCCGACGAAGTCGACTATTACTTCACGCCTTGCGGATGCAACTGGCTACCGGGTTGACGAACTTTCCGAGCAGTACCGTCGAGTAACTGGAAAAAACACCGACACCACAGATCCAGATAAAATCTGTTCAGAGCTGACTGACTGGCTCCGTGAGAATAAGTCGGAAGTCAAGACTCTCCTCGCAGATGGCACAGCAACGTTTGACGGTGTCTCATTCGATGACTTACGGTCGGTATTCGAGGTCGCTTGGAGCAACGATAAGATCACGGAAGAGGAGCTGGTTAGCTCGTCTACGTGCCAGCAGGCCGAGGACTACGAAACGGTTCGTGACCTTCTCGATGGTGATCCGAGCCCGTGGTCAGATCTACAGGCTGCTCACGATGATCTCCAAGCAAACTACTCGGAGTCTCCAACGACGGAGTCGGTCGCAACAGTGCTGGATTCATTGCGACCGCCATCGCTTCAGCGAGTTCAGCAGCTCATCGAGGAAGCGAGGGATCCGCGAACGGGCGGTGGTGCTTGGGCGGAACTTCAGCGCGTTGCCGAAGAGCTTCGGCAGGAGCTTCCGAACGCTTCTGTCACTGACGATGTGACGGGATTAGTCGACGAAAATGACCGCCCGACAGAGGAGCGCGCGACAGAACTCCTTGGCGAAGCGGAAGAATTGTTGGCGCGTATCCGGGAAGTTAGGGATGCATTAGACGATGTTGACGATGGAAGTATCATATTGATCGAGAAGTAATCAGCAGATGACTACGCGGAGCATAATATTGGGTCGTAAGAATATTTAGGAGTTAGCTTACGACCAATCGTATTTTTGTCAGTAATTCGCCATCCTCATCGTTGAAAATTCTCAGGTGATAATCACCTGGGGAAGCAAGAGCACCGTCTTCAGTTTCATAATAAGGGGATGATTGCGTCGAGCCCGTAGACAGTAACTTTCAGGATGAGTCCCAAGAACGAAATCCAAGCTGGGTTCTTGGATATGTGATTGCATCTGATAATTAGCAATTTATAAGAGGCTACTGTCAGTCGTTGTTGGCATACTGGTTTACGCTCCATGGAAGACGATTCACTCTCTCAACAGAAGGCGCAATTGGATAAGGCTGAACGTGAACATCTCGAAGACGTCGTAGAAAACCTTCGTGAACGAGTCGAGGACAATGTTCGATTCCAACTCAAACAGAAGGGGCTCGATGACGAGCCGGAAGATACGGAGGAGGTCGACGAGGAGCTTCAGCAACTCGTCGAAGCGATCGAACTCGAGGGCGTCGACGGTCACACGTGGGATGAGGCGTTCGAAAAATACGTCACGGGAGTCGGCTACACTATTGTCAACCGACTCACTGCGCTGCGCTGTATGGAGGTCCGTGACTTCGTCGATAGGGAGGTAACAAGATTCAAAGAGAATGGCCTGACTCCAGCAGCAGAGCCACTTACCGATGGCACAGAGGACTTTCTGCTGGAGGACGAAGCGATTCTGGAAGCGTACCATCGCGCGTGTGACACCCTCGCCGAAGAGATCGAGATTCTTTTCGATCGCTCATCTGCCTACAGCCTCATCGACCCCGACGACGACACCTTCGAAGAACTCTGTGGGATGCTCGACGAGATTCCCGATGACGTCTGGCGTGCCGACGATGTGCTTGGCTGGATCTACGAGTACTACAACCGCCCAGTAGTCGAGGCGCTTGACGCCAAGAACACTCTCGAGCCCGAGGACGTTGGCCCTGCGAACCAGTTCTACACTCCCCACTGGGTCGTTCGGATGCTCGCGGACAACTCACTCGGGAAACTTTACCTCGAAGCCACAGGCCGGGAGGACACTATCCCCGAGCCCGAGGCACTCTCTCCTGAGGAGCGGAAGAACCGCCTTGCAACCCCAGAAGACGCACCAAGCGTTCCCGAACTCTGTACTTACCTCATCCCGGACGAGGAACCGGGCGATGCCCCGGAGTTTGACCACCCACGGGAACTTCGTGTCATCGACCCGGCCTGTGGGAGTGGACACTTCCTACTGTATGCCTTCGACATTCTGGAGCGTATCTGGTGGGCAGAGACTGATCTCGACCGCGAAGAGATTCCCGCGCAGGTGCTGGAACACAACCTCTACGGTGTCGACATCGACCTGCGCTCCTGCCAGCTTTCGGCATTCAATCTGTATCTGAAGGCCCGAACGCGGACGGAGGCGGAAAATGGTGACTTCGAAATGCCAAACGTCGGAATCGTCTGCGCTGATGCCCGTGTTGCCGAGGTTGAGGAGGCCACCGATGTGCTCGACGAGATTACCGGCGAGGGCAGCGACCTCCGTGAAGCACTGGACGATGTCATCGAGACGTTCCAGCACACCGAAGCGCTCGGAAGTTTGTTGGATGTGAGTGGAACATTGGAGGAAGCGTTCGACTCCAGCAAGAATCAAGCGGAACTCAGCGATTACAACGGGGGTGCTCACCAGTCGCTGAATTCGTTCCTAAAGACTCTCCGTCGAGCCGTCGAAGATCGGACAAGTGATTCCTTCGGCGAGCAGAATCTCAGAAGCTTCCTGAATCTGCTGGTGGTGCTGACGCAGGATTATGATGTTTCTCTGATGAATCCTCCTTATGGGGCAAGTGGACGTATGCCAAAGGAGGTCAGCAAATACGTGAAGGAGCACTACACCTACACGCCCGAATATTATGTCAATTTCTTTGAGATATGTAATAATCTCTCCAAAGAATTTGGCCGCATCGGGATGATCGTACAGAGATCATTTATGTATAAAAGCAGCTTCACCGATTTCCGAGAGGATCTGATCGGCGAAATCGGTGCATTTGACTTTTTAGCTGAATACGGGAACGACGTTCTTGACAAAGCTACCGTTCGAACCGCAGGAACGATCGTTCGGAGCGGAAGCGGAATCTCTGAAGATGCAGCCGGAGTATTCTATCGTCTTCACGATCTTAATGCCGCCGAGAAAGAGGAAGGTTTCCTACATGCTGCGTTCTTTGATAACCCAACTGGTGAAGTCAGACGTGAATACCACAGAGAGTTGTCTGAATTTAATTTAATTCCTGAAAGTCCACTCTCCTACTGGGTACCAATAGAGCTACGCCATCTCTACACGGCAGAAACCGTATTTGATGCTGAAAACGGTCGGGTAGATCGAAAAAGTGTTGGTAATGTGAAAGTCGGACTACAGACAGGCGACGATCAAAGATTCACTCGAAAGTTTTGGGAGATCAAAACTGGATTCTGGGTACCATTTGCAAAAGGTGGAGAAGATGCTTGGATACTCCCCAGCGTTGACCTTGCTCTTGGATGGGGTGAGGACGGTGAAGAGATTAAGCGATGGGAAAGTTCGAGGCCACAGAATACTCAGTACTACTTCTCAGAGGCGCTAACATACACATATATGAAATCGAGTGGGCGGAGATTTGGGTATCTTCATCCCTCGTCTATCTTCGGTCACGCTGGGAACGTGTTCATTCCTCAAAATAGTACTTGGCACGCGCTCGCGTACGCTAATAGCCACTTAATGACGTATCTAATGCTCTGCCAGACCCCAGAGCGACACTGGGAAGTCGGGAATGTCTCGAAGGTACCTTGGAATGAACAGCTAGAGTCGAAAAATGAATTAGAGGCACTCTCTCACGAGGTCGTCGGCCACCTAATCTCTAAACGACAGTATGATTTTACTTCTCCCTACTATTCTGGGCCAATTCTCTTGGATATGATTGACACAGGGAGTGTCCATCCAATATACAGTGATCATCCACATAGAGAGATCATGAATATATCGACACTTGATACGCCTACAGAAAACATCTCAACGGATGAGCCCGTCTCGCGGATCGCTATTGCTGCAAGCAAACACTTAGAGCGAATCGAAGGTGAATTACAGCGTTGCGCGAGAGAAATTGATAGATCAGTATTTAATTGTTTTGGTATAACTGATGAAAGTAAAGAAATTATTTTTGACGAAATTACTCTGCGGACGAATGAAACCCCTCGTGTTCAGGAAGAGTACGATCCAGAATCTATCACGGAACCCTCTGACGATTTTCCCAATCAAATTAAAGACCTTCTTCTCCACTTCACTATCCGTGCTGTCGACAACGCTGATGATGGCATCATTCCACTTTCCGATGTCGACGGGAAGAAGGATCTCCTCGCCCACATTGAATCGGAATTCGAACGCATCTGGGGGAAACACGCAACTGACCGGCTCGCCGAAGTCGACGAGGTACTGGGGAGTCAGAGCGCGGCTGCGGAGGCGTACCCTAACCTCCGGACGTGGCTTGAACAGGACCTCTTCGACTACCACGTTTCGACGTTCGACCGAACGCCGGTTCTCTGGCGGTTCACTACCGAGCGTCTCGTCTCGGACCCCGAAGGCGAAGGGTTCGGTTGTCTGGTCGACTACCACCAACTGGACAAGGGGGTCTTTGACCGCCTGCAGAACCGCTATCTCGAGCCACGGAAGAATCTTCTGCGGGAGCGCCGCATCGCCGCAAATCGACGCCGGAGTGACGACTCGCTCTCGGCAAGCGAGCAGGCCGAGGCTACCGAAGAGTACTCTCGGTGTGAGAGCGGGATCGAACAAATCGCGGTGTTCGAGGATCGACTAGCCGAACTTGTCCAGTCCGATCCCCGACAGTGGTCGACCGAGGAGCGGCAGGCCGCCAAGGCGGCCGCCGACCGCGTCGCCGAGTTCCGCCGTCGAACAGAAGAACGTCTCGAGATTGTCGACGAACTTGACGCGATGGAGGATGTCGATATGGGTGAACTGTTCACCGGGAACTTCTACGAGAAGGTCGAAAACCTACGTAAGGAGTGGATTGACGCATTGGAGGACCTTGAGACGGCGTTTGACGCCTACGCGGCAGATTCAGATCAGCCAGTCGAAGCACATCTGTACGACCTGTTCGACTACTATACCGACGACCTCCTCGGGACTCAGCACTTCGCGAGCAACGGCATCCTCTACATGACGTACTACTTCGACGGCTTCGAACAGGCCGATCAGGCTCGTCTTGACGACGCTGGCATCTCACGGCGACAACGGTTGATCTCGCAGCTTGCGAGTGATCTTTACGAGTATATCGAACTGGGTGAATCCATATCCGAAGACTGTGCTGAATTTTCGTCAGCGATTCCTTCGGACTGGAGCGACCGCGCACTCTCGGAGATCACGACCGCCGGATACAAACCGAACCACAAGCATGGTGTCGAGATCAACGTCACTCCGCTCGCAGAGGCCGAAATCGTTCCAGAGTCTGTGGAGGATGACGTCCTGTAATCATGCCAGCAACCAAAACACTCCCACAGTGCGCTCACGGCGCAATCGAGAACGCTATCGACCAAGCCGCAGACGATGATCCCGTCATCCTCTGGTGGGACGACGGCGGCTACCTCCGTGACATCGTCCGAAACACCAGCCACCAACTCGGCTGTGAGTTCCGAGCCGCTGAACAGACGCCTCTCGAACTCCGCGCAGAGGCACCACGAGACCAAACCGTCTGGTACGTTCCACACCCCAGTAGCGACGACGTCGACTGGTTCAAAGACGTTGAACACACCGGCGACGTAATCGAACAGCATATCGGGAAGCTCGCAGTTCGCTGCTTCGAAAACGACCGGCTTCAAGCGGCGACGATTCGGACAGCATACGAGGACGCCGATGACCGAGAGAAGGTCGCCAAGACACTCTACGAAGAACTCAATGGCGAAGGTGGCCTCCCGTCTCTCCAGGGTCTTCAAACGAAAATCGTCCTCGACGGACACGACGACCCCGTTCAGTTCGTCCTCGAACATGGGACGGAGAATCTCCCCGAAAAAGACGATCTGATCGAGATCCGAGATTTACTGGCCGACAAGGGTGTCGCGTCCGTCGACGGCGAAAGCGATGCGCAGACTATCGTCGAACGAACGCGGCGCTGGGCTGTCGCGGAGTGGCTTGTCGATGAAGGGATGGACAAATCCCTGTTCCCGCAGGAGTACCAGCCCGAATCCAACAGTGGGCTCGGTGTCTCTCGACCAGAACTCCGCTCTGTCCTGAGCAAAACCGAACGCAAGCAGGAACTGGCTCGCATCTATCTCAACCCAGAGAACCGATTCTGGCACGACGTCCTTCGCACATACGACGACCCGTGGGAACTCGCTGACTGCCCCGTCGATGCCTCACTCGAACACCGCCTCTGGGACGAGTGGACGCAATCGTTCAACGCCGGCGACTACGAAGGGTGTGCAACCCAAGCGGAACAACGCTACGAACGCCTTAACGCCACCTACGGCGACGTTTCGTGGACAAGGCTCTGGGGCCAGGCCATCGACATCGCGACGCTCGCGAACGAACTCGAAACCTGGGAAGAAACAGGTAATACTAGCGATGTCGTGGAGCTATACGGCGACGTAGAGGATGGAACGTGGCAGATCGACAACGCCGTGTTCAACCTCATCATCTCTGGCGAGCCGGAAACTGTCCTTCCAGAAGAACATCCTGCAACAGCGAAACTCGAAGATCTCCGCTCGTCGTTGGTCGAATCCAGATATCTTGAGTACCTCACAGACATTGGTGACCTCGTCGAGGACCAGATCGAAGCCGGTTCACCGTTCGTCGGTGAGAACCACGCCCATCAGTTCTTCGCTGAGGAGCAGGAACATCTCCAGAGTGGGCAGAGCGTCGCGCTGTTCATCGTCGACGCCCTGCGCTTCGACCTCGCACACGAACTCGCAGAGTCAATCCGACGTGACCTCCCCCAGCTCGAAGTAGACGAGAGCAAGTGGATTGGTACGCTACCTTCAGATACTGAGTTCGGGAAGGCCGCCCTCACCCCCGGTAGCAAGTTTAGCTTCAACATCGAACTGCAGGACGGCGAACTTTTTCCCGAGCGGAACGGTCGCAAGATCACGAATCACCGCCGACAGACGCTTCTCGAGAACGATGGCTGGAGCTACATCATGCAGGACGCCGATGACGAGGTCGGCTGGAGCAACACGCGCGTCGCCTACTACTGGAACGATATCGACGAGACCGGCGAAAAGGAACTCACGGACTTCGAGGAGCTGTTCAGCGACCGCATCGACGCTATCTCCCGGATCATCACCGAGAAGCTCCGGAAAGGCGAGTGGGACCGTGCGTACATCCTCTCAGATCACGGCTTCGTCTCACTCCCACGGCACGTCGACATCGACGATCTATACCCATCGAGCAACGCCGAGAAGGTGACTCGCCGGTGGGTCGCCGGCGCGGACCTCGACGACGACGCCCCTGGGGTCCTGTTGGACGAAGACACACACCTGGGCTACCTCGACGACGATGCCAGAGTTAGCATCCTGACCGACCCGATTCAGCGCTTCAGGAACCAGGGACTCCCGGATGCCCGCTTCTACCACGGTGGCGTCCTCCCTCAGGAGTTCGTCCTGAACTTCGTCACGATTGCGCAAGAATAACCATCTATGAATGACCTCGAACCCGGAGACACAATCCTCCTCAACGATCAGCCCGCCGAGGTCATCAAGACGTACTCCGTCGGTGATCTCCATTATCTCAGAGCCTACGTCGAGAACGTCGGTGTGAAGACCGTCTGCATCGACGACGTGAACATCGAGCCGAAGGGAGAACAACTTAGCGCACTCGATCCCGCAACTGCAGGACAACTGCATCCAGATCACGACGCTGTCTCTGCTGAGTGGTTCGACTTACGCTCTCAGGCCCTCCAACTTCAGATTGCTCACGAGCAGGGGCAACTACTCAGTATCTCGAACTCGCTTGTTCGCTTGGAACCATACCAACTGGCCTGCGTGAACTGGGTGATGCAGAAGCTCCGCCAGCGAGCGCTCATCGCCGACGATGTCGGCTTGGGGAAGACAATCGAGGCGGGACTCATCCTGAAAGAACTCACCGCACGCAATCGGGCAGATCGAGTGCTGTTCGTCGTTCCTGCACATCTCCAGAAGAAGTGGATTCGGGATATGGACCGCTTCTTCGATATCTCATTGACACCTGGCGACCGACAGTGGGTTGAGGGCGAGCGCCGTCGGCTCGGTGAGGAGGCGAACATCTGGAACCAGGACCACCAGCAGATGGTCACGAGCATGGCGTTCCTACGTCAGGAAGAGTTCCGCGATGACCTCGACGATGCGTTCTGGGACGTTGTCGTCGTCGACGAAGCGCACAAAGCGGCCAAGCGTGGTGAGTCTCCGAGCAAGACCTCGAAGATGGTCGACCGAGTTGCGGACAACTCTGACTCGCTACTTCTCCTAAGTGCAACACCACACGACGGCAAGGGGGAAGCCTTCCGCTCTCTCGTCGAATACATCGATCCGTTCCTCGTCGCGGAAGATCAAGAACTCTCAAAAGAGGCCGTCGACCGCGTGATGATGCGTCGGGGCAAGCAAACGATCTACGACGACAACGGTGAACGAATTTTCCCCAATCGCGAAGTTGGGACGATACCTGTCGAGCGGACTCACGAAGAGAAGCAGTTCTACGAGGCAGTCACTGAGTACGTCAAACATGTCTATAATCGCTCGGAGCAGCTCAATGAGCCCGCAGTCGGGTTTGCGATGGCCCTGATGCAAAAGCGCCTCGTGAGTAGTATTGGGGCGATCCAAGCCACCCTAAGCCGCCGGCTGGCGAACCTGGTCGACCAGGAATCCACTGCAACCTCGCTCTCCGAAGAAGCCTCGGCGTACCTCGAAGGCGAAGACCTCGACGAGGATGACAAACAAAAGGCCGAGGAAGAACTTGGAGGACTCACGATTACCGAGAGTGACGCCCAACTCGAAGAGGAGATCGAAACGCTTCGCGACCTTGTCTCCCTCGCCGAAGGAATTCCTGTCGACTCGAAGGCCCAGAAAGTCCGTCGGTACATCCAGCAACTACTCGAGGAGAATCCAAACGAGAAGGTACTGCTGTTCACTGAGTACCGAGACACGCTCGATTACATTCTCGAACTCGTGAAGGACGAACCGTGGGCCGACGAGATTCTAACCATCCACGGTGACGTTGACAAAGAGGACCGGGCGAAGATCGAAGACGAGTTTAACCACGGACAGTCTCGACTACTGTTCGCGACTGACGCGGCGAGCGAAGGGATCGATCTTCAGCACAGTTGCCACATCATGGTCAATTACGAGCTCCCGTGGAATCCGAACCGGCTCGAACAGCGGATCGGTCGCCTCCATCGGTACGGCCAGGACAAGGAAGTGAAGGTGTGGAACTTCACGTTTGAGGACACTCGCGAAGGTGAGATCTTCGAGATGCTCCAGGACAAAGTCGAGAACATCCGGGGGAAGCTCGGGAACACTGCTGATGTCCTTGGGATGCTCGACGACATCGACGTGGACTCGCTCATCATGGAGTCCATTCGGAATGACGAACCAGCGAGTGCGACGAAAGAGGAACTTGAAGAACTCATCGACGAACGACAGCGGACGCTCCAGGAGTGGCACGAGCGCAGTCTCGTCGACACGAGTACCTTCGACCAGGAGAGTCGAGAGAAGATCCAAGAAGTGATGGATCAATCCGAAGATGTCTACGGCAGCGAGGCTGACATCCGAGAATTCTTCGAGCGCGGGATTACGGCACTGGGTGGCGATGTCGAAAAAGCCGGTACGAATCTGTTCCGAGCCGAGTTACCAGACCAACTCCGTCAATCTGCTAGTGACAACTCCTATGGTCCGTTCACATTCAATCGAGAGTTTGCGATGGATCACGATGACATCGAATACATCTCTCCGGATGCACGGCTGGTCCAGGAATTGATGCAGCAAGTCCTCGACGGCGAACAGGGTGCTGTTGGTCTCAAGATGCTCCCGTTTGTCGATAATCCAGGGATCACCTACAACTATCGAGTCCGATTTGAGGACGGTACTGGCGAAGTGATTCGTGAAGAGATACTCCCTGTCTTCGTCGATGCAGCACATAACGATCCGCAAGAGCGTCTCGGACAGCGCGTCGTCGATGGAAACAGCATCAAAGGTTCTCCTGATGAAGAGCCGATTCGAATTCTGCTAGAAAACGAGGGTGAAATGCGTTCGTCCGCCGACCGATATATCAGCCAACGAGTCGAGTCACGTCGTGACGAACTCCAGAAACGGAGGGGCGAAGAGACACAACAGGAACTTGAAGATCTCGAGGCCTATGCGGAGTCTGAACGGGAACGAATAGAGACGTTCATTGCCGAATACGAGCGGAAGGCAGAAGCAGGGACGGACATGGATATCGCGATCAGAGGACAGCGGGATCGACTCTCGAAGCTAGAAGATCGCATCGAGCAACGCCGGCAGGAGTTGAATCGAAAAGCACAGGTCATCTCGCTTGCTCCAGATATCGAGAATCTCTGCTTGACTCTCCCAATCTAGAGTGGCAGTATTGAACTACCCCCTGCCTCAAAGAGCCACCAGCGGCGGTGAAAGGGCAGGGGTAGTTCACTCGATTCTATTCCCAATTTCTGTTAATTCCGAAACAATCGAGTCATAGTCAGTACTACCCCATCGGAAGGATTCTGTTGTGCTTCCCTCGGTAAATCGAAGGTTGACGATGACGTCACGGTCTGGGTCGTGTTCCAGTAGTGCCAGGGCATAGCTCATCATCTGCGGACGATAGTGCTCGGCAAGACTCTCTGGGGTTCGCTTCCCTAACCGATTCGTCTTGTAATCTGTAATGGTGAACTCGTCTGATGTCACACGCAAATGATCGATCTCTCCGACGATTTGGAATATACCGACATCAACTGTGACGGGAAGTTCTGCGTAGGTTTCTTCGGTTTCATACTGGGCTGCTTGAGTATTGAGGAATGTCTGGGCATCAGCGGTGTGTTCGATGACTTCTTGGACAGTTTCGTCAGTGATTTCGAATCCGTTGATAGCAGCGATTCGGCGGGCTAATTCCGCCCATTCCGAGCGTGGCTTGTCGAATTCAAGGATTCGGTGGACAATTGTCCCGAAATCATTCCGTGCCAGCGTACCGTCATCGTCGGTTTCGGTCTCATCTGAATCGGTTTCCTGCCGCGAATCCTTGTCTGCCTCCTGTTCAGAGTAGTCTGATGCGGCGTGAACTAGTTGTGTGGCTGAAACCCGTCGTTGAGCCTCGGTGTCGGGGCGATCCTCGATTTCGATGCGTGGGAACGGCTCAGATGTACCTGCTGCGTCGTCGGCAGACTGCAATGCATCGCCATCGACAGGGAGGGAGACAGTGTACGTAGCGTCTTTGAGTTGTATTTGGACGCTTCCGTCGGTGAAGAGCGGTTTGACGACGCTGTCCCGATCGAGTAAGATCGGTTGGACCCAGTCACGCCACGTTTTGGCCTCGTCATGGTCGTTGACGTCTGCAAAGCCGAGCCCCTCCTCAGTGGATTCGAGTTCGTGGGTGCCACAGAGGAGAAGGTGATCGCGGGCCCGTGTACAGGCGACATACAGCAGGCGTTTTGCCTCAGCGCGTTCCCGTGGGAGTTCGATTGAGTCGGCGTAGTTGTGTGCTGTTGTCTTCTCAACCTCGAACGCATCAGTAGGTGACGGACCGCCGGCGACGAGGAATGGGTCATCGTCGTGGTCTGTGACGAGACGGACGTAGCCGTAGTCGTCGATGCTGCGGCCAAAGTTGAGATCGCTGCCGAGATCGGGTACCGCCACGATCGGGAACTCGAGGCCTTTGGCGGAGTGGATGGTCATGATTCGGACACCGTCTGTCCCCTCAGGAACTTCGGCGTCGCCTTCTCGGGGGTCGAGTTCGGCTTGCCGGTCGATGCGTCGGAGCATGTTCGCTGCGGTTTGGGTGCCGTCTTGTGACCAGTCGCGGATTTCGTCGCGGAATTTTTCCACATTGGCAACAGCTTGTTGGCCGCCTTCGTCTGCACCGATACTCACGAGGTATCCTGTGTCGTCGATAACACGTGTGAGGACCCGGTTCCAGGGCAAGACATCGGTCTCTGCACTGTGTACACAGCCGGCGAGTTCTCGCCACTGGGTTAGTAACGACGCTGCATCAGCCAGTTGCTGGTCGTCGGTTGTCTGTAGAGATTGCCAGAGAGGGTCGTCTGTCGCTGCGAGTGGAGCGAGCCGGTTGTCAGGGAATCCAAAGAGGGGGGATCGGAGGACCCCGTAGAGTGAGATCTCATCAGTTGGATCGGCAAGGACGCGCAGGAGATTGATGAGCGTCTGGACCTCTGGCGTATTGTAAAACCCCGTGCCAGAGATGACCGAATACGGGACATCGTAAGATTCCAGCGCCCGCTGATATCGGTCGAGGTGAGTGCGTCGGCGTAAGAGGATGGCAATATCGTCGGGTGACGCCGTACTGAGTTCTTCGTCTTCGGTGTCGTAAACCTGCGGCGGGTCAGCAAGCAGGTGTGAGAGACGTGCGCCAAGGGCTTCAGCTTCCGCCGCGATAGCGTGCTCGGTTGCCGCGTCGGTCACTGGGTGGTCTGTGTCTAACGCTTTTTCAGCACTGTCTTGGTCTTCAGGGACGACCAAGTATTCGACCGACCCCTCAAGATTGGCCACCGGTTCGATTTGCTCACGCTCGAATGACAGTTCCTGGGGCTCGGCCTCATAATCGGCGTACCCATCGTCAAGGGGCTGGAAGACCTCTGTGAAGAGTTCGTTCAGGAACGTGAGTGGGTTGTCGAGAGTTCGGAAGTTGCCAGACAGTTCGAGGTCTGTGGGTGCTTCTTGATCACTGTCGGGGATCGAATCACGGCCAAGGGACTGGTTTTGCTCGCGTAAGGCTTCTTTTGCGGTTTCGAAGGTCGTGACTTCCGCCCCACGGAAGCCGTAGATACTCTGTTTCTTGTCACCAACAAGGAATACGTTGTCTGTCTCGAGGTCGTCGTCAGCTAATTTGGCAAGGAGAGCCACCAGTTCCCACTGGCGACTGTCGGTATCCTGAAACTCGTCTACCATCAGCGCGTCAAAGGACTCCTGTAATGACGCTTGGACTGCTTGGTTCTCTTGCAGGAAGATAATCGTTGTTTCGATGAGATCGGGGAAGTCCAGTGCTTCGCGGTCTTCTTTTTCGGCCTCATACGCATCTACAATGTCATCGAACACCCGTGCAAGCGCGAGGACGTAGTGAGCGCTATTCTGTTCAAGATCGCCTGGTGTGGTGGCAATTTCGTCTTCGATCTCAGCTAGTCGGTCCAGAAGCGTGTTGAGCGCGTCCTTGCAGTCACTGTATGCCTGAGTCTCGTCGTTCCAGGAGGATTTAGTCCCGACAATGTGATGGCTTGCACTTGAGTACAGTCCGCCAGAACTCGTTTCTAACAGGTCGTACAGATCTCGGCATGCGACCTGATACGCTCTCTCGTCATTTTCGCCTTCGATGGTCGCACCGATGGCTCCGACATCTCGGAGGACAGAGACACCGTCGGCACCATCGTCTACAGCAAATTCCTCATCCCTGAATTCTTGCGCCGTTGCTAACGCTGCCTGAACGTCAGGAGCCGTAAAGAAGTCCTTCGCAGTTGGGCCATCAAGTTCACAGACATCGTTCCAGAGATAGTCCATGTAGTCGCCCACGTCACGATCCAGCCAGGCTTCGAGCCAGGCCTCGCTGTCGGGGCGTGCATCTAACAGGCCAGCTAGAATCTCAACGAGTCGACCACGGGACCCAAAGAGTCGGGACAGGAGTTCGACATCGGAGTCGGTTGGGTTGGCGTCGAGATACTCGATGACGACCTGTTGTTGGAGGTCCGCAGCGTCATCTTCATCGAGGACATCGAATTCCATCGGAACGGGCGCTTGAACGGCGTTCTCACGAAGGAGGCGCGCACAGAAGGCGTGGATCGTGTGTGTGTAGCCATCATCGAGTTCGTCTAGAACCGCTCGCCAGCGTTCGTACTCTGCGGGATCTTCAACGGACTGTAACTCCTCATAGATCTCTTCACGCACTCGTGTTTCGAGTTCTGCGGCAGCTTTCCGCGTGAAGGTGATCGTGACGATATTCTTCGGGGTAGCAGACGGGTTTGACCGGAGGAATTCGAGGTAACGATGCGTGAGCGTTGTTGTCTTGCCCGTCCCAGCACCAGCTGTAATCGTCACGTTCCGATCCAGTACTAACGCATCTTTTTGTTCGTCAGTCGGTGTGATTGCTGGTGATTCCTCACCTGAGTCGCTATCAGAATACCCAGAACGCTCATTGTCAGTCATCAGCTTCACCTCCGAACTCGTCATCGAAATCGCGGTCGGTCGCGCGGATCGGGACATACGTTCGTGGATCAGAATCTAGAGTTTCTACCCGGTCACGGCGCTGATGCGGGCGTACGTCACATGACCGCTGGAAGTCACAGTACTCACATCCTGCCTCACGCTGTGAGAGAACAGTCGTATGGAATCGACCGTGCTCTACGGCCGTGCTGATGGTCCCAAGGCGGTCTGGTATCACCTCATTGAGGAAGCGTCGAAGGTCGCTATCGGAGTCGAACTTCGATTCGATTCCACGTGGTTCGTGGAGTTTGTTCGGCGGTTTCGTCTGGTAGTAGGTCGCAGCGAGATCAGTCACAGTATCCATCTCGTCCGCAAGCACATCCTCGGCAGCGAGGAGATATATCGGGAGTTGGAACGTCGTGCCGCCGGTTGTTTTCGTCAGGGACGGTGCGTACCCAGTTTTGTAGTCGAACAACTGTATCTGAGTCCCTTCATCAGTGACTCCGACGTCGACGCGGTCAATGTAACCGCGGAATTCGACTGTCTCGCCATTCGGGAGGTCGATTTCGAAGGGGTCGAGGTCTTCCTCGGGTAGTCCAGTCCCGAATGGTGGCTCAAACCACGCAGGGAGAGTGTCACCGCCACGGTTGTACTCGCGTTCGACAAACCGGGTGAACAACCCTTGATCAACACCTTGGTGCGGACGTGGCTCCCCGTAGTGCGGATTAGCTTCTGGGTCACCAAGGCCGGCGAATAGTTGTTCGAGCCAGCGTTGATGGAACAGCCCTGAATAGTCAAATTCGGCGTCTTCGAGTTCATTGAGGGCGATCTCCAGCATATGTGATTCGAGCGAGGATAGTTCGTATTCTTGAATATCGATTCCTTCACCGGGCTCTGACTGGAGGGCTTTGTAGAAGCGTTCAAACGTATCGTGGACGAACGTTCCCGTTTCCAGAGGGTCAGGCGTCCGTTCGATGTCGTTGTCGTCCTCAAGATCAAGGACGTGCTCCATGTAGAATTGGAAACCACAATTCACGTATCGTTCGATTCGGCTGGCACTGTACGGTTCCCGGGCGGAGTCAGGATATATGTCCGCCACTGTCGTGGAATCGAGTAATCCATCGTGAGGCGATATATCCGGGCTAGCGCGCTCAGTGGCGCACGTGATGCCGCGATCTGCGCGAATGGTCTGCTCCGTAGTAAAGTCATCACGTTCGCCTGCAGCATCGAGTGCTGATCGCCGCTCTGTAAGGGGCGAGATTGCGCGTTGAAGATCTTCTCGAGATCCAATTCGACTGTCAACCCCGGTTGTCGGTTCGATTCCAGTTACCCTCGTGAGTTCATCTAAGACTGGTGATCGCACCATTGCGGTCGAGCTCGGATCAGTGGACGGTGTTGTAATCGTCGCAGTGTCCGCGTTGCTGAGGAGGCACGCGAAGGTATATCGATCCCGGACTCGTTCATCAAGAACCTCCAGTATCAGATGTGCGTCCACCATCTCCTCGAAGAAAGCCGGATGCCGCCGAGTTGACGGGAAATGGTCGGCAGTCAGACCGACAATGTAGAGTTGGTCAAACGCGAATTCCCGCGCATCAAGATGATCTAAGACGGTGATCTGCTCTGATTGCCCTGTATAGCCGCTGAGAGAGACTCCTTGTAGCGCTCGAAGCAGCGCTGCTGATGGTGTGAGATCGGTCGGTGGCGATATCTCCTCAAATGAATCCAAGACCGCGTGCACGTGTTCAAGCGCAGCATACTCTTGTGCCCCATCGATTCGTGAATCAGCAGCTTCGACTGCTTCGGCAATGTGGTGGTCATCCAGTTGTGTGCGAACCGTTTCAATCGCTGACTCAAAGGAATCTTTCCGAAGTGCGCGAAGTTGCTCAAGCAGTGTCTGGACTTTGTCGGCCAGCGCAGACGACAACTGGTCCTGTACAGCGCCAACCCGGACGGAATCAGTACGTCGCTCGGCTGCGACGACAGCATCCTCTTTATCCGGCGCACAGAACGTGACTACTGGATTGGTAACTAATTCGGTGAGCGCAGCAGCACGCGGATTGTCTTCAGATAGATCGAGAAGATTCTGGACCGCGCTGCCGACAAACGTTTCAATCACTGCTTGCTCCGTCTCGACGCTGTACGGCAGATCATACGTATCGAACACATCAACGAGATAGTCTTCGTATGCCTGGAATCCCGGGACGACGACACCGATGTCGCTGGGGACTGCGTCGTCAGCAATACGTGTACGGATATCACGAGCGATGTATCTGATCTCTCGTTCTGGGGTCGGGAGTTCGCGCCAGTGCAGTGTCTCTGGAACAGTGCGCTCCTCAGGAGGTTGATTTCTGTAGAGTGACTGTGCAACTCGTTGGAGCGCTGGCGACCCATATTTCTCGGTTACCCGCTCGATATCGAACTCAAGGTCACCATAGAGATCACGAACTGTTTCTGTTGCCTGATCGACGCCATCAGATAGCGATTCCGAAAAGGTCGGGAGGATCGCAGCCGTCGGAAACGCTTCGACGAGTGACTCTATGACGGACTGTTCGACATGGCCGAGTTGTAGGTGTCCGGACAGAACGACGGCATCGATATGGGGCTGAAGGGCCGCGATATTGGCGTCACCAACGATTTCGAATGCGTGGCTGTAGGTGACATACCATGGTTCGGATACAGCTTCACGGCGTTGATAATAGGTCTCGTATGCTTCGACAGTAGTATCCCGAATCCGAGACGGAAGATCCGACTTCTGGAATTCATCCCTAACTCGGTCTGGGGTGTTGAGACCGACGTTTTGGAAGCGAGCGAAGCGACGGTCGAACGCATCGACGAGGTTTGCAGAGGCGTGCGGTTGGGTAGACAGCCACGGTCGATTTTCGATGATAGTATCGAGACTGCACTCGAGCGTTCGCCGATCAAGCTCTTCCGGAATCTGTGTACTTGGGCCAGCAATCTGCTCGTAGCAGTCATAGACGAAACTCGTCAAGGTCTCCGTTCGAAGCGTGAGGTGTCCATAGCTATCGCGCCATTTTTTCTGGACGCGGTCATGTCTATTCGCTGTCTCAGAAAGATAGAGAATACGTCCGATCCCGTCTTCAGATGTTGACTGCACCCACTCGAATGCCTCATCCTCCAGCGATAACTGATTAGAACCGATGAAGAGCTTCCGCTCAGTCATTGGTTAACATGCTTTGCCTTCTCTCTTCTATCTTTGCACTAGGTACAGCACCTCCCAAAGTTCGGTACTGATAACCCGAATTAGTATATAATTGATATGTGGGGGTCAAATAGCTTGATCACGGTATCGGTACTAGTTGACATAGTCATAGAGCATCTAGTGACACATTCGCCAGAGAACGACGTATTACCGTACTTTCGAGAGATCGAGGGGCTCCCAGAAGTCCCAGGACAGTCCTGCAAGACCCTCACTTCTATAATACTTGGTTGAGGACATCAGATAATGTCATTGGAGCCACAGTGGAATGAACGGATCTCTAAAACAGGACGCCCGGAGCAACCGCTCCGAGCAAATAGAGTCCTAATTCAAATGGAACAAACTATTTCACGTGGCATTACCACAGATGTTCGAGCACGAGGCCGGTATTTTTCAGGATTCTGTTGGGCTATGTATCGCGTCATGCATTCACCAATCACTGCTGATCTTCCACGGGCGGAAAAGCGAAGCTTGCTTGAAGGAATTGAGGAGATTTTAGGATTGGCAAGCTACCGGCGACAACAAACTCATAATAAACAAAAGGCTGGTCTCTCGGGTGTGACAGGTAGTTCAAATATTAGTGAGAATTCAATATACGAAGGTGACTCGATTGATCTATCGGCATTTACGCTGTTGGATAACAGTCCGTACGCAATTCGAAGATTTCAATCAACTATGGGGAATTTCTACCTCAAGCAGGGAGAATTTGCTCTGACTGCAGCCGGCCAAGAGTTAGCTGAAAGTTTGGACGAGATTGCCGGACCGTATTTTGAAGAGATCGTTTCTGCCGTCAAGGAGCAATCAGTCACGATAGAATTGCTTGATAACTTAGCTGACGTGTTCACTCATCAAGGTTGCTTCACAAGTACAGAGAACAATCACGAACAGGATACACTCCAGCGAATCCTCATGGGACTTGTCACCTGGAATGAACGGGACCAAACTGTTGATCTCATGGACTGGCCATCTCGTATAGATCTTCAGATTGATGACTATTATGACTATATTGTCGCTGGCGAGCAGTTCGAAGACAACCTACGTGACTCTGTCAGCAGCAATGTTCACCACCTTCGTCGAGCTTGGTCTTTGGCAATTCTTCGTGCTCACGACATTATTGTATCAAAGAACCAAGAGGAGGAACTGTCCTATGATGACCAAGATAAACTGCGATTTAGACCTATCCGTCCACTGGGGCGTATCTATTATCTCCAAGGCCAGTTAGCGCATGCACTACGAGCACAACTCTGGGGTCTCGCTACACATCTGCGCCATGAAGCTCCCGAAGGGGTTCCCAGGAAACAATTGCTATCACAGATTGAGGCCGCACCAATTGCAACCGAGGCGACTGCAGTCCTACAAAGTGAGACCTCGCTGAACGGGGACCGAATGAGTCAGTCGGCCATCACACGGGAGTTGTTCCGTGCCGGTCGAGTGAAGCCGATCAAATACAAGATTACAGTCCCAGAAAAGCACGATGCAGAGTGTGAATCACTTACTGACCTTCGAGCGGAGCTACAAGCGCGTGACATTGGGACGTGGCGGCCAGTGACAGATCCAGAACTCAACGGTCGGACGTTGATTGAAGCGACCAACAATTGTCTTCCAGACATTGAATCAGCCACCACACGGACCGAGGCAATTGACGCATTGGGTCGCCTGTGTGCACGCAGTACTATTCAGTTGGTCGCCGCGATCGAACAATACGAACAGTTAGTTGAGCAGAAGCCACTGTTGGAACGGTATGTCAAACAAGAGTTTGGCCAGCGGCACTCGTCACTCGTCAAGACTTCCCAGTATCTAAACACGGTCAGTGAAGACATTCCCTTGTCGGTGCTTGCGCGCCGCATTTTCGAAGAGCGGGTCATCACAATCCACAATTATGTCATTCAGGATCGGCTTGGGAGTGGATCGATTTCAATGGTCTTCGGAACTGGGGCTGATGCAGGTGACCACTCAACAACGAATGACCAGCTATTGTTTGCAGCTGGCGGGACAGCCTCCCCAAGTACAGGCAATCTGCGATATAAAGACCTTCGACGCCTTATGCGGGACGCAGGATTACTCACCTATCACGAGGATACCAACCTATGGGTTCCGACTCCAGCTGGAGAGACAGTTATCGCTAGGTTCCGAGGTGAGTACGAATGAATCTTATTGATGCTCTCGGGGGGAGCGAAGCTGACCACGCCGTATGTACGACGTATCCATTCGAGCCCCTCTTTTTCAGTAATTATGCGATCGATCCGCTACAAGAAGCAGGCGTCGCGACACCAATCATCCTTATGGATGGCCAGCAATACGAGGAACTCGCTGAACAACAAGAACTCACAAGTCGAGCGATTGGTCAGCATTACTACCTCGAACCAGTCACTGTAGAATCGACCTTTCATCCCAAAGTCGCCTTCCTTGCGGACGAATCTGCCTGTCACATCAGCATATCATCAGCAAATATTACGCTTTCGGAGTACACAACTGCAGCTCAACTCGGCCAAACAATAACCGTCTCTGCGGAAACAGAGACGGACAGCAACCGCCCGACTCCACAAGAACTGGCAGTCGCACAGGATGTCAGGGTGTTTATCGACCAGCTATGCCAGGAATATGTCTCCGGGAGAGACGTGCGAACGGAGATGCAACGAGCCGTTGAGACAACAGAGTGGCTTGAAAACCGGTCACGCTCAGAATCAGTGTCCGGTGGGTTTGTACACAACCTGCAATCACCCATCCTTGAACAAGTGCTCAACGAAATTGGAGAGGTTGACCACGTCACCCTCTTTGCACCATTCTTTGGCGGTAAATCAGCACTCTCAGAGATAGACGCTCAAATCAATGCCGAAGAGTATGAGATCTATATCGCAGAGGGGAATACCCATCTTGACCCAGAAAATGCCATCAAAGCTTTTGATGAGGCTGTCACGTTCCGACCGATCCAACACGACACACGACGGTGGATTCATGCCAAGGGGATGGTTTTCGAGGGATCATGGGGAACAGCCACGCTCTACGGCAGCCCCAACATCACCGGTCAAGCTTTACTTGAAACAGCGTCCACAGGGAATCTGGAGGCTAGCTTACTCCATATCGATACCGACGACTCAGTAACCGGCCTGTGGGGGCAACAGTCGTTCTCAGCACAAATCGGCGGAGAACAAGCTCCTTCGGAATTCGACTTCGCCGACTATTCGTTTGGTGGTGACAGTGAACCTAGCCCATCACTGACACTCGCAGACGCGCGAGTTGACCGAGCCGAAGATGATGAAATACTGGCTAGGTTCGTTGCCCCAGATATCGCTGAGGGGACAACAATAACAATCGAGTCGCTGACAGAATCCACAGTTGAGGTAGTGTGGACAAAGGATGCGGATGATGAGAACGATGGCGTTCTAATACGACTGCCCGATTCATGGGCACAGTCGATCGTTCGACTCCACACTCCTGACGGAATGCGATCGAACTACCGCCAGATTACGACGGAACCAACGGAAGGGACGCGGAAGGTAAGCGATGTGTTGCGTAATGATGGTCGTGAAGCGGTCCAATCACTTGTGGACGAGACATTGTTTCTCGGCGTCGATGTTGCCCCAAACGTAATCACTGAAGCCGTCTCACGCCTCTCAGAGAAGTACGACAAGCTTGAGGAACGCCCACCAGATGTAGCGACCGACACAGCTGATAATAAGAACGACAATTCTGCGTTTTCGACTGGCGTAAGCGGTATTTCGACAACGTCTCGTAAACCACATCTTGGACTCAAAGACGGGATGGATTATGCCGAAAAACGAATTGAAGCAATCTTACAAGATTACCCAACTGTGGCATCTGTCGAAGAATTATTAGATCACTTCGAAAACCTTTGGTACTACATTACGAGAGGCCTGATTCGGTCGTCACTCGCTTCGCAACTGGAAGATCCGAAGGGCGATGACAGCGGAATTGAAACGAATCTGAACGTCGGTCGGCTTCATTCAATCTGTGCAAATCGCGTTAGTTCGATACATGATGCCCGGTATTTCGAGCGAATCAGTCACTATGTGAATCAGATACAGTCGATTCATCCGGATTCAACAGCAGACGTGTTAGACCCGAATACGGTAGGCGATACGTTTGTTATTTATCCAGCAATGGTTCTCTCGCTAATGGAATGGCATGGTGAAGCGTTCGTCGGTCAGTTTGAGTTTCTTCGTCAGTATCACACCGAATTAACGACCGCAAATCCACTTATCGGGGAATGGCTCATTGACGGGAACGCAGTTAGTGAACGACTACATCACCACGAAACCGTACTGGATGAGCAGGTGACGGCTTTGGGTGAACGAATTGAATGGGACATCTCGCTGCCCGTAGATTTTACACCTGGACTAGAACTTCTGTTCTACGGGTTCTGGTTCCGAGAACTTGCTCGAAAATCAGATGAAGGTCTCTTCGAGAATGAGACAATATTCAATCAGTACAATCCCAAAGCGCTCGCTGAAGCAGCTCGGCTGGCTCTGGCTGGTCATGATCGTGTCAACACCAGCGATCAGTACGAAAGTTTGCGAAAAGGACGATTCGATAGCATCGTCCGTCTTACGGAAGGCCGCAGTGACCCGGTCCCACAACTAGAGTCAATTTGTGAAAGGGTTCCGTGATTGTATACATTCGTAGAAGGCGGTACAGAATAATTGTCACACATTGATTGAAGTTTTTCTGGGGCCTATCACTTTGTTCGTAATTGACGACAGCTATCGCCAGCTGTAAGCAGAATGCCAGAACGCCCATGGGTAGAGGATTGTTGGTGAAATCATAGCGCAGTCTTGGGGATGATTTTGAGTGCTTCGTCGCCGAGTTTACCGCGGTCACATTTGCGAAGTCGGAACGCTCTGAGGTAGGATGTGAGCTTGCCTTTGAAGACTCTTTGATGAGGAGAGATCTACCGTCAAGCCAGCGGCCCTCCCACAACAGATTCGCGGCACAACACCCCGGGACGAACGTCTTCAATGGTACATTTTCCGTCGGGTGGCGCGGCCACGCCACCCTTGCCTGATGTGACTTCCAGCTACGGCGCCAGTTCACCAACAATCTTCTAAAGAAGAGCGAATGATATTTTCCTGACTGGCTTTCTCATCTCAAACCAGTTTTGGTTGATTTTATGCGCTGACACTGGGTTATGGGTGAGAGACAGCCGTGAACGGGTTGGGTTTCTGCGCTGTTACCACTATGATCTCAGATACGACTCCAATTTCACCGTGTTGTCAACCCACAGTTCGGGAAAGAAAATCAAAAAATCGCTTAACATTCTCTCGTCCGAATTCACCAACATCCACAGTATTCACCCCTGTCGGTAGCTCCAACATCGCTAAACTCTGCCCGTTCTTCACGGAGTAGTCATTCTCGACAGCACCGTCGTTGTCTGGATAAACCAGCACACCAGGCGCATCATAGGCAGTCTGGTACGCTACGACCTGATAGACATCGTTGTTCTGGACTTTGGTCTTCCACTTGGCGTCCCCAATCAGTACTGGCTCACCGTGGCGCTTGACAACGAAATCAGGTCGCATACGAATCGACGGGTTTCCTCTGAGTAGATTGTCGGTTCGAGCCTGCCCTTCTACGCTCCAGCTGCCTCGTTCGTCCACAGATTCTCGTGCAGTCCTCTCTACCACCTTTTCGAACACGTCATTCATTCCGATCAACAGGGAGTACGATGCACCCTCACCAGCAACGATGTCTTCGATGTAGATGTGTTTCAGTACAAGCTGCGACAATGCCAGAACCTTCTCATAGTAATCAGTAAGACGAGTCAGTTTGATCTGTTCGGCTTCCTCGATCGAAACTTCGCGGAGGGTCACTCGTCGTCTGAGCCGCGATTCGTATTCACGTAGTTCACCAGCAATTTCGGTGTTATCCACCAACGACGAAAGCGCGTTCGCAACGCAGAGAATTGTCTGGTTTAGCGTGGTATCGTGGGAGAATTCGTCGTAATCGCACTCGAAATCCGTCTTACCCGGGCCCCCTGCAAGCTGTCTCCGGACGTTCAATCTCCCTCGGAGGTACTCTTCTGTTCCTTCTACTTCGATGTACTCTCTCCTGAGGCCCTGAGAAAGAACTACCTCCAGTTCTTCAAGGAATAGGGCTGCTACCGTGTCCACAAAATTCGTCCCGCTTTCGAGTTTCGTTTCGCGTGAGAGGTGAGTTGGTTCTGTTCCGTTTGCGTATCGTAGCAGCGTGACGAGGTTCGGCTCCCCGATTTTCGGTTGTATCTCAATAGTGGGTCCATCGGGAAGAGCGACGACTCCGACTCGATGGTCCGTGTGCAGTACAGTCTGTTCGCCTCGTTTGTACTCCACTCGTAATCCATCGACCTGTGATTCGATCATCTCGATATCGTCATCGGACAGATCGATTGGGTCTGAGTCGTCGTACTCGGACAGTTCTATCAAGTCAGGAGTTGTCACTCCACTTCACCCTCCTCACCCACGAGTTCGGAGAGCGCGGCACGGAGACCGTTGGAATCGAAATCGGCTATCCGCTGTTCTTTCCAATTGAATAGAGTCTCTCCCTCGCCATCGAATATGTGCTGTTTGAGCCGCTCCATGTCTCCGAAGTAGTACTCATCAAGCAAAGGAAGTACCTCGTTCTTCCAGGACTCTACGAGACGCTCGTCCGTCGTCCCACCGATGAGGTAGGAGTGACCAACCTGTTTGCCTTTCCCGAGATTACCACTGTCCCGGATGCGTTCATTGATTGCCCTGAGTGCGAGAATTGAGAGTGCACCGAGGTTCTCTCCCTCTTCGGCTGAAGCCCTGGTTTTGACATCCTGTTCACCATCGAAGCCAAGTTGATCGTAGAGAACTTCGTAGTTCGGCGGGAAGTGTCGAAATCGGAACCGCCGGCGTATCGCGGCATCGACGAGTGCGATTGACCGATCGGCCGTGTTCATCGTCCCGATGATGTAGAGGTTCGGGGGTACTACGAGCTGGTCCTCTGAATGTGGCATCTCGTCTCTCATCTCGTTCGGCTCGCCGAGTCGCTTGTCGTTCTCGATGAGTGTGATCGTCTCACCGAAAATCTTCGGGATGTTCCCTCGGTTCACTTCGTCGATGATAAGGATGTATCTAGGGGCGTCCGCTTTCGAGTCGGCGTCTTCGTAGGCCTTTGCGGCGTCCTCAGCCATCTGCTTAAACACGCCAGCCTTTGGTTCGTACACGAGGTCGCCGTCGCGGGTCTTCGCCGTTATCCCCTCGATGAAGTCCTCATACGAAAACGTCGGATGGAACGTTACCATCCGAAGGCGGTCCTCAACAGCGTCTTCGAAGTGATCTTTCTCGTCTAGCCCCCTATCTATCCACCATTTGGCGAAGTTGAGCGCTCCATAGGTCTTCCCGGTTCCTGGCGGACCGTGGAAAACGATCTGCTTCTTGCGCTGGAGATGTTTTTCGACGGTTTCGAACCACGGTAACTCGTCGTACTCTGCGGAGTCCGGTTCTTCGATCAGTTCTTCGTTCCACCTCCAGAACGTATCCAATTGTTCCCTGTAAGTTTCGACCACTTTCTGTATCGATATTTCATCTTCTGACTCGAACAACTCGTCGTCGTAGTCTTTCCGAGAGACATCGCTACCATTGTCAATTCCGTATTCAATTCTATTTGGATAGAAGTAGATGTACAGTTGATATGCCGATTTGTGGTCTCCGAGGACGCTTGGATACAGGACAGCCCAAGATTGGGTCCCTGGGATATTGGTTGCACCCTGGTAGGTGACGTAGTGTGTAGACAATTGGTCGGCGCCTATCTCGTTTCGCAGATAATCAAGCAGATCCTCGATATAAGCCTCCACACGGTCTTTAGCATAGTTGTAGTAGATCTGAGCAAGAATTTTATAGTCGTCCCACGAGTTCATGATGTTCTTCTCGTGGTTTGCGTTCTCCCGTGCGGCGATTTCGTCGATATTTACGGATTCACCATCAAGGATAGCATCAAGCACATCGTACCGGATCTTGGCTATTTTTTGGCGTCCTTCGTACGCCTCAAGCTGATCTCTGAGAAATGCCTGTGGTAGCGTACGAATTTCGTCGAGGAACGCAGAAGTCTCTTCCTCGAATTCCTCTAACCGGCTAGTGTGTCTAAAGAGGTATCTGAGAATGAAATCGTATCTACATTTCGTCGAGTGCGTTACAGTACTCACAAACTCTTGAGCGTCCTGGAGCGTAGCGTCGGTGAGTTTCTCACTCAAAACGTCAGTCTGGATTGTTGAACAGTAGTCCCGATACAGTTCGTATCTTCTTCCCACCGAAAGATCGCCGAGATCGGGACTGTGTAACCCGGTGAAGTAACGAATAAGCGTCTCAAAGCTTTTTGCATCGTACAGTACGTACTGGTTTGGGTTGGAACTCGTCAAGAGAGTACTAATGACCGTGAGATCTATACTGTGATTCGTCCTGAATCGCTCGATGCGATCTTCGAGTGGGCTCTCATCTTTGAATAGCGCTGCCAGATCCTCAACGAAACTTCCAGCATCGTCAGCTACCTTTGCCTCTAGGTCGTCGAAGTCCTCCTCGGACAGAATTGGGTGATTATCTCCCGGTTCTCCCCTCAGTTCCGCCATGTATTCTGATATCGTATCCTTAGTCAGATCGCGTTGATTGAGCCATGAATGGCCACTATTCATAATCCCTCGATTCCAATTCCTATGATTCTCATCAGCCGATTTGAAATCCTGGTACGTATCGGCAGCCGAGTGGAGAGCCCCTTTGTCAAGATCGAGTTCCCCTACTGGAACCACATTAACCATGTTCTCGTATTGACAGAACAGACAAAAGAAGCTTATCCTGGGGGGAGTACATTCACATTATTAAAAGTCCCAAACGTGCCACGCGCTGTATATTTATTCTAACTCACAGAACACTATTGCGGAAGGAACGTAACTAATAGACTATGGCTCAGATTTGGGTAACAAATGGCACACCAACAATGCCTGGCATTCTGAATCCCCTAACTGCTGCATGCGACCAGGGGTACGTTCCGGATGAAGCACGAATCCTTTCGAATCCGGGAGTGGCTGATTCAGTTGCTGCTGCCGGTGAAATGTTCGAGGAGATCATCGGCACCTATGAGGGCGATGCTGATGTCTCGAAATACAAACTCGACCATGAAACTGATTTCCGCGAAATCATCCAATTCTACAGAGCGGCAATTGAGGAGGCTCAAGAGAACGACGATACGATTGCGATCGATGTAACACCCGGTCGAAAGTTCATGTCGGCAATTGCGTTCCAGGCAGGTTTTCGCTTCGGTGCCGACCATGTCTTCTACTTCCATCGGAAGGCGGGTGGCTACTACGGACAATACTATCCGGAGATTCCGCGAACAGCAACCGACCTTATCGACTTTACGGAGGTCATGTGATGCACGTCAAGCGTCAGCGGTTGATGGTCCTCTTGAACGCGCTGTACGACCAGGGCGTGGACTCGATCCCTATCGAGCATCCCTGCGAGGACATCGGCGAACTCGTCAGAATCGAGTTGGCCGACAACGGTCAAGCGACCGTTCGATTCACGCAGGGAGCAATAACCTATCAGGATAACCGGGAGGCCATCCCCGCAAAGCACGGTGAACCGGCATACAAGGACCTACCGGATGCACAGACATATACTCGCACGATGATTGCCAGCGGGCACGTCGAACTCAAGAACATCGACGATGTCACGGAATTCGTCCGTCGGTATGGCTACGCCGATCTCGAAGCGGGGCATGATCCAGTCGTTATCGGCCTCGATGCAAATATCATGCCGTGGCGGCTACCGGAGGTCCTCGGAATCGATAGCGAAACAGGTGATACCGATGAAAAAAACCGAAACGCGACGAACGGGTATGCGCTGGCGACAGGAGTCAAAGAGGAGCTCGACTGGTACTTCAAACAGCACAATACTCACGAACTCACCGCGGCATTCGGTAAGGAGTTTGAACGACTCGACAACCAACCAGCCGGCGCAAATCGAGAAGGATTGCTCGGTCTCTACGAATATCGGCGTCTCCGTACGAATCGGACGGTCGATATCGTCGAGTGCGAGACCGGTGACGAGGGGATCGTCGATGGCTATCGGGAGTTCAACGAAGAGAGTCGAAAGACAGCGATCCTGCTCAGTAACGATCGAGGATTCGTTGAGCGTGGCCGTGACGCTGGCGTCCCATCACAGGTCGTTGAGTATCCAGTCGACATGCCACGCAAGGTGACCGGGTCTTGGACACAAGCGACTGAATTACTGTATTATCTCGCTGTCCTGTTCGGCGTCGTCGAACTTCCGCGGGTAACTGTCTACGGAGTTTGGAACGGAAAGGACGGTCGTAATTGGCAGCATGAGCAACTGGATGTTGACTGTCGAAGTCCAAAAATAGAACCGCAGTTAGATCGTGATTTCAGGATACTGGACACAGCACTATCTAGTTAGCCAGTTTGACTCGACAGCTGAGCTATGCCCTTCAGTTAGCTGAATCCTTCTGGATGTGATCGATAAGATCTAGCAGTGCTGAGAGTCTCGTGGCCACCATTGCGAAATCCACTTCGTCATCTTCAGAAGTATCGATACGCAGCGCACGCGCTCGATTCACCGCAATGTCGATTGTGCTCCGACTTAGGTCAGTGATTTCAGCTATTTGTGTATGTGCCATCCCATGAGCAGACATTTTCCGAATAACTTCGTCTCGGCCAGCGCGGCGAGCTCCTTTAGGATCATCTGGCAACCCGATTTGTATTGTTTCTTTGTCTGCTCGCTCTGCAAGGTCCCATGTGTTATTTTTTCGAGAGACCACTAATTGTTCCCCGCTAAGCTTCCAGCACTGACGCAGGATATATGGATCTGAGTAATCCATGTGTGTCGCTATTTCCCCGGTTGAGAGAGGGCCCTTTTTTTCTAGGAGTGAGAGAATCTCGCTGTCGGCCCCGTTTGGTTCGCTCCGAGGAGGAAGCGGTTTCTGATTTTCACCAGACTCTTCGCAACTGGCTGTTTCTTTTTCAGTTCTGTCTGCCCCTAGATCTGCCGAATCTTCGGAGGTGTTTGCTATTTTTTCTTCAATCCGCTTGTTGTTATGATGGCGTTCGTGGCAATCCTTACACAGCAGTATGAGATTATCGGGGTGGTCAGTTCCGCCGTATTGCTGTTCAATTCGGTGATGGATGTGCAATTTTGTGCCTTTCTCACTGCCATCAGCACCGCAAAGTTCGCACTCCTCATTCCGGTCTGTTTTGAGGAATGATCGAACGCTTGGAGTCAGTGAGAATTCATAGCTGGGCTCTTTTTTCTCATTTGTTTGGTGCCCTCCATCAGCTATGAGTTCTCGACGTTGGTCTGGGTCGGTAATCTGCTGGTTGTCCTCACAATTCGTGAGCTGTTCATCAACCGTACCGGAATGTTCAAATCCGGGTCGTTCGTTTATATCCATGCTCTGTCCTCAGGGCAGAGTGCGCGGTTCGGTGTCACACCACCGAGCCATTTTCTGGCGTACTCGCACTCTGCATCATACTTTATTTCCCAAACATAAATAAATAACGATTCGTATGGTACAAATAGTAACATACCGGAGATTAGCTACAATTAAATATAAACACTTGTGTGCTTACGGATATAATACTCAGTCACTGTGGCCTTGGAGCCAGACGATTTGAGTGAGACAGATGAAGCCATTCTAGATGAGCTTAGCCACGGGCGTGTTACACCCCAGTACATAGCTGATCAATTAGATCTCAGTCGTCCATATGCTAGCGAGAAACTACGCCGGTTTGTTGAACATAATCACGTCAGGAAGATTGCTTCTGGGTTGTATGAACTCGAGGAAGACCCACGTAACCGAAATAACAGAAGTTCATGACGAAAGACAGTAGAATAGAGCGTATATTCTCACAAAATTGAGCCCCCATTATTATCAAGTGGGCAATTTTTGAAGATACTACGGGATTGTTTCCCGTTACTAAACGTGCGATTGACGTGGTGTATAATATAACGCAGCAGGATCTGGGACTTCCTTTTCAGGTTCCTCGTTTAATCGTGAGGAAAGAAGCACGCCGAGACCAAGTTCTGCTGTTTTGATTTTCCCTTTGAAACTCCCAAGCTATGCGACTCAAATCCTCAGTGGGACTGTCTCAAAGTAGGCCGTACGCCTTTATTAAGCATTTTGACACGACCCCCTGAGATTTCTTTTCGCGACGTTTCTTGATTTTACGGTCAGAGTATAGATTGCCCTGTGGAGCGTGTCATAGAATACGTCTCATACCCTCTATCCGGCGATTATACCACACTCATTTCGCGTGTCATCTAGTGATTTGCCTCCATCATAGATTGCATTCGGGGACGAAATCGTGAATAATAGCTGTTGCGAACTATTGTATGACACGCTCCATTATACGGCCAAAATGCATTTATTAATAGCCTGTTCTGTTATAAATATGAGTTCAGTAGAGGCCCCACGTGATATTCTATCTGACCCACATGATATTCGAGAGTCGGTGGCAGATGAGCGATTGGACATCGTGTGGGCGATCTCGCTTTGGTATAACGGGGTTCCGATACAACACGGCAGTAAGACATATTATATTGGTAGGGACAAACCACCATCACTCAAAACATTATTGGGGTGTTCAGAGAGCGAATGGGAACAATCGTACAAACCGATTTTTTATAATTTAAAAAAAGACGGGGCCTTCCGTGAGAGCACAATCTTACGAAGAAAAGTAGAATGGGCACCTGATGCCAGTTTAATTGAATTAACTGGCGAATTGTTTAGTGATCATCTTGTAGACCTAATCCAACCTTGGTCTGCGTTCAATTCTAGGAAGGGTCACATCGGTGATTGGAACGAGTTATTAGTACATCGAACTGGTGTTGCTCTTGCCGCCTCGCTATATTTAGACTCTGGATGGGAACCAGTTTGCTATCCGGAGATATCCCGTGAAATGACCCCAGATCTATACGCATATCGATCGGATTTAGTAGAGAAACATAAGAAAAGTCCAAGATGGGGTGGCGAAGTTATCACCGCTCATAATGACCGAGAAATGCTTGAGCGGAAGTACAATGGCTTTGCAGAAGATAAGAGGACATCTGCACTATGGATCTTCGAGAATCGAGCACAGGCTGCTAAAGCAATCAACTATCTTTCTGAGACATCTGATGTGGATTGCTCGATTAAAAATACGCCCGTGAACACTTCGGGCCAGTATTCGACACAAGTACTCAACAAGTATATTAAAAAGAGCAAAAGAAAAAATCAATTCTGTTGTTCAGGAATGGATAGGGTATTCACGATAACGAGCATCCACGATAGTAAACTAAACGATGTGACTAGACACAACCCTGCTGATATTCCTGGTTCCTCCAGATATATCATAAATTCAGAACTAGGAAAGATTCAGAATATCGCCTGATCTCACACATAGGCTCTTCCCGTGGCATGCTAGTCTTTCTGCGGACGTTTACAGGCAATATAACCCTTCAAAATCGGGCGTTTTAGGGCCTAGAATTGCCATAAACTCCGTAAATCGGTGATGTAAGAATTTTACACACATGTAGGCAACAAATTCCGCATCTTACACAGGTTGTGGGCAGCTTACGCACATTAAAATTGATACTTACGCAATATTTTACAGACATTTTTTACCATGACATACTATATATTACATATACATAATTTGATGATTTCTGATTTATCGTATGTGTTTAGTTTCACCTGATTAGCATCTATGGGCCAGCCGCAACACTACGCGAAGAGATCGCTTGAATTCTCGATCAGTATTTATTCTGCGTCAACGTGCCCCCAATCTCGCCAACAAATAACACTGCTAAGAAAGTACTTCATAAATCCGTCTGTTACCAGCAATCATCAGAATGTTCCGCGATGACCGAGAGATGTTCGTCTACATGACTTTGCTGTCACTTGTTGACTTTAAGTTATTTTCAAAGATGCGGTCAGTAATACGAACCCAAGAAAATGGATTAGAGAACTGCATAACACATGTCATCCGAGCTCACGCTCAATCAGCGTGAAACAAAAGATCAACGTTTGGGTCTATTGAAAATACGGGATAATAGTCTAATATATGCCAGATGCAGTGCTGGGGCGTGCGCAAGAAACGCGCAGAGGAGCACAGGCGAGGCCGAGCACCACAGATGGCTGGGAAGGTCTGAAGCCTGTCTGGTGGATCGAAGGGTAGTTGCTTGGCAATAACGACTGACTCAGGGACTGCAGCGAAACCCTCAAGTCGAGCTATCGGGAGCTTTCCGGCACTATATCACTCCGCATCCTCCCATTTTCAATAGAGCGTAAGCTGCAACACGAGTACCACAATACCCAGCAACGATCAATTTCGGGAAGATCTTGAATGGAACGCGAGAAAACAACACCCTCACACCGTGTGAAGAATGGATCTGCTTTGTCCCAAGTAGCATTTGATCGAGGGTCTACACTCCCACACCGTGTGAAGAATGGATCTGCTTTGTCCCAAGTAGCATTTGATCGAGGGTCTACACTCCCACACCGTGTGAAGAATGGATTGAGAGACACACCGTGTAAAGAATGGATTGGGAGACGCACCGTGTGAAGAATGGATCTGCTTTGTCCCAAGTAGCATTTGATCGAGGATCTACACTCTCACACCGTGTGAAGAATGGAAACCGTTTGGAGGGCCGTGTTTAATCGCTAGACAGCATCGGATCAGGTCGTCAGAGTAAGGGAGTTGAAGCGGGAGAGTCGAAGTTGTGCAAACTACAATTTCCCGCTTCACCGA
>NZ_JAODIY010000017.1 GCF_026586665.1 Halovenus rubra
TGAAGAACGTCTCTACCGTAGGATTATCTTGCAGGGTCGCTGGGCTCATACCACCTCAGCGTTCACCCTGCTCTCTGGTATGAGAACTGTTCTATGACACCCTCTGCATTGGTAATTCCTCCAATGATGGCGACCCCGAGAACGCTACTGACGACGACAACGAAGACGACGGCGAAGATAGCGCCAACACCAACACCGGCAGTGACGACATCGAGTATGATGTCTTCCAGCTCAGACCCTCGTCGTCCCAGCCGCTGTGGGCGATACCTGATGAGGCAACCGGGTTCATAACCCGCCTCGGCAACAAGGACGACGACCTGTGGATGGTCAAGAATCCGGACAAGAGAGACGGCCTCCGGTCGTGGCTTGAGGAGACAAATTTCGAGAACTCCACCATCGTCTACGTCCAGAGCGTCGGTCCAAATACCTGCTACAACAAGCTCGATATCAGTGACGTAACCGTCGAAGACGGTGACATCGTCGGCACTGCCCAACCGGTCGACACCAGCGAGGAAAACGAAATGTGTGGCTCCGCTATCACGTACCCGTCGGCGTTCGTCCGCGTGACTGGTGAGGACCTGCCCAGCTATGCCACGTTCAGCGTCACCGACGGCTGGGGCAAATCCGACGAAGTATCTACTGACGGCCGCTATCTCGACCCTTCGAACCTCGCTGGGCACGTTCGTCCGGACGGTGACCCGCCGAAACTTGAGGAACTGCGCTGTGACAGCGAAGAATTTCAGCGGCTCCAGGGACCTCAAACTGTCACATTGGGCGAAGCGTACAACGACAAGTTGAGTTTTGCCATGCGAGTTCACACAACACAGACTCTCGCCAGTGACGAGGAGAGTCCTCCCCGGGTCGGGCGCGGCGACGAGGTTCGGGTCACGATGGACAACGTCTCGACGGACATGCAACAAACAGGGAACCGCCACAAGTGGAACCTACAAGTGCGTACCCTAGATGGGTGGAAAGAACTGCGTGGCACCACGAGCGACACCCCCCTAGTCTACGATGACCTCGCGATTGAACACCCGCCAGGCAAGGGGTTCGAGTGGACGTTCGAGATGACTGAGGAAGGAATCGTGGCAGGCCACGAACACGAAAAGAAACTCGAAGTCTGCCCTGACCTCCAGTCTGGCCGCTACCGTTTCGTCTACCGTGGTATCATCAGGGGTGACCCCCTCGCCGTTGAATTCCACTACAACGGATAGAGCGGACTTTCATCAGCGGCTCTCGGCCCATAGAGTATACGTTGTAGTTGCGAGTCCACTCTGTCTAAACCCACCACGACCCCGTACCACGAGATATTTATCACGCCCGCCGAGAGGCGACCGTATGCCAGGACCGGTATTCATCGAGGGTGACCAGATTTCGTTGCACCCGCTTGAACGCGAAGACCTCCCGTTTATCCAGACGTACCGCAACCATCCCGACGTACGCCAGCAGCTCGGCCGCATCCAGCCACAGAACGGGGCTGACCTCGAAGCGGATTTCGAGGGATACATGCAAAATGGAGTGAATCTCCTCGTCTGTACAGACAACAAACCGGTCGGATTTGTCGCGCTGTTCAACTGGAAAGAATCGGCAGGACGTGTAGAGATTGCATATTGGATTGCCCCCGACGAGCAGGGCAACGGGTATGCAACCGATGCAGTTTCACAGGCAATCGCCTACGCCTTCGATGACCGGCGGTGTCACAAGGTCGTCGCCGGTGCACACGCGACCAACGAAGCCTCTCGGGGACTGCTCGAAACGCTCAGCTTCCAGCAGGAGGGTCGTCTACGCGACCACATCTATCTGGATGGCGAGTGGGTCGACGCCATCCGGTACGGTCTGCTGGAGGCAGAGTGGCAGGACGAGCGGCAAGCGTAGCCTGTTTATACGTGCCTCTCGCATGCTCAGCCAATGAGCGAGGAGAGCGAGCAGGAACTCGGCATCACCGAGTCCAAAGAATACAGCACAGGCGACTGGTACGCTGAGGTCGTCCAGAAGGCCGAAATCGCAGATTATGCGCCGATGGGCGGATTCATTGTTACGCGCCCCCGTGGCTATCAAATCTGGGAGCGCATTCAGGACTATCTCGACGGCTGGTTCAAAGACACCGAGGTACAGAACACGTACTTCCCGATGTTTATCCCCGAGAACTACCTCGAACGGGAGAAAGATATTGTCGAAGGGTTTGACCCCGAGGTTGCGTGGGTGACTCACGGCGGGTACGACGAACTTGAAGAGCAACTCGCTGTCCGACCGACAAGCGAGTCCATCATCGCACCGTTCATGTCTCAGTGGGTCCGGTCACACCGCGACCTCCCCTTGCGTCTCAATCAGTGGTGTTCCGTTGTCCGCTGGGAGGCAACCGAGACGAAACCGTTTTTCAGGACGAAGGAGTTCCTCTGGCAGGAAGGTCACACCGCACACCGCGAGATGGATGGTGCATGGGAAGAGACAATGCTTCGGCTCGACCAGTACGAACGCGTCTACGAGGACGTACTCGCGATGCCTGTTCTGACAGGGCGCAAACCTGACCACGACAAGTTCCCTGGTGCACATACGACAACAACCGTCGAGGCACTTATGCCAGATGGCAAGAGTGTACAGGGCGGAACGAGCCACTATCTTGGCACTTCATTCGGCGAAGCATTCGACATTAGCTACGTCGATGAGGACGAAAAAGAACAGACAGCTCACACCACATCATGGGGACTGTCATGGCGAGCCATGGGCGCACTCATTATGACTCACAGCGACGACCAGGGGCTTGTGCTTCCGCCCACACTCGCAGACCCGCAAGTCGTCATCGTCCCAATCTGGCAGGAGGACAACGTTGACGAGATTCTGGAATACGCCGAAGAGATCGAAGCAAAACTCTCCGCCGCCGGAATCAGCGTCAACCTGGACGACCGCGACCACCGCAACCCCGGATTCAAATACAACGAGTGGGAGCTAAAGGGCGTTCCTCTCCGTATTGAACTCGGGCCAAACGAGATGGACGAAGAGACGGCAACTCTTGTTCACCGGCCTGATGGAGAAGACGAAACAGTCGACGCCGAGGGCATCGCGGCGACTGTCGACGAGCATCTTGAGACAATCTTTGCGAAGCTTTACGCCAGCGCAGAGGAGACACTGGAGGGTGAAATTCGCGACGCAACAAGCCGCGAGGAGATTCTCGGGACCATTGGTCAACACGGTGGCTACGTCAAATGTGGCTGGTGTGGTGACGAAGAGTGTGAGGAGCCAATCAAGGACGCCATTGCGGCAGAGATTGTGATGGTGCCGCTTGACCGTGACGAAGAGCCTGTCCATGACGAGTGTGCGATTTGTGGGTCTGCTGCCGAGGAGACAGCCTACTTCGCCAAAACGTACTGAACAGGCGAGGACGTACAGATTCTACCGCATATCGATTGTGCGCCATGCCCAGACCGACAGGAAAATCGCGAGAGCAGTCATTCCTACTGCAAACCCGGCAATCATCTCGAATTCAGGGCTGGGACGAACAGCATCGCTCGTCGGAATGACGGTCAGCCAGGTATGATGTGGGCCGCCGAACGCATCAACAAAGTAATCCAGCATATCGTTGAGGAGGAACCAGCCGACTCCGACCGAGATAGCGGGCAACGAGAATTTGGCATAGCGAGTCACAAGAAACGCTTCAAGCGCCATGCCGAAGTGACTCCAGATGAGGAACTGCCGCAGCCACGGAACGACCGCACTGGGGTCCTCAACAAACGAGTGGACCAGAACTGTCCAAAGTCCGTATTTGAGACAGCCGATGAATCCGAGAACGTGTACTACCTGTGCCACGCGCCCGTCGTAGCCGAGCCGCCAACAAGCAAACGAGAGGCCGATATACAGCGTTGCAAGCGGACTGACAGGGACAATCGGCCACATAATGAGTGGCGTTTCAGCAAACTGTGGACTGTAATAGTAGAACCCAAAAGCAGTTCCAACAACGTTGACGATGACGAGCAGCCAGACAAGGCGAAACGCAACGTTTTCCAGCCACGTCGGAATTGGGGAGAGGAATACTGGCAGATCCCGGTCGTCCGGAACGGTCCCACCAACATGGCTGCTGACAAACCTGTCGACTCGCCAGTCGAATGACCCGTCGGAACCCATATGAGTTGGTGTGAGCCGAACAGTAAAGTGCTCACGGACTTGGATGAGAACGGGGACAGCAACAGGATAGATCTTTGTCCGGTCGGCTCACCAAAAGACAGTCCAAACTGCACGGCAAAATGTACTCCACTTTCGGACAGATATGGCAAAAGCTATTATTAGATACGTACTGTAGTTAACTGCATGTCGAAAAAAGTGAAACTCGCCCTTGCATTCGTAGCCATCGTTCTGGTCTACAAGCTCGTCATTCAGGACTGAAGGGGAGACTGACCTGAGGTATCGAAGCGCAACTGCTTTGTCGAACAGTTACATTGCTGGACCTATTTTGCTGGAATATGTACGGAGCCGTCACCCGGAACGAGGAAGAAGTGTCGTGGGAGGAGTTTGAGACGGTCTTTTTCGAAATGAAAGATGTCACAGGTAGAGCCACTACGCCGGTCGACGGCGCGGTCAACATGATTTCGTGTTTTGGAGATAACGCGGCTGTTGAGGGAGACTCCTCACTTGCGCCAGTCTCCGCTGATGGAGAGCGAGCGACACGTGACCGGACGTACTTCGACTGGGATTACGTCTGCCCGACTAACGACACCTACCGCGAGGGCGTCCTTGAGATGATAGACGATGCGGTTGAGGCTAACGAGGACGTACGGCTTGACGATGTTGGCTTCCCCCGCGAGGAATACTGTCACTGTGAGCGTTGCAACGAACGGTTTGCGGCCAGCGAGTTCGAAGACCGCACTGAGTTCCAACAACAGGTTATCACGGACTTCGTTGCCGAGGCACGCAATCAGATTCCAGGGACGCTTTACTTAACCTTGTACCCCGACCCGTACCCGGGTCACTTAGAACGCCGAAGCGGGATTGATGTCGACGCACTTGCCGAGTACGTCGACGAGTTTGTCATCCCAATATACGATATGGCTTACGAGACGACATACTGGATAGAAGGAATCGCGTCAGGGTTTGAAGACCGCCTCGATACGCCGTTTAGTATCGAACTGTACGCAATCAACATCAACATGGATAATCTCGTCCACGCAACGGAGGTTGCACAGGAGTACGGCGAACGCGTTCTCTTTGGGTATCAGTCTGGTAACGGTCGCGCAGTTATCCGACGGATGGAAGCCAAAGAGCAAGACGGCGTCGAGTTTGGGCCGGAATAGGCTTGTTAGTCGTTTTGGACCATTTCAGCTTCGCGACTCTCTTCGACGGCTGTCGTGAGAGAGACATCCAGCAACGCCATCGAACTGACGCCACCGATAACCGTGACGATGTTTTTGACAGCATGGTCAACAATGGCAGCGGAGAGTGCGACAGCGGGACCGATTGGGGTCAACGCAACGATGAGCAACGTAAATGCACCCTCGTAAAGACCAATGCCACCGGGAGAGAGTGGCAAGACTTTGGCGAGGTTACCGACACTCACTGCAAAAAACCCGGCACCGATGAGCAGTGGGAGTGGAACAGCCACGTTGAACGCAAGCAGAACGACGATTGCAACGATGACGTCGAAGACCCAGATGACGAGGCTGGTCAGTCCGACCCGTAGGAACGCATTTCGGTCCTGTGCGACCGTTTGGATGTCCCCGACGAACTGCTCGATGATACCAGCAACGTAATCAGCGTAACTATCGGAGCTGACCCGTTGAATCACTGGCCTGACGTAGTTTTTATCGGTTCGAGCCGTGTAGATAATGAGTGCGACGGCGAGAATAGCCCCGAACCCAACACCGGCCGCGACGAAAAGAGCAGCCTGACCGCTCTGGCGTTCGCTCCCTTCGATCGGTTGCCCGAGCAGTGCAGCCTGAACTTCGCCCAGCGAGCCGGTAGCTGCGAGTCCGACCAGCACGAACCCAGCCATAAGCGTAATCGTCAGGAGGTCGTACACCCGTTCGACAGCGAGGGAGGCAAAGCCCGAGGGGTATGGAATGTCTTGCCGAGCCTTGATGATATACGCTCGAACAGCATCGCCTGCGCGCGCAGGGAACACGAGGTTACCAGTCTGACTGATGAACACTGCGCCGGTAAGAAACCCCCACCTCTCACGATAGCTTATTGTTTCGAGAATATCTCGGTAGCGCAGTCCCCGGAGCGGCCACGAAATAAGGTAGATAATTGCACCGATCAAAACGATGAGCGGGTCGGCGCTTTGCATGCTTTCGATAACTTCTGACGGGTCGAGATAGAGCGTCATCAACGCGAGTGCAACAAACGCAAGCAGACTGCCGACAGTCAGCGTAACTGTCCGAGTGATACGGGGACTTACAGCGAGTTGCCACCACGTTCGCAAAATCTGGCTACCCATTCCAAACACATCACGAACGATATCGACTTTCGAATCTCCTTTTGGGTTCCAGTCAACAGGAAACTCTTTGACTCGGTAGCCGTGGTGTTGGGCACGAACCAGCACCTCAGTGTCCCAGAACCAGTGGCTGTCTTCGACCTCATCAAGCAGTGCGAACAAGACATCGCGGTCAAACGCTTTGAATCCACACTGGTGGTCCTGCAGGTCCGAGCGCAAGAAGAAACGAACCAACCGGTTGTAACCGAGGCTCGGAATCCCGCGTTTAGCGGGTCGGTCGGCATCACTCGCAGGTAGCCATCGTGACCCCGTTGCCACATCGTACTCACCAGTCCGGATGCTTTCGACCAGTTCTTCCAGATGGCTCATATCGGTCGCGAGGTCAGTGTCGAAATAGACGAGTGTCTCTCCGTCGGCTTCTCTAAAGGCATATTCGAGCGCTCCGCCTCGACCCAGCCGGTCGTTGGAGTGAATGTGGCGAACCTGTTGGTGTGTCGAGGCGAGGTCAGTCGCTATCTCCGGCGTTTTGTCCTCACAGCCGTCTTCAGCGATAATCACCTCGAAGTTGTCCTCCGACAAAAACGACCCAAGCGTCGAGAGCGTCGTTTTGACGGTTGCAGTCAGCGTCTCCGCCTCGTTGTACGCTGGAAGGACAACGCTCACGTCGACACGACTCATTGTCGTTGCTCATCCGGCAGCCGTTAAGAACGTTCTGGACTCGTACGAAAAATACATGCGTTAACCACAATATTCTATCATCATGGACCGGGAGCTTCGACGGCGAGCCTTTTTTGGTGCACTTATTGGAGCTGGGACATCCGGGGCATACCTCTCAGCGCTCAATGACCCACTCGAACAGTTTTCTCCCTTGTCAGGAAGTGTCTGGGACTCGGCCACCCCAAACACAACAGATTCTGTTGACAGTCCCTATGGGTCGGCGACGGTTCGGTATGATGAGTATGCTGTCCCACATGTAAGCGCTGACGACGAACAGGCGCTGTATTTTGCAGTCGGGTACACGCAAGCATCGGACCGGCTCTTCCAGATGGACCTCCAGCGTCGGCTATTTCGGGGGACACTCTCAGCTGTTGTCGGTTCCGGGGCAATTGAGAGTGACCGGTTCCACCGAAAGATGGCATTTGTCGACGCAGCCAAGGTCACAGCAGAACAGATAGAGGGAACACCCGTTGCGTCGGTTGTCGACGCCTATACCGAGGGCGTCAACAAAGCAATGGAACAAGAGACGTACCCGATTGGCTTCCAGCTTCTCGGATACGAGCCTGACGAGTGGACACGGACCGATACCGCGCTCATTGAGAAAATAATTGCCTGGAATCTCACCGGGACATTTGAGACGCTCCGTACCGAACTGGTCCGTGACCGGTTTGAGGACACGTTCTCACCCGAGCGCGCACAGGAATTGCTGTCAGATGTTTTTCCGTATCGGCTCGAACAGGATACCCCGATTATCCGAGACCACCACGATGCTGGCACGTTCCGAGTCGGTGAAGACAACGAGACGCTGCAATCACAGACGACCACAACAACTAATGAACGGACCGCTCCGCCCGAGAAGTCGCTTGTTGATTGGGTTAGTAACTTTGACCCGCCACAAGGATTTGGGTCCAATAGTTGGGTTGTCGGGCCTGAGCACACTGAGAGTGGTGCACCGATACTGGCAAATGACCCCCACCTCGGGTTGCAGGCACCGCCAACCTGGTACGAGATGCATATCGATGGACCAGACCACCGGGCACGGGGGGTCAGCTTCCNTTACCGCTACGACCATGACGGAGAGACCTACCAGTACGGAGATGAGCGCCGCGAGTTCGAGATAGAAGTACAGGTAATCGAAGTCGACGGAGGTCCAGACGAGAAAGTAACTGTCCGTAAATCGGTACACGGGCCAGTTATCGAGGAGGCCGAACAGGAGGTAGGCATCGCTTGGACGGGCCATACAGCGACCGAAACAATGCTCTCGCTGTATGAATTAAGCCACAGCACAGGTCTTACAGATGCACAGGAAGCTGCAAAGCGATTCGACTGCCCAACACAAAACCTCGTCTACGCCGACCAAGATGGGAACACGCTCTATTACATGACCGGACGGATTCCACTCCGCAGGACCGACGGCACGCAGGTACCCGGCAATCGTGTGTTCGACGGCTCAGCAAAAGAGGGCGAGTGGGACGGGTTTGAACCCTTCGGCGAGTCTTCGTGGGACGGGTTTGTCCCGCTTTCGGCGAACCCACAGGTCGTCAACCCAGAGTATATCGCGACAGCAAACCAGCAGATAATCCCTGACGAGAACCTCGATTACTACCTCTCTGCGGGCTACACGAGTCCGTATCGGGGTCGGCGGATTTACGACCAGTTGGACCAGCGTATAGCGTCTGGAGCGGCAATTGACCTCGACTACCTCCGCGACGTCGGCCGTGATACAGTTGATGGTCGGGCTGTGGGACTGGTTGACCCACTTGTCGACGCAGCACGCAACGGCGACGAGAACTTCGGTGACGTCGTTGACACGCTTGCAGAGTGGGATTACCGCATGGATGCCGACTCCCGTGGTGCCCTGATTTTTGACCAGTGGTGGGAAAACTACCGGGATGCGCTGCTCGAAGAATCATTCAAGCAAGCCGACCTCGACGATGACTACTATCCGTCCGATGGGGCAATCGAACAGCTCTCACCAGACAGCTCGTGGTTCGGTAGCCGTGGACGGGCAAGCGTGATGCGCGAAGCCCTCCGTCAGACCGTAGACGACCTCGAAGAACTGAACGCGGAGATATATGGCGACCTGAACAATACAGGGAACATTAGTCACCTCACCGAGTTGGAATTCCTGGACTACCCTAGCCATCCACGCGGCGGTTCGGGCCAGACCGTCTGGAACTTCGACCGAGACAGTCCCCACGGCGGGAGTTGGGAGATGCAGGCCGACCTCGACGGGGAGTTGCTGGGGTTGCTCCCCGGCGGTAACTCTGGCCGATACTTCTCTGACCACTACGACGACCAGATAGCACAGTGGGCAAACGGTGAGTATCGAACGCTTTCACGCGAGTTAGAGGGCGATGTCGATATCGAGTTCAAGCAGGTGGACGAATGAGCGACCCAGAACAAACGCGGCCATCAGAACTTCTCAAGCTGGCCCGAGAGAAGCCACAGTACCACTGGGGAGGACTGCTCGTTGCCTGTCTTATCGGTCTCATCGTCTCGTCGTTTCACTGGTCTGGCATTATTCTCGGCGGCGCACTCGTCGGTGCCCTTGCCGAGACTGTTAGACGTGCGATTCTCTCTGGAATTGGTTTCGGATTAATTGTTGTCCTGACATGGGCCAGCCTAATTGCGTTATCAGGGAACCTCACAGATGTGGCCGCAATGAACGAAATCGCGTTGCTACCAGTCGGTATTACACTTGGACTGTCTGTTCTTGGAAGTCTCTTCCGTGGGACCCTTGGATAAGACCCATCTGGGTTTATCTGTCAAGAGCTGTGTCAACACACTCAGTCACTGTCTCGACAAGGTTGTCGACTGACTCGCTTTCGGCGTATATGCGGATGTAGGGCTCGGTCCCACTGGGTCGGACCAACGTCCACCCACCGTCCGGAATATCAAGGCGTATTCCGTACTCGGTTGCTACGTCAGCATCAGGAAACGTATCGGGTAGTGACGATTTGAGAGAGTCCATCACGGCAGATTTGCGGTCATCTGGACAGTCGAGACTCTCCTTTCGGTACGGACGTTCCTGGACAGGGCCACGCAGTGCATCGAGACCCGACTCCGCAACCAGCCTAGTAAATACAGCCGCTGATGCCACTGCATCGATCCAACCACCGAACCTCGGGTGGATGTGTTTCCACGGTTCGGCGGCGAAGGCGACCGCTGTCTCGTCAGTTGCGTTGTTACGGACGGTCGCGATTCCCTCATGAAGTGCGCCAAGTCGGACGCGCTCGACACGACCGCCGGCCTCACGGACGCGCTGGTCAATGCGTCCAGAGGCGTTAGGCGTGGTAACGACAACCGGGTCGATTGCTGTACTTTCACGGACAGCCCGCTCAGCGAGGATAGCAAGAATTGTATCTTCATGAACGACCTCGCCGGCTTCATCGAGTATGACGATACGATCAGCGTCCCCATCATGACCGATTCCAAATGCCACGTCGCTGTTGGCGACGAACCGCCGCAAGTCGGCGAGACTCTCCGGAGTCGGTTTGCTCTCTCGGGCAGTAAAGTGTCCGTCTACGTTTGCGTTGAGCGACCGGACCGACGCACCAAGCGTCGTCAACACCTGCGGAGTCACCAAGCTTGCCATCCCATTCCCGCAATCGACTGCCACAGTCAGCTCCGGGCGGTCGCCAAGGCTGTTTGCGTACTCAACTACCGCTTCCCGGTAGGCCAAGAGCACTTCAGTCCGCTGGGAGTGACCCCACTGTTCCCACTCAGCCGCGGTAACCTCACTCTCAACACGTTGTGCTATACTCTGTTCGCGTTCCCGGTCATACTCCTGTCCATCAGTAAATAGCTTGATACCGTTATCCGATGGCGGGTTGTGACTCGCCGTGAGCATGACGCCGTAGCGGCCACGCGATGCGAAGGCGAGGGCTGGGGTCGGAACCTGGCCGACACGGCGGACAGCTGTTCCTGCGCTTGTTACACCAGCCTCGATCGCCGCCGCGAGTGACGACCCAGTGTCCCGGCCGTCACGGCCGATGACAACCGTGCTATCGTCCTCATTTGCGTCCATTCCGACTGCACGCCCGACTGCGAGTGCGAGTTCGGGCGTCACGTCAGTGACTGGACCTCGGATTCCTGCGGTCCCGAACAGTTCCATGGTGGCTGCTACCGGTCGGGTACATATATGAATGGCTCTCCGTGCTTGGCTGCTACCAACCGCGGTGTTTTAATCCGAGAAGCTCGTTACATACGGTACGCGTGGCTATCACCGACAAGATATACATCAAAAATCATCGCCAAATCGCCTCCCAGCTTGAAACGTCATTCCCAAAAAGCGCCTTCAGCGGTGCGACTCTCGATATTCTCTTCCAGGGACAGGGACTAGCAAACCTTGACGAGGCGACACAGGATCGTGTGCTAGATTTTGCGGAAGACTTTCTGGACTGTGATTGTCAGTCTAACCCCCACTGTGGCTGTCCAGAGCGCAAGTTTATCGGCTACCTGCTCGAACTCCGTGAAGATGGCCTTGGTCCGGACGCAATCGTGGATATCCTCGGCGAGGAGTATATGCTCTATGCCTACTCTGGAGATATCCTTTCGTTTCTTGATAGCTCGATTCGAACGCTTGAAGCTGCTGAACGGCTTGCCGATGTCGAAAACCACGACGACAAAGCCAAGCAACTCCGTGACGTGCGGGAAAACCTTGCACGGTGAGGCCCTCTGAAAAAAGCCAAACCCGACACATCGTTCAGCGGTGGTAGACTAATTAGGGTAGCGCAACCACTCTGTGTCAGTGGTCGTTCCTTTGGGCACTAACTACCGCAACAACGCAGCTACCGGGACTGCGACGGTTACATAGCTCTACGATTCTTGGCTGGGCATACGCTCGGCGAGGAGAGATACAAGTGACCCCATATCCCGCGTCTGGTACCAAGCAGTGCCCGGTCCGGTAAACTCAAAGACAAGACCTTCGTCACTGAGGAATGTTGACTTGAGATCACCGACGCGTTGGACTGAGTAATCAATCTCCTCATCCCAGGCAACTAGGTGCTCGTTATCCAGAACGTAGGATTCACCAGCGGCTAGTTCCAATTTTTCGAGACCGCCATAGGCGTCGATGAATACCGTTCCGTTCCCTTTCAGTGCAAGCGGTGTGATGCTCGCTTCCCCTAACATCGATTTCAATCCACCAATCTCAGAGTCAATATCGATGCCGTCTGTTCCTGCAATAAATGAGCCGTCTGTGGAATAGAGTGTTTCGTCGTTGAGTTCGTGTGGCATAATATCGCCCGGCGATGGCGGAGCGAGTGTCACCTGTCCCTGACCACCTTCTGCAGTAAACTCGTTTGCAAGCACCGATTCACCGCCAAGAAGTGATTTTGCCGAACTTAGCAGGCCATCACGACTGGTCCCAGTTTCGATTGAGACTGTTGAGGAGTGTCCGACCATCGCCCCTGGCTCTGCAATGATTGATTCGCCTGGTTCTAGCGTGACAATCAAGTGCGTGTACGACGGCTTGTGTGTGAACTTATAGTCCATTGTGGGGTTTCGTCAAAATATAGTGACGGCATCCTACTTATGTTGTTTGCCAGCATTAATCTACTCTGGTGGCCGATTAAGATTGTCATTTTCCTGGTATTTGGCTGAACTCAGAGCTTGACACCGATAACGTAACGTGCTGTATCGCTGAAACCGTGTGATACCTGAGAGCCAATAGTGTTTGCTAACCAGAGCCTGATTTGGGGCAAATGCACCAACAGTTCCGTTTTATGATATAAAACACGTCGACAATCATTGCGCCAGCGAGTTGGTGTGGCGCAGTAACCAACGCAACCGGAAATGAGGACGACAAAGAGGCAGTTCCCACCCATGCTGAGTCAGACGAGACTCAAAAGAGTAAGATTAGTACCTGCTACGACACCCGTAGAAAACAAGGACTTATTGAGGGATGGTATCTGGCTCTGTCGACAGCCGTTTCGTGAGAAATCTCGTGATATCGGGTTCAAAAAAGTACGGCTGAACTGCAGTAGGTTACAGTCACACATTTTAGTTAGCCCACCCTCCTCTGAACACCGGAACGACAGCGACTGAATATACATTCACCGTCGGCGGAATCTGAATAGTTACTCTTCTTTGGAGTCGATAAGACAAGTTTCGACATATCGTTCGAACTCAGCACGACAATCTTCAAAGATAGATTCATTACTCGTTACTTGCTGTGTCGTCGTGCCAACGAACATCACCTGAAACAGCGCAGCAGTTTCAGAGGGATCGACGTTTTGGAAGACACCCTGTTCGATACCTGAGCGAATTATGTGTTCCACGTGCTTCGACGTAAATCGGTCCGTCCGACTGAAATATTCGCGATACTGCTCGTCGTGTGCTGCCTGTGCGCGAAGTTCGACCATCGCACGAGAAAAGTTTACGTTGTCAACCATACTCCCCGAAGAAAACATTGCATCAACAACTAGCTCGATGTGTACGTCGGCACCGTCACCAGTCTGTAGGGGCAACTGCTCTTCAGTTTGGTCAAGCATAAATTCGAGAAACTCAAGCAACAGGTCATCTTTTCCGTCATAATGATGATACAGCAATGACTTGCTCTTTGGAAACTTATCGCTAATGCGCTGAATCGTAATTCCACTGTACCCGTGTTCGCAAAATGCCTCGTAAGTGGCCTTCAGAATCTCTTCGCGCGTATCTTCGGGTTCTTCCAGAAATGTGAGCGAATCGTTCATTTCTTCTGCCACCCCTCTAACAGCGCCGCTCGAACGTAATCTGGCCGTTGGCAACTAACGCGTTCAGACATCGGTATAGCCAGATGTGGGACCGCTCTCATAATAGTTGACCTTTGTGTTCCATGTATAAAAGAAGATTGAATAGTCAGTCAACACAGACTGGAATTATTCGCACAAATACGACTTTCAACCGATATACAGCCGTTTTCCGAGTGTCGAACACAAAAAGCATATATACAGACTGAATAAATGTTCAACTAGAATGGGCGCAATTCAGTTAAGCTATCTCAGATTGCAATGCACGGTAATCAAAGACCAGTTACACAGAGGAATGTACACATGAGTCTTTCAGACCAGTTCTCTGGTATTATCACGAACTACAGTCGTCTTATTATAGCCGTCATGCTTGTCGTGACGGTTGCTGCGGGCGCTGGTGCTGGGATGGTCGAACAGTCGTCCTCGCTTGACCAATTTCAGAGTGACACTGAACAAGCACAGAAACTGACGTACATTGAGGACAATTTCGAAACTGGGGCTGAGAATACGTCGTCTGCGCAGGTGATTTTGCGCGGGCAAAACTCGCTTTCACAGGAGTCTTTGGTCGAAACACTCCGTTTACAGCAATCCTTCCGAGAAAACGAGACAGTACGCCAGACGCTCGTTGGGGACCGCCCGACCGTCGGCGTCGCAAATCTCGTCGCGACTACTGCACGTATCGGGGAACAACAACGTGAGCTTGAGACACTTGTCACAGAGTTCGAACAACTGAACGAGACGGTACAGGAAAGACAGGCAAGTCTGAAAGAAGATACTGCGGCAGTAAACGAAACACGACAGAGGCTTCGCAACGCTCTTGATACGCTTCGTGAAGACCTAGAAGCATCACCTCGGAACGTGTTTGACCGCGTTCATCAACAGGCGCCAGTCCAACTCGACGAAAAGCAGTTCACAACGTTCAATGACTCCGCCCAGCTGGTGCGTACTGCCGAGAATAAGTCCCAGATAGAGCGCGCATATCAACAAGGGACAGAAGGCGTCTTGGACTCGGAGTACAGCGCTCTTGAGCAGCGCCAAAGTAAACTCAAAGCAGACAGCAAGCGCCTGAAAGAACTGGGTAGTCAGATCGAACAGCGTCGTTCGGACCTACAAAAAGTTGAGCCGTCGATTCAACAACAAATCGACGTTCTCACCGCGATGAATACAGCCCAATATGAGAGAGCGCTCAGTGTGGTGCTGAGCGCGGATTCAACCGGTCCGATGAACGGGCTAGCGTTCATGCCGACAGATTACGACGCAGGGTCGACCACTGCGAACGCAACGATGATGATAGTTTCCCACCAGACCAACGGTGACACAGGACAGGGTGGGACAGCCTCACAGCAGTTGATCGACGCACAGCTAACAATGCAGTCCATCGCAGAAAAACAAGCGCAGGGAGCAGATGCCGAGGCCATTGTCTTTGGGACTGGTATTTTGGGCGAAGAAATTAATAACTCAATGGGAGACAGCCTGGCTATTGTCGGGCCACTCGCGCTCTTGTTCGTTGTTGTGGCGCTGGTCGTTGCTTATCGTGACTTGATAGATATTTTGCTTGGTCTGTTCGGCATTGTTGCTGTTCTCATCTGGACGTTCGGTTTCATGGGGTGGGCTGGCATCAACTTCAACCAAATGTTCATCGCCGTGCCCGTTCTTCTCATCGGGCTCTCTATCGATTACGCTATCCATATATTCATGCGTCATCGGGAGCAGCGAGAAGACGGTGGTGCGTACGGTAACGATGACATACGTGGCTCGATGCGAACTGCCCTTGCTGGCGTCGGAGTCGCGCTCGTGCTTGTCACAGCGACAACAGCTATCGGTTTCCTTTCGAACCTTACCAGTCCTGTCCCGCCAATTCAGGACTTCGGTATCGTGAGTGCAGTCGGCATCACAGCAGCACTCATTGTCTTTGGTATCCTGATTCCCGCGGTAAAAATTGAGGTTGACGGATTCCTCGAAAACCGCGGCTACTCCCGGAAAAAGCGAGCCTTTGGAACCGGTGGCGGCCGGTTTAGTAGTATTCTTTCTGCCGGCTCAACGGCGGCCCGAAAGGCTCCTGTCGCAATTGTTCTCCTTGCGGTGCTCGTGAGTGCAGGAGGAGCCTACGGGGCAACACAAGTAGATACCAGCTTCAATCAGGAAGACTTCATCGCGGAGGACCCACCGGAATGGACAAATTCGCTTCCCGAACCCTTTGCACCCGGTGAGTATTCGATGAAAGATAACCTCGAGTTCGTCAATCAGAACTTCGTGCGTGAGGACTCACAGGCGCAACTTCTCTTTGAGGGTGACGTGACCGAGAGGGAAGCGATACAGCGCCTCTCGGATGCTCAACGTCAGGCGGCTAACAGCAGTGTTGTCGTGACATTATCTGATGGACGGGCCGATGTGGAGGGGCCACTCCAGACCATGCAACGGGTAGCCAGGCAAAACGAGACGTTCAACGCGACGTTTGCCACAGCAGATACTGACGGAGACATGGTACCGGACCAGAATATCGAACAGCTCTACGATGAACTGTTTGCCGTTGCTCCCGACGAAGCCGGAAGCGTGATTCACAAGACAGACGACGGGTATCAGGCTGTTCGGATAGTCGTCTCCACGAGCGGAACTGCCCAGATGAGTGATGTCCGAACCGAGACCAAACAGATTGCCACAGGACTCGCTGGGGATGGTATCGAGACGACTGCGACGGGCCAAGTTATCCTGTTCGATATCGTTCAAGACCAACTGTTCGACACTGTCGTCGAGAGCCTACTCATCACACTAGTTGCAGTCTTCGGGTTCTTGATGGTCACGTATCGGCTTATCGATGGAAGTGCAATGCTGGGTGCAGTCACACTCCTTCCGGTCCTGTTCAGTGTTACGTGGATTCTGGGAACGATGTACCTGCTTGGAATTCCGTTCAACGTGATGACAGGGATGATTACAAGTCTGACAGTTGGGCTCGGTGTCGCATACAGCATCCACATGAGTGAACGATACAAAATTGAGTTGGCCAGAACTGGCGAGGTTTGGGAGGCGATGAACCGGACAGTTACTGGAACCGGCGGCGCGTTACTCGGTAGTGCAGCGACGACTGTTGGTGGCTTTGGTGTCCTTGCGTTTGCTATCTTGCCACCCCTCCAACAGTTCGGAATCATCACAGGGCTGACCATCATCTACGCGTTCCTCGCCAGCGTACTTGTGCTTCCGAGCCTGCTTGTCCTTTGGACGAGATACTTTGGCCCGAACGCTTCCTTCGACACGACGACTACAGAAATGTCAACAACACCGACTGCAAGTGACGGAGGGCAGGTTGAGAAGTCGTCAGACAAGCAGTAATCCCATCCTATTGGTCGTGTCGCAAAGTCCTCTAGAGTTCAGTAGCAACTGACTCCCGTGAGGAACGGGACGCCTCTGGTGTCCACCCAAGAGGTGTCCCATGCACGCCACAA
>NZ_JAODIY010000018.1 GCF_026586665.1 Halovenus rubra
TTTCGTTGCGCTCTGCCTCCGGGTTGTCATTGCAATCACCAACTATGAGCGAGGAAACGAACCGGGCTGTGAGAAGCTATGAGATGGATTCTATGACAGGCTCCACTGCAGTAATCGTTGTTTGGGACCGGTGTGTTTACACTATGGCTTCCCCAACGAGGTGGTATGCCAATTCAACGAGACGAGATAGGCGACCTTCGCCCGCTTGAGTTCCGTGAGCCAGAGGAAGTTTTAGATGCAGACAAACTGTACACCATCTACGAGATTTCCCGTCTGTTACAGGGACTAGAGGTCGATGCGGAACTCGATGTCGAAACAGAAAACGTCCTGCTTGATTGGACAATTCCGTGGATGATGAAACACACTGACGCGTTTGTTTTCGCGGAACCACAGGAAGAGTCAGAGCCAGGATACTACGGTCTGACTGCTGAGTAGGGCCGTTTTAGGCACTCATTTTTGCTGCCTGTAGTGCGAGTTCAATATCGTGATATGGGTTTGCAGTGACGCTCTGTCCGTGCCCCACGTGGAGCGCTTCGAGCGTCTCATCGACCGTATCGGCAACGCGATTAATGCTCTCGATGAGTTGTCGTCTGTTCCCTTCATCTAAGTCAGTCCGACCGAAGCCACCGTTGGCAAACACGAGGTCGCCTGCAAACAGCACATCTCCCGAGTGACCGTAGAGACAAACGTGGTCATTCTTGTGGCCCGGTGTATGGAGGATATCGTATGTCTCGTTACCAAGCGTGACGGTTCCGCCATCTTCGAGTTCGTGGTCTACGCCGGGCTGAGAGGTATCGTATCCCCAAACATCAATATCAAAGGCATTGACTACGCTGTCGAGATTTCCGATGTGGTCAGGATGTGTGTGCGTTAGAACGATTGCATCAACATCGTCGACGTAGTCGGTAGCTTCGTCCACGATGTCGAACTCGTTGCCAACATCGACAAGTACGGTCCGTTCACCGGTCACGAGAAACGTATTGCTCGTGAACCCAGTCTGTCGGGCTGCGAGGTTCTGAATCATACCCGTAATAACATGTGGCCCCGTTTGGATATGTCGGTTACTGCCTGTCTTCTCTCAGGATTCGTTTGTCGTGTTGCCGACCGTAACAGTGAGTACGGGGGTCGTCCAGACAACCGTGTCGCCCGATAACAACTCAAAGAGCAGTTTCCCTTCCCCGGCTGACAGTCCATGGAAGTTGAGGAGTTTCCCCGTAACTTTCACTTCGAGCAAGTCAGCAGGGGTATCTTCAGTCCGCACGGCTCGGATGTGAAACTGCTCATCAGACCCGAGCGGGAGAACTTCGCTTTCGGCGTTGTAGACGCGAGCATTGACAGGACGGTACTCTTCGAGAGGTATCTCGAATGGGACAAAATGCCAGTGACTGAACTCAGTATGCCAGTGTACCTCGGAAACGCGCTCTTTGGAGTTCGTATCGTACAACCGAATCGGGAACGAGGAACGGAGTATTTCGCCGTCGATGCGGCGCTCCTCGTCAACGTCGTCGTAGCTCTCGGTCTCGTTTTGCTCATCGTCGCTGCTGTCGTCTCCGAGACAGCCAGCAAGGGCGAGGGAGCCGGCAGTTGTCAATCCTGTAAGATACTCTCGCCTGTTCGATTCCGTTGGGCCGCCATCGAACAGAGCAGTCACTCTGATACCTCCACAGTCATCGATTCCATCTCAAGGAAGGCAGTCTCGTACCCAACGTGGCGTGCCACCTGGGGCGGTGAGTCGACGGTCAACTCCACAGTATCACCCGGCGCGAGACTTCCAGCCAGACCGTAGTGATGACCGAGGTTGCTGTCGAGAGTCTGGACCAACTCTCCCTCAACTGCGCCTGTAACTGAGAGTGCCATGTCAGCAAGCGGAACGCGGTTGTACGGTGTCCGTGCCGAGACGAACAGATAGCCGTCCTCAACGGGTGCTGTGTCGGTCAGATACCGAACCACGAAGGAGGCGTCTCCGCTTGTCGGTTCACCAACTGCCTGTCCGGGATAGGAGTTGGCAGCCGGGAGTGACGAGTAAGGCATCATTCCACCACCCATCTCCATTCCGCTGTCGTCATCCATCTTCGAACCATCGCCGCCGTCGTTCATATCCGAGCCGCCCTCGTATGTTCCCTGTGTACTTTCGTCACCACCCATACTCATGCCACCCATTGGCTCCAATGCTTCTTGTTTGCCCCACTGTTTTTTGTCGAAGTATGTGATATTATTGACAAGCTGTTCCTGTAGCTCTTCGTCGAACTCAAACTCGAACGTGGCCGTCTGCGTTGTTTCAAATGTGTTTGCAAACTCACCGGTGCGCCTGACTGTTATCGGGTTCAACTGGACCTCGACGGTGTACGTTCCCGGTCCAGCAAGCGAGATGTTGTCGCCAAAATGGAAGCCCATCGTCTGAGAAATCATCGGCCAGGGCGACCGTGTGTCGACAATCTCGCCGTCGCGGCGAACCTGTGTCTGTGCTCCGACATCAACTGGTAATACCGTTCCTGTTTGTCTGTCCCAGACCGAGAACATCAGGTGTACTCCCGGTCCCTGCGGACGGACCCGTTCGGCCTTGGAGCCGGTGACTAACCAGAACGAGTGAGGATAGCTGAGCATCGGACTCACCATGTACGGTCCGGCTTCGACCGCGCCGAGGTGGTTCATGTCCGCCATGTGAGCTGGCCGGTAGACTGCCTCTGGTGGGTCCGAGACTTCTGGGATTTGTGGGCTACTGTCAGTGTCTGCGACTGGCGGCGGTGTCGGTGTTGACTCGTCAGGTCCTGACTTGTTGTCTCCGTCGCCATCGGAGCCAAGACAGCCGGCTAACGCTGTGAGCAGCGTTGCTGACCCACCGGCAAGAATCTGTCTTCGTGGCAAGCGATTCCGCTCGTGTACTGTCGTGTCTTCATTCGATGTCATGAGTATTAATCAGCAGGCAGCGCCCGGTTGTCCCGTGGCGGGATAATAAAGTTCCCTCGTCGACGGACGAACACATACTGAAGAATGCCGTTATTGAGTCGCTTACCGACACCTTCTCCGGCGATATCTTCACCAGCCATCGCTTGACGAACACGGGCAAAATCCGCGATACGCCGCTGGTGTGCAAGGAAGTGGACTCCCGGTGTCCCATTGTCGGTCGTATTAAAGTCCCGACGGAGCAATGGTGGTGCCCCGTCTTCATCCCGCTCGCGTGCGGCTTTCTGTGCGTGACCGACGGTTCCGAGCTCGCGGGCATCCTGTTCGGTTCTCTCGGCGATTTCGCCGGCAACTCCCGTCTCCCGTTCGAGCTTTTTGCCTATCTCGCCGACGCGTTCGTCCATCGCGTGCTCGGGGCTGAACAGCTTTGCTACACGCTGGAAGTGGTTGTCCTGTTCGAACCACGTTTCGAGTTGCAGTGTGAGTGATTCGATATGTGTTGTCGTTCCTCCGGAATAGGGTCCCTCTTGTATTGTTACCCGACTCTCCGGAGCCTGACTTTCGGCGAACCCTGACCGAAAACCCATAAAAAAGGGTGCGTCCTCCGGAATCGAATCGGGCACTTCCGGCATGTCGGTGTGTTCGGCGGGTAGTCCCGGCCCAATAAATCCAGTCCGACGTGGCTCACCACGCTCAAACACGCCTTCGAACGTCGCATCCATCTTAGCACCGTTAGGCGACACCTCGCCAAAGAGCGCTTCTTCGGCTTCAAGTACAACCTCGGGGTTATCACTCGCCAGGTGTACTATCGCATCGAAGTCGTCGAACTCTGGTGATTCGAGCGTCGTCATCGTTTCCGGCTCTGGCACAGGTGAGTCACTGCCAACCCGCTCGAAGTACGACGACGTATAGCCAACGGTAAACAGCAAGCCAGCGGGGTCATAGGCATACGCAGATTCCAGAGAACGGAGAGCCATCTCGACTTGCTCTCGTGTCTCCTGTGTGATAGTAGCGCTCAGTTCCAGTGCGAGCAGAACGTGGTGTTCGGGCGACTGGGGATTCCCATCGTCGTCAGCTCTGAGCACGCCATTCCAGGCATGTTGACGTGGTGGGCGTTCTGTCGGATCGCCCGCCGGAACAGATGTATCCCCAGGCGCATCGACACAGGCAGCGAGGGCAGCAGTACCACCGGCAGCAACCAATGCTCGCAGATAATCCCGTCTCGATAACGTTGACGGATCCGGTAGTCCCATTGTTCTGTTGTTAGGGCTCCTCTTGTTTTCACGTTGTGGTACAGTCGTCGAATGAGAACGAATAGAGCGCGAGGTGTCGAAGCTAGTGACCCATCGGGGAGTCAAGTGGGCTCCAAAACGGCAGGCCAGGGTGGGGGATATGGTACCCAAGGCTCATCAAGCCATGAGCAAACAGAATATACCCGAGAACGATGAAGGCGAGACCAAGAACCCGGTGAAGGCGACGACGATGAGCGGCGTCAACACTGTCGATGAGGGTTCCATAGATAAAGACAGCCGGAATTGTCCCAACGCCAAGTGAGGCGAGTGCAACACCGCCTGCCAGTGCTGAGCCACTCGCAAAGGCATAGAGGTATGCTGGATAGAGAATTGGACAAGGCAACAGTCCGTGCAGCGCACCGAGGCCCATGATACCGGGCCCGCCAGCGAGTCGTTCAACCCAGTTTGTCATCCATGCTGACACTCGACTTGTCCCGGGGAGGTGAAAGCCCATAGTCGTCCGGCCAGCGAGGTAGTACCCGCCCATCACGACGACAAGTGCACCGATGCCGACACCGACAACACCGCGAACGTTGTTTGCAACTGTCGTCACCTCATCCATGCTCAGATAAAGCAAGCCGCCAATAGCCCCCATCAGCGCGCCAATGAGTGTATAACTGATTGTCCGGCCGATGTTAAATAGAGCATGTTGACGCACCTCGAACAGTGTCAGGTGCGCTCCTCGCCCGCCTGCAGTTGCGGTTTGAGTGCCACCATCTGTGCGGGTTGCCCCCATGTTCTGTGCATAAATGGTCACGAGTGGCCCACACATCCCGATGCAGTGGGCACCGCCAAGCAACCCGATCCCTAAGAACAGGAGGACATCTACCCCAATCAGTGCTGAGAGTGCCATTAACATTCAGTAGACCGCCACTACATTAAGAATCATTGGTGCAGTCGTCTCATGAACTCAAACACACCGTTTCGTGATATCTCAATCCTGAGATACAAGTAGTATCCCTCCGTCAAACCTACCCATGTTACTCGAAGGGACCATCCTCGCTGGCCGTCTGTTCGACCCAGTACAGGGTCGGGTTGTCGTTGAGGATGGCCACATTCAGGACATCGAAGAAGGGGAGGCCCGGAGCTCTAATATCATTCTCCCAGCCTTCGTAAACGCGCACACCCATCTTGGAGATTCTATCGCCAAAGGTGCCGGAGAGGGACTCTCACTCGAAGAACTCGTCGCCCCTCCGAACGGGCTCAAACATCAACTGCTCAGTCAAGCAACAAACGAGAGAAAACGCACTGCGATGTCGAACTCACTGGCGTTGATGGAGCGAACCGGAACAGCCGCATTTATCGAGTTCCGCGAGGGTGGCGTTCCGGGGGTAGAGCTCATCAACGATGTCCTCGATAGAGTTCCCCTGAAAGGGCGTATTTTGGGCCGGGGAACTGTCGAAGCGATAGAGGCAAGCGACGGATTCGGTGCAAGCGCTGCGAGTGACGGTGAGTTTACGAGTGAGCGAACAGCGACTGGTGACGCGGACAAACTGTTCGGTATTCACGCCGGAGAGGTCGATAGTAGCGATATCAATCCAGCACTCGATCTGGAGCCAAATTTTCTCGTCCACATGGTCCACCCAGACCCTCTCCATTTGGAACGCATCGAAGACAGCGAGACTCCGGTTGTTGTCTGTCCGCGCTCGAATGCATCAACAGGCGTCGGGCTTCCCCCAGTTAGCTCTCTGCTTGACCGGACGACAGTTGCCCTTGGGACAGATAACGTCATGCTCAATAGCCCCTCGATGTTCCGAGAGATGGCGTTTACAGAGAGAGTTACCGATGTCTCCAGCCGTGAGGTCCTCTCAATGGCGACGCATTACGGGGCAGATATTGCAGGCTTTAACTGTGGCTGCATCGAAGAGGGGCGAGATGCGGCCTTGCTCATCCTTGACGGGGAGTCTCCGAACCTCGCGGGCGTGACCGACCCCGTCCGAGCAGTTGTCCGACGAGCCAGCGTGGACGATGTTTCCGAGGTTATCTATCCGTGGAACTCCAGTTCCTAACAATCTGCAACTGGAATTAAATACCTGCTCGTTGTATGTTATCATATGTACAACAGCATACTCCTCCCAACCGACGGCTCAGAAGAGATGGATTCGGTTATCAGCCAGGCAATCGAAATCGCTGAGATACACGATGCGACGATACAGGCCGTCTACGTGAAAGATACCGCCTCGTTAAGCGGTTTACCAACAGAATCGACGTGGGAAGGCCTTGGAAAGGCTCTCGAAGCTGAGGGACAGGCATCACTCGATGCGGTGGCGACGCGAGCTGACACAATTCCTGTCGAGACAACAGTTCTCGACGGCGATCCACCCATTGAAATCGTCGACTACGCAGAGAACAACAGCTGTGATATCATTATCATGGGAACACACGGGCGCTCCGGTGCCGAGCGATTGTTGCTTGGGAGTGTCGCCGAGCGAGTCGTTCGAACCGTTTCGATTCCCGTGATGACTATCCCAATAGAAGATGCCACCCGTGCTAAACAGTAGGCCCACCACAGTCACCGGGTAATGGACTCGTCACTACTGGGGGCGGAGATGTTCACAGTCGCCGACAGTCACACGTTCGGTGCCGTTGTCGGTCTCGACAATGAGTGCGCCGGGGAACGCTACGTCAACTGCTTTGCCGGTAACTGTTCCGTTCGGCGTCTCGACTCTGACGTGCCGGCCGAGTGTTCCTGATAGAGACCGCCATGCTGGCAGAATGTTGTCAGTCTCTGCAAGCAGGTCACTCAATGTTTCGAGTACTGTTTTGACGACATGTCTGCGGTCAACTGCTCCACACTCAACCTGCAGGCTGGTTGCGTCTGCATCCTCCGGTAGCTGGCTTTTGTCGACATTCGCGTTGAGTCCGATACCGACAACGAGCCAGGAAATTCTGTCAGCTTCCCCTTCCATTTCGGTGAGAATCCCTGTGAGTTTCTTTCCATCGACCAGTATATCATTTGGCCACTTGATTGTCGGCTCGACACCGGTGGTTTCGACAGCTCGTGCGGTCGCAACCGCAGCGGCCATTGTCACAATTGGCGCGTGTGTCGGCGGGATTGTCGGCCGTAGCAGTACGGAAAGCCAGATACCACCGCTCGGAGACGACCAGTCACGGTTGAGTCGACCTCGTCCACCGGTTTGCTTGTCTGCGACGACAACAACGTTCTCGTTGCCATCAGTGGCGATTTCCCGAGCACGATGGTTCGTGCTTCCGATTTCGTCGTGATATTCGACAGCAAAAGGAGCCTCCAGGCCGAACTCGATTGCCTCCCCACCGTATTCGGGGACCTCCACAAGCTCGTAGCCGGTGCCGGAACTCGATATCTCAAAGCCCGCCTCTCGGAGTGCTTCAATGTGCTTCCAGACGGCGGCACGCGTCACATCCAGTTGCTGGGCAAGCTCCGGGCCAGTCACTGGCTCCGCAGATAGCGCTTCGAGAATTTGCGCTCGCGTCTCCTGCATACTCATGCCGTCGGTGCGGTCCGTAATGGTGGTTTGGGTCTTAGACGATGAGGCCGTACTTGCTGTCGGAGACGTTGGCACCGGCAACGACGAACCCTCAGTCGATGACGAACAAGAGGTCGCCCATGTCGACGCTCTCGTCTCCCGAGACATGCACCTCTTCGACGCTCCCGCCGTACTCTGCGACAACGTCATTTTCCATTTTCATCGCCTCTAGTACACACAGCACGTCACCCTGTGACACATCGTCGCCTTCGTCAACGTTGACTTCAAGAATGGTTCCCTGCATCTCCGCAGTGACTGTCTCGCCCTCACCAGCAACCTCGGTTTCATTGTCGTCATCACCCGGGCCAGCGCGGCCAGGACGTTCTGACGACGCCTCAGCTTCTTGGACCTGAACTGCGGGCGCGCCGTGCTCTTCGAGTTCGACACCAAAGCGCTGTCCGTCCACCTCAACGGTAAACTCACGGGTTGTTACGTCTTCGCTGTCGCTGCCGGCGGTCTCGGTTCCCCACTGTTCTTGTGCGTCAGTGATGCGCGAGCGGTCGATGTGCTCGTCGAGATATTTCGTTGTGTGTTTCCCGGCGACAAACTGCTCGTCATCAAGCATCAGCCGGTGGAACGGAATTATTGTGACAATTCCCTCGATGTCGAACTCGCCCAGCGCGCGTTTGCTCCGGGTAATCGCCTCTGTCCGGTCCGAGCCGGCGACGACCAGTTTGGCAATCATCGAGTCGTAGTCGGTAACCAACTCATCACCCTGCCGCAACGCGTCGTCAAGACGAACGCCAATACCACCTGGCGGGTCGTACGTATTCAATGAACCACCGGTTGCCGGCGCAAACTCGTCTGCTGCATTCTCTGCGTTGATGCGGAACTCAAAGGCATGCCCCGCAATCTCGACGTCGTCTTGCTCGAAAGAGAGTGGTGTACCCTCGGCAATACGAATTTGCCACTTGACAATGTCGATGTCCGTAATCTCCTCTGTGACCGTATGCTCGACCTGAATACGGGTATTCACTTCGAGGAAATAGAAGTCTGTCTCCGGGCCGAGCAACTCATCAGGGTCTCGCCCAGGGTCTTCCTCGACGAGAAACTCGACGGTTCCAGCGTTTGTATAGTCTGCTTCCTTGACGCCACGGCGGGCTGCTTCCCCAATTTTCTCGCGCAACTCCTCTGAGATTGCTGGAGAGGGTCCTTCCTCGATAACTTTCTGGTGGCGTCGCTGAAGCGAGCAGTCACGCTCACCGAGATGACGCACATCACCCTGCTCGTCGCCAAGAATCTGTACTTCGATGTGGCGAGGCGTTTCGAGGAACCGCTCCAGATAGACTGAGGCGTTGTCGAAATACGCCTCACCCTCGCGTTTTGCGCTTTCAAGCTTGTCGGCGGCCTCATCGGCACTTCGCACGACTTTCATGCCGCGGCCACCGCCACCACCTTCGGCCTTGATAGCAACTGGGTACCCATACTCATCACCAAACTCGATGACTTCGTCCGCCGAGTCGACAGGGTTCGTCGTTCCCGGAACAATTGGCACGTCTGCATCCTGCATAATCGTTCGGGCGTTCGTCTTTTCGCCGAGGCGCTCCATCGCATCGCTCGATGGGCCAATCCATGTAATTTCGTCTGTTTTCTCGACTTTGTCCGCGAACTCAGCGTTTTCAGCGAGGAACCCATAGCCGGGGTGAATTGCATCTGCACCGGATCGCTTTGCGGTGTCGATAATTTCCTCGTGGTCCAGATATGAGTCGGCGGCCCGAGCGGGGCCGACGTTGTAGGCTTCGTCGGCGTACCGAACATGGCCGCCATGTTTGTCAACGTCGCTGTAGACCCCAACGGTCTCGATGCCGAGGTCACGGCAGGCCCGCATGACCCGCACAGCGATTTCGCCACGGTTCGCAATCAGTATTTTCTCGAATCCATTGTCCTTCATGTGTATCACCTTGTGTTTACCTATTGAACCGATCCCGTCTGCCTGCTGCTGTCCACCCGTCAGTTGGTGCGGTCCGTGGGACTCTATTCCCACTGCCGTTCAACCCTTCCAGTCGGCCCGCAAATGAGAACCGATTTCCGTCCCATGTCTCTTCGTCGCTTCCGGAGTCTGCCGCCAAGGCAGCCGCTGCTCGCTGGTCCCGGATATGTGCCCCGACTGCCGCGACGATAGCGGCAACCTGCTCCGGGGAGGCGTTTTCGGGCACAGTCAGTGCGCCCGAGTCGGTCGAGAGCGTTATCGTCTCGTCCATGTTAGAGTGGGATGTTGCCATGCTTCCGTTCGGGCTGTGATTTCCGTTTCGAACGCAGCATTTCGAGGTCGCTGATTAGCTGTGGCCGGGTTTCTGGAGGTTCCAATACGTCGTCGACGAACCCGCGGTCAGCCGCAATATACGGGTTGGCGAACTGGTCGCGGTACTCGTCGATAAGCTCTTGTCTGCGCTTTTCAGGGTCCTCGGCGGCTTCTAGCTCGTCGTCGTAAAGCACGTTGACCGCACCTTTCGGTCCCATGACGGCAATTTCAGCGGTTGGCCACGCGTAGTTAACATCCGCACCGATATGTTTCGAAGCCATCACATCGTACGCCCCACCGTATGCCTTCCGAGTGATGACTGTCATTAGCGGAACTGTTGCCTCGGAGAACGCGTAGAGTAGCTTTGCCCCCTCCATAATGATACCATTGTGCTCTTGATCCGTGCCCGGCATGAATCCGGGTACGTCGACGAACGTGAGGATTGGAATATTAAAGGAGTCACAGAATCGGACGAATCGTGCGCCTTTCTTCGAGGAGTCGATATCCAGTGTTCCCGCGTTGACCCGAGGCTGATTGGCAACGACACCGATGGCATGACCGTCTAAACGGGCAAACCCGGTGACAAGGTTACGTGCAAATGCTTCGCCCACCTCGAAAAACGAGCCTTCATCAGTAACGCTGTCGACAACATCGATAATATCGTAAGGTTTCTGTGGCGCGTTAGGAACGATTGATGTGAGTTCCTCGTCTTTACGTTCAGGGTCGTCCCATGGGTCGACTCGGGGTGGGTCCTCGACATTGTTCTGGGGCAGATACGAGAGGAGGTGCCGAAGGTCGTCGAGTGCTGCTTCCTCGTCGCCTGTGGTGATGTCAGCAACGCCAGACTCAGAGGCATGGGTGTTTGCCCCCCCAAGCTCGTCGAAGCCGACCTGTTCGCCGGTGACTGTCTCGATGACATCCGGGCCGGTGATGAACATGTGACTGGTGTCTTCAACCATCATGATGAAATCAGTGATAGCCGGTGAGTAGACCGCCCCGCCTGCACACGGCCCCATGATTGCGGAAATCTGTGGAACAACACCACTTGCTTGCTGGTTACGGTGGAAAATCTCTGCATAGCCCGCAAGCGAATCGATACCTTCCTGAATGCGTGCCCCAGCGGAGTCGTTTAGACCGATGATTGGTGCCCCTGTCTCCATCGCCTTGTCCATCACTTTTGTCACTTTCTCTGCGAACACCTCGCCCAGTGACCCACCGAAAATTGTGAAGTCATGCGCGAAGACGAAGACAGTTCGACCGTCGACGTCACCGTAACCCGTCACGACACCGTCACCGAGGAACTCTTTGTCCTCCATATCAGCGGCATGTGACCGGTGCGTTCGGAACTGGTCGAACTCAGTAAACGTTCCATCATCGAGGAAATACTCGATTCGCTCACGAGCAGTCATTTTCCCGCGGTCGTGTTGTTTCTCGATGCGTTCTTGCCCACCGCCTTTTGCAGCCTCCTCGCGAAGCTCGCGTAGCTCCTCGATTCGGTCATCTATTGTCATGAGTAATGCCTCCAAGCCGTCATTGGACAGTTCACCGTCCAGCGTCGTAAAAAGGATTCTGCAATCGACTCGATAGCCCGCCTTACGGATTTATGATTTGGAATTTTTCTGCGTATCATACCCGATATTTTGCACATAACATTTTAGTAATAGTCCTCGGTTGTGTGAGATGTTATCGTAAAACGTGTCATATGGTAAACGCAATTAACCGAATCCGAAGGCGATACAGCTATAAAATAAGTGGTATTTTAGCTGGTATATTTCTCCTGACACTGTTTTTTGCAGTATTATTCGGATTACACGTTAGTCGCAGCCCCCCAGAAGAAGCGGCACAACGAGGTATCGCAGCAATAACTGGACTTGTTGTCCTCATGTTGTTGAACCTCGGTCTTGCTGGCATCATTTTGGGCGGGAATGTGGCGCTTTCGTTACGTCGACTCAGCAACCGGGCCGAGCGCATCGGGGCTGGGGAGTTTGATATCGAAATATCGACGAGGCGAACTGACGAAATTGCAGACCTGTACGATTCGCTTCGGGTAATGCGCAACTCGCTGGATACGATGGTGACAGACCTTGATGAGACGCGCAAGCGGATACAAGAAGAGCGCGAGCGCTCGGAGAACGCCAAAGAGAACGCTGAGCGACTTACCGAACAAGTACAGGAACAAAACGACGAACTGCTTAAAGTCGCTGACCAACTCTCGTCGGCGATGGCGGCTTCTGCCAACGGTGATCTTGAGCAGCGAACAACTGTGTCAACCGAGGACAAGGCGATGCAAGAGATTTCAGACTCGTTCAACGAAATGGTTGACAGACTCAGTATAGCAGTAGCCAGAGCCAAAACCTCCGCTGAACGTATCGACGAGACGTCTACGACACTTGATACGTCGAGTCAGGAAATCCGCCGTGGTAGCAACGATGTAGCGGAGGCGATTCAAGAAATCGCACACGGTGCAGACGAGCAGACAACAGAACTCAACGATGCGGCCAGCCAGATTAGCCAGCTCTCAGCCTCAACCGAAGAAGTAGCGTCAACGACTGCCGAAATTGCGTCTCAATCGGCTGCTGTCAGCCGCATAACTGCTGAGGGACAGGAGATTTCAGCGACGACTGCCGACCAGATTGAACAATCCGTTGAGCGAACTGCAGAGGTAGTCGAGACAGTCGATACCCTCGTCGCGGAGGCTGAGCAAATCGAGTCGGTTATTGCCACTATTGACGATATCGCGGACCAAATCAACATACTCGCGTTAAACGCGAACATCGAAGCCGCACGCGCCGATGTGGGGGCCGGTGGAGAAGGGTTTGAGGTCGTCGCGAACGAAGTCAAGGAACTCGCCGAAGAGGCGATGACCGGCGTCGAAGATATTGAGACGACGCTCCAGCACGTCCGTAAGCGGGCCAAAGAAACGGCAGCTGGCGTCGAAGAGGTTGATGAAACGATACGTACTGCGGCTTCGGATGTTTCGGAGCTACAGCAACGATTGAATCAAATCTCCAACGATATTGATGCTGTTGACACGAGCATCCAACAGATAACCGAGGCTGCCGACGAGCAGGCAGGGACGGCACAGGAACTCTCGTCGATCGTCGACAATGTCTCCGAGATTTCCGAGCAGACATCCAACCACACGGAGGATGTCTCCGCAACGGCTCAGGAAGTAACCGCGTCGACAGAAACTGTTGCACAGTTAGCGAGAGAACTCGACGGTGAGGCACAGGAACTGGCCGAAATAATGGGCACATTCCACGTCTCACAGGAAACGAACCCTGAGATGGAGGTAAGTACAGATGACTGAACAGCTTCTCATCGGACAATCGCGTCTGTACCTGTTTACCGCAGGAATGTTCCTGCTTGGCGCGGTCTTATTCGCGCTGCTTGCGCTCCGTCAGCCATCCGGCCCCCGCCGCTTTCTCCTTATTTCGACGATACCGCCGGCAGCAATGGCGATTACGTACATACTCATGGCACAGGATGTCGCAACTGTCGAGGTAACAGCTGCCGGGCGCCAACAGTCCGTTATGCGGTTCGTGGGGTACACTGTTGTTCTTTCTGCCCTCGGGCTTGTCTTTAACCGGCTTGTCTCTCCCTCTAGACGGCTGTTTGCCGTTCTGTTTGCTGTGTTTGTCTTCACCCCATGGGCAGCACTGGCATCGTGGCTTGTGTCAGGGGCTGCTGAATCGCTGATGAACGGACTCGTTTTCGTCGGATACCTGACTGGGTGCTATCTTCTCTTTGGGCCAACAGAGAGGAGTGCCAAAACAGTCTCTGACGGCCGACGATTGCTGTTTGCCAAGCTACGGAACCTCTTTGTCATCTGCTGGGCTGCGCTGATTATCCAGTCTGTCGTTTCCGAGCAGTCGCTCGGGCTGACCAACTTTTTCGTAGGCCAGATAACTGTCGGATACACCGATGCCGTCCTCGCATTTGGTATCTTTGGCCTGGTCTATGCAGGAAAGAATGCACTCACCGATGATTCTTCTACTGAGAGTCGACAGAACAAGCAGACAGACAACTCGATTAAAGAACCAACCGAGCTGCGTACGCAGGACTAGGGTTCGACAGTCAAACCGGTTTTGTCGGCCGCTTCGTGTGGTGATTTCCGTTCGTGAACGACTCCAGATATTGCCTCAGTGATGGCACCGGGTGCGCGGTGCTGGAATATAGACCGTCCCATTGAGACTCCTGCAGCTCCAGCATCCATCGCGCCGGCAACCATCTCTAGGGTCTCTTCGTCGGTTCCTTTGCTTCCGCCGGCGATGACGACAGGCAATCGGGTCGCCTCAACAACGCGTTCAAACGTTTCAGGACTCCCGGTGTAGCCGGTTTTGACCACATCAGCACCGAGTTCCTCGGCGAGCCTGACCGCATGGGCTACGTCTTCGGCGTATCCATCGGGGTCATCCTCTGGGTCCCGAACATCCGGCCCACGGGCGTAACTCATCGCAAGCACTGGCATGCCATACTCCGCAGCCTCTGTCGTTAGCTCGTTGAGGTCGGTAATCTGCTTGGGTTCGTACTCACTGCCGACATTGAGATGCATCGAGACAGCGTCAGCCCCAGCACGGACTGCGTCTTTGGCGGTGCCAGTGAGACGCTTATCTCGTTCGTCGGGACCGATTGTTGTCGACCCGTTGAGGTGTGCGATATATCCCTTCCCGTTCTTATTTCCGTGAACGCGCGGTGCGATGCCCTTTTGGGTGAGAACCGCATCGGCACCACCTTCGGTGACGGCAGCAATTGTTGACTCGATATCTGCAAGCCCGCCGACTGCCCCGAGCGTGAGACCATGGTCCATCGGGACAATGAGGTATCGTTCGTCTGTACTGATTCGTGTTAGTCGTGCCTGTACGCCTGTGTTCATCGTGTTCGCTGACCTCCTGTGTGCATATGTCGTATGAGTTGATTACTGCTTTTCCGGTGCTGGCTGCTGGCTGGTTCCAGCGAGTGCACCGTCTTTGAGTTCCTGTGCTTTGTTCTCTATTCGAGAGGCTGTTTCGGTCGTATTTATACCCTTGTTGTCACCATCGGCTACGATATCGACAAGCGCCGAGCCAACGATGATGCCGTCAGCCCCTGCAGTGATGACCGCTTGTGCGTGGTCACCGGTTGCAATCCCGAAACCGACTGCCTTCGGTACCTGCCAGTCTTCAATGCGCGCGAGCGTCTCTGCAGTGCGGTCCGATAGATCAGCCCGCGCTCCGGTTGTTCCCAGTCGAGCCTGAACATAGATATAGCCCGAAACCTGCTCGCGAATTCGTTCGAGGCGCTCTTGTGTCGTTGTCGGAGCGACGATGAAAACCAGGTCTAGCCCGTGTTCGTCGCATGCAGCCCGAAGCTGGTCAGCTTCTTCAGCCGGCAGGTCAGGAATGACAAGTCCTTCGATACCAACTGTGGCTGCCCGCTCGACGAACGACTCGGGACCGTCCGACTCACCGTACTGGTAGACGAGATTGTAGTAGGTCATACAGACAAGCGTCGGGTCGACAGCTAGCTCCTCGACAAATTCGAAATACCGGTCGGGAGTCATCCCGCCATCGAGTGCCCGAACGATAGCCTGCTGAATCGTGGGTCCCTCGGCAATTGGCTCCGAAAACGGCAAGCCGAGTTCGATAATGTCTGCCCCACCACGGGCGAGTGCTTCAACATACTCCATAGACTCCTCATATGTCGGGTCGCCGGCAACGAGATAGGGGATAAACGCCGATTCTTCGCTGAAGACGGCTTCGAGACTCACTTTCCATCACCCGCAGAACGACCGACCTGCCGGAACAAGTCCATATCCGGTCCGGCATCGATATCACGAGCGGTTGTCTCTTCGACAACGGTTTCGAGATCTTTGTCGCCCCGGCCAGAGACGTTAACGACGACGGTCTCCCCGAGTGCAGCGTCGCGTTTGCCCGCCTCGACCGCTTCGAGGAAGCCAAAGGCATGCGCCGTTTCAAGTGCCGGAATAATGCCCTCTGTCTGTGAGAGTCGATGGAAAGCATTGAGCGCCAGCTCGTCATCAACGTTGACGGGACTTACTCGGTTGGTATCGACGAGGTGGGCAAGTTCGGGACCCACACCGGCATAATCAAGTCCAGCCGACACCGAGTGAGATTCGAGAATCTGGCCGTCACTGTCCTGCAAGAGACGGGTACGTGCGCCATGGAGTACACCTTCTTCGCCTGTCGATAGTGAGGCGGAGTTAGGTGCCACGCCAGCTTCCTCGTCAACGGAGAGGGAGTCACCACCGGCCTCTACAGCATAGAGACCAACGTCGTCGTCCTTGACGAAGTGATGGAAGGTCCCCATCGTGTTTGAGCCGCCGCCGGCACAGGCAACTACCGAATCCGGAAGCGAGCCGGTCTGGTCTCGAAGTTGCTCGCGGGCTTCCTCGGAGATGACTGCTTGGAAATCTCGGACCATCGACGGGAACGGGGCCGGGCCGACGATGCTACCGATAACATAATGGGTGCGCTCGACGGTCGCTGCCCAGTCTCGCATCGTCTCGCTGATTGCCTCTTTAAGCGTCCCGCGACCGGTCGTAACTGGGTTCACTTCCGCGCCGTTGAGACGCATCCTGAAGACATTTGGTCGCTGGCGGCTGATATCGGTTTCCCCCATGTAGATTTCACAGGGCATGTCCAGATGAGCCGCGGCCATCGCTGTTGCGGTGCCGTGTTGGCCTGCTCCAGTTTCGGCGATGATGCGCTCTTTGCCCATGTACTTAGCCAGCAACACCTGTCCGAGCGCATTGTTTAGTTTGTGCGCTCCGCCATGGAGCAAGTCTTCACGTTTGAGATAGATGTCACGGTCGTAGCGAGCTGAGAGTTGCTCTGCGTACTGGAGGGGCGTGGGTCGCCCCCCAAAATCTCGCAGTCGTTCCCGGAATTCGTCGACAAATCCGTCCTCATTGTTGAGGACGTACCGCTCGTATGCCTCATTGAGTTCTTCGAGCGCCGGCATCAACGCTTCCGGCACGTACTGTCCTCCGTATTTCCCGAACGGCCTCTCTGTACTCATATGTCTCCTTTTCCGTGTGGTGTTTCTGTAGTCACCAGCTCTTGTGTGTTGTTCTCAACCGGCCCATCCATGATGGCTGACCCAACAAGCAACGCATCAGCACCGCTATCGCGCATCCGCCGAACGTCTTCCGGGGCACTGATGCCGCTTTCAGCGATGAGTGTCACGTTATCCGGGACATGTGGAGCAACCTGCTCGACGGTCCCGAGGTCAACTGACAGTTTACGCAGGTCACGGTTGTTGATGCCGATAATATCGGCTTGGGCGTCAACTGCCTGCTCTACTTCCTTGGCTGTGTGCGTCTCGACGAGAACCTGAAACCCTCGCTCGTTGGCTGCAGCAATCATATATTCGAGGTCATCGATAAACCGGGCGATGAGCAACACCATATCTGCCTTGACGGTATCGAGTTGGGCTTCATCGAGTATGAAGTCTTTCCGAAGAACGGGCACCTCAACCGCGGCGCGAACCTTCTCAAGTGCATTGGCCGAACCGCCGAAATGGTCCGGCTCGGTCAGAACCGACAGCGCCGTTGCGCCCCCTGCCACCATCTCTTGGGCGAGTGTCGCCGGGTCATCGGAGCGCTCACCGGCGGTCGTCGGTGAGGTGGGTTTGATTTCGGCGATTATCGGCACATGACCGGCTGCTTCCGTCGAATGTATCGCTTCCGGAAGTGACCGGGCGTTCACCGAAACACGCTCGTCCCCGCCTTCACGGTCGCGGGCAGCAGCCAGTATCGACCCGACTGCAGGGGCAAGCTCCTCTTGATTAGCCATTCTTGGTCACTATTGGACAATAATGTACATAAGGCTTGCGTCTTTCGCGAGTTATGATATCCATTTCGAGGGGAGGAGACGGTCTCTGAGAGACTGGGGCCGACAAACGAGACGACCTCGAACTACCGGTAACACGGTCCCAGCGATCCCTTCGCTACGTTCGAACTCGACAGTCCTGAAGCGGTCATCGGTGAGAAAGAGTCGGTCTGTTTCGCGGTTCAGATTACAGCCACCGGCGACTGCATGCCAACACGGCGCAAATATGTCGTGGGCGATACCAGCGATATCTTCGCCGCGGACGTGTTCGAGAAAACGGAACTCGCCGCCGGGTTTCAGTACCCGTGCAACTTCAGACAGGGCACGTTCGTGGTTAGGGATGGTACAGAAAACGAACGACGCACAGACTGTCTCGAAGGCGTTGTCTGCAAACGGCAGTGCCTCACCACCGGCGTCGACAATGTCAACCTCGATAGAGAGGTCGCTTGCCCGGTCACGAGCCTGCGCTCGCATGTGTGGGTCAGGCTCAACAGCAGTCACGTCCGGCATTTCCTCAGGATTGTCAGCAAAATACGGTAACAGCACCCCTGTTCCAGTACCCAAATCGAGCACCGACCCACTAACGCCAGCGGTTAGGGCCTCGCGGTGCGGTCCAAGAACGAGTTGCTCTGGAAGCGCCATAACCGGGTCATAGAGTCGAGCAACGAGAGGATGTTCGCTGGTGGTCTCGTTCATAGTACGCCATTTGGGTTGAGAGTTACTTGGGACTGGTGGGGGGACTGCCGTTCATGACCGGCAGACACAAATCGAAGACAGCCTCAGTACGAGCTAATGACTGCTGAGTCGGCCCAATGGTTCGCAGAAACCGACACTGAATCCGTACAGGATGCATTACGGAGCTGGTACCGAGCGGACCACCGTTCGTTCCCTTGGCGCGAGACGACAGACCCGTACGAAATTCTTGTCTCTGAGGTGATGAGCCAGCAGACCCAACTTGGACGCGTCGTCGATGCCTGGGAGGCGTTTCTCGACCAGTGGCCAACTGCCAAAGCCCTTTCTGAGGCTGAGCGTAGCGATGTCGTCGGGTTTTGGACAAATCATAGTCTCGGCTATAACAACCGCGCGAAGTATCTCCACGAGGCGGCTCAACAGGTTACCGAAGAGTACAACGGCCAGTTCCCGACGGAGCCGACGGAACTTGCGGAGTTGATGGGTGTTGGGCCATACACGGCAAATGCTGTCGCCAGCTTCGCGTTCAACAACGGTGATGCTGTCGTAGATACGAACGTCAAGCGCGTTCTCTATCGGGCATTTGCAGAAATCCATAATGCGGACGACCCGGACTACGAAACCGTAGCGAACGCCCTCATGCCGGCTGGAGAGTCCCGAATCTGGAACAACGCCATCATGGAACTCGGCGGCGTTGCTTGCGGGAAGACACCGCGGTGTGACGAGGAAGGTTGTCCCTGGCGAGAATGGTGTCACGCCTACCAGACCGGTGACTTCACTGCGCCTGACGTGCCGACACAGCCGAGTTTCGAAGGAAGTCGGCGGCAGTTCCGCGGACGCATAGTTCGACTCCTCGGCGAACACGACGAGATGGAACTGGACACGCTCGGGCATCGGATTCGAGTGGACTACACACCAGACGGCGAGCATGGACGGGAGTGGCTTCGAGAGTTACTGTCTGATTTGGCGGAGGATGGACTGGCCGAAGTTGACGAAGCTGGTGACGTGCCTATCGCCCGCCTCCAGAAATAGTGAACTCTAAGCGTGTATCAGTCACTCGACCCCGGCGTCATATCCGGTCTGTGTAGGTATTTTAGAACTCTCCGCGTGAGCGACCCGAACGCGGTTTATTGGAGTCGAAGGAAATGAGGATTCAGCCTTGCGTAGATTTTTGCACCGAGTTTACATCTTACTTCGTCTGACCGGCTTCCAAACTCAGTGGCTGTGTAACCATAACGACTAACAGCAGATAGGGAGAACAGCAGAAGTCAACATGGAGTTCATCTTTTTCGCCTACGTTGTTCTCTTTGCGGTCTCGGGCCTGGCGTGTCTCGGGAGTATTCCACGGGCACGCGAGATCAAGCACCCAGGCACACGGAAGGCGTTTGTGGCGTTTCTCGCGTCGGTTACGCTTTGGTGTGGCGGATACCTCGGCTACTTGCTCGCGCCGACAACAACGGGAAAAACCGCGATGTACATCACCGGATTCATTTTCGCGTTCGTCGCCGTCGGCGCGTGGGTCTGGTTCTGTGCCGAATACACCGGCCGATCATTACAGAACACGCCATTCCGCTACCCAGCACTGGCCGTGTTTCTGTTCTTCATCGCGCTCAAAATCACAAACCCACTCCACAACCTCTACTTCACCACTCAGTGGACGACACAGCCCTTCCCTCATCTCGCAATCAACCATCAGATATTGTACTGGGTCGTTCTCGGTCTCTCGTACGCGGTTATCATGGTCGGATTCTTCATGCTCGCAGAACGCCTCTACCATACCGGCACCGATAGCCGTCCGCTCGTCCTTCTCTTCGGTGTCACTGGTATCCCAGCAATCGCCACGATCCTCAGTGAACTGTCCGGAACGTTACTTCCCCTGATGTACGAACCGCCGGGTGTCGCCATCTTTGCTGTCGGAACACTCTTCGTCTATTTCGACCGATTCGAAGCGATTCGACTGACCACCGGGACGTCGAAGCCAGCAATCTACCTCGACCAATCGGATCAGATTCGAGACTACAACCAAGCTGCAGCAACGATCTTCCCAGAACTCCCCAATGCAATCGGGGACTCGATTGCCGTCGTCAGCGAGACTCTTGCCGAGCACATCTCCGAAAGCGGAGTTGTGCAGGTCTCAGAGGATGGTGAGACGCAGTATTACGAGGTGGCTACGACACCGTTTCTCTCAGGGGAAGTTCGGACTGGACAACTCGTGACAATCACGGATGTCACTGAGCGTGAGTCCTATCGGCAGGAACTCGAAGAGAAGACTGAGCAACTCGAAGCGCTGAATCGAGTTGTCAGGCACGACATCCAAAACGATATGACGGTGGTACTCGGGTGGGCAGAATTACTGGAGGACCACGTGGATGCGGAGGGAGAGGAGGCACTCGAACGTGTGATTCAGAGTTCTGAGCAGGTCGTAGAGTTGACTGAGACAGCGCGGGCGTTTGTTGAGTCGCTTACAGATGAGTCTGTTGCAGATCTGAAACCGATCAATCTCCGCGCAGTAGTTGAATCAGAGGTAAGGACAGTCCGGGAACGGCATTCGAGCGCTCACTTCAAGATTGCTGGTGAGTTCCCAGCGGTCTCTGTTCAGGCGAATGAGATGCTGTCGTCGGTGTTCCGGAATCTTTTGGAGAACGCTGTCCGGCATAACGATAGCACAACTCCTCACGTCACAATCAGTGGGGCAAAACACGGTGACACCGTGCAGGTACGAGTGGCAGATGATGGGCCGGGAGTGCCAGACAGTCAGAAAGACCAGATCTTTGGGAAAGCCGAGAAGGGGGTTGATAGTCCCGGCTCAGGAATCGGCTTGTACCTCGTTCACACGCTAACGAAACAGTACGGCGGTACTGTCTGGGTCGAAGACAACAACCCAACAGGCGCAGTGTTCGTCGTTGAACTCCCACTAGAGACCGTCACAGCCACAGAGACGGCACAAACTGATACCACCCCGACGTAACTCCCTACCGAATCTTTATCAAATCTCCATAACAAGTGGTAGGGGATGGCGTCGTATCAGGAGTATTCTGAATTTGACGGCAGTCTTGACGAGGGTGCGCTCCTCTCAGACGTCGATGGCGGTGTGACGATCCTCCATATCGAAGACGACCAGAGCTTTGCGGATCTAGTTTCGACGTTTTTAGAGCGTGAGCGGGAGTTCTTCGATGTCCAAACAGAAACGACGCCGACCGACGGTGTCGAACTTGCCCGCGAGAATGACGTGGATTGTATCGTCTGTGATTATGATATGCCCGGACTGAACGGGTTGGAGGTCTTGGAATCTATCCGAGAAGACGAACCAGATCTTCCATTTATTCTGTTTACCGGGAAAGGAAGTGAGGAGATTGCCAGCGAAGCAATCTCGGCTGGCGTGACTGAATACCTGCAGAAAGCAGGTGGCACCGAACAGTACGAGGTGCTTGCAAACCGCATTGAACAAGCCGTCGCTCGTCGGCGCGCAGAAACACAGGTCACGAGAGGATTCCGCGCCATCGAAACAGCTCACGACGGTATCAGCCTCCTCGATACGAACGGCGAATTTATGTATGCTAACGAGGCTTACGCCGAGATTGTCGGTTATGAGCGGACGGAACTGCTCGGTCAGCACTGGGAGACGATATATCCGGAGGAGGAACTGACTCGCGCACGTGAGGTGATGCTTCCCCAAGCGAAAGACGGTGAATGGGTTGGGAAAACCGATTACGTTCGAAAGGATGGTGAGACAGTCAGCGTCGATCATCGGTTGGCCTACACCGATGAGGAGACGTTGATCTGTACTATCTCCGAGATTGACGACGCCGAAGTCGTCCGGAACGAACTCTCTCTCAAAGAACGCGCAATGGACCAAACCCCAATCGGGATCACGATTACTGATCCAGAGCAGCCAGATAATCCGATCATCTACGCGAACGACAGCTTCACCGAACTGACTGGGTATTCCAAGGAGAATGTTCTGGGTCGCAACTGTCGATTCCTACAGGGCGAGGCCACACGTGACGAACCCGTCGCTGAGCTAGCCAGTGCTGTTGAGACTGAAGATCCAGTGAGTGTAGAGCTGCGGAACTATCGGGAGGGTGGAGAGTTGTTCTGGAATCGGGTCACAGTCGCTCCCTTGACTGACGATGATGGAGAGGTCGAACACTTTGTTGGATTCCAGGAAGACGTGACGGCACGGCGGGAACTGTTGGAAGAGTTTGGATCGCTTGCTGGCGTGCTCTCACACGATATGCAGAACCCCCTGCAGACGGTTCGAGGGCGGCTAGAGCTTGCGATCGAAACCGGCGACGTCGAACATGTTGCAGACGCACTTCCATCGTTACAGCGGATGGGCCAGTTGATCGATGACGTTGCCGACGCACTGGAGTCAGGAACGATCGTCGGCGAACACAAAGAAATCGACATCGGTGCGGTGGCTCAGACGACGTGGGAGTCACTAGACCGGCACAGTGACATTGAATCGCTCGAAATTGACGGTACACCGACAGTCTACGGGAATGAAGAAGCGGTTCGGCGGATGTTCGATAATCTCCTCGGGAACTCGTTAGAACACGGCGAGTCGCCAGTGACCGTTACTGTCGGCTCATTCGATGACGGGATTTACTTAGAGGATAATGGGCCGGGAATTCCGGAGGGAAATCGAGAGCAAGTATTTGAGCAAGGGTTCACCACGAAAGAGCATAACGGCGGCACTGGGATGGGTATGGCAAGCGTTCGCCAGATTGTCTTAGCCCACGACTGGCGTATCGATATTAGCGAGAGTGAGACACTCGGTGGTGTCCGGTTCGAGATTACGACACGAGAATGAGTGCCGCTGCCGTCAGATAGGCCGTTATAGTTCCGATGCTGATTCGCGGTACTCAGGTTTCACCAAGAAAAGCATCGAGCCAATAAGGAGTCATCAGGGCTAGACTTTCCCCTAATCCCTGATCGACTCCCTATGACGCTCGATTGCCTCTTCCATCTCCTTCGAAGCCTCAAATTCATCGAGTTTCTTCAAAATCTGATGGAATTCGGCTGTGGTAACGTCACAGACACTGTGTGGCCGTTCCTTGTCAGTCATTGTTTGATGAGGTACCGAATACAGTAATTCGCACACATATTCAAACTTGGGATGGCAAAATACATATCTATTCACCGGCTGATCTATTCAACCCGGATATTCACTAACCTATGTTTTGTTATCACCGTTTATTTCATTAACTTGTATTTCTTCACCAGTCACCACAACACAATATCCGAGATACGTAAATTCGATTCGATCAACGTCACTCGCCAAGACTTCTAGTGCGTCTGGGTCGATTGTTTTGGCTAGTGGAGGCAGACTTTCGGAGTGTTTGTTTTCAAGTTCAGCGACGCGGTCGATGACTTCGTTGATGACCGTGTTACGTTCGCTCATGTGGCTTTTTAGATAGTAGCGGTGTAGACTTCCCCACAGTCTGGACCGCCACGATTCTCGTTCGGCCCAGTATTCATCTCATTATACAGGGTTGATGCTCCGCAGATGTCGTCTTCTACTGTAGTGTACATGATTGGGACTTCGCTATTATACCGGTCGTGCTGGGAGCAAGCTCATCAGAGTCACGTCGTCACAACTAAATCGTCGCGTAGACTACCCACGGGTGCTCCCATACGGGAGCCGCATTGAGAGGGAGGCTTGCTTGCAGGCTGGACTCCCTCTCTACGCGTTCGCACGCGCACATCGGAATTTTGGTCAGATTATAAAGAGCGTTCGGGTTTCTCACTAGTCGGTGGTGGGTGTGTTGTTAAGTAAAGAAAATTGTCTCATCAGATACCACAGATTCATCTCCTTATATCAAGTGTAGGTTATATGAATAACACATCCTCTAAAAAATCGACCGGCAACCGTTTATGCTCTACTTCCGTACTTCCTATCTAGTAGGTAAATGACAAGGAATAGTTCTATCGTCCGTTCTGAAGAGTTCTATCGGACTCTCGTGGGGAACGCTGCAGAAGGCATGTTGACGATCGATGTGAACAGCGATATTGTTTACGCGAACCCTGCTATCGAACGTATACTTGGGTATTCTCCCGACGAACTCATGGGAAGTTCGAAAATGAAGATTATTCCAGAGCGTCTTCAGTCTGTACACGCCGCTGCGTTGGACTCCTACGTCGAAACTGGTGAACGAAATATTGACTGGAACGGAATTGAACTTCCTGCACTGCATAAGGATGGCCACGAGGTACCGACGCTCATCAGCCTCCGAGAACACGAACACGACGGTGAACAGTATTTTACTGGCATTATCAGGGATATTTCCGAGCGGAAGCAACGTGAGGAACAGCTACGCGATCAGAAAGAGCGTCTCGATCAGTTCTCAGACATCCTTACCCATGATATTCGAAATCCATTGTCAGTTGCCCGCGGGCATACGGAAATCGCACAAGAAGAGTACGACATTCCGGAACTGGAGCAGATCAATGAATCGCTTGAACGAATCGAGACGCTCGTTGAGGATGTGGCTGCGCTCACGAGGGAGGGGCAAGCAATCGGGAGGACAGAGCAAGTTGATGTCAAAGCCTGTGCTACCGAAGCGTGGCGAAACGTGATGACCAACGATGCCGAGTTGTGTATCGCTACGAATACCGGTGTGATCGAAGCCGACGAAAGCCGCATGCACGGCCTGTTTGAGAACCTATTCAGTAACGCGATCGACCATGTCGGTAAGGATGTGTCCATTTGTGTTGGACGACTTTCCGATAAAGATGGATTGTATATTGAGGATACTGGCCCCGGTATCCCAGAGTCAATCCGAGACGATATTTTCGAGTACGGCTATTCGACGAGTGACACCGGGACCGGCTACGGACTGGCCATCGTTAGACAAATCGTGAACGGACACGGGTGGAAGATCACCGTGACTGAAAGCGACACTGGTGGAGCACGTTTTGAGATCGCAGGAATAGACTCCCTCTCAGTTGAGAAGCAGTAGTTGTTCACAAGAATGGGGAGAGGAACCCTCGGTGGTCTCACTTTTTCGTCCGGGCGTTTTGATCAAAATCCTGTCGAAGTGTTGATTTTAACAGTCTAGTATGGTGGGGCGTTGATTCAGCATGGTTCAGCACCAGAATTCATATAGCTTGAGTTGGCACTGTTGAGTATGTCTAATCAAGAGAATCTACGGGACTTTGAGGATTTTAGTTTTTCTTCTACAACCGATTCTATACACGCGTTACACGTTGACGACGATAGAGCGTTCGTTGGGATGGTCAAGACGTTTCTTGAACGTAAGCGAGAAGAGATTCGTGTGACTACTGAAACAGCAGTTGAGGACGGAATAGAGACTCTTCGAGAGGGGACCATTGACTGTGTGATTAGTGATTATGAGATGCCAGATCAGGACGGGCTTGATTTTCTAGAGTTAGTCAGAGACGACTACCCTGATCTCCCCTTCATTCTCTTTACCGGCAAGGGTGACGAAGAGATTGCAAGTGAAGCGATCACCGCTGGCGTCACAGATTACTTGCAGAAAGGAACTGGAACAGACCAGTACACTGTACTGGCAAATCGTGTAGAAAACTTAGTCGAAAAATACAGAGCAGAACAAGAAGTGTTCCGCGGTTTTCAGGCCTTAGAATCTGCTCAAGAAGGAATCGGGATCCTAAACGAGCAAGGTGAGTACGTCTATCTAAACCAAGCCTACGCTGAGGTGTACTCTACAGACCGTGAAGAGATACTTGAGGACCACTGGGAATCTCTGTATCCAGAAAGGGAAGCTGATCGGTTCCGTCAGGAGATTCTACCCGCGCTTGAATCCGCCGGGACGTGGACTGGCCAGTCAGTCGGCCTCACCATTGATGGTGAACGTGTCACCGAAAATCTGAGCCTCACACAGTTAGATGATGGTGGACACGTTTGCGTGGTCCGCGACATTACTGACGAAAAACAGCGTGAGGAGGAACTCCGACGTGAACAACGGTTTTTGGAGACGGCACTCAACTCCCTTAACGACCTCTTTTACGTCTTTGACGAAGATCTCAACTATATTCGTTGGAACGACCAATTTGAGGAGGTTATCGGATACTCTAAAGCGGAAATCCAAGAACTGACGCCAATGGATCTATTCGAAGGTGAGACCAAGGCTGAGATTGAAGCCTCAGTACCTCACAAAGCCTGTTAGTTGAGAGGTCTGCTTGCTGAACTGTGACCAAACAGAACCAACAAGCAGACGGTGAAATCCACGAGGACCAGCTTCTTAACTTTCTCGTCAACGCACTCACCGGTGCATTCGGCGTAAGTCTCGCTGAGAATGCTGAGATCAATCCCGAAGACATCTACGAGGTCCTCGTCGGCGCAACCGCCGACGGGACCTCGATCTCCATGCTCTGTGATCGGAGTGAAGACAGTCCATCCAGTACGGATATCCTCTACCACCTCCGAACCAAGTTCGATCTTGACACCGTCAAAGCCGTTGGCAACACACTACTCCAAGAGTACACGCTTGAGCTGCTCCCTGAGCAGGTGGAAATCGTCGTGGATTTCCACCTGCGACCCTACTACGGCGACAGAGACGAAACAGACGGTCTCTATTACAACGAAGCGAAAGATGGAACCACCGCATTCCATGCCTATGCCACATTGTACGCCCGCGTGAAGAACAAACGCTACACCTTGGCGGTGCGCCGTCTGACCGACGGCGACACCGCCAGCAGTGTCCTTGCAGAGTTTCTTGGCCTTGTCGATGACTTCGACTTCGAAGTCAAGGCGCTCTACGTGGACAGTGAATTCTACGACGGCAAGTGTCTCACGCTGATGCAAGCGCACAACCACGCCTATGTCGTCCCGATCATCGCGTGGGGAACAAAGATTCAGAACGAACTCTCCAAAGGATGGAGTCGTGAGATTGAACACGACTTGACGACGGAATTCGACGGTCACGAATGGACCGTCGAATTCCCGGTCATGATCGACTGTACCTACCAACAAGGGCGGTACGGGGAGCATGGAGTGGCGCGTCACGGCTACGCCGTCGACGCGCCGTTCATCGACACACCGGGTCAGGCCCGCAAGCACTACAGCAAACGCTTCGGAATCGAAGCGACCTACCGATTATCAGAGTCATCGTTGATCTCAACGACGACGCAAGATGCGACGAGACGGCTCCTGTTCGTGGTACTCAGCTTGCTGCTGCAGAACGTCTGGCGGTATTTGCATTGGGAGTATGCGGCGACGCCACGCCGAGGCGGGCGTCGCCTCTGGTGGTGGCCGTTCGAGGAGTTCATTCGGCTGATCACTCGTGCAGCGTGGAACGCGCTGTCGGTGAGACGCAAGATTCCAACAAACAAACCACCTGACGACCGGTTCATCCGGTAGATATCGACCGGGAAAGCCTGACTTCGTAGTGGCAACGCTGTCGTCGTGGGGGGGGGGGGNAGCTGCAGCGTTCATCTGCGGGTTGCGGTCAATCAGCACCGAACCTTTGTGAGGTACTGAGCCTTGATTGACCAAATTCTATCCGATGGCGAACGAGTCGTCGTCGAAGCTGATCTCTTGACCAAGCACGGTGAAACGATACCGTATGAGTTCACAGGCATTCCAGTTGAGGACGACAATAGAGTTATCGGTGTCGTTGGGATTGGACGGCGTCTCTCTCCATAACTGCATGATCAGTTGGAAAGGAGCAATACCTACACAAGAGTGAGGTGGTTCTGTTTGTCATCTCTCTCACCGATTCTCGAATCTGTAAACCAAAATGCGCAAACACTTATATACGATAAGACAATATAGTTTACAAAGATGCTTACGAAGGCCGGGCTCGCTATTCTGGACCTGCTGAGTTCCGGGGGGGACGCGACCGCACAAGAGTTGGCCGCAGAAACTGGGTATAGTCGCAAGCAGGTCTACCGCGTCGTTGACGACTTACTCGACAAAGGGGTACTGGACGAGTCCCGAGCAAAACACAACCAGCGTGTCCTGCGCGCCTCTGACGATCCGATTGTCGAAGCGTACCGAGGCCTGACATCGGACCTCGGGCACGTGGACTGGGCAGACCTCCTCTCACCGGCTACGATACAGGTCTGCTGGTATCTCGATGAACCACGCCGCATCACCACGATCGCTGACCGATTAGGAATCACGCGACAGGCCGTCCACAAGGCGTTATCCCCGCTGAAGGACCGAGCGATGCTCGCCCCCGCCGGCCCAGAGTACGCACTCGCCGACGACCTTCACCCCTTACTCGAATTCGCCAACACCGTCATCAGGCATGGCCACCGAGACCGCGTTCGACAACTCGCACCCAGTGCCACGATCGCGTGGTGTGACCCGAAACGCGCACTCGTTCAAGTACAAACCTCCAAAGACACGGAGAAACTCCAAGATGCCGACGACTGGGACGTGACTGGATTAGCGGCATTCCAAGCGTATGGTCTGCAGTTCTTCCTCGCAGGGGAACCTGCTTTCTGGTACGCGCCAGACGACGATCTCACCCCTGCAGACATCATTTGCCATACCCTCACCCTCAACACGGACTCCCGGCGCGTGAGCTACGCGATGCTGCTCATCGAGCAGGAACGAATCGAACAGGAAACACTCACCGAGACCGCGACTTGGTACGGTCTGAGCTCAACGATACCCCGGATGTATCGCCTCATAGACGAGGATATCGACGCTGACGATGAGATGGCGGCGGAGAGTCCGTTGCCGAGCGCACAAGAATACGCGGTGCTGAAAGACCAGTATGGTGTCGCATAAATGACTGTCTTCAGCGGCGAAGAGGCCATCAAGACGTTTCTTGCTGAGTTTGACGAGTGGCTCGCAGAACCGGTGAACGTGTACCTCCTTGGCGGGTCTGCAATGACGGTTCACGGGCTGAAAGACCAAACCGAAGATATCGACTTGGCCCTCGGCGTCCCAACCGAATTCGAACACGTCTACCACGCCCTTCGAGAACAAGGATTTCAGGTGACGGGTGAGCCGACCGCGTCATTCGAAGGGGTTGGAAAAACGGTTGAACTCTACCATCCTGGCCGCGGGTTTCGGGTTGACTTGTTCGAGCAACAGGTTGTCGGGAAAGTCTGGATCACAGAGAGCATGCACGACCGGGCGGACGAGTTCTGGACAGGGGAGTATGCAACGGCGTACGTGCTCGCTGATGAGGATTTGTTCTTGTTGAAGGCAGTGTCCGGTGGCGACTTAGGGGCTGGCAGACGACGCGACATTGAGGATATGCGGACGTACGCGCAGCGTGGACTCGCCTACGAGGAGATCCTCAACGAGATTGAGGAACAGCGCCCGTTCAATACGGGGTCAATTGAAGCGACGCATATCCGTAATCAATCTCATCCGTTATTTACTATCGAGGTGGCTGTACAGTCGCTTTCCGGGCTGCCATCCTCGTTTACGGATCGCGTGTCGGAGTTCGCAACCGAATTCGAAGTTGAGTACGGTATCTTGGAAGCGGTCGATGAGGGTCTTCGGAGTCCACGCGCGATCAGCGAACGTGTTCTTTCGAACGTCCGAGAGCTCTCCGTTGGCGACGAGGAGGCGGTGTCTGCTGGGATCGATCGTCTCGTCGAAAAGGAAATTCTTGACCGAGAAGGGGAGACTGTTCACCCCTCGTCCAACTAACTCGGTGCTTTCGAATCTCTTAGTGACGGCACTGGGATGAGGATGGCAAGCATTCGGCAGTACGTCTCTGGGTACGTACTTGTGTACGTCTCTGGGTACGTACTTGTGTACGTCTCTGGGTACGTACTTGTGTACATCCATGTGTACGTCCACAAGTACGTGAGTACGTACATTCTACCGAACGCCAGAATCCTCAGTGGATCTCGTGGTATTGCTTGTTCCAGAACATCCGTACTCAGCCGCTATGACGGACACATCTTGATTAAGACGTTCTCAGGATTATACCCACAGACGCCCAACCAGAGCCACGTCCAATCCTACGCGGCCACAAGCACTGGCACCAGTATGTGATCAGCAACTGACCCCCCAATCTTGGAAACCGCTGAACGTCCGTATTCAGAGTGTGCCGCTTGCACGAGAGCCCGACGGTTCTGGAAGATCTATTGGTCACCGACGCCATCATCGTAGGATTCGGGAAATCCGATCCGGCTGAGAGTGGTATTTACCGCGACTCTCGTGAAGGAGCGTCGGGATCACCAAGCCAAGTACCTGAGTCAGAACCGAACGCTGAATCACAGGGTCTGCTGGAGTACAGCATCGATGCGATTAATGACGGACTCGCAATCATCGTCGCGGCGGGTGGTCTCTCGCAGCGTATCGAATAAGTCAGCAAGGTCAGTCGTCAACTCATCATCGATGTCGGTCACATCAATCACAGGCAGTTTTTTGAGAGCTCCCGGCCCCAATTTTTCCAAACCACCTTGCCGGGTCTGCGTGTAATTGGAAACGACGCGCTCGGCAACGCCACTATTCAAATACGCGAGCAACGCCTTCAGTTCCGTCTCGTTCAGCGTTACGTCGTAGAGTCCATCGAAATTGTGGATGTTTCGGGCCGGTGTCTCATTCAGCAGGAACGTGAATCCGTCTCCGCTCGCGTTTTGAATCAGAACCTGGGGAGAGTCTTGTCTCCTCGGCCGGTACCAGTACGGACGATCTTCGAACGTAGTCGTCTCTGATAGACCGTGATTGCTAACGCCGTCACACAGATATGCAAGCACATTCGCTGCACTGCCGTAGTCGCCGTCTGGTAGTCCCGATGCATCTCCAGCCATCTGCTCGGTAAATACGCGGATCGACTCCGGGATCTCTTGGATCAAGTCAGGATCGAACAACCACACGTCCTCCCCGCTCCCTCGTAGTTCCTCCCAGTCTTCGTCACGGAAATCATACCCGTCGACGAGTCTTGGCCGCCGAATCAGCCGGGAAAGATGCTTGTTGTCTAATTCGAGGTCGTCAACGTCGGCCTGTGAGAGGCAGAAGAAATCGACTGCGCCAGTCGTCACGCCACGATGTACTGTGGCGAACTCGTCAAGGCGTCTGAAACTGCTCGTATCGATGTCCGTCGGGGTGAATAATGCTTCCCAGTTCTTGACTGGATCGAGCTGTGTTTGTTGCACGCAGTTGATGAACCCCCAGTCGGTGCGCCCCGGCCCACCCTCCTTGACTGCGTCACGAAGTTCAGACACGCTGACCGAGTCATCGACGCGAATGAACCGTGTTTCGCCATCTGATTCATTCTCAGGTGTTGCTTCTAAGAATGTGATGAGGGCAGTCGTGTGAGCGTCCGGGAAGATTCGTTCACCAGCCGGGTTGAATTGGACGAACGCTTTGATAGAGAACACCTCTAGGAGGAACTGCTTGAGGGATTCTCCGTAACGTGTCGTGAGGAGGCTTTGCGGTGTGAGGAAGGCTGCACGATCTCCTGCAGAGAGAAACTGTCGTGCGTGGTAGATGAAATACGCATGGAGCGGCGAGCGTGCGCTGATTTCGCTCCCGATCGACCGCTCTATTTGCGCATTGATCCGGTCTTTGTACGCTGCCGGGAGCGAATCGCCACTCGTGTAGGGAGGGTTGCAGATGATCGCGTCGACATCTCGCTGCAGGTCTGCCGGTGAGAGGTCGAGAAAATCAGTCGTACGCGGGTCGTGTGACTGCCCGTACAGCGTGAGCGCGGTCGTCCCCATGAGGTTCGAGAGGGGGCTCTTGTCAATCCCGTTAACGTGGGCTGGTTCTGTACTCACATCCCACTGTGGGTGGAATGGGCTTGATAGGACACCAGCTCCCATCCCGGGGTCAAGCACACTGTCATCGCCACCGGCTGCCCACGCCTGCATGAGCGTCCCGACGGATGGAGGCGTCCGGAATTGACCGAGTATCTGACGGTCGTCGTTCGACGTCAGGTCTGCATAGAGCCGGCCGATGGCTTCAGCCGGCTCTCCCGACTCCAGCAACCAGTCCCGAGCATCGACTACCGGTGCGAGATTGGCGTCGTCAGCGAACCAGACGATCTCATCAAGAACGTACTCGTTGAACGCTGGATTCTCTGTTTGATCCGCTGCTCGTTGAAGTGCCTCTTGCGTATTGGTGGGTAGCGATGGCAGGTCGGCGTGCTGGTGGTACCACTCGTAGAGTGTCGTCTTGAGAAGTACGTTCAGTACAGCTTGCCGAGCGATGATCGTCCGAGTATGCGTCGTAGCCGGAGTATCAAGCCCGTGGAGTGCGCACCACTCCGTAACCTGATCCTGTAGGGACTCGGGCAGAGCAGAATCGATGGTCGCGGTAAGAGCGTCGGCTGCCGTCCGGAGCCTCTCTACGAGGGCATCATGCGTGCTCTCGTCGAGTCGGTCCGGAACAGGTTCCCAGTCACTGACGCTCAGTCTCTCAGTCCCGGTTGGAGTGATATGCGACACGACACTAGCACTCTGGGTGGCGGTGACCCGTTCGGTATCTTGAGAGTTGTAGCACTCACCAGTAGACGGTCGTAATCGACCGACGGACTTTGTTTCTGAAGTAGTTCGAGACATCGGAGTAATGCAGTTTCAAGAGCCGGTATTTTAAAACGGTAAGCCACTCAAGGAGTTAGCGTTCTACCCACTGCCAGCTACGGCCGCACCGGACACCACGACAGACATGCTTCTTAGCCCCGTCCACGGCGATTCCGAGGGGGCCCCGTCGAATTTCATAGAGCCATAGTTCTCGTTTAGACGTCGAACAACGAGAACGATCAGCGATACCAAGCGCGCGTGAAACCGCTCTTCGATGTAATGCTTTCTCCAGAACAACGGCACTCAGCCGCTATGAGGGACACATCTTGGTTGATACGTTCTTAGGATCATACCTACAGGCACCCAATCAGAGGCACATCTGATCTGATACGGCCACAAGCACTAACGGTGGTATGATGAGCAGCGCGCCTTTCAGAACCTGAAGAATGTTGAACGTCCGTATCCAGACTGTGCCGCTCGCATGAGTGCGGTTCTATAAGTTCCATTGAATTACCGACGCCATCACAGCAGGATTCGGAAAATCCGAGCCGGTAGAGAGTAGTACTTATTGCGACTCTCGTCGTATTTCCCGAATCCGGGGGGCGGGGCTCTCAGCGGGCCAGGGTTTATACCACGGTGGTTATTTTGCCGGTGTACCTGAACGGCAAGCAAATATACGCAACCGTTCAGAAGCACTATGACAGAGACACGCACTACCAACTCGGCTGACGCGGAATGGACGCATCCAATCCCGAAGGATATCGTCCTCTCCGTGGCTGACGAACACGAAATCGACGCAAAGTTGTTACACACACTTCTTGAAGAAGGAAGTTCAGTTTGGGACGGGCACAGAGAGGACCTAGAGGAAACCTTCTACGCGCTACATTTCGGACCGACCGGGTTCCGAACGTTCACAGTGGAAGGATTTCTGATCGCGTGGGGCCCGGACTATCACCCCAAATACCTCCTCCGTGACGTACATCTCCCTGACCATGCGGGAGATTACCACTGGGAAATGAGCGAAGTCCGCCTCCTCATGGCAGTAACACAAGCACATCGACGATTTGCTGGACGCTTACACGGCCGTGAGAGTGATGACTGGTGCCCAGTCGTGATTCGAGGCCCAAGCGAGTAGCGATCTCGCTTACGCAGGGTATAGAACGATTCGAAGACTGTCTGTCTCAACTATCTCTTATAAATTTAACAATAGGGGTGTCGAATCAACGACCAAATCCAGCGGTGTAGTGCCGTGGAATTCCCTTGTCTCCGGCACGGGAGGATGTCAGTCTCGCTCATCGCTGTCGAAGTGTCACCAAGTGTCGACAGCGTGTGTTCTACTACCGCCCCACGGCACGGTTTTTATTCGTTTCAGACCGCTGCCGTGTGTATGGACGAACTGACAGCGAATATCTCATTCGACCGATTCGCAGATATGCCGGAGTTCTACGGATCGGGGGCTGCGGAATACCGCCTGGCGATGGTGAAAGAGCGTGCTGACTTTCTCGATCTGTTCGCAGGCGCTCGTCACGTGGACGCCGTGACGTACGCGGAGACACCTGAGCTGATGGTACAGATGCTGACGGAGTACGACATCGGGTCGCTGGACGTACTTATCGGGAACGCTGAAGACTACGCCGACCAGGTGAACGAAGTCTCTACAGCGAGGTCACTCGTTCGACTTCGACAGGATGACCGACTCACGATTCGGCTGAAGAACCGGAAGACGGTCCACTCGAAGATTTACCGGATCGTTATGCCGGACGACACGGTGAAGCTCGTCCAAGGATCGGCGAACCTCTCGCGGAACTCCTGGGAGTACCACACGAACCAAATCTCCGTCATTACGACCGATGTCGGAACCGAACTGGACGAAGAGTTCGAGCGGTTCATCGACGAGTACCGCGAAGGGTACAGCGACCAGACGCTCCTCGAAGGGCTCGTTGAGGCGCTAGAAGAAGCCGATTCGCCGGAAGAGCGGGAGAACCGCATCGAGTACTGGGTCGGAGCCGGCGACCTCGACGTGAGTGACACTGCCGCCCTGAATCAGGACGCCGTCGAGGACCTGAAAGACGTCGCCGATCAGGTCACTGCCGTCGTTGACGACCCAGAGGAGGCCGACGAGACAGTTGCATTCGTCGAAGAACCCGAGAACGCCGACCGCAACGTCATCGAGCCAGATGACTCCACGGACGAGGAAGACTCGACCGTCGCTCCGGACGAGGATGAATCACCGGACGTCGGGCTCGTCGAATCAGATCACGAAACGGGGCTGACGGACGGGCTCGACCGGCCGCGGATCCGCGCGCCCGACGAGAAGATACGAATGGGAACCAGCAAGGTGGACAAAGACACTGCCGATGAGTTCGGGTCCGGGCTCCGTGACCGTGGGGCGACCGTCGAAGATCATAGTATCACCGCGCCGCTGAGCGCGTACAATAACCAGGTCAAGGAGTCGACGGCCATCCCGACGATGTCCGTCCTTCCAGAGGCCGAGCAGGTCGTGATCGGGGAGGATGACGAGATGATTCTCGTCGCCACTGACGAGCCGACCCCCGAAGTTCTGGATCACTGCCTCGAAACCATCGAAGACTACATCGAGACTGTCCAGAACCACGGCCACACGCAATCCGAGACCGCAGTGATGGCGCAGATGTACGAGGCGTTCCTCTACGGGTTCTGGGCCCCGTTCGCCAACCAGTACGCCGAGGCATTGTCGTCACCGTCACGAACGCTAGACAACGTCCTGCAGCACCTCTACATCGAAGGGAAAAGCGACGCAGGGAAGGACAAACTCACCGAGTACATCTTGCGACTCGTCTCCGACAACACGGTCATCTCCGGTGTGGACGCAGACGACGTCGGCGTCAAAGAGGTCCGCGGCGTCCGCGAATGGGACACGTGCTTCCCGTACGCCATCATCGACGCCGAAAAAGAGAAGATCCAGCGCTGGAGCCCGATCCGAAACTACTGGGGCGACTGGACACCCACCAGCGTCGATCAGCCTTGCCTCATCTTCACGACCAACGACGCTCTCCCGAAATCCGAATTCCGGAACCGAATGAAAATCCTGAGCATGGACGTCTCCTTCCCCTCCAACCCGGAGGATCCAGGCTTCCGCGAAGCACAAAAAGACCTCTCGGGCGTGCTAGAACGGCAGAACCCGATCTTCAGTTACGTGGCCCGCCGAATGCTTACCGAACAACCGTGGACCGACGGCAACGGCACGATCGAAGACGTCCGCCGTATTGTCCGCGAATTCTACGACGAAGCCGGTCGGGAGCAACCCGAGTATTTCCCCGCCGACGAACCGGCCGAGAAGACGTACGATACGGGGCGGCTGAAGTGGCAGCGCGACATTCAAGGCGGCCGTGTCACGTTCGAGTCGGAGCCGAATGCCATCACAGCTGACTTCGACCGCGAAGAGTACGAGGTCTACGACTATGAGAAACGCCTCCCCAAACGGTTTATGTCCGAGAAATCGTCCACGAGCGTCTACATCGGCGCACCCGAAGAATTCGCCGAGTGGATCGGGTACTCCGTCAATGACCTCCTGAACGGGGCGGCCGAAACCGGCACAGACACCGAGCAGTCAACAACCATGGAAGACGCATCGGATACGGACAACTCCAGGGGATTCCTATCTCGACTGTTCGGAGACTAGTCTCGTCTGTTTTCCGCCTAATATGAAGTTCTGTAGTACTGGGTCAGTGGTGATTTTGGTATAGGAACGGGTCGCCCCATTCTTGCTCCTTGTCTGCGGCCAGTACTTGATCCAGTGTTTCTACTACCCTATCCACGCCCATCTCGTCAAACTGATCTCTGAGTTCCGTGGCGAGCGGTCGCCACTCAGCACCGTGGATTTTGTTCCATTCTGGCGGGACGAGGATGTCGGCGAACATGTGTCCGTAGTCCTCGTAGTGGTGGTCGCATAGGGGTGCGAGATTCTCTGACTCTCTAGAACCACCGTATCGAGGTGGAACCATTCGGACAACATACGACGCCTCCTCATTACAGACCAAGCATTGGCCGTCAGTCTTCTCCATCGCATCCTCTCGCTGTGTAGCCGTTATTTGCTTGATCTCACTCTTCGGAGTAGGACGATAGCCACGCGCTCGAATATGTTGCTCTCGGTCGATAGACGGGTACTCACCGCATTCCGGACAGCGCTTCTGCCCACCATTGCGCCATGACTTACAGTTCGGCCACGAAACTTTCCCCTCGTCACCTGTATCAAGTATCTCTGGCGTCAGTTCCGCGCCACAATCGCATGTGTACGGTTCTGGCTCAATCCGACTGAGTCCATGCGACTCCGCATTAGCGAGTACGAACACCAGATGCGGCTTCCGATTATGGTGGTGATCTCCCTCTTCAAAATATGTCGTGACATACATATCTCGTCCTGTTTCACCCCCTGGACAAAGACATACTGAAACAATTTCCACACCTCAGGTGGAAAGAGAAGCGCCATTGCCGTCATCACTTCTGAGCCTTACTCAGCCTCTCTTTAGTTTCACCTTGGTTGCCATACGTTATTGTACCCTCCGCTGTCAGGTTACAATAACCCGGATACCAATGACCAAGATCCTCCATCTAAGTGACACGCATCTTGGAAATCGACAATATGGAAGCGACACTCGCAGAGACGACTTCACACGCGCTTTCGAGGCCGCCATCGACCGCGCACTCGAAGAGAACGTCGACGCAGTCATCCACACCGGCGACCTCTTCCATCGCCGAACACCGTCACTCCCTATCGTTACAGACTGTATCGAGATTCTCAGAAAGCTCGCTGATGAGGACATCCCGTTCTACGGGATCGTCGGGAACCACGACCGGAAAATGGATCAACAGTGGCTCGACCTCATCCGCGAAACGGGGACCGCAAAGCGCCTTGACCAAACGCCGACGATAGTGAACGATGACGTCGCCATCTACGGGATTGACGCCGTCACCAAACCGGCATGGCACGCAGCAGACTTCACCCTCGAAGATCCCCCGAACCCTGACGCGTTCCGACTGCTGGGCATGCACCAACTCTTCGAGCCGCTCGTGCCCGAGTTCTACGCAGATCACGACTTGACCGACGTCCTTGACCGGGTGGACATCGATATTGACGCACTCGCGCTCGGTGACTACCACAAGACGGAGAGCCGCATTGTCGAGGGTGTTCCAGCGTGGTATGCCGGGTCAACTGATCGATGTGCGACAGACGAAATCGAACCGCGCACCGTCAGTCTCCTCGAAATCGAAGACGGGGATCTCGACCGCCGGGAGATCGAACTTAACACTCGGGAATTCGAGTCGATCCGCATCGAATTCGACGAGGATGACAGTCACGGGTTCGCCCGCGATGAACTGGACCGGCACCAGCTCGACGACAAGGTCGCTATTGTGAAGCTCACGGGTGAGCGGACGCCCGTCACGTCAAGCGACGTGTACGATATGGCGATAGACAAGGGCGCGGCAGTCTGTAAAGTGGATGATAGTCGCGGCCGCAGACAACTTGACTTGGAGGACGGACCGCAGGGGGATATCCAGAGCGCTGATAAGCTCATCGAGGAGAAGCTCGCTGACCAGAACCTGAGTGACATCGCCACCGACATCGAAGAGCGGGTTCGCACAGACGACGATCTTGCCCAGACAGCCATCGATGATACGATGGAAGAACTAATCAAGGAGGCCCAGGCGGACGCCTTCGACGAGCGGGACGTCGACCCTGACCTCGATGACGCGGACGGGGAGGTGAGCGGCGAATGAAGATTAAAGCGCTCACGCTGCAGAATATTCGAAGCTACGAGGATCAGACGGTCGAATTTCCCGATGGAACCATCCTCATTCGCGGTGACAATGGTGCCGGGAAAACGTCTCTCCTGATGGGGATCTTCGGCGGGCTGTTCCTCTCGAAGATTCGGAACGTCGGAACGAACGACTTCAATCTCGATGATTTAGTCCGGCGCGGTGAAGACAAGGGCGTCGTAGAACTGGTCTTCGAGATTGACGGGACAGAGTTCACGGTGACCTGGGAGTTGTACACGACGAGCACCCAGAACAGTGCGACGTTGGACTCCGAGTCGTTCTCGGATCCAGTAACCGGTATCGAAGACGTCCGGGAAGAGGTGATTGGGTTACTCGGGATGGATGAAGACGACTTCTCCAGTTCTGTCTACGTCAAGCAAGGCGAAATCGACCGTCTCATCGAAGCAGGTGACCGCGCGGAGATGATCGACAGCCTCCTCGGATTAGACGAACTTGACGAGCACATCGAACGGATGAAAGCGGCACGCCGCGGTGCCGGTCGCGTCCAAGACCAGAACAAAACGAGTCGGGAGAACTACCAAGAGGACCTCGATGACATCGGGAAAACGGAAGCTGAGTACGAAGACGAAATCCACTCGCTCACCGACGACATCGCCAACCTCGAAGCAGACATCGAGGAAATCGAGGAGTTCATTGACGAGCTGAAAAACCACCGAACCAGCATCAAGAGCGACATTGAGGACTACGAGGACCTGCAGGAACGCAAGGACGAGAAGCAAGAACAGATCGAGGAGACAAAATCGAAGCGGGCTGATCAACAGTCCACCATCGACAAGAGTGAGACCACCATCGAGGAGGCACAGGACGAGATCGACACGCTCGAAAGTGACATCGAAGCCCTCGATACAGCGGTCGAGTACGACCTGAATTCTGCAGAGAGCGCTGAGGACGCGAACGAAGCCGTGCAGGAATCCTTCTTAGAGGCGACGACGGAACGCAACGATTGCGAGAACGACCTTCAGAACGCCCAAGAAGAACTGGACCGTCTCGAAGACGGCCTCTCTGAGGCCAAGACCGAGCGTGAGGACCTCATAGAGGAGCGTGAGGACCTGCAGTCGGGTTTCGACGACGCTACTGACCGTCTCACCGACGCGGAAGCAGAACGAGACTCGCTTACGACTGAGCGGAACGAGAGCGTGGCTGCGTTCCTCCCCGCGGTTGCTGATGGGGACGAGGTCACAGATGACCACGAGGAGGCGGTCGAGGCGCGGCTTGCAGAGCTCCGCGACGAGCGAGAAGACGTGACCGCGACCAAGCGGGAAGTCACGACGAAGCGCGACCGTGCCGAGGAGGACCTCGAAACAGCGCGTGCGGAACTGGAGACGGCAACTGGTGACTTCGAGGAGGCAGAGTCCGACCTCGAAACGGTGCAGTCCGAACTGGCGACTGCTAAAGATGAGCTCACGGCTGCCGAAGCGGAGTTCGAAGAACGTGTCGAGGCACTCGCAGACCAGGCCTCTGAGTTCGACGTGGAAGTCACATCTGAGAACTTAGACGAGCTTCGTGACACGGTGGTCCCGGAGCTCATCGAGGACACCAACGCGGACCTGAACGACATCGGGAACGCGGTCACGGAGCATCGAAACGACAAGCAGCGCTACGAAGAGGACCTCGCGGAGATCAAGGAACTCGGTGCGCAGGATAAGTGCCCGAAGTGTGGGCAGACTGTTGAGGACGCGCACATCGAGAGTGAGGTTGAGGAGCTGGAAGCTGCGATTGCCGCTGCGCAGGAGGCTGTGGAAGACGCCCAGGAGACTGAGGTGGGCCTGCAGTCACGGAAAGATGAGTTGCAGGCGTTCCGTGAGGACTTGCTGGACACGATTACCTACCGTGACGAGACGTTGGCAACGGCACGAGACGAGGTGGAATCCCTTCGTGACGAGGCGGACGAGCTGCAGTCCCGTATTGAGGAGTTGGAGGACACTATCCAGGACCACGAGTCCACCATCGCAGACTTAGAGGCAAACATCGATGACCTCGAAGAGCAGGAAGCAACGCTCGATGCGGAACTCTCTGAGGTCAACGACGCCATCGAGACTGGGGAGGATGTCTTAGACGCGTTCGAGCAGGTGGCCGACCAGCAAGAAACGGTGGCCGATCTTGAAGACGAGATTAGCGATATCGAGAGAGACATCGAGGACATCAACGACGATCTCGCGGACGTTGAAGAGGAAATCGAGGGACTGGAAGGCACTATTGAAGAACAGGAGACTGTCGTTGGTGACTGTGAGGCCGCGCTTGAAGCTGCCGAGGAGCGCGTCGAAGAGGTCGAAGCTGTTCAGGAAACCGTTGAAGACGCGGTTGGGAAGCACGATACCATCAGCGAGTTACGGACGACGATTGAGCAGGAACAGCAAGCCATCCAGCACGCTCGTGATCGGATTGACGACCTCAACAGTCAGATCGCTCGCCTCCAAGACGAGAAGGAGGATATCGAGGCGCAACTCGGCGACGAGGATGTAGAGGACCTACGTGAGGACTTGGAGCGCGTCAACACACGGATCGAGCAGCGCCAGGAGACGCGCGACGAGTATCAAGACGAACTGCAGGAGACACGTGACGAGCGTACACGGCTCGAAACGGAGCTCACCTCGCTGCGTGAGACGAAAGCCCAGATCGAACTGTTCGAGGACAAAGAGCAGTGGGCAAAGGAGGTTTACGACGAACTTGATGCGGTCATCTCGGTCTACGAAAGCACGAAATCCGATCTCCGCGAGCAGTACCTCGCCTACATCAACGAGTACACGAACGACATCTTCAAAGAGATTTACAAGAACAGTAGCTACCAGCAGGTCATCATCGAGGAGACGTACGACGACCGGCGGGACAGCTACGAGTACGACATTCGGCTGCTCCGTGACGACGGGACAACCGAAGACCCGAGCAACGCGAGCGGCGGCGAGCGCGCAATCGTGAACCTCGCGCTGCGCGCGGGGATCTACAAACTCATCGCCGAACTGCACGGTGGGAACCGCGGGCAACTCCCACCGTTCATTCTTGACGAGCCGACGACGTTCCTGGATGAAGGACACGTCGGGCAACTCGAACAAATGCTGACGACCATCAAGGAGTGGGATGTCCCGCAGATCATCGTTGTCTCCCACGATGAAGCCCTCATCCACGGGGCTGATCACGAATGCCACGTGACCATCGACGAGTCGGACAACACGAGTCAGATCACGATGCGTACCGCGGGGGCTGATTGATGGACACGAACGCACTCAGCATCGTCGAAGACATCTTCGACCACATTGACACGAACATTCCGCGCGATGTCACCCCACAAGCCAACTACGCCCGCCGGCTCTTCGAGCACCTCTCACAGGACGGTGGACGCGTCACCACACTCGGTGACCCGACCTACCAGAAGACGCGGATCGACGAACTCGGCACGTGGACCGGCGACCCGTGGGGGACACCGACCTATGGGCTCGATGCCAGCACCACTCGCCCGTTGGAGTTCAACAACGGACTCATCGTGGACACCGCGTACGCCAAGCTCGGCGTCGCCGGCGCTGACACCGATAAGCGCATTGAGGAGACCGGCACTGTCGAAACGGTCGTGTACCTCGCAGACAGCGAAAGCACGCTCCACGCCGAACAGTTCGAAGCCGATCGCGTCACCGGCGAAGTCGTGCAGTTCCCACCGACAGATCGCTCTGCGACTCTCTCAAAGTCAGTTGCCAGCGCCGCGCAAGGCCTTGCGGAGAGTACTCACGCCGCGACTCACGTTGACGATCTTGATGGCTTACTGTTCATCGACGGTGCAGTCTACCCGCTTGGCATCCTCTACTGGGTTCTTCTTGACCAAGTCGGCCGCACTACGCCCGCCGGCGCATGGGACAAGCCCGCCGAGATCATTCGGAACTACATCGACGTCATCGACACCCAGTACGAACACGGGTATCCAGTCATCGGCGTCGTGAAGACCTCCACGATCAGTCAACTCCTCGATGCCCTGGACGCGAAACTCGCCGCGAATCACGTGACGAACGACCACGGTGGACAGCTCGATGTCCCGTGGACACGCGACCATCAGTTCGTCGCCGAAGTGTTACGCGACGACAGCCTCGAACACCTCACGTACACGTCATGGTTTGTCCACAAGCAAGCCCCTGTTGACGGGCAATCGTTCGAACTCCTAGAACCGTACAGCGAGAGCCTATCACACGGAGACCCCGCCGACTACCGGCGAGCGTTCTTCTACGTCCGACTCCCGAAAACCGGTGACGTACTCCGCGTGGAAACACCGCGGCTCATGATCAACGACGAACAGACCCGCAACCAGATCCAGTACAAAGTTCTGAAAGAGATTGCGCAGACCCAGGACGTCCCACAGGCCGTCGGGCGCGCCGACCGGATCGCCCGGATCAGCCGTGACAACCGTGACACGATTCGGGACTTCCTTACGACCGCCGACTACGCCCACGACTACAACTGGGACGGCCGCTGGAACGACATCGAACAAGCACCCGACACCCAACTCCAATAATGAGCGACAACACAGACGACATCCTCGACCGCGATCCCGTCAGTAACGACGAATCAACGAGTGCCGACACCGGTACCGACGAACCCACCGATAACGAGACGGACACTACAGACAGGGAGACGGACGATCAGACCACCGTCCCAGAAACGACGGTTCCGAACTCGCTGACTGACGCCGACGAGGACGAACTCGGACACGTCGTTGCCAGTGAAGAAATCCACGTCACGCGTAGCGAGTATACCGTCAACGCGTTCGTAAAAACCGACTGCCGTGATGACGTCCGCGTCGGCGATTACGTCCAAATCCCATACCCTGGGTCAGACCCAACCGAGCAAGCTGACGAACTGTTCGCCGTCGTCGATGGGCTCCGATACGAACCCTACACGGAACTCGACGACAAATCGGACACCCACAACCGGATCGCGTCAGTCCACGCCCTTGACGAGACAGAGTTCGTCCTCGTCGCCGAACTCGAACCCATCGCCATCATCTCCTCAACCGACGACGGACTCGAACGCAGCATCGTCAACAAAATCCCGAAACCCAACACGCCTGTCGCGTTCTCCCTTGACGAAGAGTATCTTCGCACCGGCCTCAACATCCCACAAGACGGTGTGTTCGCCGGGTACCTCTCCGTCGGCGGTGACCGTATGACCGTGGACGGCGACCCGCTCCCCTACTTCATCAACAACCCCGGCATTGACCCCGTGACCGAGGACGTTGAGTCCGGCGAACCCGCAATCTTCCGGCACACCCTCGTCGCCGGCTCCACCGGGAAAGGGAAAACGCACTTCACGAAAAACCTGCTCCGACAGTTCGCTACGGACAAGCGGTACCCAATAGAAAACCACCAGACCGGCGACACCGAATACAGCCGCCTCAACCTCGTCATCCTCGATCCCGAAAACGAGTACTCCGAAATGCGGAACGGCAACCCCGAACTTCGTAACGAGGACGAACTCGTTCAGCGGCTCGAACGGCAAGGCATTGAGGTCGGCGGTATCGATAACTTCGAGACGTTCATCCCCGATATCGGGAACACAAACGCTCCCACAACCGGAGAAAGCCGGAACCTGACGATCCCGTTCTCTCTCGTTGAACACCGCCCGCAACTCCTCATGCCGTACACACCGACGGAAGTCACGCGCGGAGCCCTCGAAAACTGTATCGACGCCTACTTCTCCGATACTGACACGCCAACGTACGACGGCTTCCTCCAATACCTCCGTACCAACGAAGATTCAGAAAGTCCGCTCCGCCAGCGGTACAACATCGAAGACGGCACATGGAGCGCGATCATGCGCCGCGTCACCGACGCCGCCTACCGCGACGTCTTCGACCACGGCACGAATCCCCTCCCCGACGTATCAAACGCCGTGTTCCGTGAAGGCCAGGTCACTGTCGTCCCGACCAGTCACCTCCACGGCGCAAAAGAAGAACTCACCGTCCTCTCCATCCTCTCCTACATCATCGACAACAAAATCGACGACTACAACGTCGATCCCAACGTCAAGGATACCCCGCTCCTCGTCGCCGTTGACGAAGCCCACAACTACGTTTCTGACCCCGACACTCTCCGGGAACAATACATCGTCAACCGCGCTCGTGATGCCGTCAAACAAGGCCGCAAAGACAAACTCGGCCTCTTCATGATCACGCAAAACCCCGAAGACATCGACGGCGACATCCTCAAACAAACCAACACCAACATCTTCCTCGGTCTCCGCGAAGAAGTCATCACCAAAGTCCCCTCCATCCCCCGCGGCTACGAACAAGACCTCCAAAAATACGGCAAAGGCCAAGCCGTCATCAAAGCCCCAGACGTCGAAGCTGTCGAAGTTCTCGGCCTTCCCTACTGCCTCACCCAACACAGCAACTGAGAAGCCACCTAAAGCGCTCTACACGATCATTCAAACTTGTTATTGCACACTGGAACCGCCCACAGCGTGTATAGAGATAGGTACTGAGTACTGTGGTGTTCACTTATCAAGTCGTCTCATCGTCTCTCGAAGAGATTCTGAATCAAGACCGACTTGGGGCGGTGATTTTTTCGCCAACGCATCTTCGAACAGCCGTTCAACATCGTCAACTGTCACGTCAAAGAGCGTAATCTCAGTAGAGCCAAGCGATGGCCAGTTTTCAGGTTCCATGTCGTCGTGCTTCTCCTCATGATACTCTCTGAATTCTGTCTCCGAAATATGATCAGTATCTTGCTGAAGCAACCGATTAAACTCCAAACGGAGAGTCTGCTGGATCTTTTTTGCTTCAGATTTGTTATCGCGTACTGCCCGGTACAGTTCGATCAGAGCGTCAGCACGAATCTGAATGATCGGTGCGCCGTTCATGTAACTGGCGTCACTGTACTGTTCAGCTAGCTTTGATGCGAAACCTTCCAGATCACTCGCATCCATTCTTGGAGAAATGAAAATGAAACCAGCAAATGAATCAATCGGGAAATCCTCCTCGATCATCTCAGAATTTTCTCGGATCAGTCGAGGATACTTCGTCATGTTTCGCTGATCGCTTGCGCTTAGGTCGTATGGCTCTTTCTCTGGAATTGAATACTTGGCATCCCAGAGATACAATCGGCCAGTACCATCGACTTGAAGACATAGAGTCCCGTCCGGAAATTCTAGCCCGCTTTCCGTGGTCCCGAAGAGTTGAGAGGTTCTGAAGCAATAATTGAAAAGAGTATTGACGATGTATTCAAACACATCTTCATTGATTCGATCTATATCTCCGACTTCCTCTCTGTGATTCTCGTACAATTGAGCAGCAATGCGTGCTCGCGTATCGAGATCGGTGAGCTCCCCGATATGGCACGCTGACTCGATTAAGTCTTGGAGCTTCTCTATCTGTGCATCCGATTCCATTTGATATAGTTCTCCGAATTCGATGAACGGCAAATTGAGTTGCTCCATATAATTCCGGTTCCCGACCCCATTGCCAACAAGAACAAAGAATGCTTGTCGTCGGTAGAGTTTTATCGTCTTTACAACTGGCTCTGGAAGCCTGGTCGTACAAAGATGAACATCAACAGTATCTTGAATGGGTTCTCTATCTCGGAACCCCTGACGCTTTATTCTCAGGACCTGACCGTTGAATCTGTATCCTAAATATGTCAGTGACTTCTTCTGAGCAGAAAAAATTGATTCTATTTTCTTAGATTCGCTCTGGATATAGTTCCGAACCTCATCGAAGTCTGTCTTGAACCGAAACTGGGTTTTTGGCCTCTTTTTACTGAGATCGATTTGACGTCCACAGTCGCACGATACAATTCCTGCGTCCTGCTGTGCCTCTGTAACCTCTATGGCTCTATCACACCCCTCAATTTCTGCAATTTCAAAATCATCGTCCTCACGCGAGGTACACTCAATGAGAGTAACCGGCACCTTGGACCCGAGTCCAGCCTCCTCAAGTTCATCCAGCTGATCTTCTAAGCCCGGTCCATTCCCCTCAAACGACGGGTCAAGAATATCGTCGATAGAGACACTCATTCTGATGAAACAAAACAAGGAGTGATATCTAGGGCCTCCTCCATATCGTGTTCAAACTCCTCACGTTCGGTATCAGAGATACCAGCAGCTTGGTACCGGACGTACCATTCATAGTCATTCCCCTCATCCTGACGGGGAAAAATCGTATAGGTCGTGTCGTCTTTTTCGATTGCGATATGTTTGACCCTCCGCATTTCGGTAAAGAATTGATCGCTCGTCGTTTGCAGGTCCTGAATAGCCGGAAGCACCCTTTCACCGTTGGTTCGTAACTTCACAGTGGGGTTATTCGTCAGCTTTGAATCACCAGTGAGTATCCCCGTCACGACGTATTTCCCTACATTCTCAACATTTTCAATAAGGTCTATCGGGGAGATTCCATCGAAATGGTCGTGTGGCTTACGCTCTTCAGCCCTCTCGAACTCTACGTCTGTGTCATGATACGCACCGGCCAATGATGTTCGAACCGTCCCCGCCGTCGATTTCTTCTCAGTATGAATCTCAACCTTGTCGTCAACGAACTTAGAAACGACATATTCCGCTTGCTCTACTTCTTCGTTCGTCGTGGTTTGGGTATCTACCGCGTCACGGTAGTGCCGCTTGATCGTCAAAAAATGACTACCGCCATACTGGAATGAATGCCACTCTTGCGCGTCTCGACTTGACGTTTCTAGTACATCTTCGACATCTCCTACAGTGAGATCATCAATCGGATTCGAAGGAGGGTTGTCAGCTTGGCCGATTTCACGAGGCTTGGGGCGATCAATATGATCAAGCGTAAAGATACTTTTCAGTGACTCCTTGTCATACAAATAAATGAACATACACTTGCTGACTCTCCGGTTCTGCTTATCAAGTGAATCATAGAGGTCCTTGTACCCCGAATCTACGTCCCCAGCAATTTCATTGTAGTAATAGTCGATATACTCCTCTTTTACCCCTCTCGTGAATCGATAGGCTGCGTACATACACTTTAATCCACCAGAGTCCATTGAATCGATAAGATCGAAAGTCTCCTCCTTACTCTGCTTCACTTGATCACGGTCAGACTCACCCTCCACCTGCTTCCAAGCGATTCGCAACGCGTCTTTGCTAATACTCGGACTAGCCGCCCGGTGTCGAGCATCACCTCGAATGTCCTCATCAGTCCAATTATTGTCAATAATCTCGCCCGGAACTTCGAGGTTTACCCAGTCTGACGGCTGATACGAGAGCGTCGTGAGAGAAGAAGTAGTTTGACTTGAAGACATGATTTGTAGTGTATGTGTGATAATGATAAACGTTGCGTGGTATTCATCTCTTCAGACTTAACTCTATGACTACTACTCAAAATGAGATCTATCACACTATCAATCTTCACAGTCACGAACTTCACCAGAAAGTTATGCTCGGCGCTAGTAGCGATGTTCCGCGATTATGTTTCGTGTTCAACGACGACATCACTCTGGGAGAGGGGGTTTGGCTACCTGTTCGGTAACTAGTTCGATACCGGGGAAAATTTAGCTGGGACTCCAAGAGTGCTCTTGGGCGAACGAGTTCTACGACCCCAACGGATAGTGACTCTCAACTCTCACTAGATCTGCTGCGAGACTCCAATTTACCAGTAAGAGCCCGCACGAACGATGGTAGTGTGAGTAACCGCTTAGTCGTCGTTTGACTGGCTCTCTTGGAGATCTGCGATGAGCTGGGAGGCTTTCGACGCGACATCGTCGTACCCACCTTCGATAGCCAGTCCCGCTGTTTGTCCCATCGCCTTCTCCATATGCCCTCTGTAGGCCCGCACGGAATCCACAGTGCCACCAGCACGGAACAACGCACCTCGCGGCCCGCCTAATTCCATTCCTTTCTGTTCTTCTAACTCTGCGATGATTTCTTTTGCTTCGTCGAGCTTCTGTACTCGAACGCTTGCGTTTGTCTGTTGCATTGGTTCGACCCGAACAGGTTGAGAATCTACCCACTTTTAAAACTCTGCCTCATAGCCGATTCAGACCCCAGATAGAACACAAACATCTGGCTCCAACTACCCCAACGATAGAAGAGACGACACGTGAAATATCGAATACACCCGTTACAGCGCCTGGTGTGGACGAACTCTTGAATTAGTGTTACAGAACCTGTATTTGCGTCCGAAGCTTCCCAGACCAGCGAGGCCAACAATGGAAACTACGGAATCGCTGTACAGACCACACGTGAGGGTGTTGATTGGCGGCTGTCCAAGCGGACGCGAGAAGTCTCCAATACCACCACCGACGGTCCTCTGCAGAAGGAGGGGGTACCACCTGACACCACGCAGCAGCATCACTCCTCAATCAACGGGTTGATTGTCCGTTCGATAAGTGCGTCCGTCAACTCCTGGTCGTGCCGGATGCATACCAGATCGATATCGTGCTCGTCGCACAGTTCCTTCTTTTTCTGGTCACGCTCCTGCCGCTGTTTGAGGCCTTCCTCGCCACCCCAGTGCTCCACTGCCTCGTAGTGCTGGATTCCCTGATATTCAATCCCGACCTCGGCTTCTTCCAGAAAAATATCTAACTCCAGTCCGTCGAGAAAGTCCGGTCGGTAGTGACGCTTGATGGTGTGATCAGGATAGTTCGACTCCACGATCTGGTAGAGGATGGTCTCGCTGGTCCACCGGTTGCCCTTCTTGTAGTGGCCGAACGCCTGCCGAACCTCGTTCTCGACAGTGTCCATGATCTCCTTGCGCTCCGCCTGCAACTGGTCCTGCAGCTCCGCAAAATCCTCGGCTTCGTCGTCGGGTAGTGGATCCATCTCTTCGTAGGGCTCCCGAACCTCGCGGATCCGGCGGTACCGCTCCTCCCGGTCAATATCATCCGGCAATTCGTCCCGGACCTCGTCAACCGCTTCCTCTTTCTGCTCCCGGATTTCCCGTTCGCGTTCCCATTTCTTCTCTTGGAGGCGTTCGAATCGGTCAATGCGGTCCCGGAAGCCATCGTCCACGATGTCGGCGATATCTTCGGGGAGGGCATCGTGGAGATAGTCATTTCCACCGCAGACTCCGTATTCATACTGTTGCTGATTGACATACCAACCGTGTTTTTGCATGAAGACAGTGCCGTACATCTCGTGACAGTACTGATATTCGGGGACAACGCCATTGCAGCGGTGGCAAAGCTGGTCGGCAAAATTGAGGTCCTCAATAACGGCATCCGGTGAGTCAACATCCGTATTAGGGACTTGGTCAAGCGTATCCTCCGGAAATTTCCGACTGAAAATGTTCTCAACTGAGGGGGTACGGCCAGAGACAGCAGGATTCTCCACCTCACACCGAATATAGTTCCGAATCGCGTCCTTCGCACAGCTGCAAAAATGGAGGTCGCCATCCGGCTCTGGTTTGAAGCCGATGAACACACCGTAGTGAGCGGGGTACTGAACGATCGGATAAGGTAGTTTGTCCTGCCGGTTTTCACGGCCGGGATCCACGACGATAGGGTTCTCCGCCATAGATTGTCGTTATCAACTAACAGAACGAGGTTTCAAAAACCCATGTCTCAGCATTGCTTGAGTGATCTTAGTCTACGAGCGTCACCTCCACTCCATATTCCAGATGCGGTGTTCGTCGGCTACGGTGATCTCTGATCGCGTCATATAACACCTCTACGTAGATGTCCTGAAGGGTCGCTTCGACGTCGTCACTCACATCACCGGTGACGTGCTCGTCAATGAACCACGTTGCCGCCCTGTCTGCTTCAATGTAGATGGCTTCATCTTCGTGCGCGGTCCACGCAGTGCGCCCGGTCCATCCAGCATGCCCTTCGTAGAGCCTCTCTTTGACGACTTGTTCCGACCCAGTCAGCCATCTGGTTACGAGGTCGTCCGCGACCTCCGTGACGTTTCGGACAAGGGCAGTGAACGGTTTGACCGGTTGCCCAACCGTTTCGTGAGTGTCGATCGCGTCAAGCGCTTCACTGCAGATGCGGTCAGCGATGAGATCCCGATCAAGTTCCAACGCTTCAACTTGAAGAGTTTCGCCGTGATCTTTGACTGCAACGCCGCTTCCGCCGCCGACTTCTGACCACGTTTGAACCGCGATCCACTCCTCGCCTGTTCTGATGAGGTGGTCAGTCACGCTGTGACTGGAGTCGTGGTCATGGTTATGAGCGCGAACGGTGACGTCACAGTCCTTCACTGGGTGATCGTGTTTGAGAGCTTCCCTGGCTTTGTCTTCTACCGTTTCAAGGGCCACGTTCTTCTCGGTGCCCTGATCTGTGCTTTCACCGACTTCAGATGCGGTTTTTCGTGTCATTAGTATCGCGTGCTGTCCGCTGATCGTACTGCTAACACGCGACGTCCGACGACGCGCTGGCCTCGCGTCGGCAAGAGTCTATGATACCAGGGATTGCGGTATCGAATTAGTGTACCAGAGAGGGTCTATGCATCGTCAGCTTGTAGATGCGGGGGATTCTCGGGCGTCGCTTAATTGCTCAAAGGAACCTGAAAGGTATAAACCCTCGTCCGCTTGACGTGCAGCGATCACGACTTCTCGCTCAGCAGGACACGCGTGGAGCGAAGTGCGGACTATTTCTAAGTTCCCTCACTACGTCACCGGTCGTCACGCAACACCCACGGTTTCGCATCAGAGTCGTACTCGCTGATCTTCCTGCTGTGACTGCGTGTCTCCGCGGCAAGCACGCCGATAGTGGATCGGAACTTCTTCAGCTAGAGTAGTTAGGGTGGTTCGGCAGGGGTGGAGAATGGCTTACGGGAAGATATCTTGCTCCATGAAGTCGCGCAGGGTGCTGATGTCAAGTGAGCTCCCTGTCGTATGCTCGTCAAAGTTTTCGAACAGCGCCCCAGCGTCTTCAACAGTCAAGTGGACATAGAACTCATCATCCACGTCACGATGATAGTAATTACCGTCGTTTAGAATCAGATAGAACTGCTCATAGAACTCCTGGATATGTCGTTTGATTGCCTCAACGTTTTCGTTGAAGCCGATGTGAAGTCCGAGAAGGAAGTCAACATGCATTAATACTGGAATTCCATCCCAACTCTGCATCTTGTTAATACGTTCGGCGACACGTGAACCAAAATTGCCGGGCTCGGCGTTAGTAATCACGACAAAGTTTCTGAATTGCGTATCAGATGACTGAACATCAGGAGAATCCTTGATACGATGGATATAACCGCGGAGATCCTTAGCTTCTGAAGCATCGATACTCAATTCGTCAGAAGTAGTGAACTTTCCATCCCACGCAAAAGACCGGAAGAAGCGCCCCTGACTCTTAGAAAACAGGAGTTCCGCAAACCCATCTGGGAGATTCCCCCGTCGTTTCGTACCCCACTGCTCGGCATTCGTGATTATCTGATTGATAAGATGGAAGAGTTCCAGTTCGAAATCCCCGCCTACGTAGTCTTCGGGGTTCTCAACAATCTCCTGTAGTTGGTCATACGCGTCAGCGGCGGTTCGTGCAGCACGCTGCTCAGTAGCCCGTGCCACCTCTTCGATGTGCTGGGTGATATAGTCATCCGACAGCTCGTCATCGAGATACTTGTCGATTATCTCGCTCAAATCCAGATACGTGGCGAGGACCTCCCCCATCAACCGCTGATTTTTGACTGTGCCCGGATTCAGCAGTGTCACCGGATTAATACTCCTGTACAGGTGATCGATGGACTTCGGAGTGATGCTCACTTCCGGGGTATTAATCAGCACATGGACAATATCGCCTTCATGACGGACACGACGGAATCGATATTCTGTCCGGTATATCTTCTCTGTTTTCGTCCCTAGGTAGTCCAGTCCCTCGTCTGCAAGCCGATTTTGAAAGAAATTCAAAACGCCGCGACTCGACAACGTCACCTTCTCAAACTCCGCGAAAACAACTAAATCGCCGCCACATGCTGGACAGGTATCGTCCTCCCGCTGCTCATAGATTTCTTCACAACCTTGACACTGCTTCCGATCGACAGAGTGCGTGTTGACCACGCCGAGTTCGGCGAGATCATCAATCAAGTCTTGATACAGATTATTCTGTGTTTCATAAGTAGGCGGATTTTTGAGGATAAAGGAGATTACCTGCTTCCTCTCTCCGGTCACCCAGTGTAAGGGTATTTCCTGGTCAAGCGGAATTCCAAACCGGTCTTGGAACGTATCCCGAATTCTGCCAGAGAGATCACCTGAGTGTGTCTTGATATCTGAATCAAGTCGAAGAATATTCTCATCAGTTTCAATATCGACGTGTACCCGAGCGTCAACGCCATAGGCGTTAAACCAGAATCGGCGAATGTTCAGGATGCTTGGATTAACGACATCTTCAGCGAGCGCTGAAACGACATTTCGTATTTCAGTGTCGTAGGATTTTTTGGAGACCGTAAGCGGTACTGACGGAGTTGTCTCCGTCCGCCGAAATTCGACGTTCAGCAGCCGGATTTCGCTTCCCTCCGCGTCATCGTCTAATTCACGGAGAGACGACTCGAACTGTGCCGCATCGACAGCCATCTGATTTTGAACGGCATCAACATTCACCAACGAAATAGCGAAAATCTCCTCAAGCTTTTCTACAAGCGTGTCACGGATTGTCTGATTGTTCGCAATAATCTTGACGACGCCTTCCTCCTCTTTAACCTCTACAAAGATGCTTCGTAGGTTACGACGCCGTTGAGCGCCGACAACGTCACGTCGATCTCTATCAGAGGTTTGACGGTCGATTGCAAAGATGGTCGAATTCATAAAGGAGAGTTCGTTTCGGTCTTCATATCTGAAATGGCCGGTGTTCATACGGCGTGATAGGGTAACCTGGATTTTCCGAAAGTCATCATCAAAACGATCGATATAGTCATCAGGAAGGTCGTTTTCGACACTGTATGTCCGTTCATTCTTCGCATCGGACCACTCCTTATAAAGCAGCGATTGATAGGCGAAACTCTGATTCCCATCTAGGAACGCTTGAAGCAGATATCGATATTCCTCATCCTCCTCAACCTCGTCTCCATATCTTCCTGCCATTTCCCGTAGGAGCGTGCGTTTATCGGCAAGAAATCGGTAGAGGGTGTAGAGTGTAACTGCCTCCGCTTGATGGGACACAATCTCTGATTGGAGATTGTCTGTCCCATCGTCGATATCCAGAAGCTCACGAATAACATCTAGCGTATCAGAATCAAGATTATCCAGGAGATCCTCAAACTTCGATTTGTATATATCGTCCCATCCGTCCTCATACCGTGGCCGATCAGCGGGGACATCCCTCAATATGGTATCGGGGTTTAACTGGGCTTGAACCGCTGCCATGCGGCTTGAGACGAAGGGCAGTCTTTTATTGTTTTGGCTCTACGTGATGCGGTCTCTATCACTATCCAGAACACAACGACCTCGAATTGTCGAGACTCTGGAAAGCAATACTGAACAACGACCGATCACAGTCATCTCGCGGTCAACAAACAGTAGATGACTGATCAAGGCGATAGCTGCTTCCAGCTGAAGCTCTCAGGGAGCGCTTGAATTCAACTTATTTGCGATCCGGATCAATATCACTCACGTCTCACCCGTCTTCGCGCATTATCTACGGCTTCGCATCTGGGGCGTACTCGCTGACCTTCTCGCTGTGACTGTGCATTTCCGCGGCAAGCACGCCGATATGCTTGAGTTGCTGCACGAAATTGAACAGGACGTTCGTTCGAATAATGTCCTTCCAGACGGCTTCCTCCTCGTAGATTCGGGACACCTAGCCGGCCTCGATTAACTCTCGGGCTCGCGTTCGGCCTGCTTGCGTGCAGAACGTATTTAGGAGAGACAGAAGAGTAGAGTTTCGACATCAGGAAACCTGTTCCCCCTCGCAACCCTGTCGGTATCCAAGGAGTGAGCGTATACACCCAAGTGCAGGTTCTACTTTGACTTCTAGTGTACTCCGTGCATTATTCTAACTTATCAGAAGTCATCAAGTTGGCTTTGCTTGCCGAGCTCTGCAACAATACGCTCCTCACACGCATCTCTTAACTGGTCCTTCATTCCCTCAATCCGCCAGTCTACCCACTTGTTTTCGAGTGCTCGTTCAAGATCGTCTTTAGCGGTATAATTGGACACGATCTTGAACTCTGCTCGATCATCATCCCATTCAGACAAGAAGTTGAGGTGTTTCCCTGATTCGATGAGCTCATCGACGATTTCTGAGATGCGCTCCTCGGTGTAATTCAACGCACTATTCGAAACGTACTCCTTGATATCGTCACGGTCAACACACGGGTATCGATCTTCAACTCGGCGAGATTGTATGACAACACGTAGACGGTCTACAATGATGGAAGTCGGTAGAACATCTGCCTGCCCGAAGCTCGTGGTCACCCGATCCAGTTCGCTGTTCAGAGACGAAATGTCGTGAGTATGTCGGCGGTCAAGCTCTTCGAGCATAGCATCAGGGTCGTCAGATTCCAAGTTGTCAGGAAATGACCCGGGTCTTGCCTGCCGAATCCACAGCGTATCGGAGTGAGCATCCACGACCCACGTAATGAATTCCACACCGGTCTCGATAATCTCCTTCGCAATCTTATCACCGTGATTGACGTATGTCGCTACCACGAACTCCATATGGTTGATATCGCTTCCGAGATACTCCTCTTCGATGTATTCCTTGTGATCCTCTGCTACTTCCTTTCGTTCTTGAATTTGGTTTACAACAGTGGCTGCGCTATCAGGTATCGAAGATTTCGCTTCGCCGAATATCACACTACCGTCAAGATTCCAAAGTAAGAAATCGAAGTTTGGAACATCGAGTTCCTCCAGCGGCTCAGCGGTGATGAACTTGTATCCAGCAGGGTTTCCTTGTGCGAACGGGAAGATTGAGTAGCTGATGAGTTTGCGATGATGGCGTTGAACGTCGATCTCCTCACGGAGGGTTTCACGTTTTGACTGCTCCGGGAACTCTTGGAGCTTATGATGGACACACTTGCCGTATAGCCCACGGTATTTCGTTTTTTGACCCTCTGGCACCGACTCTGGAGGGTCAACGTTCGTCATATTATGCCGCGGTCTGAGATTCGTAGAGCTTCATTTTCGCCCCACCATCCAACATCTGGATTACTGCGAGATAGAACTCAACGAGAGACGGGAACGAGCAGTTATGCTTCGGAACGATCCGCATCGATTCCTCAGTCGCACTTACGTTGAAAAGCGACCCTCTATTTTCGTCAGTCACCTGTGCAGAGAAGTCCAGCGATCCGGCTTGTTTCGTGACGTCGGTGAAGCTGAAGTTCAGATCATCGCTATTCTTGGTACCCCTGATGAAACTCTCGGCTTGCATCAACGTCACTGGGTGATCAAAATCTATTTCGCCAGAACTCACCTCCGGTACTTGGAGTTTCAAGTTTCCCGGCTCCACCTCACGCTTCTCGAACTTGATCTGATTCGCCACATCGAGCAATTCGAGAACGTTCACGACAACCTCGCTGAGCAGTTCGAACAGGATGTTGAAGCTTTCCTGATTAACGGTCTCTAAAGTGAACTTGCCAGAGGTGTCGATCCTGATGGAGACATTCTCGTGTTCGTATTGAATACGGGTCGGGACAACACCGTACTCCTCGCGGAATTCGTCGAGGCGGTCACGGCCGTCGATGCCTTTGTATTCGATCTCTCGATCAACGTCCGGTCGGGTTCGAGCGTCCGCCAGACTCGGAACGCGCTTTGATTTGAACTCGGAGATCCGCATATCATCGTAGCTACTGAGGACGATCTCGTTCATCGTCTGGAAGTCCTCAGTCATAATCGGCATCGGTGACAGGCAGTCACTGTGCTCTGACACCGGACGCAAGGCTTGTCGAATAGCCTCCTCGGTTTCGGCAGTGAGCACCATCTGGAGATCGTCCTTGTACTCCCCGACGTAGAATTTAGCTGGCTGATCTGCACCTTTCCTATTCGTATACTCCCCGACGAACTTCGTCATCCCGCCGAGTTCCTCGGTCTCGTAATGCTGGTCAAGGTAATCGCGCCAGCCGTCATCTGAGAGGTATAAGAACGATTTGATGCGTTGTCCATGATATCCCTCTAGGACAGACTCTGGCGAGTCGAAAATAACCCGACAGAACTCCTTGAGATTGTATTGACCTTCAGGGATATGCATAAGCGAACCTCCGACAACGCTGTTTGTTGAACATGGTATGCCTGACCGTATATTAGTTCCCCATCCTCGGTGAAAGTGAACCGTCGATTCCGACCGATTTGCTCTCCTGAGTACTACGCTTGGTTCGGGAAAACTCTTATGCGGGAACTGCCCCAGCTAGAACCGGCCTAACTGGAGACTCCAACGATGACCTTCCAAGAACAACTCCGCTCAATAGAAGAGCGGTATGACGTAAGCGAGAGCGAATATGCCCGGGAGCTTGGGCGCACCGTCGCGGATCTTCAGGACTAACGCGGATATTCTGCCTCTTCAAGGGACGAGACGAACTCCACGTTTCCGATACCGTCCGTACTGCTGAGCTCGTTGTGTCCAGCTCGTGTGACGGATTCAATGAGGAAGTCCGTACAGAGTTCGGTATGCACATTCCCATAGTGCGCGTAAGCTTCTGAACGAATGAAATTAAGGTCGTGCTCTGCAAGAACGATCTCGATACCATTCTTCCGTATAACGGTGTCACACCCCCACTCAGAGAGTAACGAGAACGATTCTATAGATGTGGAGCCGGAGACGGTTAACCGGTTGCTCGGATACGAGGAGTTATCCTGGCCACAGGGACTCTGGCGGGTGAGTGACGACCGTCCAACGGAACGTATTGTTCTCAAGTTTGATGTATGAAATTTGAACTTCTTATATGTTTCAGGAGTGGGGGAGCCAGTTTGTGATGGTCTCTTTTATACGGTGACCGAAAGTGGACGGGGGCTCCGTTGTCTCTTCTTGGTTATCAGCTGGTTGGTTGTTGAGGAGTAGCGCTGCTCTGTGATACGTATTGACTCCGTTTGGGAGGAGATAGGTTTGGATAGGTGGGAAGGTATTGGTTTGTTGGCCGAAGAGGAAGGCGAGTCCTGTTGGGACTGCCATGAAGAGATGAATCTTGGATACTGGGCCTATGTTATTGACTGTTTCACGTATCTCAGTGCGAAACACCGATGCAGCGTGACCTGCTTGGTCGGGAGTCAATCTGATGTCTGGCCCGTCGCCCGGTGTGAACTCAAGAACGCCTCGAAACTCGGAGAGATCCGATACCGTGTTGGCCACTTCAGGACGTACATTACCAGAAATGCTGACTAAGACCGCGAGGTCAGATCCTGAGGCATTTTTCCGGGTAAACTCGGCTGATATCCCACTGTTCTCTGCATCCTTGTCGAGCGACCATGCTTGCGTGTTTCCAGCCTGATCAGCTTGCATCCACGTTGCATTGACATTCCGCGTTGCCTGGAGGCACCGACCTAACGCAAACGAGGCAGGGAGATGGCTATGGCCGCGCAACTGGATCGGGCGATCAGGCGCTTCGGATCTGATCCGATTGGTGACCGTCGTGATCGCGGGAATCAGCCGTTGGTTCCAGATTTCCTGCGATGGTGGCCCATGGTCAAAGTGCTGGGACCAATCTATTCTGAGGGCGGGCCATGGCTTGTGGGCTGGTTCTTCATAGGTATCAAGCGAACACGTGATGGGTTGGCCATCGTCAAGTGCTGCATCCAGCTTAACCAGGCGTTGTTGCAGCACGAAATCAGCGACCTCAGCAGCCGCTTCAGGCGTCTTCTCGTCCAGTTGTTCCATATACCATGAAGAGAAATCATGGAGTGACGTAGATTTGCTAAGAATAGCTTTCGCATCCGACACACCTAGATCTGGACACCGAACGATGACTGCCAAGAACGTATCGTCAGCCTCCCACCGCTCCCGAAACCGAGGTAGCTCAACATCTAGAATCACATCTGAGTCGGCAACATCCTCACTGATCAGTCCGATACCGCCGGCGATCTGCTGTTTGTCCTCAATGATGTGCTCTAAGCCTGATTCGAGTGGCTCTGAGGGTTGATCCGATTGATCGCGCCACACCGGAATACCATGGTCCCATAACGCATCTTCGAGCAAATCTGCAGTGTCCGATTGCTCGTGCTTATAACTGAGAAAGATCTTGCCTGTTGGATCAGTCATACTGTCTTACCATCCGTACCCGCTTCCCCTGTATCATCTGGTCGGTCGCTCATACGGTAGAGTTGCTCATAATCGTTATCGCGGTGGAACAAATACGCGTTGACCGCAAACTCCTGCGTATCGTCCTGACCGACAATGAAGAGTAGAGGGTGCGGACAGTCATAGCCATCATCAGCCGCGATCTCGTTCATCGCTTTCCGATCGTCGAGACTGATATCAGGTGGTGCTGCAGGATGGTAATGCCATTCACCAAGATAATCGATACCAAGGCTTTCCCGGGCATCTCGAAGCCAGTCCTCAACCTTGTCAGTTCCACGGAGGAACTTTGTTGGCTCTTGGATTGAGTCAGGGGGCGGCTCTTGGGCATTGATGAGGAGTGCAGGGTCGTCCTCGCGGTCGATCCCTGCTAGAATTCCACCTGTCTCGCAAGGGTGATCCTGGCGACAGCGTTCGAACATCGCCTCACGACATTTTTCGGGTACTTGGACAGTGACTGGCGAAGTCGCGGCCTCCCATGTCGTCACATCTTGAAAGGGCGGAGTAGCCTCCGAAACCGTTGGTACCTCGTCGTCTCCAGAGGTTTCCAACACGGTGAAGTCTGTTTCGCCAAGAGTTAATCCGGTCGCATTGTCGAGAAGCCGGGTCACGGTTCCTGCCCATGTCATGACGCGATCTGTCCGAATGACGGACGCGGGGTGCCAGCAACCGATACGCTCGGGAACTGCATCCGTCTCATCATCCCATTCAATCTGTTCCTGCAACCGCCACAGGCTAAATGCCTCCTCGTAGTCAGTGTACGGAAAGGTGTGGGAATAGGCGGTGAAGCAGAACAGCCGGTTGGCTCGGCGACCCATAGCAGCAGAGCAAAAGACGACGCGGTGATCCCAGCGCTCACGATCAAGTGCGCGGCGAACAACACGCGAGGCCGAACAATCAATGACAACCTCTGCGTCGCTGATTGATGCCGGCATCTCACCGCTCGGTGGAAACGCGGTGTCCACGTCCACGGCTTGAACATACGGAGCCACGGATTGGAGGCGGTCTGCGAGCATTGTTGCTTTGTTTCGGCCTACATCATCCAGCGACAGGGTATGACGAGACACATTCCCAATCTCATACGTGTCGCTATCGACAATGGTGAGCTGCTGGCACCCGGCCCGCACTAAATTCTCTGCCACCATACTACCGAGTGCACCCGCTCCGATGAGCACGATGGTGCGATCAAGAAACCACTCGTCCATGTGGCCACGTCGGATGAGCTGGTCATGCGACCAGTTGTTTGCCTCAAGCCACCGGATCTGTTCGCGCCCCGCTACTATCCGGGCAGCTCGGCACTGTCCTTGACCGGTTGATCGGTGACCGACATCCTGTGGATCTTTGAACTCCTCAATCTCACTCGGTTGCCAGTAGATGAGTTCTGGTTCGTTACCAACTTGTGCAGGGATCGGAAACCCGATTAGGAGGATCTTGACCGATTCCTCCTCCAGGACTGGCTTGATATTCGCACGAAGGGTATACGGATCCGTCGCCGTCTCTTCGAAAAAGTCTTCGAGATCCCGCCAGGTTTCCGGGGCTTCCCACGGCGGGTCAATCGGAACCTGATCTAATAATGCCCACGCCCCACAAACCGCATCGTCCATTTCTGACTCAATATATCCGCCCCAATCAGGCTCATAGACGACCTCACCGTCATCATCTGTGAATACGTCGGTCACGTAGGTCTCTTCAGCTGTCGGAACAGAATAGAGTGCGACGGTTCCCCATTGGCCATATACATCTACCCAATCGTCGAATGACTCCCGGGATTCGTTGAACGCAAGTGTCGGCCCTTGGGCATCGGCCGTATTGAACGCCGGAATTTCAAACGGTTCGTCCGGCTCACGGAGCTCGCCCTGGGCAGCGTTCCGCAGCCATTGCAACGCACGATCCATATGCCAACAGAGCCGGTCTGTTCCCGTACTGGGTTCGCCCGTCGCTCCGGTCTGATTAAGCGTATGCCCGTACCGAGCAACACAGATGTCACCTTTGCGCCACGGCGTATCTTCACTGCCAGCAACGTTCAGTTTTTGGTGGGCAAACGTAGCAGTAATCGTGTTCGCGTCCTGATCCGCAGGGTAGATTCCGATTGACCCCGCCGGAAAGGTGTCGCGCAGATGGAGATACCAGTCAGTCTCGCGTGGTACCTCCGAATGATCAGCTAAGTCGTCTGGTCGGAGACGGATTTTGACGACCCATCTTCCCCTCTCTTCGTCAAGATAGAGATCGTCAAGGACAGTGACTCCAGCGCGCTCATCGATAGCTGCCACGGCCTCAGTGATTTCGTCAGAAGGCATATCTCAAATCAGTATGACTAAGCGAACTGATGGTCCGAGGGGTCATCTACTTGTGACGACGAGCCAAGGGTCATTGCCTTCTCTCCCCCGTCATCGCTCTCGTCATCACTTCCATACGGCGGGAACTCATCCCCGAAGAGTTCGTACCACAGATCGCGGGACGTTGCTTTATCGTCCTCCTCCAATGCCGCGCGCGCCAGCTGTGCGGCGTCTGATACCTCGTTGTGGAATGCGGCGAAGGCTTCTCCATCAATGTGCTTAAGGGCGTTATGTTCGGGGATAGCCGGCAGGCCGTGAGCCGGCAAGAACGGTATATCTTCATTTCCTGCTTCACTCTTGAACTGCCGTTCAATCTGTTCAAAAGTCCGTGTGACGCCTTCAGCGACACTATCGATATCATCGGGACAGCACTCCCAGATCATCCGCTCAAGGGGATAGCTTCTGGGCCCGTCAATTTCTGGTATTTTGGTCCGCCGCCACCATTTGATGGCCTTGACGACATTCACATAGTGGCCGCCCGTGCTATCATTCTTGTCCAGGGTGACAGCAATCGTCGCAAGCGGATGTGTCGATTCCCAATTATTGGCCTCCCGATCTGGGACCTCAAGTGGCTCCTCCTTCCACTGCTCGTCACCATCAACGGACATATTGAGAGCCCCAGCCACTGTTGAGAAATCGTCCTCGCTCAGTGCAGTCCCGACATCCAGTGACCCGAGAGCTTTCGCAACTTCCTGAATAGCTTCGCTCGGGGCAACTGTCAACACGAGGTCAAGTTCCACATCCTCTTCTCGTATCTCGTACGAATGGTCGTTCGGTTCCCATTGGTCCTCGTAGTATTCTTCAAGGAATGGTTCGCATTGTTCTAACGCGTCTTCGGCCTCGTAGTCCTGAAGATCGGTGACGAGGACAATATCGACGTCGGACTTTTCGCCTTCTTTAGGTCTGAGTGCGGTCCATCGTCGATAGCTTCCTTGGAGGAAATCGGCAACATAGAACTCTTGGATATCGTCGTCATCCTGTAAACGGTCTCGGAGTGTTTCGTGCCCCTCTTTGTACGCGTCTTGATGTTCGTCCTGGGGTCTAATATCCGAAAGAAAAGTTCTGAACAGAGATGGGAGCGTGGCCATGCTGCAAGCGATGGACTGGAAAGGCATAAGTTTCGATGACCGCCGAAAGCTCTTACGCCCGGCGTGGTCCGATGTATCAGTGACAATACTACTCCGCCGAGGACTCACCGGTCGTCTCGCAACACCCACGGTTTCGCATCAGAGTCGTACTCGCTGATCTTCCCGCTGTGACTGCGTGTCTCCGCGGCAAGCACACCGATGTGCTTGAGCTGCTGCACGAAATTGAATAACACGTTGGTGCGGATGATGTCCTTCCAGACGGCTTCCTCCTCGTAGATTCGAGATACCTGGCCGGCCTCGATCAGTTCCCGCGCCCGTGTACGCCCCGCTCGCGTGCAGAACGTGTTCAGGAAGACGTTCGGATACTCGTGAACCAACCGGCGAACCAAGTCGGGAAAATGAATCCGCGGGCCTTCTTTCCGCAGCGCATCAAGTAACAGCCGGAATTCGGGGTGTCGCTCGTAACAGTTCCGGAGCAGAATGGCGAGCGGCTGGTGTTCCGCGACGACCGTTGATCGACCGACATCACTCTTGACCGCATCAAGCTCTTCAAGTGTCGAAATCCCGGACCCACGAAGCACCGTCGCCGCGAGTTCCCCCTGGTCAGTCAGCGTGAATCGACCAGTACCCTCCAACAGTCCGAGCGACAGCGCACTCCGCCGAGCCTGAGTGCCCGCACCGAACCCGTACTCAGCTTCGATCACATCCACCAACTCATCGCCAGCCAGCGGCCCGTGCAGATCAACCGCGACGACCGGCGCGAGATAATTCAGCGGCTGGGCAAGCGAAAGACTCGCAATATCACCAGCAATGTCACTCCGACGCAGCCGAACCGACAACTGCCCCTCAATATCAACGACCTGCTCGTGGGACTCCGAGGTCGGCGGGCCCGACCACCGCGTCACGCCATCGTCCGTCGCGCCAATCACACCGACGCCCTTCGACCGGAGCAAATCAGTATGTTGCCCAACCGTGTCGGCCGCCGCCGCGAGGTACGAGACGTGCGCGCCCTGCTGGTACGTAAGCGCCTGCCCGATCCCGCGGAGGAGGCCGCTCGACCCCTTCACCTCAACAGCAAACACGCGATCAGCATGCGTGAACCCGAGCACATCCGGATACCGTCCACCAATCGTAATCTGATGGGTTTCGCACCGATCCAAGACATCCGCGTACGTGTCTTCATGTGCACCCGGGACATGGACGAGTGGCTGGTAATCACGTGTTTCGAGTTCATCGATGACGTGCCCGAACACCGCCGATTCCTCCATCGTAGCAACGCATTCACACCGGGACCGCTTGAATGTCACCCAGTCGAATTTCAGAGTATTAGATGCCCATTGAGAATCTGTTTTAATAGCAGGACGCTTTCGGATCTGCCGGTATTAGCGGTCTAGGGCGGCCTAGACGGCGTTTGACCGGCGATAGTTATATGGGGGTGAAAGTCGTAGTGGATCGTGTCTCCCATCTGAAAGCACAACCGGAGACGAGGAGAGAAAGTTTGAGTTCGCACGCTGAATCCCAAGAAATCGGTAGAGGCCAGCAAACACTGCACGAGGCGGTTAATTCTCACCGCATCTACGAGCCGATTAGAGGAGTTCATCCTCGCATCGAACTTCCGGACGAAGAGTTTGAGGAGTGGCTTGATGGCAATCAGGAAATCGAGTACGTGGTTGTCAATTTCACTGACGCCAAGGAGGTCATCGAGCGGGACGGTGACCTGAGCCGGGTTTTAGAGCCGTGGCATATCCCAGTGATCCTCGGTACGGAATATGATGAGGCTGTGAATGCACGTACCTTGCAGGATGTTTTAGACGTGCTGGCGATAGCGCAACCCGCGATCTACGTCCCGGACGTGGTCTACAGCTACAACTGGATGGAGGACGAGATTCAAGAAAACGCTCTTGAAGCCTACACCAGCCACGTTAGAACGCTGCAGGAACTAGTTATTGAGGAGAACTTGGATGTCCGGTTGATCCCGACGAACAAGGGCTGGACGTACGAACACTTCCTAGAGTACCGCGAGTTGTTCGAGGAGTTCGACTACGATGAGTTCGCGTTCTACGCCGTTCAGTACACTGGAGGTGACGCTGGTAACGCAATCAACGTCCTCCGGAGCCACGTTAGGAACTCCATTGCCGCCATCGATATGGAGAATGTTTTCCTGATTGGACGGCTCGCGGAGGACGACCTGTTGGATTTCGCTCCGCGAGTGCGTGGAGCAACTGGACTTCGACAATGGACGGACGCATGCTCTACTGAGAGCGGGCTTTCGCAACGTCTGTGGCCGGCGTTCCAGGAGGGACGGGAGGCCAAACTGTCGGTCAACGATGGTCAAGAACAGAGGCCTGTAAACGAGTTCGGCGGCACGAAGGAGGACAACTGAACGATGTTCGTATTCATGGGTTCATACAGTGGCGGCGATTACGATTCGTCAGACGATGATGATTCGCAGGACGACGAATCGACAGACGACCATACGCAAACCGGTGTAGACGATTACACTGGTGATGACGAAGGTGACGGTTCTGGAGAGGATTCAGGCGGTGGTAAAGCCGCTGCTGCGGCTGGCGCTGCCGGTGCCGCTGGTACTGCAGGTGCAGGTGGTGCTGGTGCTGCCGGTGCTGCTGCTTCAGGTGCCGGCGGCGGTGCGGTTACTGAGCCGCCCGCGGGTGAGGATTCCGGAGATGGCGATGACTCGGACGACGAAGAGTGTGAAGAAGAGGAAGAAGAAGAGAATCAGCCGGAATCGCCAGATGTCGAAGAGTCGGATATAGAGCTGGAAGACGACATCGAGGAACCCGAGACGGAGGAAGACGCGGAAGAAGAGGATGCCGACGAGGAAGAGGATGAAGACGAAGATGAGGAGGAAGATGAGACGATGGTTGTGGTCCAGGAAGTCGATGCCCTGAGTGCGCTGTCCTGGGGTGTCCAACCGGTGATGAAACACGTCGAGGAGTGCTACGGTGAAGAGATCGAACTCTTCTACAAACCAGCTCCTGTCCGAGAGATCGACCCGGAGCAAGCGAAACAACAGTGGGTAGAGTGCAGCGAGGAACTGGAAATGCCAGTCGATCCTTCGTTCTGGGATGAGGACCCGCCGGAGTCCACGGAACTGGTCAACCGAGCGTTCGAGGCAGCTCTCCAGCAGTACCGAGGTATGGAGTACATCAGGACGTTGTGGCGGCACGGTGTTGCGGCTGGCCGCGATATCAACGACCGGGAAATACTGATCGAGTTGGCCTCAGATCTGGGTCTGGACTTAGAGCAGTTCGAGAAGGATCTGGACGAGGTGGAGGTAGAAGCCGGGGAGCGTGGTGAGCTTCCGTTCACGTTGATGGAAATCCAGGGTAATCCAGTTCCGAAGAATGGCCGTGTCCGGTATTCGGACTTCAAGACCCAATTCACGTTCCAAGGGATAGACGAGCAGGGGCCGCAGGAACTACAGGGGTTTGTTGATGAGCACGGTCCTGTAGCTACACCAGAAGTGATGGAGGTCTACGACATCCGACGCGACGAAGCTGTTCAACGCCTCCAAGACCTGGACGATGTTTCGTCGTTCGAGAACAGTGGCGAAAACCTCTGGTACTGAATCAATCCTCTTTCGTCGAGGCTACACTATCTTTCGCGTTCGGTGATGTCCATAGTCTGAACGTCTCTCAAACCCTGTTTTCACACCCACTCAAGCGCTGCGTTGTGCTGCGCAACATACTGCGGCTTCAAGCTATCATCCGGGATCGAGATTCGCTCCCCTGCACGGTCAAGAATCGTCTCCTGGAGCACCTCACTCTGTGTTTTAAACTCTGGGTTCACCCGCAACCGGTAGTCCTGATCAATAGTGAACAGCTCCCGATCGAACGCCGCGTGATGCGTCTTACTGAGCGCCAGTACGTTCGAGAGGTCAGCCCGGTGATCCGGATAGTCACTCCACGAAAGGACGTGCGCTACGTCCAACAGTCCAGGATGATCCACGCCGGAAATCGGACACGTCCGGTCGTGACGGGACAGTACCATCGCACGGAACTCCGGATCCACTGAACGGGCGTGAACAGTCGCGTCGTACGTCCCAGCACGCATCCCAGCATCGCTCACCAACGGTGTCCAATCCGAGTCACTCCACTCCTCCACCGCACTCTCGACGAACTGAAGGCCGTCATCCGTCAACGCGTACTCATCGCCGCGCTTCTCAACGAAACCCATACTCCGCAGCCAATTCGCCCGCTGCTTCGCCATATCCGTCTCCCCGCGACTCCACCCTAACTCCGGATGCGTATCCAACTGCTGCGCACTGATCTCCGTAATCGACATCGGTCCAGCGGACAACGCGTACAGCAAACTCCGAAGCCCAACATTCCGCTCACACATAATTCGCAGCAGCGTCCCCACGTCGTACTGCTGCACATACTCCCGACCAGCATCCCCGAGCACCCAGTGATCATTCTCCAGTCGTACAAACTCTGCCTGCTCCAGATACGCGACCCGCCGCATAATCGACTCCCGACTCGACACATTCGAAAACGAACCACGATGCCAGCCCACCAGTTCATCTGTCGTCGGCTGATGATTAGTCACGAACTCAAGCACCGCATCCAACGTCTCAACATAGCGTGTCCCGCCTCCAAACATTGGGACAATACTACGGAGGCGATCCGGAGGCATACAGAAATTGTGACAGGGCCAAGTGATGATCCTTTCCCCGGACGACTACCGTGAGGGAGACAGAGAGTTGCCGCCAATTATGCGTTAGGTGAATCGTCGAGGGGTGGCCGCAAGTCACGCCACCGGAAATCAGCAGTCCCACCCGAGTCAAACGCGACCCGATACAGTTGCGCATCCCGCTTGTCACCAGTTAACGAATCTACATCATCACTTAGTACTGCAACGACCTGTCCGTGTTCCCCATGGTACTCCTGATGATCGAGATCTGTCTCATCAGGAATATCAACCCGGACGCGATCTCCCTCAGAGAAGCACTGCATTGAGGTTCAGTACGGTTCGACTACAGTTAGACCATATGATTCATGACGAGTGTAGGTAGGGCTCTGTCCCGGTCAAATGTAGTGCAAATCTATTATATACTGTAGCCAGAATTAGATTAATCATATTGGATTACACTTTTCTGTCCCTTTATCCCGATAAGCTACAAGACATTCCAGTCGGTATCAACTCACTGTGACTCGCCTGTATGTCGTTCCTGTCGGTGACGATTGGATTCAGCGATTCAACAACACCGTCGCCTCACCAGTATCTATCCCTGCGGAAGCGCCTGAGGATCTTCAGAAACAAAACGAAGCACGCATTTGGGGTACCACCGATGGGAATCAGAAACGCACGTTTTTTGAAGAAATGGAGACTGGTGACCCACTCCTCTTCTATAACGACGGTGATTTCTTTGCTGCCGGTCGTGTCGGTGCTGCCTTCGAAGACCCGTCAGTCGGTGACGCGCTGTGGGACAATCCTGACAGTCGATTCATCTATACTGTCACCGATTACCAAGAAATCTCAGTTGATCGAGAACGAATCGCGCAGTTGCTTGGATACGAGGATAACTGGGTTCCCTACCGGTTCCTTCGCGTGTCCCAAGACGCAGTCAGTAGTCTACTCCGGGAATACAATTCAATCGAAGAAGCCTTCCAAGACTTTCACAACGGCGGTACGATCGATCCACCAGACACCGGTGGAGACAATGACGATCCGCGTGAACACACAGAAATCCAGTGGTTACTCATTCAACTCGGCCTGCGACACGGCTACGACGTGTACGTAGCCACGAATGACAAAAACCGCACGTACAACGGGAACCGACTCGGTGATGACTGCGTTGAGAACCTCAACCTCCCCGGGTTCAGTGCCGCCGCCACACGCATCATCAAATACGTAGATGTGATCTGGCTGCGAGACGATTTCATCGTGAAAATGTTCGAAGTCGAAAGTACCACCAGCATCTACAGCGGCATTCTTCGCATGACCGACTTCATGGTGAAAGTTCCGAACATCGCCGTCGATATGCACATCGTCGCCCCGGACGATGATGAGGACAAGGTCCGGGAAGAGATTAACCGCCCAACGTTCCAGCACGTCCTTCAACCCGCTGACCACTGCACCCTCCGATACCTCTCGTTTAACGATATCCGGACCACCCACGAGACAGTCGAGCAAGCCGGACCACTGCAAGACGTTTTTTGATGCGATAGTATCCCGCTTGATTCATGCGTGGTCTTATCAGGATAACATGAGTATGTGCCCACAGTAGTATGGCAACCGGTGTGACGGATTTCATTCAAATTGACGAAGTGCGGCATGAGATCGATTCTACGTATCCTGACCCTGGCACCGACGCCTCACGTGATCTTTCGGTTCCGAACAACGGGTACAGTCACAAACTAATCGGACAGACAGTCGAATTCCTCTGTAAGGTATGGTTGTACCGGAACTGTGAGGAAGTTATTCGACCGTCGATCCATTCTTCCAGAGAATTGGAAGACGATGATGGCGACAAATGGATTAGAGGCGCTCGATACCGTAAAATACCGGAGGTGACAGTTACCGTCTTTGACGGAAAGAAGTGGGAAGACCGTGATTCGGGCCCGTCAAATCAAAATGAATGGGATGTGATGAATGAAGACAGGCCAGACTGGGATCAACGAAGCCCGGTTCAGTGGGCAGAAAATGAGGATCTCTCCAAAATAGTCAATCAGTTCATTGAGACCGGAATGAATACAGACGGTGTCGTGAAAGCCGCGCTGCTCAACGCGGGCTGGCAACCCCCTGACGCAATCCAAACTTGGATCAACCGTGAAGCGATTGAGAATGAACTCCTCCATGAAATAGAAGAGCTATTCAGACTTCTCCGTACCCAAGAATGGGGCACCGGTGAGGTAGTATTTGAAAAGCCTCGATTCGGACACTTTCGCCATATTCTCCCAGGAGAAGGCGACTTCATCGTTGACGATTTACTCGTCGACATCAAGACAACAGAGCGCAAATCATTCACGAACGCATTCTGGCGACAACTCCTGTTGTACTACGTACTGAATGACGTACAACGCGAACTATACGATTCGGAAACAGTCTCCCGAAGCGGGCGAGAGTTATTCAATGGGAAGTACCCTGAAATAACCCGTGTTGGTATCTATTTCTCCCGCCACGGAGAATTACAGACCGTTGATATCAGCGAGCTCATTGATGATACAGACCGGTACGAAGAGTTCCGAGCTTGGATCGTGGATCGGGCAATCGAAGAGAACAGGCATGCCCAGATCAATTACTCAGCAATCAGGGGAGTACTCACTGAACCATACGATTACGAGCGGCAACAATCCCTCTTCGATTTCTAACGCTACACTCGAAAAAAGTACTGAAGAATAATCGATTGCCACTTCACCTACCTCAATGACAAACCAATCTACCACCTTCGATGATCACGACCCACTTGCCAACCACATCCTGAACGTTCTAGAGGACTTCATTGATGAGATCGGAGCACGCGAATGCACCGCACACTTCGACACTGTCGTTGACGGAAAATACTTTCTCAAAGGACAAAATCTCATCCAAAAACCAGAGCGGTTCATCGAAGACCATCTCGTATTCCCGATGCTCCGACAGGCATTCGGGTATTCGTTGCGCCCACAACCGAAACAGTACGCACCGCGATGGCCACGAGGCGGCGGCATCCCGGACTTCGCAATTACTTCGATTCCAATCGAGACAGCGATGCAGCAAGACATCCGGTTTTTCGGCGAAGTAAAACCCCCAAAGAAAATCAAAAACGCCGGGAACGACATGGAGAACTATCTTAACAGCGACCTTGACATCCATGCAGTAGCAATACTTTCTGACGGATTCGACTGGGAACTCTGGATTCGACCGAAAGGAGAATCCATAGACGATCTGGATAACCCGGTTCAAGAAGCCAGTCTCCGAGACTCGCTCAGAACTGTCCGTACACGAAATATGCAGACCGCATCATACCGACCACACAAAGTCCGCAGCAACATCAACACAGAAGCCTTCTCTGAATTCACAGTAGACACAGTTCTGGATGCGATTGAAACAGAGCTTAATGTGCCAGTAAACCATTACTGATAGTTCGTCCCCCCCCTCCTACACGGCCAACTGATTCTCATGTCTCAAAGACATCACGACCAGAATCCACATACTATGCCGTTCACAGTAGTGTGCCGTCTACTTCCACAGATTCTTCACCCTCTACTACACTCAGTAGCACAATGTCATATCGTCCAACAATACATCACGCCAGCGGGTGAATCCGTGTACTGACCTTCTAAACAGGATTACGGTCTTTTTCTTCAGTAGATGGCTCCGACACGAGAGAAGTCGCTTAGTGAACGAGAGTTTGAATTACTGCTGGAAGGCGCAGGACGTATTGACGACCCCACTCAGCGACTCGAATCACGGGCCGCTATTCTAATAGGAGGTCGGCTCGGACTGAGACCTGGAGAGACAACACATCTGAGCGCATCGTGGATCGACCAAGAGCGACAGATGATCCGCATCCCCGAACACCACGCATGTACGAAGGGACGAGACGGTGATCTCTGCGGCTATTGTCGTCAAGCAATCGAGCAACGCTTACGACATAACCCCGATAGTGAATTCAACGATTTTGCAGATCTGTATTGGCTTCCAAAAACGGAAGCAGCCGCACGAACGGTCCCATTCCATTTCTCGTATCGGGTTCGGGTAGCGATTGATCTTCTAATCACAGAACATAGTGGCTGGCCATACTCATTCTCAACTTTACAACGAAGACTGAATACTGCTCTTGATCTCGCACCACAACTTTCCAGAAACGATACGTCCCTACACGGCCTTCGAGCAACGGCTGCTTCCCACCACGCCAGCAGAGGATTAGACTTGGCAGCACTTCGAGCAATGTTTGGCTGGGAGGACATTACTACAGCCCGTCAATATCTTAACGTGGACGGTGCGATGACTCGTCGAGCATTAGATAATATCCACTGAGTTCAGAAGATAGGATACAGGGGAACACCCAGTTCAAGGTACTATGGTTGTGGTCCGGTTTGTTCGAGGACGTCGTACTTTTCGAAGACCATATCGAAGTACGCATCGGTCATAATTCGCGGGTCAGAGACACGGTGGAAGTCGTTGAGAATGAACTCTACATCACGGCGATTCAGTCCGTATGCATGGAATGCGGCAGCATCGATCTCGGCCTGTAGTTCACGGCGCTCTTGCTCATCAGTCACAGGATTAATTCCACCGAGCCGATCCCGCATTTCGGTGAATTCCTCGCCATAGCAGTTCAGCTGGGCAGCCCGCTTTGAAATATAATAAAACCAGTCAGCACCTTCGGTTAGACGAGGTAATTTGGATTCCAAGAGCTTGTACTCTACAAGGTGCTTGTCGGTCTTCGTACGCATTAGGTAGTCGAAAGAAAGGCTGTTGATGAGTCCTAAGGCAACGAACAGTTCATGGTCGGAGAATCGTCGGTCATACACTCCATGAAGTGGCGACTGTTTTAGATTATCCTCGGTAGGGTTGATTTCATATGGTCGGAAAGTTGCAAGCGTATGGACGCAAAGAACGTCTTTCGGAAGGACTGTTGCGATCATCGTTCTCTCATTTGTCGAACTGGCCACATCACGATACGCGATGCGGTACTCCGAAGAGTCCAAGAGGACATCTTTCTCCGATAGTTCTTCACCTCTGTGTTTGGTCAGAAGGTCGTTCACGAACCCAATTTGTGACTTACTGGTTGATGATCCTCCAAAGTCGTCGTAGAGTGCCTTCTTTGGTTCACCGGCGTTGAACCGCTTTTCACGGATACGACGCTTTGCACTACTATCGGGGTCTCGGTCCTCCTCTACACTCCAGTAGGTAGGGGAGTCATTCGCGTCACTCAGCGTATCGTCATACTGGTACTGAAAGACGTTGCTCCCTGTGTAGACTGGATAGTCTGGGTTGTCAACGTCCTCGTCGAAATAGCCCTTACGCTTGTCACGTGTCTCATTCAGCTCTTCCGGGAGCAGATTAATACTCCATGCATCATCTACCTGTGCGGAGAGTGGGGGATGTTGCAGAATCTTATCAAGTACTTCGACCTCCCGCTGGCTCTTCACCCATGGAAAGATGCGAGCTTCTGGCGAATACTCAGCAAGTACCCGCCGCGGAAGGTGAAGTCCAAACTCTTCCAGGTTGGTGAATGGTCGTGTATCCTTCTGGTCGAAGACGCCCCACAGATCCTCTGTTCTGCCGGAGTTCTTGAAAGTGATTACAGCAAATCGCTGCTGTTTGTGGATGTCGAAAATGCCGTTATTCTCAAACTCAATGATTGACTGAACACTCGTTTCGTTCAGAAGTTGCATCCGTAGATCCTTCGACCCTTCCCCGTTCACGATAAGTCCAGGAAGCACCTGTGAAAGATAGGCATCGTCATCAACGAGGTGTAACACCCGCTCAAAGAACAATTTTGAAAGATCGTTCTTGTAGGTTGCAGTCTCGCCAGCAACTTCTGGCGTTTGAAGCGTGTATTCACCACTGTTCTTGAAGTACTCGGTGAGCCGCCTAATATTCTCCTGGTAGGACTCCCACTCTGACTTGATCTCAGGGTCGGACAGCTTCTCGTCCATGAACGCTTCTTTCTCTTCTCGATCCAGACTTCTGAAGGTGGGATTATATTGTGCAAAAAACTCGTCACTGCTCGAACTTAGGACATCCCACGGAGGATTACCGACGATGACGTCAAAGCCACCATCGCGGTAGACCCTCGCAAACTCTAGCACCCAGTGAAATGGCGAGTATCCCAGAACATCGTCGAAGGTAATGTTCTCAACACCAGATCCCTTGAACTGCTTCAGAATCTTCTTATGAAGATGTTGGCCATACTCTTCGATGAGTTTCTCTGCCTCGCGGCGGGCCTCAGCTGCTTCTCTAGCAGATTCGGATTCCCGGTGTCGCTCCACAGATCTGATTACGTCTCTGTACATCTCTTGTACGTTCTCACCGATTCCACCGCCATAATTCGTAAGCGAAGCGTCACCTTCCTCAGTAGCGACTTCTTCGACATCCGTAAATCCGATCAGGGTGTTCCCCTGTCGGATATTGAAGTCAATATTGGGGAGCGGCTCCACCTCACTCGGTTCGTCTTCAATGTCTGCAACCATTGAAAGCCATAATCGAAGTTTACAGATTTCGACCGCCCCCTGGTCAATATCTACCCCCACTCAATCAGGCGTTAATAAGCAAATCCGGTAGTAGAGTGGACCTCCGTTTCCAGAGTAAGAATATCGAGAACCCACTGGCTAATCAATCAAACGAACAACGTTGGAAAAGTCTCCGCGGAGATTCCATCTAAACAGTTGCTATCCGTACATTCATTACGGTGTCATTACTTCCATATGCTATGGCTCTCCAGCAGATCACCGCGAACGATATCGCGGGCTGGGACTCTTTACAGGATATCGCTGACTCGTTCGAAAAACGTGGCCTGAAACCACGCCCTAATCTCGGGGAAGACAACGAACTGGTCCTCCAACTCGCCGATGACGAGTTTATTGTGCTCGTTAATGCTGGACCCGGGGAGGCGGCGACAGATTTCAAGCCGGATAACAGATCCCGACATACGAATCTCGTTGCCACGAATGATTTTGAAGACTTCACGTTCCTTACCCGCACGCGAAGCTGGGAGGGTCAACAGCACGGTCGTATTAAGCACCAGAAAATCTCGTTTAGTAAAGATCAGTTTACGCGAGACAGCGGGGAGAAGAACACTGTACTGAAGAAACTCAACTCGATTGAGTACGGTTCGTCTGCTGCAATCTACGACACGCTGTACGACACACAGCAGGTGGTCAAAGAATTCTACGAAGAGTTTGAGGAGCTTCGCACCGATCTCGTTCAGGAGGTCTCCGGAATTCCGGATGACCGCGGTGACGCGAAGCAACGCTACGTACAGGTCATCCTTGACCGGATGATCTTCCTATACTTCATCCAGGAGAAACGACTGCTAGACCGGAACCCGAACTATCTGCATGAACAGCCTGGCGACGTCATAGCTGATGGTGAAGATCGGTATGAGAACTTCTACAGGCCACTGTTCTTCGACTACCTCGCTGAGGACAAGCAGAATCCTGACTTCGGGAGCCTTCCATACTTGAATGGCGGATTGTTCGCCAAGAATCCAGTTGAGGAAGAATTCGCAGATGCGAAGCTCGGTGAGTCCGCTGAAGAGACAAACGAACTTTTCGACGAGATTCTGGACTTCCTCTCGGACTGGAACTGGAACGTAGACGAGCGGTTGGATATCGTTGACCCAAAGAACTTGTCTCCAGCGATTCTGGGACACATCTTCGAGCAGACGGTGAACCAGAAGGAAATGGGTGCGTACTACACACCCGAAGAAATCACGGGGTTCATGTCCCGCCGAACGATCCATCCGTACCTGCTGGATCAACTTAACGACGCTGTCGATGCTGAATACGACGAAATCGACGACGTGTTTGGATTCCCCGGGATAGAAGCCAGCAGCGATGAAGCGGCGTTAGCGGACGGCGGTACGATGACTCGCCAGGTCCCCACTAACAACGTGGAGACGAAACACGTCGAAACGCTGTATCACGACATCCTAAAAGAGGTACACGTCCTTGATCCGGCGGTCGGTAGTGGTGCGTTCCTGCTTGCTGCACAGGACGTGTTGGTGGATATCTACATGCAGTGTATCGAGTACTTCCAGCAACTCGAAAGCGAAGGTAAGGGATGGGAATTAGATTCTCGAACACGTGATGAACTGGAAGAGGTCAATAAAGGACAGGGAGGGGTATCGCTATACGCGAAGCGGACGATCATTCTGAATAATCTGTACGGGGTAGATATTGACCAGGGGGCGGTCGAAATCTGTAAACTTCGATTATGGCTTTCAATGGTTGCAGACATTGAAGACGAGCCCAACGAGGTCGAACCGCTGCCGAATATCGATTTCAATATCCGACAGGGCAACTCACTCATCGGGTTCACGGATGTCGAAGAAGTAGCCACTGAGAGTGGGGATGCATCTCTTTCGAACTACGGGGGTGGAACTGGGACTGGCATCAAAGAGATGTACGAAGGGGTGATCGAAGCCATTGAACGTCACCAAGATGCGACAAGCTCTAAAGTTGCTACAAACGCGAGGAAGCTGGCAGAATCACGGATTGATTCCCACAGTGAGAAGCTGAATGAAAAAATCCTCAAGCAGTTCCACGATGCTGGTATCGAGAAGGTTGATGAAAAGACGCTAGAAGAATATCACCCGTTCCATTGGGTGATTGAATTTCCTACAATCTACCGGGATGGTGGGTTCGACATCATCATCGGGAACCCACCCTGGGACGTACTCACACCTGATCGAAGTCACTTCTTCCCCAAATACGACGAGCGGTTCAGAACCCGACCACCAAGTGAAAAAGACCGAAAAGAGGAGGAGCTTCTATCGAATCCTGACATCGCAGCCGAGTATGAAGAATTCAAGAAAAATATGCAGATTCGGTCTGATTATTATAACTCATCAGACCAGTATGAACTACAGAAACCCACTGTCGGTGGTCAGACCGTTGCCACTGAAACGGACCTTTCACTCCTGTTTTTTGAGCGGGTTACCCAGTTAGCTGGAGACCAATCATATGTTACCCAGATTATGCCGGGTAATTTCTTCCTTGGAGCGACGGCCAAGGACCTTCGGGAGTATATTATCAATAAAACTGAATTGAAGCACTTCGTCCAGTTTGAAAATAAAGACCTTTTCAACAATGTGGATGACCGCTATCATTTTGCCATCTGTACTTTTCGAAATTCCGGCTCTACAGAAGTAGTAAACGGCGGCTTTGCAAGCGGAGATACCTCCATACTTATCAATTTCGACAGAGATTCAATTGATATCCCATCAGAAGTTCTTGCTGAATACTCACCCGAATCACGTATCTTCCCTTTCTTCCGGTCACAAGAATTGATCGACTCGCTGTCTAAATTCGTAGACCATCCTCCAATTGGAGAGAAAGTTGGGGACGATTGGTTTGTCTCTCTGTACATGAAGGAGCTTGACCGGGCAAATGACTCCGATCTCCTCATAGAACAACAAGAGGACGGCGATTACCCAATCTACGAAGGGAAGAATATGCACCAGTTCGCCTATGATGACACCTCCGTCTTCGACATCAATCCTATATCTCTCTGGGGAGTGGACGAAGACGACCCAGGCCGAAGTGCGAAACACAGAGTTCGGATGAAGAACTTTCGGTCACGTGATCCTGATGCGAGTTTGAAAAAGGCGATCTACAACAAGTTCGATGGGTCAGGCTCGCAGAAGTCGTTCGTCAACGGTCTGCTTGAGCAACATGGTCGGCCAGAGCTATCGAAGGAAGATGTGCTGCTTGACTGTACGAAGTACCGAATCGCTATTCGAAAGATTACGAATAGCACCAATGAGAGAACATTAATCGCTGGTGTCATTCCAAAGGACACCGTCACTGTACACAGCATCGCCACAGTTCGCCCCCATGTTGTGGAACCGACAGAGGATGATCTAGGTAATTACCCGATGCACAGCGCCTACGAAGAGGTGTTTACCGATGAAGAATTATTCGTCGTCCTTGGATTATTGAATAGCATCCCCATCGACTACCTGATGAGGACGAAGATCGACACCAATATCGTCCAATACAAACTTAATGAGACGCAGCTTCCTCGACTCACTGCCAGTGACAACTGGTTTAATTGGATTTCTCAGCGTGCGGCGAGACTGAATTGCTATGGAGACGAATTCTCCGAAATGCGCGACCGCCTAGGAGGTATTGACCCAGCTACTGATGCGCAAAAACGCCGGGAGTTACAAGCAGAGATCGACGCTGCTGCATTCCATGCCTATGGGATGAACGAGGAAGAGACAAAATTCATCCTCAGTGACTTTTACCAGGTAGACAGTCCAAAGCTAATGGATGATCCCTATTTCGATCTCGTGTTTGAGAAGTACTCCGATTTAGATGAAGAGGGGCCTTACCCGTAGGTTCCCTCACTACAGGTTACCGAACATTGGTCAGGTGCCGATAACGCCCCAACACATTAACCGGGCTTGCACCTCACTTTCTCCGACCAACTTAGCTTGGTACTCCGTCGATTCTTCCACGTTCTCCTCCAGGAACGATTCTAACTCTTCTAAGAACTCCACCGGTGGCCAATCTGGGAACGAATCATACTGCTCGTTATGCCGGAAGGTCTCCCGAAGGATACGATCTTCATCAGTATTGGCTAACTTCACGTCCTGTAAGTGTTCTCGTAAGTCTTCAGCCCATTCTTCAAGCGTTTCGTGCTCGTCTACAGGAGCGGATATCTCACCGTGGTTCGGTTGTAAGTAGCGATCGATGAAGTCTAGAATCGTTTCTTGCTCTTTCGAGAACTTTGCCCCATCCTTGAATATTTGCTCAGTCTGACTGCTCCGAATCGCTTCAAGCCGGTCGTCAAGGACATCTTGGATTGCCTCCCGGTTGGACAAGACATTGTCGGCATTCCCGGTGATGGGTTCTCCACCCACCTCAGGGTCGATTTTAAGCGTGCCGACAGGCCGTTCCTTAACTTCGTCTGTGAACGGCTTGTAGTAGAAGGCCCGTCGGACACGCCCCAGTGGCGATTCGCGGTCGTCATCATCGAACCAGAGGTGTGCAAGTCCGAACACACCCGGGCGTGGACCGGAATCGTGATCGGTGATATTCGTGTACAGGCGTTCGCGTTCCTCGGGGGACTCCTCAAAGTAGTCTGCGGCGTACTCGAAGTCGTCTTCTGAGAGCCCGAACTCCTCGTTCAATTCCTTCTTGAGCAGGAACCGCTCGTACGCGGCGTGCTCGTTACTCCCCGCATTTCGAAGGAGCGGGTTCTTACTCGTATCATCGAGTTCGTTCACGTCCTCGATCTCTCGTGACTTCTGTAGCGAGTCTTCGATCTCGTCCACCTGCAACTCTCCAATCGTCTTTTCGGTTTCTACACCGGTCTTCTCCAGTATCTGGTCCTCGTTCGGGTCCAGGATGTTGTTCTCTTTCCCAACAATGAGTGCAATGTCGTTGATCTTCGCCTGTAGCCGCTTCAGGAGCTTAATGGCGGCTTCGATGTCTCCATCAGGATAGAAGTTGTGGACGTACTTCTCTTCGGTACTCCCGATCCGGTCGATACGCCCTACGCGCTGAACGATCCGCATCGGATTCCACGGCAGATCGAACGATATTTGGACAGACACGTCCTGGAGATTGACCCCCTCCGACAGGGTGTCGGTTGCTATGACGTACTGTAGTTCGGATTCACCGGATTCGGCCAGCGTTTGCTGGTACCCCGAGGCTTCGGGGGCGAATCGCTGAATGACGTCTTGCTTGTTTTCATCACCGCCTTTGACTACAGCACTATTGGCCTCTGTGAGGGGCGAGTCAGGGTCGTTGAGAAGCGTTCGGTGGACGTAGTCTGCCGTGGCACGGTATTGGGTGAAGGCGAGAACCTTCTCGTCATCATACCCGTTAAGGACATCCGCGAGCCGCTCAACTTTCGGGTCACGGAACTCCCGTAACGAGAACACTGCTTCGTAGAATTCCCGCGTCTCCTCATCAACGTCACTCAAGTCACTTCGCGGATAGAGAATCGGGTTTAGTTCCTCCTCGGGAACGTCTGGGAGGACACCGGCATTATGATCGTGAAGCCACTGTCGTGTCGCAACAGCTTGGTCGCTCACATCGCCGGCGTCCTGTGCGATATCACCGATAAACTGCGACAAGAAGTACGCCAGTAGCGTCAGGTCCTCTCGAATATACGTCTTCACCTCACCAATTGTTGCATCTGCCAATTCGTCCGTACTGTCACTCTCAGCATCTTCATCGGCACGGACCGAGGTCGCATCGAATCCAAACTCTTCCAGCGTCTGTTCGAGATCTTCGGCGGCATCATCTCCTTCTACAAAGTCATTAAGCGTCTCCGATTCTTCGTCGTCCTGAGCAGCACGCAGCACATCGATCTGCTCATCTTCTGGAAGCCCATCAAGAAGGCCGAGGAGTTGGCGTTCGCTACGGTGTAGCGTTTCGATTGACTGTACGAACGCGTATGTTGAAGATTCTAACCGCTTGAGCAGGTTTAGCTTATACAGCGCCTTCAGTGTCCCCCCAGCTTTCGGGTTCTTCACCGTAATGTGCGGAAGGTGGAGCGCGTCCATCACGTCCGGCAGCATCCGGTACACTGGCTGGTATGCCGCCGGGAGCGAGTACTGCTCCTTGCTGAGCGTTGGCGGCTTGAAACTCATCTCGAAGTCCTCCTCATCCTGGATTTGGTCTTTGACGTGCTTTCGTGTCCGGAGCACCATTACCTCATTCAGAATCTTCGAGATCTCCTCCGAATGCCGCTGGAGCTGTTCGGTGATTTTTCGTTGTTCCTCCTCGGTGGCTTCCTCCTTCCCCGCGGCGATCTTCTTCCGCGTCTCAGAAAGCTCAATGTATTCTTCGAAGGCGTCGAAGTCTAGTGATGCCTTGTTCCGAAGTTCTTCCGGGCTGGTGAACAGGCTGATGAGGTTTTCTAAGTCGGTCGCGGAGTTGTTGATCGGCGTCGCCGTCAGCATAATCATTGTTTTCCCACGGAGCTGACGCAAGTTCGCGTGCCGCCGAGTGCCTTTGTAGTCGTCTTCGTCTTCTGGGTTCGGTCGCCACTTCCCGTGGTTCCGGAAGCGGTGGGCTTCGTCAATCAGGACGACGTCGAACGCGTCCTTGAGATTCTGCACCTCATCGTATGTGAGGTTCTGAAACTTGCTAATGCTCATCACGTCCAAATGCGTCCCATCGATGTCGAGTCCGAAGTATGGATTCCCGTCTTCGTCTGTGTCGTCTTGGAGGAGGTCTTCCCACTGTTCGGTGAGATTCGCAGGCACGACAAGGAGACAATGGTCACCACGTTGGCGGTAGTCATGCAGGAGTTCACCGCCGATGAATGATTTTCCGAGCCCGACAGAGTCGGAGATGATGCAGCCGTTGAACCGAGAGAGTTTCTCCTTCGCGCTTTCGTATCCGAGTGTCTGGAAGTAGTACAGCGGGCTGTCGCGGATGTTGACATTCCCGCTCAGTTCGTCGTATGCCAGAAGCTTGTACAGTTCAAACGGCTCGATGTACGTCCCTAGGTCATCAGGCGTGTCTTCATCATCCGGCTCGTTTTCTTGTTGTTCCTGCCAGTCTTGGTACTTTTCGCTGTTCTCGATGATCCGGATGATTTCCTCGCTAAAGTCTTCAGCATTCGCCCACTGGTTATCGTACCAGTTTTCGAATGCCTCTGCTTCAGGCCGGTCTTGGCTCGTGAGGTTCAGTTCGATGTTGTTTCGGTGTCCACTCGCGGTGAAGTTTGAGGAACCAACAATCGTTGCACACGGACGCGTATCAGTATCGTCGTCAGTACTCCAGTCATCATCATCTTGCGGTGCTCTGAACGAGGCTCCTTTGGCGTGGAAGTAGCCGTTTTCTGGATTTCGCACACGGACGCTAACCTTGTCTTCGGCTATGAAGTCTCGCAGTCGATCTAACCGTCCTAACTGGGCGTTGTTCAGCTCCTCAATACTCTCTTCAACATCGTCTTTGAGTTCATCCTTTAGATTTTGGCCCTCGTCAATTTCCGCTGCTGTACTGCGGTTCGTTTGTCGCCCCATCAAGATTCGAATCGGGGCATGGCCGAGTTCGTCTGGGTCAGCAAGCTGTTCGAGATCATCGCGGTACAGGTCGAAGCCAGAGAGATAGAAATAGCCGGTGGCGATACGTGCTTCCTCGATTTGCGGGATGATCTTCTTGTAGACGTCTTCGACAGACCGATTGGCGTTATCGACGAGAGGAGGGAGAGAGATCATTGTGTTGCCGAATGTAACCAGCATAGTGACTTAGTGTTTAGTGACTAATGACATATGCTGTCTGTCAGTTTGTCCCTGTGAAGAGTCTGACTAGGACGTTCTTGACGGTGTAATTGAGGAGTTTTGGAAAGTCAGAGATGGCACATCTCCATTGAGTTTCCTCTCAGGATGTCGATGTCACCATCATAACTGGCGCGCAGATCCTCCAACAGGAGTCCACCCCACTCGATGATCAACTCCTCCGAATTTGGCCTAGAGGTACGAATACCACAAAATGGAGACACTCTTGTCCGGAAAACGAATAGGTACTGTAGGTGTCAACAGAGAGTTTAATCGAGGAGATTCATTGACCGTCTTCACAGACGACTTCGCGCAATTCCTTAAGCAGGTCTTCCCGATTGTTGGCTAAAATATCAATGTCTCCATCTACGTTCTCAATCTTCGTGCGGATTCGACTGACGACTCTATACCGGTAGTTATCGGAGACATCGGCGTCCCCTTTGATAATTTCTCGCTCACGTTCGGTGAGGAGTCCACGATACTGGTCATCAACCATATCTGCCGATTGGCTTCGCCACCATATATTAGCTGTTACTGTGTATGGTCATATTAATACTGTTTACAGTAATGGTGACCATATACAGTAACTACTAAGTGACTACAAGTAGTAACCACATAGTGTGGAACCCGGTTCTACAGGGCATAGCGGTAACAGAATGCGCCCGGGTGGTTGGAACACCCGAGCTGGGTCCCCCACAGTATGTGAAAGAACCCATGAATCACTCGACACCACCCACGCAAGAACCCATCGACAGTCAGCTAATTGAAGAAATATCACAATTTAAACAAATTGCGCTCGGGGAAGGGGCCGCGGTTTGTGAAGTCTGCGACGAAAAACTGCGGGAAGGCGCACCGGTCGTTGTGTTTGCCTTCCGGCCGGTTGAGCAACCGGTCTTCCAGATCGGGCACGTGAAATGCACTGAGTGTCGGCACGAGCCAACGGAGTACTTCACGCTCGGTGTGCGCGAGCTTGTCTTGGATGGCCGGATCGGGACGTGTACTGATCCTGCGACGCAGTCATGGTGGCCTGTCTTCCTGGCCCCACAACCGCGCGCGGTGAGCGCGCCGGACTCGACGGCGGTGCGACCGCTGCCGGGTGTGGCGTGGTTTCGCCAACCGGTTGCGCGGAGCGACACGTTCGTTGCTGCGGATTGTGAATCAATGCGCAAGCCGTGGCAGCGTCCGGTGGTGCGGGCTGACGACGTTGACCCCGATAGCGCGTCCGAACCTAAACGGGATCCGAAGAGCGACGATGTGACTGAAACTACTGCCCCACACGCCGCTGATGGCGGCCGATCAGGAGGTGCTCGGTGACGATGCACGGGGAGCAAGACGCGCAGGCGTTCGACGCCTCGCACCTCGACATCGATTTCGACTTTCCGCGTCCTGTCGATGAGACAGCGTTCCCGGATCTGTACGTCGGGCTGGATATCGACTTGCTCGCACCGGGTGATGGGATCGTCACGGATCGACACCATGCGTCGGCGGACCGGTACGAGGCTGATGATCCGCAGAATCAGATTGCGGGGCAGATTTCGCCGTTCACGTTGTCGGGCTGGCTGCGCCATGGCTGTGAGCGGGTGGTGCAGGCGGCGGGCGCGACGGTGTGCCATCCCGGCGAGTCGAACGCGGATTACATGCTCGAAGACGTCTATGACCGCGATCTCGATGCCGGGTATCACGAGAAGGGGAGCTGTGTTGAGGGCGATGATGGGACGGGCTGTGTTGTCCACGACTTGTTCGGCGGGTTCGGTAATCGGGCGGGCCGCGTGATTCGCCGGCCGATTCGCTTCTCACCCATCCGCAGGCAGGTGGATGTGACGAAAGGTGAGGCGGAAGCGCATTACCGCCAGTTGAATACGCAGGTGCGGTCGCGGAATGCTGCGGATGAAGGGCAACCACTTCGGCAGGCGACGCGGGATGTCGTCGGGAATCTCGTGGGGACGTGGCGACTCACGCTCCGCGAACTGAAGCCCGAATACGTGGGGTTGCTCGTTGAGGCGATCGATTACCTGGATGCGCATAGCGATGAGTATGCGATGCAGCTTGGCGGTGCGCGGAATTTCGGTGCAGGGATCGTCGATGCTGAAGTGGTGAACCCGTTGTATTCGGATGCTGAGCTGCGGCGCGTGTATAATCGCGCGCAGGATGCGACGAGCGGGATGGACACGAAGGATGATGTGTGGCGGGAGCAGTGTCGTGCAGAGTTTGTGCGGGCGTTGCAGGCGCGGACGGCGGCGCGTGATGGTGACGTGCCGGTGCCTGGAGGTGAGTCGGTGTGACGGGGTCTGACGGGGCTGACGGTGGCGGTGTCGATGACGATGTGGAGGATGAGGATCTTGATGAGCTGCACCCGGTGTCGTCGTCGTTGCGGACGGCTCAAGAGCAGGAGGGCGGGACGAGTCGAGTGGTGGAGGCTGACGATGGGCAGACGGAGTCGAAGGGATCGGGTGGTGGCTCGGAGTTGGATGAATTAGCTCCTGTGGCGTCGGGGGTTCGAACGACACAGAGCCAACCTGTGGCTGATGATCTCGATGCTGCGGGTGATGACGGTGATGCGGGTGCGTCGGATGAGGAGAGTGGTGGCGATGACTGATTCGTCGGCGACTGCGGGCGCTGGTCGAGAGTCGGGTGACGGTGAGGCTGTGACGGATGTGGTTTCGATGCTGGCGGTGTATCGGCATGACGTTCACAAGCTGCGTGGGCGGTCGCATTCGTCGGCTCGTGACTGGGTTGCTGGTGTGCGGGTGAATGAGACGGTGCCGTTGGGTGCGGATCGGGATGCGGCGTTGTTGAGCCGCCCGTCCGGGGAGCCGGAGCAGACGCTGGCTGCGCACGAGTCTCCGTCGCGGGTGTCGCTGCTGACTGGTGACGTGGTACTGTCGGGCCCGGTTGACGCGGATGGTCGTGGCGCGGCTGTGCGGGAGTTAGTCCGGGTCGAGGACCCGGTGGCGATGCATGAGGCATGGCTGTCGTCGGACGTGGCGGGGCTGTTCAGCGAGTCGCTGTTCTACCCGTACACGTCGTTACAGTATCACACGCTGTTGGCGGCGGCGCTGCTCGATAATTACCGTGCAGGGTTCGAGTTCGCGGATCTGTTCTTGGCGGTTGAGGATCCGGATGGGTCGGTGACGCCGCATCGGACGGTGCTTTCGATTCCTGAAATGCAACTGTGCGTGACTGGTGAGCCGGGTGATCGACCGGCTGCGCGGCTTGGTGACGGGCCGTCGCGGTGCTTCGCGGACGTGTGGGCGCGCCTACCGGAACACCCGCTCGATGTGGATGGCGACCGGGTGTGGCGGGTGTTGGATGCGCAGTTGCGGCGGATTCGGTCGTGGTCGGTGGCGCTGCAATTCGTCAAGGAGTATTGTCGGCGCTTCGACCCGGGGAGTGATGCGGGTCGCGGTGGTCGTCGTGGGGGTGGGAGGTGATGCCGGTGGGCTGGGGGTGCGGTGGTGTCTGGTGTGGTTGTCGTGGCGGAGCGGCGGTGCTCGTGGTGGAGCACCGTTCGTGCCGGGTTGTGGCTGCTCGTGTGGCAGGCTGTGGTGGTCCTGGCGCTGCGAGTAGCAGTGAGAGTGACCGTGGAGTCGATGGGCGGGGACAGCCGTCGGGATGCGTGGTGGTGTCCCGACGTCGTTGCCCGACCGCTCACTGCGTCGGGGCGAGTGGGTCTGCGTGGCCGCTGCGACGGGTTCGCGCTCGGTCCGATGCTGCGTGGCGAGTATCGAAGACACTTGAAACGGGGTGTGTCCCTGGTCGAAGAACACTTGAAACGGGGTGTGTGGGGGTGCAGTGGTGTCGTGAGTGTGGTGGTTGTCATCGTGTGCGTGGTGGCACACGGTTGGGCAGTACTTGGAGTGGAAACGGAGGGGTGTGTGGATGACTGTCGTCCAGCAGGTATTGTTCGAGCTGGACGGCTCGTACCTGGGGCACCCGTATTTCGTGACCGGAAACGCGCTGTTCAATTCGATTGCGCGGCGTGTTGACGGGCGGACGCGACGGGCGTTACACGTCAGTCACGGCGTGTTCGTCCCCGGAGAGTACGGCGAGTACCCGGCTGCGCATTCGGAGTCGGGGTACGCGGGGAAACTTGGCCAGTCGCTGCCGCCGGTCGAGACGTACGACGATTTGTTCGTGTTCCGGGACGCGGCTCAACGGTGGTTGTTGGAGTCTCGGCCGCGGGACGCGCATAACACGCACGACATCGAGCGGCACGGTGACCGGGTAGCGTTCGCGCCGAAATGTTTCTTCGGGCGACCGGCGGAAACGAGGAATTCGAAGCGGTCGGTGCAGTGGTTCGTGCACTGCTACCTGCACGCGGATCGCGCCACGGACGATGTCCTGCCGCTCTCTGAGGACGTGCTTGACGGAGTCCGGGTTGGCGGGGCGCGAAACTACGGCTTCGGTGAACTGTCGCTGGTGGATTCGCAGGTCGTTGATCTCGATGCGCTCGACTACGGGCGACTCACAGACGGAGAGTCGGGCGCGTATGTGCTTGAGCTCGTGTCGCCGTACGTCCTGGCGAGTGAATGTCCCGGGGCGGATGACCAGTCGGTGCCGTGGTGGTGGGACGCGAAGATGGAGTCGTCGATGATCGAGGCAGGGTCGGTGCCGGGAACGGGTGCGACGGGTGGGCGGCGTGATGACGGGTTGCGGCGACGGGACACACAGCTCGTTGACGGTGGCGAGGCGTATCGTGTTGAGACGGTTGATCATGGGCAGGTGGTTGGGTACGCGGGGAGTGACCCGGTGGCGACGGCACGGAACGGCGTGTTACGGGTCGGGACGCATGCGAAGTATGGGTTCGGTGAGTTCCGCGTCCAGCCACCTGGTGATCGGCGAGTGGAGCCGGTTGGAGGTGATCGGTGATGGCGTTGGAGATGGTGCCGTTCGATATTGAGACGACCGGGTTCGAAGTTTCGGATGAAGTGACGGTGGTCGGGTTCGAATTATCACTTGGGTGCCGCGTGTTCCTGCAGGTGGATGCGGACACGGTGACCGGTGAAGGCGCGGCCGGTGAGTTGGAGGCGACTGTTGCGGATCGGTGTGGAACGCATGTGAAGCTCTCAGTGCATTCGTCGGAGGCGGCGTTACTGCAGGCGGTCGGGTCATTCGCTACGGACCGGTTGAGCGGCGATGACATGTTGCTAGTGGCGTATAATGGTGAACGGTGGAAGGACGGGTTTGACTTGCCGTTTTTGCGGACGCGACTGGCGGCGACGGGTGTAGAGTGGCCGTTCCGCGACATGCCGTACGCGGACTTGTTGCCAGTCGTGACGCGACGGTTCAATCTCGTCAGGGATGATGAGGAACAGTCGAGTCTGCCGGCAGCATATGCGACGCTCGTCGGCGGGGAGCTGAACGACCGGGACCCGTTCGAAGACAGCGCTGCGGCGGTGACGGCGTTTGAGAACCACCAGTACGCTAACCTCGTGACGCACAACGTTGTTGACGTGCTGCGAACCGGCGCATTAGGCCAGGTGACGCGGCGGTACTGCTCGAAATCGGATTACTCGCTGAAATCACTAACACCAACGATTCACGACACATGACACGACACACGAGCCACCAACAGCAGCAGAACCGACAGGTGAGACACGTATGAGTGGGTTCGAGATTTGGGGTGATGTTGAGAGGTTTCGAACGGCAGGAACGGAATCGGTCGAGCATCTGTGGGCGAAAGTAGAGTTAGATCGGCGACGGGAAGATAAACGTAAGCCGTTTTTCCCCGGCAACTACCGATTCGAAAAGAAGTTTGCTGACCGGGTGCCTGATTGTCTGGTGTACGGCGGGCCGGTGAATCGGTGGATCGAGATCGTGGCTGGGAGTGACCAGCCGTACCGCGAAAAGACGCGGGAAGCGCTCCGGCTCGGGTGTGTCGTTCACTGGGTGTTCCACACTGAGCATCGTGAGCAGCAGGCAGCGGCGCGAGCGGCGCTCGAACCGGAGCTTGAGGGGCCGTTCGAGTTCGGCGAGTATGATCCGCGGGCGGGCGAGTTAGATGTGGGCACCCCGATCACGTTTAAGAACTACGCGTTCCCTGTCGAGGAATTCGCTGAGTTTCAGCCTGAGGAGATTCTCGGGTATCGGAAAGGGAAAGCGCGGATTGCACGGCGAGCGTGCGGGTGGGATCTCGGGTTGTTCGACCTGGCAGGCAGTCACCGCCGGTTGATCGCTATGACCCGTGACGGCCGGCATAGCAAGTCACTGGCACCAGGCCAACCCGATGAAGACGCTGTCTGGGACTTCCCAGCGAAAGACGGGATTAAAACATTAATCGAGAACGGGCGGGTCACACGGCTCGGGCCAGTCGGGCAACCCGACAATCAGGACTCTCGATAGGCAGGTAGTCAGGCTCATACAAGAGAACCGAGGACAGCATCCGTCCTGCGGGAGGCACTTGCTGTGTGCGATCAAGCACTTGATATCGGGACATCTGATGGGACGAAAGGCGGGTTCGGGGGGCGGAAAGAATACCTCCGCAAGAATGAACGATTGATCGAACCGGTCATCCAGAATTTCTTGCCCTGTAGGGGGTGTGGAACGGTGACTGGCGATACACCTATATGATTGTACATACAACGTACGTACACTGATGAGCACGAAGCGAGTGAATTTCCGGCTCCCGGAGGAACTGATCGCTCAAGCGGACGTCGCTGCGGAAGTTACGCACAAGAACCGGACTGAGATCCTGGTCGAGGCACTACGGCAGTATTTAGAAGAGAAGGAGTCTGATGAAAGCTTCCGAGAGGCGGTCGTGGAACTGTACCTCGACGACCAGATCGGGTTTGAGAAACTCGCGGAAGTCATCGGTCGGCAGGATGCCGAGTCAGTGCGTGCGTCAAAGAACGTGCTAGATCGGGGCGAGGAGCTCGCTGACGATCTCGCAGAGCTGTGACTGTCGTCATCGATACGAGCGCGCTTATTTCACTCGCTGTCGGTGACGTGCTCGATCAGACGTTGGCAGCGTTCGACGTCGTCACGACGCCGACAGTCATCGTGGAACTCGAAGAGACGGCTGAGTACGATGATCGGCATGGGACAGCGGCGACCACCGTACTCGGACAGACAGACGCACTAACGGTGCAGGACGCGGATGGTGCGCCGTTCGAAACGAGTCGTGTTGATACCGGAGAAGCGAGTTGCGTCGCCGCCGCACGCGACGTTGACGCTGCGTTCCTCGTAACAGACGATTATCGAGCACTGCCCGAACTAGAGGGACTGGTTGATGCGGAGGTGGCAGTGTCACCGATCGTGCTCCGAGCGCTCGTCAAACGTGACGCGCTCAGTTCTGAGAGCGCGGAAACCGCGTTCGAAACGATCGCGTCCGGGCGAGACTGGCTCGACGCGCCGATCTACCGGTACGCGCGCCGACTGTTCAACGAGTCCTGAGAAATGACGTTCCAAATCCGGCTTCTGGCTGATCCAACGAACCATAGTGTTATGTTTTCACTCTGATTCAGCGTGACGCTGCGAGCCAGAAGAGGGCGCACCGGGATCATACGCTGCCTCTTAGTACTTCCCCGCCGCTAAGCCTGGGCAAGCGTTCGACACGGCAACCTTCGGCTTCCCCACAGAAGACGGGCTTGAACGGCTTGTTGAGGCCGGGCAGATCACGCGGCTCGGACCAGTTCGACGGCGTGACGCTGAGGAGTGGGACGTGTCTCGGTAGGATCCACTCCTCTCGCCGGTGTGAAACGATTTGAAGAATAGAGTCTGCAACTAGCGGCACGCGGGTTTCAGGTGCAGTTGGACAGTCTAGAGTCGGTCTTGTAGCGTTTGATGAGTCTCTCAGACGTCGGCTCAGGTCATTGTTCTAGGGCTGGGAATTCATCCAGCGATCCGGCTACGTGTGTTACTTCGTGTTCTGATGAGCAAGAATCGTCAAACGAGGGAATGCGAATGACGGGGTATGAGTCAAGTGTTAGACCTTGTTGAATCCGTATTGGCGCGGCAACTCGTGAGACCCAAAGTCTAGCAGCGTTACTTCCTTAGTCTGGTCGTCAATTTGTACAACAAGCCGCTTGCTCCCTGTGACATCGATGTATCGTTTGTCTTTTGGACCGAAGCTCATTCCCTTCCAAGTCAGATGCCCGAACCGGTTTTTGATATCTTCGACAAGATCGTCAACATCGCGTTGCAGCGTTCCATCGGCCTTCTGGTAGCTCCGCTCAAATTCGTCCGTCCGAGAGATTGGGCGCGGTTCTAACTCAAGCGAGCGAGTTCCTGGTCGATTCGTGATCGTGCCATAGTCCGAATCAGGTTCCCGTCGCGTGATGTACACCTGGATTCGGGTGGGAACACTCCGGTCGAGGCGGCGGCTGGGAAGTTCATCAGCAAGAAAGCCTTCGGAACGTGAGGTGTTGATATCGAACGCTGACGAGAGCACGCTAACCTGTTGCCGGTGAAGCGTCTGTGGCGACTCACTGCTGAACTGTGAGAGAACGTTCCTGTTGTTGTTCGTGAAAGCTGCAGTCATCCGGCGGAGCAACGGGTCATACAGGCCGGAGGGAGCGAGACGGCGACACGCGGTGCTACGGTCAAGTTGTCTGAGTAACCGGTACCGCGTAGCGATTTCGTCTGCGTCAAGCCGCCGATTCTGGTCGTAGTAGACGTCGTACGCGTCAATACCAGTGAAGTCAGCCAGATGTGTAGCGAGTACCTCTAGTTGGTGGTCTGCCCAGCGGTACCGGACGAGTAATTCCGCTGCGAGGTCGAATGCTTGGGTTAGAGAGTCGAATGGTGACTGGGGGAGAGTATTCGTAGTGGCGTCGAGATGGATTGCTTCAGGCGCGGTGTCCGGTTCTGCTGTCAGTTTTCGTGCCCAACCGTCTAGTAAATGTCCTAGACTGCGGATGCAGCGCTGCGGAATGTAAATCCCGTATGATTGCTCATCGGTATGGAACGGGATGTATTCGGTAACACCATCGAGCCCGTATGCGCCGACTGCGGTATCCCACTCGGCTTCAAGAAAATGTGAGATGTCTTCAGCACGCACCTCGTCGGTATCGGGGGTGGTGTCTTGAAGTCGGTGTTCATACTTGTCTCGTGGGATAACGTGCCCGTCTGCTGGCCAGCCGATGGTTGTCTGATGATCATTGAAAACCGATGGAGGACTGGTGCCGTCTTGGAGAGGGCCGCCGTACGGTTTATAACTCTCACCAGCTGCGTACCGGGAGAGGAACTCCCGGCAGTCCATGAGGCGCATATGCTCCAATCGAATTCTGGGAACGAGTTATACCTCGGGGAAAAGAGGCGATATTTCAGAGTCACTAACCAGCGTGAGAAATAGACCTCTCATCTCAGGAACGTCATCGGTTTTGATTTATTAGGCAACTATGGGTCAACAGAAATATCACGGCACCTACGGATTATCAGATATGGCCCGACTCTATCGATATGCGTCTTCAAACGACAAAAGCGGATATTTTCTACGAGGATGGACGCCAAATACCGGAAATACAACAATTCAGGTGACGAAAGTTGCTTCAGACATCTTTGATTGGCTCAATCTTCAACCTGAAGACCAGATTCCAAACGACCTTCTATATGCTATGCTGGATACAGGGTTAGTTTATACCGACTCGGGAGGGTCTCAGCAGAATGAATATTCGGTAGATGTACAGCGAATCGAAAATTCCCTTTCTGAGACTCAGTTTCAGCGTCTGATCGGGTTCTTGAAATCGTTCGATGACGATGCACCGAGTTCAGTACGTCAATTAGCTTCCGCTCTTGGAGCAAAATCGCGCCAAGTTGTAGGTGAGTCCATCCCTGATACTGCGAAGTATCCCACAACAACAGATAGTTCGCGTACGAAAACAGCGGAACTAGAATCGATAGTCAACCGTGTTTTCCGGGATCGTGATGGCCTCCCTGATCTCCACGAACACACTATATCGACGATAAAACAAGTACCAGGATCCGTTCTTCTGGAGGATATTGATGCGTTACCCAATGGTGAGCCGTTAGTTCAGGCAATGGCATCGTATCCTGGGACAGTGCGACGAGTTTCAACCTCGGATACCGGAATTCACTACTCCACACCGGCTCCAAGTCCTCAATCTACCGATCAGTTCGCTCCGATTGGGAACTGCCGTGTGAGTGATCGATCTACTCCAGAGTCAACTGAGATTCAAGTTAGTATGGTGTTCTCATTATCTGATCCATACAAACTTAGAACAGGTCAATCGGAGGATGACTTCGTTTCGTACGTCTGGGAGGTTATCGATGGTAAGGTAACGAAGTTCAACATCCACGCGTTCACATCTGACACTGACTCAGAGGACGCCGAACAGAAGGTCAGAAACTTAGAATCCTTCTTTTTTGATGTGCTTGAATTATTCACAGAGCACCATCCGAGGCTAAGTAGCTCCATTCTTTCCCATTTCGACTATGGCGAGACCAACCCCGAAATAATGGATTCTTCTGCGTCAGAGATAGAGTCAGGATATATTACAAACATCCTCCAGCATCAGTCCAAATTCGGATTCATTCGAAGTTCTAAATACGATCAGAATGTTTTCTTCCACGAATCAGAGCTCCAAGATCATATTGACAAGTACAGTATTGGGGATTATGTTCGCTTCAAGATCCAGGAGACTGAAAAGGGATTGCAAGCAAATGATCTTGAACACGTCTCTCCTCCAGACACAGAACCGTCCCCACCGCGACTCCTATTCACGCAAGATAACCTGATCAAACTAGACGTAGACTGTATTGTTCTACCTCAACAGGCGAGTCCAAAGCTCAAAGGTAACCTTGGTAAATCAGCGAAAGCGGTGGGTGGAATGATGTTGGAAAAAGATGCAGCAGCCTATCAACCGATGGTCCCCGGAAGCATCTTTGTGACCGATGGTCGCCTGTTAAATGCAGACGTCGTGATTCATGCGGTGACAGCTGATGGAAACTCCACCTTGGATGAACACGGAATCGAAGATATGTATCAATCCGTATTTGAAGCGGCGAAGAGCTTGGATGTGTCCTCCATCGCAATGCCCCTAATGGGAACGGAACACTGCCACCTTTCAATTGATAGCTCCGTACAGACGTTGATAGATTCCACGTGGAGTGGTCTCGGCTTATCTGAAACGAGAGTAGCTATTCCGTCTGAAGAAGCGTATTCCATAGCAGTCGGAAAAGAAGTATAATACCAATAATCCGTTTCGCCTTCGGATGTTCTGACTGACTCACGACCGACTCTTGGAGGGTCTATATGAAACACTCACTATTATCAGAGATGCCTGTCACACACGACTGGGGTCTCCGGCAGAGTTACCCAAGCTAGTGGCGCTATCACTGGGTTGCTAAGGATTTGATGTCGTCGAGTTCTTTTTTGATAGTCACGGTCAGCATTAGTGAACTCATGAGGTCGTAGGTGACGAGTGCGTCTTCGGCTTGAATCACGTATCCTGCTACTGTCGAGATATCTTCCTGCGACGTGTCTGGGTGCGGTGTTGCTCCGTTGAAGAATGCATCTTGGTTCGCAAATCGTTGAATGAGAAGATAGAGCAGTAGTGCTTGAATCCCGCGGCCAGATAGTTCGATTTCGCTGTCGTCGTCACCGAGCTCAACTGTGAGATTGCTGAGAAGCGTGTTCACTTGCTCAATGAGTGGTGTTCCCATCATGAGATGCTGTCCGATGTATGGGTGTGTGTCTATGAAGACAGAGACGAGGTGGCTGGCAAGCCTGTTTTGTGAGCGGAAGACGGTGTAGTCTGAGTGGTGTTCGAATTCGAGGACGATGCCCGGGTGTAGGAAGAGGATCTCGCAGAGTGATTGCCACGTTGGCTCGTTTACGATGGGTTGGTCACGATGCCCGAATAAGAGTTCCTGTACATCCGGGTTCTGCTCAGCTTGATCGATTATCCCGTTCACCTGCTGAACTACCTGTGGCAGTGCTGTAAGCCACGCGTTGATCTCGGATTCGCACGCTTCGAATAGGTCCTCCGTGTCGATGCGGTCCGTGTCGAGGTGGCCGAGTCGGTCGAGTGCAAAACACAGTTCAATTGTTTCCCAGAACGTCTGGGCGTGGTCAGTAAACGCGTCGAGAGTCGCCGGTTCTGGTCGGTCCGTGATTGTTAGCGCGGCCAGTGCTTGTTCACGATGATAGGACAGGTGGTCCTCGACAAGTGAGTGTAGCGACGGCAGCGATCGATCCCCTTCGGTGATCTTTGGCGGCGGGCGTTCACCGTCCGGGTCGTTCTGTGAACGTGTGTCTGTCTGGGGGCTGTCGTCGCTTGTTTGCGTTGCTCGTTTCTGTAATTCGGACAGCGCGATATCGAAGACGTTAACGGCTGCAGTGTCCGGGTTCTGCAGCACTTCGCGCAATAATGTGTTCGAACTCTGGGTGCCGGCACTCCGCGTGATCTCTCGGTACTCACGGTAATATGCCTGCATCTCTTCGACGATGCGCCGTGGATTACTGGTTGCCCCAGCGACTGTGACGGTAACGACTGCGCCGGTCCACTGTTCACGCTCAGCTGCTGTGAGCCGGAGTGTCACCTCCTGTGAGCTCTCATCAGTGGAGATTCCGACCGTTTTCTCAGCTCCGGTGTCTGTGTGGACCTTGATCTCCTCGTCGTTCGACAATTCGGCGACAGTCAAAATGAGCTCGGATTTACCCTCAGAGCCAGGCTGAGTGACTCGTGCATCCTCTAACCGAACCCCTCCTTCCTCGACTGGGGTGCCTGTTTCCCAGTCTTCGTAGCTTGCCGACCGGAGGTCCAGTTCCGCTGGATTAGCGACTGGGTCAGACACGGTGAACTGGAATGCTGATGAGTCAAAGACTGACTTCTCTAGTGTTTCGTCATCGGTTTCCTGGGCGATGGTCACTAAGCCAGCTTCGACGTTTCCGTGTGATGCCGACGCTGTCAGCGCGGTACTGGTCATGTTCGGACTGCCATAGAGACATGCCTGACCCCATTCGCCGTCGAGTACCATGAATTTCGCATGCACCCATCGAGTTGTTCGGTCCGTCTGTAGTCGGCGCACAGAATACTCGAATGGCGAAAGCGTCTCGGCTAACTCGTCTACAGCGAGGGCAGTGCTTTCCGGTTCAACCAGTAATTCGAGATGACCGGCATCGAGTCGCTCTGCAAGGTCACGAAGTACAGTCGGCGATCCGAAATACGGCGCGTATAATCGGGCTCGGTCAATTTCACGAGCACCGTGTTCTGTCACTCGGTTCAGCAGTTTCGTTACGATCGGGTCGTCGAGGTTTGACACAAACCACGTCTTCCGGTTGGCCTCATCGACAGCAGACTCCTCTATGTCGTCGAGCCATGCGAGTGTCTCCGCTGTTTCGGTGATGTAGGTGCGGGCGTCTTGCCCGGTGATGAAATCCTCGTATTCGAGCAATTCGGTGTAAAAATCACGGATGGATTTCGCAACGAAGTACGAATCGCCAAGCTGCGCTGTCTCCTCTTCAGAGGTTGGTTTTTGAAAGCCGTCTGCGAACCCGATCTGGGCGGCCTTACAGTACTCTTCGAGCGTGAGATTTGCAGAACTCACCGAGTAGAATACGCTTCGTTCTGACGCGAACAGATTCACTTTCGGGTGAAATACTCCTGATGACTGGACTGGCTCCAACAGGTAGTCCGTTCCAATCGGGGCTTCGCGCCAATCAGCACTCGTGATTTCCTGATCGTACCTGTTGCCGTCAACAAGGACGAGTGGCAACTCGCAATTCCGGCGTTGTAACCGCGGCCGTACGTAGCTACTGTAGAACTGTGGATCGAACGGATACGTTGTTTGAATCGCTTGCTGGATACTCCACCCACGGCCATCCAGCACATCCAAGAGATTCATACGCCGTCCACCTCAACGAGTCGTGACAATACGTCTGAAGCCGCTGGGGTCGGCGCGTACCCCTCTTCAGTCGTTGTCAGAAGCCCGGCATCGCGGAGCAGCGTATTCATCTCACTAAAACGGATGAGTGATGACCGTGCGGTAAACGGTCGGGATCCGCGTTCAACATCCGCTTCCAGACACAGCCGTTCGTCCTGATCGAAAGATAAGGCGCGTTTGAGATTCCCCGGACTCAATCGACTGTAAAACACTTTCAGATGGGTCTGCACCACTTTTTCGTGCAGCACCGTCCGTGCGAACTCACCCAACGGTAGTTCCTCGTCAGTAGCTTCGACGAACCGAGTTAACTCTGAGAGCGAGGTATACGGCGAGTCGAACCGGTTGTACGCATAATTGTACAGCCACTCACGGTCTGGTTTCACCTGTTTGAACCGAGCGACAACCAGCAAGAGTAGTGCAACTGACCGAGCTAAACTCGTCGTCCAGGCTTCCAATTGGGCTTGCTCGTTATCAATTCCGTCGTGGAGTTGATTCAGTGACGAACGAAGTGATTGCCCCAACAGGACCTCATTCAAGTGAGTCTCATCAGCTACAGGCGGGTCTGCCTCCCACCCTCTGGACACGAAAGATTCAATGTCTGCCATTGCTTCGCCGACCGTCACTGTCTCAGCGGCGGTGTCCTCAGACACAGTAATGGACAGGCCATTCCGTTCAGCCACGCCGTACAGCATCAAATCACGTACTGCGTTGGCTGGGGCAGTCGTCTCTTCACTCTGTGTCGTTGAAACACCGCTGGCCACTGCTGAAAATGCTGCAGACATACCGGGATCGTCTGTCACCGCAGCCAGTAGTGTCTCGTAGTCCGCTCGCGGCGGTATGCGCGAATTTAAGAATGAACACGCGGCTTCCAATTGCCCTTCGATAGCGAGTCCTGCATAACTCTGCAACCAGTACAACCGCATCAATTCTCGATATTGATTGAACTGCTTCGCATCACTCGCAGTCAAGTGCAGCTGATTGGCGTCATCAGCGGTATACAATTGCCAGAACCGACACAGGAAACACGCATGGGCTGATCGCATCTCGTGAAACCCGCGGAAATACCGTTGATACAGCGAACTTGCCCCGGCCTCTTCGAACTCACCTTCTTCTATCGTCGTTTTCAGATGCTCAAGAACATCTAATTCAAGATTCTCGGGAAACCCATCTGCCAATTGGACTGTCCCTGATTGCTTGTCGCCATCCCAGGTCACGAACCCGAGCATGAGCTGTTGTAGTGCTCGCCGCTCTGTTTCGAAATCATCCTCCAAGTACACTGACTGATTCGCAAAGTCCCGCGCAATCGCCTCAAGATCACTGCGTTCGGCCCGTCCGTTGCGTGCGCACGCAAGAATTCGGTCCCGTTCGTCACCAACGGTTCGATCAACGATCTCTGCGAGTTCGCGTCCAGCTCCAGTCAAATCGAAATCGCCTCGTTTCAACAGATAATTCTGCAGTTGATTCTGGTAGAACTGAGCGTACGCGTAGCCATCATTCTTGAGTAGCTCTAACTCGTTGAGATCAATCTCCTCAAACTCCTCGCGGTCAAAGTTGAACTGGGAGTTCCCGTCCATCCCGCGGAGCGCTTCTCCGTCTTGATCTGTTTCTAACTGCTGGTACCGGCTAGCAAGACAGAACACCTTCTCGACGTTTTTCACCCGCTGATATCGATTGTCTGCATCTGCATCCAGTTCCTCTAATGCCCAACAGAAAATTGACAGGTATCGAAGTCGGAGCGTGATCGATGTAATTGAACCATGGGCGAACAGATTCCGAAATCGATTCCGTGACCGGTTCGCATTTAACGGATCCGCGGGCATTCCCCGTTCATCAATCTTCGCGCTCCAGCGGGGCTCAATCGGCATATGCTATTCTATATAATCTGGAAAGAAATATTTTCGGAGCGATTTTTGTGGGGCATTGGAACAGTGCGCAGTAGTTCACAGATGTGTCTCTCTGTGAAATATGAGCGCTGCTGTGGCGTGGAAGCCCGACGTTAGTCTATTTGACGAGTGGGGAGCGGTTTCTCGCGTTCGAGTACGTCACGCATGTGGTCGTCTGCGGCACTAAGTCCTTCTTTCAGTGGGACTCCGTCCATCCCGGTGATGGTGTCTGAGGCGTACAGCGTGATGCGATGGTTCTCATGCGGTCCGGATGGGTCCTCGTCGAAGTGGAGGTCGTACCGGTGGTCGTGGTAGGTGATGGCGTCGGTTTCCGTGACGATGTCCGGTAATTCCTCGTGTGCGGCTGTGTGTGCGGTGATGTGGAGGGCCCCGGTTTCGAGGCTCTGACGCTGGATCGCAAGTTGCGCGACGTTGTCCTGAGCACGAGCATCGAGGTAGTCACGCGCGAAGTCTTCGAGTGATCGTCGCGTTTCGGTTTCGTTGAGGAGGCGCGTAGTGACGTCGTTGAGTGTGTCCTCGTTGGACTGGCACCGGCTCTGGAGCTGGTGGGCTGTCTGCGAGTCAAGCCACACCATCTTCGGACTGCTCAGGGCGTCTTCCCGGTTGGGGAAGGTAACTGCTCCGAGGATTTCCTTCGCTTGTTCGACTTTTTGTTTTGCAGCCGCGTAGTGTTCCTGCACCTCTTCACTCGTAGCCGGGATGCACATCTTAAGCTGCTCATCATTGTTCCAGCCGCCGCTGAACCCAGCACCAGGAGTGGAGAGGATGAGCGTTGCTGCGTCTTCGGTGAGGAAGTAGTTGTCTTCGTCAACAGTTTCGAGGAGGACCCACACCTCGGCTTCGCGTCGGGTAAATGTCGTGTCGGCGGCGAGGGATTCGAGGTGTTCTTCGACTTGGCTGCGCAGGACTTGACCGAGTTCCTGCACGTCACTCATTGAGATGCCGCCAGGATACTTGCCCTGCTCAGTCCAATGGTCGGCTATGCTGTTTAGCTGTGCTCGCTCTGTCTGTTCGTCTACGTTGGTGTTTCGTACCATTGTTTGTGATTCTGTGGATGGTACCGTCCGAGTTGCTGTGTCGTCGCGGATTGGCGCTTGGCTCTGTATGAGCGCAGGTAAGATCGATTACCCCGCCGTTTTGCCCTACGTTATCGTCAACTTCGAACGGCAACCATTCTATGTGGGGCATCGGTATAAACGTCAGTAAATTAGAGCTCCTAGGGCGTCTATAGTACCTACAAACGCATCTAAGGCGTTATTTCCCCATCTCAATCCCGGCGCATGGTGACGGTTTTACAGATTCCATTGTTATTGGCCAATCCGTTAGAGCAAGTACCAACTTCATCTGCATGTTGCCTCCCGGATCGATTCTCCCGGACAAGGACTCTAATCTCTGAAGTAGCTACAGAGCCAAGATACGCGGTACTATAACCATGAGAGGCCAGTATTGAGTTCCTCTAGAAACGACGGTTGCACTTGTGCGCCGGGTGGGAATGCGAGTTGTTCGCCGTCTCGGTTGAGGATGGTTTCGCGGAGGAACGGGTGTGCTGGGTCGAATGAGGGGCTTGCTTGGATTCGATAGTCACTGTCGATGGTGAACAGCGCGGCGTCGAATGCGCGGTGGTGCAGCGAGTTCAACACGAGGACGTTGTCCGGATGTTCTGCGAGTTCAGGGCGTTGACTCCGTGGAAGGATGTGCGCGAGATCTAGCAGATCATCTTCTTGAATGCCGGTCAGGGTACACTCGTGGTCGTAACGGTCGAGTGCGTCTGCACGGAAGCCCTCACTCACGGTGATTTCGGACGTTTCATAACGGCGAATCCCGCCGCTCGAATCGAGAGGTTCGCCAGTCGGCCACTGGACAACCTCTCCGGTCTGAACCCAGTGCTGCCAGATGTCCGGTGCTGCGCTGTCGTCATTCTGCAGGGCACGCTCGTGCAGCCACGTGACGGGGATAGAGTTGGTGTTGAGGATCGAGAAGCGGAACTGGTAGTTCGGGACCTGCGTCCCGTCATCGGCCTGGTACGCGTGAACTTCGAAATGGTCGGGAACGCAGAGCCCACAGAACTCGACAACGCCCGATTCGGGTTTGCGGAAGACGAGGACTGGCGGGACGTCTTCACGCCGACTGGCCGCGGCGTTGTCGAAGGCGGCTTTGATTTTCTGATTCTGCGCGGAGTCATCGTAGGGGTTCGAGGCCTTTGCGTCGCCCCAGTAGCTGATGTAGCCGGCGTTGACGGCGAGCGTGTCCTCCCACGGGTCGTCGTGCTGGGAGATGCCGCTGTCGTTCGAGACGAGTACGAGCGCTGCAGGCGTATCAGACCGATCCGCACCGAGATCGCGGATCCCACCGGTGTTTTTGATACCGCTGTCAAGCGGGCCGCGGATCCACCGCAGGAACTGGTCGTCCGAATTGCGGTAACTCCCAGTGTCACGGTAGTGTTGTCCGACCCGAAACGCGTGTTGCATGATACCGCGGCATTACGTCTGTCAGCCAATAAATACCTGCGTGACACTTGAAAGATCGCTCAAGATGTGATTCGTGGGACTTGCGATAATCGCGTTTGGCATTGCTGGCCTCCCCGGTTTACTTTCTGTAGTCGGCTGGATGTGAACCAAGGTCCGTCAATCCAGAGAGTTGCAGACGCAGACCCCGCCTTCCCGGATCTGGTCGGTGACGTACTCGTGGACGCTTTGGGCGAGTTGCTGCATCGTCGCTGCTTGGCGTTCTGTTGGACGCCGGCCGCCGTAGTAACTGTCTGTGCGGTTGGTGTCGTACAACTGCCGAAGTTCACGCGTTGTTGTGTCGGAGAGGAGGCCGAGGGCGGTTGCGCGGTCGTAACAGGTGGTGTGGTCGTGAAAGTCTTCGAGGTCATCGCCGCCTTCGGCTAAGGCGTAGGCTTCGACTGAGCGTTCGGTCGCACCGAAGCATAACTCGATTGTCGCGGTGTAGAAGCCTTGATCGGAGAGTGTATCGACTGCCGCCAACAGCCGGCATGCTTTCGTCAGCTGGGTTTTCCAGTCGGCGTCGGAATTAATTGCGTCTTCGCGCGTCGGGACGCCGTATCCTTCTTCGTTGAATGCGTCGATGGCTGCGGAGAGCGCTTCCGTGATCGTTTGTGGGTCGGAGTCTCTACTCATCGAGGTCACCGTGGAAAACCATCTGTCGAACAGTCTCGAATTTCTCTGAGTCGTAGACGACGAGGCCATCGCCGAGTACGTCGTGAAGCTCGTCAGTGTAATTCGGGACAGCTGGCAGCGATTCGATGTCGATTTCGTATGCGTACCGGCCGGTGTCAAATTCCTGGTCTTCGAGGTCTTGTCGAACGCGGTTCGCGGTTCGCTGATTCGCCATTCGGTCGTCTTCAACGAGGACCCACAGGTCGATGTCACTCCGTCGGTCAGCGTCGCCGCGCGCGACACTCCCGTACAGGATGATTCCGACTACATTGTCGAGTTGTTCGACTAGCTTATCGATAGCTGTACGGACTGGCGTGTGGAATTCGGCCTGCGGGATGTGCAGAACTGGATCGTCTGGCCGGGAGAGCCGCCCGGAGTTGATTTGGACTAACCGTGCGTTCCCGTCGCGCCGGTCGGTAACGAGGTCGTTGGCGACTAAGATATCGACGGCCTTGGTGATGGTCGGCTGGGAGTAATCTACTGCGTCAGTCAGTTCGGTGATGGAGAATTCATCGGTATGATACCGGGTTAAAAAGGAGAGAATGTCGTGGACGGCCTGACTTTTGAAGATATTCGCGTCGTGTACGGGGATATCAAGCGATATCGTCACTCCGTTTCCCCTGTCAGTATTCGATCTGTTTTCCATACAAAACCGTTCTGACGGCTAGGTACTTAAACTTCATAGGTAGCACTACATTCTACTTATATAGGGTGTGATGGAGATGCAACGTTCGACCTCACCACCGTCAGTTCCACAGTCGTTCTAGGAAGTCCCGGAAAATCCGTATGTCCTGTACGAAGTGATACCCGACGTAGACGAGGTACGCGACGACCAGCACCGCGAGTGGCACGTAGAACTCGAACCAGAGGCTGACAGCAACGGCAAGGAGACCCACAGCAACGAGTCCTTTCCGCAGGGTCTGCTGGCGGAGCCAGTGTCGATGCCTCTCGAACCCGGCGTCAGAGAGTAAGAGAGGTGTGTTGCTGGTGCCGCGAAGGATTGGCTCGCCTTGCTCGACGTGTACCTTGCCGGTGACACTCACCGGTGTTCCTTCGAGCAACGGTCGTGCTTCCAGTAAGTAGCGGTCAGGATCGATATCGTTGTTGTGCCGCTGGACGTAGCCGATGAACTCTCGGAACGAGCGGTGTTCTATCCGGTCACGGAGATAGGTGTACCACCGGTCCCAGAGGTACGTCGAGAACCGTTCTGTGTTCGTGATGCCGCCAAGGGTCACCTCGGTGAGTGGCTCACTGTCGGTTTTGTCACGGAGCCACGACGGATCGATGCGAACAGTCTGACCGTCGGCGGTGACGCCGAAGTGACCCCATTCGATGCCGGAGGCGAACGTGTGCCAGTGCTGGCGTTCCCAGCCCCATTCATCGATTGTGAGGTCGCTGTTCGTGTTGTCCGGAAGGCGAGCTCGCCAGAGATACGCGCCGACTGCTTCGTCCGCGTTTTCAACAGCGGCGTCACCACTCTCGACCGGCTGTTCAACCTCGATCTCACCCGTAAGAGCGACTGTTGCTCCGTCAACAATCTCTGACGGCCCGTCCGTGTCATCTGAGGGGAGAGACCGAAACACCAGGAGTGCTGTGAGTGCTCGATACCCGTAAACTAGCGCGATTGCTCCGAGGATGGCAATCGCTATGAGGACAATCGTCGGAGGCATATATTGGAGGGGGCGGTAATTCCCAGCACGGTCTATGTGACCGTATTGTCTCAAAGATTGTTATTTTTATGAGATTGGTTGCTGCCGGGTGAACCGCCTCGGGGTCAAGCCCCGAGGCACTCGGCCTGCCCCGCCCGTAGAGTTCTCGTAGAGAGCCTTCACACCGGAATGGTGAGTGGTGAATACAGTACTATGTCTGGATGATACGGTGAGGGAATGATTCCCTCAAATGGGGTTTGAATGGGCGAGACCAGTGGACAGCTAGGTTCACCGGTACTTTTAACAAGCGGTGTAAAATACTCTTTACTGTAAAGGAGTGTTTACACCACGATGCTTGACCGACCACGAATGCCGCCATACCTCGAATCGCGTCCCCACACCAGCCTGTCGCCCTCCACCAACGACCAGAACACACCGATACCGAGAGTGATCGAATCATGACCGACCACGCGATCATCGCGGACGGACTTACGAAACAGTACGATACCGAACACGCCGTTGACGACCTTTCCCTCTCGATCCCAGCGGGAACCGTCTACGGATTCCTCGGTCCGAACGGGGCCGGGAAAACGACAACAATGCGAATGCTTGTCGCACTTACCGAACCGACAGCCGGTACTGCACAAATTGCTGGCGTTCCGATTACAGATCGCGCCCGCCTCACGCAGCGAATCGGGTACCTCCCAGCGGAACCACCAGTCTTCGACGAATTAACCGCCTGGGAACAACTCCGTCACGTCGCACGTCTCCACGGTATCCCCGACGACGAGGCTGACAGCCGGATCGAAACGCTGCTCGATCGCTTCAGTCTGCTCGCTGACGCCGACAAACGCATCGAATCCTACTCTACTGGGATGACCAAGAAAGTCGGTATCATCGCAGCGTTGTTTCACGACCCGGACGTGGTGTTCCTGGACGAACCGACGAGTGGACTCGATCCCCGTGCCGCACGCACTGTTCGGGACACGATCGCTGACCTCGTCACCCGCGAGATGACGGTTTTCCTATCGACGCACATTCTCCCGATTGTCGATGAGCTCGCGGACACCATCGGCGTCATCAACGACGGGACACTCGTCGCAGAAGCCCCGCCCTCGGAACTCAAATCCCAGGCAGATGAGTCACCTGATCTCGAAACCGCCTTCCTAGAGGTCACTGCCGAACGGGACACCTCGAATTCTGGACAATCACAGCTGACCGACAGCGGTGCCATCAGCTCCGAGGGGTAGCCATATGTCCGAGGAATCCACGAGTCTTTCAGAACCGTCGTCATCGACACCAGCTAGCACCGGCAGCCTCGGATCGCGTCAGCATACCTCGTTCACGGGCGTTGTCCCGTCGCCAAGTCAGAGCTGGGAGATCGCCCGAATCGAGTTACTTCGTGGCTACCGGTGGGTGAGACATCAGGACTTCTGGCTTGTCTTCACTGCCCTCATTGGTCTTATGAGTGCGTTCTTCCTCGTACAAACATTCGACGCTGCCCGATCTGTCGGGTCGGCGCTCGCTGCTGGCGAGGCACTTCCAGCGTGGCTTGTGACTGCGACGAGTGTCCTCTGGGTGTTCCTGACGATCCTGCTCGTTGGTGACGGGTTCGGGAGCAACGGCGACCTCGATAATGACGGGCAGTATCTTACGATTTGCCCGGCAGCTGACGTCGTCGGGGGGCTGTTGCTCGCAGCCGCCGCCAAGTTCTCGGTGTACACGATCGGACTTGGGCTTGCTGCTGGCGCAGGACTGGTCGCTGGGACCGGCTCGCTCCTCCCGCTGCTGGGCATCACCGCCGCAGCGGTCGGCATCCCAGCCACGGCCGCAGCAATCGGCTACCCGATCGCGTTCGCGCTCAAAGGATTCGTTCGTCGCTCGGAAAACCTCGGGCAACTCACGACCGTTCTTGGCGTCGTGCTCGGCCTTGCGTACGTCACACTTTCTGTCACCGGCGAGTTGTTGACTGTCGTTGAGCGACTGGAGCCAGTCTTACAGTCCCCGCCGGTCGCGTGGTTCGGACACCTCGCGCTTGTGACGACACCGAACGCCGGAATCAATCTGACCGGCCCGCTTGTCCTGCTCGGACTCGTGCCAGTTCTCGTTATTGGCGGAACGGTGCTTGCGGTTCCAGCGGCTCGATACGCGTGGCTGGCTGATACTGCTCGGACGAGTGCTGATGAGGGGGCGGAACTGCCGTCCGCGCCGGATTCGCGTGTCGATGCGGTACTTGCCGTTGTGTGCCGAGCGCCCGCGACGCGGGGCATCGCTAGTACGACGCTTCGTCGAGCGGTCCGCTCGCCGTTCCAGTTCGTGTTCGTTGCGCCGCCGCTGGTGGCCGCGATTGTCTTCATTGAGGGGGCTGTGACCACAGGTTCGGTTCCCTGGTACGTGCCGTGGTTCGTCGTGTGGTACGGTGCGTGGGCTGCCGGGGCGGTGTTGCCGTTGAATCCGCTGGGGAATCAGGGTTCGACACTTCCGACGCTGCTGACGGCTCCGGCACGCGGCCGACATGTCGTTCACGGAAACGTCACCGCGGCAGCACTCGTCGGTGTCCCGCTGACAGCTGTGGTGGCACTCGCTGCAGGCTATCTCGCTGGCAGTTCTCCGCCTGTGTTGGGTGCGCTCGGAGCTGCGAGTGTCGTCGCAGTCACTGGAAGTGCGGTGGTGGCGACCGGCATCGGATCTATGTTCCCACGTTTTGACGCGGTTAGTTTCGATGGGTCCCGACGAGCGGTGCCGCCAAGCAAACGCGCATACAGTCTCTTTTCGGCGACGTTGAGTCTGATCGTCATCGCTGGTGCGTTCGTCGCTGATGAGACTGCGCGCGCGGTTGGTGCAGTACTCCTCTCACGGTGGCTGCCTTTCGGACTCGACATCGGTGTCGAAACGCTGGCAATCCTCAGCGGAATTGTACTCGTTGGTGGTGTTGTCGGTATCGCTGCCGCGTATCGGGTTGCGATTCACCGCATTGAGGACTATCAAATCTAGCGAGGTCTGTCTGATGAAACTCTCAGCGAGCGCGCGCGGGGTCATTGACTTCCAGCAAAGGTGGATAGCCGTTGACACCGGTGGTTTTATTATTAGCGGTGTAAAGAACTCTTTACTGTAAAGCAGACTTTACGGAAAGGGTGCTTTACACAGACGAGGTCTGTTACGATGCACGATCGAAACTCCGCCCGACCCCGTTCAAAGCACCGTAGTAGAAGCATGAAGCGGCGACAGTATCTCGCGGTTCTCGGGGCAGCAGGAGGTGCCGTCCTCGCTGGCTGTAGTGGCACTAGTGACGACGACCCTGCTACTACCGGCACCACCAACGATACCGAAACCCAAACCGAGCCACCGGATACCGAGACCACCCCCCAACAGAACGATACGGAATCTGAACTGGAAGCAATCACACAGGACTTTCTGGAGGCGCTCATAGCAGAGTCCTTCGACGAAGCGTACGAATACGCCTCCCCAGAGTTCGCACAAAGCGTCCCGCAGGACAACCTTGTCCAACAGTGGGAAGCGAATATTATTCCATTAGGGGAGTTCAATCAGTTCACGTCCATCGATTACCAAGGCGAGGAACAAGGATTAGATATCGTCGGCGCTCAGGCAGCGTTCGCCGACGGACGGGCCGAATTTTCGGTGCAGTTCGACGAACAGGTCATCGAGGGATTCTTCTTCAACGTCGATGCGTGGTCGCCGCCTGCGTACGCCGATGAATCGGCCTTTACGGAACAGGAACTCACGCTGGCTGCGTCTGGTGACTGTGAGTTGGGAGCGACGGTAACGATTCCCGATACCAATGAGCCTGTCCCGGGCGTCGTCCTCGTTCACGGCAGTGGCGATCAAGGCAGAGATCAACAGGTCGGCCCAAACAGGACGTTCAAAGAGATCGCGTGGGGACTGGCGACTCGCGGTGTTGCAGTGTTACGGTACGACCAACGACCAGTCGCGTGTGATATTGATCGGACAGAAGCGACCGTAGACGACCTGGTCACCGACGACGCAGTAACTGCCCTCGAACGTCTCCGTGAGTACGACCGAATCGAGGAGACGTTTGTCGCTGGCCACAGTCTGGGCGGGCGGCTCGCCCCACGAATCGCGGCACTGGATGACGAACTGTCTGGGGTCATTATGCTTGCGCCACTCGCTGAACCGATTTCAGATGCGATCGTTCGGCAGACCGAGTATCAGTTAGAACAAAACCCAAACCTCACAGACGAACAGCGCCAAGCCCAACTGGAGCAGGCTGAAGCATTGGCTGAGCGGATCCGAACGCTCGATATTGGCGACGACGAACTGATCAATCTCGGTGGCGGTGAACGTGGGAAACCGTTCTTCCGCACACTACAGGAATACGATCACGTCGAGACAGCCGCGTCACTCGATATCCCCCGGTTCATCCTCCAGGGGGAGCGCGATTATCTCGTGACCGTCGAAGACGATCTGGCCATCTGGGAGGAAGAACTGGCGGGAGATCCTGAAGTCAAGATCAAACGGTACGAAACTCTTAATCACCGCTTCCAGCCCGGCGAGGGGATGGGGAGACCGTCGGAGTGGTCCGACCCGAACCCTGTTGCCAAGCAGGTCGTCGTCGATCTTACAACGTTCATAACCAACCAGTCACAAAACCTCTCATAATCCAATGGCTGACGAGGAAAGCGTCTCTACATCAGAACGGCTGCTCTTTGCGATGCTTGTCGGAGCTGTATTTGGAGCGGCGTTCGGAACTGCAGTCCTTGGAGACAGTACAGAAGGCATCACAGCCGGAATTGTCGTCGGAACCGTGGTTGCAATCATCTTTCCGACACTGACAACCCAGGGCTTCGAACGTGTCCAGGAACTTCTGGATGAAACGGAAGACTGAGTGTTCGTAGTGTCGTGAGAAGACGGGTGCTTATACGATAGGCAGATGAACGGCGTGACATGACCGCGAACGGCGCGTCGCTGATGCGGGCACTGTTTGCTGGTATTGTTTTTGTCGCGCTGGGGATGCTCGCTGTTCGGGTCTTCCAAGTCCCGTTCTCCGGCCTTCTGGTATCAGTTGGAAGTTTTCTGCTTGTCGGACTTGTCGTAACGATTCTTTATTTGCACGTCGTCAAGAACGTGTCACTCCCCGTCGCCGGGTCCGACTAACCCTCCGGTAAAAATGCGCTCCCTGTTCATTCATTGCTGTTCTTGCCCCTTATTCGTCTTCTGAGTCCTCTGCAGCGTACTGCTCGTCAGTGGTAACTTCGAGAAACACGTCTTCGAGGCTGCTTTCCTCACCGGCTTCGAGGCGTTCCTTGAGTTCAGTTGGTGCCCCTTCTGTGACTAATTGGCCGTCGTAGAGAATCCCGACCTCGGTTGCGAGTTCTTCGACGACCGGGAGAATGTGTGTCGAGAGGAATACGGTCGTGTCGTTGGCGGCGAGGTCAGTAATCGTCTCTCGAACGGTGCGTGCGGCACGGGGATCGAGACCACTCGTCGGCTCGTCCAGGAAGACCACATCTGGTTGGTGCATGATTGCTTGGATGAGCCCGGTCTTCTGACGCATCCCCTTCGAGTACGTGACGATACGATCATCGGCATCCTCGGCCAACTCGAACCGGTCTAGTAGCGTCTCGATTCGTGATTCGATCTCGGTCGGCTTCATCTCGCGCAGACCGCCGTGGTATTCGAGTTGTTCACGGGCAGTGAATTCGTCATGGATTGGCGGTGACTCAGGGAGGTACCCGATATGGTCGATGAGTGCTTCTCGGTCCGTGATTGGCGCACCGGCAACGCGTCCGGTACCGCTGCTCGGAGGGAGTAACGCTGTCAGCATCCGGATCGTGGTCGATTTCCCAGCACCATTCGGGCCGAGGAACCCGTATATTGTTCCGCGGTCAACGGTGAGGTCAAGTCCATCAACTGCTATCGTCCCGCCGTATTCTTTTCGCAGATCGTCGGTACTGATCGCTAGCTGGTCATCTGTTCCGTGGTCGTTCACAGCGGCTGGGTTGGATTGGTTCCGTGTCATCGTCTCGTTAGTGAATCGGATATGTTTGGAATCGCTGGACAGCGATTCGGCTGGCAATTCTGGTGACGGCGGTGACGATCAGTATTGTGAGAAGCAACGATCCGGTTTGAACAAGGGGACCTGGTATCCCAACGGTTGCTATGGGCTCGGAAATGTACGAGGACGTTCCAACAAAGGCCGGTAGGCATGCCAGCAGGACGATTCCAAGGATTTGTCCATATCGAAGGAACGCGTTCACCCCCTGTTCGGCGTAGATCGGGACGTCGGTGAAGAAAAACGGGAGCGGTGTGAATTCCTCGTGTTCCACATCTAATCCAACTGCGAGAGCCACAGCTGCCGTACAGACACACACAGCCCATCCGAGGAATGCGGTCAAGACGGTCTGTGCGAGCCCTATGGGACCGATGATACCAAGCGGGACAACGATAACGGCAACGAGTGGAATGCCGACCATTGCTGCGGCAAGGAGTCCACCAGTGATGAACTGACGGCCGCTGACTGAGGTGAGGACCATCGGTAGCGTTCGGTACTCTGTAGCGATGGGATCAGATCCGAACGCGATACCGGCGACCAGGCCAACCGTGACCGCAAATAACACTAACAGCGTGAGCGTCTCACCAAGGAAGAGTACTGCTGGGAATCCGACGAGGCCCATCACGGCGAGTACATACCCCGTAGACAGGACCCCGCGTGGAATGCGCCGCTCCATGAGCCATCGCTCCCGGGCAACGGTGTACACCGCTCGTGGTATTCGTGATCCAACAATCCGTTCTAATATTCCTGTCTTGAGGAGGGAATGGGAGCCACGAGTGCCCGTTGAACGAGCGGGCACACTCTCCCAGATTTGACGTGCAAGAATCGTGGTTCCACCGACGAGGAGCGGGACGATGATGATGAGAAGGCCGAGGACACCGAACGCGTTTCGACTTGATACCGTTGCTTCGCCGGTAGCAACGAACGCCAGATCGATGAACCATGCAATCGGCAAGGCTCCAAAGATAGAAATCACCGGGGCGAGTGAAATCGAGAGCTCCTGCAGAATCATCGCCCCGATCATCAGCGGAATCCAGCCAAACACGATGAGCAAGTCCCGATAGTAGCGAACTCGTACTAATCGGAGGGCGATGAGTCGCCCAACGAGTCTGCCCGTCATCCCGAGAGCAACGGCGAGGGCAGCCATCGCGGCGACGGAGATAGCGATTGAAATTGCAATACTCGGTGTTCCGAATCCGACCACTGCCCCACCGATTAGGCCGAGCATTGGAACGATGAGTGTCGTACTTAGCCGGGCGTAGACAAAGCCCAAGAGTCCAATTGCCGCTGTCCGAGCTGGGACGGTTGTCAACAGCAAATCGGGATCAAACTGTTCGAACCGAATACGTGTGTACTGGGAACTCCGCCATGTCATCCAGACGAAAGCAACACTCACAAAGAGGCTTAGCCGAGTGTAGGGAAGTGTCTGACCGGAGGCAACGGTTCGTCCGACTGAGTACGCAAGCCAGCCGAGACCGATAGCGACACCGACGAGTAGAACGAACAGGACAAGGTTGCCTGTCAGTGGAGTCCCGCGTTCACGGCGGTGGCGCGTCCACTCCGCGCGGGCAATTTTCGTCCCCAGTTGAAGCGTCCTGATGACACTCATAGTCGGAACTGTATTTGTGCGCTACTCGTCCTGATCTGGTTCGAATATCTCTTCGATACGACAGTCGAAGTGGTCAGCCAGTTTGAAGGCGAGTTCCAGTGACGGGTCGTATCGGTTTCGCTCGATCGCATTGATCGTCTGACGGGTAACACCGACCGCTCCGGCGAGTTCGCCTTGGCTAAGCCCTTCGTCCTCGCGTCGGTTGGTAAGATTGTTCTGCATAGGTTAGACACGACGTTTCGCAATTCCGAAGCACACACCGTACAACAGGAAGAGTGCTGAGAATGTAAGGATCACACCTGAGACGACACCAGTGATTTCTAGATGATTCCCCGCTTCGAGGACGTATAAGGCTGGTAGAATACTTAGTCCGAGCACCATCGTGATCCCAATCAAGATACCACTGGCACGGTTGTGTAACTCCCAGTCTCGCTCATCTTGGAGTGTCGCCTCGCTCCACATCGGTGCGAGAACAGCGATTCCACCGGCAATCCATGCTCCGAGCAAGTAGACTAGCGTCCCAGCGAAGTGTTGATCAAGTACAAATCCGGCGAGTAAGCCGAGGATCGCTAGCCCGCCAATTCCGTAGACGAGCCCCCGATACCGTTGGCGAGTGAGTTTTGAGTTTGTGTTGGTGGCCGTCATAGCGTAACTCTGGTCCGGTAGTAAAGTATGTTTTACACCGAGTATTAAAACTGGCGATCAGTTCCATATCGAACGGTCTTTGAGATGAAGACCCGTGACTGCAGGCGTTTGTCAGCGGCATCTCTTATCGGAATCAGCTTGCGTCGCCAAGGTGCGTTCCACCCGCGACAGTAGGTACTAGCTCCGTCTGAACGTTGGCCCCCGAATCGTTCCGCACGGATGATTTCTCGTAATTTCTGAAGCGAAACTACGACAGCTGATCAGAGAACTAGATAGTTGTCTCGTAGAGCTGGACACCCCGGTTCCGAATTGGGGCTGCTACTTGTTCCAGAACGTCTTGATCCGTGTGTCGAGACGAGTGAGTACGGTGGCGAGTACGTCCCGCCACTCATCAGGATAGCCTTCGTCCTCGCCTGGCGTCGGTGCATCTGGGGGCGGATGGAAGTGTTCGCGGGTGTTGTGGTCATTGGGATGGCGGTCCCAGCCGCACTCCCACGAGTTCCCGGTCCGGTATTGCTCGGAGTAATGGATGCTGAAGTCATCAGTTTCGAACCATCGGATACGAAGATACGCTCGCGTAACCCCTCCGGGGAAGTACCTGAGGTCGTAATCAACAACGACGGCGTTCGATGCATACTCAGGGCGTGTTTGGATATCATCGAAGCGGGCGCTCCGGGAGAGGTGCGGGACAATCCGGGCGAGAATTTCAGTATCGATGGGGCGATACTTCGCGGATCGGCCGGGGTATCAGGCATCGATATGACTGAGAGTACAGGAAGTTGGATGGTCACGTCGCGCCGCGTCGAGGAGGGCAGCTCTGCGTTCGAGCGTTTTCCACTCGGAGAGTGCTTCCCACGCGTCTTCAGTTGCCATGTCTTGACTGGCTTCGACGAGAGAGACGGCGTCAGGGTCGTCTGCGTCGAACTGATCTCTGTACTCGTCGATCTGTTCGATGGCATCTGAAAGCGCCTCGACAATCTCTTGGTCGGAGTATTCGTCGCGGATGCGGTCGATACGTCGCCACTGGAAGTACGCATCGTTGCGCTCATACCGGACGGGGCGGCCGTCGTGACGGTGAACCAATCGCATTCCGTCGAACCATTCCAAGTAGTCGCGGGCAGTCTCAGGATCGCAGTCAGTGAGATCGGCGATGTCGGAAACCTTCGTAGGGCTTCGAAGCCCGGTGACGATATCGAGGAGCCGCTCGCGGATCGGACCACCCTTAAGCAGCGAATCGGGCGACTCTAAATCATCGAGATCCGGCGGTGATTCGTCGCCAGCGTACGCATTGTCGGGGGTATCAGTGAGATCCATTCGTGACGCCTCCGTGCCGAAGCTAACACTCGGACTGGTATATATCTATTATACGTTGAATTATTTCTGCTTCGGTATTCGACACTCTGAGTGCACCAGGACATCCTGGATTCAGAAATCCCGATTTCAACTGTAATGGAGGTGTCCCCTCTGCTTCTTCACTCTATTTTCGGGTACTGTGGTTTGTGAAGACATTCAACGGTGGGTATGGCTCTTGGTGATATGGTCGTACTGTGAGTTGCTCCTGTCTGCTCTCAATCGGCGTGTCTTTTCGGTCCTCCCTGCGCGTTTCGGTTGGGATCGATGAACATCCCCGACTGTAGCCCATCCGCGGCGTTGGACGCGTTGAATGTTGCTGCGAGTGCGCCCGCGTCGGCTTGCAAGCAGGCAGCTTTTCGTGGCGGATGGGACCGTCTCTGGATTACGAAGAATTCGTTGCAACGTGGGGTGAAGTAGTGGGAGTGTTGCGTTGAATGGGTGAGTCGGAATCCGGCGGGAGACGCAGTGTGTAGGCGACTTCTCGACCTGGTTGCTGAGAGTACGAGGATTTATACCTGCGTGCTGGTTTTGCCTGTTCACCACGCGGCAATGTGTGAGTCGCTTCACGGCGAATCCGCCGGTGTAACAACAGAATGCTATTCGAAAGAGAACGAGTTTGGAAACGAGAACAGAGTCATCCCATCGACGCGGACGCAGTGGTTGGTGTGAGAATATGAACGCTGCTACAAGATACGTGGAGACATCGAAGACGAACTCCCCAGTGCACGCGTATGTTGCAGATCATGGGCGAGGCGTCTCGAAAAGTGATATCGAACAGACGACGGTTGCTGGTCGGTCGATAACCCTCTCTACCGACGTGGATACTGACGACCAGAATCTTATCGCGGACGGGATTCAGGCCACTAACCCGACCGAAAAGGAGTGTTTCGCTAATGCACTGAGGATGTGGAAGCATAACTCCAGACTCAAATACGTCGAAGGATTCGCAGTGATGAGTGACCTCAACGCCGGTGGCTTCGAACACGCGTGGTGTCTGCTCGATGGAGAAAAATTAGTCGATCCGACAACAGAATCATTTGATTGCTATCACGGCGTCGTCATCGACGATCCCGAAATCCTACGCCGGTATGCCGATGAGCCCCCTTACGAAGGGGTTATCGGGAATCGCAAGAATCAGCGTGAATTTCTTCGAGAGCAGGGTTATGTCGGGTAGAAATTCAATTGCTGGAGGTCAACATCGATATTTTCTGACGACCAGTCGTTCGACAGAAATTCTTCAATATCTACCTCGTCCGGGTTTTTGAGATGGTCAAGCGACACGTCGTACTTGCGGAGTAATCGGGTGAATCGGCCTGACGTTATGTCCGCCGAGCGGAGTATCAAGCGGGATGATGGGGTCTCGTGTACTGACCACATCCCTCCGCTTCGGCCGATATTCTGATCCTGAGTGGATACAAGCCTTTTTTCACGAAGATTCACGATGAGCTGTTCAAGCCGTCGTTTCTTAACACTCGTAAGATCAAACGACCCACAATGTTCCTGATATTCTTCTACGAGTGATTCAGTTGAGACCGGTTTCTCGTCTACTTCGGTATGTGCGGCGATGATCGTACACAAGAGTTGTTCCTTCGGATTAAGCTCCTGAGTGAAGGTGGTGTGCAGACGTAGGGAATGGAGGGACTCTTTCGCTGTCTGAACGTGGGTTTCTGTCACTTGGTCGGCGTCAGTTGAGTGAGAGGCCACATAGCCGGCGAGTTCGAGCAATTGCAGGGCATCGGCTGCGCTCCCCGTTTGTTGTCCGATAATGGCCGCGCAGAGTTGGATTGCAGGTTCACAGAATCCGTCGTCGATGAAAGCTACTTCTGCATGCTGCTGTAGGATTTCCCGTAGTTCGGTGGCCTGGTATGGATTCGTCTTCACCGTGAACATGTATGGTTTGTGGAGGACGTCACCTGAGAGGTGGTCATGAAGGCCAGTTGAGTTGGAGATTCCGATGATACCGCACTCAGTGTGATCCGTTCCGTACTCTGAGAGACCGTCCTGCAACTCGTGGAACGGAAGGTTGTCTTTCCCAAGTGCTTCGAGGTTCTCCAATAGAATATACCACGTAACACCAGGATCCGACATCTCCTGAAAAATCGCCTCCTCTAAATCCAGCTGATGCGTCCCTCTTGGATAGTCATCCTCACAGAGCCGGTAGGCAAGTTCGAGATAGATCTTATAGAGGGAATCGTGCTCGCCGCAGTCGATCGTTATAACTTCAATCTCTGTCTCGACTGCCTGTTCAGCGAGAGTGAGAACGTGGTGGATAACCGTTCGCTTCCCCGTTCCTTGGTCACCACGAACAAACAGATGGGGCACGCAGAAACCGTCTACGAACTCCTGAAAAACACTAGTCAGTTTGGAGATGGTCTCATCACGCGCAACGATCGTATCGGGCTCGTATCCGTCACGGAATGGTTGTCTGGTCTTGAAGAGTGTCATGTGAGACGGTATTGTCGAAGGGTAGCTGGCAAGGGTGGGTATACAACTGTATGAATGGGTCAAATAAAGGAGTAAGCCCTGAGATTGTGATGATTCTCACTAGTGCCACGTGCTGTAGGTGGGGGGACCCTCACCCCCCATTTCGCACGTTTCTGGTTATTTGGGAAGGGGGGTGAGGTGAAGAATTGAAAGAAGATCTACAACTCCGTTTACGATAAGTGATGTAGCGGTACTGTATGACTGTCTGGCTGTTATACGGTTTACTCCTGTGGAGTTGTGAAAGATCTTGGTTCCTGTAACCGTCTCGTAACACCTCTTATTACATTATATTATATACCTTATGGTATAGGTAATATATGTATAGTCGAATCGATTATAGAGACGCGATTAACGGTATCTGTATAATGTAGTTTTGAGAAATCCTCTCTCTTAAATGCCGTGAAGGCTCAATACAGTCAAAATAGGGAACGGGACCCTGACAGCAACTCTTATTCGATGCCTGCGGATCTCTCAGGCCGGATCCACTCCAATTAGGTCAAGCAGTGTCCTGTGGGGAGTTATTCTTTGTCGAACTCGGCTTCTAGCTCGGCGAGGTCAGCAGTGAGTTCTTGTTCGTCGATGTCTTCTAGTTGGGGGTCATCTCTGTTGATGTGCTCGTCGTAGTTCTTGTCGTCGAACATCGTCTTTAGCTGATTGAGGCTCTCGACGTAATGCCGGAGGTCATCTCGGTAATCAAGCGCGTGGTAGTACCTGTCCCCAGTTTCCCCGATGAGGCCACCGTTGATGAGTCGAGTGAGAGTCGTTGAGACCATTCTATGCGGGATGTCGAGCTGCTCTCGAATATTGTCGGCGCTGAATCTATTGCCTGGGTTTCTGTAGAGGAACGCCACGATATCGGATTTCGGAGTCCCCGGAATAAGGTCGATATCAGCGTCGTGTGTGTCTGATGGAGGGGACATAAGCTGTAGGTAGTAGTACATCACGGTGTAGTAACGATTTTTCGATCATTTTCAGCGAAAGCCCTCACGAATGGTATTTCCGGCACTCACGGCAAGCGCAGTCTTGCAGCCCGCAATAATGACGACTAAGCAACTCGCATACTTACTCACCAGATAATTCAGACTTCTATTTTCGAAAGAAACTTCCTGAGCGTGTTTTTATGATACGTCCTCATTAATGAAGTACAGAACTTACTCCCAAACCCCCGGTGGGAAATCAGTGGAACGTACGAAATGGCGGGTGAGTGTGTTCTAAATTGCGTCAATGTTGTACAGACACACCTGAAATGCTTGGCATCTGATTATCAACCGCATTCGAGGAAGCGGTCGTTTGGTTGGTTTACCACTCATTGAGATTACACCCCCCCTCCGCTAAAACAGTCTAACGTGCGAAATCTGGGGTGAGTGAGGGGTGTTCAAGACCAGGTCTCTGCACGTACAAACTCGGGTACGACAGTGTTCGTTCCCAAAGCCAATCGAGCCGACCAGAGAGTGCGAATGGCTCTCGCAACTTCAGCAATAGTGGGATGACCTGGGGTGCCGGTATTCTCCCGAACACGGTACGGTTTCACAGACGTAATATTATGAGACCTGATCGCATTTTCGTTGCGATATGGTCGTGCTGTGAATCGGCGTGAAATGCTGTGAATATGCTTTAGAGAGGTTCTGATCACCATTTAGCACAAACCAAATACCTGTAGAGGATGTAACATTGAATAATGCGATTGAGTCCATTCGAACCAGCCACCAATGACAAGTGGCCCTACGGTGCACCACTTTATGGCAGAGCCGGAACTCCGCATCCTGAACATCCATGCGCGTTCGAGGTGTTCCCAGCACGACCGGATGAAGACCTCCCCAACGCGCATCGGATTCCGCGAAATAACGAGGAATACGACGCAGATTCGATTGGGTTCGACATTACAAAACCAGATCCGGATCTCAAACACATACTGACAATAAATACGTTTGAACGCCCGACGTTACGATGGCACACAAGGGACCAGTTCAAGAATGAGTTTTTGTACGACCCACTAAATTCTCCACGACCACAAGGTATACGTCCCGAAGAATGGAAGCGGCAGGCGAAGAAACGGGCACGAACCGGAACTGATCCGACTGTCGCTCTTACCAGTGATCGGAAAACGTTGCTGACGCGAATCGCAAAACTCTGGAACGGGGAAACTGTCTGTGGTGTTCATCTCCTCGCAGACCAAGCTCCTAGTATCACCCACCTCACAACGGGCCTCAATGAGAACAGGTTGAAGCGTCTCTACTACAACACGGATATCGGACGAGAGACCCTCCGTGCCTTCAAGGACGCTGACTGGTTCGAGCCGACGACCGGGTTTCTGAAGCCGACAACCGTGTTCCGAAAGCAAGTCTGGTACGACCTCAATAGCAAAGCACGGACACTATTCAAAAACCACGACGACCTCCCACGACTATATGGCGATCCAATGGAAGGCCTCACACACCGCCTTACTGTCGGACTCGTCTGCCTACGCAACGCACTTCGTGGATGGCGATATAGCTCGTATACTGACTGGGGCACCTATACGCTCGACGCCGTCGGGACAGACAAGGACGGACAGATACACGCGTATGAGATACTCACAGGCCATAACAACTGGAAACTTCACCGGGATACGTACCGGAAAATGACACGCTTAGATCAGAGCGGAAACAAGCCGATTGCAGTCTTTGATTCCCGTTCAACCGCGTATTCAGTATTCAACCACTGGCATAGAGAAGGACTTGGAGAGCTACCAAACGGACCATTTCAGTCTGACTACAGTATCGAGAATGGGCGCGATCAGATCGAAACCGCATATCAAGATCCCCAGTACGACTGGGTGGTCGCTGACTGGACGACGACGTGGAAACTCAAACAACAACTCTTCGGCCAAGATGGCCCGGAACTCACTCACTCCGAAATAACATCGATAAATTGGTAATTTGGATTCCAGACCTACCGCTACCCGCCCCTGAATGGGGGACAGTACACTAGTTATACTGGTCTATTTTGAACGCGCTATTCCCGTGTTTTTCACCGCTAGAACCCGTTCCGGAGCACATTTTCACTCTGGAAGACTTCCTCCAAAACAAGCTGTGTCAGTATCTGTATGTATTGAACTGTACGATGGGTCCCTTGTAATCGAAGGATAGGATGGTGTTGCGGGCTAATTGATTCTTACAACGCGATCTCAAATTTTGAATTACAACGGAGCTGTAAGCCCAATAGCTGCTGAGTAGAAAATCCCAGACAGATACAAATGGGATATAGTTCCGTAATTGAAAGCTGCAATGCCTTATTTGGAACCACCCGACACCAGCATAATTGATATCTGAGATGTGGTTTTCAGAATTAGCGGATGGTGCCGATATTGAGGGAGTTTTAGTTTGAGTCTTCTTCGTAGCGGTATCCCCAATCTCGAAGTTCGTCAGCGACTTCGTCTAAGTGGTGTGCTCCAACACGAACGAGTGCCTCACGGATATCGGTCAGCAACACGTCGGTCCCAAGTTCCTGTTCAAGTCTACGTTCCACATCGGATTCAACTTGTTCCGTTTCCTCACGTAGAAAATACTGCACCATCGTTCGATCAGCCTTGACATTACTCCTGGCGAAAATATACGGCAGTTCTTCCCGATCAGATGCGGCTGAAGAGGTAGATGACCGAGTCTCAGACGTGGTTTTTTGCTCTTCTGCATCCGGCTGTGTTCTGCCGATCGATTCTTCCTCTTGATTGGCATTGTCTGTATCCTCTGATGTACTGTCGTCGGACTCATTGGCGAACGGATCGCTCCCAGAGCCTGATTTCATGCCGTCTGTCATTCGCCCACCTCCGCGATATGCGCTGCAAGGTCACGTAACTTGTCCAGTGTTTCGACCTCGTAATCTCGCCGTCGGTTCCGGTGATAACCTACGTAGTGATAGGCTGTACAGCGCTGATCCCAGCAACCATCGAATAACGATGACCTGTCGCGTAACGCGACTGGAGCGCTGTGTCCCAGTTCTCGAATCTGTTCTAAGTATTGGTCTCGATCCGCTGTTTTTCCTATTCCGTTTGGGACGATCGCAAGCACACCGACATCAATCTCCAATGCGTCTTCAAGATTTACGACCATATCCTGAATCCCTTCAACGGACTGGATGCCCTTTCCAGTGGGCTCAACGGGGAGGACGAGCGATCGGGTTGCAGCTACAGCGTTATACAAGTGCGGACCAGCTGTCGCAGGTGGATCGACGATAATTGTATCGTAGTTCTCTGGGACTTTCGCCCCAACCAAGACTTCTCGGAGGCGGTCATTCGGAGTGAATGATTCACCTAGATCCTCAGCCATTTCTTCTGCCTTTGACAACAGCTTCGGCAGGCTTTCGAGCATGTTGTGGGAAGGGACGATGTCGAAACCGTAAGGAGTCTCGTGAACGAGGTCATCGAAATTTCCCTTTGGTCGGTCAATGAGATGCCGAGCGATGTTGTCAGCTTCCCCGTTGTCACGAGGGGCAGAGATTCCCAGTAGGTATGTCAAGGAACCCTGTTGAGGGTCTAAGTCAATGACTAGAACGTCGCGTCCTTGCTGGGCGTGAGCGTCTGCGAGATTCGCGGCGAGAGTGCTTTTCCCGACGCCCCCAGCCTCAGAGTACGTCGTGTACGTGAGCATGTATACACACAAGTTATGCTTACGTAAAAAGATAATTAGACCAAGTAGTTAGACTAACCAGTTATACTAGAGCATTAGATCTTTCATAGGGTGAATAACGCCATCATATATTGGATCCTGATGCTGACGCGAACGCTATTGTTTCTCGACTAGGTAGTTCGATGGGATGACCACGTACGTTCCATCTTATCTTAGACCATTGAGTCAGATCCGGACAGGTAATCAGTCGCAGGTTGACCAAAAAGCGGACGAAGTTCAAACGGTGCACTACGATGGGGATCACTTGGAATTTCGACAGACCGAGTCGTTCGATCTCTGGGTCAACAAGCAAGCGTATCACGGTCAGGAAGTGGTCACTAGTGACCGTGAGATCCGTGTGGAGGAATCTGTAGACCACCCGAGTCGTCACTGGTGGATTGTTATCGAGAACTTCTTAGAAACGCTAGAGCCGCCTCTCAGAGATCACGCAGACATCTTCGATTTGTTGATTGCGCTTAATTTGTGTACCGATGACCCAGTGTTCTTCTCTCAAAGTCCCGGTCAAGTGGTCTCGGGAGCATACACATCAAAGAGGGGTGCACTGGAGTTCCAGTCTCACCTCTCCATAGGCAACTTTGCGACAGCGCTACTCGGAATGAACGAGATTCCAGAGGAAGTTGAGATTGTCGGGGACGTTGTTCCCGTGTATCGAGACGTCCGGGAGTACCGCTCAAAACGGATCGAATCAGATACAGAGGCCGATATCCGTGTTGCGCTACATATGTATGACGACGCACTGTCGTCGGATCTCTGGACTGCTGCGGCGAACTTCTACTACGTCTGCGAGAACACCCTCTCTCCCGGACGCTACGAAAAGGATCAGGTGATAGCCGAGTGTACCGGAATGAACGTGGAGGATGCCGAGGCGTGGCGCGAGATGGTCAACCGAGTGAAACACCCAGATAAGGGGGATGCCGAAGGGATACTCGACCGAGACGATCTGGCAATTCCACGGCTGTGGCAGATGCGGAGTGCCGCGAATTCCGCCCTCAAACAAACTCTGGAGAAGAATCGATAAATGGAGTATGACCAATGTACTCAGTGAGCGTCGCAGAATGCTCTATTAGCTTCTGTTGTTAGCAGTCCGTCTGATAGCATCATATCCGGATGACATCAGTGATTGTCCTCTGGGCAGACTATTGGATTCAAGTTGGCAAAAAATTCGCCCGTCCTGCAATCTAAAGCCTGGCTGGTGCGCTAATGACAAAGAACGCCGACAGTCAAATTGAGACGCTTCGAGAGAAAATCCGAAACGACGACCGAAAGCTGGACGAAGCAAATCGTGATGCACTGCTGGAGTTCAGTAACGAACTTTTCCTCATTCCCAGCCAAGTCGGAGATCAACGACATATCAAGCTTCTCCGACATAATGTGAGGATGGCGGAGCATGCTGGTAGTCCGGTAGACGCGCTCGAAAGTGAGGATGCAGCGAAAGAGATTGTCCGGTGGATTCACCGTACATACGACAATGCAGAGACCAACCGTGATTACCGCGTCGCGCTGAAGCAGTTCGGACGGCGCGTCACTGACCAGAACGGAGATGATCCACCCGAGTCGATGGGGTGGATTCCGTCGAACACACCGAGTACGTACGACCCAGCGCCTGAACCCAGTAATATGCTTCAGTGGAAGGAGGACGTGCTCCCATTGATCAAAGCGACCCGAAACCCCCGTGATGCAGCACTCATCGCGGTTGGGTGGGATTCAGGTTCCCGCTCCGGTGAACTTCGCGCCCTCACGGTCGGTGATGTTACGGACTACGAGCATGGGTATCAGATCACGGTACAGGGAAAGATGGGGCAGCGGACAGTTCCTCTTATTCCGAGTGTCCCATTTCTTCAACGATGGCTCGCTGCCCATCCGAGCGATGATCCTAAGTCACCTCTCTGGAGCAAATTGACCAAGCCAGAGGCACCGAGTTATAATGCACTTCGAACGGCCGTGAAGGATGCTGCTGACCGAGCAGGAGTGGATAAACCGGTCACATTTACGAACCTCCGCAAATCCAGTGCGTCTCACTTGGCTTCTCGCGGCCTGAATCAAGCCCACATCGAAGATCATCATGGCTGGACTCGCGGAAGCGACGTCGCTTCCCGATACGTGTCCGTGTTTGCAGACGATACGGGTCGAGAAGTCGCTCGTGTCCACGGCTTAGAAATTGATGAGGAAGATGAACCAGATGCCACGGCTCCAGTTGAATGTCCGCGGTGTCATCAACAAACACCACGAGAGATGGATCACTGTCTCCACTGCCGACAGACGATTGATAAGGAGGCGGCACTTCAGCGGGAACAGACTTGTGAGTGGTGTGGATCCTCAATTTCAAGCTATACTGAGCACATCCCGACCTGCGCTGATGTTGAGGTAGTGCAGAGGAAATCCCGGTGACAATCAGCTAGTCGTCGAATATCTATAACCCCTTCTTTGCGTGACTGTTCAGTTCTCATCTGAGCTTGTAACGTCCACTAGTTCATGCCATGTATATTTTTGACGCCACCGACAGATGGGAGAAGTAATGACTGCACCTACAGATCTGTTCGAATCATTCTTGGAGAGTGATCGAGCGCAATCGCGTTACCGTGAGCGGAACGAGAAGCGCGACCAGGTGCGGGACGAACGTCTCCTTCCATTGTTGAATCAGTTTCTCGATGGAGAGATCACGCTTGAGGAGTTCAAGCCGCGCAACGACGGCCTCAACAAGCAACACCCGTACTGGGGGTTTGATGGGTTCAACGGGCAGATGCATTTCAACCAGATGTGGAACGCAACTCCCGATCAGGAGGAACTCGCTGCCCACTTGCGTGAGATTCTCCCCAATCCCGAATCAAGGGACGAAGCTGCGGAGCGAATCAATGCGCATGCCGATTTGGCGCAAACCTACCGCGACAATAGCATCGACGCAGAGCCTCGTTACAAGCCCGCGATGTTCTTTCTCAGTTACTTCTGGCATCTTCAAGCGCCGACCGAGTATCCCGTCTTCTACGTCACGAGCGAACACTACTTAGAGGATCACGACCGGTTCGTACAGGATGGAGAATACGGTGAGGACTACGTCGAATTCATCGAAGCACTTGACACGTTAATCGACCTTGCCACAGAAACGACCGACACCGACTGGGAATACCGAGATATCTCGAATGCGATCTACTGGGATCAAGAACTCCGCCCAGAGTGGGAAGCCGATGAGGAGGAGGACGTAGATCCGACGGGAAGTTCTCAGCAAGAAGATGTTCTCGCTAGCTTCCTCCCAACTATCGTCTCCGATCTGGGTGCTGTCGCAGAACGGGATGGTGCGGTTGAAGCAGAATATGAAGAGCAAGACAGAGATTTAGCCGTCGTCTTTGAGGAGAAGCTCCACCACTCGTTCCGAATCCTCGGCTTCGACGTCGAAGAACTTGGGCAGGGCTCCGGTCGCCAGCCTGACGGTATCGCTACTGCCGTTCGAAACGACTACGCCATCATCTACGACGCGAAAGTCCGCAGTGACGGCTATTCCATCGCCACGGACGACCGAGCAATTCGGGAGTACATCGAGACGCACGCCCGGCAGTTACGCGATCAAGGCGTTCGCCGCATCTATTTCGCTATCGTGTCCTCAACGTTCACCAATCCAGACCACAGTACACTGCGTGAACTTCGGGAGACAACCGCCGTAGAGAGTATCGTATTCCTCAGCGCCGATTTACTAAAAGATCTCATGGTACTCCGCCTCCGGGAACCGTACTTGAATCTGGATGATATTCGGGCGGTATTCGGAACGAGAGACGGAATCTTCCGCCGAGAGGAATTGAATAACGTCCTCCCTGACTGGAGAGACGTCACGGTTGATGAGTTCCTGTAGGCGACCGGCACTCCCTTCTACGCGTTCGTATCAGTAGTGACCAGATCGGACAGTTCGAAGAGGAGCACGTCATCACGCGTGTCGGCGACGCGTTCGAGATCGTCGGTGTAACCGGAGCGGCTGAACAAGACGTACAGCGTCTCTCCATCTGCGGGCTCTTCTGACCACCGTACTTCAGCCGTTGTTCGTTCGAGGTCGGCGAGAACACCTTCACTCACGGGTTGTGACGTGAACTTACACTCGCCGGTGACGAGTCCCTCGTTTGTGAGACCGATGGCATCCAATTCGTGTTCTTTGAACCACCACTGCCCGACATCGCGGAACTGTCGGTCAATGAGCTTCGGGAGCGCTTGCTGGCAGAGGCGTTCGAACAAAGGACTCACGTAATCTGCCAGGTCGGGTGCAACGAGTTCGGCGTACGCGTCGTCGCCGAGCATGTGAAGCTGATCCTGATTGCCGTATACGAATCGGAACCAGAACCGGAACAGCGGCGCGGCGATGCGATACCGACCGCGTTTCGAGGCTGTCGGCGATTCAGTCACGGGGATGTGGCGCTCGACGAGGCGGAGCCGACGGAGTTTTTGGAGGTACGTGCTGAGCGATCCCGAATCTACGCCGGCCATACCTGCGATCTCGTTTGGAGTACGACGCCCGTGAGCGAGCGCGCGGAGGATGCTGAAGTACGTGTTCGGCTGTCGGAGTTCGGTGCGGAGTAGGAACTCGGGTTCGGAGTACAGGAGCCCGCGCTCTGAGAGGATTGTCCGCTGGACGTTCGTTCCGAGCGACTGGTCTGGATCGATCGTCTGGAGGTAGTAGGGAGTGCCACCGTAGATCGACCACGTCGTGATTGCTGTCTCCGGACCGTACTCTGAGAAGAACTGGCGTGCGTCGGGTACATCGAGAGGCTGGAGATCGATTGTTGCCGTCCGCCGACCGTACAGCGGTGCGCTTCCGGAGAGCACCTTGTTCTCCATGACACTAATCGAAGAGCCGACGAGGATGAGTGTCATCCCTGTCTCCTGCAGTTCCATGTCCCAGACGCGTTGGAGCCGTGAAGGGAGGGATTCGTCCTCTTCGATGAGGAATGGGAATTCGTCGATGACGACGATAGCGTCTTGATTGCCGAGCGCTTCAAGGAGTACCTCCCAGTCACGGCGGACGTTCCGCAACATGGGGAACTCTGCGGTGGCTGTGTCGGTGAACTGTTCGAGCTGGTTCTGTGCAGTCGATTCAACCGCTTGGTAGTAGACGGCGTCATCCCGATCCGCGATGGACTGGCGGACGAGCTCGCTCTTCCCGAGACGACGGCGACCGTAGATCACAACGAAGTCTGCCGTCCCGGACTCATAGCAGTCTGTGAGTTGATCGAGCTCGGTATCCCGATCAACGAATTGCTCCATACTCCCAGTAGCTTCCCCGCGCAAATAGAACTCCCGATTTCGGAAACTACAGTTTCGGAAATCTAGATTTCTTATACTTGCACAAATCAGTACTTAAGGGGAAATCAGACAGAAAAGCGAAAGCCAAGAATATGAGATTTAGAGGCTTTAGAGGTAAGAAATAAGCTTTTAAAATTTATTCCATATCTTACATATGAGAGCACCAAATCTGTTCTACGGGCGACACTCCAGACATCAAATGTCTACATTTTGAGTGAAAACAATGGAATGTCCAAAATGCCGCGACTGCGCCCAGTCGAATTTATCAATCCCATCTATTTTAGCATAATTCACTACGACTCTTTCGTAGTAATGGGTATAAAACCATATTTACAAAGATTATTTATATACCCAGATTATATTCTTGAGTATGGATGGAGCAACAGAGGACGATAATAGTCAGCATCCACAACCAACACGGCACATCGATGCAATCGTTCCGAAAAACACCCACTCAGTGGACGAGGTAGTACGCAAAGCTGAAATAAACCGGACAGAGGAGTGGGGGACGATAGGGCTCCCAATCTTTCTGACACCCGAAGAACTGGAGAAGCAAGGGATAGATCCTGAGACAACTGACCAAGCAACTGTCCGAGTCCAAGATGGCTTCCTCCTCATCGATTCGGAATAGCTTCTCACAACGAATCAAACCCTCCAAGGAATTATGGCTGAGAGCAAACACGCTGCAACATATCCGACACATCAGCAGTACGATCGGTGGTCAGCCAAAGCTAACGAGTTCGGGATGTCTACATCAGAATTTATCGAGGCGATGGTTGAAGCAGGCTTGAAGAAGTTTGACGCCTCAACCAATCCGGATGAAACGAACCGTGAGCTTCGACAGCAACGAGACGAACTGAAACAAGAGCTCGATCGTTCCCGAGAGCGCATCCAGGATCTAGAAGATGCCGTCTATAATGGGGAAAGACAGACCATTAAGGAATTTGTTAAGGCAAATCCTGGTGCTCCGTATGATGAGATAATCAGACATGTAATGCGGACTGTTCCTGAGCGAGTAACCACTCATCTGGACGATCTAGAAGGCGACGAACTTCTCTTCGACGATAACCGGTACTAGAGGGTGTCATAGAACAGTTCTCATACCAGAGAGCAGGGTGAACGCTGAGGTGGTATGAGCCCAGCGACCCTGCAAGATAATCCTACGGTAGAGACGTTCTTC
>NZ_JAODIY010000019.1 GCF_026586665.1 Halovenus rubra
CAGTTTCCGCTGGACGCCCACGCGTTGGGCACGTGGATTTCCCAACAGACTTGACTGGCCAGCTACGGACGCTTTAGGCCCAATAAGATCGGCCATCACTCGTGCTGCCGGTATTACCGCGGCGGCTGGCACCGGTCTTGCCCAGCACTTGTTCCTGTACCACCTTACGGTACAGAAAAGCGAGGACTGTATGCCCTCGCACTCGGAGTCCCCCTATCGCACTGTCGTGCAGTGTAAAGGTTTCGCGCCTGCTGCGCCCCGTAGGGCCCGGTATCTTGTCTCAGATACCGTCTCCGGGCTCTGACTCTCATCACCCGTACCGATTACTGGCACGGTGGGCCGTTACCCCACCGTCTACCTAATCGGCCGCAGCCACATCCTATGGCGCCGGAGCGTTTCTAGCTTCCTGCACTCCAGCATGGAAGCTGTATTGAGAATTAGCCTCAGTTTCCCGAGAGTATTCTCATCCATAGGGTAGTTTGGCCACGTGTTACTGAGCTATATGCCACGGG
>NZ_JAODIY010000002.1 GCF_026586665.1 Halovenus rubra
CTTTCCCAGAGACTCTCGTACTCCAGTACTCAGCGGAACGCTGGTGAGCTTAACTTCCGTGTTCGGGATGGGTACGGGTGGAACCTCACCGCTATGGCCGCCTTAATGCTGACTCACGGACTCGAACCGTGATGTGGGGACGTTCCCACAACACCTGTCTCAGTGGTTGATGTAACCATGTGTTCGTGCGATCCAGTTTACGCCTGGACTCGTATACCCGAGTCACAATGCGGTATGAATGTTGGCTTTGACCTGTTAGTTCTCGCGGGCTGAATGTCTCGTTGCCTCGACACGTACACCCCGAGTCTATCGAACTCGTCTTCTACGAGTGGTCTCAACGGTACCTCTTTTCCAGGTGGGTTTCGAGCTTAGATGCGTTCAGCTCTTACCCCGTGTGGCGTGGCTGCCCGGCAATGCTCTCTCGAACAACCGGTAAACCAGTGGCCACCACCCGTAGTTCCTCTCGTACTATACGGGCGTTCCCGTCAGGTACCAAAACACCCCCAATAGATAGCAGCCGACCTGTCTCACGACGGTCTAAACCCAGCTCACGACCTCCTTTAATAGGCGAACAACCTCACCCTTGCCCGCTTCTGCACGGGCAGGATGGAGGGAACCGACATCGAGGTAGCAAGCCACCCGGTCGATATGTGCTCTTGCGGGTGACGACTCTGTTATCCCTAGGGTAGCTTTTCTGTCATTTTTGGCCCGCATCAAGCAGGCGCAAAAGTTCGCTAGACCACGCTTTCGCGTCAGCGTTCCTCGTTGGGAAGAACACTGTCAAGCCACCTTTTGCTCTTACGCTCTCCGCCGAGTCTCCGACTCGGCTGAGGTGGCCTTGGGGCGCGCTCGATATCTTTTCAAGCGCGTACCGCCCCAGTCAAACTGCCTGGCTACCGGTGTCCTCCTCCCGGAGTGAGGGTCGCAGTCACTGACGGGTAGTGTTTCATGAGTGTCTCGGCGACGTGCTGGCGCACGCACTTGTGTAACAACTTCTACCTACTCTGCACATCAGCGACCACGTCCCAGCGACAGCCTGCAGTAAAGCTCCATAGGGTCTTCGCTTCCCCTTGGGGGTCTCCAGACTCCGCACTGGAATGTACGGTTCACCGGGCCCAACGTTGGGACAGTGACGCTCTCGTTAATCCATTCATGCAAGCCGCTACTGAAGCGGCAAGGTACTACGCTACCTTAAGAGGGTCATAGTTACCCCCGCCGTTAACGGGTCCTTCGTCCTCTTGTACGAGGTGTTCAGATACCCGCACTGGGCAGGATTCAGTGACCGTACGAGTCCTTGCGGATTAGCGGTCACCTATGTTGTTAGTAGACAGTCGGAGCGTCCGAGTTACTGAGACCTGCTCCATTCCGGAGCAGGCATCCCTTATCGCGAACTTACGGGACTAACTTGCAGAATTCCCTAACGTCGGTTGTTCCCGACAGGCCTAGGCTTTCGCTGCCATGGGCACCTGTGTCGGATCTCGGTACGAACACCATGCTTGCCTTTTCACGGGCCCCAGGTTGAACCGATTTACACTATCCTGCCGTTCTGTCGCTTCGTGCCATTACGGCTTCCACGACCTTGGACAGTTCGACCGGGCGAAGGCCCGGTTCGGTCGACCCCAGGGCGTCAGCGTTTACTGCACGGTGGCACTGGAATATTAACCAGTTTCCCTTTCGAGACATTCGACTTACGGTGTCTCTTAGGACCGGCTAACCCTCGGCTGATAAACATTGCCGAGGAACCCTTGCCCTTTCGGCCGTCAGGATTCTCACCCGACTTTCGCTGCTACTACGACCAGGATTTTCGTCACCACGCGGTCCACACGAGATCTATCCCATGCTTCCATCCACGCGGAGCGCCGACCTACGCAACCACCTTGTGACAGGTGTGGCCAGGTTTCGGTGGTGGATTTGAGCCCCGATCATTTTGGGCGCCCCGAACCTCGGCCGGTAAGCTGTTACGCTTTTCTTAGAGGGTAGCTGCTTCTAAGCTCACCTCCCGGCTNGCTCACCTCCCGGCTGTCTAGGGCTCGGGACCACCTTCGATCGCACTTAATCCACACTTTGGGACCTTAACCCGGCGCTGGGTTGTCTCCCTTATGGTACACAGGCTTACCCCGCGCACCGGACTCCCCGCGTCAAAAGCGTCAGTGAGTTCGGAGTTTGACAACCGCGCCGACCTCTCTCGAGGGCGGACACGGTAATCAGTCACTCTACCTCACGGACTACCTCGGCGGAGGTCATGCTTCGACATGTTTCGGTCGGAACCAGCTGTTGCCGGACTCGATGGGCCTTTCACCCCTACACGCAGGTCACGGGAGGGTATTGTAAGACACCAACCCTAACAGGCTTCCACATGACTTTCGTCATGCTTCACCTTGCCCGCGCGTAGATCGTCCGGATTCGGGTCGTGTCCGTCTGACTCCCCGCGCTTGAACACGGCGGCCCTCGCGCAAAGCGCTGCGGCCATGTCGGTTTCCCTATGCCTTCCCGGGTTGACCGGTTAGACTCGCCAGACAAACACACTCCCTGGTCCGTTTTTCAAAACGTACGACGGAACACCGGCTTCCTGTGAGTCCTACTGGAGGCTCGCGCCTCGGTCGTTTATCACAGGACCTTGTGTGCCCCGTCGCTCCATCGCCATCTGATTTCAAGCCCTATTTCACCTCCCGTTGGAGGATACTTTTCAGCGTTCGCTCACGCTACTTGTTCACTATCGGTCTCGAAGAGTATTTAGCTTTGACAGTCGATGCCTGTCAGATTCACGAAAGATTTCCAACCTCCGCTACTCTGGAACTGACTCACAGCAGACTTGTTTCCAATACGGGGCTTTCACCCTGTTTCGCGCTCCATTCCAGAAGACTTCTTGATAACGTTTTGCTGATG
>NZ_JAODIY010000020.1 GCF_026586665.1 Halovenus rubra
TACACCACATTGCCCGAAGGCTTCGGTTTGAGCTGTGTCGCGTTTACCCGCAGTTACTAACGACATCACATTGCGTTTTCTCTTCCTGCCCTTACTAAGATGTTTCAGTTCGGGGCGTTCCCCATTGCGCGAAGCAATTGCGGTGGGGATTCCCATTCGGAAATCTCTGGTTCTTCACTTCCGTGCAGCTCCCCAGAGCTTTTCGCAGCTTGGCACGTCCTTCATCGGCTTTCGAGCCGAGCTATTCACCAGATGGCATAGTAGCCATTGGTGTGAATCTCCTACCGGAGATTCACGGTGTGAGTCCCGGTGGGGACTCACGAGTATGTGTGAACTCAAAAGAGTTCACAGCGTCAATTGAACTCGGTGAAACGAGTCCAGTGGACGCCTGGATCGCACGTACACACAGTTTCATTTGCACGCCCAGTGGTCGGGGTGCGTGCATCAACCCTTCCCATCCGCGTTCACACGGGATGGTGCATCGGTCTGCCGTACACGAGTCGAGTGGTTAGCCCCACTTAAGGGGCACGCATTCGA
>NZ_JAODIY010000021.1 GCF_026586665.1 Halovenus rubra
ATCTTCGACAGACTCGTCGAGCAGGCCGCCGCCCGCGGCCTGCTCGACTCCACGTACTCTATCGATTCGACCCACGTCGAGGCGATCCAGCACAACGACGCCGCCTCATGGAACTACGATCCAACAGCCGAAGAGTACTACTACGGCTTCGGCTGTACGATCGTCTCAACTGGCGCAAAGATCCCGATCGCAGCGGAGTTCACACAGGCTAAACAAGCAGACCAAGAGACGGCGATGCGCGTCACGCGTGACGCGCTCGCCGTCGATACACCGGTCTGGATGCTTGGAGACAGCGCCTACGACATCCTCGACTGGCACGACCACCTGCTAGCCGCAGGGGTCGTGCCAATCGCCCCATACAATCCGCGAAATACTGACGACCCGAAAGACATCGAGTACAGGGTCGAAGACCGAATCGAGGAACACAGCGAGGACGTGCAGCTGAAACAATCCATCTTGGACGAGACGTATAACCACCGGACAGGCGTCGAACGAACCAATGACGCGGTGAAGGACTGCGGCCTCGGGCACGTCCGCGCCCGAGGCCACGTCCACGCACGAACAGAAGTTTTCGTTGCGCTCTGCCTCCGGGTTGTCATTGCAATCACCAACTATGAGCGAGGAAACGAACCGGGCTGTGAGAAGCTATGAGATGGATTCTATGACAGGCTC
>NZ_JAODIY010000022.1 GCF_026586665.1 Halovenus rubra
TTTTCGTTGCGCTCTGCCTCCGGGTTGTCATTGCAATCACCAACTATGAGCGAGGAAACGAACCGGGCTGTGAGAAGCTATGAGATGGATTCTATGACAGGCTCAAAAGAGTTGAGTTGAAATACTAATTCACCGATGCGCTTGTCCTGATACTGTCGGAGCGCGCGTGCAACACTAGAGTTTTCACCAGCTAATTGAGATAGGCCCTCAACGTAGAATTCGCCAGTTGCGCGATCGAAATCATGCCGACCGATAACACCACCAATGTCGGTGACCTGGTCGCTTTTTCCAACTGCAATGCCATACTGAATATCTAGTGCCGCCCGATCGATTTGCGCCGGCCATTGACTCTTGTCCAAACTTTCTCGCTCAAGACGGTCTTCTTTGAACTGTTCTTGAACACTTTTCTGAGCAGTCATCTCATCCGGATCGAATGGATCAAGTCCCATCGTGTTCACCTCGAGGCGTAACCGGTTCAGACATCGATGAGAGAAATTAGTCCATGCATAGATATATAATTATATTCAAATAAAGTACAACAACTCAGATCTGTTTCTTAAGAACATCTCTAATAGCGCTATCTTAAACAATATTGAGGGTGTCATAGAACAGTTCTCATACCAGAGAGCAGGGTGAACGCTGAGGTGGTATGAGCCCAGCGACCCTGCAAGATAATCCTACGGTAGAGACGTTCTTCA
>NZ_JAODIY010000023.1 GCF_026586665.1 Halovenus rubra
CGACCGCCGTCGAGAGACGCGGTCGATCGTTTCCTCACCGATCTCGAACACGTCATCGACGAGATTTTCGACCACCTCGTCGAGCAGGCCGCCTTGCGGGGCCTGCTCGACTTGACCTACTCGATTGATTCGACAGACGTGAGAACGATGCCAGCCGATCAAGACGCGTCGAAATGCTACGATCCAACGGCTGAAGAGTACTACTACGGCTACGGCTGCACGATCGTTTCGACTGGTTCAAAGATCCCGATTGCAGCGGAATTCACCGAGAGCAAACAAGCGCCAGAAGAGACGGCGATGCGCGTCACGCGTGACGCGCTCGCCGTCGACACTCCGATCTGGATGCTTGGAGACAGCGCCTATGACACACTCGATTGGCACGACTACCTGCTGACCGCAGGAGTCGTGCCCATCGCCCCGTACAACGCACGCAATACCGACGATCCACTGGACATAGAGTACAGGGTCGAAGACCGTATCAAAGAACACAGCAAGGACGTGAAGTTGAAGCAATCGACGTTAGATGAGACGTACAACCGCCGGACAGGCGTCGAACGAACTAACGACGCAGTCAAGGACTGCGGCCTCGGGCACGTCCACGCCCGAGGCCGCGTCCATGCACGAGCACAAGTGTTCCTGTCGTTGTGTCTGCGTCTCGTTATTGCGATCACCAACTACGAACGAGGAGATAATCCGGGAAGCACGATCATCACGGTGTGACAAGAGTTCTATGACACCCTC
>NZ_JAODIY010000024.1 GCF_026586665.1 Halovenus rubra
GGCCGTGTTTAATCACCTGAAGGGAGTGGAATCTCCTGTTCTGCGGCCTTCCTGATGTTGTATACTGCACACATCAGCGCAAGTTCACGGAATTCTCGATACCAGGAACGCGCTCGCAGGGCGACGCCCAGCGAGCGCTTGACCGAGGAGAAGACACTCTCAGAGATGGAGCGTTGCCCGTAGAGATCGTCGTCGATCCGGGCGTTGTGTGCGTGATCGTAGGGTTTGTTGATGCAGTGTTTGATCAGTGGTCGAATACCGATCTCGCGCAGATACTCGCGTAACCACGTACAGTCATATCCTCTGTCAGCGGCAAGTGCCTGCAACTCGCCCGCGTGCCGGCGGGCGAGTTGCTTGCAGATATCGGCGTCACTTCCGTCTCTCGTGGTCGTGCAGTGCAGATCAAGGATAACGGTCGTGTCTGTATCGACGAGTTTCGTTGCTTTGAGCTTCTTTACGTCGTAATCAGTCCGATTGCAGTACTTGCGACTTGCTGGTGACCGCTCAAAGAATGTGGCGTCAAGTGCAGCGAGATCGCCGGTGTCGTGCAGCTGCGCCGACTGGCGCAGCAGCACTCGGCAGATGTCCATCTCAATGTTGTCGAAAGCAAGACATAACGTGGATGGATGCGGGAGATTGGCCGGCTCAAGGCCAATCTCCCGCGTTATTTGTGGCATTTCGGTCAAGAGGTCAATCGTCATCCGATAGGTTGTATCGAGGTAAATCCGCAGGCAGTGGAGTGATATCATCGCATAATCGGCGAACCCGCCGCCCCC
>NZ_JAODIY010000025.1 GCF_026586665.1 Halovenus rubra
TACCTGTCTGGATCGGGGATCTTGAACACATCCAGATCCAGACACTTTCTGATGGTTAATTCAGCGATTCAATTCCACTGATTACCTTGGTTGGGAAGTACCGACTGTACAACCGAGACGTGCTACAACACACAAATCAGCTGGCGGGCCGTCCACTGCAACGAGAGCGGCCTGCACAGCCTCGTCGGCGACAAGGACTACGACTGGCAAGATCTCCGCGACAGCTATTGAGGGAGAAAGACCGCTGCTCACACCGAGAGTTCCGGCTCGTCGATTGTGTACACAACGCATGTATCGACGGGCCCGCTACCGGAAACGTGCCCTCTCAGAAACCGTCTGTTCCGAGATTAAACGCACGCTCGGCCAGGCTGAGTGTCCAGGAATGGTACCGTGAATTCCGAGAAACCGTCCTGATGTGTATCGTCAACAATAACAAATGTGCCGTTGCCCACCAAAATGTACGCTCGTTTGGCGATTTGCCAGCGCTGGGTAGATTAAGATATTTGGGTGGTTGTTATCAGTAACATTGTTGTAGCAAGTATGAATACTAAACTAAGCCATCCGATCATTATTAATTTCATTTGCCGACGTGTAAACTGGTCATGGCTGAACAGCTCGCGGATGCCCATGACTACAGGAAACTGTCCAACCAGTATAAACAATATGATGAGGATTCAAATATAATCGTCCATCTTATTTGGAACAACTTAAGCAACCTTTGTTTCGTTCGGCTTTCAATGAGTCATTTGTGGAAATCTACAGAATAGTGTCTCAAGATACTGTCTAATTTGAAGTATCGGACGACTTCAGTGGAATGAGTGGCTTTGCTCGGCCGTGTTTAATCGCTAGACAGCATCGGATCAGGTCGTCAGAGTAAGGGAGTTGAAGCGGGAGAGTCGAAGTTGTGCAAACTACAATTTCCCGCTTCACCGAA
>NZ_JAODIY010000026.1 GCF_026586665.1 Halovenus rubra
CTGGCTTGGAGCCGGAGGACTCGAGGGGTACGTCCGGGGTAGGAGTGAAATCCCGTAATCCTGGACGGACCACCGGTGGCGAAAGCGCCTCGAGAGGACGGACTCGACAGTGAGGGACGAAAGCCAAGGTCTCGAACCGGATTAGATACCCGGGTAGTCTTGGCCGTAAACAATGTCCGCTAGGTGTGGCGCAGGCTACGAGCCTGCGCTGTGCCGTAGGGAAGCCGTGAAGCGGACCGCCTGGGAAGTACGTCTGCAAGGATGAAACTTAAAGGAATTGGCGGGGGAGCACTACAACCGGAGGAGCCTGCGGTTTAATTGGACTCAACGCCGGACATCTCACCGGCACCGACAGTAGCTGTGAAGATCAGTCTGATGGGCTTATTGGAGCTACTGAGAGGAGGTGCATGGCCGCCGTCAGCTCGTACCGTGAGGCGTCCTGTTAAGTCAGGCAACGAGCGAGACCCGCACTCTTAGTTGCCAGCAACACCATTGGTGGTTGGGTACACTAAGAGGACTGCCGCTGCTAAAGCGGAGGAAGGAACGGGCAACGGTAGGTCAGTATGCCCCGAATGTGCCGGGCAACACGCGGGCTACAATGGCCGAGACAATGGGAAGCTACCCCGAGAGGGGACGCCAATCCCGTAAACTCGGTCGTAGTTCGGATTGAGGGCTGGAACTCGCCCTCATGAAGCTGGATTCGGTAGTAGTCGCGTGTCATAAGCGCGCGGCGAATACGTCCCTGCTCCTTGCACACACCGCCCGTCAAAGCACCCGAGTGAGGTCCGGATGAGGTCATCATGCGATGATCGAATCTGGGCTTCGCAAGGGGGCTTAAGTCGTAACAAGGTAGCCGTAGGGGAATCTGCGGCTGGATCACCTCCTACTGATCGGGACTGGGGTCACACCCAGCCCACTTTCGTTGGAGGGTATCGACACTGGACGCGAGCACCGACCGAGCACCTTTGAACTATCAGAGCTAACAATGTACGGCGGACGGGCCCATAGCTC
>NZ_JAODIY010000027.1 GCF_026586665.1 Halovenus rubra
CGCCCCCCCCGCGGCCGTTGCTTGTGACGCCGGCACACCAACCCCGTTCGCTTTGATCTTCCACCGGCGGCGTAACTCCTCTTCGAGCTCGTGACGAATCCAGTCACAGAACGTCTTGAACGTGAACTCATCGGGCAGGTCGCGCCCGCCCCGCTGCGGGCGGGCGACGACCGCCCACCGCAGCACCAGCCACAGGTTCTCCAACAGTGCCGCGACGAGCATGATCGCAAACCGCACGACGGGATCACGCGTCGTCGTGATCCCGCGTGCTTGCCGCAGTAAGCGATAGGTCGTTTCGATGCCTGACCGCTTCCTGTAGAGGCGTTCAATCTGCTTCGCTGATTGATCAGTAACGCCACACGCGACGTAGCCACGGACGACCTCACCGCTCTTGCCCCGATCACCGTTCTGGTAGGAGACAGCGACCGCGAGCGGGAAGTGGAGTTCCCGCTCGCTGTCCTTGTACATGCGATAGGTCGTCATGTACGACTTGTGGGTGTCGAGTTTGTCCTTCATCCGCTCGCCCTTCTTGGGCACGTGAACGACCGTTGCGGCGATATCACGAGCGCGGCGGATGACGCGCTCGTTGTAGAATCCGCTGTCGGCAAGCAGGAGGTCAATCTCGAAGGGATAGTTCTCGACGCGGGCGAGCACGCGCTCGACCGCGTCAGCCTCATCTTCATCACTGCGGACGTAGGTCATCGCTAGCGTCACCGGCTTTCCGTTGGACACGACGTATGCCGTACAGTAGCGATGGCAGGTTGTTGTCCCATCTTTGGGAGCCATCGAACAGAGTTCGCCTTCGTCGGCGTGGTGATTGCCGTGATAAGGGTTATCGACGAAGTCGATGGAGACGATTCTCGACCGGTCAGGGTCGAGAATCGTCATGGCGAGGCGTCCGAGCAGGAGGTTCGCAACAAACTCGAGCCAATCTCGGTCAAGCGTATGCAACCACGTCAGAACGGTGTCGTCACATGGTGTTCCGTTGGTATCGTTGCAAGTGTCCCAAATCGAGTTCTGGTTGACGCAGGCCAAGATGACGACGAGCCAGATGTCGCCGGGGTCGAGGGGGCTCCCCTCGACGCCCGGCAACGGGAGTGGAGAAATGACTTCTTCCGCTACGTCTTTCACGTCCGACGCCGAAAGGTACCTGTCTGGATCGGGGATCTTGAACACATCCAGATCCAGACACTTTCTGATGGTTAATTCAGCGATTCAATTCCACTGATTACCTTGGTTGGGAAGTACCGA
>NZ_JAODIY010000028.1 GCF_026586665.1 Halovenus rubra
TTGGTCGTGTCGCAAAGTCCTCTAGAGTTCAGTAGCAACTGACTCCCGTGAGGAACGGGACGCCTCTGGTGTCCACCCAAGAGGTGTCCCATGCACGCCACAATCGACGTGCGGTTCACGATAAGTATCGACGAGGACAAAACGGTACCGCTCGCCACGCTCGCCGAGTTCGTTACCGAGCAGAACCTCGAATCTGTACTGCTCGAATCGATGGTCGAAAGCCTCGACGCGAGCCGCGTCGAGGCGCTCTGTGGTGAGAAACACGCTACTGGCAACGGTGACCGTCGCTTCCAACGAGCTGGTACCGATACTCGCACAGCCGTCACAACCGCCGGTGAGCACGACTTCGACCTTCACTACGTCGAAGATACCGCAGCTGACCACGACGAATCCAGCTACTTCCGGCCCGTCGAAGATGTTCTCAGCTTCGACGGGCAAAACCGCTATCAGCAGGACATCGCCGCCAAAAGCGTCGATCTCGCCACCTCGCTCAGCTATCGTGACGCTGCTGACCACGGCGACGGCATCCTCTCGGAGATGCCGTCGCCGACCACCATCAATCGTCGCGCCAAAGAGTACGGCAGCAAACTCAAGCAGTTCCTTCCAGACTGTGTCGCTGATACTGACGCTGAAGCCGTTATTCCAGACGGCACGAAGTGTCACAGCCAAGACGACGACCGCGCGTACCACTCCGTCCAGGCCACGCTGGGCGAAGACACTGCTGAAGAGTCACGCTCTCTGCTGGATCTCTCGGTCAACGCTGATTGGGACGAGACAGCAGCCGACCTCGATGACATCGACGCAGTCACTGACGACGCGACGGTCGTCAGTGACGCTGAAGAGGGCATCGTCACGGCCTTTACCGACGAAAATCGTAATCACCAACTCGATCTCGTCCACGTCGGTCGGACGCTCGACTACAACCTCTGGGACGACGGCGTGTTCTCCTTGGATCGGCGGAACGAGATCGTCTCAGAGGTGATCGACGAAGTGTTCCATCTAAAGAATTCGGTCGCCAAACACCGTCCGGACGAGGAGTTCGCGGCGATCCGCGAGCGGATCGCGCGAACGACCGAGCGTATCGAGAAGACAGCCTGGCAGTTAGACCAGTACGGCTCAGAGAAGGCAGCGGGGTATCTTCGGCGGTGGCTGCCGTCAATCGTGACATTTGCTGAGCAGGCCGTCGAGGGGTTCGAGGTGCCGTGGACCTCGAACCCCGTCGAACGGCTGATGGGCGAAGTCAGCAAGCGCTGCAAGAACCAGTGGATGCGCTGGACGACTGAGGGGTTAGAGGCGATACTCCAGCTTCGGCTCGTGAAGTACGCCGATCCAGAGCGCTACCAGTCGTTCCTTGACGAACTGCTCCAGCGATCGACCAAAACAGCAATGAGCTGTGACCTCTCAATTGAGAGCACCAGAGGCAAACTCTAGACCGCTTTGCGACGCGACCA
>NZ_JAODIY010000029.1 GCF_026586665.1 Halovenus rubra
GTACGTGTTTACCCCGATGACGCAACAGCGGGTACAGCCTGAGCTCGTGAGATCATCTCGTTGTTTCGAGCGATTCGCTTGAATTCTTCGTAAGGATTGCGTCCCTGCTGGCGGCAGGTCGCCAGCAGGGACAACAGGGTCTCGTGAACGAACATGCCGCGGTCGTTCCGGAGCGTTCCGATGAGCTTCCGGAGAACTACCGGCTCACGAAGCGCGTTTTCAGCAGCGTTATTCGTTGGAGAGACCGCTGGCTCACCGACGAAGGTGAGCCAGTGGTCGAGGCCTCCTTCGATCTTTCCGAGTAGTGTTGCCACTGGTCCGTCGGGCACTGACCGCTCTATCAGGGAATCAAGCTCTCTGCGCGCCACACGCTGGAGTTCTGCTCGCTCACGGACTGTCAAGTCGCTCTCCAGCCGAGTCTGGAGAGCGACGTACAGCTGTTTGAGAGTACGGTAGATCGGTTCGCCTTCCGCCTGCTTCTCAGCAGCGTCTTCAGCCTCTCGGAGAATATGCGCCCAACACCGCTGGAGGTTGCTGCTGAAGGCCGGATAAGCCGTCCACCCATCACAGACAACCGTTCCCGCGAAGTCCTCGCCGAGGACTTCTGCGGGAACATCACTTCCTCGACTCTCCCTGACCGCATACAGCGTGTGGTTCTCGGTGGTGAACGTCCAGATCCACGCCTGTTCTCCGTCACGTTTGATTCCAGTCTCGTCAACGTGGACAACGTCGGCTTGTTGGATTTGGTGGCGGATCTTCTCGTATTCACAGCGACCGGCGCGCGCAGCGCGCTCGGTCGCGTGCCATGCGGACGCGCCCGACAGCTCCAGTCCGTGGAGTTGTTCGAAGCGGTCACCGACCTTCCGATAGGGTAGGCGGTGATCATACCGAGACAACGCTGCTTGTGCGATGACGTTCACCCCGAACTGCCCCTCATCGGGGCAGTCGGGGTGTGAAGCAACAGTCTCAGTTCCACAGGAGTGACACTCGTAGTGGTGGCGGTTGTACTGTGTGACTTCCGGTGGCTGTGGGTCAGGGAGTTCCTCGACGAGTCGGGGGCTGACGCCCGCCGACTCGTCGAACGCTTCACCGCACTCTGGACAGCAGTCACAAGTAACCTCGATTTCTTGATCTGGATCAGGAGCGTCGCGCCATTCCGGTTCGTGTCCGGACTTTCGGCCAGGCGTGCCACCGTCAGTACGTGGCTGTTCGTCGTCCTCGTCCCCACCGGACGAGGACGACTCCTCTTGTTCCGATTGGTCCTTGCTCGGTGGTGTATGCGGTCCTTCGTACCACCGGAGCTTTGCTCTGAGGCGCTTGTTCTCCTCACGGAGCTCTTCAAGCTCTTCGACCTTTTCTCGAAGCTGTTGATTTTCTTTTTCAAGCGCAGCAATGCGGTTGAGTATCTCTTCTTTGGAGGGGTCTGAAGAAGTCATGAACAGGCGAGACGGGATGGTCTCCGAGCGGGAGACCATCCCTCCGAGATACGTTTGTCCGCCTGTTGCATCGATCTACGCAACCAATTTCGCGGCTCCTACGAGAGACTATCGAAATCGATTGGGGGTAAACACGTAC
>NZ_JAODIY010000003.1 GCF_026586665.1 Halovenus rubra
CCCGACTTTCGCTGCTACTACGACCAGGATTTTCGTCACCACGCGGTCCACACGAGATCTATCCCATGCTTCCATCCACGCGGAGCGCCGACCTACGCAACCACCCTGTGACGGGTGTGGCCAGGTTTCGGTGGTGGATTTGAGCCCCGATCATTTTGGGCGCCCCGAACCTCGGCCGGTAAGCTGTTACGCTTTTCTTAGAGGGTAGCTGCTTCTAAGCTCACCTCCCGGCTGTCTAGGGCTCGGGACCACCTTCGATCGCACTTAATCCACACTTTGGGACCTTAACCCGGCGCTGGGTTGTCTCCCTTATGGTACACAGGCTTACCCCGCGCACCGGACTCCCCGCGTCAAAAGCGTCAGTGAGTTCGGAGTTTGACAACCGCGCCGACCTCTCTCGAGGGCGGACACGGTAATCAGTCACTCTACCTCACGGACTACCTCGGCGGAGGTCATGCTTCGACATGTTTCGGTCGGAACCAGCTGTTGCCGGACTCGATGGGCCTTTCACCCCTACACGCAGGTCACGGGAGGGTATTGTAAGACACCAACCCTAACAGGCTTCCACATGACTTTCGTCATGCTTCACCTTGCCCGCGCGTAGATCGTCCGGATTCGGGTCGTGTCCGTCTGACTCCCCGCGCTTGAACACGGCGGCCCTCGCGCAAAGCGCTGCGGCCATGTCGGTTTCCCTATGCCTTCCCGGGTTGACCGGTTAGACTCGCCAGACAAACACACTCCCTGGTCCGTTTTTCAAAACGTACGACGGAACACCGGCTTCCTGTGAGTCCTACTGGAGGCTCGCGCCTCGGTCGTTTATCACAGGACCTTGTGTGCCCCGTCGCTCCATCGCCATCTGATTTCAAGCCCTATTTCACCTCCCGTTGGAGGATACTTTTCAGCGTTCGCTCACGCTACTTGTTCACTATCGGTCTCGAAGAGTATTTAGCTTTGACAGTCGATGCCTGTCAGATTCACGAAAGATTTCCAACCTCCGCTACTCTGGAACTGACTCACAGCAGACTTGTTTCCAATACGGGGCTTTCACCCTGTTTCGCGCTCCATTCCAGAAGACTTCTTGATAACGTTTTGCTGATG
>NZ_JAODIY010000030.1 GCF_026586665.1 Halovenus rubra
AGTGACATCCTCCGCGCCGTGAACGGCGCGGCTTCCCGGCATGGGAATACCAGCTAAGTTTCGCTGTTGCTGGCAGAGGGTTCCGACCCGTGGAAGGCCGAGAGGGTCATCTGCGAGGGTTTCTCGCTCGTCTCTCGGTGGGTCGTGGCGCTGTCACAGGCGCTCCCATCCCGTGAAATGTCATTGTCTGCCGATTTCACTGGCAGGCTCTCACCCCACGGGTCGTGGCGGTCAGCGATGTTGACCGCCGCGTTGATGTCTGCGTGATACTCCGATACCCAACACTCGTCGTTCGTACACCGAAACTCGTCGCCGTTCCGGTGCCCGACGTGGCCGCACTCGTGACACGTCTGACTCGTGTACTCCGGTCGGACGTATCTGACCGGAAGGCCAGACTCTCGTGCTTTGTCCTCGATACGCTGTTGGAGGCGAGCGAACGCCCATGCGTGGAGTCGTCGGTTCATCCACTCGCCGTAATCGAGGTCTTCACGGATGTACGAGAGGTCTTCCAGCACGAGGACCGGCTTCTCGAACCGGGAGGCGTACTCGACGGCACGTCGAGACGCCTTCTCGATGATGTCAGTGAGTGCGTTCTGGTAGTGGTCGAATCGCTCGTCAATCCGCCACTCGGCGGCGTCACGCTCTTGGAGTCGCTTGTGCGTCGTGAACATCTCTTTGCGAAGGTGGCGAGCGCGACCACCGTTGATGAGCAGTGGGTCAGTCGGAGTCCCCTGCTCGCAGGCACAGCCCGCGAGCAGGTGTGCTTCGCCAATGTCGAAGCCGACTGGTGTTACATCGTCGTCGGTGGGTTCGTACTCGGGTTCTTCGACCGGGAACTCGACGGTGACGTGGAGTGTCCACGACGTGCGGTGGCGTTGCAGTCGGAGTTGCCCCGCCGAAGCGTCCCCATGTACGAGGTCGTGCCACAGACCTTCTTGTTCGGGGTTGATACGAAGCGGTATCCAGAAATTCGTCCCACGACCGGGTTGCGGTGCCCACCATGTAAACTCGTAGTCACGCGCCGCCGAGTGGTCGAACTCGGCGGCTTGGTTGGTGAGCCGAACTGGGTGGTCGTCGTCCAACTCCTGTGCGTCGTAGGTGTCGTGCAGTTGTGGGACGTAGTTGCATAGGGCCGCTTTCGCCTGATACGGTAGGTCGTATGGCGTCACCACGTCGCTGGTTGCGCTCATCGTGTCACACTCGGCGTCGAACGCCTCGTGAAGCCCCTCACGGTAGGTTTCGAGCAGGTCACACAGTTTCCGCTCTTTGTGTGCTGTCGGCGGGGCGAGCGTAGCTTCCAGCGTTTTCGTGGTTGTTGCGGTCATGCTACTGGTCGTCCACGTAGTCCATCAGCACGTCAATGCTTACTTGGCCGGTCGTGGCAAGAAAGTACCCCGGTTGCCAGAACGCATCTTCGAGCGTCTGTGTCACTTCGGGAAACTCCGACCGAATCCGGCGGGACGTGACACCTTTGAGCGAGTTGATGAACTTCGTGAGGTCTGTGGTTGGTTTGGTCCGAAACAGGATGTGAACGTGGTCGGTACCACCGTCCACGTTCTTGATGTCGGCCTCGAAGTCATCTGCAATGTCGTGGGCGATTTCAGCGACACGCTCCAGCCGCTCATCGGTGAGAATATCGGCACGGTACTTCGTGACGGTCACGAAGTGGTACTGGAGCGCGTACACTGTGTGCGACCCGGTTTGCAGATGATACTCCATTTGGCCTTGCCATATCTAATATACCCAAGTCAGATAACTCTTGTGACGTGAGGTATTCAGCAGGGAGAAACCAAGTGGTTCGTTGCACAGAGCTTACG
>NZ_JAODIY010000031.1 GCF_026586665.1 Halovenus rubra
ATACCCCGTTGCACGTTCAAAATTAATTCACCGGACAACGTGGTCGGACCGGAATTTGGCCCAGCAGTGATGAGTCAGTGTCAATTATTCCTAATAAGCTGATAGATGTGGCGAAATAAGCCGACAATCTCCGCCGATAAATCAGAATTCCATCACGAATGCGGGCCGCCTGAGAGCGATGCCTCTCAGGCGGCGACATCCGCGCGGGTACTGGAACCGGTCAGATGAGTCGGCTTGGGGATCGTATCAGTCCTGGTTTGTCGTGACGTTTTGCGGTCAGTGACGCTGCAACCAGCGCGACCGCTGAGAGAACAACGTGGGTCTCGACGTTGTCTTCCTTGCGTGCGCGGACGCGATCAAGTCCAGTGAACGACTTCAATCGTGAAAATACCCGCTCGACACCTGCGCGCAGGTGTCGATGCATCCGCTCTTTGATTGCCTGGAAAATGTAGCTCTCCTCGACGTTGCCGGCTTCAACACCGTAGTCCGAGAGTAGTTGCTGGTCTAACTCTTCGAGTGCTTCGTACGGACTGTCGAAACCGTCTTCGCGTTCTTCGAAGAGTTCCTTGATGTCGTCTCTGAGCTTTTTCAGAGACGACGATCTGCGTGGATTGATTGCTGTAAACAGCGGGCAATCAAGCTGCTCTTGGCAGAAATCACGGTTGTCTTGGCTGTCGAAGCCAGCGTCGGCCAGTGCTGCCTGAAGATCGTCTGTGTCGTACCGCTCATCGAAGTCCTCGACGAGCGGTTCAAACGCTGCAGTATCGTTTCGCTTGCCGGTCTCCATCGTGATGGCGACCGGCAACTCACTCGCCGCATCGACTACGAGAAACACCTTGTACCCGTAGAATGGCCCTTCGTGTTTGCCCCAACTTGCGCCTTCTACGTCGCCGTTTTCGATTTCTTCGCGCGTATTTGCCCAGGCTGCGATATGTGTGCCGTCGATTATGGCGAACTCGCCGGCATGGTCGTGATCAGCAAGCAACTCTGCACACATCGACTGGAGACAGTCTCGGAGTTCCTCGGGTTGGAGTTTGTCGAAGGCCCGCCAGAGCGAGGTCCCGTCGGGGACCTCGTCTGGCTCAGTGTACTCCAGCGCATCACGGAACGAGTGGTTACGCCGAATGCGACGTTCGAGGGCGTCAAACGAATCGCCCTCGAACTGCCGCAACACGAGTGCAGAAGCACGTTCCGGCGAAATAGACTGGATTTGCGAGACTGCAACTGAGAGGAAGGTTGCAAGAAGCTCGTCTCGGTAGAGGTAGCCGTCTTCGGTTGGATCGTCTGGCGTAACATCGGTCGGTTGATCGGTTTCGCGCTGTGTCAGCTGGTCGTCCCGCAGGGACGGCCAGCTGTGAACGTAGACGGTGGACTCTTGCCACTCAGCAGCATGGACCTCGCCGTGCTCGGCGAGTTTCTGGAGTGGCCGGTAGCAACGACGACCGAGTAGGTCGTTCGCTTCGGGGGCGGTGAGTCCGGATGGTCGGGTGAATGCGAGGTGTTTGAGGGTGGCTTTGGTGGTCTCTTTGCGGTGGAAGACGGCGACGCCGTCATCCACCTCGGGACGCCAGAAGCCGTCGTGAGTAGAGCGGCGACCGACAATGTGTTTGCTGGCGACGTATTCGCTGTTTTGGTTCAGCGAGGTGTAGAACATGTCCTGAGAGGCGATTTGGGTGATATACCACGCCGGCACCGACGTGCCGGCGCGGAGTTCGTCTTTGGACGCGACCTCACCGTGTGCAAGGAGGTACTCGCGAACGGCAATTTTATGCGACTCAACCGTGTCCTGACTGGTGTCGGATTCGGTACTGGACATACCTTGAATCCGACTTCCTATCTAGTTAAAGTGACCATTTCTATCGCTAGTGAACGCTGTCAGATAGGTCTGAGTTGAATTTGTAACCGTGCAACAGGCTAT
>NZ_JAODIY010000032.1 GCF_026586665.1 Halovenus rubra
AACCGTCTGTTCGATACCCTCGACGATCTTCGTGATGCTGCGCTCTCTGCGCTCGATCGTATCGAAGTACCAGATGTCTTCACGTACTTATATCCGTGAGTATCAAGCATTCGCTGGGAGTGATGCATCTCGTTGGCGAATTAGCTAAATCGTTGGGTCTTCCCGAAGACACGATGCAGGCATACAAGATTGCAGGACTTCTGCACGACGTCGGTCACTCGCCGTTTTCCCACGCACTGGAGACCGTCATTGAGGAGAGATTAGGGTTCGAGCACGAACGGCAGTCGGAACGTATCATCGGAAAACTCGAAGACCTGTACGCCCCGGACGCTGAGTTCGTCATAGACATCATTCACGGGAACAGCGACTACGATATTATTGCGGGGGCTATTGACGCCGACCGACTTGACTACCTGCAACGGGATTCGCTCCGAACGGGGTTCCAGAACAGTAGCGTCGACGTCCGGACTATCGTCAAGTTTGCTCAGACCCACGGAGACCAGGTCGTCTTCGACAAGAAAGCGGCTCAGGCAATCGAGGACATGTTCTCGGCCCGACTCAGGATATGAAGACAACCGCTGGACATCACGCCACGCGCATTGCTGAAGTGATGCTTCGACGGGCCGTGAACGATTTTCTCAACAGCACCTCATACACGGCTGAAGACATTCTCACGTGGGACGACTACCAGCTCCATACCCGCCTCCTGGAATACGAGAGACACGAGAACATACCGAAGAAAGGAGACGGGAGGTTGTACACACGGATTTCGAATCGGAATCTCTACAAACGGGCGCTCTACGTCAACGAGAACACGATTGGCCGCGAGAGGATTTCCGAGATTGCAAGTGAGTATGACAACCCGACTGGTATCGAAGAGCGAATTGCAACTGATGCTGGAGTCAGCCCGCAACATGTCATCGTGGACTTGCCGTCCCTTCTTGATAAGGAGAGTACGCGCGTCCGGATCGTGATGCCTAACGGCGTACAGGACTTCTCTGATATCTCCCCGATACCGTCGCACCTTGTTGACGTTGAGTGGCGAAACACCACTCTAGGGGTGTATTCTCCAGAGAGCGATACTAGCGCTGTGCGGGAGGCTGTACGCGACTACTTCGGAGTTTGATTGGGCTGTAATTCGATTGTAGCACCTCGCCCCGAACTCTGTGCCTGCTGGATTCGACGCTCCGTCCAGCGTAAGTCAGAACAACAAACTCAGCGGTAACTCCGCACACCCACCTAATGCCTGTTTCAACGGGAAAAATATCGAGACAATAGGATTTCAACAGAGCGAGTTCACACTTGCGAGCGTACTAGTCCTTTGACTCATCCTTCATCTTGTTGAATGTTTCAAGCAATTGTTCGGGTGATTCTGTATTTTCGAAAGTTAGTTCACCTCGATATTCCTCTGGTTGGTCTTCGGAGTTATAGTCGATCTCCGAGATGGCTTTTTCACGTCGGGCATACTCGTGTTCGTCATAGTTTCCCATACCCATAGATTCTACACTTAGTCCTAGTTCATCATTAAGCTGTTGGCCATATTAGAACGACAATGTGCCGATAACTTAGACGATTAGTATATAATAATCCAATTAAGTTGGAAACAGTACATATAGGTTGTTTAACCCTATTTACGATACTACTATTGTAACAATTTCTAAATATCAAAGGCTTAAAAATAGTCGAGACGCGCACTGTCTAGATGCGCATTTTCGGGTGAAGGAGTGTTGATCGAAGGGAATCCAATTGCAGCTCTTATTTGATTGGCGGACAGTGGAGAACCCCTGCCCTGACTCTCTACTGTATTTTAAAAGTGGTCGTCGCTGCCGATGAGCAAAGGGCCGTGTTTAATCACCTGAAGGGAGTGGAATCTCCTGTTCTGCGGCCTTCCTGATGTTGTATACTGCACACATCAGCGCAAGTTCACGGAATTCTCGATAC
>NZ_JAODIY010000033.1 GCF_026586665.1 Halovenus rubra
TACCTGTCTGGATCGGGGATCTTGAACACATCCAGATCCAGACACTTTCTGATGGTTAATTCAGCGATTCAATTCCACTGATTACCTTGGTTGGGAAGTACCGACATTACGTCAAACTGTTGTTGGACTTCATCAAGAACGGTCACCAGACGATGACGGTTTACTCTTCCTTGTTCTGTATCTGCAAACCAAATGTCAGACATACTTGTAAATTTAATTTCGACTGTGTTGACCTTTTCAGACTCTTCATCTTCACTACGAGTGTAGTCTACAGTTATGGCTAACGGCTGGAACGCTGGCTCTTCGTCGACTATCTCATCATGAACTTGGTTTTTATAGAATTCTGTATCTGATTTCGATATCTGGCTATCACCAGATTGTAATCGCAAACAGAGTTCGATTTCTTCTGATTGAAGATGTGTTATCCTGGCATACTTGTTATCATTTGCGACTGTTTCGAACGCATGACGCACTAGCTTTGAGCTAATATCGTTGTCGTTTTTCAGATGTTCGTGATATACTTCTTCCTCTTTGACATTGAGTGTGAGTGCGTCTTCTAGAGTTACATTCTGATCATACACCCATACAGCAAATACACACTGTTTAACACGACAGAGTTGTTGTAACGCACTCCAGAGCTTCGTAACGACCGTAGTTAATTCGTCGACCGTGTCCGTGATACTATTAGCTGAAGAGCGAATTCCTATTTTCCAGCGTCCTGTTGTATCACTAGTACAGGTGATATAATCCTTGTTTTTCTCCGGCGTCATTATTCCCATCTCACTTCTCCGTTTTCGATTATTCCGGTCAGCTTCCTACCATCCATTGTGTTTGGTGGTTAGATCTCGATTTCATTAACAATCATTTCTACATTCACTGCATCATCAGACTTCGCGTAGAAACGCGCTATTTCCGATATTTGATGTCTATATGCTCTCCAGTTTCGAGGTCAAGCTGGTATTCTAAACCCTTCCAGTCAGCCGCCCACAGTGTGTCGTCTTCTATTTTAACCTGAACGTACGCATTTGCATCATCGGATGCTGCTTGAACCGGTTCAGCTGTCCACTTCCGCTGCCCATCCATAGTGAACGCCCACACGTTATTTGTCGCCGGAGAACGACCCCCGGTTTGGAGTAACACGACGACTAGTCCACTAATCTCAACATACGATTGGACTTCTTTCGGAAGCTCAATCGTCGTCCCGTCAATTGTGAGATTTTGACCACTGATTTGTATCTCAGTCATACTGGTAACACCCTCTGGTTGTGGAAATTCTCTTCATCACGAAGCAATCGTGCAAACTGACTTTGGTAGTCTGGTGAGAGTGCTTGGTAGGTACGACCGTCCTGGGGTCCTCGGCTTGGAGGACACGCGCGGTATCGTCAGCACCCAGTGAATTGACCAATTGATGGCCGTCGCTCGTTTCCGAAAGGTGGCGCAACAGTTGAACTCCTAATCGCTGTCGGGATTGGGACGGAATCTTATCTGGAACAATAAGTGCCATATCATCTATATATTGCGGTTAGAATATTTCCTCTGGATCAAAATGAGATGCATACTCTGGGATACCAAAGTCAAACCAGAAGTCTGCTGACCCATGAATTTCACGTCTTACCTGCTTAACTGGAAGCTGGTCAGCCACCGTTTCGAGAAAGTCAGCAAGGTATTTTTGATTCAAATTGTCCGGCGTAGGATCTACTACCCAGAGGTTACTCAATAAACGAACATTTACTGAATAGACGTACATCGATTCTATATTGTCATAGTGAGTATTTGGAAACAGCAGGACGGTTACTTCAAGCGGGTCCCACGTCGAATCTATATCTGCTGGTTCCCCTTTTGCATATTGCACACAGTTAGTGTGATCAATGTATTGGTCAATGTCAGAAATGTTTACTTTAATCTGGTTGTGTTTAAACGGAATATTTGGAATTTCTCGTGTCCTAGAACTGTCCACCTCTGTCGATGCAACGAAATCATGTGCACTGATGCCAGATGAGTCAACAAGATCTCGTTTGATTGTCTCTGCTGGGTTGCCTCCTTCAGCCTCTGGGTTGAGTTTATGATCTGCCTCACATAGCCGAATCTGATAGGAGAGTTGGGTGGGAATTAGAAACCCACCAAAGGCCTCGAACGGCCGTGTTTAATCGCTAGACAGCATCGGATCAGGTCGTCAGAGTAAGGGAGTTGAAGCGGGAGAGTCGAAGTTGTGCAAACTACAATTTCCCGCTTCACCGAA
>NZ_JAODIY010000034.1 GCF_026586665.1 Halovenus rubra
GTTCGGTGAAGCGGGAAATTGTAGTTTGCACAACTTCGACTCTCCCGCTTCAACTCCCTTACTCTGACGACCTGATCCGATGCTGTCTAGCGATTAAACACGGCCTTCGAAAGCGATAGTCCAGCAAGATACAGCTGAATACTGAGCGTCATCAGAAATCGTGGTGTCGCTTCACGTTCAATAAACGATAAGTCAATCTGGTCGATACTACCGTTGAGGCTAGCGTTTTCGGGCATAGGCACTCAGAAAACGCTACGCCTCACTCTTCAATTCTTATCTGAACACCTTCACAAAGGGGGAAAAGGCTAGTACGGTGCAGCTCTATACAGCATGAGGATGGAGTGTCTTGTACAGACTCGCCTTCTCATTTCTCTCACAAATCACTGCCGGTAGGGACCACTATCCTTCAATTCTCAGCTTAACTGAAGACAGATACTGTGAGAAGATACGGGAACAGCGCCCCGGACGACACAAAATTAGCGATTAGCGGCTACGGCCACAGTCCACGTGCGTCGTGTCCATCGGCGATCCGGGACAGTGCGACGATGTAGGCGGCGTTTCGCCACGTGACGTCTCTAGCGTCGTACTCCTCGCGGACGACCGTCCAGGCGCTCAACATCTCCTCTTCCAGTTCGTTGTGGACGCGTTCGAGTGACCATGCGCGCCGATTGATGTCCTGGAGCCACTCGAAGTACGACACCGTTACACCACCGGCGTTGGCGAGGATGTCCGGAATTACCGAGACCTCGCGCTCGGCGAGGATATCGCTGGCGGCGCTCGTCGTCGGGCCGTTCGCCCCCTCGACGATGATGTCCGCTTCGATGTCGCCGGCGTTGTCCTCCGTCAGGACGTTCCCGAGCGCTGCGGGTACGAGTACGTCGACGTCGAGTTCGAGCAACTCCTCGTTTGTGATTAGCTCGCCGACGTTCTGGCGCGTGACGGCTTCGGGCTCCTCGTCGTGTGATGGAATCGCGTACGTATCCAGCCCGTCTGGCTCATAGAGTGCTCCGTTGACGTCGCTGACAGCAACGATGGTCGCTCCCCAGTCGTCCAGCAGCCGTGCGGCGTTGGCAGCCACACTGCCGTAGCCCTGGACGGCGACGGTCGTCTCCGCGATGTCGCGCTCGTAGTACTTGAGGGCTTCACGGGTGATGATAGCGACACTCCGGCCTGGTGCACTCTCGCGGCCCTTGCTCCCGCCCACGGCCGGTGGCTTCCCCGTCACTACGCCAGGGATGGTTTCGCCCTCTTGCATTGAGTACGCGTCCATTAGCCACGCCATCGTCTGGGGGTCAGTCCCCATGTCCGGCGCCGGGATATCTTTGGTCGGGCCGATGATGTCCCGTATCTCTTCGGTGAACCGCCGCGTAAGTCGCTCCTTCTCGGCGTGACTCAGGTTCTTAGAGTTAACGGCCACGCCACCTTTCGCACCCCCGAACGGGAGGTCCATGACCGCACACTTCCAAGTCATCCACATGCTGAGTCCGACACACTCGTTTCTAGTCACGTCGGGATGATACCGAAGCCCGCCCTTGTACGGGCCGCGGACGCTATCGTGCTGGGCGCGGTAGCCCGTGAACACTTCGACAGTCCCCTCGTCGCGCTCGATCGGGACAGTCACTTCCTGGACCTTCTTGGGGTATTTGAGACGCTCGACGATGTTCGGGTCAATGTCGAGGTGTTCGGCGGCATGTTGCAGCTGTCGGCGAGCAGTTTGGACTGCTGACTCCGAGTCTCCCATAGATTCGTGTATTCACTGCAGGCTGACGTGAAAGTTGTGATTGCCCACAATCCCGAAAGATTATTGCTGTTCGGAATTCACAGCATCGCCGCATGGATATCCCAATCGGATTGAAATTGGCTTGGGCCCTGTTGCCGTTGCGCTTTCGCTTTTCTTGGGACATATTCCCGAGCTATAGAATCATCCTCTTTTACTACTGACTGAAAACGTGGTGGGGAAATCAGACTGGAACGACCTCTAAATCGTCAAAGCCGAAAAACGCGCACATATGATTTGGAATCGTTACAATCTTCGGTGTTTTGCGCTCATTTCGGCAATTGTAACGGGAGTCTATCTGACTGTAGCGATTGCACTTGCTGTCGGATTGAAGAAACGCTCCGTCGCAGCTAGGATGATTAGTACCAGTGCATTGTGAACGATCCTGCCATGGCAGGTGTATACTACGGAATCGGATACATCGTGAACCGCCCCGGGGTCAAGTCGTTCGAGAATATTCGATTCTCATGATCACGGAAACCTCCGATTTCCGGACAACCCCGAGGCACTCAGCCTACTTTACCTGTAGAATGAGTGTCCTGACATGCTACTATATAAAAATTCAGCTCAACCGAATTACTATGTGTTCCCACGGGCTATAGAATCGTATGGGAAAGCAAACAGCGAAAACGACAGAGCGTTCCCTTTTATTAATAAATACAATCCAAAATCTCGGTGGGGCGACACTCAATGAGTTAGGGTCGGAGCTAGAGATGGCTCGAAGTACAATTCATGTTCATCTCCAGACCCTTGTTCAAAACGGATACATTGTCAAAGAAGGAGAGACGTATCATATTGGACTCCGGTTTCTCAACCATGGGGAGTATGCACGGTCGCGGAAGACAGCATATACACTTGCAAAAAATACCGTAAACCACCTTTCTGAGCAGACAGATGAGGAAGTGGAATTCGTTGTTAAAAACAATAGTCGAGGGATTCTGGTTCATGAATCGTTCCATCCGGATAGTCAGTTCCAATCCAAAGAGGGTCATCATTCAGACGCTTCGACGGCTGGAATTTATTATCACCTCCATAGCGTTGCGACTGGAAAAGCCATCCTTGCTGAACTCTCTCTCGAGTCTGTCGAAGAAGTAATCGATGAATGGGAACTTCCTGAACAGACAGATCAAACCATCACGGATAGAGAGGAATTTCTAGATGAGTTAGAGCAGATTCGTAATCGAGGTGTCGCCTTCGCTGATGAGGAGTATATAGACGGATTACGGGAGGTCGGTCGAAGGATCAAAAACCCGGACGGGAGTGTTCTTGGTGCCATTGCGATAATCGGGCCGAAGTACCGATTTACAAACGAGCGGTTTACTGAGGAGTTGCCTGAACTCCTCATCGAATATGTGGATGAACTGGAGGCCGAGATCGAGAAGGCATATTTCGATGAATATTTACCAGACTCGTAACCTGCCGGCGCACCAACTACTGTGTCCGGACGCACAAAGTACCGACCCAGTAGATACTAAGACACATGCGATGCTCGACGTGCACTGTCGGTACTTCCCGAACGAGTCGGGAGAGTGCCGTCTGAACGCCGCGAAATAGTCACATTCTGTATGATTTGAGGGTTAGTCTCCGTTGCTACCGCTGCGGAGACC
>NZ_JAODIY010000035.1 GCF_026586665.1 Halovenus rubra
TGTCGTTGTGTCTGCGTCTCGTTATTGCGATCACCAACTACGAACGAGGAGATAATCCGGGAAGCACGATCATCACGGTGTGACAAGAGTTCTATGACACCCTCGAGCAAGTATGTCGAGTAATCTACGAGGTTCTCCCGTTATATGCGAAGCTGGCTGGAGTGGGAGAAATCGAAGGGATTCCCGAATTTGAGCCAGACAAAGACATAAATATCTATCAGGTTTGTGGCACGGAAATCGAACCTCATTCGGATAAATCAACTGCCAATGTCAGCGACGTTGAGCTAACCATCGAATCGATCGCATCCTACTCCTCATTGCTGGACGCAGAGAACATTCGAACGACCATTGATACGCTGAGCGAGCAAGGAGCATCACGAAAAGAAGCCCTCCGGCACGTCCGACAGTATGCCGTCGATATGCAGCATGGCGAGGGCCTCTATGCAGTGGAGGGGCTAGGGCCGGTTACCGGTCACTCACTTGCAAAATCCGGAATAACTGATCTTGAAGACCTACTGGAGATCTCGATCTCTGATCTTGAAGCGATTGACAGAGTGCGAGATAGCCAGGTAAAGAAGATATTGGAGAATGCCAGAGACATGGACTCAACGTCGACGGCAGTTTCTTCTGATGACTCGAGATCGACCAGCGATACAGATCTCTCATCGGCAACTGTAACGGACGAACAAGAAAACGATAACACGTCGGCCCAACCAGACGGCACGACCGATAGTTCCACACGACAGTCCGGTAACAACCTCCCAAATTTCACCTACAAAGGAGAGGAACTCCAAGCAAACCAACTGTCAGAATACTATGAGGCAATCCGGTGTGTTCGGAAAGTCGTAGAGACAGTTATGCAACTTAAGGGGACCGACATTGATCCCGAGGATCTGACCGATCCACGGGTTCAGTACTACGTGATACTCGACGCCTGCATTGGACTGGAGTATCCGGAAGTTATGTTCACAGGCTACGGCAAACAGCATCAGGATCGGCTGCCGTTCGGTATCAAGGAATATCGGCACGCGTTCGGCAACGTTGAATGGGTAACGGACTATCATGCGATTGCCGTCGAACCATATTGTGACGAGACGCAATCCTGGCTTGCCGAACATACATGGCTGGAAGATGTCCAGCAGTTGGTGAGGCCCTGTAGCCCTGAAGACGATTGTCCGCTGCCCGAGATGGTCGGATCCCTTGATGATCTCCGCCACGCACTCGCTATCCTAGACACTTTACCTGCCTATCCACCATTGCCAACCGAGACGGGCACGACTGACCGGACGATACCAATCGAGAGCCTGTATCAGGACTTGTTTGCCGACGTAGCCGATGATCACCTGGTTGACGTCGAGATGCTCTCGGGTCCGGGCCAGGCAACAGGTGACCCAATTACAGGACCCGTTGCCGAGGCGACACCCACGTCGCAGACCGACGCGGAGTCGTTCCTCCTCGATTATGGGAAGTTAACACATCTATTCCAGCGAGTCAAACCAACTGCTGTGTCACCGGTCCGGCAACAGCTACCGGTGTTTGCGCTCGACTGGTACCGACCGAATTCAGGATCATTCGACGAACTACAGGCTCTTGCGAAGCACGGGCGTGATGAACCAATAGCCACGTTCCGACCGCGGCTTCAGGACATGATTCATCGTCGGTTTCTAAGTGACCGCTGGAATTATGACTATATCACTGTCTTTCCGGGACACGAAGCGGGGCAACTCAGTCCACAACTGGTCGAACTTGCACAGGATGGTGTTATCGAAACTTCAATCATTTATACGCCGCTACTTGAGCGGACAGAAACTACGGAGCGCCAACGGGAGAAATCACAGGAAGAAAGAAAAGATGTGGCAAAGCACCCAGAAACGACGCTTCGCTCGCGTGCCACCCTCGATGGCGAAACCGTGATTCTTTTCGACGACATCTGCACCACCGGGAGCTCGTTGTTGGCAGGTTCCCACCTACTACGTGAGGCAGGGGCAGGCCGCGTTATCGGACTAACTCTCGGGTTCACCCCCGGTGGGTCGGAGACCAAGGTGAAAGAAATCAAAAAGCCCGATGCTTTTGCGTCAGATATCATTGCAGGACTTGAATAATGAACGACGACGACCTCGCTACCCTCCTCGCACTCACCGAACTCCAGGGTATCGGCGACGCGCGTGCGCTTGAGTTGTTTCGAGCGTTCGAGACGGGAGCGGAACTTCAGACCAGTCCACAGGAAGCTTTCGAAAAGTTCCACTACGTAGACACAGACACGTGCGAGAAGTTACAGCAACTGGAACCGACCGTCGACGAGTACCGCCAGCAGTTCCGGCAGTACAGGTCGGAAGGAATAGAGGTCATCGGAATCGACGACGATCGCTATCCACAAACTCTCCGAACCTACCATGCGCCACTGGTCCTCTACGCGAAAGGTAATCTTGACCGGTTGGGCTGTCAGACCGTGAGTGTGTCTGGCTCTCGCAGAATCAACGAGGTAGGCCAAAAATGGATCCGAAATATCGCTCGTGAAATGGCTGGAGAGGGCTATACGATCGTCAGTGGAGGTGCCCGCGGGACTGACACGGCAGCCCACGAAGGGGCCCTCGATGTGAACGGTGCCACAATCGTCGTGCTTGGAACAGGCGTTAACGTTCCTTATCCCGAAGAAAATGCAGATCTCTTTTCTAACATCGTCGATGCAGATGGACTCCTGCTCTCACACCGACCTCCCGAGGCAGAACCAGCCCGCTATGCATTCCCAGAACGCAACCAGACACTCTCCGCACTAAGCCCGGGAATAGTTATCGTGGCAACCGATGGATCTGGGGGTACGACAGCCCAATACGAAATTGCCCTCGATCAGGAACGGCGGGTCTTTGTTCCGGAGGCTAGCCTGGATATCCAGCCTAACGAGGGACTGAAGGAACTGAGAAGCTCCGAATCGACAACGGTGGTTTCGTCAGCAGCCGCAATAGAAGCGGAGATTACAGAATCTCCACCACATGATCACCGAGAGTCAGCCAGCGAAGAAGACTCTACGAACGGAGACAACCAAACCTCGCTGGATAAGTGGAACAATTGATTCCTCCGCAGTGCCGCAGAAGCGGAAATCAAGTGAATTGCTCTAATTCTGATAGTTCTACACTTCCATCGGGCTGTCGGATTAGCGAGAATAAACTATCGGGTGTTTCGACGAAGACAGTCTCACCGCCATCTGAGTCGAGGGTATTTCGGATTACGTTCTGACAGAAGACGTTTCCTTTCTGGAGCGGTTCGTGCTGACGAGTATGTCCAACAACCTGTGCTGGCGCATCTCTGGGTAAGTGTGAAAGGTCAAGCCACACGAGGCCAGCACCGGGACCTTTGAGATGGCTATTACCCACACCGAGTTCGCGTGAATGTTCGTCAAGTATGCGTTTTTGTAGCAGCCGATCGTCCGGTGTCGATATAGCATCGCGTAATTTCCGTGCGGCTTCGCAGAGCGAATCGTTTACTGCAGCTACGTTATAATCATCTGGCGAACCTGCATGTACGTACGTCACGTTGTAGCCGCGATACGCTGTAACGACGTGCCCGGCCAAAATCTGTTCCAAAAATACCCGCCTGTCTGCTGTATCAACCTGTCCCGAGTACCAATTGTTGAAGCCAAAGTGCGTGGGTGAGAGCATAATTGCCTCGTGATTCCCAAGCGTGACACGAATACGGCCCGGCGGTGCCTCTCTAATTAATCGACCAACGAGTTCGAGGACTTCCCTGTTCGCGGGGCCTCGATCGATGAGATCTCCATTGAAAACAAGCACATAATTTTCCCCCGCCCAGTGTAGGTTGCCCTCCGTGTCGAGAGTTACAACGGGATCGAACGCGGGATGGTCTGCAAGCGTTAGCAGTGCACTCTGGGCGGGGTCAAGGTAGCCGTGGATATCGCTGATGCTTACAATCGTCGGTGGACTTGTCTCGTTTCTGGTGAGCCCTTTGACCGTGTCGCGATTTGGTTTAGAGACTGTGATTTGACTCGGCGTCTGTAGCGGCATCTAGTGAGGGTTATAACCACTCATTGGTAGCCCTTCTGATGCGAAAACAGACATCATGAATTAATGGTCACATCCTCATCAAGCTGCAGTTGCAGTCGCTTGTATTCTGGATCGTCAGCTTCATTCTGGGGTTCACGATACTGGACACCGCAGTTCTCGAAGGTCACCTTTTCACCACTTTGATTTAGTTCTTCGATGCGTTGGTTTTGCTCTTTGCTTGCGTCGTAGAGATTAAGATCAATTAATCCGCGACCATCCCAGTCGACCGTTGCAAAGTTCTCGGTGAACTTCGCATCGACAGATCCAGTAACTGTCTTTCGGCATTCATAATCCGTTTCGATCTCCTCAAGTTCATCATCCGAAAGCGGTCGGTGATGCTCACATAGCTGATCGGGGAGTTCCTCAATGAAGACTGATTCCGCACCTTGTACTGTCACTACGTCGAGTCGGGTTTCCGCCCGTGTCAGGGCGACATAAAAGAGTCGGCGTTCCTCCTCCAATTGATACGCTACTCCCTTCTCCTCGTAGATCTCGGGTGGTTGTTTGACTGGATCGTACGTGTTTACCCCGATGACGCAACAGCGGGTACAGCCTGAGCTCGTGAGATCATCTCGTTGTTTCGAGCGATTCGCTTGAATTCTTCGTAAGGATTGCGTCCC
>NZ_JAODIY010000036.1 GCF_026586665.1 Halovenus rubra
TATCAGCTTATTAGGAATAATTGACACTGACTCATCACTGCTGGGCCAAATTCCGGTCCGACCACGTTGTCCGGTGAATTAATTTTGAACGTGCAACGGGGTATCCTACTGTGAAGAGTGGGAATGGATCACATCTAATCCTGCTATGCAGGAACGTATCACTGATGAACTTCCCGACAAAAGCCGAGGAGAAGGAAAGAAGCCCCAAACTTGGAGTGAATCTGAAAGAGAGCAAATTATTCGGTATGTCGATCAACGTGCCCACGAAGCGATTAACGATCAAGGGTCTAATGCAGTAGTGGAATGTCGTGACCGAGCACTCGTATATTTATTAGCGTTCACCGGGATCCGATGTGCTGAGTTAGTCCACGACAGCAACGATGATCGAAGACGTGGGATTTACTGGGGTGATATCGATTATTCAAATTGTACGATCACTGTCCTTGGAAAGGATCAAAAGCGCGAAAAAGTACAGTTTCCAGAAATTGCACATACTGCAGTACAGCGGTACGAGAGAGTTCTAAATCCACCGTTGGATGATTGGCCGGTCTTCCCTACATCACATTCACCCAGCCTCTATAAGACAGCCCGTGACGCCACTGATAGAGATCTCAACGACGAAGATGTAATGACAGTATTACGCGAAACGGGAACAGCTCCACCGTCAATCTCAACGACGACAGTCCGGACAATTCTGAAGGACCACTGTGAAAAAGGGGATATCGATGTTGAGGGGGACTTCGAGTATCTGAAACCACACGGCGCGAGGCGTGGACTTGGAAAGCAATTATACAAAGATTCGGCCTTTGAATATGCGCAGAAAGCACTTCGTCACTCTGATCCAGAGACAACATCAGAGATGTACGCAGATATTGAAGCTGGGGAAGTGGCTACCGTCACTGATAACGTGTTTGGTGACGATTCTTGATCTAACTGGCTGTAGCACCGGAACTAAATTGTCTCATAGAGCCACCACGAAGCCTGCTCTTAGTGTATTTCGCCTGATTTCGATCATGCATTAGACGTATAACTCGTATTATCCAAGTTACGCGAAAAACCCGAGTTATACGTGATACTCTTTGTTTCAGATCTACGATTAGTGAGTTCCCAAATTCACTGGTCAGGGAACTCTACAGGGATGAATTGTGGATCAACATAGTTCAGTCGTCCTGTTGTAGAAAAATAATCAGCGAAGTCTTGGTACAGGTCAGTGCACTTATTCTCTGTGTCATACTTTAGTGTATGAAAGTCACCAACGACCGCGCAGTAGCGCTTGGCTCGTGTGAGTGCAACATTCAGGCGTCGCGGACCATCAGACGGCCTCCCAAGAAACCCTATATTCCCCTCCGCATTGCTCCGAACAAGCGAAATAATAATCGCGTCTTTCTCACTACCCTGGAAGGAATCAATTGTATCGACAGTGAGCTGGTCAGCCGAGTCAATATAATCTGAGAGGAGATTACGAAGCAATCGCCCATGTGCGGCATACGGCGTAATGATGCCAATTTCGTCTGGCGGAACTTCAGTAAGTATCTGCTGTGCAAGATGGACAACAAGCCGGGCTTCGGTCTTATTGGCTCTAGAATGATCGACAACATTGACAGAACCGCCAATATTGTAGCCTTCAATAGCAGGCCGCTCTGGAAGCGACTCCACGATTTCTCCATTCCGTAACGACCGGTCATAGAACTCCCTGTTTGAGAAGTAAGCAATGTCACGGTGCATCCGATACTGTGTCTTGAGTTGGAGTCCGACATCTTCATACACGCCACCGTCTGCATAGAGATGCTCGAATAGCGAGAGACCATAGCTCGATTCTGGTGGTTCCTCGGTTGCACTGAACGGAGGCAACTGTTGGTGATCACCTGCTAGTACTGCCCGGTTGGCCCGTGTAAGTGGAATACAAGATGCAGTACACGTTGACTGCGTCGCTTCGTCCAGAACTACTAAATCGAACGTTCGAGCGAGGGTCGCAGCGCTGCTGTTTGTTGCTGCAACGACATCTGCTCGGTTAGGCACATCAGCATATTGGGCCCTCACGACAGCGTTCCGTGAGCGACTGGCATTCAGACGGTCAAGAACGAATTCCTCATCACCGTGCTGGCTGTGTGCGTGTAGTGATTGGATATCCGGATCTCCAGGAACCGAGGAGCCAGCAACGAGGTTATCAAGTGCTTGATTCGAGTCAGCACAGACAAGGACGTCCTCGCCAGCATCAACAGCACGTCGAATAATCTCCAGTAGGGTACGCGTTTTTCCAGTTCCTGGTGGGCCGTGGATACAGAATAAATCATCTGCGAGCAAAGCATACTCAGCAGCGAGTTGCTGTTCTTGGTTTAGTTCAGTATCAAATGGTTCACTCCGTGCCGCTGCCTCATGAGAAAAGGTGAGCGGTTGTTCGCCGAGGAGAATTGCATGAAAAGAATCGCCTTTCAGGTTCTCGATAGCCTCTATTTCCCGATCGAATGGCACAGGATTGAGAAGCTCAGAAAGACCAAATTCGCGGTCACCGCGAAGGTAGGAACCGACAGCCGCAGAATTGTCAACAGAACCCCAATCAATACTAAGCCAGAGGTTTAGGCCACGGATCTTTTCAATCTCGCCGGAAACTGGAAAATCAGCAGGTGCTTCGGAATGACCCGCGTGAATCAATATTTCGTTCTTTTGGTAGATCCCAAATTCACTCTCGACAAAATAACTCCAATTATCGTCTCTCTGGTCCGCTAGCTCTTCGTCCAACTCAACACGAAACTGGTACTCGCCGTTCTCTTCACCGAGGCAAACGAGTGATGGGATCGCGGATTCTCCTTGTTCGTAGCGAACTCGTGCTGAATAGGTCTGTCCACGAGCGATATTGGCATCTCGAGTGGCAGATCGTTCGTCGGCAACATAGGCCCGAAATTGCTCGAGAAGTTCTCCAGACTCAACTGGATTTCTTGGCTGCTCGTGATCGTTGATCGGCGCATCGTATCCAGGTGGGTTAGATTCTGGAAGGTAATCGGAATGCCAGAAACGGATACGATTCGCCAGTTCTGTTTGCCCGAATGTGTCCGCACTGATCGGCTCATGCTCACCCTCTCGTTCAACGAGAAAGATCTGGCCACGCACATCGTGATCAGTATATGCGACGTACTGATCAGTCGGAACCGCACTATCTTCACTGTGTATCGGGATACAGATCCAGTCACGCGTTGGATGTGTGAGCGAGTCGTAATGAGAGGCGAATTCAGCGATAGGACGAACCGGAATATCGTTACCCCCTTTTGCTAAATCAGCAGTGTCTGCAGAGAACAATGAACCACTATCCAAGGAAAACTGATCGACAGCATGCTCGAACAACAGTGACATTCGATACTACCTTCTACTCGTTCAAAACAATAAAACTACGTCTGTCGTCGGGATTGTGCTACGAAAAATCTCTGATGTGACAATCACTCCATTAACGAGTGACCCTTCGCTTGTGCGTGCTATTTCGGGTCAATACCGAGTCGAGCAGCCATTTCGTCTTCATGTTCAGCCGCAAATTCGACCAGTGTTTCCATGAAGTCAGCATGTTTCTCGATTCCCCCATCGCCTGCAACTTTAGACCGTCCATCTAGCCGTTCATAGAGGCCATTGAGCTGGCTTGCCTTCTCTTCAGGGAGATACATCGGAACTTGGCGTTTGTGGCGGGTTGCATCTTCGTCCCGGTCGGGGCCCGGCTTATTATTTGTATTACCCGTATTACCCAGATTATTCGAGTTATTCATATTATCTGTAGACGTATCTTGCGTACTGTCTCCTCCTGCACTCTCGGTTTCCTTGTCATCGTCTGGTCGGCGGTCCTCGAATCGTGCTCCGAGTTCGTCTTTTGGATCGGTCATGATAGGTCCTCGACGTGTGCTGCGATTTCGTTGTACTTGTCGCGCAGTGCCTCTGTCTTATCCATATCCCACGAGTAACCCGCATCATCCGGGTTATACGCAAAGACAGATGTGCGATATTCGATAGCATGCTCTACGGCAGCCCAGTCGGGAATCTGGAAGACATATTCCTCGCTAAATGTGTCGATAAACCACTCTTCCATCTCTGCACTAACACCGTCGCGACCAACTTCGTTAAGAACAGCCCCAACAGTTGAGACGTTCACATCCTCGAACTTCGCCTCCAACGTATCGATTTCATCGAAGAGAATCTCCAGCGAATCCTTTGCTATAGTGTTGGCATGGCTGGGGAAGAGAACATTCTCAGCAGCGAGCAGTGCACCGTCAGCCAACGGTCCAAGATTTGGCGGTGAATCAATGATAACGTAATCGTAGTTCCCATCGTGGCGATCCAATGCTAGTTTTAATGCCTCAACTCCGCGAGCTTCCGAGTAAAGATGCTTCTCTAGTCGAAAATTGCGTATATGGGACGGAACGATATCGAATTCATTCCCGTGTACAACTAACTCGCCAAGATCGTTGAGTGTGAGTTCCCCAATATCAGAGAGAACATCGTAGAGTGCATACTCTCCTTCGCGATATTGGTCGCGGTATCCTAATTTGAGTGTGAGTCCACCTTGTGGATCAGCGTCGACCGCAAGAACATCGTGACCTCGATCAGCTAGCGCCCCTGCAAGGTTGATACTTGTCGTCGTTTTTCCAACACCTCCCTTTTGCATCCCAACATCTACGCGCACAATACCACCCCCTGTATATTTCGCATAATACGAGTTTTTCGAGACATGCAAATAGTACACATGATTCGAGTAAGATAAAATTTCGTCAGACAGAGTACTGGGTTACCTTCCAACCATTTTGACAGAGTGCATAATACGCGTTATTCGAGATACATGCACAGTACAAATTATACGAGATATATCCTATGACCGGGGTGACAAGATCGATAGATGATTAACTTTTTTCTATTTTATTTATTATACAGATATCAGTGGCCACCTCAATACTACATACCACCGACACATTTCTCGATAGAAAAAACATGGGGCGGAAACAGCGACGACAAGACTATTTACAGGCGTTCAAGCAAGCTATCGCCTACGCGCTTCGTGAAGACGTTGATGGAGTGATTCATACGGGAAATCTATTCTGGACGAAGAATCCACCAGCAGAGGTTGTTGAAGACTGCAGGGAAGTACTGGCTCGATTGAACGACACTGGAATTCCATTTTGGCTCCTCTATGGCAACCGAGACCGGGATCTCGCTATTCTTCGTGAGTTCCAAGTGGAGGGGCTCCTTCGGCGCCTTGAAGCGGAATGGCAGATAGTTGGTGATGTTGCTGTTTGTGGCATTGACTCCGAAACCAGTGTAGGAGATCTTAAGCAAGTCGACCCCGCACCACCACAGCGAGCGCGGATAGTGTGTTCCTGCGAGAAGGTTGGGGTGTCTCACCTCATAGATGTCATCGGAACAGATGTAGATGCGGTGTTGCTCGGTGATCAGAATGGACCTGTAGATCAGATGGAATTTAGCTCTCGAATCGTTTCACCCGGAAGTCCCGAGCGGGTGCTAGGAAAGTGGATGACGAAACCCAAGGAGTCTGAATGGGACCGTCCCCGCCGCGTAAATATCTATACCATCACCGAAGACTCGATCAGTACCGAGCCTAAGCACCTCGAAACCCGAGATTACGAAGGGCTTGCTCTGGAAACCAATGAAAGCACGACGATGGCCGATATTCAGCATCGGTTGGATCAGGTAGATCTAGCAGGCAAGGCAGCCCTGCTAATTTTACGTGGGAAGAAAGGCTCGAAGACCCCGAGCCGAAAGAATATCCAGAAGGAACTCGACAAACGATGTGAGATAGCCCGCGTCTACGATCGCCGGGAGGACACTCCAGAACCTGTCGAAGACGCGGATAACAGTTCGGGACGGACAGACGGAGTCGAAGGCAAAGGTCTGTCTTCCGATCAGCAGCCGGAGGACTCAACATCTGAAGGGAAATCCGATACAGAGATGAATTCAACAGCTGCAGGCAAATCTGATGGGCTACATCAACCGCTAGAGAGACAGACAATTCCCTCAGCCTCTATCGAGTTTACCTCCGACGAATTGTCGAAATTAGATACTTCAGAGGAAGAATCTCCCGACTCCACTCACATAGCAGCCAAATTCGAAAGCTTGCAAACGCGGGTCGAAGCCGCTTTCGTAAATACAGCATGGTTCGATTCGTTCATGTGGCAGGGGAACCCAGGATCGCCATACATTGGCCCTCACGATTCAGAACAGTCGAAATACGTCTGGTTAGGGCTTGCACACGAAAAATATCAGACGCTCGGGAAACCGTCTGGCGGACTGCAAATCGAGTTTGGGATCGACACCGGTTCTGCGCGAGGGTTCTTCGATCGCAGCGTGATCTGTGGGCTGTATTTTGGTCCCTGGGCCGATGATCCTGAGGTCAGCAAAATAGCGGATCGTATCCGGGCCAACTGTTCTGATCTCGCCGCCTTTCTGGAAAACCACCCTGAATACGTTCTCGCAACCAAGGACGATGCCTGGGAAAGTCCCGCACCAGATACCATCGCGGACCAGACCGATGCGTTAACTGGCGGTTTCACACTCACCGTCGACTGTACTCTGGACGATATCTGTACCCAGGACGAAATAACCGAGCAAGAGGGTGTCATAGAACAGTTCTCATACCAGAGAGCAGGGTGAACGCTGAGGTGGTATGAGCCCAGCGACCCTGCAAGATAATCCTACGGTAGAGACGTTCTTCA
>NZ_JAODIY010000037.1 GCF_026586665.1 Halovenus rubra
TGAAGAACGTCTCTACCGTAGGATTATCTTGCAGGGTCGCTGGGCTCATACCACCTCAGCGTTCACCCTGCTCTCTGGTATGAGAACTGTTCTATGACACCCTCTCCCTGATGCAACGCACGTTGTACTCGAAAGATGGAATTCCGTATCAGGCTAACGAAGAGTTAGCTGGGTACGAGACAGACGATGCTCCTCCAGACGTTCTTAAAACCGTGTTCAGCGGTGAGACAAGTGTTGCATTAATCACATACGATCCAGTGGTTGAGCATCAGCAATGGAACCCGATTGAGAGTATCATTACACAGTCGCTGATTCCTCATACTGACGAAGATACTAAGATTGGTGTTGTGACACCACACAACGCCCACCGTGGGCATCTCCATTCACATCTCCCAACCAGCCGAAGAACCGATGCGGATGGCGGATGGCGGTCGCTCCCGGGTCGAGACACGCAGATTGAAACGGTCAACAAATTCCAAGGTGGTGAGCGGCATATGATGGTAGTCAACGCGACGGTTTCAGATCCGTCGTATATTGATACAGAAAGTGATTTTTTGCTTTCGGAAAAGCGGATCAACGTCTCGTTGACACGTCACAGTGAATTGCTCGTTGTAGTCGTTCCAAACACCATTCTGGGGTATATCCCAAGTGATCCAGATCTGTACGAAGAAGCAACGATTTGGAAGGTGCTTGCCGCTGACCTGGGAGAAGCTCCGACATCTAATGTTGAACCCGACTGGTCTGATGATTTGGGAGCATTTTTAGCTGATACTGACTGGGAGAGCGAAACAGTTCCGGACTTTTTTATCGAGGATGAACTCCTTCCATTGGAGGTCTCTATTTACACGCTCTGATACCGTTTTTCGTTCTCCAACGCCTGAATTAGTTGGACTCAGTATAGTGGTTGTCAACTAGCACGGGAGACAGATTTTTTACTGATTGGGCCGTGCCACGTCCAATGTCAGACTCACAACGCGAAGTGGTGTCGGCACAAGCTGACAAGGAGGCTGGCGCTTACTTGTTCAATTCAGCTAGTAACCGTCGCCTCACAAATCTTAATGTCAATATATATGACCTCCGTGTAGATGGTGGACTGAATTATCGAGACGATCGTGAGCAATTCACCTCAACAGCTGCATACTTCTTAGGTGAAAAACACGGTATTCCGGTTGTACCCAAAGATACGTTAGAAGTAGTGGCTCTTGGCTCGCTTAGTCGAAGTGTATCTACGTGGGGGAGAACAGTTACAGCTGAAAAGGCTTCTAATGAGCGGGTTGAATTAAACCCGGAGACACAGCAAGATCGTGAACTCATCGACTCTCTTGTCGAATCTGATCTTCGCCGTGCAATTCCAGAGTCTCGGTATGACTTCCGTTATTTGAACGATGTTACGGATCGAAAGCCAGCATTTGGAGCAGATGACGACCCGTTTGCTGCCCACCACACTTTTGAATTAAAAGTCGATGTTACTGCAAATGGCCGTGTTCTCTTACACGTTGACGTTGGTCACAATTTAAAAGGAACGAGGACAATTGCAGAAGATTATTCGCACGGTGATGAACTCCCTCAAGCCACAGTACAACATGACCTCCGGAACTATTACGTTGAGGGCGAAGGTGAGTTGCGTGGCTGGAGTGACTATTCATACACAGAAGAAATCCCGGATGTGGGGGACAGCATTGCGGCGATGCATGAGGGGAATCTAGATGAAGACCTCCGTCAGGAATACATGGATAAAGACCCCCAAATGGTGGAACTGACATACGATGGTGAGAATATTCGCCATCATCTTCCGCAATTGCTTGTCTATGCAGCTGATACAAATACGGTTAGGAAACAGAGTTCAGAATTCCACCGTAGGTTTTCTAGCAAGCGAGCGATGATGCCAAGGGAGCGTATAGAATATTTCCGTGATTTCATCCAGAACCTTGGCCGTCTCCCAGTCCTCGACTTAGAATTCACTCCCGGACCTACTAACGCCGGCTACACCCGGTACGAATACTTGAGCGGGCCGTCTCCGCTGCGTTTCCACGACGATCAGAGTGCACGCACACCAAGTGAAGGAATAACTACACATGGCGTGTATTCGCCACCAGAGGAATGTACAGTCGCACTAATCTGCCCAGAACGATTTGAGACAATTGAAGACGAGCTACCACCAATTATAGTTAAATCCCTCAACAGGATTGGATCGCCGAGCGCGACTCGTGTCCGCCAATATGAACTGGGCTCAGAAGCATCATACAGCAACGTTTGGCACGACCTTCCCTCAGATACGGACGTGGCCCTTGTCGTGGTCCCAGATGAAGATAAAATCGTAGACTTCCCAGTTGACGACCCATACGATGAGCTTAAACGGACATTAATGCGTCAAGGTATTCCGTCTCAAATGATGCAAAAATCGAGTGCAGAGTCAATTCTTAGCAAAAAGAACCGCTCACTCTCTGCTAACCGAAAACTCTTAAATATCCTTAGTGCGCTCGTAGCGAAAGCAGGAGGGACGCCTTGGCAACTCGACGGACTTCCAGAAAAGACGGATGCATACTTAGGGCTGGACGTGAGTTATGACGAGCAGTCCGACCAACACACTGGTGCAAGCGCCAGTGTCGTTTTAGCTGATGGGACCACTTTCGCAGCAGAATCCACCACACAGCAAAGTGGTGAACGGTTTAGCGCGATGGATGTGGGTCAATTTGCAAGAGACCTCGTTTCTGATGTTGCGGCTGAAAAGGGATTCAAACCACAGCGTCTCTGTCTTATCCGTGATGGGAAACTGAATGAGGATCTTCAAACTATCAAAGAGGAAATCACAGAGACAGGCGCGTCGTTAGACGTTGTCAGCATCAGGAAATCAGGGCAGCCGCGTGTTGGTGAGTTTGATGGAACCGCATTTAGAATCGCCAATAAAGGAACCGCGTTTGTTTCCGAGGGTCGTGACGAGTCAATCCTTCACTCCGTCGGAGAACCGGAACTAAAAGAAGGCAACAGTGTTGGGACTCCGCGGACGCTGAGGGTAATTCAACGGACTGGTCCGACTGATATTGAGGTGTTGACTGAGCAGATGTACTGGCTATCAGAGATGCATGTTGGAAGTGCGATCCGCTCAACTCGTATTCCAGTACCAATCCACTACGCAGATTTGGCAGCAAGTTTCGTTGCCGATGGATACGTTTCACCGGGTGAAACGATCCGAGGCCCGTCATTCATTTAGTGTGGTAATGAAGGCTGGTCGGATGAAAAGAGCGTTACAGACAAAAAGTAAGGCCACAGTCAGTTGTGACTATGCCTGGAAAGGTTTCTGAGTGGTAATTTAACAATTGTCCTCAAATTCGAGTCCCATGGACATGAGAGGGAGCATTCGCAATGAGACGCACGAGTCAAGTTGCGAATGACACGAAATGTCCACAGATTAAGGCAGGCTCGTACTATCAGTTGATGCAACCTACAAAGATGTCCAGGTAGCTTGTTCCTCGCCGCAGTACATCAAGATCATTGGGAGTGCAGATGGCTGGTCTGACTCGAAGGAATTGAATCCTGTTTGTCTCGGGTGTGCCTCAAGAGTCTCTGAAAGCAAGACACTTAATCCAGATTCAATCGAGTCTCGTTCAATTCCCTGTTTCCTTTCAGCCTCGTCCCAAGCATACCGCCACTGGATTCTCGGGGTAGCTTCTGTCCGGGCATACTCGTAACGTGGCCGCATACCTTGATTCCAACCCGCTTGATGGTTCTCATACGTCTGCCGGAAGCCTTGCTCTCGCTCTTCTTTGAAGAGGTGACCCTCAGGTGAGTACTGCGTGGCTATCACAAATGCATTAACTTCTATAGGGCCCTGATTGGTCTCAACAGATGCACCACCGTATTATGATTGCCAGTATCGGTGGAGTTGGGTCATAGCATCATAAATACCTGCCAAATCGTCCCCATCATTCAACTCAATTAGAATGTTTGACTCACCAGTGCAAAGCAAATCGGGACGACCAGAATCTGAGTTCATATTGAATCGGCCAAAACCTTCAGTTGGGTTTTCGGACCAGTACACAGAGCCATTAGCGTGTTGTTCTAACCACTCAGACACTTCTATCTGGACCGCTCGCTCATCCATGAGTTATTCGTATGAAAGTCCTCTCCGGTCAAAAACGATTTCCCGAAGACTCATTCGGAAGCCACACGGTATCAATCGGGCTTGAACAGTAGTAAAGATCGGCAGATTCCGTAAACCGGAGTTGGTTGGGTGAGCCACATTCGGGACAGCTCCTGACCCACTTCCCATTCACTTTCCGTAGGGATTCGTAAGATTTCCCCTTGATTTGCTCCCGTAACCGACCTGGAGAATACAAATTGAGTCCATCCCATCCAATCACATGCTCGTACTCTGCTCCGCACTCAGAGCAATCGCGAGATTCACTGCGGACCTCAATGATTTTCCCACGAGCCCTAAACTGCGAGAGTGCTTCAAACGGGACATCTACATCAAGCGAAATGACGTACCCACTCTGGGAGCCGTGGTTCTCGTTGAATCTCTGTCTGGACTCACCCTCAGTTTCTATCTGTATCGACGGGTTTGCATGCAGCCTCGCTTTACACTCTGCGCACTCATAGCAGAACTCCCTCTGTTCGACCCATCGATGCTCGCAATCATCTGCTGAACGCATAGTTGGAGATTCAGGGCCAGAGAGCCGCTCATCAAAGTAATGCTCCGGTCCGGTTAGAGGAGGTGGATCAAGAGGTAGAAGATCGTCTGGTTCAGTCGAAGTAGGGCGGTACGTATTTTCGGAGTTATCAAACCTCACGATAATCTCATCAAGTCGAAAGCTCCTATCAGTAAATTCTTCTTCATCTACCCAAATGACACTGTACCCCTGAGAGAGATAATCGTACGTCGTAGCGGGAATGTTCTTGTGTGAATTTCGGTACTGGACCTCGACAGCAATTCCACGCCCGAAAATACTGTGTTCCTCCTCAAACTCAAGCAGTACATCAGCTCGCCGAGTATCGACACCAGTCCGAGTCTCGCTTACGTCAATACCAACTTCAAGTTCACAGCGCCGGTAATCACTCACGTTAACACGAAGTGCTGACACTGCGAGGGACTTCCGTTTTCGGTGGATGTCTGATTCACCACCGGGACAGTCAGTATCCGCAAGATGAAAAAAATGCCGTGCACGTCCGTCTTTAGACGGCCCCCGTCCTCTCATTATCTCCCCACATTTGGGACATTTCACATCGACTCCGTTTTCCACCTCCTCTGGAACGACAGGCTTCTCATCCGAGCTACGGAGGGCGCGAAAACTCATTAGACTCGGGTATGTCGAGTGTCTTAATTAACGTTGTCTCAGTATAGCAAGAGATCTGATTGTACCTACACTCCTACGGAATTCGACGTAGTCTCAAATTCACGCACGACAGGAGTTGAGACCGGCGTTCTCAATGCATAGGCCCTATCGCTCTCCGTTCAGTCGTTCAGAGTTGGTCAATCGGCTTGTTGATTATCTTGAAGACTTCACTTGCCCGGTAGAACCGATTTCGCTCTTTTCCGGTGAGTTCTTCGAGTATTCCGCCCTCTTCAAGCTGTCCAATCAGTCGATTGGCCGTACTGTATTCGACATCCAACCATTCGGCAGCCGTATTCACGTCAAGATACGGATCTTCGAACAGTCGCATGACCAGTTCTAAAATATTTTCAGACCGTTCGCTCTGGTAGCGCTGTTGATAGTTCTCACGAAGGTCAACCAGCAAGTTTGCACGCTGGTGGGCCTCATCTGCCTGCGACTGCACGCCACGTAAGAAGAACAGGAGCCACTCTTCCCATTCACCCCGCTGACTGACTGCCAACAGATGATCGACGTATTCTGAACGTCGTGCGTTAAAATACGAACTCAGGTAGAGATACGGCTCGGGCAGGAGACCGTCACGTTGCAAGAGGAGACTAATCAATAGCCGTCCGAGCCGCCCATTCCCATCAAGAAACGGGTGAATCGTCTCGAACTGGTAGTGAATTAGCCCGATCCGGAGGAGCGGATGTAGATCAGTCTCTCTGTTCGCGTACTCAAGTAGGTCTTCGAGAAGTTCGGGAATCTCGTTCGGTGGTGGCGGAACGTACCTCGCGTCTTGGATGTACGGCGTACTGCCGATGAAGTTCTGGGTCGTGCGGAGTTGTCCTGGGTCAGCCTCATCCCCGCGGACACCTGAAAGTAATCGGTCGTGCATTTCACACAGCAACTCGGCGGTGATTGGATCGCCGGCTGTGATTGCATCCAATCCGTGCGTCAGTGCGTACAGATAGTTCACGACTTCTTGGGTGCCTTGTCGCCTGTCTTCGTCGATGAGGGCTTCTTGGCCAGCCTCATAGGCGTAGATATCTGAGAGAGTGGCGTGTGTTCCCTCGATTTGCGATGATTCGAGTGCTTCTTTTCGAATGAACGGCTCGATTAAGATCTCTCTTGAGCCGACTCGTGGCCCAATGCCGTGAAGCCGACCAAGTGCCTGTGTCGCTTCCGCCAGCGGTGTTATGAGTTGCTCAGTGTCGATTGAGGGCGAAAGCGGATCAGGCCGAAACGCCGAATACGTCCCCTTTGGTGTCGTCGTGGGAATGATTTCACCAGGTGCCGTCTCGTCGAAATCATCTCGATCCATCAGTGGTATTCAGACAAATACACTGGCCACTATTGGTATTTATGGCTCTAAATCAAAATAGCAGAGTGGTTGATTGTACCATCACAACTACTCAGGTTAATTCTGCCATGCAAGATAGAGGGCGCTTATTGATTGATTCAGGAATTTATACTAGCCATCCTTTCACCAGAAATCATACTGAGTTCGGCTAATCTTCAGCACTAACTTGTATGTCGTTTTCCTCTACTGAGATGTCTATATCAAGTCCATTTTGAAGCCGAAAGTCATCAACATTGTATGTGTACTCGAATTGCTGTTGTCCATTGAGAGAAAACACATATGGGTAGTCACCGGTCTCAGTTATGCCAGTATATACCTTAATACTCTCTTTAGAACTAAGTGTAGTACTCTCTTCACCAATGACTGATCGGTCATCGTTCATTACCGTGAGTGAAACGGTGATCTGCTCTGCTCGCTCATTGGCAATAAATATGAAAATGTCTTCAGAGGGGGCCGGATCACTTGTCTGACTCTGATTGTTCGTACGGGAAATCAACGTACAACCAGAAAGAGGTACCGTAATAGAGGGTGTCATAGAACAGTTCTCATACCAGAGAGCAGGGTGAACGCTGAGGTGGTATGAGCCCAGCGACCCTGCAAGATAATCCTACGGTAGAGACGTTCTTC
>NZ_JAODIY010000038.1 GCF_026586665.1 Halovenus rubra
TATCAGCTTATTAGGAATAATTGACACTGACTCATCACTGCTGGGCCAAATTCCGGTCCGACCACGTTGTCCGGTGAATTAATTTTGAACGTGCAACGGGGTATCGAAGCGAAAGATAGAGCGAATCAGGCCGACCTCGCGGTGACGCTGATTCACGAGTACGCCCACGCGCTGCTTCATTTCGATGGCGACGACGAGCCCGAGCGCGCAAAACGCGAGGTCGAAGCGGAAGCCGTTGCGTACATCGTCGGCCGGTATTTCGACCTGGATACGAGCGGTTCAGCGTTCTATCTTGCCGCGTGGCAGGACGACGATGCGGAGAGCATTCAGGAGCGTCTCGGCCGGATCAGTTCGACCGCTCAGGAGATCATCGACACAGTTGTAGAGGGCTGAACACCCCCTTCCCGGCTGTTAACCAACGCCGGAGGGTACTCTGTCGACATTGTTGGTTAATTCGTTCGGCGTCCCGACCCCGTGTGTTTCGATCGGTCCCAAGACATACCCATCGACAGTCGATGTTATAGTTCAGAATCGATTCGGCGCTGCTGGTCACGAAGGAACTCAACGACGGCATCGATATCCTGTTCGGGAACCGTTTGCTGTTCGAAGACTCCTTTGAATGCGTCCGCGAAATCCTCCGATGTGAGTCGGTCGAGGACAGTCTCGATGCGACCAGCGAGCTTCTCAGACTCCCCGCGATGTAGATGAGTCGCGATCCGGTCGAAATCCGCGTCAGCAGCCAGCACCACCAGATCCCGGGAATCTGCCTTGCGGCCACTGTGAAGTTTCACGGCAAACAGCAACTCCCGTTCCGGAATCCTGGCTGTTACCGGGCGCCCGGTTCGCAGTTCCTGGGTGACAGAGTGCTGGGCCAGATAGCGATACGACCACTCAGCTTCCGTCTGGCGGCAACCAAGCGCGTCGACCATCGCGTCGAACTGAACCGGATTCCCGATATCTTTCGTAAACCGGATAGTACGGCCCTCGTAGAGTTCGTTTCGCCCGACATCAGCCGTTTTCTCGTAGCCGCGGTCGGTGAGAAGGTCCGTGTAGTCGTCGACCGATTGCGCCGGAATGACGACATCGACATCCGTGGTGAAGCGCTGATTGAACGCCGCAATCGCCCACCCACCGACGAGGACGTACGGCAGGTCAGCGTCAATGACGGCCTCCAGAGTGTCCAGCAATTCGTCTTCGCGTTCACCGAGACTCATGCATTGAGACGCGGATCCTTGTGGGACGCGTCGATATCGCGGTCGTACTCATCGGCGATCATCTCCAACGCCGGCTCGTAGTTCACCCGGTACTCCAACATGTGCTCGATTGCCTCATCCAACGGAATGACCGGATTGCCGTCGACCCACTCGCGAGTGATCTCCCCACTCGTCGGGAACAACACGTACGAGACTGTGGCGTCGTAGTCGCTCGCATCCGGCCGCTCTTCGATCCGGCTCGGAATCCCGAATTCATCGAAGAACGCCGTCCACTGCTCGACATCTTGGTCGGCGACCTGGATGAAGATCGGATAGTCGTCGTGGCCGCGGGCGATCTGATAGCCGCCGTGGGTCCAGACGTAGACGCCGTCGATTTTCGTGTACGCAAAGGGCATCCCGGCGAAGTGCGGAATGACGTAGCCGTCGTCGATCGAGGGGGGAACAGCGTGAGAAATGGCCGCGACGAGATCGTAGTAGCGATCCCTGACAGCGTACTTCTCGATGTAGACGCCGTCCTCACGTCGGATGAAGCCTGCGTCCTCCAACCGCTCGATCCAGTCGTAGACCCACGAGTAGGAGCCGTCGATCTTCTGGGCGATTCGCCGGATCGAGTCACCCGGCCGGGCCGCGACCATGATCTTCGCCGCGGTCTCGTCGACGTACTCCATCATCGTTAGTTATCGGTATCGCATCTAACGGTATTAGTCTTGTCCCCCGTATTCCCTATGACGTTATCGCTATACAGATATACTATTCTTAGATCCGGTAGTCCGATCCGGCTCAGCATTCGAGCAGAGAGGGGTTAACCAACAGAGGATACGATTGATCAGTATTTGTTGGTAAAGTTTTTCAGCGCCCGCCGAGGGGCGGAGGCGCAGTCCCGTCTCCACTGACCCATGACCGACCGATATCTAACGACCGTTCTCGACGAGGCAGAGCGAGTCGCAGAGCACCACGAGCAGGTCTCCCAATCTTCAGACAATCCGAATCACGAGTATCTCCGGTACGCCGTCCTTCGGCTGCTCGAAGAAGAGGCTGACGAGACATCGGTGGAGATACCGCAGATCGACGGCCTGACCGTCGGATACGGGAAGGATAAGGCGATGTACGAGAGCTGGGACGACGACATCGAGTGGTGGGAGACGGTTCCGCCGCAGGCGGAATGTACTCGCTTTCGGATGTTCTACCCCGACAAGCACGAGGCTGTTCCGCGAGTCATCGTCGACGTGATGGCAGCACTCGGGGCGTGGCGTGTCTGGACTGGGAGCGCTGCCGCCTGTGGCACCTACGATCATCGTGAGCGGCGGGAAGTCCACTACCTGTGGCCGGAGGGACATCCGGTCGAAACTCTACTTGCGGATCGTCTCCAGGGTTCCGAGGCTGCGGTTGCTCCAGACGGCGGCCGCACCGGCGACGTACGCGATCGGATGGTCGTCACGGAGCACTCGACCCAGCACGACGATCTCGAGCCGCGAACCAGCCGTGCCATCGACGAAGCAATGGCCGTCTCGTTGCTCGAAAAGGGTGGCCGGTACGAGGTCCGATCGGCGTCGGGAAACTGGTACGAAGTCGACGTGATCAGCGAATCGTGTACGTGTCCAGACTGGCGGAAGCGTACGCCCGAGGGCGGATGTAAACATCTCCGACGAGTCGATCATGAGATCAAGCAGGGACGGGTCCCACGACCTGATGGGCGCCTCCCCTCGAAGTCGTAGCGTCACTGGTTTTCGGGTAGTTTAGTACAGAGTAAACTACTTTGCCGCTCTCGGTTGAACGCAGAGATATGGATAACAAGTTGGGTAACGGAACCGAATCGGCAACGCGGGATCTCGTCCATTTCGTGACCCAGCAGACGCGGTTTTCGCTCATCAGCGATATTCTCGGTCATCCGCAGCAGCTCCCCTCGATGTACGAACTCGAGGAACTCAACCCAAGCATCAGCGAAGCCACGGTTTACAACCACATTCAGAAACTCATTGACGCCGGGATCGTCACGGAGGTTGCACTCGACGATGGGGAGCGCCGGCAGGGCTACCCTTGGAAGTTCTACGGCCTTACCGACGAGGGACGGGAATTCCTCGAGGAGCATAATCTGCTCGCGGCTGAGGCGACGCTCCAGCAGATCTACGACACCATCTCCGACAAGCCCGAGAAGATGGTCAAGTACGAGAACACTCCACGTCCAGATACGGAATAAGCACGTGTTCGATGTGTAGTGTGGCGGCACACTAGGTTTTTCACAGTCCGTCACATACCGGGAGTTATGAGCAGCGACAGAATCGACGCCGAAAGCAAGGTATCTGGAAACCAGGCAAACATCCCCGCCCGGATCCGGCGTGAACTCAATATCGACGATGGAGATCAGCTCCGTTGGCATCTCGAAGACGACGGGTGCATTCGGGTCCAAGTGATCCAACAGCAAACGGGTACGTTCGCCGACTTCGACGGCTACGCTGGTGAGGAGTCAACCGATGTAACGAGCGATCACGACGCCTGGGGCGTCGACGTCGAGTAAATGCCTCGTGCACTCATCGATACGACAGTCCTCTTTGCCGCCGCATACCGGCGGGATGGATCCCACGATGCCGCGCTTCCCGTGCTCCAGGACATCGACAATGGAACGCTCCCGGAGGCAGTCGTCCTCGACTACGTACTCGCTGAAACGCTCAACGGCCTCACGACCCACGCCGGCCACGACGCAGCCGTCGATCTCCTCGATCGTATCGAAGAAAACGCCCGCTTCCACATCGACTCACTCACCACCGACGCCCTCGCGACGGGGAAGGCCCTCTTCCGCCAACACGAACCGCTCTCCTTCGTCGACGCCTGCATTGTCGCGTATATGCAAACCGAGGGGCTCGGCTACCTGTATGCGTTTGACGACGATTTTGACGCTGTCGAGGATGTCTATCGACTCGATACAGCAACGAATCCCTACGATCCAAACTGACGCTGGCAGACGCCACGGCTGGTGACGACGTTCTGTCTCAGGATAGTGGCACCTCGTAGTCAGCCGCCAGCTCCTGGAACTCGTCCCACTCCGGGAGCCGGTCATCGTCGACATGGCCGTGCGTCTCGAGGTAGCGGAGCAAGGCGTCGATTTTGGCTTCGAGGCCATACTTCGCCGCCTGCTCTCGGAGGTCCGCCTCGTCGACGTCGACGTGGCTGAGCAGGAGGAGACAGTACGAGCGGTGGCGGCTGCCATCGTCAATCAAAAGGGTGTGACAGCAGAGTTCTGCCGGTGAGACTGCGTCGAGCTCCTCGGAGTAGACGTAGTAGCGGTGGCCGGTGAGCAGGAACTGGAGGCCGAAGGCCGCGAATCGAGCGAGGCCGGTTTCGTGGAACGCCTCCGCGTCGATCTCCGTCTCGGACTGAGCGAGAAATTCGTCGTAGTCCTCCCAGAGAATCGTGCCCTTCGGGGCGACGGCTTCGAGACGGTGGCGATGCAGAGGGTGTGCGAGTTCACGTGCGAACTCGTGGAGGCGGTCGAAGTCGGCGTTGAAGTCATAGCGGCTGTCGTCCGTCCCGACGAGACCGCGGTCGCGAAACCGCTTGAGGACTCGGTTGACCGTGTTGCGGTAGTTGTCGCTCCGGTCGGCGATCTCGGAGACGGTTCGCGGCTGGTCGATGTAGTACAACACCTCGAGTGCCTTGCCGGTCAGCAGCTCGGGGAAGTCGATGTGGGAGTGTTGGCGGATGAGGTCCCGATAGAGTTCGACGGCGCGAGCATCCGACGGGACGACTCGTTTTCGCCGGCCATCGCGTTCCGTGTAGACGAGCCCCCTCTCGACGAGGTCGGCGACGGCACGAGAGATGTAGCTCTCGCTGTGGTCGAGCTTCGTCGCGAGCTCGGAGATTGTGTCGCCGCGGTCGACCGTGGCGAGGACATCAAGTTCGATGCGCCGGAGCACGGTGTAACATAGTTCGAAACTACTATATAAAGAAGTTTCGCGTAGTGTTTCAGTCAGCATGCACGGTAGCCGCCCCATCGTCTTAACCAACAAAACTATGGATTAGCGGGTTGTGTTGGTTAACGCGAGAGCAGCCGATGTCCTACGAGCCCCCGACCCCACCGGCGAACTTCCCGACGGAGATCGTCAACACGCTCAACGAGTCGACCCCGGAACGACTCCGAGACGTTGCTACGTACGCTGAAGCGTTAGCCGAGTACAAGGCACGTGAGGACCGCCTCGAGGAGTCGGATGACCAGGAAGAAGTGGAGGAGCGACCAGACGACCTCCCGGACGACGTCCCTGCCAAAGCGACGATCACGATAAAGGAAATCAACGACAACCGCTATTACTACTGGCAGTGGCGGGAAGGCGAGAAGGTGTGCTCGCAGTACAAAGGACCGGTCAGTCCAGACGATTAGCTAATCTGGTTCTCTCGAGAACAACCCCCCTGATTCGAAGTGAGCTTGTTCACTTCTCAGAATATTTGACACCCCTGATTCGGAATGAGCTTCAGTAGAAGGGTTCTAGGTAGAACGAACCCTCATGATGCTTGATTAAATCTCGTAGGTTCCGTTGTGAAGTTCTGAAAGCCGTTCATCGCTCTCTACAACTGCCTTCATCACTACATCTTTGTCCTTGATAAGCTGGTGTTCCAGATAAACACCCTGCTTGTGTCCGCCACCAATCTGGTGAGACTCAGAGATTCCCATTAGCGCGAGCGTGCTGAGAATCTGACTCACTCGATCATACGAGAGGGGATCAGCGCCGACGTCACCGCAGGTCGTCTCGTATTGGCTGTAGATACCAGAGGTACGGAAACGGCGGTTGTTCGAGCCAGTCAAGCGACCGAGAGTGTAGAGGACGAGTTTGGATTGCGGTGAGGTACTTTCAATCGTCTCCTTGACTCGATTGATCTCTGCACGCTTGACGGCTTTATCGACGTGGTCCGCACTAACGACCTCTGCATCGTTGTCGTCAGCGATGTCACCAGCAATCCGCAGAACGTCGACTGCCTTCCTCGCATCACCATGTTCATCCGCCGACCGGTCAGCAGTCTCGGTTATGACGCCGTCTTGTACGACACCGTCTTGGAATGCATCTCGTCGATACTCGAGGATCTGCTCGATTTGGTCGCTCTGGTATGGTTCAAAGACGAAGTCCGTCGTCCGCATCGAGCTCTGAACGCGTGCATTGAGTTTCTGTCCGAAGTCGATGTCGTTGCTGATAGCGATGATTCCGATATAGGCATCAGTATGGCCGGCTTCTCGGGCTCGCGAGAGTTCATGGAGGAGTCCCTCAGCGTCATCAACCATGTCGATCTCATCAAGGATGACAATAAGTCCATCGTAGTACTCGTCGATGATGTCGTAGGCGTAATCGTAGTATTCGGCGGACCCTAAACCGACGCGAGGGATTTCTATGCCAGAACCGGATTTGTCGCTTAGGGCACGAGCGATTGTTCGGGCGACTCGCGTTTCGGTATTATTCTTCTTGCACTCGACGTAGATGCTTGCAGCAGGGACGTTACGGGCAGTGGCAGTATCAACGAGACGGTCGGAGACGTGCCGGCTGACAAGTGATTTGCCAGTTCCGGTTTCGCCGTAAATAACGACGTGGTTAGGTTGGGATTCGTGGACGAGGTGACGGATTTCTCCAGCAACCGACTTGATTTCGGTGTCTCGACCGACGATGCGGTCCGGCCCAGGAACGGTTCCAATTGAAAGTAGATCGCGATCCGCCCAGATTGGAGTTGAGGAGCCGTCTTCATCGCCCTCCCGAACGAACAGTGGGTCATTTGCCGGGTCGTTCGGTTCTGATCGCTGGATTTCTTTCGTAGCCGACGAAATTTCAGAAGCCGAACTGTCCTCCCTGTTTGTATCGAAACCATCCAGCTGTTGGTCCGTGATAGACGAGTCACCTCCTCCGTCTGATTCCTCGTTGTCTGTCATAGATTCATCCTGGGAAGGAACCTACTTAGTCGTTACCCCCCTGATTCGGAATGAGATTCATTGGATATCGGTGCTAAACAGCGGAAAATCGATAGGTGACGCCGTCATACAGGAGGAGACCCAATTCAGAGTGAGCTATCTTCAAATCCGTGTTCTGTGGAGACTTTACTCCCCTGGTTCGGAGTGAGCTACATCGTAGAACGAGTGGATTGCCAGTAGCTCGAATAATCAGCAAGTCCAGATCAACCCCCCTCGTTCGGAATGAGGTAGGTCCATCAGCCAAGAATCGAGGACGCTACAGAGACCCCCCTGATTCGGAATGAGTTGTCCACCGAACTAATAGGCGATATTGATGCCAGCCCAATTAGGATAGATCCGGATTGGAGCTAGAGGGACACACCCCCCTGATTCGGAATGAGATACCGTGAAACTGGCCGTATGGACGAGATCTTCCAACAATCTACTAGGCGTACCCTAACTAGGACAAGATAATTCCCCAAATCACAAGATGGCGTAGACTTTCGCGGATCACTTGTCTAGTCACAACCCTAGCTTTATTACCTAGTTGCCCTAAAAGCTCTTCAAGTAGAATACGCCACTAGTTAGAAGTATTCGTGAATACGCCTAACAATGGAAGTACAGCTATTCTATCCTTCGAATTGAAGCAGTAGACCATGCGTCGAGCGCGTATACCCAACGAATCCATTACTACAACCTTCTCATTGGGTGGAACCACGGCCTCTAATCAGGTAGTATGGTGGGTATAATCTCATTCCGAACGAGGGGGGTGTGTGGTCCTACTCATATCTTGTTGTAAGCGAAGGGTCAGAAGGAGGTAATCTTAGTCGTTCGTGTCTTTGCCAACCTTCGTCGAATATCCGACCGATCCCATCCCAGAGGTGAAATAATACTCTCGACAGCTCGTACCAGCTGCGTCTCGTAGTACGATGGATCATACTGGTCCGTCTCTTCGTGAGCAAGGGCGACACGCTCTCGTGATGCTTTCTCGTCGTCGACGACCACGTACTCGACATCTTGTCCGGGATGGACAGCGAGGTCCTGGTCGCGAGCACGCTCGAGTGCCGCCACGTTCTGGGTGTACTGCGTGTACGCCTCGACAGGCTTGGAAACACGGTTCCGTTCGACGAGTCGGTCGGAATCGACATCGCCAGCGTGAAGCTCCGAAATCGCCCGTTCCAAGCGACTGATAACCGCGTCTGGAGATTGCGTTTGACCGAGGATCTCGAGACAGTCGCGCTGGACATCTTCAATGAACTCCGGCGTGGATCGTTGCCGGGCTTCGATGCCGCGTATCTTGAACTCATCCTTGCCCGTAACCTTCCCGAAATACTTCGTCAGTGCGCCGGCGTCGCTTTCGCGCTGTGGCACGAACGCCACCCACTCGTACTCGGCTTCATATTCGAGACGGATCTCGACGGTGTCCGTGATCTCGGAGGCCAACGTCTCCAGTGATTCTCGTTCGTCGTCGCTGACGTCCGGGTCGGGCGTCACCCAGATCGAGTCGACGATCCCGTGAACGACACGCCAACCGCCCGCCTCCAACCGCTGTTTCGCGGTGAGCAGGATCTCCCGAGCGAACGCGTTGATTGCTTCATGGCACTCGATTCGCCCGAATTTCGCGTTACTGAATCCCTGATATCCAAAGCACGCGACGAGAATCCACTTTAGCGCGGCCGACCGCCCCTCGAGTTCGTCGAGACGGTCCTGGTCGAGATTATCGCGCTGCTGTTCGCGATGAATATCTGCCTTGATATCGTCGCGAGCGTCGATGATCGGTTGGAGGACGTCGACGAGGTAACCCTGCTCGTCGCAAATGGAGTAGCCGAGGCTGGGAACGTCCTCGCGATCACTGTGACAGTCACACCGAATGACGTCCGGAGAGACGTTCCACATGCAGATGATATTCGGATAGAGACTCGAAAAGTCGAGTTCGTGGACATCCTCATGGAGTCCGACTTCGGGCGCGAAGATGAACCCACCACGGTCGGCATCGTGGAGGGTTCCCATTGGCTTGTAGAACTCGTGTCGCCAGGAGTTCCACGGCACGAGAACACCGCGGTCGTGCGCCTCGCAAATCTGAATTGCGGTGAGGACGTTCCCAATCGACGCCCAGGCGAGTTCTTGGGCTGGCTTTTTCGACCGCGAGACGAGGTCGAAAATACCGTCGAGGTTCGTCTCCCCGTAGAAGAACGTGTTCGATTCGTCGATGATCGCCCGGCCCGGCACGTTGTAGCGGGCGGGCGAATGTCCTACTCGGCCGTAACTCGAAAACGTCGATTGACCGGCGAGCTGCTGGTAGTCGACGTCGGGCCACCGACTCAGCGTGAAGCCGTCGACGCCGGCGTCGCGAGCCATCGCGTAGAGCGTCGAGATGATCTCGCTCGTCGAGCATACGAGGACATCCGGGTCAAGGGTGTCGATCGCGTCTTGGACCGCCGCGAGGAGATCCACTGGAGATCCCGTGACGGTCTTGCCGTTCACGCCAAGCTCGGCGTTGGTTTCACTGTTCGTCTCGGTCACCGGGATACTGAGGTGGAGCGTCGACAGCTCGCTCGCCGGCGTCGGGTCGACGCCGGTCTCCAGACAGTACCGGAACTCTCGCGAGAAGTCGACATTGAAACAGGCGAGATCCCCGACTGGATAGTCCGACAGCTGGCGCGCCTGCCGGGCGAGTGGGATGACACGGTCGATGTGGACGACGTCGACGGCGAGGGTGTCCTCGTCGTCGCGACGGAAGCCTGGCCGCCGGGCGACGATTTTGGTCGCGACGACGTCCGGGTGCCGTTCGTACACGCTCCGGAGTCTCGTGAGGTCGATATCGGCATCTGGTGCGCGGGATGCGACGTAGAAGCGCGGTGAGTAGTCTTCGCGTTCGGTCGCGACGGCGCCGTCAGCCGTCGTCTCCCATTCGAGGACACGGCCGTCATCAAGGAAATCGAATGTGAATGGCATTTTCTATCCGTCGTCCTCCAGCATAGGCACGCCAACGTACGCTCACCCGATAATCGACAGTGTGTCGCTTCCGGAGTTCAGGGAACCAGTGTGACACGGCTGCGAAGGGCTTGGAACGCGAATTTGGGGCTTTCCATCCATTTTCCGCAAACACTTCCGGGGCGCTGATCCCCCTTCTCCGCCCATCTTAACCAACAAAAACCCCACGCTTGCTACGGGATGTTGGTTAAGTCTACTAATTACGGTACTGAGGCGTTGTATTCGATACAAATTCACTCGAGAACATCGAGATCCTCGAGTCCCAGGGCATGGAGAGTATAGTGACCGGGACTATCTTCGATCAGCTGTTTGAATGTCAGCCGAAGTGTGTTCTCCTGTTCCATCCGATGTGCGGTTTTCAACACGACGCGATCAGGCGGCACGATCTCGTCAGGTGCATCGAGACGCACTGTCCGATGAAATTCGATATGTCGGACCTCATCTCCCTTCCGGGGGTCCTTTCTCTCTTCGTGTACGCTTCCGACGGAGGTCTCCCACGGATTCTGAAACGTCACACCGCCAGCCTCAACCGGACCGTCCCCGGTAAGGTGGATTCGAATTCGATCACCTGATTCCAAGTTGTTGACCCTCTGGAAGCGATCCGTTGCCATATGAACGGTCTAGTACCCCATACTAAAAACCATCAGTGCAATCTGTCCTCCGTTGTACCTGCCTGGGAGTGTTGTTGTCGATCATCCGCCTCGTTGAGTGCGTTTTCGAGTTCAGCGAGGCGGTCTTCGTGTTCATCGAGTCGGGCTTCCTGTTCGAGATCGATGCTGATCAGCGCCGGAAACAGCGGGTTTTGGTGGTTCAACAGGCCACTCGCGTCGGCGTGCTCGCGAGCGTACTCGAACAGCTGGTCGAAGCGCGGTTGGTCGCGACGGCGGAGCGCCCGCCGGAAATCCGTCCATCGCTCCTCGATAGCCCGCAGCGCATCCCGATACGTCGGATTGGTGCGCCCCATTGCTATCGCCCTCCAGCACTCGTCCAGGCATCGAGTAGTGGGTTCGCAGTGAGTGACGCAATCGTGCCATCAGCCGTCACGCCCGTTCCGACGCCATCGGTGGCCGTGGTCGGGGTGGAGGGCGAGGCCGGTTCCAGCCCGACCTGTTCGGCACGCGCGCCGAGTAACTGACGCCAGTAGGTAAACGTCGTCTGGTAGTATGCCCCATCGTCGACGGGATAGACGAGCGTCTCGAATTCCTCACCCGTGAACCGTGGCCCCATCCGGGTTTGCTCGCACTCTAAGTGGTGCTCGGCAGCCGTCGCGACCGGCGCCGCGAACTCGTCCGCTTTGCTGCGAGTAACGAGCACCGGCACCTCGTACCCATCCGCGTAGGTCGCCAGTCGAGCGAGCGTTCGCGCTTGGAGTGTCCCGGCGTGGGCGTCTCCAAGCGTGTCGTCAGTGCGGTACTGCGCGTCGACCGCCGGGGCGACGATGAGCGATGGGGTGTGCGAGGATGCGCCCTCGTTGCGAGCCGTCAACTGTCGACTGCTGATTCCGGTGTCTGCGGTAGATCTCCAGATTGATTGGTTCACCGCCGTCGGGAGGTCGCAGACGGTGCCGTAGTGCTGGTAGGCAGTGAAACCCCGTGCGACGTGGATCCGGTCGAGCAACCGCTGGCTGGGGGCGATTTGGGCGAGCGTGGTCGTCGTCGCGTGGCCGTTCGCGTCCACCCAGAAGGCGGGGCCGTCGTGCAGGAGGAGGTGGTCGAGCACGAGCGATTGCAAGATTGGGACGTCGCGGCCTCCCTCGACGTCGAGCAGCGTGATGCCGTCGTCAAGTGACGGCAACAGCATCTTCTCCGTGGTTGGGTCGGCTTGTTCAGTAAGGGTTCGATTGCGGTCAGCGTCCCGGGTCGGCTGATTCACCGCTAATCGGTTCGGCGTTGATGTCGCGTTGTTGGGCATATTCGACTAGATGTTCACGTTCCCGATAAGCCGCGGCGTGGCGCTTCCATGTTTCCGGGAAGCGGTTCGGACGTATGCCGGACCGGACCAGTCGCCGAGTTTCGGTACAGTTCGACCGTTTCCGAGACTGTTTCCAGAATGGTCTTGTTGAATTCCTCTTCCGGTGATGAGTGCCAGTGTCGTGCTGGATATAGCGCGCAGAAGTTGTATAGAGGCCCTATTATCTCATCCAACAGACGGTGCGGTAGTTACAGGTAGTTGACTTCTGTACCCCTGTCCATGTCTCGGGATCCTATGGTAACTCTCATCGGCCAGTTTTCCCGATTTGCCGTCCAGAAAGATCTGGAGCCAGATGACTGGGAGATGGCCGCTACAGAGTTCGGCGTAACAGACACTATGCGGAACATCGACCGATTTTACAAAAGCTGGGACTTCAAAGACAACGACCAGCAGCCAAACACCACTCAGTTTCTCAAAGAGGTAGCGGAGGAGGACGAGGAGAAAGCCGTGGGCGTTATGAAACGGATCTACACCTTGGCCGACACCGACTCAGATACACTGAACAAATACCCTGCCTTGGACATCCTCGAGAACGAGGATCCTGGTACAGGAGTGCTACACTCTACGTTTCGCTCCGAACGGTTTCTCGACATCGACAACGTCCCGGGCACGTTCTACCCGGATCTGGTTGAGGACATCAACCAGTGCTACCGTATCGGGGTTAACGACGCTACGCTCGTCCTGACACGGAAGCTCTTAGAGAACCTCCTTATCGACCTTCTCCGGGACCAGTACGGGAAGCAGGAGATTGAACTGTACTATCTTCCTGAAAACCGGCGGTTCAGGAAGTTCAGCGACCTCATCAACACCTTTGAGGAAAATCTCGACGACTTCCAGCATCGCTCTGGAGGCCTTGACAGCGACTTCATCAACGAACTGGACGCTTTCCGCCAGAACGCCAACGCAGAAGCCCACTCCATCGAGACCAACATCACTGAAGACGAGATGAAGGACTACAGGGAGCAAGCCCGTCACGCGGTCCAGATCCTATTCCGTATAAACCAGAATCTGTGAAGCCTATTGTAGCGTATCGAGAGAAGCAGTTAGCTGCTGTTGCATATCAAGACCTGTGTGGAACCGACCAACGATCTCTACTTGATGCTCTGGACAGGCAAGGATCGCAACTGCTCCGTCCTGTACCGGAACCACCGGTTGATCTGGATTATGGGGTGCGAGGTGGCAACTAGGACAGTTGATACCGCCGGCTGGCCGATGATCTATGAGTTCAGCTGTGCTCTCGGTAGTGAATCCACAGACAGAGGTGAACTGCTCAAGGTGTTCATTACATCCAACAAGGGGGAGTGTGAGCTGATCCACGAGAAGGAAGGACAATGTGTGACCTTTGTTAGAGTGGAGAGCAGACTCGCACGCATCACACTGGATAGGCGGATGACTATGGAAGTCGTCCGTCTGTTGCTGGGAGGAATCTGCTGGAGGCATACTGAGGTGTGTAGCTTGGAGTTTAGTTGGCACACGGGTAAGTTATGGGAACATATTGTCGTCTCCAGTAGCCTGCTGGAACTGGGAGAGGTCGATATTCTCCAGGATATCTATGTCGGTATATTTCTCGATGAAGATTACGATCAAGATACCGAGTACGATTACTGCGCCAACATCGAAATTCAATCCTTCAGCAATCGATTCTCTGCGTCTAACCGATCTCCGCTGAACACCAGATAATTGCTCAGAGGCCTGAGCTGCTTCCTCCACCCAGTTACCGATATTCTCCCTGCCGTTGTCCCTCTTCCAGTGATAGGTCGGAAAAATGCTGGAGAGAGTTTTCACATCACCGTCCTCCTCAACGACGAACTTCTTCAACGGGTTGCTCCCACTGAAATCAGTACTGCCCTCCTTGTCCTTCAGGGAGTGGACTTTGATGCCAACGATGCCGTTCCCTCGCTTGATGCTCTTCTTTATCTCATAGCGAACCCAGTCCCGGTCTGCTGTCTCGTTCCCGATCAGGACTGCAGTGACAGAAGTGCCGTGCATCTGCTCATCGATCCAATCCTTGATAGTATCTTCACCCTCACGCTTTACCTCCTCCCACTCTGCCGCATCGATGAACCCTGCAGCCTCCCGGTTTTCCTTGGCAACCCAGCTGTTACGGACCTGATTCACCCTCCAGACGTCCCGGCCGTAGTGGAAGCTGAAGAAAACTCGTCTAACCAAAGATCGTCCCTCCGTTGATGAAGATCAGGATGGCCGAGTACAATATAAGTAAGCCGCCGACCGTGCCGTAGAACCACAGCAACGAGTTATTCAACATCAGCCTGGCCGTGCCGTCGACGTCACCGTCAACCCTAGATGGATCCATATCGAAGAGGTGGTCTTCGTTGTCCGGCCTGTTCTGTCTCACCCAGTTGTAGAGTTCTCGGAACCTACGCTCCTGCTTCAGGTAGTATGCATCCAAGAACCAGAACCCAATTAGTGGGATGAATGCCGCGAACAGCTGAAAGTTGTTAGTCCGGAATAGCAGAGCGACCACAACCAAGGTCACTGTCCATCCTTTGATTTTGAACGAGTTAGAGGCCTGCCGGTCGATAACATTCTGATACTGTCGGCTGAATATTTTTTAGGCTAGAGTGTGACTGTTGGGTATGGCCACGCTTGACGCTACCACTCTCGACGACCTCCGCGACGCTCTCGCGGAGGTCGAGGACAAGAAGCCGACACAGC
>NZ_JAODIY010000039.1 GCF_026586665.1 Halovenus rubra
CATACCTTGAATCCGACTTCCTATCTAGTTAAAGTGACCATTTCTATCGCTAGTGAACGCTGTCAGATAGGTCTGAGTTGAATTTGTAACCGTGCAACAGGCTATGCCACTTTTTGTCGACGACGAGACGCTCCCTGAGGCAGTCGCTCTGTTGAACGAGTTCCCACCAGCACCAGGTTCTGCTTCCAACAGTTCGTCGTCCTCAATGCTACTAAACGCGAACCGACTACCTGGCATCACCCCGGACAAATCAGACCTGCCCTCTGAGAACGGAACAGAGGCCGTTCCACAGACTGCTACTGACAATGGTGACTTATCCCCGAACGAACTCGCAGACTACTACGATGGCATCTACACACTTTTAGATGCAATACCGGAGACCGCTCATCCTTGCTGGCAGGAGGCAGTCGAGACGATCCTCTTTGGAGGCGAGTATCTATACTCAGACGCAAGCTCCTACGGTGAACAACAGAATGAGCGAAACAAGTTCGGAATGACAGAGTATAGAGCTCAATACGGTGACGGAAGTCGAGTAACAGACTTCCCGACGATACCGACGGCAACTCCTGTCGACGACAAACACTTTGTCGACAGTGAACTCAACGTTCCGGTCGCACCCAAGTCAGAGACTGTTCTTCCACTGGCGCCGACCTCCGAGACAATACTTGACGCCCTGTCTCTGTTAGCTGAACTGCCTGCCACACCCGATGGCGATCTCGAAGCAGAGTATAGTGGTTCACTGCTCGATATTGATGCCCTCCGTACTGCGTTTGAGGAGCAGATTTCTACTCAAGATCCACCCGAAGCAACTTCAACAGAACAGACCGCTACTGAAGAGACGGCTACAACACAGTCGAACTCCCAATCTGAACCCTCTTCCAGTAAGACTTCTTCACCAACGACATTGAGAGCAGAGGACGCTGGTGAGAGTAGCAGCGCAATCGATGGGGAAACTGAATCCGACGGATCCCGGAAATACGCTGATCCTGAGGCCGAACGCGCACATCGTCGTGCCCAGCAGCGCGACCCATCGGATATAGTTGAACTCGGAGACGAAATTACACTGACCCTCAAGCAGGTCGATTACAGCTCCCGTCCTCCGACAATCATGGGCACGAAAAATCGTCTCGTCATATTCGTCGTTGATGCACCGCAAGACCTCTCGAAGTATGACACGATCCAAGCGACTGTTGTCGATTATGGTGGCAAGAACAACAGTGCTGAAGCCGCATTTTCGGGATACAGCTGACGCATAGTTGGATCTGACTTTTATTCCGGACTAGCGTGTCGACTTGAGGGCCTTTCTCCCACTAACATTTGCAGCTTAGGACGTATCTTCCTCGTCCTCCGCTGCTTTAGAGGGCCATGTGGGATCCTCCGGACGCGGAATCTCCTCTACCAATTCTTTCTCGAACTTCGATGCCCTCCATGCGATGACGTTCTCCTTCCGCTGCACGTACTTTTCATCAGTATCCAGCCAGCGAGCGATTTCTTCGTAACTGTGCTCTCCACAGAGTAGGATCATCAAAGCAAAATCGAAGCGGTCTAGATTACTCTCGTTCGCATCGGCGTCGATGCGGTCAAGGAATGCTTCCTCAGCGCCCTCCAGAAAATCCATAAGTATGCCATACAGTTCTTCGTCGTCGAATCCGTCGAACTCAAACCCATCAGTAACATCGTAATTGCCAGAGCTGCTTTCTTCGACATCCCACCGGAGTTCCTCAAGACTCGCTCTATCACAGCTCTCAAGGGTTTTGAGGTGATCTTCGTGTTCTCGTTCCCAAGTTGCGATCGTGTCAGCGATTGCTTCCGACTGCGCATGATCGATATACGGTGAACACCCACGTCTCGCGATGACCGACTCGATGTTCTTTCCTGAGATAGTCAGAAGGACGGACGCACATTGGTCTGTCTTCTCGAGAATCTCCGCGACTTCTCGGCGGGATTCCAGCTCATTGAGACCAGCGCGTTTCTGTGCATCGTGAACGAGATTGTTTCGTCGGTCTTTGACATCGACGAGTGATCCATGGTCTCCTCCAGTCAGTATCTGTATATCACAAAGTGTCTGTAGCCGCTTCGCGTGGCCCATGCTTCGAACGTGTTCGGTGATACTATCGAGACGTGCTTCCTCCCGAAAGAGTTCGTTGAGGACTGTTTCTGTCGTCAGCTCCTCAATGAGTGCTGAAGCAAGGAGAAGATATGAGAAGAACGATCGTTCAATCTCGTTATCGATTTCGTCAGAGGAGCGGAGTTTCTCAGCGATCTCATCCCGCTGCTCGAGATAATATTCGAGAACGTTATCAGAGTGCCCGACCAGCGAGTTTTGGCGCTCTACGTATGCAACCTGAAGTAGTAATTCCTTCTTGAACGGAGTGTTCTCGCTCAATTCTTGGCATTTCTGAAGTGACGTTGTGGGAAGATGGCGGGTCAGATAATCGATGTCATCGTAAACCAGTGGGGTATTCGTCGGACAGTTGTCTATGATCGACTGGAAGTCATCATCATCTGATAATTCGTTGAGTGCGGTGCGAATTTCATCGACACTCAGTTCTCGGAGATCTTCTGACTGTTCTGATTCATCACCGGTTGGCACAACACGGTATGACGCATCCGCATCTCCAACGATGACCACTGGCCCCTCAAGATCGAGAACCTGATATTCACCGATGGGACTCAGAGAGACCGAGTCTGAGTCTATTGTGAATGAAATATCGAGATCAGTATCGTCACACACGCGTCAAAACTGCAAAGGGCTCTATTCGACTTGGGCTTCGTACTCGTCCCAAAGCGTGTCGATGTCTGTGCCGGTCTCCTCGGAAATGTGGCGCAGTAGCTGCGCCTTGTTTTCGAACCGTCGGAGCTGGCCCTTTGCGCTCATACATTATCGTAATCGGTTCTGCAGTAATAAATCACGGGGATGCAGTGAACCATTCCTCCACGAAACTATGAATTGTACCCTTGTATCAAATACGAGGTATTATGAGATACCGTTTAGCACAGTTCCTATGGTCGATTTTTTAGAACAGCTACTTCACGATACCCTCTGGGAGTGGTTACGTCGCCAAGACCGATACTGTGAGATCGGTTCAGAAATCACACTTGGAGGTAGTGGCCGTATTGATTTGCTTGCAAAGACGACGGATAGCTTACTAGTCGGGTTCGAAGTGAAAGCCGATGTCGCATTTAGTGAAGGCCGGGCAGATGGTTTTGATCTTTCAAAACAGCTGTCGAAGTATGCATCGTCAGGTTATCTTGACGAATTATACTACGTTTCACCGGACGTGTCTGTCTTTGAGGAGCTTGGTGACTATGTCACAGACCGTATTATCCGACGAAAAGTGTACATGGGATTTGGTTGGTCGCTTTACGAGGATGGGTTCGAGGATATGCCCTCTCCGTCTACTGATTCATCACTTGCAGTCGAGGTTCACGGAGTTTCAGAAGAGAGATTCAACGAGTGGCGAGAAAAAATTCAGCAGACTCGAAAAGAGCTCAAATCATCTCTCCCAGAGCACTTTGTGGATCAATTTGAGATGGATCAATTCATGTCCAAGGTTGCTAAGCATGCGAAAGATGATCCGAACTCACGCAGCTTCGATTACGACGTATTGTCGTTTGAAGATGTAATTGAGGAGCTCCTCCAGCTACAAGTAGAGACCCCACAGGAGGTTGGAACAATAGAGATACCTTTTGAACTAGCGGAGCCACAAGAACCAAACTATCGTTTGGAACTCCAAGATGATCCAGAGGATCTCTTTAGCAAGCCTCCAAATCTGGATGTCACAATTAGCCAGCGAGCCGAGCGGCTAAATCGGATGAACTCTGTTGAGATCCCCTCTGATAACGAGGCCTGGGTTCAGCACCACGTTTGGCGGGAGATGGGGAATATTCGTGAGGGCTATATCCCCGTTGGGAATGGAAAGTCACGTCAGATTGATGTAATCGGTTTTAGTGGTGGAATCCACCCCACTGACGTACTTGAGAATGGTGGTGAACTCATTGGGATCGAAGCGAAAGATGGAAAATTGCCCAAATCACGCCATAAGAAGATAACTGAGCAACTGGTGGCCTATCATGAAAGCGGTGCATTGTCTCAAGTATATTTGGCTGTGCCAGCCGCTGCAAAGGGACGCGGTGAATTATTGCTGCACAATGGTCCCGACAAACTAAATGATGTTGGACTGATAACAGTGGACTTGGATGGCCGGACGAAGATTCGAACCCCAGCGAACGAATTAGAACTCAAGTACGACGGATATCGAACATCGCAAGGATATCTTCGTGCAGTGGCATTCGGACGGTTGAAAATTCAGGAAGCGGATCAATTCATATCGATACTTGACAGCTAAAGGGGATTGAAATATCAGGGATTTCTTTGTAGTCAGGATTCACAGGCGTAGTATGTCCAAACCAGATATCGTTGCCCTCGACGATGCCTCCACGTACGCTTATTCCTCACACATTCGTATCGAGGGGACGGAACTCCAGATCGGAGATTTACTCTTAGTGTTCGATCATGATGATGAGCAGACGGTGAACTTCTTCGAGCGCGTCTACGGATTCAACTGGCCCGGAGTCATCACCCATCAGATCGATGGGCCTGTCCCAGCCGAGATGCACGAGTACGAAAACCTTGCAGAGGACCTCGCAAGCGGGAAGATAGCCGTCCCGCCGGAGATCGCACAGACTAGTTTCTTCGTCGACGACAACACGGTTCGGACGCTCTCACTCTATGAACACTCCTACCGAGATGGACAGCAACCGATCTTGATAGACGAGATGCGTGACCCGCTGAGCCGATCACCGTCTGAGCAGACCGTCACGCTCTGCACCAACGGTAACGATGTCGTCGAGGAACTGTTCGAGGCAAGCCCCCCTTCGTCAAAGGCTGAAGCCGAGGACGTTCTTGACTTCTTGGACACTGCTGGCTACGACACAGACGACGTCCCTGAAAGCAGGCGATTCTAGAACATCTCATATCATCAGATATCACAATATAACAACCTCTGTCTCTGTGGGTCTTGTACTGCCTGAACAAAGCGGTTCGGTACTTCAGCCCCATCGTAATAGCGACTGGCTATTTCTCCTTTGGCTCTGTGAAAGCACCTCTCCTCGGCTGGTAGATAAGATAGAAATATACGCCCCTCCCATATTGTGTGCAGTGTTGCGGTCTCGAGATGAAATCGAAAATGGGGAAATGGTCGACGAGATTGAGGTACGTGTCTTAGACGCGCACCAAGGCCCCACGACATCGCTGGCCTGGAAACTCACTGTCGAAGATCAGGCTGAAAATAAATTCGACGTAAAAATCTGGTACACCCACGACGTGGATGTTCATATACGAGAAGGGTGGCGATACGTACTCCATGACGGCCGTGGCAGGAAATGGGACCACAGCGAAATTACGCTTCAAAGTACCTCCGATTTCTCGGTTACTCGTCCAGAAGGTGTCGTAGAGTTACTTGCACTCGGTGATAGTCACATAGGACGAGAAAACCGACCGAAGAACACTGGAGCCCCCTACCGAACCGCTCGTCAGTTCCTCACAGCGATGGGCTATGCCGCTCGATACGACGTCGATGCTGTCGTCCATGCTGGCGATTGCTTCGACGATAACCCGACTGCCACCGACTGTATGATCGCCGAGAACGGTTTCGATATACTAGCTCAATCCGACATTCCGTTCTTGTTCATCTATGGGAACCATGGTGTCTCAACAGCAAAGAGCTTCTTCGACCGACTCACTGATGTCGAACTATGTCATCTCGGTACCGAAGGGATCACTGTCGGTGATACAATTGAACTGTTCGGCATAGACAACGGATCAGAGGCGAGTGTCCTTGATGCAGCGTCTAACTTCGGAAGTTCTCAGATTGCCGGGAACCAGTTACTGGTAGTACACAACGAAATTGCCCCGCCCCGTCTAAAGAATGGGGTTTCACTATCAGCGTTGTTCGAACGGGCGGGTATGACGTTTGACTGCCTGTTGGCTGGTCACATACACAACTGTGAATCGGCCGAATCAAAGGGAGCGAAGATACAGCATCTCGGCTCAACAGCTGAGCTTAGTACCGTCAGGGGTGCGGTACACAATTCCGCATGGCTGGTACGCATTGCGTCAGGCGAAGTTTCCCTCCAACGAATAACAATCAGCTAAACTCCTGCTACTGTTAGCTACCCGTCATCTCGCGGTCGATGAGGACGATCGATTCGTCACTGAGCTCGTCCAATTCCTCTTGGACTGTCCGCATGCGGTTCAAGACCGTCTCCGCTTCCGAAAGTAGCTCAGATACCCGATCTTCGGTCGGACGCTCGTCAGCGTCGACGACGTCGGTCACCTCGTCGGTGATCGTCGCGTTCGGTAGCTCCTGACGGAGTTCCTCAGCGACACGCTGCAACTCTGCCCATGCACCGCCACCCGTCCTCGGATCGTCCGCTTCATCGATGAGCTGCTGTACTCGCTGGAGCGACGGTGGCCGAGAAGAACCGAGTACGGTCTCTACAGCTTCGGTCGTCGGTGAATCTGGGTGCTCTGCACGAAGGGTATTCCCTACCGATTCCAACTGTGCCCACGGACTCGGATCTCCATCGAGAATTTTGTGGACGTTTTCGTATGTTCTAGCCTGCTGTCTGACGCTGGAAGCGACGAGTGTTGCTTCTTCTATCTGGCCGCCATCCCACGCAGTCTCGAACACCACCTCGATGCTGTCGAACGAAACGCTACTAAACGTGTCTGTAGCGTCATCGAGCAACGTTCGAACCGACAATTCGTGCTCCTGCACCCACGTCGTAAGAGCCTCACAGATTTCCGTTGGGTCTGATTTGTCCACCGCCTCACCAGTGATTCGACGGTACTGATCTGAGAGGACGTCGACGCGGTGGCCGGTCGCGTCGGCGATCCGGGTTGTCAGCGTCCCCTTCGTGGGCACGGAACCACTTTCGGCCGTGGTCTGCATTCGTGACGTGATCGTTGCGCTGGGATACAGCGACTCCAACAACTCCAGCCTCCCTGAAAACTGGGCCCAGAGCGATTTCTCGCCATCTTCGACGGCAAAGAGTTCACGCGCGTCTGCGAACGTCTCGGCATCTGATTTGACGCTATCGTCGACGAGATCCGAAGTGGTAATTTCTCCACCACTGTACGCTGGTGACAGTGCGCTTTCGAGAGCATCCAAGGAGAGATCGAACTCACGGGAAACGCCCTTGAACGTCCGTTTGACGAGGATGCTGTTGTCGTCTACCCATGCTTCGAGTTCGTCAACCCATGCATCCGGGTCATCGCCTTCTGGATCATGATCGAGGATAGTCGAGACGACCGTGCGGATTTCCTTGGGATTGGGGCCAATAGCATCGAACCGAATCTGGAGGGAAGTGAGACCACTCTTTGTATTCACCTTTCGGCCGATTGTGGCAGGATCAGTCACATACGCTGTGTCTTCTTTTAGAGCGACTTGTTCGTTCGAGGTGGCAAGCGTGATTAGTAGAGCCGCAATAGACTCTCGAGGCGTACCACGGAAGTCTCCGTTGGCGATCCGTGTTTGTTGGAGCAAAGTCTCGACATCGACCGCCTTCTGCGATTCATATTCATTGATGAACTCACGACACCACCCACTATCGCCGATTGTATTGCTCGACGTATCTACACCAAGCATGACTGCATCAACATCACTGAGGGGCCAACTACCACTCTCTCGGAAGAATTTCGCCATGGCCTTCGCATCATCTTGCGCTCGGAGCGGTTTTGAGAGAACCTTTCGTGCCGATCCAAACACGGACTGAACTTGATCTTCGACGACTTCTTCGAGTACACTCGGCCGCTCGCCACGGTACTCGTGAACCGTGTGGACTGATGCATTCTCCAGGAGATCGGTCACGGAAGACTCCAGCCGACGTTTGTCAGTTCGATGTTCTCGCTCAAGTTCCTCGTGTGCCTCCGTCTCCTCATCAAGGACTTTCCCCATACCGAGGACATTCCGAATCCTGTCGAGTGTGGTTTCGGGCACTTCAATTGCGATGAGGATATGCTCTCCACCACCTCGGCCGTCGTTTACCTCCTTCCACATCTCGGCCTGATCAGTAACCGTCTCTGGATCGTCGGCCAGCACCCGAATCCGAACGGCATCGAATTCCGTCGTTGGAGCTCGACCAACTGGATCAAGGATAGAGTACTCGTACCGGAGCGGGACAAGCCGTTCGTCGCCGACATCCGCTTCGTGAAGGCTACTATCGCTCCGGAAGAAGCCGTCGTTTTCTCTGAGTCGGGTCTCTAACCACGCGGACAGCTGATGCGGCGAAATCTGCTCAGCTTTGGTCTGGGCTCGGCTGAGAATACTCTCCTGTTCTTCCGAGACCAGCGTGTATACTTCGTCGCCTTTGTCGTTTGTTTCCGTGAGCACCTTTCGCTTGTCGACGAGCGTGTTCAGCGCTGATTCGGTCTCTTCAACACTTTCATCGACAGAGGCGTGGACATCGTCGAGCATCAGCCGACCTAGGTTTTCCGGCGTTGCTGGAACGGCCGGCGTCTGGTTGAGGAGGTACAGCGCTTTGGATACCCGAACCTCCCAGGCGTTCTCATCGCCGTCAAAGGTTGGGACCAACGTATTGTCCAACATCTCCTGCACCCACAGCGGGACATACGTCGTCTCCTCGACGAGGAGGTCAAACAGTTCGTCCCATGTGACAAGAGCACCCTCCTCGGCTGTTGCCCAGTCGAACTTCGTGAACAGCGACCGAACCAACACAAGCAGCGCTCGACCCTGTATGTAGTCCCGATCTGTCGCTCTCCCCTGGGTGATCAACTCCTGCATCACCTTTCGGAGCAAAGTGAGATCGTACTCGCGGAAGGGATACGACTCGATCGGGTCGGGATCGGCGCTGCCGACTGGCGAATACGTTTCCAGCGACAGATCAGGCATCGATGAAACGAGTGACGATACCCGCTCATTGCCCGAACTATCTTTCTGTAACCACCGCTTCCGGACGATGATCTCGGTGTCAGCACCTTCGAGTGGAACCTGCTGGTGTGTCCAGTGGTCGTCCGCCGGCTCACCGATGAGACTTTCGCGTGTCGCCGGAAGCGAGTACTGCCCAGTCGTAACAACGACCGGATTCGGGCCGTGTTGGAGGGCTTCCATCGTTTCCTCGAACTCACGGTAACGATGCCGGCTATCGCCGACGAACAGCGCAACCTCGTCAAGTCCGAGGAGCAACTCGGTCTGTGGACCGCCTTCGTTCAGTGCATCAGTGACAGTCTCCACTCGCTGTACCAGTTCTGCGGGATCGAACGACTCTGGGTCGACATCGTCCTCTGCTCGCTCAATGGATGCTTTGACGCCAGCTTTAGTATCGAGCTCGGTGCCTACTGTCTCCGTCAACGATGGAAGTGCTTCGTAGAGCCACCGACGTAGAGATGCCCGTTCTTCGAGAACATCCTCGAACGTCTGGCCGTCGTACTCGGCGTCGATGAGCGCGTCCCAGATACCGTCGTATTCCATATCGACGGTCCAGGCCCACTCGAGCAACCAATTCGGGTCTGTCGGATAGCCGAGTTCGCGACCGATTGCCTCGAAGATGAGAAACGGAAGCGGCGGTTCTTTCGAGGCGTCCCGGTCGAGGAGATTCAGGAAGACCGGCTTGAGTCGATCAACGTGTGAGTCGGCGATCGAGCGGGCAAGGTTGTCAAATCCGGGCCACTGCTGAGCGAGTTCATCGCCAAGATGTGCGAATTCCGATTCACTGTCTGCGACAAGCCCGATGAGTTTCAGGAGGTGGGTTTTCCCTGATCCGAAGGTCGCGTGTAGATAGAGGAAGCGTGCTGCTTCTCCGGGATGGGTTTGGATGACCTCTCCGAGCTCTGTAAGTACACGCTTTGCACTTTCAGTTTCGTGGAACTCTGCAACATCGGTCTCTGCTCGCTCTCGAGCATTGACCTTCTGGACTTCTTCGAGCTGGCGTGTCGGATCGCTACGAAATAGCTCTTTGATACTCATTGTTGGAGATGCACCTCCTGGACGGGGCCCGGAATCTGGTGCGCTGGATAGTAGTGTCGTGGTTCTCCGTCGAAGAAACTCAGCTTCCCTCCGACGTCATCACCAGGGTACATTACACCGATGGTAGATCTGACGTTGCGACGGTCGAGTTCGTCAAGGAGTTCGGACGCCCGGGTGAACGGATAGAGGCTCCCGAGATTGAGCAGCAAGACAACGTGTTGTTGCGTTTCCAGCCGGTCATCGTCGATCTCGTTAGTAATCATCTCTTCGACAAGCTCCTCCGCCAAACGATCCTGCATCGTCTCTTCGATACGCGCAGCAGTAGTCTCACCACCCAGTGCCACAGAGAGATTGTAGACCTTCGTCTTTGGAAGGAGTTCGTCGAGCCAAATCGGTTGAACCGTAACCCCTTCATCGACAGCTGGAGGCTTTTCTGTGCCTGTCGCCCATTCGCTAAGTCGATCTGCAACCCGGTGTTCGACTGAGGGATCGACAGCTGCGATCACGAATGGGTTCCGGATGCCAGCTTGCCCATCAGCGAACGTACACAGCTTCTCTTTGAATGCAAGATATGGAGAGTCAGTCATCGAATAATCACCCCCGAATCAGTCTGCTCTACATCTAACTCTCTGCTCTCGACGAGGTGTTCGAGGCGCTGATTGATTCCCTGCCGGTCGTCCGGAAGAACTCCGATTTGATCCACATCATCGGGTGTCCGATCGCCGACGATTGCCGCGAGGCGGTCAAGCCTGGATTCGAGTACGTCAACGCCATCTTCAGTAGCGTCTGTCCGGGGTTGCACACCAGCGATGTCATCTCCCACCGAGGCCAGCGTATCTTCGTCATCTGATGTAAGTGACGTGACTGCCCCGTCTACGGTTTCGTACCAGCCTCGAAGCTCACGAAGCGGCGTGATGTAGATTCGCTCGAAGGCGACATGAACACTCGACGGGAGTTCTGTTGCAGGAACGACCCACGGATGTTCTTCGAGCCGCTCCACGAATGCAGCGAGTCCGTGATCCTCGACGTACTCGTCCCAAGAGCGTTGGAGTTCGGCGCTACAGTCCGTAGCAGTCTCCCCAACCAGTACTTTCCACCCATCGGTCGTCCACCAACTTCCATCGAACGCATAGAGAGCATCACGCTGCGCCGCGACCAACGACTGTGCCTCCTCATCGATCCATTCGAACGCACTGTCGGCGACGACTAATTGCGCATCATAGCGGTAGAGCGATAGGAGCCGTCGATTCCAGACATCTATGAATTCGTCGAGCCACTCCTGTCCGGCATTAGTCTGTTCAATCGCATCCCCAAGTCCGTCCCCCTGAGACCTGACAACGGCGAGCCGGTCAGATGTTGCACCAATGCGATCTGATAACTCTTCGATGAGAGCGTCAAGCAAGTTAGCGACAGCGTCCGAACGGATATCGGTGTCGGCAACCAATTGGACGTCCTCTTGGAGACCAATGAGCGCCGAACGGAGCTGTGTATTCGCTTCTTGGAGATTGATCAGTCCATCAGCGACCGTCTCTGTAGTCTCCTTGAAGCCACCCTCTTCGAGGAGTTTCCCAATCGGTTCACGTGGGAGGAGTTTCAGTCTCGTCGTCGATAGCTGGTTCTGATCGAGAACAACTTCATTTGCGAGCGTGTTCCCACCTTCGTCGACAGGAACGAGTCGACCTTCCCGACAGAATCCCCAGATGATGGCACACAATGCAGGGCGGGCCTCATCGTAGAACGGCTTTTCGTCGGTGATTCCATCGAGGACCGTGTTCATGTTGAGGCCATCCTCCTTATCCTTCAACTGCCGGCCAGTGAGCGACAACACGTTTCGCTGAATGCTTTTCTTTCCTTGACTTGCAGATGGATCCGAGGAGGGAACCTGTATCGTATGTGCCCACGCTGGGAGTGGATCTTCAGTGGAAAGCTCGGCGAGTTCCTGCAGTCGATCGTCGGTCACCTGAAGCATCATCGGGTGGAAGTCGTCCGGATATCCGACATCGACGGCAGTTTGCACTGCCTTTGTTAGACTCCGGATGCCCGTTCGATCTTTCACCGTGTAGGAACCACTCTGCAATGCGCTAGCGAGTTTGCTCCTGACAGCACTGGCCCGCTGGGCGAGATCCCGTTCAACGGCAGTTGGGACCTCGTCTGTTGAGACTGCGTCCCGGAGAGCCCACCACTTGACGATGTGCTTTCGCAGGTCGTCAAGTCCATCGGTATCGATTTCCCAGTAAAGGGTTTCTTCATCTCTGTTTTCTGTCGTGTAATCAGGTCGAACGCCCTGAATTGCTATGGGGATATTTAACCCACCCTCAGCTTCTGTGGCGGTTTCGAAGTCCTCCCCGTCAAGGCTGAATTCGTATGCAACCGGATACTCATCACCCGAGTCACTATATGGGACAGATTCTGGAAGGTTAAGTTCCTGAATAATGTCCTCCCATAGATGAGTGTCTATTTTATCGAGAACTTCAGCCCATCTTGGCTTCTCCTCATTTTCCTCTGCATCTTGGTAGATGCGGCGTTCTTCCTGTGTGGCGAACCGATATCTGGCACCAGATTCGTCCTCATTCGGTCGGATGAATTTTTGGAGCCTATTGAGTGAATCTTCGACTCGGTTCTGCATACTAATCCACGACTGCCCGTTGAGATCGGACATCACGGAGACAGCAATATTCCCTTCATTAACTGGGACGATATCATGGACGTGCTGCAGCAACAATACTGCTTTCGCCACATCCAGATCGAATTCTTCGAGATTGCCCTTCGCGACTTCATCTGCAATACTTCGCCCCCCCTTTTCTTCACTAATCTCTTCAACTTCGTCATCGTCGGGTAGCTCTCCGATAACTCGAACGTCTTTCTCGAGGGTCTCCTCCAACTCTGGTTTGATCAGTTCATAAAAATCGACCAACGTGACGACGTGGTCAGCTTCTCCATCTTCAACCCAACTCTGGAGGAGATTGTGCATGAGTGCGAGAATCGCGCGAGCTGTCCCCGAGAAGATTGATTTTGCGGGATCAGAAGCTTCCTGCCTGAGATTGAACAGGATTTCGAGGAACAGCGGAGCGTGATAGGGAAGGAAGGGGTAGAACTCGACAAGTTCACCGTCATCGATGCTGTCGAGCGGTGGTTTCGTATTCTGCTTGATTTCGTTGTAAACCAGAGATTCAGTCGGTTTCACCGAAGCCTCGTCGAGTACCTCACGGACTCGGCGCTCACCTTGGTCGGACTTCTCGAACAGACGCCGCTTTGCGATGTCACCTACGTGTTTACTGGGTAGCTGGTAGCGATGTGGGAAGCGGTCTTTGACGATACTAAAGTCGGCACCATGAGCGGCGAATTTCGGCTGGACGTCTTCGATCTTGGCTTGCGCAGTCGTAACGAGCTGAATGTCGCCATCGCCAATATCGTCGATATTTTCTGCGAGCGTCTGGAGTTCAGTCAGGCGTTCAAAGTCCGTCCCGATAAAGAGACTCACCTCGTCGAGAAGCAGCACCAACTTCACCGGCGTCCCTAACTCTTCCTCCCGCTCTTCTCGCAGTTGATTCAGCCGTGTCACCACTTCCTCTGGATCGATATCCGAAGGTCTGAGATCCGTGTACCCATCACGGGTTTCGTTGACTTCCTCGAAGAGTTTGGGGAGCACCACATCTGCGAGCGCATTGTAGCGCTGGATATCTTTCCAGAGGGTCTCTGAATCCCAGTCGTATCCATCGCTTTCGGCAGTGACTGTTTCAAGCACCTCTTGTGCACGGGTCTGGCGGTTGGGCCATGCATCAGTCGTCCGGAACCACTTCTCGAAATACGCGACGTCAAGTTGTGATGAAAGTCCACTCGAGATTTCGTCGTTGACGCCGGTCAAATCGGGATCCTGATGGGCATGTCTGAGAACAATCTCGCTGAAACTTCGCTGCTTTTGCCCCTGGTATTTCAGGAGATTAATCGAGACGGGAATGACGTAATATTTGTCATGGATACTCCGCCAGTGGTCACGCAATTGATCCACACTGGCATCCTCTGTTACTTGCGTAAGATCATCCCAGACATCGTTATATTGTCCTTCGAGCCAGTCGGTGTCGAGCAATCCGTCGAGGACAGTCAGAAGATGACTCTTTCCGCTGCCGTAATAGCCATAGAGCCAGTAGTTCGACCCAGTACGCATATCGTCCGCCTGGCCGAGCATCCGGTCGACGAAGTCTTGAATAAAGCGTTGAGAGTCCGCAGTTACGTGGTATGACTGGATGGCACGCTCGCGATGATCGCGTTCATCCCTGTCGATACGAACCGATTCCTCGAAATCGTCTGGAAGGTCTTCAAACCAACTCGCATCGACCATCAACTGTCACCTCCATTTTGAATCCATGTATGTGTTTCTTCACTAGGGCGTAAGTCAAGATCTCCGTGAAGTTCGATATATTCCCATGCATTGGTGTTTGCCGCACGGTCGAACAGTTCTTCCCAGCGTTGCTCCGGTTGGAAAAGGTATAGCAATCCTCGGGGAGCTGTAATCCAATCTTCATCGCCGGTTTCGAACGAATAGTCCAATGCGACGAGAAGTGGAATAGTCCCTACAGACGGGGGATCCCCTTCTACGGCTTGTTGGCCCTCAAGTACACCAATTTCACGCATTACAGATCTGATTCCTTCGCACCACCGTTCCGTTGTCGACTCTGCGTAATCGAAGCTGCTGCCATCGGAATAGGTGAGGTTGCTAAGGATTGGTGAGAGAGTCTCGTTCGAGAAATCCAGTGGGTTCGGCTCGCCCCGAGCTAAACGAGTACTGTACTCGTGGACGACGTACCGAACCAAGGTATCGTCAAAAATAAGATACAGATAGAGGATTTGCGCCTTGTCTCGGGTCGTGTCACATTGGTCAAATACTTGCGGGAGAACACTCGGATTTGGGAGAGCTGTCGGTGCATTTTTGAAACGCGACGTCAGCACCCGGAAAATTTTCTGAGAGCTTCCTCGTGTGCTCCGATTCGAAAGGCGCTCGTCGAACCAGATCTCTTTCACATCGTTCCAATTCCCTTGGTCTGCATAGAGCTGAGCCAGTTCCTCAGCCCGATCGACAAGGAGACCACACATCGTTAGATCCATGTTGACCTCGTCTGGTGAAAGTTGTCCAGACAAAGATGAGAGAGGAGCGTCACCTCCATCGGATATGAGGCTCATACGTTGGTAGACTAAACCGACCCACTTTATATTTCGTCTATAACGACACGCTACCGACTACCCGGTTATTGTCAATATAAAACACCCCAAGCGCTGGAGAGAGATAGTACCCTAAATGAAGTATGCGAGATACTAACCAATTATTGCCCCTCCACCAATAGGTTCACCAAAGATATGACCGGAATTGTAATCTTACCTGCTGGTCGCGACGACGCTTTCGAGGACTACCAACAGTTCGTACGCGACGGCCACCCAATCGACGACATCGAACCCTACCTCAATGAGGAAGATTTCGAGTTGTTTCAGAAGACATCGGACGCCGACCGCGTTCACGTTTGGGGGACCTCAGTAGACAGCACGTGGCAGAACGTCGAGCGCAATGACATCGCGCTCGTCTACCACGATGGTGGATTCGTTGCAAGAGGTCAGGTCCTTCAGTTGCGACACGACCCTGACCTTGCGGAGTATCTCTGGAAAGAAAGCGTTGATCACGGCCGCTGGGACGATGAAAGTCCATGGGAGTATATGACCTTCCTGACCGATATAGAGGAGATCGATGTCGATATTGAGGAATTCAACGCACTCGTCGGCTACGACGAGACCTATCGCCCTCAGGGCTTCACTCGAGTCGCTGACAAACGCCTCGATCAACTTGCTGCCGAGGAATCTGTCGAAACTGCCATCGCCGAACTCACAGATGCTGGTGAACGTGTCCATCCTGTCGACGATGAAAACGACGGCCCAACGCCAGCACTTGCCGATCAACTTCAAGACGCCAGTACGGACGGCGACGCTCACCAAGAGTTCGAACAACTCGTCGCGAAAGCATTCTCTAGACTCGGCTGTACCGCAGACTGGATCGAAGGTGGTGGCGACACCGACGTCGAAATCCGCGCTCCAAAACACGTCGTCGTCGAAGTGAAAGCTCGTAGCAACGGTCGAGTCAATTCACTAGAGGTCACCAATATCGACAAGCACCGCCGTCAACGTGGGGCTGATCACGCTATCGTGGTAGCTCCTGGATTTGCCCCAAAAGTCATCGATAACGCCGAAACGACAGAGCTGACCACCATCGCCGTGGACGAGCTCGTTGAACTTCTTGATCGGCGAGAGCAGTATGCAGTCCCACCGGAAGAGACGATGGGACTCTTGACGCGATCAGGAGCATTCCAAGACGATAGGCTCGATCTCCTCGATGAATCCATCCAAGACCGCATCACTGCTGGAGAAACGGTCCTCGCAGTCATTCGCGCACTTGAACGCGCTGACGGTTCCGTCGAAACAGCTGAAGAGGTTCGCTGGATCGTTGTGGGAATGGAAAATTCAGACGACATTCCCGCCATCAGAGAAGTTCGATCTGCGCTGCAGTTGCTTACTCATCCGAGTCTCGGCGTCGTAGAGCAGGACGAAGATGGCTATCGAGTTACCACTGATTACGAGAACGGTGTCGAATTAGTTCAGTCGCTCGGGGACATCGTTCGATCCTCCACTACAGGTGGGTGCCCCGAATGAAACTCTTGCAATAGGCGTCACTATTCTCGACCACGCTATTCCCTTGATTACTGAGTCGGTCAATCGTGGCTCAAAAAGTCCGACCGCCTGAGTTACCCATTATCGATAGACCTCCGTATTCGTCAAAATGTTGGTCGTGTCGCAAAGTCCTCTAGAGTTCAGTAGCAACTGACTCCCGTGAGGAACGGGACGCCTCTGGTGTCCACCCAAGAGGTGTCCCATGCACGCCACAATC
>NZ_JAODIY010000004.1 GCF_026586665.1 Halovenus rubra
TGTCGTTGTGTCTGCGTCTCGTTATTGCGATCACCAACTACGAACGAGGAGATAATCCGGGAAGCACGATCATCACGGTGTGACAAGAGTTCTATGACACCCTCAGTAATGTCTGCATCATTGGCGATATACTTCCGTGCTGTGGCTGTTCTGGACTCGGAAACCATTGTCTGCAGAAAATCTTTGATTGTTCGAAGCCCAGATTCCCCTTCCATACTTTGTATTGTACGTTCCACAAAGAAATGCCTATGGTATACTAACACACGTACATATACCTATATATATATACGAGCAAACTCAGCTACTGTCTGTGAGTATCTATCCCGTCTTGGCGTACTGTTCTCACTCTTGAACGTGGGTGCCTGTGCAAATCCTCGAACCGTACGGGTTTTAACCGCTCGCGTCAAACGGACCTCAAAGGTCGATATCTATGGAGATGCCACGCCGAATGAACACATACTGTCCGCATTGTAACGAGCACTACGAACACGAAGTTGAGAAGGTCCGGTCCGGTCGCTCCTCAGGTATGAAAAAGGTCAATGACCGTCAGCGCGAGCGCCAGTCCGGTATCGGGAACGACGGTAAGTTCTCCAAGGTCCCGGGTGGCGACAAGCCGACAAAAAAGACACAGCTCACCTACCGCTGTGGTGAATGTGGCAAGGCCCACCAGCGTGAAGGCTGGCGCGCCGGTCGCTTGAAGTTCCAGGAGTGATTATCATGGCTGGAAATTTCACACTGGTTGGCTGTCCGGATTGCGAAAACGAACAAGTCGTCTTCGAGAAAGCCGCGACATCAGTCGCCTGCGCAGTTTGTGGGCACACGCTGGCCCACGCGACTGGCGGAAAAGCTGACCTCGAAGGCGAGGTCGTCGAAACGGTTGAAGCACGATGAAATACAGCGGCTGGCCGGAACCCGGGGAGCTCGTCGTCGGACGGGTCGATGACATCGAAGACTTCGGTGTCTTTGTCGACCTGCTGGAGTACGACGACAAGCGCGGTCTCAGCCATATCAGTGAGGTCGCCTCGGGCTGGATCAAAAACGTTCGTGATCACGTCAGCGAGGACCAACGCGTCGTCGCCAAGGTACTCGATGTTGACGAGGACTCCCAGCAGATCGATCTCTCACTGAAAGACGTCAACGACCATCAGCGCAAAGACAAAATTCAGGAGTGGAAAAACGAGCAGAAAGCCGACAATTGGATGGAAATCGCGTTCGGCGAGGACCTCGAAGGAGACCGATACGCCGACATCGCAAACGCTCTGCTCGGAGAATTCGGAACACTCTATGACGGGTTCGAAAAAGCAGCGATTCACGGTGAAGAATCCCTCACTGAGACTGGTCTTCCAGACGACGACATTGACGCTATCGTCGAGACTGCTCGGGAAAACGTCTCAGTCCCGTACGTGACTGTCACCGGCTACGTCGATCTGGAGTGTCCTGCCAGCGACGGCGTAGATGTTGTCCAGGAGGCAATGCAGGCCGCCGAAGGGAACGGTGAGATTCCCGAGGAAGTCGATCTTAACGTGACGTACGTCGGCTCACCCGAGTACCGCATCGAGGTGCAGGCTCCGGATTACAAGGTGGCCGAGTCACAGCTTGAGGCAAGTGCTGACCGAGCTGCTGATGTCATCAGCGACTACGATGGTACCGCTGAGTACCACCGTGAACGCCACGAGACAGAAGACTAGGTCGGTTTTAATCGTGAAATCTGACATCCGCGTTTGCGCCGACTGGAAACGCGTTCATGAGCGTCCGGTATATACGCTCGGAGAGGAATGCCCGGACTGCGGCGGGAAAGCCATCAACAGTTCACCAGCACCGTTTTCACCCGAGGACTCTCACGGTGAGTATCGACGCGCACTTAAGCGCCGCGAGCGGGAATAATAGGTATGGATGATTTCGATATCGAGCACGTTGCTGAGGTTGACCTACAGGACCCAGTGTTCGTAGAAGGACTGCCTGGTGTCGGTCACGTCGGCAAACTTGCCGCGGAACATCTTGTCGAAGAGTTAGAGAGCGAACTCGTGCGTCGGGTCTACTCAACCCATTTCCCACCGCAGGTGAGTGTCGAAGACGGGGTGACACAGCTGGCCTGTGCCGAAGTTCACGCTGTCTACGCCGAGGACACCGACCTTCTTGTGTTGACGGGCGATCATCAAGCACAGGATACAGTCGGCCACTACGGGCTGACAAACAATTTGCTCGATATTGTCGAGACGTTCGACGCCGAACCGGTGTACGCTCTGGGCGGCGTCCCGACGGGCGAGCTTATCGAGGAATATGATGTCATTGGTGCAACAACGACCGAAGACCAGCGAGAACGCCTTTCAGAGTTTGGCGTCGAGTTCCGCGACAACGAACCTGAAGGTGGCATCGTCGGCATCAGCGGCCTGTTACTCGGTCTCGGCGAGCGCCGTGACATCGAAGCGGCCTGCATTATGGGTCAGACCAGTGGCTATCTCGTAGACCCAAAAAGTGCCAAAGCAGTTCTTGAAGTTCTTGAATCAGCTATCGGGTTCGAAGTTGACTTCGAGTCACTGGAAGACCGTGCTGACGAGATGGAAGATGTTGTCCGGAAGATTCAGGAGATGGAACAGGGGTCGCCTACAGGCTCGGACGAAGATCTCCGGTATATCGGATAACTGTCTCGGTCTCATTTCTTGTAAACCTCACAAGGCAGCGGTCACCGTTTTGCACTGATGCCATCGAGAAGCTGTCGTAGTATTTTGCTTGGACTCTCAATCTAACAACACTCAGGATAGATGTTCGCTGAATACACCCACAATCTTCTGTTCTGCGCGCCGGAGGTGGTCTTCAACAGTACGACGGCTGAGGTCGAACATCTCTGCGAGTTCTGTAGTTGTTACCTCCCGCGGAATCTCGTAGTATCCCTCCTGCCAAGCAGTTACGAGCACTGCCCGCTGACGGGGCGACAAGCTCGGAGAAAAGCCGCCTAGCTTTGGCATCGGTGATCCTGTCACTGGAACATTAACGGTCTGTGTGGAAGCGACATCTACTGAGAAGTCATCGTTAATATCGTTGAAAAAGTCCGTCAGCCGTTGACTCTCAAGCGCCAGTACTTGCACATGTTTCGCTCCGTTCTTGTATTGTAGTGGTGGGAGCAGGAGACAGTCGTGACGTTGCACGTACCGTTCTATATACCCTTGCTCGTGTTGCTTTAGACAATCCTCAGTAATAATTACCCGCTCATCACCCTCTTGAATATCGTCCCGTACACCAACATGGTTGCTAACGTATTCGATTGCGTCGTCAGCAGGCCCGATGAGATGAAGCAGGTCACAATGTTCGTTACACCAGAGCTTGATGACTGCTTCACTATCCTCAGTAGCCAACGCGTACGCCGTATTATCTTTAATCTGGATAGTTACCTGCTGCATGAGTACAAACGAGGTTTTTGTAGATAATAGCCTGAAATACTTAAAAATGCATCTCCATATGGATCCCCTATTATTTTGGCTGAATCTACCGTACTATGATACCGTATGACAAAACAGCAGGAAACTCACGAGCAGCAGGGTCACGATGGTGAACCATCGGACGTATGGCGCGAGTACAAGGGCGCTCGGACGGGGACAGATATTGAGTGTAAGGGGTGGAAACAGGAGGCAGCACTCCGCATGCTGAACAACAACCTCGACCCTGAGGTTGCCGAGAAACCGGAGGAACTCGTCGTATACGGTGGGACGGGACAGGCAGCACGGACGTGGGATGACTATGAGACAATCGTTGAGGAACTCCGAGAGCTTGATGACAACGAGACGCTGCTCGTTCAGAGTGGGCGTCCGGTTGGTCGGTTCCCGACACACGAACGCGCACCGCGAGTACTGATTGCGAACTCGAATCTGGTTGGAAACTGGGACGACTGGGAGCACTTTCATGAACTCGAAGCCGAGGGCAAGATTATGTACGGCCAGATGACTGCCGGTTCGTGGGCCTATATCGGGACACAGGGAATCCTTCAGGGGACCTACGAGACACTGGCTGAAATCGGCCGGACGGAGTTTGACGAAACCCTCGCGGGCAAGCTTGTTGTCACTGCTGGACTCGGCGGAATGGGTGGCGCACAGCCGCTTGCGGTCACGATGAACGAGGGGGTCTGTATTGCAGCGGAGGTCGACGAGAAGCGTATCGACCGCCGTATCGAGACTGGCTACTGCATGGAGAAGACCGATGACCTCGATGTCGCGCTCGAACGCGCACAGGAGGCCGTTGAGTCTGAAGAGCCTCTCAGCATTGGACTCCATATGAACGCCGCAGACTTCCTCGAAGGACTGCTTGAGCGTGGCGTCGTCCCGGACGTAGTGACAGACCAGACGAGTGCCCACGACGAACTTGTCGGGTACTACCCGAGCGGGCACACGGTTGCGGAGGCTGACGAACTCCGCGAGGAAGACCCCGAGACATACCGGGAAGAGAGTTTGGCGACGATGCAGCGCCACGTCGACGCAATCCTCGACTTGCAAGACGAAGGCGCGATTGCTGTTGAGTACGGGAATAACCTCCGTGGGCAGGTCAAACAGGAGTTCGACCGCGACGACGCCTTTGATTTCCCCGGGTTCGTTCCCGCGTACATCCGCCCGATGTTCTGTCGGGGCAAGGGTCCGTTCCGGTGGGCCGCCCTCTCTGGGGACCCCGACGACATTCGCCGGACCGACGAAGCTATCCGCAACCTGTTCCCCGAAAAAGAGGGACTGCTGCGCTGGATTGACCTCGCACAGGAACAAGTCGAGTACCAGGGGCTGCCCAGCCGGGTTTGCTGGCTCGGCTACGACACCGGTGAAGAGTCCGAAAGCGACGAAACCGCCAGAGCAGACGAGGCACTCACAGAACGCGCCCGGTTCGCAGTTCGTATCAACGAACTCGTCGCCGAGGGCGAAATCGAGGCACCGGTCGTAGTGACACGGGACCACCTCGACGCTGGCTCTGTCGCAAGTCCGAACCGTGAGACGGAGGCAATGAAAGATGGGACAGATGCGGTGGCTGACTGGCCAATTCTGAACGCGCTCGTCAACTGTGCTGCCGGTGCAGATATCGTCAGCGTTCACGATGGCGGTGGCGTCGGCATTGGTAACTCATTGCACACCAACAACCACGTCGTCCTCGATGGCACCGAGCAGGCTGCTGAGACTGCCCGGCGTGTGTTCACGACTGACCCCGGCATGGGTGTTATCCGGCATGCTGATGCAGGATACGAAGAAGCACTCGACGCGGCCGACGAGTCTGGTGTGGCGATTCCCACGCGTGATCGGCAGTGAGAAACGTTGCGCTTCGGTCCCCTGATGAATGGACAGGGACAACGAAGGACCCACACGACGAACAGTTCGGCCATATTGTCGATACAACGACAGTTGATGGCGCGGGTGACTATCGCGCGGTCCTTGTCGGCGAACCCTACGATGGCGCTGTTATCGGCCGCCCCGGCGCTCGGGAGGGACCGGCAGCTATCCGTAACTCACTTGCAGGCGTGAAATCCCACCACTTCGACGCCGGACCGGTTCAGTCGGTCGGTGATCTCGGCACGGTTGAGGTGCCGTCTGGCCATAGCGTCAGCGAGACACAAGCTGCTATCAGTGATGTGACCGCCCGAATCCACGAACAAGAGACAGTACCGGTCTTTCTCGGCGGAGACAATTCGCTGACGTATCCCAACGTCGAACCGGTACTCGACCGCAAGGGAAGTGTCGGGGTTATTAGCCTCGACACGCACCTTGACTGTCGCGTCGTACAGGGAGAGCCATCCAGTGGCTCGCCTTACCGACAGCTCCACGAGGCAGGGCTTGACAACATGGCGGTTCTTGGTGCTCGACACTTCGAAACCTCGACGGCCTACGCCGACTACCTCCGTGAACAGGGTGGCGAGATCATCACCGCTGAGGAAGTCGGTGACGACCCTGTCGAAGCGGCTGACCGAGCATTGTCGGCTGTCGAGACAGACCATCTCTACGTTAGTGTCGATATCGACGTGCTCGACGCGACTGCGGGACCTGGTGTCTCGGCTCCGACACCTGGTGGTATCACGACACGTGAGTTGTTCCGGATGGTTCGACTACTTGCAAGCGTTGACCGGCTTGTGGGATTCGAAGTTGTCGAAACCGCGCCGTCACTGTGTCCGGATGGGCGGACTGCCGATGCTGCGGCGCGGACTGTTGCACACGCGCTTTCTACGCTCCGGGGTGACGGTGCATGACTGACGTCCTTGTTCACGACGCGACGGAACTCGTCGTTGGCCCAGACAAGGGGTCCCTCAACCGTATCGAGAACGGTGCAGTGGCCATCGAAGACGGAACTGTTGTTGCCGTTGGACCAACGGAGACAGTCAGGAGCCAGCACCCAAACGCTACCCAATGTATCGATGCCAGCGGGCAAACAGTTTTACCCGGGTTCGTCGACCCACACACGCACGCCTTATTTGCGGGCGACCGGTCCGACGAGTTCGTCGCCCGTATCGAGGGGAAGAGCTACAACGAGATTATGGACGCTGGTGGGGGTATCGCGGTAACTGTCGAAGCAATCCGCGAGACAAGCGACGAAGAACTACTCGCCAACCTTCTCGCACAACTCGATGTGATGCTCGAACACGGGACGACAACCGCGGAGGTCAAGTCCGGGTACGGACTCGATACGCAGACCGAGCTACGGATGCTCGATACCATCCAAACGGCTGACGAGCAACACCCTATCGACCTCATCCCGACGTTCATGGGTGCACACGCAGTCCCTGCAGAGATGGAAACCGATGCGTACGTTGAGGAGGTTGTCGAAGAGCAACTCCCAGCGGTCGCCGAGCAAGGTGTTGCGGAGTTCTGTGATGTCTTCTGTGAGGAGGGTGTCTTTGATGTTGAACAGTCTCGCCGGATTCTTGTCGCTGGACGCGAGCACGGGCTCGACCCAAAGATACACGCCGAGGAGTTTACGCGTATCGGCGGCGCACAACTTGCTGCCGAGCTTGAAGCCGCCAGCGCGGACCACCTGCTGTCAGCAAACGAGGCCGACGCAAACTCTCTTGTTGAGGCTGGTGTGGTGCCGACGCTGCTTCCAGCGACGGCGTTCTCACTGGACGAACCGTATGCCGATGCGGAGACGTTCCTCGACGTTGATGCCCCTGTCGCGCTCGGGAGCGACCTCAACCCGAGCTGTTTTGTCCACAGTATGGGACTCGTGGTTTCACTTGCCTGTCTCCGGATGAAGATGCAGCCTGACGAGGCTGTGCTGGGTGCAACAGCCAACGCCGCGGCTGCTATTGGCCAAGCAGACGGTGTCGGGACACTCCAAGAGGGAACCCAAGCAGACCTCACAATCTTCGACCTGCCATCACTGGTTCACATTCCGTACAACGCCGGAACCAATCGCGTCGAGAAAGTACTGAAAGCGGGTGAGCTTGTTGTCGACGACGGACAGCGAACTGGCAGGTCCGTAGCAACACAGGAGGTGCCCGACGATGAGTGACGGGACCACCGTATCGGTCGGTGACGATTTGGCTCCGACAGATGTCGCGGCAGTAGCCCGTGACGATGCTCCCGTCGAGATATCTACGGCGGCTCGTGAGCGCGTCCAGGAGTCCCGGGAACGCGTCGAATCGGTCATCGACTCCGGCGAAGCGGTCTATGGGATCAACACCGGGTTTGGTGAACTCGTCACCGAGCGGATTCCCGGCGACGAGTTGGAAGAACTACAGACGAATCTCATCCGAAGCCACGCTTCGGGACAGGGTGACCCGCTTGAGCGCGAGGAGGTTCGGACGCTGCTGTTGACCCGGCTACATGCGCTTTCGCTTGGCTACTCCGGGGTTCGTGAGACTGTTGTTGAGACGCTCGCCGGAATGTTGAACGAGGGGGTACATCCGGTCGTCCGGACATACGGAAGCCTTGGAGCCAGCGGCGACCTCGCACCGCTTGCACATCTTGCGCTTGTCCTCATCGGTGAAGGCGAGGCCACAGTTGACGGCATTGAGGGTCGTCTCTCTGGTGAGAAAGCACTCCAAGAAGCGGGACTTGCTCCGCTTACCCTCGCGCCAAAGGAGGGGTTGGCACTCATCAACGGAACACAGCTTACCGCCGGGCTGGCGGCGTTGACTGTTGTCGACGCCGAGAGGCTCCTTGATGCCGCCGACACGGCTGGGGCACTGACAACTGAGGTCGGGATGGGAACGACAGTCACCAGCAGCGAGGCAATCGCATCAGTCCGTCCTCATACCGGCCACCAAGCAAGTGCGACAAACGTTCGGCGACTGACCGCAGAGTCCGAAATCGTCGAATCTCATCGCAACTGCGACCGCGTTCAGGACGCCTACTCTTTCCGGTGTCTCCCACAGGTTCATGGCGCTGTCAGGGAGGCCGTTACTCACCTTCGGGAGGCGGTCGAAACAGAGTTGAATAGTGCGACGGACAACCCGCTCATTTTCGACGCTGAATCGGTCGCCCCGCGAGCAAGCCAGACAGAGTCAGCAGCCGTTGTCTCTGGGGGTAACTTCCATGGCGCTCCACTTGCTCACCGGCTCGACTACGCTGCTAACGCGTTGACCGACCTCGGGGCAATGAGCGAGCGACGGGTCGACAGACTGCTCAATCCGAACTTGCAGGAATCTCACCTGCCACCGTTTCTCGCCGGCGAGAGCGGTGTCGAGTCGGGGATGATGATTGCCCAATACACCGCCGCATCGCTGGTCAACGACTGTCGGTCGGCTGGGTCGCCGGGGATAGACAACACTCCGGTCAGCGGCGGCCAAGAGGACCACGTCAGCATGAGTGCGACCAGTGCACTCGCGCTTCGGGACGTTGTCGAACAGACCCGGCGTATCCTCGCGATTGAACTGCTGTGTAGCGCAGAAGCCGCCGAGTACGTCGATGACTCACTCGAACACGGCATCGGCACTGCCGCCGCCTACGAGGCTGTGCGGGACCGGGTTCCAGCACTCGATGGCGACAGGTCGCTTGCCGGCGATATTGACGAACTTGCCGACGCAGTTCGGTCCGGCAAGCTATTAGACCACGTCGAACACATGCTCGACGGCGGTTTTGTTTCCGCCTCTGAGTAACGAGGCGGTCTTCTCTCTTCTGTGTGTCTGCCTGCGTAGCGGTGGTCTCTCTGGAATGAAGTTGACAGCAAAGAGTAACCGTTAACAGTGCTGACCGAATCTATTCTGGTGGGAACGCACGGCCGCAACTCTGACGTGCCGTCTGCTTGGACGGCTTGGGATTGCGGTAGTGTCGACCGCCGACCGCTGTTGTCGGTCAGCGACAGCCGTCAGGTCGGCGGATAGTGTCTACCGGACACCACGACGACACCTCTCGCCGCTTTCGGTCTGTGTTCCAACCAGTAAACTATGGCACGAATGCATACACGCCGCCGTGGCTCGTCCGATTCGGACAAGCCGGCGGTAGACGAACCACCGGAGTGGAGTGACGTCGACGCGGACGCCGTTGAGGACCGCGTCGTCGAACTAGCAGAACAGGGTCACAACCCCAGCGAAATCGGCATTATCCTCCGTGACGAGGGTGTTCAGGGCACGCCGGTGCCCGATGTTTCGCTGGCAACTGACAAGAAAGTAACCGAGATTCTCGAAGAAAACGACGCAGAACCCGAGATTCCAGAAGATCTCTATAATCTGTTGGAGCGGGCTATTCGTCTCCATGACCACATGGATGAGAATCCGACCGACTATCACAACAAGCGGGCACTCCAGAACACGGAGTCGAAGATTCGCCGTCTGATGAACTACTACCGAGGCGACGAAATCGCCGAGGACTTCTCGTATAGTCCTGACAAGGCACGAGAACTGCTATAGATGTCAACCACCGGCCGTCCCGAGAAGTCTGCCCCTGTGGCGAGTGATATCGCGTCTCGGATTCAAGACGCAGGCCTCGTCAGAGTCGTCGCCGCCGCGACCGGCGACGCAGTCGCTGCGACCGCTCTGTTGACGATGGCGCTCGACACACACGGCGTTGCTCACCAGAGTTCAGTTGTCGCTCTGCCGGAGCCGGCAGACCGGGATACCGATGCCGACGTGACTGTCGGCATTGGTCGCCCCGTTGCTGACGCCGAGGTCATTCTCGGCGCTGAGCAGGAGCCGGCAAGCGCGACTGCGCTGTCAGTCGCAACTACACTCGGGACAGCCGACTACGAACTCGCTCTCGCAGGTATTATCGCCGGAGGGACAACACCCACCAGCGACGTACTCGCTGCTGCCGCGGACCGCGGTATCGACCGTCGTCCCGGCATCGCCACACCGACTTCGGACCGAGCGGATGGGCTTGCGTACTCGTCGCTTGTTCACGCGTCTTTCTCAGGTGATATCGAGGCTGCCAAAGAGGTTCTCGCAGAGATTGACGCCGACAGCGACGAAGAGATGAGACGCTCTCTTGGCTCATTTGTCGCGTTCGATGTCTGTGCTGACGAGGCGAGTACGCCACAGGCAGCCGACGCGGTCGAACCGTTTCTTCGACCGCTTTCGGCCCCGGGCGGACGCCTCGATACTGTCGAGGGGTACGCTGACGTACTCGACGCGATTGCACGCGAACAGCCAGCAATGGCTATTGCACTCGCACTCGGCGGGGTTGACCCGACTGAGACCCTCGACGCCTGGCGCAGACATACCGAGTCGGCACACGAAGCCGTTCGGTCTGCCTCGACAGGCCGGTACGACGGCCTCTATGTCGTCCAGTGCGACGGTGACAAGCCGCTTGGAACCGTTGCTCGTCTCGTTGCTGACTATCGCTCTCCGGAACCGCTTGTGCTTGCTGTCGACGACAGCGAAGCCCTTGCCGTACCGGTCTCTCGTGACGAGTTCACTGGGCATCTTGGCTCACGCCTCGACGAGGCCAGCACCGCTGTTGGCGGTATCGGCCGTGGAACAGCAACGCTCGGACGCGCACACCACGGCGGCGACCCGACGGACTTTATTGTCGCGTTCAGAGAGGGGGCACAATGACACGCCGTGCAGCTCTCGAATCGACATTCGAGAGCCACAAGACGGCAACACAGGTTGCCGCGGCGCTCCGGCCTGATAACACGCCGGAAATAGAGACCCGCGTCGACGGGACAACGGTAATCACAGAGATGAAACGCGAGACGACAGGTGGGTTACAAGCTACGATCGACGATTACGTCGTCAACTTGCAGGTCGCAGCACAGCTCGTAACCACGGACGGGGATACGTCCACGACGATACAACATAATCATGAGTGAACGTTCAGTTTCACGACAGAAACAGCAGAAACGCTGGTACACCGCGCTTGCTCCGGAGCAGTTTGACCGCGAGGAGCTCGGTAAAACACCAGCTGACGAACCGGACAAGGTACTTGGCCGAACCATCGAGACGACGCTGGGTGACCTTCGAAACGATGCAAGCGACAACAACACCAAACTGACCTTCAAAATCAACGAGGTTGCAAGCGAGAACGCGTACACCGAGTTCACCAAACACGAACTCACGCGAGACTACATGCGCAGTCTCGTCCGCCGTGGCTCCTCGAAGGTTCAGGCGTACGTAACGGTGCTGACCACCGACGACTACCGCGTCCAGATTCAGCCCGTTGCGCTGACGACGAAGTCGGCCGACGAGAGCCAAGAGAAAGCAATCCGTCGGACGATGATTGACCTCGTCGAAGACGCTGCTGCCGACCGGACGTTCGAAGAACTTATCGACCGCGTTATTAACGGCGACCTTTCGTCGGCAATCTACAACGACGCAAAGACCATCTACCCACTGCGCCGGGTCGAGGTCCAGAAGCTAACGCTTGAAGCGCGACCAGAAGAAGTCGCAGTCGAAGAAGAAACGAGCGTCGACGTCGACGAATAGGCGATTCCGTTTGCGGTGCCACTTCCTATTCCCGAACTATCTCAAACAGCGTCGGCTGTAGACGACACTGTTCCCCCAAGTACCGAGACAATGCTTGTGTCTCGTCTTTGTCGCCCCATGTGTGGCCAATTCGTCAAACGAGAGCTGCCTACGCGGGCGCCTCCAGATGGGTCCCCCGTCCCGTTTTTGGAACGCCCGACGTCTTGCTGTGAGTGGCAGCATCTTTTGTCTAATTGTGGCCTCCAGTGTCTCCAGCCGTTTCTCTCTCGTGGCTTCTGGAGTCGCTTCATATCCAGTCTCAATGGAGACACTGCCATGGGGGTATGGACCATACGTCGTCATCGTAAAAAAGCACTTTCCGTACTCTCTTATTATAAATTCTCGAATACTATCAATCACTTTTTAACTTTCTCGACAGCGATCACGTCGAGCTCATCATCAAGCGTCAGCTGTAGGCGCTCGTCTTCGACGGGGAATGTAATGCGAAATTTGTAGGGGTCTTCTTGCAGAGTCGTGCCCGTGATGTCTTGCACGAACTGTCTGTTGTCCCACGTAACCTTTCGAAACGGAACCTTCTCGTTGTGTCCGTTTGTGTAGAGAAAGGCCGTGGCTGCAGGGTGGTTCAACGCGGCGTACCACAGCGGGAACGACCGGCTATACCGGCAGTCATCACACTGGAACGTGCCCCAATGCTCATACCGTGTCTCGCAGTTCGGGCAGCCACCATCATCATCGTGCTCGTGCTCCGAGCAAATCGTAAACGTCCGAGACACCTGCCCAGTACACTCAGGGCAAATTCCCTTTATCATCGGCGAAATCTTCGAATCGTACAGCACATCGGCCGCATAGATAATCTCCTCGTAGTCACGACCGAGCAACCCTGCAGGGGGAAACTCGAAGTTCATCGTCGTTCCGTGAGGCACGTCTCTGGCAGTGAGACCAGCACAGTTCTCACACCGTAGATTGAGCGTCTCTTCTTCGTAGCTCATCTGTAGTTGTGTGTTACAGTAGAGGCACTCTTGGTTGGTCTCGTCCGAGGACATTGTTGGGTCCGATGTGATTGTTCCAGTGAGTACGGCCCGGACAACCTGCTCGCCGGCGAACCGGAGAGAGTAGCCTTCGTCGGTCTTTCTGATGAAGTGCCCGGCCAGCTTGCCCAGATGATAGCTAAAATTCCCCCTGTCGTCGGGAGCGACCGTTTTCTGTAACTCACTGAACGAACACGGCTCGTCGGCACGCCACAACTCTTGGAGTACCGCTATTCTTGTTTCGTTCCCGAGAATGCTAAATGCTTTTTCGGCTGTTATCTCGTCTAACTCTGCAGCCGTTACCGGGACGTCCATACACTCTTCTGACGGTCATGATAAAACAACGTTTGGATACCGTCTCTATCTTTCGTGTTGCCGGCGGAAGTATCCGGAGCGCTTACAGTACGGGGACCCGAGATTCAAGCCATGACGAACCCAGCGGACCTCGCTGACCAGCTTCGGTCCGGCGAGCTACGACTCTATGAACTGGAGGATCATGCTGATGCTGACACCGCTGCCGAGGCACGCCGTCGCTTCCTCGCCGAAGAGACTGGGGCGGACCTCGACGCGATTGGGGCGTACAGTTTTGAGGCCGCGAAGGCCTCGGGAGCGGCCGTCGAGAATATGGTTGGTGGTGCGCAGGTCCCACTTGGGGTTGCTGGACCGGTGGCTGTCGACGGCGGCTCGGCGACGGGCGAGTATTATCTGCCGCTGGCAACGACCGAGGGTGCGCTTGTCGCCAGTGTGAACCGCGGACTGTCGGCTATCGACGATGCTGGGGGCGCGACTGCCCGTGTTACTGACTCTGGCATGACTCGTGCTCCTGTGTTCCGAGTTAGTGGCGTTGCCGAGGCCGAAACTGTCATTCAGTGGGTCGACAAACATACCGACGAACTGCGTGAGACAGCTGAATCGACGACCAGCCACGGCAAACTGCTCGGTGTCGAACCCTACGTCGTCGGCGATAACGTCTATCTACGTTTTGCTTATGACACGAAAGACGCGATGGGGATGAACATGACTACAATCGCAACGCGGGAGGCAGCTGAGCTTGTTGAAGCCGAGACGACTGCCGAACTTGTTGCTCTCTCTGGCAATCTCTGTAACGATAAGAAACCCGCCGCAATCAACGCTGTCGAGGGTCGCGGACGGACGGTGACCGCGGACGTAGTCCTCGACCGTGACCTCGTCGAGGAGACACTCAATACGACTCCGGAAGCGATGGTCGAAGGGAACACCAGAAAGAACTTAATCGGCAGTGCAAAAGCTGGAAGCTTCGGCTTCAACGCCCATGCCGCCAACACGGTCGCGGCAACGTTCCTCGCGACAGGGCAGGATGAAGCACAAGTTGTCGAGGGTGCGAACGCGATTACAACGATGAACGCGCGAGAAGATGGCCTCTATGCCAGTATCTCGCTTGCGTCGCTTGAGGTTGGGACCGTCGGTGGCGGAACGAAACTTGCGACACAGTCAGCCGCACTTGAGATGCTTGGCCTCGGCGGCAGCGGCGACCCGCCCGGGGCGAATGCCGACGCACTCGCAGAAGTTATCGCTGTCGGGGCACTCGCCGGTGAAATCTCTCTGATTGCTGCCTTTTGCTCGCGCCATCTGGCAAGCGCTCATGAGGACCTTGGCCGGTGACGACGAACGTGTTTGTTAGCCCGCTTGGAGACCGTTGAAGTAACGCTTTTTGTGATTGCCCGCCGAGACGGAGGTATGCGGTGGAAACTTTTCGCTACGCTCGCCGAGACAGCTGGTGACACGATGGTCGAAGTATCTCTTGACACCGACGAGCCGACGCTTCGAGACGCGCTAGATGCCCTCACAGCGACACACCCGGAGCTCGACGCCGAGATTACCGACGATGAGGGTAAACTACACTCTCACGTTCGACTGCTCTGTGACGGCGCTGACCCGTTCCATGAGGCTGGGGGCTGGGAAACATCGGTGACTGACATCGACGAATGTGCGCTGTTTCCCCCAGTCTCTGGCGGGTAACGATTACTCGGGGCGCTCTCGCTCCCGCTGGCGGGCGAGGAGACGCTTGAGGGCTTTCCCTGGACCGCCGTCGATTGGCCACCCGTGTTGTCGCCACGTTGGTGGCTCGGGTTCGAACTGCGGACAGGAACGCGAACACTCACGCTGTGTCTGGTGTGAGTCCTTTGCTGTACAGGCTGGACGCGCCACTGCTTCTTTCGGGGCAAGTTCGAAATACCGGCAGTCTGGTCGCATCGAGTCAGCGTAGGACCGCCATCCTCGCTCGTAGGCTCGCTCGGCGATTTCGAGGCGCTTGTTCGCCTTCCAGTCAGCGTCGGCAACCTCAAACCGACAGGCAGAGTCGTCGAACTCGCCTCCGTCAGGGCGCTCGATAATCCGTGTTCCCGGCTCAACTGGAGCGAGACTCCGGGGTTGCCAAGCTACCTCAGCCACTCCAGACCCACGGTTTCCCTCCTCGACAGTGAGGATACCAGCGTCTACAGGAACATCTTCAAGCAAAACCGGCTCGACAGGGCCATCCGTGCGACGAGTCGCAACCCAGACCTCATCCGCGAGACCGAGAGCGACATCACGTTCGAGTTGTGGAGCGAGCGCACGGGCGGCGCTGGCGTTTAGATCTGGCTTGTTCTCGATAGCAACGATACGTGTAACCCAGCTGGGATAGTGCCATTTCCGGCGTAGCTCGATTCGGCCGTTCGAGCCCTGGCGACGGTCGACAACACCCCGGTCGGCTGCTCGGTGGACAGCCTCACGAACGTATCGCCAAGGGTAGTCAGGGTCAGGCAGCGCATCACGGTACCATGCCCACTCTTCGGGTGCGTTCCTCACGACATGAAGTAAGTCAGAATCCAACGCCTCGGAGCCGAAGTTGGCCCGGGCGGCCAGTCCGTCGGGATTACACTCCAGAACGACAGTATCCCACCGACGGTGTTTCGTCCCAAGCTGGCGGGCGACAACCACTGGTGTGTCGTTTCCGGACGGTGGCCAGTGCTGTTCTGCCCACTGACAGACCTGTAACTCGAAACCGAACTCCGTTTTCACGTCGGTTACCACAAGGTCTGTGCTGAATTTGTATGTTGTGTCCGCTGCTCACTGCATTGCCTGGTCACGGATATCTGGGTTCTCTCGGACGAAGTCGACCAGCTCATCGACGTAGGTCTCAAATGGTGGGCATTCAATATCTGTTCCGGCAAAGGCGGCTGTGGTCTTTGGACAGGCGTAGCGAGTCGGGTGGTCGAGATAATCGAGCGTTGCCGATTCGGCGGGCAATCCTCCGGCCTCAAGTGTGTTGAGGAGCGACTTCATTGCCGATTTTGGACCGGGGACCGAGACGACTCGATGACCGGCTGCGTCTGCAAGTGCGTCGACAAACGCAGGGACCGACAGCGGTCCGGGGTCACAGAGCTGGTACACTTCGCCGATGGTGTCCTCGTGGTCGCTTAGATGGGCAATTCCATCGACAACATAATCTCGCGGCACGACATTTAGCTCGGCGTCGCTCGCCCCCGGAATGCTGGTCAACACCGAGCAGGCAACAGGCTGTGCGAGGAGCAATCGGAGCATGTAGTAGGGGCCGTCGTACTTTCGTGTCTCTCCGCTTTCGCTGTCGCCGACGACGATTGCGGGACGATAAATTGTTGCTGGGAGTCCCTCTGCCATGCGCTCTTGGACTGCAACCTCCGCCTCGAATTTCGTTCGTTCGTAGTGGTTGTTGAACGACTGTCCCTCCTGTAGGTCAGACCCGGTGAATAGGCCGTCGTACCGGCCACTGACGTAGCAGGTACTCACGTAGTGAAACCGTTCGACCTCGAGGGTCTCGGCGACGTCGAGGACGTGTTCGGTCCCGCCGACGTTGACTGCCTCTGCGAGACTGGCATCGACAGCGAGGTCGTAGACTGCGGCAAGATGGTATAGCTCTGTGACCGATGTGAGTGAATCGAACGCGTCTCCAAGGCCGATATCCGGTTCAGTGATATCACCTTCGTACAGCTGAATTTCTTCCCCATCCTCAGTGAGTTGTGCTGCCCGGCGTTGAGCCTGTTCGCGGTATTGTGACTGGACGAGACAGGCAATTGGACCGTCTCCGCGGTCAAGCAGTCGTTTGATCAGTGCTGACCCGAGGAATCCGGGAAAGCCAGTGAGGAGAGTGCGTGGCGGCGCTGATTGGGTGTGTCCACTATCGCTGCTCATGAGAGTAACCGACCGATTCCCGGTACCTTTGTGAGACGACCCTTGAGATGACTCATCGTCATGAGCGAGCGGGCATACCACGACGTGGGCATGCCCGGCGGTACGGTCAGTGGCCCAACCTTCGATGTCGCAACCGTCCGAGATTCGAGAAAGCGCTTGATTCCTTCGGGACCCTGTCGGCGGCCAAGCCCAGAGTCGCCGAACCCACCCATTGGCGCATCAACAGCTGCCCACCCCGAGGTGAATCCGTCGTTGACACAGACTGTCCCACAGTCGACCTGCTCGGCAACAGCGATACCACGCTCACGGTCACCTGTCCAGACGCTCCCGTTGAGTCCGTACTCGGAGTCGTTCGCTGCTGTAATTGCTGCTGAGGTGTCAGGTACTGATTCGACGGTGACAACAGGGCCAAACGTCTCTTCGCAGGCGAGTGTCGTCTCGTCGTCAACGTCGGTGAGTACTGTTGGCTCATAGACGTATGGGCCAACGTCCGGTCGGTGTCTCCCTCCTGTCAGAAGCGTTGCGCCATCATTGAGTGCATCATTGACATGGCTCTTGACACGGGCCAACTGGTCGGCGCTGATGAGAGAGCCAACATCTGGCTCGTAGCTAAGCTCCGTGCCAAGGGTTAGCTGTCGGGTGGCCCCAACGAATGCATCGAGGAACTCATCGTAGATGGCCTCGTCGACGTAGATTCGCTCGGCAGACAGACAGAGCTGGCCAGCGTTGGTGAAACAGGCCTGAACGGCTCCGCGAGCTGTTTTCGTTGGGTCAGCATCGTCAAGAACAAGCAGCGGGTTCTTTCCACCGAGTTCGAGTGATGTGTCAATAAGGTTCCGACCCGCCTGTTCGGCAACAACCCGCCCAGTCTCAGTCCCGCCGGTAAACGCAATATAGTCAACCTGGTCGATGAGTGCCGGACCGGTAACCTCGCCTTGGCCAGTGACAACCTCCAGTACGCCATCAGGCAGCCCTGCTTTTTCGAGGAGTTCGGCGAGCATGAGCGCAACAAAAGGCGTCTGCTCGTCTGGCTTGAGAACGACGGTGTTGCCGGCGACGAGAGCCGGAATCACGTCAGCCATCGCGAGTGTTACGGGGTAGTTCCACGGGGAGATAACGCCCACGACGCCAACCGACTCGTAGGTGACTTTGGCTGTTGTGACCAACGGGAAGGCACCGGTGCGGCGGTCACTTGCAAGCACATCTGGCGCGTTGCTTGCACAGTACGAGCAGTTTATCGAGATATCGGCTACTTCCTCAACTGCATGTTTTCGTGATTTACCGGTCTCTAGCTGGAGGATATCGAGTACTGTGTCCCGGTGCTCGTAGACGAGAGTGCCAAAGCGGTCGAGTATCTCTGCTCTGTCTTCGGGGTCACGGTTGGCCCAAGACTCCTGTACGTTTCGTGTGCGTTCGACAGCCGTTTCGACAGCTGCTTGACCACAGTTCGGAACGGTACCGAGTGGCTCCTCTGTTGCTGACTCTCGGACAGTAAGCTGTCCACTCTCTTTACTGCTCACCCGGGAAGAAAGGGCTTGGAGTCGTTCCTGTGACACTGTCGCGTCTGTTATCCTTGGTGACTGCTTGGTCTCGTGAGTCATCTGGTGGTTTCTTTTGGGCGTGAACCATTATTACATCACGGGCTTGCACAGGTGAGCAAAGTTAACGCACGAGACTTTATAACACACCCAAGCGAAACGAGGGGATGCAATGGTGTTCAAGAAAATCGACCTAATCGGAACAAGTGAAGAATCGTTCGAGGATGCTATCGATGACGCTATCGACCGCGCCGAAACGACCCTAGAGAACGTTCATTGGGTCGACGTAGAAGAACTCGGGGTTGAAGTCGCGTCTGTTGAAAAACGGGAGTACCAGGCTGAAGTTGAGATAGCGTTCCAACTGGAAGCGTAATTACGTGCGGAAACTTTCGCCACAGCCACACTCGCTGACGACGTTCGGATTCTCGACGTGGAAGCCTTCGCCTTGTAAGCCACCTTCGTATTCCAGAACTGACCCTTCGATGTAATTCATGCTCGCAGGGTCGACAAACACGCGTAACTCGTGGTGCTCGAATATTGTGTCGTCTTTTTCTGGCTCGTTATCGAAACGCATCCCATAGGAGAGCCCGGCACAGCCACCTTGCTGGACGTACAGACGAAGCCCAGCGATATCGGTATCCATGCCTTCTCCTTCGAGCAGCCCTATGGCCTCTGCTGCGGCCTGTTCAGTCACTGAAATACTGGTACCCTGGGATGGCTCCTCGGTGGTGCTCATACAGAATCATATTCGCCCAACATTGTTAACTCTTACACCATCATGTGGCTTCATCGCTGGTCGCTTCCTCTGCTGTCTCCTGAATGAGGCGGATTCGCTCGGGAATTGGTGGGTGCTGGTGATTGAACGCGGCGTACCACGGATGTGGGAAGGGGTTCGATAGGTTTTCAGTGGCCAACTGTGACAGCGCACCAACCATCGGTTCGCCTTCACCCATCACATCGACGGCGAAGGCGTCAGCCTCTCTTTCGTGTGCCAGCGAGAGTTTATTCACCAGCGGTGCAGTGAGTTCGAATATCGGCATGACAAACAGGAGTGCGATAAACAGGCCGGCGTACGTCGCATCTGCTGGCAGGTCGAACAGAGAGAATACCCAGTCTGTTGTCAGCAGATAGCCCAATACGGCGAGAACAACACCAAGTTGGACAACGGTGGCTCCGAGGCGCTTCCAGATGTGATTTCGCTTCCAGTGGGCAAGTTCGTGAGCGAGAACGCCTTCGATTTCAGCCCCTTCCAACGTCTCGACCAGCGTATCGAAAAGGACGACGCGTTTTGTCCGACCAAAGCCGATGAAGTATGCGTTGAGCCGGCTTGACCGACGACTGGCATCCATTGTGTATATCTCCTCGGCTTCGAAGCCAGCGCGGTCGAACACCGACTCGATTCGGTCACGGAGCTCTCCTGTTTTGACTGGTTCGAAATCGTTGAACAGCGGAGCGATAACGCGTGGATAAAGCACCTGTATAAGCAACAGGAACGCAACAATAAGTAGCCAACCGCCGGCCACCCACAGTGCTGTCTTGAACAATTCGATGAGTATGAGTAACGCTCCCGAGAGGGTTCCGAGCAACACGACCCCAACTAACGTCTCGACAACGAGGTCCCGAAGCCAGAGCTGCGGTGAGGTCTCGTTGAAATTAAATTGCTCGTCGATGACGAACGTGTTGTAAAGGTCGAATGGAACTCCGACGATGCGGTTGGCGGCAAACAGCCCGATAAAAAAGAGAACTCCCTGTGTAGCCGGATGCAGACCGGTTTCGTTCAGCCAGTCGACGGCTCCAGTCACGACGCCCGTATACAGGGCACCGAGCAAAAGAACCACAGAAACCCACGACTGTATCAACGACAGCCCAGTTCCGGCACGCTGATAGTTGATAATCTCGCCAGAATCCTGAATATCAAGATACTCTCTGAGCCAGTCGGCCTTTTGATGCATTTCGCTGGCCCCGTACCGCACATTCAGTATCGAAAGCACTGTCGAGAGGAGTGTCGTTCCACCCACTAGTGCCAACAGAAGGGCGTGATATTTCAACATACGTAATTGTCAACGCACCACTCCGATGTTTGTTGTGGTCTATTCACTCAATCGAGAGTAGAACTATGCTCCACAATACCATGTATCGCGTTACTAAATCACACTGACGGCGTAGATAACAAGGCTCAAGTAGGAATTTTTGCAAGTGTCAATAATGAGCCTCAAAGAGCGGCAAACGGCAGAGTCAACTGACAGCCCCAACACAGACGACGGCTGGGACCTCACGAAGGAACTCAAAATAATCTGTACCCTCTGGCTTTCGACGGCGTTGCTCGTTGGTTTTGTGTTTATCGCGTTTAGCGACGTCATTGCAGGACTGGCATAGAAGCCACCAAATACGGTGCACGTACTTTTTACGAGGCAGTGTCTGTGTTTAGTATATGTACGTCGGTGTGGACTGGAGTGATGACTCGTGGCTCGCAGTTGTGTTCGACAGCGATGGGTACGACCAAGCAGAGGTGTTTGCAGAGATTGGTGACCTCTGGTACCAGTACGAAGAACTCGCAGAGTTGGTCTTGGTCGATGTTCCAATCGGTCTCATCGAAGAAGGAACTGCCAGCCGAAGGTGTGACATACTCGCAAGCGATATTGTGGGCTCACGCGCTTCATCTCTGATTGAGCCTCCCGTCCGGGAGGCAACGAGAAAACGACGATACCCCGCTGCAAAACGAGTTCACGAACGCAAAACGGGAACAGCCCTCTCCGAGCGAGCGTTCACACTGAGCGATTCGATTGCGGCTGTCGATGACCTGTTGCGTAATGTGCCTGAGGCTCGGATGACATTCCGTCAGTCACATCCCGAACTATGCTTTCGCGCACTTGGCGACGAACCGCTGGAATATCCAAAACGAACTGCTGCGGGGTACGCTGAACGGATGCGAACGCTTGCTGGGTTTGACACTGACGCGCCGCCGGTTGTCCAAGCGGTCGCTGAGGAAACGGGCGGCGCTGGCGTGGCTGTCGACGATGTGCTTGATGCAGTTGTCCTAGCATACACTGCACAGCCTGGCCCCGGTTCGCTTTACTCGCTCCCACCAGAACCGCCGACTGACGCCAAGGGACTACCAATGGAACTCGTTTACCGAGCGGAAACGCCACTCAGGCAGTAAATCGACCAGACGTTACAGTTCTGTCGCCTCTTCAGGCTCTTTGCCGACAAGCGGTTCCCAACGCTCGTGTGTGAATTTACCGAGAATTGTCCCATCAATCGTTTTGAAGTAGGTGTTGAGGCAGCCGTATTCCTCGCCGTTTTCGACCATTCCTTTCCCGCGTGTCGGGTCGTACGAACAGGCGACAAATATCGACCGCTGGCGGTCCGGGTCGATGAACTCGGTGACCAAGAACACAAACGATTCGATAGGCTTGCCGTAAGCGAGGAACTCGGAGAACTCCGACTCATCGTAGATATCCGAAATCACATCAGCGTGATTGTTAGGGACGATGTGATGAAGGCCAAACCGGTCGTGTTGTCCCATGTCTTTCGAAACTGCGTCTGTATGTGCGGCGATAACTGTGTGTGTCTCCCAGCCGTCATTTTTCCGGTCTGTTGCGAGTACTTCCATCTCTTCAAGGACCGCTTGCCATGCCTGTTCATGAACGTCTCCATAGCTTTCTAGACGGGCTTTGTGTAACTCTTCGTTCTGGGCATCGCCTTTCCCAACGTGGGGGTCTTCTATGTCGTCCATATCATCGGGGAGGGAACCATTGTCATCGTCGGTTTTCTCGTCGGTAGGCATGTGAAACACTCCGGAGACGAAGGTAGATAACTCTTGAGGTTGTGTACTGGTAGAACTATGCATGACCCGCCCGATAGACCGTTGTCATCGACCTGCCTGTACTGTTTCGAAAAAGCTCAGACCTGTCCGGAGTAACCCGATACTAACGAGTCTCAGTACCCTGTCTTAGACAACGCCAAAATATGTTTCCATCGCAAATGAGACGCCGAACACGAGCAAGCTTGCCAGAAACAACTTCCCACCAACCGTGATGCGGTTGTCGGGCAACGGCGGGTGGACCCACCTGTTGGGGGGCACTGTCTGTACAAGTTGCTGGAACCGGGAGAGGTCTCTGTCACTGAGCGTCTCCAGTACATCGTCGCCTTTTGTGGCGTCTTGCATGCTCTCGCGCAACTGTCTGGCATCGTCGCTCGTGCCGTGGTTTTGATTGGGTTCTTCGTCATCGGAGCCAAACGAGAAACTGAGCAAGTTACGCGACGGCATATCTGATTTCCACCGCGAGGACGGCCACAACTTCACGCTCCCGAGTGTCATTAGCAGCCAGCCTACGACAAAAAGAAAGATCTTCCCGCGGACGAAGCCACCACCGGTTGCAATGCCCAAGATGATAGCAACAACACTGATGACAGCAGTCAGAACAACAGCGTAGCTGACTGCGTCAACACAAACACGGGTTAGTTCGACTGTCCGGCTCTCTGACCTATCCATTTGCTGTCAGTACCGCTCGTCGAGTACTTCCGACGGGCGAGCGTGCTCCTCGGAATGGCGATGACAGAAGCTCTGTCGCCCTGTCTCACTAACTGTGGAATACTCAGGAGACTCTTTCTCACAGACACTGCCGAACTCTTCTGTGAGGACTGCAAGCGCTTGGTCTTCGTCGTTATCGGCTGCATAGTCGACAATTTCGTCGAGGACCGATGCAGCATCTTGGGGAATGTTCAGATGTCCGAACAGGTCATCGTACGTCTCATCGACGCTTGCAAACCGGGTCTGTCGTCCGAGACGTTCACGAATTCGTTCCCGGAGCGAGCGGTCCGCGCGCTGTCGCTCTAACAGCACGTCACGGAGTGTGTTGATACCCATCCAAATCTCATCGTCAAGTTGTTCGTACTCTGGTGGGCGGATTCGGGCTGGACAACGCGTGTTGAACGGACAGCCATTAGGCGGATACCGTGGGTTCGGGGGAGTCCCGTGAAGCGTTATTCGATCGGCAGTGGCGGTTGGATCCGGCTTCGGAATGGCCGACAGAAGCGAGTGTGTATATGGGTTTGCCGGATTGTTGAATAGCTCATCTGTTGGTCCGATCTCCATGATGTTGCCCAGATACATGACTGCGACGCGGTCACAGATGTGCTGGACGACAGACAGGTCGTGCGCAATAAATAGGTATGTTAGCCCGAACTCTTCTTGTAGGTCTTCGAGTAGGTTGATAATCTCGGCCTGAACAGAGACGTCAAGTGCACTCACCGGCTCGTCAAGCACCATAAAATCAGGCTCCAATGCGAGCGTCCGAGCGATACCGATACGTTGACGCTGCCCTCCCGAGAACTGGTGGGGATAGCGGTAGTAGTGCTCGGGCCGGAGTCCGACTATATCCAACAACTCTTTGACGTGTTCTCTGCACTCTTGGGGGGTTCCCCATTCGTAGACATCAAGCGGTTCCCGGACAATCTCTCCGACAGTCATCCGGTCGTTAAGACTGGAGTCAGGGTCTTGGAACACCATCTGTGCATTCCGGCGCCACTGATAAAGCTCGTCGCCGCTTAACTCGGTGATGTCGGTTCCATCGTACCGGACTTCGCCACCGGTTGCGTCTTCGAGTTGAAGCAACGTTCGACCAAGTGTTGTCTTCCCACAGCCTGACTCACCGACCAGCCCCAACGTTTCGCCATTGAAAATATCGAATGAAACACCGTCGACAGCTTTGACTGGACGGCCGCCAAACAGGCCGGACTCGCCGTAGTACGTCTTTAGGTTGCGAATTTCGACCAGCTTTTCACGCTCCCGCCGTCGGTCGCTCGATACCTCAGCGCCGGATTCAACTAGGTTCTGGCTCATTGCTTCTCACCTCGCATTCTGTCGCCGTCTCCCGCCTTACCTTTCTCCCTGTGCAGACTGACTGCTCCTGCTTGTGACTTCTCTTCGGGGTACAGCAGGCAGGCGGCGGTGTGATCGTTCTGTTCAGAAACCTCTACGTGCTTCGGGTGAACTACGTCACAGGCGTCGAACGCTTTAGGACAGCGCTGTGCGAATCGACAGTAGTCTGCGGGCTCGTTCGGTGTCGGAACGTTCCCTTCGATTGTTTGTAGGCGGTCTCCTCCCTGTCCACCCGGTATTGATTGGAGGAGCCCACGAGTGTAGGGGTGTTTTGGATTCTCAAACAGCGAGATAACGTCCGCTTTCTCGATAACCTCGCCAGCATACATCACATTCACTCTATCAGATACTTCGGCGATGACACCCATATCGTGGGTAATGAACATAATACCGATATCACGCTCTTCTTGAATCTCTTCGAGTAACTCGAGGATTTGGGCCTGAATCGTTACGTCGAGTGCTGTCGTTGGCTCGTCACAGATGAGTAACTCCGGCTCACATGCCAGTGCCATCGCGATGACGGCACGCTGGCGCATTCCTCCCGAAAACTGGTGTGGATACTCGTCGACACGCCGACCAGCGTCGGGAATCCCAACTGCTTCAAGAAGTTCGACGGCTTCGCGGGTTGCTTCTTCGCCGGTGAGCCCGCGGTGTAGGTCTAGGGCCTCTTTTATCTGATTTCCAACTGTAAATACAGGGTTCAGACTCGTCAGCGGGTCCTGAAACACCATCGTAATTCGGCCACCGCGCATCTTGCGTTGCATCTCTCCTTCGAGGCGCGTGAGCTCGATGAAACCGCTCGTAATATTTTCTGGCCGATTACCGCTTCGGCCTGTGATGAACACACAATCGCGTTCGCTTGTGATACCCAACTTGTCACCGTAGCCGGCGGCGAGAATGTCAGTTAGCGTAATATCGCTTCTGTTGTCTCGGTCGAATGTTTCGGGTGAGATATCCGACTGTATTCTGTCGAGCAGGTCCTGTGGATTGTGCTGATCCCGTAGTTGAGAGACTTCGACGGTATGATCCGAGAACTCTGATGCATATGCCTTGACAGTCTCAAGTTGGTGGAATCGAGCACTGCTCCCTTTGAGAATCTGTCCGGGCTTTTCGACGAGTCCCATTATCGAACGGGCGGTCACACTCTTGCCAGACCCACTCTCTCCGACGATACCGACAGTTTCGCCTGCATCAATGTTCACTGAGATACCATCAACGGCTCGGATGGTTTCTTTGTCAGTGAAAAACGCTGTTTGTAGGTTCCGGACATCGATAAGCGGCTTCTCGTTCGAACGCTGGTCTTGTGTTGTTGTCTCTATCGACATCAGGCACCACCTCCGGAGCCACCTGCGTTTGCTTCGGCTTGCGGGTCGATCGCATCGCGGATGCCGTCACCAAGTGCGTTAAAGCCAGTCACAACGATCGCAATCATTGCGCCTGACACCGTCGAGACGTGCCACGATTGGGTCGAGACAGCGTTCCGTCCCGAAGCAATCAGTCGGCCCCACTCGGGTGTCGGCTCGGATACCCCATACCCGAGGAACGAGAGCGCCGAGGTGACAATAATCATGCCACCGACGAGCAGTGAGCCATAGATGATGAGATAGCTCATCACGTAGGGAGCCATATGCTTGCGCATGATTGCAAGTGGGGTCTGTCCGTAACTCTTTGCCGCGTCAACCCACTCTTCTTCGGCAACCTGTAGCGATGGGCCACGAATTGAGCGCCACATTCCCGGCATATATGCGAACGCGAAAATCAGCGCGAGGAGCAACCCTCCATCCATCGGCTCCGCAATCCAGACATCTCCCTGCTGGAACACGACGGACATCATCAATACCAAGACAAAAATCGGGATGGAAATGATGGTATCGGTCCCGATAATCGCCATTAGGTCAATTATCCCACCGTAATATGCGCTTGCCAGTGACAACAACATCGCTATTCCCAGTGCGAGGAACAGTGCAATCAGGCCAATAGAGAGTGATGTCTGTGCACCGTATGCGATATGTGTCATCAGATCCTCGCCTGACGTCGTCGTCCCAAGCGGTGCATATCGGCCATAATCATCATATTGGTTGATTCCGACGTTTTGCGACCCAGCTCCCTGCGACCTGCTGTTGATGTTCGCGTCGCCATGAAGTGCTGTCTGGACTTCACCAGCCTCTTCGTTGAAATATTTAAACTCGGAATCTTGTGAGTACGGTTCGTACACGTTTTCTTGAATTGGATAGGTCGCTATCACCGGTGCAAACAATGCGAGCACAATAAAGCCAATCACGACAACGAGACCAAACCGTCCCCAGTTGTGGCTTCGGAGCCGGTCAATAACGTCGTCACGCGGCGTCCAGTCCATTCTTCGGTAATGTTCCCGGTAGACATTGTAGCCGCGCCAGAGCCAACTCATAACAACTGCCGCGTACACCCAAACCATGGTAAATCGGACGAGCCAAGCGCTCCGTGCAGAGAGGCCAAGGAACGTTCCCTCCCAACTCCCGCTTGCTGTCTGGTATCCGTGGTTGGGAATTGTCTCCCTGCTGAGCAGTGTTTGGGTGTCTGCAAGCGAATCTAGTATTCCAACATAGAAGCCAACCTCATTCTTGAGGGCAGCACCAATCGGTGTAAACACTAGTACACTCACAACGGCTGCAAGCACTGCTGTGACGAATCCACGCTCGAACCAGAGATGACGACTCCGGCTGAGGTCAAGGCCAAGTTTTTCATCAGGATGAAACGGGAGATATGCCCGCAAGAACACCGCGACAATAAACAATAAGAGCAGTGACGTAATATCTGAGGCGACTGCACCCGCAACAAAGCCAAGAGTGCCCTCGAAGTTTGACCCAACCCAAGTGGGAGTGGCCACGATTCCATCAAGTATGAACTTGATACCACCGCCGATGGTAAGGGCCCAATCGACGAATCGTCCCAACTCAACGGCAACGAGCAATGCAAGACCGGCAAGCCAGATGGCTGCTGGTTCGGGATTACTCAACACTCGTTGACGGAGTGATTGTTTTGTCTCGGTTCCACCATCAGTCCGCACCGCTGTGTCAGTCATGGATTGTTCGGATTCTGTGTTGCTCATTGGTCGTATCCCACCCGTGGGTCGATAATTGTATACAGAATATCTTGGAGAATATTAAGGAAGATGATAATTACCGTGAACAAGAACACGATCGAGCCTGCAAGCGGAACGTCAGCAGTCTGTATCGCCCGGAAATACATCCGGCCGAGTCCGTTGATGTTGAAAATCTGTTCCATAATGACCGAGCCACCGATAAGAATGAACGCCTCATTCGTAACAATCGGTACGAGTGGAATGAGGGCGTTCCGGAATACGTGCTTCCAGACGATGGTTCGACCTTTGAGGCCCTTTGCTTTGGCAGTTTCCACGTAATTCGAGTTGACATTTTCGAGGACTGCTGTCCTGCCAAGCCGGAGCTCTGCAGCCATCGATGATGAACCGAGAATAATCGCTGCAGGCAAAATGAGTTTAACGTCTACGAAAAATGCAGACCAGTCCATTCCGGTGAGCATTGGCGCTCCGAATACATCACCAATTGTAGCAAAGTCGAGGTTCGGTGTCCCGACGGCGCTTTGGGTGGTTGGTCCAAAGGTATACCAGTCGAACCCGAACGGTCCACTTCCATTGCCGGTTGAGCGGAGGAACGCGAGTGCGAGGACGGCAAGCCAGAAGTTTGGCATTGACCGCCAAATTATCCCGGTCACATTCGCCATAATATCACTTGCCGAGTTGGGATGCAGGCCGGCATAGAAGCCGAGTGGAAGCCCGATAAACAGCGGCAAGACGATAGCCCAGACACCCAACCAGATGGTCGGGCCAGCAACTTCAAGAAGCATATCGCTGACGTCGGTACCGTTACGAACCACCCACGATTCGCCCGAAAACGTCACCGTCTCAACGAGGTAGTCTGCGAACTGTTCCCAGAGCGGGTCGTCTAGTCCGATTTCTTCACGCAACCGCTGTACATTTGCACCCTGTGCATTTTGACCAAGTCGGGCAGCAATTGGATCAAGCGGCCCGAGTCGGAGGACCAAAAATAGGAACGTGATAACAGAGAACACGACCGGCACTGACATTGCAATGCGCTGTGCGAGATAGCGCCACCGGCTCATTGTCCCTCACCGACGGAGTGGCCGTCTCGAAATTCTCTGTAGTTCCACGGCTGACGGAGCATATATCCAATGTTGCTTGCCTCTGCAATATATATCCTGCTTTCGACTCCGTCTCCTGCCTTGTCGTCACACGGCATGAATCGGCAATATCTTTCGGTTGTCTGGCCACTGTAGCCATTTGTCCAACTGTTTAGACGTACGTTCGTCTGTCGGGCTGAGGGTATCATTTATAGTAAGGGGACACAAACGGATGTCGACGAAATATTAGTGAACGATTCGACGGCGAGTCGGTCTACACTGCTGTGTTACTGGTTTTCCGAGAGGTTGACATGCCAGTCGAGGTAATACCCGTTGTTGTCTTCGGGCATACCGGAGGTGTCGGTGTTTTTCGGCTCGAAGCCGAAGTGACCGTACGCGACACTCTCCCAGCTCCATGCCCATCCAAGCGAGTACATCTGAAGGTCGCCGTCGTACCCACGCTGGATGAGGTCCGAGAACGCGGCCTCTTCGAGCGTGAAGTTGACACTTGTTGAGGCGAGCTTATCTCGGACGAGTGCTGCTGCATCCTGGTAGGTCGGACTCTTGTAGGTCGTGACGGTGAACTCAGTCTCCTCGATATTATTCTCTTCGAGGAGCTGAGTTGCGGCCTGGACGTTGCTTGCGCCGGGTTCGTCTTCTGTTCCGTATGGCCATTCAGAGACCCATTGGTCGTAGCCGTCGGTTCCAGTCGGCCAGATCGACGGCGGTGTGAAGCTGAATGCCGGCTCTTTCCGACCTTCGAAGACTTGATCGTTGATTTCGTTCTGCCCGAGCACGTATGCGATTGCCTTTCGAACTGGTCGCTCGGTGTTTGCAACGTTGAACCCAAAGTAGCGGGTAACGAGCGACGTGAACCGCTGGTAGCCAAGGTCAACGTCGTTTTGTTCGAGATAATACGTTCCTACTCCGCGACCACGGTCGTCAGTTTCGTTGACCGTGTAGTTGTTTCGGTTATAGAACGACGTCGGGATGCTGAAGATATCGAGGTTCTCCTCGAGGATAAGTGTCCACCGTGGCTCGGGGTCTTCAACGATACGGTAAATAATTTCTGCCTGCTCTGCTGTCGAGCCGTAGTAGTCATCGAACCGGCTCAGCAACATCTCTTCGTTTTGGGACCACGATTCGAGCTGCCACGGTCCTGTTCCGAACGTCTGCTGGGTCCGGAGCGTGTCGACGCCAACTTCTCCGTCGTATCCCTCAATGTCTCCGATGAGTCCTTCCGGCAGGATACCGAACGCCTGATACGTTAAGACGTCCATAACAGCCGGGTTGGGGACTTCGGTCGTCACTTTGAGCGTATAGTCGTCGACGATTTCAATTGCCAGCGAGTCTGGCACGACTTCCTCGCTCTCATTACCCTCGTCGTCTGTGACAGTCTCGGTCTCGTGTGCAATCCCTGCACCGTTTGGTGCGTCGAAGACGAACTCTGCACGAACGCTTTGGTCTGCCTCTGCAAGCCGACGAATCGTGTACTTCACGTCGCTTGCAGTCAACTCGTCACCGTTCTGGAACATGACGCCCTCTTTCAGGCTGAACGTGTAGGTGAGTCCGTCGTCGGACAGTTCGAAGGAATCAAGCACCTGATTTTGGAGTTCTGGAACGCCCTGTGGGTAGTGGACCAGTTTATCGTAACACTTGTGGATAACGGTCGCCGACGCGGTGTCGTCAGATTCGACCGGGTCAAGTGAAGAGTTGGTTGAGTTAACAAGCTGCAGCCTGTCCGACCCTTCGACTGAGGTTGTCTTGTGCTGGTGATAGGAGCCGCCGAGTGCACCTGTGCGGTCCCAGTCAACCTTCGGATACCAGAAGTTCTCGGTGATGTCGTGTGCAAAGTTGATCATCACCATATCGTCGCGTACAGCTTCTTCGATCTCGACATATGCCTCGTTCCGGAGGTCCTGATCTTTCGGCGAGGGGTTGTTAGCTACAGTCTCCCAGGCAGCCTGTGCCTTATCTGCGTGGGTCATGTCTCCGCCGTCTTCACCATCTTCACCGTCGCTGCTACCGCCATCTTCACCATCTTCACCGTCGCTGCTACCGCCATCTTCACCATCTTCGCCGTCTCCGCTAGGGGTAGGGGTTTCTCCGCCGTCTTCGCCATCCTCGTCGTCTCCGCCAAAGATTGCTGAACAACCAGCGAGGGCTACGCTGGCGCTCCCGCCCAGGGCGGCGAGAAGTCGGCGTCGTGTACGATCCGGTTTACTGCCGTCTGCGTTTCTGGACATTCTATACTGACAAACCAATCCAAACGGTATAAAATTATCGCCATACACTCTCTCGACAGGCCGTTATACACAACTTCCATCGGTGAAACATCTCCTGGTGATAAAATCGCCTCAATTTTGACTTGGCAAACGTCACTGTTTGTCCACATATACCATAGTTTAGTCAGTTTATGACAGATGAATTATGATATTTCTATCACCTTTGCTATTCTCCGAGTGGTCTGTTGTCTTCTTGTTGCTACAGCAAAGTGCACCATGTTGCGGTTAGTAGATCCATTTCGATACGTTAGACCACCCCTCCATTTTCTCGACAGCTCGTTCCCGGCGTCGGGCTACTGTTCGAGCGTGCGCATGAGATAATAAGTATTTCTTGTAGATACTGTGATTGCTTACGAATATCTGGCACAATCGTTCACAATACGCAAAAGCAGCTGCTTAATGGTTAATTCAGAGAAGCGCCCGGAGCGGGATTTGAACCCGCGTCACGACCGTGACAGGGTCGTATGATGGGCCACTACACCATCCGGGCTTCCTGCAATACTCTGTAATTGGGTTTCAATTCAGAGAAGCGCCCGGAGCGGGATTTGAACCCGCGTCACGACCGTGACAGGGTCGTATGATGGGCCACTACACCATCCGGGCTTCCTTCACTACTCCGTATCGGGGTTTCAGTATTAAGCCTTTCCAATCAAAGTTGTCACGCAAGGTATTTTATACCACGACACAAAATCACACGTGTCTAGTAATCCCTGACCCATATTCGGGGTCTGGTAGCTGTGCAAGACGTATTTGATAAGGGTTATATGCTTTGCAGAGATATGGTACTGTAGTATCTACGAACAGATTCTTCGCCGGTAAGCCACACTCATGGTAGATGTAACCAACCACGAACTCGTGCCCGACCATACCGTCCTCGACGATGAGGAGCTCGAGGAGGTACTTCAGGAGTATAACATCGACAAACCAGACTTGCCGAAAATACAACGGACTGACTCTGCACTGCCCAAGGAGGCCGAAGTGGGCGATGTAATCAAGATTACCCGAGATTCACGGACAACAGAGACAGCCGTCGTATACCGATTGGTGGTGAAATAATGGATATTGAGGACAAACGCGAAATTTCACGGGAGTACTTTTCACGAGAACGGCTCGCAGAACATCATTTCCGCTCGTTCAACAACTTCCTCGGCCGGGGCATGCAAGAGGTTGTCGACGAGAAGGAGACTATCGACACCGACATCGGAGACAAAGAAGGCGAAGAACCGGTGTACGTTGAGTTGGGTGACGTGCGCGTCGTCACGCCCCGTGTCCGGGAGGCTGATGGGAGTGAGGAGCTACTGTACCCACAGGAAGCCCGACTCCGGAACATTACCTACTCCGCACCGGTGTTCATGGAGATGGCCGTTATCAAAGGCGGCGAAGAAGAAGAAGAGATGGTTGTCGACCAGACCGAGACAAAAATCGGCCGGATGCCAATCATGGTCGGCTCAGATAAATGTAACATCGCGAACTTCACGCGCGAAGAACTCATCGATATCGGTGAGGACCCTGCCGACCCTGGTGGCTACTTTATTGTCAATGGCTCCGAGCGCGTCCTGATGACGAGTGAGGACCTCGCGCCAAACAAGATTCTGGCAGAGACGGACACGAAATACGGTGACCAGATTGAGGTCGCCAAGACGTTCTCACAGCGCCGTGGGTACCGTGCGCTCGTGCTCTGTGAGCGGACTCGCGACGGTCTACTCGAGGTGTCGTTCCCCTCCGTCTCGGGCAGCGTCAACTTCGTCACTCTGGTCCGAGCACTCGGGCTAGAATCGGACGAAGAGATTGTCCACCGGGTCAGCGACGACCCCGAAATTGTGAAGTTCATGCTTGAGAATCTGGAGGCTGCCGATGTCCAGACAACTGAAGGCGCAATCGAGGCACTCGGAAAACGTGTTGCCTCGGGACAAGGCAAGAACTACCAGCTCAAACGGGCCAACTACGTCATCGACCGTTACCTACTTCCCCATCTCCACGAGGAAGGTGTCGAAGAGGAGGACGTTCGTATCAACAAGGCCTACTACCTTTGTCGGATGGCCGAGGCCTGCTTCGAACTGGCACTCGACCGCCGTGAAGCAGATGACAAAGACCACTACGCGAACAAGCGCCTGAAGGTTTCTGGTGACCTGATGCGTGACCTGTTCCGGACGGCGCTCAACAAACTAGCCCGGGACGTGAAATACCAGCTCGAACGCGCAAACATGCGGAACCGTCAACTTTCAGTGTCGACGGTGGTTCGGTCGGATGTGTTGACCGAACGGCTTGAACACCCAATTGCAACCGGTAACTGGGTCGGTGGTCGTTCTGGTGTCTCACAACTGGTCGACCGGACAGACTACATGGGTGTCCTCAGCCACCTGCGGCGACTTCGCTCGCCGCTCAGCCGGTCTCAGCCACACTTCGAGGCACGAGACCTGCACGCGACGCAGTGGGGACGAATTTGCCCGTCGGAAACGCCCGAGGGGCCAAACTGTGGGCTTGTGAAAAACTTCGCGCAGGCGATGGAGCTCTCACAGAATGTCGAAGACGAACAGGAGCTGAAACAGGAACTTGCCGGGATGGGTGTCGAAGGCATCCCAGGCATCGAGGGCATTGAAGCCCCCGCGGACGACTAAACTCATGAGCCAGGGACGAGAAGCCAAAGTATACGTAAACGGGAGTTTGGTTGGGACACACCCCGACCCGGAACAGCTCGCAGAACAGATCCGACAGTCGCGCCGACGAGGCGAAGTCAGCGATATGGTCAACGTATCGGTCAAGGACCGCACACGGGAAGTTATCATCAACGCTGACGCTGGCCGTGCTCGACGACCGCTACTGGTGGTCGAAAACGGTGACCCGCTTATTTCTGACAACGAGGTTGACGCACTCAAGGAAGGCGAAGTCGAGTTCCAAGACCTTGTTGAGCGTGGTTACGTCGAGTTCATCGATGCAGAGGAAGAGGAAGATATCCTCGTCGCGGTTGATTCAGATGAACTGACAGAAGACCACACCCATCTGGAAATTGACCCACAACTGATGTTCGGTATCGGTGCAGGCATGATTCCGTATCCCGAACACAACGCTTCACCGCGTATCACCATGGGGTCAGGAATGATCAAGCAGTCACTTGGTCTGCCCTCGGCAAACTATCGAATTCGGCCCGATACGCGCCAGCATCTTCTGCACTACCCACAGCTGTCGCTGGTCAAGACACAGACAACTGAGCAGATTGGGTACGACGACCGCCCGGCTGCACAGAACTTTGTTGTCGCCGTGATGAGCTACGAGGGGTTCAATATCGAGGATGCCCTTGTGATGAACAAGGGGTCAGTCGAGCGTGCACTTGCCCGCTCCCATTTCTTCCGGACCTACGAGGGCGAAGAACGGCGGTACCCCGGTGGACAAGAAGACCGATTCGAGATTCCGGACGACGAGGTTCGAGGAGCGCGTGGCGAAGAAGCGTACACCCATCTTGACGAGGACGGCCTCGTCAACCCAGAAGAAGAAGTCGGCGAAAACGCCGTCTTGCTCGGGAAAACGTCACCGCCACGATTCCTCGAAGAACCTGACGACATGGGCGGCCTTTCGCCCCAGAAGCGCCGCGAAACGAGTGTGACGATGCGCTCGGGTGAGTCTGGTGTTGTCGATACAGTAACGCTGATGGAAGGCGAAGACGGCTCGAAGCTATCGAAAGTCTCTGTCCGTGACGAACGAATACCGGAACTCGGAGACAAGTTTGCTTCACGACACGGACAGAAGGGAGTCGTCGGCCACATCGCACCACAGGAAGACATGCCATTTACCGGTGACGGCGTTGTCCCGGACCTTATTCTCAACCCACACGCACTGCCGTCACGGATGACTGTCGGTCACATCCTTGAGATGATTGGTGGAAAAGTTGGCTCGCTTGAGGGACGGCGTGTCGACGGGACACCCTTTACCGGAGAAGACGAGGACGAACTTCGCGGTGCACTCGAAGACCGTGGCTTCAAATCCAGCGGGAAAGAGGTCATGTACTCAGGTATTACGGGTGAAAAAATCGAGGCCGAAATCTTCGTTGGCACTATTTTCTACCAGAAGCTCTACCACATGGTGTCGAACAAGATTCACGCCCGGTCCCGTGGCCCGGTACAGGTGCTCACCCGGCAGCCAACTGAAGGGCGTGCTCGGGAAGGTGGGCTCCGTATCGGAGAGATGGAACGTGACGTTTTCATCGGTCACGGCGCGGCCATGACGCTCAAGGAGCGTCTTCTGGACGAATCGGACCGCGAGTTCATCAACGTCTGTGGCAACTGTGGAATGGCTGCAGTCGAGAACGTCGAGCAACGGCGTGTCTACTGTCCTAACTGTGACGAAGAGACAGAGATACACTCCATCGAGATGTCCTACGCGTTCAAGCTTTTGCTCGACGAGATGAAAGCGCTCGGAATTGCCCCGCGAATCGAACTGGAGGACGCAGTCTAACATGAGTCAGCACGCACCAAAAGAAATCAGCGAGATAACGTTTGGCCTGATGGATCCCGAGGAGTACCGTGAGATGAGCGCTACCAAGGTCATCACGGCCGACACGTACGACGACGACGGCTTCCCAATTGACATGGGTCTCATGGACCCCCGTCTGGGAGTCATCGACCCCGGATTGGAGTGCAAAACCTGTGGCCAGCACAGTGGTTCGTGTAACGGCCACTTCGGCCACATCGAACTTGCAGCACCTGTTATCCACGTCGGATTCTCGAAGCTGATTCGCCGTCTGCTTCGTGGCACCTGTCGTGAATGTTCTCGGCTCCTGCTTCAAGATGACGAGAAACAGGAGTTCCATGAACGTCTCAAACGGGCACGGGACCTCGATGAAGGGCTCAACGACGTAACGAAAGCTGCTGTGAGGCAGGCACGAAAAAAAGACCGCTGTCCCCACTGTGGCGAACCTCAGTTCGACGTCCAGCATGAAAAGCCGACAACGTACTACGAGGTCCAGCAGGTTCTCTCCTCGGAGTACCCCGACCGTATTGCGTCGGCAATGGAGCCTGACGAAGAAGATGGGCAGCGCATCAGCCCAACAGAACTTGCCGAGGAAACCGGCATCGATGCCGGTCGTGTTCAAGAGATACTCTCCGGTGACTTCCGTCCACGGCAGGACGACCGCGAGGCAATCGAGTCGGCACTCGATGTCGACCTGACCGAAGAAGACATGAACAAGCTGATGCCGTCTGATATCCGGGACTGGTTTGAGGCGATTCCGGATCAAGACCTTGATGTCCTCGGAATTAACCCTGACCGTTCCCGGCCAGAATGGATGATTCTGACGGTCCTGCCGGTTCCGCCGGTGACAGCTCGGCCGTCGATTACGCTCGACAACGGTCAGCGTTCGGAGGACGACCTCACGCACAAGCTGGTCGACATTATCCGTATCAACCAGCGGTTCATGGAGAACCGTGAAGCCGGTGCGCCACAGCTCATTATCGAGGACCTCTGGGAGCTGTTGCAGTACCACGTCACGACGTTCATGGACAACGAAATTTCGGGGACACCACCGGCCCGACACCGCTCGGGTCGTCCCCTGAAGACCCTCTCTCAGCGTCTTAAAGGCAAAGAGGGTCGGTTCCGCGGTTCACTGTCCGGGAAACGGGTAAACTTCTCGGCACGGACAGTCATTTCGCCGGACCCGACACTCAGTCTCAACGAGGTCGGCGTCCCTGATCGGATCGCCAGCGAGATGACACAGACGATGAACGTCAACGAGCGCAATCTCGAAGACGCTCGTCGGTACGTCAGCAACGGCCCTGAGGAGCATCCGGGAGCCAACTATGTCAGGCGCTCGGACGGTCGCCGGCTGAAAGTTACCGAGAAAAACTGTGAGGAACTCGCAGAGAAAGTCGAATCTGGGTGGGAAGTTTCCCGTCATCTGACCGACGGCGACATTGTCATCTTCAACCGGCAGCCGTCGCTACACCGGATGTCAATCATGGCCCACGAAGTCGTCGTAATGCCATACAAGACGTTCCGTCTGAACACGACAGTCTGTCCACCGTACAACGCTGACTTCGACGGTGACGAGATGAACATGCACGCGCTGCAAAACGAGGAGGCCCGAGCGGAGGCCCGTGTGCTAATGCGTGTTCAAGAACAGATGCTCAGCCCAAAAGAAGGGCGAAACATTATCGGCGCAATTCAGGACCACATTACAGGAACCTACCTGTTGACCAACAAGAACCCCCGGTTCAACGAGACACAGGCGCTTGATTTGCTCCGGACAACTCGCATCGACGAACTGCCGGAGTCAGACGGGACAGAAGACGGGAAAGCGTACTGGACGGGGCGGACGATTTTCTCGGAGCTGTTGCCGGATGACCTCAACCTAGAGTTCACTTCGAATGCTGGAGACAACGTTGTTATCGAAGACGGCCAGCTACTCGAAGGAACTGTGGATGCTGACGCCGTCGGTGCGTTCGGCGGTGAGATAGTTGATAGCATTGCGAAACTATACTCCAAGACGCGGGGCCGCATCTTCATCAACGAGGTCTCTTCGCTTGCAGTCCGGACCATCATGCACTTTGGGTTCTCAATCAGTATCGACGATGAGTCGATTCCACCGGAGGCCCAGGCACAGGTCGACGAGGCAATCGAGGAAGCAAACGAGCGCGTCGAGGAACTCATCGACATCTACCAGCAGGGTGAACTCGAACCACTGCCGGGTCGTTCAGTCGACGAGACAGTCGAGATGAAAATCATGCAGGCACTGGGACAGGCACGTGACAGCGCAGGAGAAATCGCCGAGGAACACTTTGGCGATGAGAACCCAGCGGTCATCATGGCCGACTCCGGTGCTCGTGGGTCAATGTTGAATCTTACACAGATGACCGGCTGTGTCGGTCAGCAGTCCGTCCGCGGAGAGCGAATCAACCGCGGGTACGAAGACCGGACACTGAGCCACTTCGCTGAGGGTGACCTCTCGGCGGATGCACGCGGCTTCGTCGAGCACTCTTACCGTGAAGGACTCGATCCAAAGGAGTTCTTCTTCCACGCGATGGGTGGACGTGAAGGATTGGTCGATACAGCAGTCCGGACATCGAAGTCCGGATACCTCCAGCGTCGCCTCATCAACGCGTTGACCGAACTCGAAGCACAGTACGACGGAACTGTTCGAGACACATCAGACACTATTGTCCAGTTCGAGTTCGGTGAGGACGGAACCTCACCGACGAAGGTATCGAGTGACGTGACAGAGCCGGCAGTCGATGTCGACCAGATTGCCGACAAGGTGCTCGACAGTGAGTTTGACGACACAACAGAGAAACAGCGCTTCCTGGGTGAGACGAGAGAACCAACCAACCTCTCCGAGCACGCCGACGACTGGTGGCTCGCCCAGACCGACGACTGAGGTGAAACCATGACAGGACACGACGTATCCGACGACATTGAAGTCTTCGTTGAGGAGACAAATCTTCCGATTCGTCTCCGAAACGAACTGTACAGCACGCTCGAAGAACGAGACGTAACAACAGATCAGGCCGAAAAAATCGTACAGGCGACAGTCAGCGAGTACGAAGAGTCGCGGGTTGATCCGCTTGACCCTGTCGGAACCGTCAGCGCCCAGAGTATTGGGGAACCCGGGACCCAGATGACGATGAACACCTTCCACTTCGCAGGGGTCGCCGAGATTGACGTGACCCAAGGGCTACCTCGGCTGATTGAACTGGTCGACGCCCGGAAAGAGCCGGACACGCCGATGATGAACGTCTTCCTCGAAGATGAGTACGCCGAAAATCGCGAGCGTGCCCACGAGGTTGTCTGGAAAATCGAGGCGACGAATATTCTCCAGCTCGGAGATGTCTCAACAAATGTCGCCGATATGCTCGTTCAGGTATCGCTCAACGAAGATACACTCGACGAGCGCTGGCCGACTGTTGATGACCCAGTTCAGGTCGCCGAAGAGATTGCGGCAACTATCGAATCAAATCTTGATGTCGAGACAGTCCAACAAGGACTCAGCATCGAGTTCGGTCCTGAGGAACCATCGTATCGCGACCTACTCCAACTCGTTGAGGAGCTTCGTGAAATCACGTTCAAAGGAATCGAAGAGGTTTCGCGGGTCGTTATCCGAAAGGAAGAGACAGACCAAGGCGAGCAATTTGTCCTCTATACCGAGGGGTCGGCCTTCGGTGACGTTCTTGAACTCGAAGGTGTCGACGCCAGCCGGACAACCTGTAACAACGTCCACGAGATTCACAAGAACCTCGGTATCGAGGCGGCCCGTGAGTCCATCATCGATGAGACGATGAACACGCTCGAAGAGCAGGGGCTTGGCGAGGTAAATATCCGCCACCTCATGCTCGTCGCGGATATTATGACCAACAACGGCGAAATCGAGTCTATTGGTCGTCACGGTATCTCGGGCTCGAAGAACTCTGTGCTTGCGCGTGCAGCCTTCGAGGTGACGGTCAGTCACCTGCTTGATGCCGCAATCCACGGAGAAATCGACGAACTCGATGGCGTCACGGAGAACGTCATCGTCGGGAAACCCATCAAGCTCGGAACTGGTGACGTTGACCTGCGGATGAGTGCCGAACAACAGGCCGACTGAGCATGGGGTTTACGCTCTCGGACGAAGCACGGCAGTATGCGGCGCTGTTCGAGGAAGAGACAGAGGCTACTGTCCGGGACTGCGTGGTAGATGACGAGTACGACCGCGTTGTCTTCCTAATCAAGGCCGGCGAGATGGGCAAAGCCATCGGGGCAGACGGTGAGCATGTCCGTCAAGTTGAACAGCGTCTTGGACGCACAATCAAACTCGTCGAAGACGCGTCTTTCGCCGAGGACCTCGTCGCAAATGCGCTTGCACCCGCTGCGGTGTATAACGTGACGATCAGCGAGAACGATGACTTGGTGGCCTACGCCGAGGTGGCACAGGAAGACCACGGCGCGGCAATCGGGACGGATGGTCGGAATATCGAAGCTGCACGAACACTGGCTCGCCGCCATCACGATATCGACGATATTCAGCTGACCTGAACTGTGCCGCTTCCAGCCACTCTGGCTGTGAACTGCATTTTAGAAACGAAGCCAACTCACACGTAGCGACTTGCTCTCGTTGGACCAGAGATCCAACTTTGTCTATCTATCCGACACAATCACAATGTCGGAGTGGTATCTATCGCATTCGCAGCGATTCCGAGGCTCGGACCGCCGTATCAACCAGAATCTATTACTCCACAGCACGGGAACGAGAGTATGACGATGACCAATACATACGGAAATTACATCGATGGGGAGTGGCAGGAATCAGCGAGTGGTGAGACGGTTACTGTGCATAACCCGGCAGATGTGACAGAGACGATTGGCGAGTTCCAGTACTCGTCTGCAGCAGATGTTACCACCGCAGTAACAGCAGCAACCGAAGCACAGACAGAGTGGGCAGATCGTCAGGCAACCGAGCGTGGCGACGTTCTCCGACGTGTTGCAGAAGAGATTCGTGCTCGAAGCGACGAACTCGCGGAGACTCTGACACGCGAGGAAGGGAAGACCGTTCCTGAAGCCGCTGGCGAAGTCTCCCGTGCCATCGATATCCTCTACTATTACGCCGAGCGAGTTCGGGACTTCGGCCACGACAAAAAAGCATCCAGCACACCGGATAAGGACCTTTCTGTCGTCCGTGAGCCTGTCGGTGTCGCTGGCCTCATTACGGCTTGGAACTATCCGTTTGTCATTCCGGTCTGGAAGATGGCACCTGCTATTGCGACCGGGAACGCAGTTGTGTTCAAGCCCGCAAGCAACGCGCCAAACTGCACGCGTAAGCTGTTTGAATGCTTCGACGAGGCTGGTGTCCCTGACGGCGTCGTCAACTACGTTACCGGCTCTGGGAGTGAAGTTGGTAACGCAATTCTTGAGCACGATGCTGTCGATGCCGTCTCCTTTACGGGAAGCAAATCCGTCGGCTACTCGGTGTACGATGGGGCGACCGAGGATATGAAGCGCGTCCAGACTGAGATGGGTGGCAAGAATCCCCTCATCGTCTCCGATACTGCGGATATGGAGCGTGCGCTCTCGATTGCTCGCTGGGGTGCGTTTGGCGTAACAGGACAGGCCTGTACCGCCACCTCACGAGCCATCGTCTACGAGGATGTCTACGATGAGTTTGTCGAGGGCATCGTTGAGCGCGCCGAAGATATCGACGTTGGGCATGGATTAGACGGTGCTGATATGGGTCCACAGGCCTCCGAAGGGGAACTCGAAGGAACACTTGATTATATCGACGTGGGCGTGACCGAAGGAGCAAGGCTTGCTACCGGTGGCGAGGAGTTAGCTGGTGGCAGCCACGAGGATGGCTACTTCGTCGAGCCGACAGTGTTTACAGACGTAGACCATGAGATGCGAATCGCACAAGAGGAGATTTTCGGTCCTGTCCTCGCGGTATTGAAAGTTTCGGGCTACGAGGAGGCCCTCGAAGTCGCCAACGATGTTGATTATGGGCTCTCTGCGAGCATCGCGACACAAGACCTTGCCGAGGCAAAGCAGTTCGCGGACGATATCGAATCTGGCATCGTCAAAATCAACGAACAGACGTCGGGAACAGAGCTACACGTCCCATTTGGCGGGTTCAAAGACTCTTCGAGCAACACGTACCGTGAATCTGGTGACGAGGGGCTTCGATTCTTTACCAGCACGAAGACAATTTACGAAAACTGGTAACGCCAGATAATTTTTGCTCTGATTTCTTTACTCTTGCTCTCATTTGGCTTATTGTTCTACAAGCCAGCTTTGTCGAACTCCCTCGCTAACGTTTACATCATCAATCTCGAACCGTGCACCACCGTCCGCGCTATCGGTTGCTCGTACCGTCCAGCCATGAGCGGTGACCAGTTTCTTGACGATACTCAACCCAAAGCCAGTCCCCTGAGTCTGTGTCGTCACGCCTGACTCAAACAGGTGTGCGTGTACTGCATCCGGTAGTCCCGCCCCATCATCCTCAACGTAGAACCCGTTTGCAAGAGTACCGACACGGACAGTCAACTGGGAACTCTCTCTAGTCTCAACGGCTGCCTCTTTTTGTCGAGCCTGTGCGTTTGGCTCTGTGGGTCCATGTTCTACGGCGTTGCGAAACAGGTTCTCCAAGATGTGTTCTAGGGCAGCCCTGTCGGCTTGGAGGTATACAGCGTCAGCGATCGCTATGCTGGCTCCATCCGTCTTGACGTTTCCCCAAGCAGAGTCAGCAACATCAACCAGTGAGACCCGTTCAACTTCCTCAATAGCCTGCCCCTCGCGAGCCATCGTTAGCACATCATCGATAATCTGTTCCATCCGGGCCAGGGAAGTTTCGACTTCGCCGATCGAGTCACGGGTATCGCTATCAGCGCTCTGCTTGATGTTCTCTATTTGGAGTGTTGCAACGTTGAGCGGGTTGCGAAGGTCATGTGAGACAATGCCCGCGAACTCGTCGAGCTCTTCGGTCTGCTGTTTGAGCTTGTTCCGTTCACGTTCGAGTTTTGCCTCGTAGCGGCGATTCCTCGCGTTTAGCCAGCCGAGAATTAGCCCAACGAACGCGCCGATACTCATGCTGTTTACCGTCACGAACGGTGCGTATGTGATTGACCCCCCGCGGATAATCTCGTGTGTAATCGTCCAAGTGATGAGCAATCCAAACACAGTCATCCCAAGAAAGACACCGCCGCCAATCCGAAGCATCGATGTGCCGTTGAGTTCTCGTATCCAGAGCCGTATTCCTGTTCCGACGAGTGCGACACTGACGAGTATTGGCGTGAATACGTATGGTGCCTCACTGGCATTGAAGCTAGTGCTAAGGACATGCGATAACGCAAACAGGGTTGTCGCAACCCCAGTCCCGACAACCAGTGCCAGGCCGAGGTAGCCCTGTCGGGTCGGTGTGCCAAAGACACCTACTTTCCCCGCCATAATAGGCCTGATTTGTCTGCAACCGTTAAGTAAACGTGGATTTACTACACTGGACAGTTGGCAATGCAGGCCGGCGAACTGTACGATGTCAATACGGCTGGGAGTCGGTATTCAATGTCTTTAGCTCTCGACATGGCCCTAACAGGGAGTACCCTGCGGTCAGTCCGAACTTCTCAACTTCTCTTATTGGCGTTTGTGAGGGCCTCAGCACAACACGACCTGGTACTCAGGAAGAAATGTTGATAACGCTTATAAGACAACCGTTGAAACTGATGAACAATGAGGGTTTCAGTTCTTATCTGTACGTACACGATGGATCTGTACGACGACTTTGAGGACGCTGTCGACAGCATTTTACAGCAGACATACGACGACGTAGAGCTTGTGTTGGTCTCAGATGGAGACGACACAGTATACCAGCAGATGCTTGCGGATTACGAGGACACACCCAATGTCATTGTGACACGCACTGAGGAAAACGTCGGTATCAGCGCAGCACGGAACAAGGGACTAGAACTGGCAACAGGCGATATTGTCGCACAGATAGATGACGATGCAGTTGCAGACCGAGACTGGATCGCCGAACTGGTCCGTGTCTATGAGGAGACTGATGCGGTTGCTGCCGGTGGACATATGACGCCAGAATGGGTTGCGGGAAAACCGAACTTTCTCCCCGAAGAGTTCTACTGGCTCATCGGTGTCAACGACCGCTGGTTCGCTGAGCCACTGGAAGAAGTCCGGAACACCTACGCCTCGAATATCTCGTTCCGGACGGAGGTAATCGAAGAACTTGGCGGGTTTAATCCCAGCGTTGGCCGCAAAGGCGACGCCGAAATCCAGGCAACAGAATCGGAGATTGGAACACGACTACGCGAGGAGTTTGACCGTGGCGTCATCTACAACCCGGATGCGAAGGTCGCACACAAAATATTCGACTACCGCACTGACCCTGTCTGGCTTGCGAAACGTGCCTTCTGGCAGGGGTACTCCAAGCGAGGCTTGGAGGTACTGATTCCTGAGGCAAACACGGACGAAGAAACGGACTTTCTTCAGTTTCTTCTCCTTGATGCTGTCCCTCGTCGTCTCAAAGGGATTGTAAGCAATCCTTCGATTGCCGGTGTGAGCCAGTTAATTTGGCTCGTTTTACTTACGGGCCTCGTCGGAATGGGGTACCTCTACGGTATCGTTAAATGGCGATGAAAACGAAACCAACAGCGATGTAACCGTCTTTCTATCGTTCGATACTAAACACGTTTACCAAACCGACAGTCTAACAAACACCAGTCACGCAAGAGACTGTCATGAACAAAACGAATACAGAACGTGTTGGCGTCGTCGGCCTCGGATATATTGGCCTCCCGCTCGCACTGTCTATGATAGATGCTGGCTACGATGTGGTCGGTGTCGATATTAATGACGGGCGTATCTCGCAACTTGACGACGGGAAATCCTACGTTACAGATGTCTCGAACGAGCGTATCAGGACTGCTCTCGAACGTGGCTTTACACCCACAACTGATTACGAGGACCTCGATGAGGTTACTGGTGTGGCTGTTTGCGTTCCGACTCCACTTCGGAAGACCGGGTCACCAAACATGTCCTACGTCGTTGATGCCGTTGAGAGGCTGGCGGCAGTTGTCCGCGAGGGAACAACAATTATCACCGAAAGTACAGTCTATCCGGGAGCCACTAGTGAACTTGTGGTCCCTGCATTCGAGGATGCAGGATTTGTCGTCGGAGAAGATATTTTCTTAGCATTTTCTCCTGAACGGATCGATCCGGGGAACGAAGAGTATGCTCCACACGAAATACCAAAAGTGCTTGGTGGGGTGACCGACGAATGTGGTAACCGAGCAGAGGCATTGTATACACCTGTTTTCGACGAGATAATCCGTGTAAACTCTGCCACTGAAGCAGAACTTGTGAAGCTACTTGAAAATACGTTCCGTGCCGTAAATATTGGCCTTATCAACGAACTTGCCCAGGTTGCCTACGAGCTTGATGTCGATATCTGGTCAGCTATTGATGCTGCCTCGACGAAGCCATTTGGGTTCATGCCATTCTATCCAGGGCCCGGGCTGGGTGGTCACTGTATTCCAGTCGATCCGACATTTCTCTCATGGAAAGCAAATCAGCAAGACCTCGAAACACGGTTTATCGATCTTGCTGACCGGATTAATCGCGAGATGCCTGAACACGTTGTTCATCGCGTGACCAAACTCGTTAACGACAACAGCATCGCGCTCCCTGACGCTCGCGTCCTAATCGTCGGTGCCGCGTACAAACCCGATGTCTCAGACACTCGAGAATCGCCCGCCCATGATGTTATTCAATTGTTGGAAGAACGCGGTACCGATGTCGTATACCACGACCCACACGTACCTGAGTTCGAAACTGATGGTCGTACGTATGAATCTGTTTCTCTGACTCCAGATACACTCAAGACGTGCGATATCGCTGTCATTCTAACAAACCACGATGCAGTTGAAATAGGTGATATTATTGAGAGTGCTCCCCTTGTGTTCGATACACGAAACGCGACTCGCGGAGACCAGAAATCGACCATCCACAGATTGTAGACAATGGTGACTGAGGGGGTCTCTACCGGATGTGAGTTTGCTGAAAGTTTTTTTTGTGTTGGTACTTCTGAACCACTTCCCTCTATATTGGTCGGATTTAAAAAACATTAGTGTCTCACAAACAGAACAGAGCAAGCCGATGAATGCTGGCTAATAATGCAACTACAGTAGTTATACAGTTCGTTAGATATATTGTGTCAGACTGATTGTCTTTATATTAGAATGAGTTCGCTCGAACAAGCTAATGAAGTTTACAACAAGTATGGTGCATACGAGTTGATGAAGAGAGGTATTAGTGAGGGACTTCGACACCTTTCTGCACCGTATGAGAACCTACAAACAGAAGACCAGTGGGTCGGTGCAAAGTATTACGGGAACTTCGCAGGATTTCATAATAACTTTGGAGGGAATCTAGCAGAGACTAAATGTAGAACTGCCTCGGGTAATCCCCCACAAATAGAGACAACACAAGAGAGCGAAGAGCTAGAGGCTGCGATGGAACTACGGCATAATGGATACACTAAAATCGGAAATATTTACGATGAAGACGTAATTGATGAAGTTGTCTCACGGTATAATAACATAATCGAGAACAAAGAGCACACAAAGTCATCACATTCGAACGATCCGGGTGATGGAAACGTGTATATACGAGGTATCGACAGTCCACAAGAAGAGTACTTTCCAGAAGCTGAGCAGTTAGTGACAGAAAAGGTCAAGAACATATTGCGGAACTACTACCGTTCTCATATACAAATTCGGAACCTTCGGGCATACCGCACGCATCATATTCCTCCCGAACTTATGGAGTCAAAAGAAGTGTATAACAACCACTGGCACTGTGACGGAAAAACAAGCGACCATATCAAATTGTTCGTCTGTCTCGGAGAGACAACGGAAGAAGATGGTCCGTTGCATATCATGCCAAAAAAATACACCCGAGAATATGCAAAGCGGAACGCGAGCTTCGACCGTGAAACCGACGGTGCCCCGAATAATGTAGTAGAAGAACACGGAGAGCCAGTCAAGTTTACTGGAGTGGCAGGTGATGTCATGCTTGCAAATACACAGACCTGCCTTCACCGAGCCGGCGTTCCAGACGAAGGTCGTTCTCGGGACCTCGTTCAGCTTTACATTGCACCATCGTCGGAACCATTGCCTGAAAACTGGATTGACAGTGAACTTGAAGGCGCCGACCCGAACGTCTGGAGCAGACTACTCAAGTACTGATGCCTTCGATTACTGCCACGGTGAGAGAACGCTATCAGAAACAGGGACTCCTCGCCGCCACATACAGTGGGGTAAGATACGGATTCGGATGGTTGAGCTATAAACATAGAGAAATTAATAAACTAATAAATAGTAAAACCCAGACAAAATCTGGTGTTGATGTTCTTTCAGAAAGCTGGGATAACCTTCTTCTCCTTGATGCTTGCCGGTATGATGCGTTTGCAGACTGTATCGAGATGGAGGGAAAACTCGAATCACGGATATCGAAAGGCGGGCAGAGTCTAGAGTTTCTGGAAGAAAATTTTGATTCGGGACCGTACAATGATGTTGTTTATGTCTCTGCAAACCCCTACACAGGCAAAATCGATACAGAATTTTTCGAATTGATTAACGTCTGGGATTCTGGGTGGAATTCAAAATACCAGACAGTACTTCCAGAAACGGTGACACAAGCGGCGATCGAAGCGCATGAGAAGTACCCGAACAAGCGGCTGATTGTTCACTATATGCAGCCACATCTGCCGTTTATCGGAGAACAGGGTATGGAGTACCGGCGAACGTATGGTCTCGACGACCCAGAGGGTGACACATCTCTGTCTGTCGGACCTGCACTCCACTATGGCTTGACAGATATAACTACCGAGGAGGCTTGGAACGGATACATAGAGAACCTCTCGATTGTGCTTGATTCGGTGGCCGAGTTGTTAGATGCCGTCGATGGAAAAAGTGTACTCACAGCTGACCACGGCGAACTGTTTGGCGAATGGATTGGGCCAGTTCCGACACCGATGTATGGCCATACTCCTGAGATACGGAAAGAAGAACTCGTCAAGGTTCCGTGGTTCAAGCCAGAGTTTGAGTCAAGAAGAGAGATCGTCGAAGGTTCATCAACACAGACAGCAGATTCTGACCCGGCGCCAACTAAAGATCGGTTGCGCGACCTTGGCTATCTTTGAGGTGGCTACTTTTCAGCCAAGAGTACCCGGTTTACTGATTCGAACGGGAGATTTCGACTAACAATCTGTCGAAATTGACCTGATATTATCAGCAATGAGATAACATACGTTCCTGCCCCAATAAATACCAACCCAAGCACGATTGCAAAATTGTGTTGGACGATTCTGGTTTCACGGACCAGAACATCTAAGATTTTCACGAGGCACCCCATACCAAGTGCAGCAGCCACCTGATTTGCAATCTCATTCGTTGGTGGCTTGATTGTGACCACCTGAACAACCAGCAGGTAACTCACTATCAATCCAAGTAACGCAGAAGTTGCACTCGCAATTGCAGCACCGACCCAACCAAGAGCCCAGATCAAAATGATGTTCAGGGTGATATTTGAGCCTAAAAAGACAACATTAGTCCAGAAAGCGAGGTCAGGACGGTCAATTGCGTTTAAGGAGTTTAGAAGCTGTTGGAGATATGTATAAAAGACCATAGACACAAGCAACAACCACAGTATCTCTGTTCCCTGAACAAACTCCGTGCCATATATTTTGAGTAGTCGGTCTGCCAACAGGCTACCCCCTACGAGTCCAGGAATAACAACAAACCCGCCATACGTCAGCGAATCCTCTATTAATCCTGCAGCAGCTTCTTTTGACTCTTGTGCAGATATTTCACTTATCTCAGGAAAAAGAGCTGTGCTGACTGCTACTCCAAACATATCGAGAAATTTCGTAATTGTCCAGGCTACAGAATAGATCCCAACCAACGATTTTGAAACAAAGATTCCCAAAAGAAGAATGTCAATATCGTTGTATGCTCGGGACTTGAGGCCACTTAACCAAGAGTATTTTGCGTAATTTGCGATGTTTTTAAAATGACGTAAACCTGGCATTTTTGGACGAACGGTGACAAAATAGGAACCAAGCAAGACTACCAGCAAAGCTCCCAAAGCATAGCCAAATAGCATCCCAATCAAGCCCCATCCAATAATAACGAGTGAGACTTGGATGACACTCCGTAACCCGATTTGCAGCGTTTTCAACATAGCCGATACGTGCACCAGATGCGTCGAATTCAGAACAACTCTAATATATCCTCTCAACCAATTCACCACAACTAGCCCTGAAATAACCCAGACCACTGAAACGGGAGATATTTCGGCAAATCCCTCAACGTATGACTCAAGCAAAGAATCTGCAAAGAAGATGACCACTAGTGGTACTATTATCAGTGCCCCGGACAGCAACATTCCAGTCGACAGATAAGCGCCTGGCTCATTGCCTTCGCTTATACGCTTACTCGTCGCTTTTCCGATCCCAATATTCCCAATGAGATTAAACCAGGCCGTGAGTGCGATAATGATGGAATATATTCCGAGTACTTCTGCCCCTAACTCCCGAGCGAAATAAATAGTAGCAACAAATCCAAAGACAGAAGCTAACACCTTCGATACAAAAGTTATGAGAGATGTTTGTCCAATTCTCATGATAATAATTGGAACAGTATAGTCTCTATTTTATGTTTCAATGTCTTACTGCTTGTGTACCAATTGCAACTTTATATTTCGTTGGATTCTAGTGGATTATCTAGTCTACATTCTGTCGACAACATGACCTTTTCTCTCAGTTATCAACACAACGCCTGAACTGATTCAACTGGCCACAGACACCAATCGTTCTCTCACACAGCATTCTTTTTACCCAAATACACGCTTTCCTATACCGCGATTCCTTCAGTGGAGCAACTGCTATCTCTGTGACAACGTCAATGTATCGTGCCTACCTGATTAAATAGGTCCCACTTGACAGCTCTCTCACGTCCGCTATGTCAATAGAATCAAGTAGAATCAAGAGAATTGGAAAACTGATTCAAGAAAGGGCTACTGCTGTTTTGATCTACTGACCCAAACAGCTAATTCACACCATAATTTCTGCTACCCCAAAACGTCTTTTTGTAGTATCTCACACTGCTTTTGTATTGCGTCGTCCAATCTATCTCCATGTTTATTACTTGGGGTAGGGTAACTCTCTTTAAAGATTGCAGTGAGATACGCAATCAACTCAGACTCGTATTTATCTGTGTGTACGTACTCTGAAATAGCAGACTGAAGAATATCTGATAATCTTTTAGGATCTCCTGCCTGGTATATCTGGGGAAGGATACTATAGTGTGGTTCTCCAAAAGTGACTACTGGTTTCTTGTAGAGGGCACCCTCCAGTCCAGCTGTACCAGTAACGGTTGTAACTGCTGTAGATTGTTTGATTAGTTCATGAGAATCTACATTTGGGTGAATAAGTGTGGTGTTCGGAAGATCGCTAATCTCTTTATAATATTTTGGATTTCGAGTTTTATAATTATACAATGCTGGGTGCTCTTTTACATATAATCTATGATTAATTGGCAAACTCTTGCTAATATTTCGAATGACATCTGGTAACTCGACATACATTGGTGCCTTGACCATCGTAGACGCTTCTGGCTGTAGGTGTAATGGAAAATAAACGTACTTTTTGTCGTAGTTCGGTTTTTTGAACAGACTTTTCTTTTTAATGTACTTTCTCCAGAACAACCGCTTGAGAGACACTTTTATTCGGTTTCGCGTCGTACCGTGATAGAAATCGTTCTTGTAATATCGAAAATTCTTTTCATACCAGTACTCAACCGCTTCTTGAAGCTTTGATGATTCTTTTTCTGGCGAAGAGTCTCCGCCGGTATATCCCGGTGTAAGACCTTCTGTACGGAACTTATTCAGAAACGTGGTCGCTTTCTCGTGAGAGTCTGGGTACTTCTTTCCAGCATTAGATTCTATCTGGTTGTACCGATTCCAGATCGCCTCAAACTGATCGGACACTGTCTTTTGCAATCCTTTCCGGTCAAGGACCCTTGTATGCCCTTTTTGTACGGCAGTTCCGTAATCTTCCGTAACAATTCGGAAAGGTATCCAAGTGTAGGCCGAATCCACGTCCGACGTCATGTATACGTCTGGCTCAAACCTCTCAAAAGTCTTGATGAAAAAGTCAAACCACCCACGGAGTAACGCCTTTTGCTTCTTTGGAGGGTACTCAGTATATTTTCGATCCGCCAGCAGCGCAGGCCATAAGTTAGGAACTCCATAGCGGTCTTCAAGCTCTGCAAGCTTCACAGATGTGGCCTGTTGTTCCGTAATTGTATTATGTAGGTCCTGCACGCAGTACAGTGGATCATAATTAACCTCGTCTTGCTGTTTGAGAAATTTGTATGCCCTCCGCCCTACAACTGTAGCTCCCACCTTGTCTACACTGGCACGATTGAGTAGCTCACAGGTCACGTCATGATACGCCTCCGTCGAACCCCAATTGTAGTTTATGAACAGGTTTGTCATGAATTCCTGTGCTTTGAATATTCTGTGTTACTATTGTAATATGCAGGCAGATACTCAGCGTTTTGTAAACAGTCTATACACATACTCTCCTAGCCTAATTGTATCTGTTATCTGCTACAAAAAGCCGATACATAACTGTCCCGATTTGCCTTGTTTTCTGTGTGTTACATTAGTACCGAAAACTAAATTCCCATCCGCGTATCATGATGATTCAATATGAATGTATTGCACGTACTTGGAAATATTAGCGGAACAACGATTCCGGTAGAGATTGCGTCTGCAACTGATAGACTTCCGGACACAAATGTTTCTCTGGTCTCGAAGGACCCATTACCTCAAGAGCTCCCAGACACCGTCGAGAACGATCAAGTACTCACTGATTTGTGCGGGTTCGACGACTTTAGTACATTACTACACGATGTGGGAAAGCGATACGATATCGTTCACACCCACACTGTCGCGGAGGCGGCAAAGGTCGGATACCATGCAATCAGACAACCAATTCATCACGTCAATACACAGCACGGCCACCTTCACTATACTCGTGAAGAAAAAGTCAAAAACATACCTGGTCTCCTGCTAGCAGACACAATTATTTACAACTCGCAGTGTACGTCACGCTCATACAATCTGATTGAAAAGGCTCTCAAATCTCGGGCCAATGAATACGTGGTGCATAATGGTGTAAATATCGATGCAATTCAGTCTTCTCCAACTCCTACCAGTACGTCTCAAACTGTGGTAACTGCAACGCGGCTCATCAAACGAAAAAATCTTGGAACGTTGATTCGGGCAATCGCACACACTGATAACATCTCGCTTCGGATTATTGGTGATGGGCCATATAAATCAGAACTACAGCAGATGACGCGGAAAGCTGGCGTTGAATCACGGGTTGAATTCCTTGGTTATCTTCCAGACCGACAAGACGTGTATGCTGAAATCGCAAACGGAGATGTGTTTGCCCTGCCTTCGCACGGAGAGGGGTTCTGCGTTGCAGTCACAGAAGGGATGGCTGTTGGTCTGCCAGTTGTTGTCAGTGATATCCCGATATTTCATGAGGTTGTTGGTGATGCGGGTGTTTTTGTTGACAGAACAGACCCAGTGTCAATTGCAAACGCTCTTCGAGAACTCCTTGAGAATCCACAAAAAGCCCAGACGATTGGTGAACAGAACCGCACCCGTATCAGAGAGGAGTTCACGCTGGAAGACTGTGCTCGTGGCTATCGTGACGTGTATCGAGCAGAGCTCAGTTAACCCGACACTCTACGGTTGGATACGTTCACATGTATCCTAAGTCTTCGAGGTGGCTTTTGACTTGATTATCTGTCTTATCTTCTTGTTCGTTATCGCTCCATCGAGACCCGGTCTGGTGGCTTCGGTGTCCAAGAGACGACTCGATGACGTTACGGACACCAGTAACACTAGAAATATTGGCGAGCAGATCTGGGTCAGTACTTGAGATCATCGCTTCTTCTGTATGTAAACCGTCCTGAAGTCCATGGTCACTCACAAGAATTAGCACATCCTTGTCTGTGAGGTCATCGAGGAGTTCACCGACAAACTGGTCAATCTCCTCATATGCCTGTCGTTGCATTTCGGGCCGATCGTGAGAGACATGTCCAATCAGGTCAAGGCCACTGGTGTACCCAAATACCAGTTGGTTCTGCTGGCTCCTGACAGCGCGGCGGACACGCGCGATACGAATCATAACCATTTCTATGCACATCTCGTAAAATTCGGCCACATCTGACGAAGTGTGTCCTCCTTTTGCCTCTGGATCTCGCTCAAAAAGGTCTCCCATTCTTCGCCGAAGTTGGTGTTCGCGGTCCTCTGAATCCGGATCCGTAACGTAATTTGGAACACCAATTACTTCGGCGACAGCCTCATCGAACACCGTTGAAAGACCGTTCTCCTCGTAGTAGGTTGCTGGAATCCGAAATGCATCTTGTGACGTATTGTTCAGTAACCACGCCCCCAACCTTGTCTGTAGGCTATCGGGGATTGCATAGTCACTCACTCTAGAGGCCGTCTTGAGAAGCGAACTTTCCCAAGCAACACCGTCATCAAGCAATATTCCATGTTCGTCAGGCTTTTTTCCCGTAATAATCGTTGGCCAGAGTTCGTGGGTGCTTGGATCACCCGCCGAACTGACAATTGTCTCGATCCGCTCGAACTGGTTAAGTGTCAGATTTGGATACTTTTCACGACCAACCAGATCCGGGTCGAGTGCATCGATACCAAGAACGACTACAGTCATGCGTCGGAGTACCTGTGCACAACAGTTATACGTTTCGTCACTTCAACGAAATCTCCTGTAAGATATTCTCGTAACGACTGACAGCTGCCTTGAAGCTGTACTCGGTCTCGATCAGCTCTCGTGCTGCCCTACTAATGTCATCTATCTCTTCGCTTTCGAGAATCGCTGTCACTTCATCTGCAAGAACCGTGGAATCAACCTGATGCATTATAAACCCTGTCTCCTCGTTGTGTACGACATCTGGAACCCCCGAAACAGGCGTTGCATAGGATGGCGTTCCACAGGCCATTCCTTCAAGAACTGTCGTTGGGAGTCCTTCTGTTTCTGCAGAGGGCAACAACAACAACCGAAATCGGTTATACTGATTTGATACCTCATCGTGAGAAACCCAGCCTGGTACCTCGACTTTTCCAGCTGATATTTCTTCAGATAGTTCTTCTTCGAGATATGTCCGATACTCTCCATCACCAACGAAGACGATACGAATGTCGTCCGGAAGGTGTTTAACCATCTCCACGAGCACCGGGATTTGCTTTTCGACATCTAATCGCCCAACGAATCCAACTGTTCGGCCACGGTCCTCAAACGGCGTTTGTACGGCGAACTCATCGGTGTCGATGAACCTGGCACCATGGGGATAGAGTTTATCGTCGTACTGGTCTGCGCCGAGCGTCTCTGCCATCGATGGGGTATAGGTTATGATTGCGTGGGCGGTTCGGTAGCCAGCCTCTTCAAGAGTGGAAACACACTGTGCGAGAAAACGTGCTAACTGATCTGGCAACTGTCTTTCCCACCGAAGTTGGACTGATAACGCAACATCTCCCCGTGGCAGAAGTACAACCTGCTTCCCAACTAGACGAGCAACAATTATCGGGAGGAGATATGATGTCGTACCGAAAAACAGCACGATTCTCTCTTCGCGCGCCACTAGCGACCGACACAGACGTAGCTGGTTGAGAACGAACTGAACCAGCTCGGTGATGATATGGCCGCCAGCACTACGTGAACTATACTCGATAACGTCTTGCTCTGCTCTGAGCGGTGACTCGTCGCCAATGTTGGCGGTGAGAACGACAATAGAGGTTAACTCGCTTAGTATTCGAGCCAAGTCCCGCTCATGGCTTTTTTCTTCGTGGTCTCCTCCCGGTTGCGTAACGATACAGACATCGTCTATTTCACTGGTCATCTCTTGTCTCACTTTTTAATTGGTGGAACAGCGGTCTCAAGTTGTCTCATTAGAACACTGTGTTGGACGTCGTGTCTATGTACGTACTTATGAGCGGACAAATTGAGTGTATCGGTTCACGTGTAACCTCCGCCCTTGGATACGCTGTTCGACATAGACTGTTCGACTCTCCAAGCGGAGCATTGACCAACCTACGTTTATAATAATCGCGTGCAAACGAGACATGATATGACGTTAGTATCTCGATTCATTAGGCGTGTAGAGTCAGATGGACTACTAATGACACTCCATCTGACAGTTGCGTATCTAATTGGAATAAACTTAATAAATATATACAACGCTATCCGCTTCCGTAAACACAAGATTTTCACATCCTGTGATATATCGATACCACTCCCACAGAGTACAACATTGCCACACCCAGTTGGTATCGTAGTTGGGCACGAGGTAGAGATCGGTAAAAACGTTCGGATTCAACAAAATGTCACAATCGGCAGACCTGAACCAGACCCAGAAGCGGGATATCCAACAATCGGAGACAACGTGCGGATCGGTGCCGGATCCGTTGTGCTTGGTAATATCGAATTAAATGATGGGTGTGTTGTTGGTGCAAATGCAGTTGTGGTAGATGATGTCAGTGCGAACACAACTGTTGTTGGTGCGCCGGCCGAGGAAAAATAGAAGCCACCGTCCACCCTACATGCAAGACGGTCCATCACAGACAGTCCGCGAAGAACAAAATACGCGATACTACCGACTAATTAGCGAGTTCGATTCTATTACTGGTGTCTGGGTATTGCTGAATATGTCGTTCAACGACCACGGCGAACCAATTGTGACGACTCCAACAGACCCAATCAAAGACTTCTACAGAGAAGCAGGCAGAGTGCCTCGGGGCTTGACCCCGAGGCAGTCCACGGGATGGGTCTTGATGTGCTCGTGATTGATAATCTCTTGCTCGAAAGGCCAGACACCCACCTAGAACAGTGACTCCTTCCTGAGAAACGTATTCTGAAGAGAAGTTGATCTACTTGGCAAAGAGACCGGCTAATTCTCTTTTTTGTTGCTCTGTTGAATTTTCGGTAGCGCTCTGTTACTGACAACTATTCAGCTGATCTGTTTTGTCACCTTCTGTTAAAACACTCTCGTTGCTGTACGTACCAGCGTATGTTTGATAGTGGGTGTCTGAGGAAAGGCGTCAGTTCACGACCGCTTGACGTCGTCGAGCATCAGCTTCCGGAGCACGTCACCGTAGGCCGGACGGGTGATGCCAACCCCGATGAGAACACCGATAATCGTGATGATGGCAAATCCTTGGAGATCTCCAAGGCTCAGGACCGCCAGTGGACTCATGGCGATAATGGTCGTTCCGGCGGCCATTGCGATGATCCAGAACGCTTTGCGGAACCGGCTCTGGAATACCCGTCCCGTCTCAACTCTTTCTTTCCGTTGTAAGATTTCATCAGCCATGATGATCAGGTCGTCTAACCCTGTTCCAATGACGGCAATGAGCCCGGCGATGTGGGAGAGGTCCAGCGCCATCCCAAAGGAGGCCGCAAAGCCAAGCAACAGGAACACCTCACTCGTTGCAGTGAGGAACATCGGGACAGCAACACGAACATCGCGGTACCAGATGTAAACGACGAACGCAACGGTTATCCACGCTGTAATCGCGGTCAAGAGCGCGAGTGGTTTGAACTGTTGTGCCTGACTGGGTGAGATGAAACTCGCTGATTCGATACTCAGTTCGGTTGGCAACGCTCCGGACCGGAGATTAATTTCGAGTTGCTGGGCCTCCTCAAAGTTACCGGTTTGCAGGATGAACGAAGGAGTCGTGAGGAAGCTGCCCGAGTTAATCGACTCGGCGAGGTCCGGACTCATGCTGGCCCCATAAACGTATTCCCCGTCGACGACTGTGTAGAGACACCATTCGCCCTCTTGTGGACCGCTGTGGGTAGCCGCATCAAACGAACACCGACCAATCCCGTTGCTCGTGAATCCACCTTCCTGCATGACAGTTGCGTATCGTTCTCCGGCTTGACTCTCAAGTGTGACCGGAACGTTTGCCGCTGGGTTCTGTTCGTTGGCAGGCTCTGCAGGCGCGATGCTTGAGAAGTCTTCACCAGTGAGTACTTGCTCGGTTCGCAGCTCCGTTCCGTTTGAGCTCTCAACGGGGTAGCCAGCGATAATCTGAACCCGGCCGGCGTCACCGATGAGTTCTTTAACCGACTCGCGGTCCTCTCCTGGAACCTCGACGTCGATGAAGTTCCCGCCGGTTGCGGAGCCAATTGTTGTTACACTTGACCCGCCAAGCCCTGTTTTGTCGATACGTTCGGATAACGTATCAACGGCAGCACTTCTGCTCTCGCCCGTGACACCGTCTCTGATGTCGTCAACAGTTATGTCAACACCAACTGTTGAGAGTGCATCAACGAAATCCGATTTCGTAACGGATTTATTGAACACTTCAACGTCTGCACTGTTCTGTCCGCGCTGGCGAACAGTAACGTCGATACCCTCAAGACCGAGCTCGTCAGCGATACTCCGCTCGACCGAGCCTTGGTCTTCAGCCGAGATTGAGACTCCCTCAGTGGTCATCCCGATTAGCTTCCCACGAATACGTGTTCCGCCCGAGAGGTCAAGTCCGTACTGAAGATTCGTCGGGTCGTCGAAGCTCTGTTCACTCTCGTTAAGACCAGTCTCACCGGCGTCAGCGCCGAGTGGGCCAAAGAGTGCGAGTGCAGCCAGCACGCAGAGCCCGAGCAACAGTAGCACTCGCCAGTTATCCCGTACGTCTATCATCGTTTCACCCCCTCGTATTTGTACCAGCGAAGTAGACTCATGTTGAGCAAGTACGTGTTCATCAGGTCTGTTGCGAGACCAAACACGAGAATAAGCGCCACCTCCGGGAGCAGGTCAATTCCGAAGTAATAAGAGACAATTCCCATTGTCGTCATAGCTGCCAACGACGTCAGTGTCATCGAGATACCCGTTCGCATCGCCTGATACGCGCTCTCGTAGAAGTCACCGCGGCGTCGCAGAACGTGGTTATTTAATAGGATATCTGAGTCCACGCTATATCCAATAATCATCAGCAGCGCGGCGACTGCGCCGAGGCTGAGCTTGATGCCAAAGACATTCATCAGCGCAACTGGAACAACGATGTCCGAAAATGCTGATGCAACCACTGCCACGCTCGGAATTAGTGCCCGGAACATCGCTGCCACAAGCACGCTCATTCCGACGAATGCAATTATGATACCGAGTAATGCTTCTTGTTGTGTGTCACTCCCGAACGTCGCGGAGCGAGTATCGATTGACTGGATTGCATTGTCACCGTATTCATCTGTAATTACTGACTCCAGTTGTGCAGTCTCTTCGAGTTGTGTCTCGACTTCGTAATCACTGCCAAAGCCGATTGCTCGAACCGATTCAATGTCGAACTCTGCCTCCAGCACGTCACGGACATCACCGGTTGACGCGTCCTCGGCAGTAAACTGGACTGTGGTACCACCTGTAAATTCAAAGCCTAGTGCAACTGGTGTCCCCGTCACCAGATACGCAATGAGAATAATTCCCAGAGCGAGAGCAAGAACCGCCAAAGGTATGGCCGCTAACTGACGGTTAGAGTAGTCTTGATAGGGGACCCTCTCTACGTCGATACGTCCCATGGGATTTGGTGGTACACCGGGCTGAATAAGCTTTTTCTTCTATCCCTCTCGGAACATCTCTTTTATTGTCATTTGTATACTGGTGCCATGCGCTGGTCAGTAGCATTTTCTGCAGTGCATCTGAACTACTAGTCAAGTGAACCCAATATGAAATTTGATATAATACACGGCGACATCGCACAGCAGTCAGCCGACGTACTGGGTACCGCTGCGGGGACGACCCTACAGATGGGGTCAGGCGTTGCCGGTGCGCTCCGTCGCGGTGCTGGCTTTTCTTGATGCCGTGCCGGCCGGTTTCCAAACCGTTAACGCTGTCGCGCTCGGTAGCCAGTAGCATGACTCAAGCCGCTGACGTTATTTTGACCAACGGGGCTGTCCACCCGCTTACGAACGGCGAAACAGGAGCGCCACGGGCCGAAGCTGTCGCCGTCAAAGACGGCACCATCGTGCGAGTCGACTCCGCGTACGAAGTCGACTTCTTGAACGGTGTGGAGACAGACGTTGTTGATCTTGAAGGCCGGACGCTCCTACCCGGATTTATCGACGCTCACACACATATGGTGATGGTGGGGCGTTACGCTGCGGAGGCCGATCTCTCCGGCGTTGCTGACCCCCAGAGTTGTCTGGACCTGTTAGCCAACCAGCGCGACGAGAGTGAGGGATGGGTTCTTGGCTTTGGTTACGATGAGAGCAACTGGGGTGGCGACTACCTCACACGCGACCAACTTGACAACATCAGCACGGAGCGACCGGTCGTGGCCTACCGAGAGGACATGCACCTTGCCTCAGTCAACAGTGTGGTCCTCAACGGTTACCAAGACCAGATGCCCACCGGTGACGTTCGGACCGAGAGTGGCGAGCCGACTGGTGTGCTCGTTGAGGACGCGCTTGACGTCCTCTGGGATGAAATTAGTCCCGACCCTGCCGGAATGCGTGAATATCTTCGCGCGGCGCAGGACGAAGCAAACAGTCTTGGTATTACCGGTGTCCACGATATGGTCCGTCAGTCCCACGCTCCGCGGGTCTATCGGGACATGGATATGGACGACGAACTTTCGCTTCGGGTACGTATCAATTACTGGCGTGACCATCTTGATGCGGTACTAGAGGCGGGCCTCCGAACGAACCATGGTAGCGACCGCGTGCAAGTTGGCGGAATCAAGACATTTACTGATGGGAGTATTGGTGGCCGGACGGCCCGCCTGTCTGAACCGTACGACGACGCCGACGAGGTTGGTGATTGGGTGGTCGACCCAGAAACCGTCCGGGAACTTGTCGAACAGGTTGACGATGCCGGGTTACAGATGACAATTCACGCAATCGGCGATAACGCCATTGAACTCGCACTTGACGCATACGAGTCGGCCGACGGTGAGCGACACCGTATCGAACATGTCGAAGTGGTACGGGATGACCTCGTCGAGCGTCTTGCCGATGATGATGTAGTGGTTTCGGCACAGCCAAACTTCCTCAAGTGGGCACGAGAGGACGGGCTGTACGCTGATAGGCTCGGTGAGGAACGCCGGACAGCATCGAACCCGCTTGGCACCTTACTAGCTGCTGGGGCTACCCTTGCATTCGGCAGTGACTGCATGCCGATGGACCCGCTTTTTGGTATCGACCAGACAGTAAATGCACCGGCAAGCGGACAAGAACTCTCAGTTACGGATGCGCTCCGTGGCTATACTTCTGGAGCGGCCTACGCCGGGTTCGACGAGGACCGCCTCGGTACAATCGAGGAGGGCAACTGCGCCGACTTCGTAGCGCTGGCAGAGTCACCGTGGGAAACCGACGATATCGCTGGCATTGATGTGTCGATGACTGTTGTCGGCGGGGACGTTGTGTATGACGCTCGCGAGTAACTAGCTCGCACTCTTAGAAGGGGAAACCACTACACCATTAAGCCTACCACACGAACAAACCATATGAATGTAAGCCCAGTCCGGGTCGACGCGGCTGTCGACCTCAGCTATGGCGTCTTAATTTTTGCCGCAGTCCTCGTTATGATTCTCGGTCCCGAATCAGTCGGACTGGCATTTGGTATCGGTGTTTTGCTCTCGTATGTTATCCACGTCGTTTGGAAGATGGCACGATTCGACGCTGAGTGGATGACCCGGACCGTACAGGAAACTGTCGACGAAACAGTTGGCAAAACTGTCGAGGACACTGTCGGCGAGAAGATGGACGAGACGGTCGAACAGTCGGTCGGAGAGGCTGTCGAAGACACCGTTTCGAAGGAGGTTAGCCAGCAGGTCGAGGCAACTGTTGAACAGACAGTCGAAGGTGCCGTCGAGCAGTCTGTTGAAGGAACTGTCGAAGAATCCGTTGAGAGTGCAGTCGAAGAGTCCGTTGAACAGACCGTTGAAGGGGCCGTCGAGGAAACGGTTGAGAGTGCAGTCGAAGAATCCGTTGAAGAGACGGTTGAAGGGGCCGTCGAGGGAACGGTAGAGGGTGCAGTCGAGGAATCCGTCGAAGAGACTGTTGAAGGTGCAGTCGAAGAGTCCGTAGAGGAGACAGTCGAAGGTGCTGTCGAGGAAACGGTAGAGGGTGCAGTCGAGGAGTCCGTCGAAGAGACCGTTGAAGGGGCCGTCGAGGAAACGGTTGAAAGTGCAGTCGAGGAATCTGTTGAGAGTGCAGTCGAGGAGTCCGTTGAAGAGACCGTCGAAGGTGCAGTCGAAGAGTCCGTAGAGGAGACAGTCGAAGGTGCTGTCGAGGAAACGGTAGAGGGTGCAGTCGAAGAGTCCGTTGAAGAGACTGTCGAAGGTGCCGTAGAAGAAGCGGTTACAGAGGCAGTACAGGAGATGGAGGGACCATCACGACCAGAGAGCGACGACGGAGAGACATAACCCGGAAGACCAGTTATGTTAAGCCATTCGGTGTAAATTGATAGGTATGAACGAGCTTGTAACATTTGGGGAGACGCCGTTACGACTGTCCCCGCCTGGCAAGACACGTGTCGAGAGTGCAGGACAGATGGAACTGTTCGCTGATGGGACCGAAAGCAATGTTGCTGTTGCTGCTTCAACACTTGGGACTGATGCACTTTGGGTGAGTAAACTCCCAGACACTGCTGTCGGAAAAAACGTCACACGACAAATCACGTCAACTGGTGTCGAAACGTCGATTACGTGGTCCGATGCGGACCACCGCCAAGGAATCTCGTTTCGCGAAGCGGCGGCATCACCACGAGAGAGCACGTACTGGCACGACCGTGACCGGACGGCACTGGCGACTACAGCGCCGGGTGACCTTCCCATGGAACAGATACAGGAGGCGTCTGTTGTCTACACCTCGTTGAGCAGTGCTGTTCTTTCGGAGGCCGCGACAAACACCGCCGAGGCGATGCTTCGCGCGGGCACTGGAGGCGGTGCTGTAACTGCTGTCGAACTGGATTATACACCCGGTCTGGAGTCTGCTAATTCGTACGCTCACGCTTTCGACCAAGTCAAAAGCGAAGTTGATGTGCTCATTACCTCTGAGGAGGCGGTTTCCGATGTGCTTGAGGAGACGGGTTCACCACGGGAACTGACGAATACGCTATCGGCGCTCTATGACCTCCAGATTGTCGTTATCAGGCGTGACGATGGGAGTGCCATTGCGCTTCACGACACTCCCGGGACAAACGTCGTTCACGAACGCTCAGAAATCCCGTCTGACTCCGTTGATCCGACTGGTGAAGCTAGTGCATTCACTGGTGGTTTCCTCCACGAGCTCATCCAGGGCTCGGATACTGCGCGTGCTGTCACTGTCGGAGTCGCGTGTTCCGTCTTTGCAAAAACCCTCTCGGGACCATTCTTGCGCGTTGAACCCGAGGAAATCGAACCGATTGCAGACGAAGTCGTCGATCACTCACAATAATGCTATGATTTTGCTCACGGACGTCCACAACGAACACGGTGCACAGTTCGGTAAACGCGGCGGGAAAGATGTCGTCACCCAGTACGGCCGTCCGGAGCGGTCACACCGTGCCGTCCGCAACGCTGCGGGCGTCATCGAGTACGGTTCTGATATCCTCACGGTCACCGGTGAGGACCGACGTGAATTTGTCGATAATGCTGTCTCGAATGTCGTTCCTGACGCTGATGGCCACGGGGTATACTCACTTCTCTTGACGCCTCAGGGTCGGATTCGGACGGACATGTACATCTTCAACGCTGGCGAGCGCCTGCTCATCTTCCTTCCGCATGGGCTCGGTAAAGAAATTGCCGAGGACTGGGACGAAAAGACATTCATCCAAGATGTAACGATTGAGTCTGCAAGCGACGAGTTCGCTCGGTTCGGCGTCCACGGACCCAAGGCAACTGAAAAGATTGCCAGTGTGTTTTCGGCTGAGACGCCACGTGAACCGCTCACGTTTTCTCGTGGGTCGATGGGTGATATTGGTGTTACTGTCATCCGGACCGACGGGCAGACCGGAGAAGAGGGATACGATGTCATTGCTGGTGCCGACGATGCAATGTACGTCTTTGATACGCTGGTGAACCGAGGGCAGAACGCTGCTCCGTTTGGCTACCGGACATGGGAGTCACTCACGCTCGAGGCTGGCACTCCGCTATTTCGATCAGAACTCGAAGACGGAGTGCCGAACAACCTTGACCTCGACAACGCTGTCGACTTCGACAAAGGGTGTTTTGTCGGCCAAGAGGTCGTTTCCCGGGTCGAAAACCGCGGTGAACCGACAAAGCGACTCGTCGGTCTCGTCACTGAGGAACTCACAACGGCCGGTGCTGCAGTGTTCGATGGTGACGAACACGCCGGCGAAATTACGCGAACGATGGAGAGTCCGCTCCGCGACACACCATTTGCGTTTGCAATCGTTAATCGAGAGATTGGAGAGAAAATCGGCGAGGATGCTGCACTTTCAGTTCGGGCCGACGGCGAGGAGGTCGTTGCAACTGCACTTTCACTCCCGTTCGTTGACGGCTCAGAAGAGTCGGCGCGGCTCCCGAGTCTGTAGGTCTCTTTGAGACCGCCGTTCTTGAATAGCTGCGCTATTCTTCGTAGGCGAGGTTCATCACAAACTGGGAGAACAGCTCGCTTTGTGGGTCAACTTCCTCGTCGCCGACGAACGGCGAGAGCATGTCACCGGCCATCAGTAGCGAGAATTCGAGGTCCTTTGCGGTTGGCGACAAATAGTAGGTGTTGTGTCCCTCGTACACTGTCTCCTCGCGGTTGATGAGGTCTTCCTCACTGAGAGAGTCAACGATACGACTCCCCTTTCTGGATGACACATCGAGCTCTTTCCAGAAGTTACTCTGATGAATCCCGCCCGTTTCACGAACGAGTTCCAGCCCTCGGCGCTCATCTTCGGAGAGTTCATTCTCCGCCGATGTGGTGCTCATGTACAGTCTTTGTCACTGCTCTACTAAAATAGTAGCTTCGATTCATCCCTGGTCGGAGAGTCCCACCGCTTAGACCGACGCATTGACGCGCTCGAACGCCGTCTCACAGGGTGGCCCGTCCGCATACTCATAGGTACGTTCGTCCGCGCCAAGTTTGACCAGTGATGCGCTCCTGGTGCCAAACCCGTCGTCATGGACACAGACGCTATACTCGTGGTTACCGAGTATCTCAGAGGCTCGGTCGAGCCACTCCTCTGCTTGTGCACCCGGTTCGGGCTTGAGCGTCTCGCGCACGGCGTCGGCGTTTGCGGCCTGCCCTCTGGCAGCCTCTTGTCGATGTGCTGGAATGGAGTACCCTCCATCGGCACCGACGTTCACGACGACGTGGACGCCGGGCGTAAGATTCGTCACTGTTCGCTCCTGTCCCGACTCTACGAGCATTGCGGCGTGTTCGTCTGCTGCCAGCAGGTAGCATCCATCGTAGATTCGCTCGTCGAGTTCCTGCTCGACGGCTCTGATGGCGTCTTCGGCCGTCTCGGACGCCAGCGCGTCGCGGACGAGTAGACCCCGCGAACGCTCGCCCTCTCTGTCAGCGTCGAGCCAGCGGTTCGTCACGCCGACGAGGACGCCGTGTTCGTTGTACCCGAGCCACGTTCCCTCAGCTTCCAGGTCTATCGGCGCGATAGCGCGCGCTCCCCAGTCACGGCGTGCAGGCGGCTCGGAGGGCCTTCCGAGCGCTTCATCGCGGTTGGCCGCCACCAGTACCGGTGCGTCCTCGAACACCTGCCAGGCGAGAGTGAGCGTACACACGACCGCATCTACGTCGCGGGTCAACTAAAGCCGAAGGGTCGACTCTGCCCGCAGGTGGTGTGGTTTTTGCTTAAGCGAGCACCCAGCGATATCCAATGGCACAAGAAATCTTCCACGCCGACGTTCACCTGTCCCAACTGTATCGTTCCAGCGAGAAACTTGCGGACGTGCTGGCATGGTTCGATTTCGACGACCTCACCTACGAGCCACTGCCAGTTTTCGGGTCACAGAAGAGTATCGTCGCGGAAACGCCTACTTGAGAGTCGGTCCATCGGTACGAGGATTCGCTGGCGGTCCCTGGGATGGATTGCGATGTTGTCACACTTCCGCTGTATGCCGGACAGAGCGCTGGGCTGGCGGATGAGTTGCAGTCTGCAACAAGCCTTGTCGAGGAACTCAAAACGCAGATGCTTACGGCGCTGTCGGAACTTCCTGAAGTTACTCGTCGCCGAGGATGACCCGGTCGGTCATCTTTGCCGGGTCGAGGACTTCATCAGCCTCGTCCGCGGTCAGGTAGCCTTTCTCGACGGCGACTTCACGGACGGTTTTATCTTCTTTTAGGGCGGCTTTCGCGACTTCACTTGCCTTGTCGTAGCCAATGGCTGGATTGAGCGCTGTTGCCAGTGCCATGCTCTGCTGGACCTTATCGGCACAATGCTCACGGTTCGCTTCGAGTTTGGCCACAAACCGTTCGGCGAACACCTCACTGCTGTTGGCGATAATCTTTGCTGACTGGAGGAAGTTGTAGGCGAGGACAGGCTTGTAGAGGTTGAGATCGATTTGTCCCTCGGCTGCGCCCGCGGAGATCGCTGCGTCGTTGCCGACGACTTGCTTGTGGACTTGGTTGACAGACTCGGCGACGACGGGGTTGATTTTGCCGGGCATAATTGAGGAGCCTGGCTGATTCTCTGGCTGTTCGAGTTCGCCAAGTCCGTTGCGCGGCCCCGAAGCGAGCAGTCGGAGGTCGTTTGCAATCTTGTTGAGGCTGCCAGCGACGGTTCGAAGCGCGCCGTGGGCCTCGCTCATGGCATCGTGGGCTGCTTGTGCTTCAAAGTGATCGTCGGCCTCACGGAAAGCAACGTTCGTTTCTTCTGAGATGTACTCGGCGGCCCGCCACGGGAATTCGGGGTGAGTGTTCAGGCCCGTCCCGGTTGCGGTGCCGCCAAGCGCGAGCTCCGAGAGGTGGTCACGCGTGTTCTGGACGCGTTCGATGCCTTTCTCGACTTGAGTCCGGTAGCCGCCGAACTCTTGCCCGAGGGTGACTGGTGTCGCATCCTGCAGATGCGTCCGTCCTGTCTTGACCACACCGTCGAACGCTGCTTGTTTGGCCTCCAACTCGTCACGAAGTGTGTTGAGCGCCGGGAGCACATCGTGTTCGACAGCTTCGAGCGAGGCGACGTGCATCGCCGTTGGAATCACATCGTTGCTCGACTGGCCGTAGTTGACGTGGTCGTTTGGATGAATCTCACGAGTTCCAATCTCACCGCCCGCGAGCTCTGTTGCACGGTTGGCGATGACCTCGTTTGCGTTCATATTCGAGGAAGTGCCCGACCCGGTCTGGAAGATATCGACCGGGAACTGGTCGTCGTGGTCACCAGCAATTACCTCGTCCGCAGCGTCGATGATATGCTGTGCCTTGTCGTCGGCGACAAGAGTGAGGTCACGGTTTGCTTCCGCGGCGGATTTCTTTACAATACCGAGGGCCCGAATAAACCGTCGTCCGAACGTAGCGTCGCTGACCGGGAAGTTCTCGACAGCTCGCTGGGTCTGTGCTCCCCAGTAGGCGTCGGCTGGAACCTGCATTTCGCCGAGGCTGTCCTCTTCCGTGCGAAAGTCCTCGTCAGTCATATACGTCACAGTGTTCGTTCGGGTCCGCGTAAAGAGTTCTGATACTGTGCTTGGTATCTGTTATCATGATTGAATCATTATGCTACCCGTTTCGATATGAGTAGAGCAAATCCGAGGACGAAAATGAACGGCATGCACGCCACTACCTAACACAGCAACAAGTGAGCTGAGTCCAACCGTGAGGTCGGCGCTCACTCTAAGCAGCTTGTGGGAGCTCTTTGCTGTCTACTGTGATAACACTATCTCTCAACTGAGGCGTGGCTCTGATATAAGAGTCGTTGCAACGATTGCGGTCTTTGCTTTGGTAGTGCTACATTCCGGGGCCAGGGCCGGGACCTTGTCCAGGGTCGGTCGTGACTTGTGCGGTTCCGGCAGGCTGATCCTCAAAGGCCGAGCCTGCGTCGACAGACTCCATCCGCCCAGCAATTTTCCGGCGATTCAGTTCGCTGATGCGGTCGGCCATCTCTCTGATGAGGGTAATCGACGGCCCGTGTGCCGCGCTGTCTTCCTGTTTCACGACGGGGGCCTCGGTCCCGTCAGCACCGAAGTCCTCGTGAATTGGGAGCTTTCCGAGCAAGTCGATATCGTAGTCTTCGACGATTGCCTCGGCTCCCTCCGAGCCAAATGGGTCGTGTGTATCGTCACACGTTGGGCAGTGGAACGAACTCATATTCTCAACGATACCCATAATTGGTGCATCGTGTTTCTCGAATAGGCGGAGTCCCTTCCGAGCGTCGTCAAGTGACATCTGCTGGGGCGTCGTCACGATGGCTGCAGCAGCGACTGGCAGCGACTGGAGCAAGTCAAGGGAGGCGTCACCGGTCCCCGGCGGTAGGTCGACAACGAGATAATCGAGCGTTCCCCACTCAACGTTCTCTAGGAAGTGTGTCATCACGTTGTTGACCATCGGGCCGCGCATGATGGCTGGGTCGTCCTGATTTTTCACAAGAAAACCCATACTCATTACTTTCACACCGTCTGATTCCGGCGGAATCATCCGCTCCTCGTCTGGCGTGACTCTTGGTTCCTCTGGGACGGGCAAAATTCGCGGGACGTTCGGGCCGTGGATGTCAGCATCGAGCAAGCCAACGCGAGCCCCAAGCTTGTCGAGTCCTGCCGCTAGATTTGCTGCGACGGTTGTCTTTCCGACACCACCTTTCCCTGAGGCGACGGCAACGACGTTACGAACGTTTGGGAACACTTCCTCGTCAAATCCCTGCTCGGCGGATACATCGGCGTGAAGTTCGGGTTCGAGTCCCATGTCGCTGATGACCGACCGAACTTCGTTGCCAAGTTCCATCTCCGAGGGTGCAAACGGGGAGTTGAACGCCAGCGAAATGCTGACAGTGTTGTCTTCGATAGTAATGCTGTTTATCAGGTCGAGTGATACGATATCGTCACCGATGCGGGGGTCCTCGACCTCCCGCAGGGCGTCTTCTACGTCTGCAGGTGATGCATCCATACACACGTTACGTATTCGAGAAGGGTGTCCCTTTCGAAATCGCGTCTACAAACGCAAAACAGCGAAAAAACCGGTCCGTGTTAGAAAAAGAGCAGACGGATATTCATCGTTGTCACGAACAGTCCGCCCCAGAGTGCGGAGACGAACAGCAAGAACAGCGTCGAGCCGAGCGCGAGCGTCTTAAGATCGCGTGGCTTGCCGAGAAACCAACCGAGGAAGGCGGTGTACACCGGCAGACCGATGACGCCAAAGATGACCCAAACGCCGGGCGGAATCGCCCATGGGTCGAAGTACGCTTTCATTGGCATACTCGTTACTGTCATCAACAGTTCAGTGATGAGCGTTGCGTTCATGCTGACACCTCCTCGTTGTCGTGGTCATCGTCGTGGTCCTCAACGGAGTGAAGCTCAATAATCGGGAAGAGCTTCATGATAACCATATACATGAGCGTACACAGCGCGACTGTTCCGGCAACCGACGAGAGTTCGACAAGGCTTGGCGAGTAGTGCCCGGGAACTTGGTCGTACAGGCCAAATTCAGGATACGCAAGCCCTTCGAAGACGAACAGAATCTTCTCAGAGAGTGTGGCGACCAACACACCAAGCGCGGCAACAAGTGAGAGGTGCCGTGAGAAGACGCTTGGCTTGACCGCCTGGGCGAAGATGTACGCCAGCGCAAGGAACATGGTGACCATAGCCATCTGGTAGATGGTGTTACTCAGCTTGGCAGTCATGACGACCTCAGGCCGGACGTGGGCAGCAAACAGGCCGTTGATAATCTGCTGGAGCTGCAGCCAGACGAACATCAGGCTGAAGATACCAAGCCAGTTGGTCAGACCACGAATCACACTGTCGGTAAAGATGTGTTCCCAGTCATACGCGATACGTGTCGTGTACGAAATGACAATCAGGCCAGCGAGTGCTGATGTGAGCGCAATTGAGAGGAACTGCGGTCCCTGAATTGCACCGTCCCAGCCAGGCATCGATGGAATAAGCGAGAACAGCCACGGAATCACACCGCCGTGGAGGAGAAGCGGGGCCATCACGATGATGCCCAGCGCCAGCCACCACGCCATCCGCTCGATGACTTCATCTTCTTTCTCGCTGTATCCGATGAGAACAACCCGGTACAGTGGGTCGAGAATGTCGGGCAACCGGTCACGAAGTTGGTACGTGTCGTACCTGAGCGTCAGGGCAATGTACGTTGCCGTCATCACGAAATATAGCGTAATGACGGTGACGTCCCATGCCAACGGTGATGACTGTACCGTCCACGGGTAGGCATTGACGACACTCGTAACGAGGCGGTCGGGGCGTCCCATGTGAACAACAATGTACAGCCCGGACATGCTCAACGCTGTAAGCGTCAGCAGTTCGGCCATCCGAGCAACGGGCTGGTACTTTGTCATACCAAACAGGCGCACCGCTGCTGAGAGGATGATTCCGCCGTGGGCGATACCGACCCACCAGATGAATGCGCCGATGTACAGTCCCCATGTAACACCGCCACCACTACCCCAGTCTGCAAGATTCGTCACGATAAGTCCTTCCTGTAGCTGGAAGCCAAACGCGGCCAGCCAGGCAAGAGCAACCGCCGAAAGGATACCGATAGCGGCATACCACTTCATCGACGTGTTGAGGATTGGCCTAATAATGTCAGCCGGCTCCGGCTCTTTTGCCTCTGCGTCTTTCGTCGCCATCAGGCCTCACCTTCCTCTTCGCCAGGAGTGTTGTCGTCGTTCGCTCGGGCACCGTAATCGAGGTGTTCTTTCCGCTCCGCAACAACATTAACACCCCAATCATTGCTCAGTGCCTCGTAGTGGACTGGCCGTTCTTCGGGCGTCTCCGACGCGTGTGGTCCCGGCTCGTTGCCGATGTAGGTAATGTTTGGCTGTGTGTTGAGATCTTCGAGCAGCCGGAACGTCGACAGCTGGGACTTGGGGTGTGGTGCCGGAGGCTGTTCGTACTCCTCTGGGTCCTCGAATTTTTTGTTTTTCTCTTTGGGGCTCTCTTCGATTTCTTTACGCCGTTCGAGGTACGTGTTTGGTCGACTCTCTTCATCGTCCAAGTCCCCGAAGTGAATGGCGCTCATCCCTGCCTCGTCGCATGCGTCCATACATGCAACAGTTCCTTTCTCGTTATCGGTGTGCTCGTCTTGTCGGGACGGGCACATCGTACATTTGCCCATAACGCCTTTTGGCGGGCGACTGTCGGTCCAGCGACCGCGGTCATCGTAAACGTGGTCGTTGGCCTCCGATAGCTTCGTATGGCGCTCGTCTTCGTCGAGAGAGCGCACGTCTTCCGGGCGCATGTCGAGATGTTCGAGTTCTTCCATCGGTACGTCGGGTTCTCCCCACTGGAAGTAGTTAACTCCGTACGGACAGGCAACCTGACAGTACCGACAGCCGATACAAATCTCGTAGTCAGTCAGTACGAGACCATCTTTCGAGCGGACGTGGCGTGCCCGAACTGGACAAACCTTTGCACACGGCGCGTTCGAACAGTGCTGGCACGGCCGAACGAGGAAATTCTGCTGTTCGGTGTCGTGGTTGTCGTACGTGAACACGTACATCCAGTTTGCGCCAGTCGATGTCCCGTTCTCGTTGATACAGCCAGTGACACACGAGAGACAGCCATCGCACCGTTCAAGATCGATGACCATTCCCCAGCGGTGTTCTCGCCCATCCTCCTCGGCCGGGCGGATACCACTTACTTGCTGGGGGACCTCTTCTTGTTCTTTCTGACTGTCGTATGTTGCATACGCTCCGTATCCAAGGAAGGCGGCACCGGCGCCCATCTTCTTCATCATCTCCCGACGGGAGACGTCCTCGTTTTCGATGTCGACGTCGGTAAGGGCCTCGAACATCGACTCGTCTTCAGCCTTGTCGAGGTCGACATCGTCGATATCATCGAAGACGGGACGCTCATCGACGTCGAACTCGTCTTCCATGTCCTCGTGATACTCGGCGTAGAACTCTTCTTCACTTAGTTCGCCCGCGACGAGACGCTGTGCATCTCTGGCCATCTCCATCCCGAGGTCGGCGTCGAACTCCGTGTCCTCGAGCTCTGACCGCATATTTTCTTCCCACTCCGCTCCAAGCGGGTGGAAGGAATCCTCGGTCTCGTAGGGGTGTGTTGGTTCTTCGTTCGTGTCTTTTGCGTCGTCCGCGCTCATTTATAATACTCCTCCTGATTGGTTGTGATTCGTCTCCGGCCGCTCTGCACTCCACCGACAACGCTGTTTAGTGTCTGTCCGTCTGTTCATTCCACGACCACCGCACCTAGCTGGCCAAGTGTTGAATGGGGGCCACATTCATAGAGAACCACACCGGACTCTTCGAAGGTGTGACTGAACGTGAAACCGCTGTTTTTAATATCAGAGCTGAAATCTGCCCCATCAGTCGCAACGACAGAGTGGCCAGCACTGACCCACTCCCACGTTACTTCCGCCCCTTTATCTACCCGGACAGCAGCTGGCCCGAACGCGTAGTCGGGCTCATTAACACCGTTCTCGATAGTGACCGAGTCCTGACCGGTCATATCCTCGACGCTGCCTTCGTATCCGTTTGCGTTCGAGAGATGATCATCGACCTCGCTGGGGACGTCTCCGCCATCGCTACCGTCACTACTGCCATCGCTACCGTCACTACTGCCATCGCTACCGTCCTCACTGTCGCTTCCATCGTCGCCGTCGCCACCGTCACCCGAACAACCCGCTGTTGCGATCATGAGTGCCGCGCCTCCAGCCTTCAGTACCTTCCGCCGGTCGATATCGAACTCAGTCATTGGTCCAATCGGGGGTTGCAACTACGTGTGATTGAAAGCTTCGGTTTTCGCGTTCCAAGTCTCTGAGAATGCAACGAAGGTATATATACCAGTCTTCGGTAGAGTTAACCTTAAGATACCGAAGTCATGGGGTTAGATAACGCGTCTTCGGAGAACGAACGCAGCGTACACAACTAATCCACCAACAAAAAACGCGAGTGCTATTTGGGGGTCGATTCCAAAAATATCTGAACTCCCGTTATCAGCAACTAGATAGAGGGTATCGTTATGAGATGCCACAATATCGACATCCGTTGGGATGGTTATATTGTCCGTTCCGCTATCGAGTCCATCCATTGTTTTCATAGTGTACTCTTCTTTGGGAATTTCTGTCGCGTCGGAAACTGGAGTCTCTCCGCCACCTGATATCCCGCCATCAGCGGCGTCACTGGCTTCTTCTTCGACGTTGGTGGATGTAATTCCGACGTCACCACCGCCATCGGCTCCGTCGGCGCCGTCAGCCCCGTCACTACCACCGCTACTACTAGACTCGGCATTGTCGCCCGCTTGTGCAGACTGGAATTCTTCTTCGATGGAGGAGTCGTCGCGCCCAGCGAGCCAACCTGCGAGTATACTCGGCGGAAGGAGGACCGCAAATAGGCCTGCAAAGCGGTTGAGCAACCGTCGGAACGCGCTTTGTTTGTCACGGCCCGCAAACAAGACGAGCGACTCATCTTCTGGGGCATACACCTTCATCTCTGAGCCCCGTTCAGAGTACCAGGTGTCGACTACCTCAACTAAGTCGACATCTTCGAGCTTTTCGAGGTGGTACTGAACGTTCTGGACTGACGTTTCGGTCACCTCGGCTAGGTCAGAGGCGGTCTGTGGCTGGTTATGCAACTCTAGGAATATCTTTCGCGTCGTGCTTGACGCAAGCGCCTCAAACACTTCGTCGGCTGTCTCCTCATCAAGGTCAACCAACCGTGGCTCTGGCTCCCTGTCTAGCGAAACCTTCTCACGGATTGGAAATATACTGCTCATCTACCATGTCCCTCTCGTTATTTTTCTCTACACCACCGGATATAAAGAGTGTGCCTATGGCACAAATGGCTCTTTTAGCCTGCCTATCTTTGTGCCTGCCTTTTGTATGAGTCAATATGTCGACAACAATCGCTATTTAACACTGTTCACGTCCTGCGGTTATCGCCATATTACATTCTCAGTTTCGTATAGCGAACATCAGGGTACTTGTTGGGGGGCGTGGGGAAACGTGTTAGTATCTTCCCCTCGATATGCCGTCAATGACCGATCTGGAGGACTTTACCGAATACGATACCGACGAGGAGCCGACGGCAACTGCTCCGGACGACGATACAGAACACGCAACTGATGCAAGTGAGAGCGAAAAGACGACAGAGTTTGATTCGTACGATGTTTCGCCTGTAGGACAAGACAAAGGGCTGGGTGTTCTGTCGGCAGGTGACGGGCTGCGGATTGCCGAAGACGGAGAGGAAACAAAGCTCCGGGCGTACGTCACCGCCGAAAACAGAACTTTCGTCCGACTTGGCGCGTATCTGATTGCATCGTACCCTGATGGAGAACGACTGTTCTGTCGAGTCACTGAGCTCGAATACGAGCAAGCGTTCCGGGCCGATGATGCAACGGAGATTCACGCCAGGCGCGCGATGCGCTCATCAGGTATCGATGAGGAGGACTTCAAGCTGATGGCGACGCTTGACCCGGTTGCAATTCTCTACGAGGAAGACGACAGCTTGAAGCGCCGGATGACTGACCGTGTTCCAAAGCCTGAAACAGTCATCCAGCAGGCTCGCGAGAAACACGCAATCAAAACAGGACTAAATATTCCCGCAAATGGTGTCTTTTTTGGCCACCTCTCGGTTGGGGGTCAGAAAGTCCAAACGGCCGCCGAACCGCCGACGATAGACTATCGCATGAAAGATAGTTACGACGACGGTGACCCGCTCATTTTCCGGCATACGCTCATCGCAGGTGGCACCGGTTCTGGAAAGACCCACGGAGCCAAAAATATTCTCCGCCAATTTCTTGATGAGGACCGAAGCTACCCAATTGAGACGGCGGGAGACCGATCGGTACGCCCGGCAATCGTCCAGTTTGACCCACAAGATGAGTACGCCCAGATGCACGACGACGGTGAGTACGACGACGAGTTTGCGGCTAGCCTCGACCGAGAAAACATCGCTCACGGCGGGCACGACGATACGGTAGCGTTCGTCCCGAAAGTCGGTAGTTCAAACTACGCTGCAAGCCACCACCGTGCCGAACAGGTTGAGTTTACGATTCCGTTTAGTATGGTCCACAATAACCCCTGGCTCGTTGCCGGGAGCGGCCTGAACGACAACCAGTACAGCGCGCTTGTCAATATCTTACTGCCTCGGTTCCGAGACACCTACGGAAGAGACGGAACATACGAGCAGTTCTGCTCGCTCATGGATGACCCTGCGCTCCGTGAGGAACTTGACGAGACAGGTCGAGTCCACGAAGCCACGTTTGACGCTATCAGCCGGCGTGTCCGTGGCTTTAGTTCTGTTTTCGATCAGGATGCTCATCCGATAACCGAACGCGTTCACGAGTTCGTGCGGCCCGGTCGCTTGACCGTGGTTCCGACGTATCACATCGCAGAGAGTCGCCACGCTGAGACGGTCGTTCTTGCACTCGCATCGTTACTCGTAGACCAGAAACTCTCGAACGATCCGACACACGACCGAATCAAAGAAACACCCCTACTCGTCGGGATGGACGAGGCACACAACTTCTTGACCGATGCTGATACCGTTCAAGCACGGAAAGTCATCGGTAAATTCACTGACGCAGCGAAACAGGGGCGCAAAGAGCGACTTGGCCTCTTTCTCATCACACAGGACCCTCAAGATATCGCCGACCCAGTTTTCAAACAGATCAACTCCACTGTTGTTCTCAACTTAGGTGACGAAGATGCTATCTCTGCTGTCAACATTCCACGAGAACTCGAATCAAAGGTTCCCTACATGGAGAAAGGGCAGATGGTCCTTTATTCACCAGACAACTCTGAACCGGTTGAACTTACTGGTCTTCCTCATTGCGTTACCCGCCACGGTCGTGACTGAGAGTGTAGGCCGGGGGAAGTCTCTTTATTGACACGAAAAATCAAACTGTTTATCAGCTATGAAAAAATACTATAACCATCGACTATGAACGAACGCATTATGAATGCATCTCTTGCACATACTGTCAGTGGTAAGATATGAGTGGGATTGAAACCATCACTCCCGACTTCATACAGAAAAGTTACCTAGCAAAGTTAATTCTGGCAATATCTGTGGTAATTCTATTGACAGGTGCAGTTGGATTCTATTTCTACCAGGGGCTCGACTCTGAACTGAACAATCAGGTTGACCGAGAAATAGAAGCCTCGACGGTGCTTCAGGAAAACGCATACGATAATTGGTTCAGCGATCGTCTTGATGAGGTGGGTTCCCTTGGAGAGACGATATCCGAGGAAGGAATTCAATTCCAAGATAACGGGCAAATATCGGACTTCCTCTACAACCAGCAGTTCGAAATCAGCGATCAAATCTCTAACTTACATTACGTCAGTGCCACGTCCGGTGACGTGGTAGCAAGCTCTGATAGAAACTTCGAAGGAACGAATTTCTTCGATAGTGACGGACCAACTTTTGATAAGAAGGCATTCGAGCAGGAGGTTCAGGAGACAGGACAAACAGATCGGTTTGTGCTTCCGGCACAGTACGGATCCGATAAGATGGCAGTCGCTGTCCTCTTGCGATTCCCACAGAACGACAACGCAGTCTTGATTGGCGAGATAAATACCTCACGAGACGTTGTTGGACCCCGTATTGAGCAGAGTATCGAAGGAGCAGCAACTGGCGTTATTTCCGAGGACGATAACCTCGTCATCGGGAACAAACCAGAAATCTCTCGCCCGAATAGTGACGACGAGTTTATCCGAACCGAAACAGGAGACAACCTCTATGCCTACCAGCAAGTTTCGTCTCAGGGTTCTCTCTACGTGGTGACTGAAACACCGAAAAGTTCGGCCTTTGAGGTGCGGGATATCGTCGGTCAGAACTTCGGGCTGACGCTCGTCTTTGCATTCTTGTTCCTCTTGGCAGTCATCGGTACCGGTGGCTGGGTTGCGATCAAGAACCTGAATACGCTCGCATCAAAGGCAGAAGAGATGGGTGAGGGTGATCTTGATGTCGAGTTAGAGACAAGCAGAAAAGACGAAATCGGTGTTCTCTACGACGAGTTCGATAAGATGCGTGGCGATCTTAAACAACGCATTAGTGAGGCTGAAGAGGCACGTAACGAGGCTGAAAGCTCCCGGAAAGAAGCAGAAGTTGCGCGAGCAGAGGCTGAAGAGATGTCGTCGTACCTCCAAGACCGGGCTGAAGAGTACTCTGAGATCATGCGACAGGTCGGAATGGGTGACATGACCCGACGGATGACTCCCGACGGCGAAGAGGAGTCGATGGATACCATCGCTGAAGAGTTCAACGACATGATCGAAGAGTTAGAGAAAACGACAGGCCAACTCAAAAGCTACGTCGATGAAGTTGAAAACGCTGGCGCTGAGGTTGAACAGAGTGCTGAGACAGTTCGAGACGCCAGCGAACAGGTGGCTGAATCGATTCAAAAAATCTCAGACGATGCGTACGGACAAAAAGAGCGTCTGCAAGTAATCTCTGAAACAATGGATCAGGTGCTCACCGAACTTGAATCCATGGCAACTGTCGAAGGCGTTGATCTCGGTGATGCGCTCACAAACCTACAGGATATCGCGACCGATATCAACGAGATTGCAGAGTTAAGCGAAGAGACAATGGCCGAATCCGAGCGTGTGGCCGGTGCCGCCGAGGAACAAGCCGCAGAACTCAACGAAGTTTCCGAACAAGCTAATGACCTCCAGCGGTACGCGGAGCCGCTCCGGGACATCCTTGGACGGTTTGAAACTGAGGCTGAACACGAATTCGTCTTCTCGGTCGGGCCAACCGGCGGCGCTCAGAGTCCAACTTCACACTCACCCGACGACGAGTGACGTAACTGGTTGGTTCGATATTTCCTGTCGATTCTCTCAGGAGAGGTCGCCCTGCCGGATGGTCTGTTCAGCGTTATCCAGCGCGTCGGCTGCATCGAATTCTTTGAGACACTGCTCTAGCTGTTCGTGGCCTGAATCTGCCAACTCGCGTGCGTGTTCGGTAATGTTTGGAATTGCTCGGATGATATTATCCACAATAGGTACTGTTGCGTGCTGTGTCGACCGAGAACGTGGGTTGAGGTCAATAACGATCTCAGACGTACCCATCTCAGCAAGGGCTTGGGCACGGTCACCGTCTTCAAGCGGGACCAAAACCACGTCAGCGGCGTAGATTCCGTCTTCGTCGACCTTGGCACGTTCGTGGTCAAGTCCTGGAATCCGTGCGTCTGCAGCTAACCCCTTTACCTCCGTAGCACCGTGTTCTTGGAGGTGGTCCGCGATAGCGACCATCCGTTTTCTCGTTCGGTTGAACAGGTTAACTTCGATATCTGCGTCGGTTGCGTCCGCAAGCTCGACCATCTCTCCGGGGACGAGCGCGGCGACGTTTCCGTTGACTGAGAGTACTGGCTTCTCAGCCAACAAGAGCTGTGCTGCTGCCGCTCGCTCTGCTCGTTTTGCACTTGGTGTTGTTTCCTCACCAAGCAAATAGTCGAATGCCTCACCACGCCCTTGGGCGATGAGCCCCTGCTTGCTCGTAATTCCCTTTTCGACACCAGCCTCGATACGGTGACGCGTCAACAACGACTCATAGCGCGGGTGACTCTCTGGAATATCGATCTCGCTCATGTTCTCGCTCTCGACTGCCAGCGACGAAAACGCATCGTTGTCTGCCCGAAACTGAACTATTCGACAGTACTTTTCGGGTATCACGACTGCCCACCGTGGAGATTGCTATAGAGGGCACGGGTGTGGGCAATGATATGTTTCGATATGCAAGACCTTGAGGACCCGGACCTCGAACAATGAAGCGTCACCGAGTTCGACACTGAGAGGTCCCTCAATGGATTATATACGATGAACGGCGTCCACAACTAACACCTGATTCAGCCCGCCACGACGCGTAACGTTGGCTTGTGACGTACCGTTAGGTCGTTTTCGAACGGTGATAACAGCGTTTCTTACTGACGCTGCGCTGGTTCGAGCGCTGCACCAGTCGGGTAGACCTTACTCACCTGTGGGTCATAGCCCGCATCGGAGAGACCAGTATCCAGTGCGATGACTGTTTTGCCGAGCATCGCCATCGTCGCCGTCCCACCTATTTTGTTCACATCAAGAATTACGTCCCGGACGCGGGTTGTCAAAAGACTGGATTCGCGAGCAAACTCTCGTGATGCACGCATGAATCGATTAAGTGTTGGATCTTCGACAACATCAGACAATGCTTTCTTTCCAGCCATACTGATAGTGTCGGTGTTCCCGTTGAGCACTTCCTCGGTTGCGAGACCACCGATAACGTGATACTCGACCCGCCGGCGGGCGGGAATCGCATCGAGAACGTTGGTATGGGGGCCGCCAGCTTCCAGCCGAATTGTGACTCCGCCCTGTGCTTGGGCCACCACGTCGCCAAGACCAGTGCCCGCCTGCACCTCGGCACCGTGTGCAATTGTCACGAGTTCGTTCCGGGACAGGCGTCGGTCGAAGGCGGTGTTTGCTCCCAGTGCTGTCCCGAGTGCCATTGCTCCCGAGACGCCAAAGCCGGACCCCAGCGGGAGGTCAGTCACGCCACGGACTGCCGCCGTCACATCCAGTGCGTCAAGGACGCGCTCGACAGCCCCCATACTGATCTCTTCGCCGTTGAGTGCAACTGAAGTGGCGTCCGCTGGTTGGACGGTCACTGTAACGCCGTCTGATAGAGCGATACCGCAGCCACGAGAACCGGCTTTCGTCGGGTCAGAGTCGGGTTCAGTTGTAAAAAAACCCGTTACATGCCCCGGGACAAACGCCTGTGCAACATCTGCCATGACTGGTACTCAAGAGTGCACTCCCTTTAGTGGTCACGACCGACAACAGGGTCAGACCAGTGCGATATCGAGCCCGTACTGCCACGGTGTCGTTCCAATAGCCGCGAATGCGAGTGCGCCGCCGGCCAGTGCGACGTTTTTCAGGAACGCGGTCATCTCGTCTTGCTGGTCGTCCTCAGAGACTGCCCAGAAATTATGCATCGTTGTCCCAGTGACAAGCAAGAACACAGCGAGTCCGAGTGCACCGATGACGGGAAGCACACCGATAATGAGTGCAGTTCCGCCCGCAATGAGCACGATACCAGAAGCGAGAACCGAGAGTGTCGGTGCGGGTAACCCCTTGAAAGCCGCGTAGCTAGCCATCTCCTCACGTTGCATGAAGTGGTTGAATCCCATGAATGCGAGAACGCCCCCAAAGAGGACACGACCGACAAGTAATCCTACAGCAGCGGTCCCGGTCACGGTCATCAACTGACCACCTCTACTGTTGGCCCAGTCAATCTGTCGAGAGTCGTTTGTCCTGTTGTCGCGCTTACGGATTCGAGCGGTCTTGATATCATTACGTTACTTGGTTCGTACCAGCACTTATATGTACTTTCGGCGACAATTGTGTAAGCAGGTAACACCGATGTCATCGACAGTTGGAGACGACGAGACACACGAAGCAAAAAACGAGGCTGCTTGTCCAGTCGTTGAAGCAGTCGGAACAATCGGTTCGGAGTGGCGGTTGGTTGTGTTACATGATCTTGTCGATGGTGAACAACGATTTAATGAACTCAAACGTTCGACTGGGGCGAACTCACGAACGCTCTCACGCGTACTTGATGATCTCGAAGATACTGGACTGGTTAACCGCCGAGTCGAGGAGAAACCGATTGCGACGTACTACAGTCTCACTGAGAAAGGTGACGCGTTGTGTCCCGTCTTCTCGGCGCTCGAATCCTGGTCCGACGAATGGCTCGACGTCGAGAGTACATCACGGTAACTCCTTAACCCTCTCTTTTTAAAGTACGTATCGCTGAACTGAACAGTCACTGTTTGTCTGCTGGTTTCACTTTCACTTTGGTGTTAACTGGGGTTTATATACGAGGGGGAACAACCGCGGAGTATGGCATCACAAGATCTCGAAGAGTTGCCGGGCGTCGGTCCGGCGACAGCGGAGAAGCTTCAAGATAATGGATTTGACGATTTCCAGGGTATCGCGGTCGCCAGTCCCGGCGAACTATCGAATACGGCAGATATTGGTGAATCAAGTGCAGCCGATATCATCAGCGCTGCGCGGGATGCGGCTGACATCGGTGGGTTCGAAAGCGGCGCCACAGTACTGGAACGACGCGAGAAGATTGGGAAACTCACGTGGGGCGTTGAGGAAGTCGACGAACTACTCGGTGGCGGCGTCGAAACCCAGTCTATCACCGAAGTCTACGGTGAGTTCGGTGCCGGCAAATCACAGGTCACCCATCAACTCGCTGTCAACGTTCAGCTTCCAACCGAACACGGTGGACTTGAAGGTAGCGCTATCTTTGTCGACTCTGAGGACACATTCCGTCCGGAACGTATCGAAGATATGGTCCACGGGCTAGACGACGACATTATCGAGGACACGATGGTCCTCCATGATGTTGCCGACGAAGACGGCGCTGATGCAGGCGATGACGCTCTCCTTGATGCTTTGCTGGAGGCTGTCCTCGATAAGATCCACGTTGCAAAAGCGTTCAACTCGAACCACCAGATTTTGCTTGCCGAGAAGGCCCAAGAAATTGCAGGTGAAAGCCAAGACGACGAGTTCCCCGTCAGACTGCTTTGTGTCGACTCTTTGACTGCCCACTTCCGAGCCGAGTACGTAGGCCGTGGTGAACTTGCAGAACGCCAACAGAAACTCAACAAACATCTCCACGACCTCATGCGCGTGGGTGACCTCAACAACACTGCCGTTATTGTCACCAACCAAGTTGCAGCCAATCCGGATTCTTACTTTGGCGACCCGACTCAACCAATCGGTGGCAACATTCTCGGACACACCTCGACGTTCCGCATCTATCTGCGCAAATCAAAAGGGGATAAACGGATTGTCCGTCTTGTCGACGCGCCAAACCTTGCAGATGGTGAGTCTGTCATGCGTGTGACCGGCGACGGGCTCGACCCCGAGTAACGGACACCTTCGACTCTCGCAGCGGTTCACCATTTCGGAGACAAACCCCTCGAAGTAGTTGGCTCGTCGTTAAGTCACCTAAAACGCTTTTCTCGAATTACGGTGTGTGCGTCATACGCACAGATAACAGGCACACTGTGTGGTGTCTTTTATGTCTCACCGTTCATCGCGTCGAACAGGCGTTCACGGAGTTCGGCGCGTGTTAGGCCTTCTCCGGGACCGAGGCCTTTCATATGCTCGATTGAACACTGGCCGCCGCCCATACGAGCGTGGCCGCCACCACCAGACATTGGGATATCCTCAAGGACAGCTTCGAGTACCTGTCCCATATGGACACGATCGTCGTCAGAGCGCCCGGCAAGCCGAATCTTCTCACCGTTGTCTCCAAGAACAATAACAGCATTGATGCCTTCAAGCCGACGGAGCTCATCGGCTGCCTGTGGAATCGAGTCACTGTTCGAGACAGCTCCGACATCGCTGATGGCAAACGCCGACCGAATCTCACGCTCGTTGATGGCCTGTGCCTTCACATCGAGTGACTCTGGGTCCATCTCTGGGTTGGCAATTCGGTCGAGTTTTTCGTTGTCGATACCCGGGTAGAGAAATGACGCCGCAAAGAAATCCTCGGCAGCACACCCGTTTGTCAGTTGACTCGTATCAGACTGCACTCCATAGAGTAGACCAGTCGCAGTTGTCGGTGATATCGTTTCGGCTGGCAGATCCACGTCGCCACTGTCATCGATGTTGTCGGGGCTGATTGGTTCCCAACCGAGGTCTTCGAAATACTCGGTCAAAATACTTGCACAGGAGCCATACTCGGTTCGAACGTCAGTGAACTTCTGTCCTGTCCCGCCGCCAGGGTGGTGATCAACGACAGCAACGGGATCAATCTCTTCTGACCCGTGGAACTCTCTGGGTTCATTATGATCGACAAGAATCGCTGTTTGTTCCTCGATATCACCGACGTTCTCGATTTGCTTGAATCCTGCGTCGAGAACCGTCTCAAAGGCACGGTTTTCGTGATGTCGTATTTCGCCTGGATAGTACAGCGTGGTTTCGGTATTTCGGTCCGTTGCAATCTCGGCTACTGCGAGCGCGCACGCCATCGCATCCGGATCTGGATCTGGATGCATCAGGACTGCAACCGAATCATACGACCCAAGCAACCGTGCAAACCGGTGTCCGCTTCCCAAGGTAACACCTCTGAGGAGGTATCCACCACCAGCCACGAGGACAACAAGGAGGACCGCAAGACCGATTACTAAGAGCGGCTCGTCGGCGAGGGACGACGCGAGCGCGTCGATTCCATCCCCGATTGTAGCGAGTCTGCCCATACGCCTACCGGTCCGGCCGGATACAAATGCGTACTGCTTTTTGGCCACATACGCTTGCTTATCTCTTCTCGGAAGCTGGTACTACTCACTCTGAGAAGTGGGATACTCCATGATTGCTTTCTGGTATCCCTCTCGGAACGTGGGATAGACAAGCTCGTATCCAAGCGACTGGAGTTTGTCGTTTCTGCAGCGCTTATCGGCCCGAATTCGACGTTTAGCCCCGGCTGATTCTACTTCTGCGAGGCGCTCTGACTTCGTCTGTTTTGATGGCGTCTGTCTATTGCACTCTGTTGCAAGCCAGTCTGCCAACTCCCATTTTGAAACTGGCTCATTGTCCACCACAAGGACAACTTCACCGCGCGCGCAGTCCTCAGAGACAATGTGGCCAACTGCGCCGGCAGCGTCGTCGCGATGTATCATATTCAAAATCCCGTCGGTAACTGGGCCCTCAAGATACCGTTCCAACCGGTAGCGGTCCGGGCCATACAGTCCAGAAAAGCGTGCAACTGTCCCATCGATATCATACTCAGCTGCGCCGTCAATCGCGACGGTTTCCGCGTCGACGAGTGCTTGTTCCCGCTCGCTTTCAGGCTCAAGCGGCGTCTCTTCGTCGACCCAACTCTCCCCATGGTCGCCGTAGACGCCAGTGCTGGAGGTGTAAATGTACCGCTCCGGCGGATTCTCGCGGCTCCCAAAGTGATTGAGTACTTGCTTTTGTCCCGCGACGTATATCTCCCGAGCTGTCGTCGAACTGCTTCTCCCCGCACTCGCAGCGAAGACAACAATATCTGCGTCCGGTATTGTTGTGAGTGTCTCCTCATCTGTAAGGTCACCCTGTACCGGCTCAATACCTGCAGACTCCATCGCGCTGACACCTTTCTTAGACCGTCGAAGACCGACCACGCGCTCGATGCCTGCTGACTGGAGTTGCTTCCCGAGTTCGAGGCCAACATAGCCACAGCCAAGGATGGCAACTGTCGTCATTGCTTGCTCTGTTCGATGTAGTTATGTAACAGTGCATACTCGTCGAGGGTCATCGGGAAGCGGCCCTCGGCTTTCTGTTGAATCTCTTTGGGATCCATCGCGTCATCGATACCTGAGGCAATGGCCTCGACATCGAGGACTGCCATCGACATTCCCATCAGGAGGAGATCCCGTGCTTCTGCAACGATACTGTCTGGATCTGGCAACCTGTCGTCGAGTGCGAGAATCGCTGCTGCTGTCTCGAGTGTCAGCTCCGGTGACTCACCATCGACAAGTGCTGTGAGCGCCGCATCATCAATGTCTACCTCTGAAGTGACGGTATTCTCTCCGACTTCCTCGATAGTTGTAATGAGGCGGTCGTCGTATGCGGCCCGAAGTGCTTCTGGTGACAGTTCGCCAGCCTGTTCAAACGTCCCTCTAAGCATACTCCCATTTGGTGTCCGAGATATAAGCCCCTGGGCTTTCGAAGCCGTGGTCAGACGATAGTCCCGACACAAAGATACGAGCAGAGATAGATACCTGTTGCCGAAAGCAGCCCACGACCGACACGATACCCGATCAATGCGTGGTCGAACCCACGGACTAACCCAACAGACAGAACCGTCAAAATAACCGCGAGCAGGAGTACGTAGATTCCTACAGGACCACCAAGCCAGCTAAACGATTGCCCGCCACCCAACAGTGCCGTCCCGCTACTGATCCCGTCTGCGAGAGCGACAGTTGAACCAGCCACCATCGGGCCGAACAGTGTCGCAGTGTTGGTCAGCGTTCGACAGACGGAGAGGAGTTGTTGGCGTGCCTCCCGTTCGATTTGTTGGAGGTCATCGACGTGTTCTGCTAGGGACAGTAGCGCAGCCCCCGCGGGGCGCCCCTCTCGTGCAGCCAGTGAGAGTAGCGCAACACTCCCACGGACACGCGGGCTTGGCACGTTTTCCAAAACGCCGTGGCGGCCGAGAAATGCTTCGTGAACGCCGATCTGGAGCTGTCGCTGTTGTCTCACACCGTCGGCAAGGACCGTTCCCATTGGTCCGTTGAGTTCGTTGGCCGCCTTCTCAATAGCAGTCTCTACAGCATGCCCGTTCGCGACGCGTCGTCCCACGAGTTCAAGCGCATCAGAGAGGCTGGCTTCGACTGTCCGGATGCGGTCATAGACGGAAACTATTGGACGGGTGGCGAGCAGGAGTACCGTACCGGTACCGAAGCCGGCAGCCGCAACCGGCGGGCCCCATTGTGGAATAAATAGGGCAGTACCGAACCAACTGGCGACTGCGACTATCCCACCACAGAGGAGAGCGAAAACGCGCTTGTCGGCAACCTTGGGATGAGTATATGTTACTTCTGGCGGGGGAAACGCGACCGGTCGTCGAACGAGCACCCAAATTGAGGCTGCTGTGAGAGAAAGTGGGAGACAGATGTTGTAGAGAACAATAACAACTCCCGGTGTAACGACGATACCAGCGGCACCGGCAGCGGGAAGGAGTGCAACCAGTGCTGTCGGCAAAAGAACACCGAAGGCGTACAGCGCCGTCACTGGACCGCGAATCCGTGCCCCAAATGTTTGAAGCGTTTCACTGACTCCATCGAGAACTACGGACAGCGACCGGTTGAGGAGTCGATGTCTGTCTGCCGAGGGTGTCCGTCCTGCGACGACAAGGAGTGTAACCGACCGACGAAGCGATGGGAACAGATCACTCCATGTGTCACCGAAGGCAATGAGTCCAGATTGACCGCTGTTTCGTGTTGCCCGCACATGAGTTTCGAGGCTCCGTGCAAGGGCGCTATCGCTCGTTCGTGCCACAAATGTGGCTGCCCGTTCGGGTGCTGGCGTGAGACGCATGCGTAACACGGCCCGTGCAATGAGGTCGGGTGCTGCACCCAGTGCACTCGTCCGTCGGGCCGTCGCGATGAGGCAAGGGGTGACGTGTATTACGTGTGCAACACCAAGCGTGAGCGCTACTGATAGCAGTACGACGCCGACACGTAACTGTGGGGAAACAAGTGGCGTTATGAGAGCGGTACCACCGCCAACGACAGCTCCTGCCCCGTATCCTGACCGGACGAACAGCGAAGGATTGACGGTCCAATCAAGAAACGCTAGGGCATCCCGAAGTTCAGAACTAACATCGACGTGCCAGGGATAAAGACACGCAAACACCGAGATGAGTCTGAGAGACACGTTCATCAGTTTCGCTCTGTCTGTGAGTCGGTAACTGCATCACCTGTTGTTGCACCCTGTGCAGCCATTCCAGCAAGGAGCGTTTGTCTATCCGCCAGAACAGCCCTGAGGTCATCATACGACTCGTCTGGTGCCGTAAGATTTCTGACTAACTGGCTGTTTCCACGGTCGACAACACCAGTTGAGTGGAGACCATTCTCACTTTGCTCGTAAAGAGTCCTGAATGCACCTTGTTCTCCGTCTTGTACCTCCTCGATGGTTTTTACTCGCCGTTTGCCTGATGTCGTCGATTCAAGCGAAACCACGAGGTCGGTTACACCGAACGAACTTGGCGAGACTCCAAGATCAGACACAACTCGCTCGTAGACTGCGTCTCCACCGTCTCCGTGGATGGTACCGAGGACTGCCTCACTATTTGCGCCGACACGCATTGCTTCGTACAATACTTTTGCTTCTTCTCCCCTGACTTCACCGACGGCGAGAGCCCCGTCCCCAAGTCTGAGAGCTGTTCTGAGCGCCGCTGCCGGTGTTAGTTCTTCTCCCGAGCTACTTGCAAGCAGTGCCTGTACGTCACGTCCTCCGTTTTGCAGCGCTGATACAGGCAGCTCGGGTGTGTCTTCGATTATAACTGTTCTGACCTCTGGTGGCAGCTCCCAGAGCAACGCGCCAAGCATCGTTGTTTTGCCAGTCCCACGTGGTCCGACAATAAGTACTGCACTGCCCCGCTCGACCGCAACCGAGAGCAGCGCTGCAGGGCTTGGTGGAATCGTATTGTTCTTGACGAGGGCAGGGAGTGTCCAGCTCTTTTTGGCCTGAGCGCGGAATGCAAAGGCAATGCCGTCGCTTGGCGGCTCGGTCACACCGGCAACCCGAAGCTGTCGACCACCAATCTCAGCTGTCGCATCAAGTGTCGGGTCAGCACGCGAGAATGCACGCCCGCTTTCGCGCCGAAAGCGCGATGCAAGCGCTGTAATACCGTTCTCGGTGACTGTCAGGTTTGTAATGAACGTTTCGCTGTCAGTTGTTACGCGTAAACGGTTCTCGGCGGCTGGTGCGGTTATAAACGCATCTGTTACTGCTTGGTCGGTAAACAGATCTTCTAACAATCCATATCCGCGTGTGTGCTTGCGGAGGACACGAGCTGTTTTCTTGGTCCACGTTGGGCGCTGTTTGTTCGTTCTGTACCTGTCAGTGATGACTGCCCTGATGGCTCTAGCTGGAGCTCGTTTACCACCCTCAACTGTCCCACTTGCGAGGCGCCTGTATGCCTCTGCGAGTGTCGACAGTGCTTCCGGTGGGAGTGTGTGTTCGATAGGGCTGAGATAGTATCTTGGCGAGCCAGTTGCCTGGTTGTATGTCCGAACTGTCCCGCCTGTTTCGAGTTCCTTCACCCCTCTCAGAGTGGCCTCCGGTGGGGGTGTGGCATCAACACGCCAGTGACTCAGCGTTGGTTTCACTGACGGCGCAAGCGCAGTTTCGTACTTGTTTGCGGTCGCTGCTACCTCCGCAAGGCCAGTTTCGGCGGCAAGGTCTCCGACTGTGTCTGCCCGGCCGGTCGCTTCACGGCAAGCCCCAAGTGGGTCTCTGCGTGCTTGTTCGGCGAGCCGCTCGTCGTGGAACGTAACACGCTCGACGAACCGCCCGGCTGCGACGAGCAGTGCCGTGGCGCGATCTCCGTAACGACGCTCGACGCCGTCTGATTCTGTCCGTACGACGGTAACATCCCGTGTTGTCAGTGCGTTGATTGCTGTCTCTCGACAATCAGCACACGCTTCTAGTGTCCCGTTGTGTGGACAGTCTGTTGCATCAATAACAAGTGCTTCCTCGTCGAATGTAGTCTGACACCTACACTTTCCTGCGTCTACTTTGTGGCTAAAAAGTGACTGGAGGCGAGCTATGCTCGGAACTGTGATATCAGTCATAGTCTCTGCTGGTCAGATATCCCTACTTAAATGTTCGCTCGAGCGTGAATGCAATCAAATTACCATCTCAGAGTGCTGGAAACGAACCTGAGACATATCTCTCGTCCCAGCGTAACTTGTCTAAAGTAACTGTCTGAATCGGCTAAGCGTTCCTTCGTCTGCGTTCGTCTCTTCTGAAACAAGCGGGTCCTCCTCGTTGAGTTGGCGTGTGGTGGTGTTCTCAAACGGTTCGTTTCCTGTTTTGTGACCTTCTGTCTCTGATTTGTCAATACTACTCTCCGCTGTTCCGTGGTCGGAGGTAGGTTCGCCACGTCCACACACGTGACAGTGATTGGTTTCTATTTGCTCCGAGCGTTTCGTGTCGGTCTGACCGTTGCCTGCCTCGGGCCGACGCTGATTACCTGAATCCGTGTGCGGAGCGTGACTCCGCGATTCTGGGCGGCTATGGCGATTACCAGCGTTGTGCTGATCTGTCGGATGTGTCTCTTCTATGTCGGCAGGCTGCCTACGTGCATGTCTACTACCGTTTTGTTCGCTTCCATCAGCAAGCCACCCGCTGTTTCCCTTGTGGGTATTTGTCTCCGTCTCGTCATCCGGGGCGACGGTTGATTCAAGCGACTCAACCTTCGCCAGTGCAGTTTCGGCTCTGTTTTCGACTTCTTCGTTGACCGCCCGGATATTTCCGACATAGCCACGAAGCGCCTGTGTCGCTGCTTTGAGCTCTGCAACTTGCTCTTTGAGCTCATTTTGCTGTTCCTCTAACTGGCTAACCCTGTCGCGGATCTCACCCTCATCCGCAAGGCCCGAAAGGTCGTACTCCCCGTCAGTTACTGCTCGTTCGACTGCCTCGACTCGTTCGGTGAGCGCGTCGTCCATACGCGCACTGTCCTCGGTTTCCTATTTGAACATACGGAGCACACCATTGAGAGCACCGTTATCTGCGCTCTGTGGGCTGGGTAGTGCTATGGCCTCCAGTAGTGGGGCCGGTGACAGGACATCTCGACAAAAACAAGCCGGTCAGCCAAAGATGCCGAAGACACCATCGTCTTTATCATCGGTTTCCTCCTCGTCGCTCTCTTCGTCTGCCTTTTCGGCGTCGGCTTCGTCGATGAACCACTCTTCTTCGAACACATCCTCGAGCTCATCGGAATCGGCGCCCTCGAAGAAGATTTGTTCGAGTTCCTCGGTTAGCTGAGTATAGGCATCTGAAGCGTCACTTTCAGGATAATTAAAGACATGAGGTTCATTCCGCGTTGCTTCGAGATCGACTGGAATGACCCCAAGCAATGGGTCGTCAAACTGTTCAGCAATCGACGGGACATCTGCTTTGCGGGTGACACGGGTAACGAGGGTGCCGAGAACGCGACCATCAACACGCTTGGCGAGGTCTGCTGTCTTGCTGGTATCGTTGATCGCAACGTCATCAGGCGTTGTTACGAGCAAGATTCCGTCGGCAAGCCCAAGCGGAACAGTCGTCTCGTGACTGAGTCCCGCGCCGGTATCAACGAGAACCACATCGTACGTGCTCTTGAGGGTTCTGATAACTTTACGGAGTTTTGCTGGGTCTGCTTCGGCAAACGCTTCGAGACTCTGCTCGCCAGGAATTATTGTCAATCCACTTGACGTTTCTGTTAATGCTGCACTTACTGTCTCCTCTCCAGCGAGTACATCATGAATAGTCGTATCGTGACCTGTACCGAGCATCTCTCCGAGGTTTGCCATACCGATGTCTGCATCGACAACGACCGTTTCGTACTCGTGGTTTTCGAGTACGGCACCGATATTAATTGCTGTCGTGGTCTTACCCACTCCACCCTTCCCGCCTGCAACCGTCAGGACGTATCCTGGCATCGTTTTGTTACCTTCTCTAATACACCCCCGAGACATAAACCCCTGTCCTCCACGCCGGGTGAGGTCAACAATTACTTACAGATGACTCACGAATTGACGGTAATGAGTGAGTCCGAGCAAGCCCAGACTGATAAACAAAAATACGAGTACCAGAAAGTTATCGAGGAACTCAAAGAGTACGAGGGGTCCGGCACTCAACTCGTCACAATTTATGTGCCCCCGGATCGATTGATTAGCGACGTTGTCGCGCACGTCACTCAGGAACACTCGGAAGCAAGCAACATTAAATCGAAACAGACGCGTACGAACGTTCAGGACGCGCTAAAAAGCATCAAAGACCGCCTGAAATACTACGACCAACAACCCCCCGAGAACGGGATGGTGCTGTTCTCGGGAGCCGTCGACAGCGGTGGCGGCCGGACAGAAATGGTCACGGAAGTTCTGGAAAACCCCCCGGACCCGGTTCAGTCGTTCAACTACCACTGCGATTCGAATTTCCTGACCGAGCCCTTAGCGCATATGCTTACAGACAAGGGTTTGTTCGGTCTGATTGTGCTTGACCGACGCGAGGCGAACGTCGGTTGGCTCCGTGGCAAACGCGTCGAGGCCGTCAAGTCGGCGTCCTCGCTTGTCCCCGGCAAGCAACGGAAGGGTGGCCAGTCAGCCCAGCGGTTCGCACGTCTGCGGCTTGAAGCTATTGACAACTTCTATCAGGAGGTTGCAGGAATGGCTGATGACCTGTTCGTTCCCAAACGCCACGACATGAACGGCATCCTCGTTGGTGGTCCATCTCCGACAAAAGACGAATTTATCGATGGTGATTACCTCCACCACGAACTCGGAGATATGGTGTTGGACAAGTTTGATGTGGCCTACACCGACGAGTCGGGGCTTCACGACCTTGTCGACTCCGCTGAAGAGGTTCTCGCAGAACACGAGGTCCTCCAAGACAAGCAGGTAATGGAAGAGTTCTTCGAGGAGTTACACGATGGCCAACGAGCGACCTACGGGTTCGAACCAACTCGTGAGAACCTTATCATGGGGTCAGTCGACCGTCTCCTCATCAGCGAAGACCTGCGCAAAGATGTGCTCGTCTACGAGAGTGAAGATCGCGAATATGTCGAGTTCGTCGATACGAACGCACAGCCAGATGAAATCGACTGTGCCGAGACTGGTGAGACAATCACGGAGTGGGAGCGCGAAGATGCAATCGACCACCTCATTAACATTGCTGAACAGCGTGGCACTGAGACGCTGTTTGTCTCGACAGACTTCGAGAAAGGCGAACAACTCCTCAACGCTTTCGGTGGTGTCGCTGGGCTTCTCCGGTACTCGACGGGCGTCTAATGACTGATATTTCTCTTTAGAGCAGCTGTTCGAGTTGTGTTCTTCGACCCGTGAGGTCGAGATCTGTTTCGATACTTTCGTCGCGGTCGAGTCTGTCGAGGACGAGAAGCGGGTCTGTTCCTGCGCGTTCGACGGCTTCGAGCAACGCTGCTATCTCTGAACGATAGAGAGCGAGGTTTGACAGCAACCCGACCAACAGCGCCAGTGGGAGTGCAGCGTCGGGGGCTGTCGGAAACGCCTCACCGACACGGTCAAAATCGGGAGTCTCTGCCGGTGGGTCAGTGACTGCTTCGAACGAGAGACAGTGTGGACAGAGACCAGCCCCCGGTTCGGAACCGGGTAGATGGTCACGGTACTCGGGTGGGACGGTGAATGCGACCAGTTCAACAGTACAATCTGGACACTCCATAGGTTCGGGTTCGGGTGTGGCCGGCAAAACAGTTCACGTCTCCAGTACCGAGACGTTCGTTACAGCTTAGCATGCCAGAGGCAAACGACTTTATCAATATAGAACTATTACTGGTTCAATGGAGCCGGGGATACACATTCTTCATGTCGACGACGATCCCAGTATTTTGGATATCACAGCAGAGTTGTTGAGTGACATAGATGATACATTTGAAATAACCAGCGCGACGGGGCCTGACGAAGCTCTCGATATACTCGAAGAGACTGCCATCGACTGTATTGTCTCGGACTATGATATGGGGAAACGAGACGGCATCGAGTTTCTCGAAGTAGTTCGGGACCGCTACCAGAAATTACCATTTATTCTCTTCACCGGGAAAGGGTCAGAAGAGGTCGCAAGCGAGGCAATCAGTGCTGGTGTTACTGATTATCTCCAGAAGAAAGGCACAGTCGACCAGTATACGCTGCTGGCCAACAGAATTAACAACGCAATAAACGCAAGAGAGGCAAGCCGGAACTCCAAACGCCGGATGCGAGAGTTCGAGACGCTCATCACGAGCGCCCCAGTTCCGATGGCAGTCGTCAATGAGAGTGGGGATGTCTTGTACCTCAATGGGAGTGCACAAAACACACTGTGTGTCGATGGACCAAGGACGGACACTAACCTGTCTTTTCTTGAATTTGTTCACCCCGAAGACCGGGCGGCCCGGCGTGACAGTATCGAACGTGCAGCTGATACCCGCGAGGCGACGCAAACACGGGAATTTCGTCTCTTAACGCGGGATGGCGACGAGCGAATCGTGATGGGAAGTGTTGTTCCGTCAGCGTTTGACGGGCAATCGGTCGCACAGCTCGTGTTCACTGACGTGACCGCCCAGCGCGAGCGGGAAGCCGAACTTCGTGAACTGAACCAGTTTCGGGAAGCGATAATCCAGAACGCGAGCGTTTGGATATCAGTACTCGATAATAACGGCGAAGTAGTTGTCTGGAACCAGGCTGCAGGTAACATTTCGGGATACGACACAAACGAGATGATTGGAAGAGACGACTGGGCGGAACTGCTCTATCCGGACGAACAACAGCGTGAGGCCGTCTTTGAAGACAGTCGTGAGGCTCTTCAGCGTAATGAGACCATCGAAGGGTACGAGTCGGTAATCACACGGGCAGATGGTGAGAGGCGACGAATCTACTGGGATGCCCATCCGTTGACCGATGTCAGCGAGGAATTCAGCGGTGTGTTAAGTGTGGGCTGGGATGTCACGGAAACACACGAACAGAGCAACCAACTCAAGTTGCTCCATGAACGGACCAGACAGTTAGTAAACGCGAGAAATCGCGAAACAGTCGCCGAAATGACTGCAACCGCGGCGAAAGATATTCTTGGTTATGAGTATGTCACGGTACGGCTGGTCAACGCTGAGGAAGACATCTTAGAACCAGTTGCCACAACTAAGGATCTCGCAGAGAGAACGGATGCGTGCCCTGCCTACCCACTTGACGGCGACAGCCCACATGCTGACGCCCTTGATACAGGGAACGTCGTCTCAGTCGCCGATGTCAGTGAATCTGGGGCGGTAAGAGATGGTGGCCCAGCCCATTCAGAAATGTATCTTCCGATTGGCGAGTATGGCGTCATGACAGTTTCCGATACCGCTGTTGGAGCGTTCGACCAGTCGGATACCGAACTTGCGACGGTACTTGCTGCAAATGTCGAAGCGATACTTGACAGACTGGACCGTCAGCAGAGATTGAGTCCCATCGAAGAACGAATGGAGACATTCCTCGCAGAGACGACTGACATTATTACACTGCTTGATGATGACGGGACGATACTGTACCAGAACCCAGCTACGACCGAAATATTGGGTTATCAACCAACAGCAGTACAAGGTGACTCCTTGTTCGAATACGTTCATCCCGAGGACTGTAAGAGAGTACGCTCGGAGCTGCTAGGGGCTGTACAACGTGGTGCCACAGGAAAACGGACCGACAAGTTCCGCCTTCGACACGCTGAGGGATCGTGGATCTCAGTAGAGGCACAGACCCATCTAGAAAAGCAGCCAGACCTCGATGGGTACGTTGCCACTATTCGAGAGATAAGCGAACAAGAGAGACAGACAGTAGACGGCGATAACGAGCGGTTCTCGGCCCTATTCGAAAACTTCCCTGAGCCAACAGTCTCATTCCGGTACGAAGATGATATCCCGCTTATCCAGTCGGTTAACACTGAATTTGAGGCGGTGTTTGGGTTTGACGCCGAAGCCGTCACAGGAGAACCAATTGATGACTTGATTGTTCCAGTTGATAAACAATCAGAGGCGAAACAACTCGATGAACGCGTCCAGCAAGGGGAACTAATTGACGATGAGGTTCGACGAAAGACAACCGACGGCGTCCGAACATTCAAATTTCGGAATATTCCATACAAAGGAGACGCTGCTATCGATGGATTTGGTGTGTACAACAACATCAACGAGCGTGTCAAACACGAGCGCGAACTGACACGACAGAATGAACGTCTTGACGAGTTCGCGGGAATTATCGCCCACGACCTGCGAAACCCTCTCAATGTGGCACAGCTGCGCGCGGAGCTCTTGGCAGAGAATATCGAGAGTGATCACCTGACGGCAGTTCGTGACGCACACGAGCGTATGGAGACGCTTCTCAATGAGACGTTGCTCTTAGCTCGGCAGGGTAAGACGGTTGCAGACCGCGAGCCAGTCCATGTTGGGCCTGTCCTCTCGGACTGTCACGAGATGGTCGGCACTGATGACTCCACGGTAGCGGTCGACGCTGATATCCAAATTCACTGTGACAAAGAACGAATCAAACAGTTGTTCGAGAATCTCATCAAGAATGCCATCGAACACGGGAATGAGGATGTGACAATTCGTGTCGGCAAAGCCGACGGGAACACCCTGTACGTCGAAGATGACGGTCCCGGAATTCCGGAAGACAGCAGGGAATCCGTGCTTGAACCCGGATATACGACCGGCGAAGACGGAATCGGCATGGGACTTGCAATTGTCAGCAGTATTGTCGAAGCACATGGGTGGGAACTAACTGTCACAGAGAGTGAAAACGGCGGAGCAAGATTCGAAATTGAGGGTGTTCACATCAATGACAGTCGGTGAGAAGATTGTTGCTGGTTCTTTGATGAATGCAACAGTAACGACTTTTCACCGCTCTAGTGAGACGGAGACCAAACTGCCATCACCGGTTTCAGGGTCTGATTGCCTCGAAAATGACGTTATCGACGTGGGGTTTGATTTTGTGGAATGTGTCCTCACTCCGGACGGTCCAGGCCAGGACATCTCGTCCTCGCTTTTTACTTCGATTGAACGGAGGTGAAGGGAGGAAATTACAGCCGTAGCCGACGAAATCGGGGCGGGTGTACGCGCTCGGTACTAGATGAGTCAGAATCTTTCGCGTCAGGAATCCACTCCCAAGCGAAAGCGGTGCAAGCTGGCCACGGGGCCAATCTGTCCGATGTCGGCGGAGCCACCATACGACTAGTGGATTAAACGACTGAATAGCGAAGTCTCCCTCGTAGGAATCAAGACAGTCGACAACTGACCGCTCGAGCTTTCCGGGTGTATGAAAGTTTTTCAGTTCGATGAGAAGCGGAACCTGTCCGTCGATGGTATCGAGGACTGCTTCGAGGCGCGGAACGGTCTCGTTGGTTCCTTTGAGCGTACAGTCTGCAATGTCTGCCCAGTGGTTATCGCTAATTGCACCAGTCTTGTCAGTCAGTCGGTCGAGTTTTCGGTCGTGGAAGACAACCGGGACTCCGTCAGCTGTAACACGTACGTCTAACTCGGCCGGATACCCCGCATCAACCGCGTTCTGGAACGCAGGAAGCGAATTCTCCGGCACTCGGTCTGAGTGCAACCCGCGATGGGCAATTGGTCGCTCTCTTAGCCAATCCATTCGAAACGTATCCGGAAGGACAAACGCCACCTACCTGTAAGTAACGGAACGAAGATACGCTGTAAACATGTAACAAGGAGAGGTTTGGCGGCTAATTTTGCAGGAACATCGTTTCGTGGGTTGGTAAAAAGGGGCATAGTAATGTCCTTTTTGTTATATTTTATTTTGGTTGTATTTCTGTGTCGACACTTCTTTGACACGGAAGTGACCGGTTGTTGCTCACTTGGCTCCGTCTGTGGGTTACCTGTTCGGTACTGATTTTGGGTTTCGTTGTCTTCTCATGGTTCGCCAGAACTCCCTCACCACCAGTAACGCTGTTAGGCGCTCGGTACGTTAGGCACGTTGCGGAGATACTCCACATATGGACGAACACACGCGCGATAACTCGGTTGGCCCGCCGGCCGAGGGAAACCCGACGGGATGGGACAGTAAAACCCAGAAATGGAAACACGCAACGCTGCGCCGGGCAGTGATTCATGGCGGATACAGCGCGGAAACCCACCCGTTCACGGGTGGGGGGAAGCGCGTAAGCTCTATATCTTTAACCACCAGCCACGACAAGGCCAACTCCCAATCGTTTTCAACCTCAGTGTTTACATATGATATATGGAGAAGCGGCGAACTGTCCCCGTGAAACTTGACGTGGACAGTGACGACACTGTACTTCTCCGAGACACCGTAGACGAGTTTCTATGGGCGGCTGACTACGTGACACGCCACGCCTTCGAGGGCGAATACGTCACCACGAGTAAGACAACGCTTCACGACGACACCTACGACGACGTGCGAAACGAGACGAGGTTACACAGCAATCACGTCCAAGCCGCCCGCAACAAGGCCGCCGACGCCTGCAAGAGCGTGGTCGAAAAGTGGAAACAAGGCAAGAAGGCGTCTATGCCGCACTTCACCAGTCCCCACCTTGTATACGACCACCGTACCGCTACCTTCCACGACAAGTATGTGTCGCTGGCAACAGTTGATGGTCGTATTGAAGTTGACTACGTGCTTCCCGACAACGAGCGAGACACGCCCCACGCAGAATACTTCTTCTCGGACGAATACGAGACGACAGGGGCGGAGCTACACTACAGCAACGGCAACTGGATGCTTCACGCCCACTGCAAGAAGGATGTGGAGTCTGACACGCCGGAACAGGCAACACCCGAGAACGGAATGGTTCTCGGGGTTGACCTCGGCGTGAACAATCTTGCAGTTGCCTCAACTGGCACGTTCTGGACTGGCGATGAGTTCGACCACTGGCGGCGGGAATACGAGAACCGGCGTGGCGACCTACAAGAGTGCGGCACACGGTGGGCACACGAAAACACCAAGTATGTCGGTCGAAAAGAAGAGGGTCGGTTCAAGATGACGCTTCACCGTATCTCGAACGAGTTGGTAGCTGAAGCCCGTAACCACGATTGTTCGGTGATATCGTTCGAGGACTTGACGGATATTCGTGAACGCACTGGCGCGTCGTGGGGACACAAGTGGGCGTTCAACCGCCTGTACGCATACGTCGAATACAAAGCCGAATCGTGCGGTATCGACGTAGAACAGGTTGACCCTGAGAACACGTCTCGGCGGTGTTCACATTGTGGGTTCACGCACCCGGACAATCGTGAAAACGACTCTTTCGAGTGCCTGAAATGCGAGTACGAGAACCACGCCGACTACAACGCCGCGAAAAATATTGGACTGCGGTATCTCCGCCGGAACCAAACTGGCTCCGGTGGAGGCGCACCCGTAGGCGTGCGCTTGAACAGCGGGACGTTGAACGTGAACGGAGAGTATGAACCTCCTGCCGATGAGTCGGTCAGAGCGGGAGTCCACGCTGAAAGCCCACCCCTTTAGGGGTGGGTTAGCTTACGAATCGCATGATTGCTTTGAAACGGAGTGGTATAATTACGGGAGCGGAACCACCGAAAGCGCATTTGCCCACGGAATGGTACAAGTTGCGGCGGGTGCGTACAAGCACTTCGACTTTCAGAATGACGATGGAATGGAGAGTCTCTTCGAGACAGCGTTACAGTACCTCCACAGCATTCCAAATGATTTCTATGGCGTCGATATTTTGGACATCAAAACAACAATCACGAACGCCATCGAGGACCCAACTGCGATAGACGGCTGGCAAATCGTTCTGGACGGAATACAACCAAAAGCCCGACCAGTGGAATATGCCTACATCGAATCACTCGATTGATATCCTCAGCATATGGTAAATAAACCAACTTTGATTACCTCCCGTATCGAAGTCCATGTGGGACCATGGATATCGTTGATATCGCGACAACCGAGTACGTTGATGTTGATGCTGACGAACGCCTCGGAAAAATCCGGTCTATTTTCGAGCGCGAGAACCCAAAAGGAATAGTAGTCACTGAGGACGGTGAATACGAGGGAATCGTTAATCAGCGCCAGCTCGTCCAGTCACACGTTGAGGACGAAGCAAAGGTGCGAGGACTCGTTCGGTCAGCGCCCAAAGTCGAACGAAGCGAGGACGTTCGCGAAGTTGCCCGTGTACTCGTCGAGAGCAACGCGAAAATTGCACCGGTGTTCGAGGGAGACAATCTTTGGGGAGTCGTCACTGAAGATTCAATTCTCGGCACGGTGCTTGAGAACCTCGATACGTTGACTATCGGCGACATCTACACGGAGGATGTGATTACAGTCACCGAAGAAACCAAGATTGGTCGGGTGATCAACCTACTCCGGGAACACGGTGTTTCTCGCCTCCCTGTACTCGACGAGGCGGGCCACATCACGGGGATGGTCACGACACACGATATTGCTGATTTCGCTGTCCGGGACATGGAGCGCCAGCAGAAGGGTGACCGGTCCGGTGACCACGACCGCATTCTTGACATCCCAGTGTACGATATCATGACCAGCCCCGTTGCGACGACAACCATCGACGACTCAGTCGATACTGCTGTCGCACGGATGCTCGATGATGACTACGCTGGCCTCGTCGTTACTCCCGAAGATGACGACCGGCGCGTCTCTGGTATCATTACCAAAACAGACGTGCTTCGTGCGCTGACGTACACAGAACAGGACCACATGGACGTTCAGATTACCAACATCCACCTCATCGAGACGCTGACGCGGGATACCATTCGTCAGCGCATTGGTGACGTGGCCGAAAAATACCAGAAAATGCAGGTCCAGCATGCACACGTCCGCTTTCACAAACACAAAGAAACAAAGCGTGGAACACCACTCATCCAGTGTCAGATTCGCCTGCGGACAAACCGTGGACAGGTCGCTGGCTCCGGCGAAGGATACGGAGCGGACAATGGCTTCCGGGTCGCAATCGACAAGCTAGAGCGACGTGTCCTCGAACTCAAGGGAGTCCAAGCTGACGAAGAATACCGTGGCCAGCTCTTGCGTAAACTCGGCGAACTCTAGATCCCGACCCAAGTACGCCAAGAGCGTCGAGACTCTCTGTTTTTGCCAGTGAAATACGCTTTCCAGTCTCCCAACCAGCGACATCTCTGTGCTTGGGACGGTGGTTGTCTCCCGGTTTTGCCGTGCTCTGTCAACTCACACGTTGGTTGCCTTTTCAGCCTGGGCTTGAACGATGTAGGACCGATCCTCGGTGTACTTTGCGGCGACCATCAGCGCGCGCTCAGTCCCAATTTGGTTGAGCGCCCACGCCGCGCTTGCCCGCACCTCGTCAGCCTCGTCGCTGCCCAGTATATCCGCGAGTGGCTCAATAGCACGGGTGTCACCGATGAGTCCGAGCGCGCGGGCAGCAGAGGACCGAACCTCTACGTTGTCGGCCCCAAGTCGTTTAGCAACCGGCTCCGTCGAGTCTTCGCTGCCAATCATGCCAAGGGCGCGTAACGTGATTTTTTCGAGTGCCACGTCACCGCCGCCAAGGAAATTCTCCAGCGTCCCACAAGCGCGTTCGTCTCCAATGCGCCCGAGAATGCGGACTGCCTGGTTGTTCCGGCGCTGTGCCAACCCGGCAACCTCGTCATAGGCCTCTTCTGGCGCGATATGCTCTAATGAGTCGAGGATGTTTTCTTCCATGAAATCGGAGCCAAGCTTGTCGAACGCGGAGAGAATTGGTTCAACTTCCCCGCGTTTCTCGTACATCTTGATCGCTGTCCACTCAGGTGGGAAGTCTTTCCGATTCTCCGATTCGAGTACGTCATAAAATCCTTCACGGCGAAGCTGTTCACGGACTTCAAGATCCGAGAACAGTAACACGTCGTCGAGTTCACTCTCCAGGGTTTCGGCGCTGTCAAGGAGTTCCTGTATCTCGCTTTCGTCGGTATCTGGATGAAAACCACTGTCGGCAATCTCCTCACGTACCGTTGCTAGCGTTTCTGCGGCGTCTGCCGGTGTCTCACCAGATCCGCCGTACGAGCCTGATAGAACTACTGTCGCGGTGTCAACATATGAGTTGACAGCTGTGACAACGTCTGGTTTACCTTCTTTTGCCCACTCGCTTGACGTGATAGTTGACTCCGCGCTATCGAGAGCGTCAGTCACCTCCGCGAGGTAAGGGCCACGCTGTTCTTCGATATCATCTCGAAGCGACGAGAGTCGGTCTTCGAACCCGTCGCGTGGGTTGTCTTTGTCCTCGTCTTCGTTTTCGTCTTCTTCATCCTCGTCTTCGAGTTCTACCGCGAACGTCGCGTCGTTGAGGTCCGATTCGACCTCGTCGAGCAGTTCGTCGGCCTCGTCGAGGGCTGCCTCGGTGTCGGCAGCGTCGACTGCCTCAGCGGCCTCGTCGAGTTGTGTCTGGAAGACCGTCGGGTCGGCAGGGTCGACTACATCAGCATCTTCAGTGTCCTCGCTGTCCCCGTTGCTCATGGCTGCATCTCTGATTGTTTCGGGCAAAGGCGTTTCCCTTTCTCGCGACGCTGGAAAAACCGTGGCCCATATATGAGTACACTCCTGAGAGTCACGTATGGAACGCCGAACGTTCATTGCGACCGTCGGCGGCGGCATTACAGCTGGTCTTGCAGGATGTCTCAACGTTGATGGCGACCCAACCGGTGAAAATGAGGTCGGAATGACTATCTCTAAATTCCGGCCCGAGTCTCTGACTGTAGAACCCGGCACGACGGTCACCTTCATCAACACCAGCTCACACACTCACACGGTGACGGCGTTCGAGAACGCAACCCCGGAGTCGGTCGGGTTCTGGTCGACTGGTGAATTTAGCTCACAACAGGAAGCCATAGAGCAATGGCGTGACGGTGGTGGCGGGGGCCTTTCACCAAACGACGAGTTCTCAATCACCTTTGAGGAGCCAGCAACGTACCCGTACTTTTGTATCCCACATTACCGGCCCGAAGCAGGTACTGGGATGGAAGGACGCATTATTGTCGAATCGTGACCTCTCTCAGAGTCTGATACAGTGCAGTGTGTATAAGTAAATATCTGCCGTAATGGCGACTATGGGTGAGGAAAATCAGAATACCAGCGATGAGGCGTTTATCGAGCGGTTCGTTCGGCTTTCTGTCTCGATTGTTGTCATGGTTCCTCTCACCGTGGTCGTCGGCTACGGCGGCTGGTTACTGTTGAGTATCACTGCAACTCTCGGTCTGTACGACCCTGAAACCGAAACTGGCGAGTTGCTTCGAAAGCGGTTAGCCGAGTGGCCCGACCGGAATCGCGAAGTGATGCGGACTGATGGTGTGGCGGAGCTACCATTGAAGCCATAATCTATGACAACGTGATGACTATGGCTCAGATGTCCCGAGAAAATAAAACGGCGTCTCCTGACTCAAAATACCCTGTCAAGTAGTCTTCACTCTCGAAGCCGTGGCGCTTATAGAACTGCTTTGCCCTGTCATCAGCGGCATGTGCTGTCAGCCTCACTCTCTCGATGCACAGCTCATCCAGATATAAACAAGTCTCTGTGATGAGTGTAGAGCCAATTCCGTTTCCTTGCCGAGGTGGCGCGACAGCAATCTCTAACAGAATTGCTTCCTCGTTGCCAGCGATAAAGAGTGTGTATCCGATGGGCTCCCCATCGTCCGCGACGAGTAGTTCAGGTGGCCCGTGGACCGCAGTGCCAAGCAACTCTGGTGAAGGCTCTGCAAGCGTCTGCTTCTGGATGGTTCGTAGTGTGGGATGGTCGGCTGGACGGCCTTGTCGTATCTCTACCATATTAGAGTGGTAGGTTGAGCATTCCTGCAAGTCCGGCACCGACGATTGCTGCGGCAACTGTTGCAAGGAAGTTGACGCCTTGATTCCCGAGGAATCGCCCTTCGAGAGTTGCACCGAGGAAGCTGTCGACTGTCATCCCAATGACGCCGGCAAAGACGATAACACCCGCGCCAAGAGTTGCCACCTCGTCGAATGCAAACCAGCCAATACTCGCGACCAGAGCCGCTCCGAGGAGACCGATTAGTTCTCCTTGCCAGGTGACAGCGCCGTCAGTTCCGGGTTCGACGACTTCTAGAGTGGTGACGAGTCGTGGATTGTCATAGAGGCCGCCAATCTCACTGGAGAGTGTGTCGGCGAGAGCGGCACCCACTGCACCGGCGAATGCATAGAAAAACACCGCCTGTGAGACGTCATACTCAGTACTGACAGCTCCTGCAAGTACTGCAACTAGCGCGACCAGCGAGTTGGCGAGCACGTTTCCTGTCCCGCGTGCACCCTCATTTTCCTGTGCGATGCCACGGTCGAGTTTCCGGTCGAAACGGAACTTTGAGGAGAGCCCCCCAATACCGAAAAAAGCAATAAGCATTGCAAACCACGCATAGTCTCCAAGAACAATAGTCAACAGCCCCAACAAGACTCCAGTGAGCATACCAGGGAGCGATGCTGTTTCGAGCGTATACGAAGTGTATCCGAGGATGATGGTGACGGCTAGTGCGACGGTGATACGGGTTACTGAAATCTCGAGGGGCAGCGTCGAGAACAACCAGAGCATCATCGCGACAGCCACCATTACGAGTGCGTCGTCACGCTGGTATAGCAACTGCTGGAGAAGCGCAGCAAAGAGGGAACCACTGGCAGCGAGAAACGCAGCCAGCGGAGCGCTGACCGACTCAGTCGTCAACTGAACGGCAAGGAACTGCCCGGCTGAGGCCGCCAGAAAGCCGGCGAAGACAAACCCTGCTGTCGCCCTCACCTGTTCGTATTTATATGCTCGGACAACTTGCCCGCCGAGGTTGCCAAAAACGAGCAGCAGAATTGTCCCGACATAGACAGATGTTGGCATCCCAAAGCCGACGGTAAGGGTTGCCAGTGCCGCCGCCGCAAGCGAGAACACTGCTAGACCATAGAGCGATCCATTGCGCCGGTCGGCGGGACGTGCGAACAGTTCGAAGAGGGTATTCTCCGGTCCCGCAGTGAGCGCAAGTGCGGCCACAAGCAGAAACGGGCCGATTGCAGCGACAGTCGCTACTGCCGGCTCCTGAACCCCGAGTACCCATGGCCCAACGAGTGCGAGACAGCCAACCAGCGCGAATGCGACTGCGCGCCGGACTGCAGTTGTCACAATCGTCCGATATTCCCGAGTGGCACTTACGCTTTCCGAACCTGTCCGAAGACTGGTCAGCCAAGAACAAGGGTATTTCAGAGTGGCCCAACACACTCTGCTTTGTGGGACTCTACGACAGGTATCTCGCAAGCAGAGTCCGATTCGCCGACGAGGAGCTACCGGAGACAGTCGCGCTCGTCATCACGGAACGTGACCTGCTCGAAGACGGAGCCTACACGTCAATGTCTGCCTTTCTGCAGTGGGCATTCGAGTACGGTGCCAAACAGGTCGTCGTCTATGTCAGTGTGCTCGACGAGGAGGCCATTCCAACGCTCGAACGGGAGTTCCAACACGTCGATACGCCCCACGAGCTTGCAGTCCGCACACCGGATGATGAGAGTCAGGCTGAGACACCCGTTCAGGTCAGCATTGGGCTGGGTGGCAAACATGAGTTTGCGACTGCTGTTCAAGCCATCGCGGAGGATGTCGAGGCAGGCCATCTCGACCCGGAAGATGTCACAGAGGAAGATATCGAGCGCGGTCTGATATTCCCGACAGCCCCGGATCTCGTCATCAAGACTGGTGCAGAACGTCTCTCGGATTTCATGATTTGGCAGTCGGTATACTCGGAACTGTACTTTAGTGATGTTAACTGGCGCAACGTCCGCAAACGTGACTACTTGCGCGCACTCCGTGAGTATCAGGACCGTCAGCGTCGATTCGGTGAGTAACTGTCAGTCGACGACTTCTTTATCCTGCATATCATCAGGATGTTCCTGCTCTGCAACCGGTAGCGCGCTCCGGAACCGATTGAATGTCTGTCTGGCATCTGGACAGGACTCTGTTCCAAGCGCATGAAGCAGTTCGCGGGCGCGCCGAGCACGGGTCTGCCGCCACGAGCGCTCGCGGTGTTCGTATGTTCGGATGCTCCGGAGGAAATCAATCCTACTAAACTCGGGCCAGTACGGCGTCGAGAAGTAGACGGCCGCCTCGTTTCCGTTGGCCTGCCAGGGAAGGAAATTCGATGTTCGCTCGTCGCCACCGCTTCTGACAATCAGATCAACATCATGAGTCGGGCCGTCGTACAGCGCCTTCTCGACGGTAGTGACGCCAATACTGTCCGTGTCTAGCTCGTTGTCGGCTACCTCTTGGGCAATCGTCCGGGCGGCCGTAAGCATCTCGGCCCGACCGCCGTATGCGAGTGCAATATTCAATAGGAGTCGGTCGTATTCTTCAGTCTGGTCTCGTGCGTAGGCGATTGCATCTTGTACCCGGTCGGGGAGGCGATGGGTTTCACCAATAGCACGGATACGAACTTCTTGATCATGAACGCGGTCGGCGTCGGCGAACTCGCGTAGCTTCGAGGCGACGAGGTCGAACAACTCCTCGCGTTGCTGCTTTGGTCTGTCGAAGTTTTCCGTCGAGAACGTGTACAGCGTTACTTCTTCGACATCTAGCTCATCACACCACTCCAGCAGAGCCTCGGTCGTTTTGGCACCCGCTCGATGACCGTCGCTTGGCTCACCGCCGTGCTGGCTTGCGTATCGGCGGTTCCCATCCTGAATAACAGCGACATGTGTCGGCGTTTTAGAAATTTCACGCTCAAGAATATGTTCATACAGGGAACCGGTCCACTCACGCAGACTGGGCAACATTCGTCTCACACAGACTAACCATTCTTCGGGTAAGAGTTTTGCGTTAACTAGCCTAGCAGCACGCTCTTGGGTGAGGGACCATAGGCTTTTAATACATCCGCTGCGTCTGCTTAAGCGCAATGGCAGAAGGTACGGTTGATTTCTTCAACGACACTGGCGGCTACGGTTTCATCGATACAGAAGATGCAGACGAAGACGTGTTCTTCCACATGGAAGACGTCGGCGGTCCTGACCTGGAAGAGGGGCAGGAAGTCGAATTCGAAATCGTCGAAGCCGACAAGGGCCCACGAGCAAAGAACCTCGAGCGCTTGTAGACGCGACCAGCGGTATCGCTCTGGTTATTCCAGAACCACCGCAGGTGTAGTGTCCGGTAGCTCCAACGGGAGCCGCTCACCTGCATTCTTCAAATCGTGACCCCTTTGACCAGCGGCGCGTAGAGACAGATATGGAAGAGACACTGGAGTCTGACCTCGTCCGGCGGACGTGGGAGCTGTTACAGCCGGGTGATATCGACCTTGATGGACTGGTGGTCGAGACATCGCTGGCAAACGATCAGGAGCCGGAGATGCACCAACAGACGGTCAAAATTGGAGAAATAATCGCGGACCACGCTGGCCACGACCCACGCGACACGTTCGTTTACTCGGGAACCGATGACACTGAGTATGCTTCGAACCAACACCAGGGGCTTACCCTTGATGACGAGAAGTTCGTCTGGGAGTGTCAGCAACTACTCCGTGATGGCTCGTTCGATATCGTGATTTATTTTGAGGCCAGCATTGAGACAGAAGCGCTTCTGTCCACGCTCGGTGAGAGAGGATACGACGTGATGTACGTTCGTGGTGACGCTGACAGTCCTGATGAGGCTGTTGGGACATAACGCAACTGGCATTTTCAAGAGGCGAATATCGCCCGCTGTAAGTGGTATCTTCAAAAGTTGGGACACTGCGAGATTTTTAAACCAATGCAGGTCAGAGAAGAGAGTATACACTTCTATGTATTACACGGCGAGTTCGTTTCGGGGCGTTTGGAAGGCTTTAGATAGGAGGAGTCAAAAGTCAGTGACGAACCCGTGGACGAACGCTTTCTGTACCGTGGTGAGTCTGTATGATGACTGACCAAACTCTCATTGTTGGAGCGGGCGTGTCACACCACGAAGCATCGCTCGACCAGCTGGAATCGGCATCGCTTGAAAGCGAGTCCGAGGCAGTCGAGACACTGCTCGCCGAGCCAAGCGTGACCGAAGCGTTCGTCATGCAGACGTGCAACCGAATTGAAGCATATGTTGTTACCAGTGACCAGTCGGCGGGCCAGCGAGCCCTCAAAGCGATCCAACACGCCGACGCCTGGAAACTAGCTCGCCAGATGGACCACGAAGAAAGCCTTCGCCACTTGCTCCGTGTCGCCGGTGGTCTCGAATCGATGGTTGTCGGCGAAGACCAGATTCTCGGACAGGTCCGAGATGCCTACGAAACCGCACGCCGAGCAAGCGGTATCGGTCCGATTCTCGACGATGCGGTTACCAAAGCAATCAGAGTCGGCGAACGTGCACGGACGGAGACGGCAATCAACGATGGTGTCGTTTCGATTGCCAGTGCGGCTGTCAAACTCGCCGCTGAAACGCATGGGCTACATGGTACTAGAGCCGTCGTTGTCGGTGCCGGTGAAATGGGGACACTCGCCGCAAAACATCTTGTCGGTCGTGTCGACGAACTTCTTCTTGCTAACCGAACAGTCGAACGCGCACAGCAGGTTGTGTCAACAATTGAGACACAGAAGACCACCGTCGAGGCGGCAGGCATCGACTCGCTCTCTGGCCGGCTGGCCGCCGCTGACGTGGCTATCTCGGCAACAGGAAGCCCGAGTTGGATACTGGAGCCGAACGCGTGCCGAGAAATCGGCGAGACGTTTATCGTTGATATCACGCGCCCACGAGACATTCCACCGGTGGCCGACACGTTCGACCACCTTCGTATCTATGACCTCGATAAACTCGAATCGGTGACTGATAAGACACGAGAGATGCGACACGAGGCTGCCGTTCGTGTCGAGGAAATTGTCGAAGAGGAGTTCTCTCGGCTGATGGCTGGCTACAAGCGAAAGCGTGCAGATACGGTCATCTCGTCGATGTACGAAAGTGCCGAGCGCATCAAAGCCGCTGAGTTAGAGACAGCTTTCGAGAAGGCTGATTTCGACGAAGACCAGCGCGCTGTCGTCGAGGCGATGGCTGACTCAGTGGTGAACCAACTGCTCGCCCCGCCGACCAACAGCTTGCGGGACGCTGCTGAAGAGGATGACTGGTCGACTATCCAGACCGCCCTCCAACTGTTCGACCCGAATTTCGAGAGCGCACCGGCCTTTGTCGACGAAATGGACCTCGACGAGATTCCCGAGAGTGTTCGTGACCAGCTTCCCGCGAACTTTGCAGAGCAATCCGACGACTGACTGCCAACATCAGCGGCCGAACTGTTTTGAGGCTGGCATCCGACCATTACGATAGCATGGCAGATCTACTTTCGGACGAAGAAATCGAGGAAAAACTCCCTAAAGGATGGAATCGTGAGGGAACAGAAATCGTGCGAACGTACGAGTTCGACTCTTATCTTGACGGCGTTGGGTTTGCGGCCGGCGCAGGTGGCGTCGCAGAGGACGCCTGGCATCATCCTGAAATAACAATCACCTACGGCTCGGTCGAAGTCAGGCTCACGACACACGACGCCGGCGGAATCACAGAAAACGACATGCAACTGGCCGAGCGGTTCAACGATATCTACGAGTAATCCGGCGACAGCTGTCGGTTCACTCCGACCGGTTGTGTGTCTCAGTAGCACGACCGGCTGTGTTTTAATCGGTTTGCGCGCTGACATCACGGTATGGATTCCAGTTCCCGACGGGCATTTCTCACGACAGCAACCGGGGGCATGACTCTCCTTGCGGGGTGTACTGACGTACTCTCGGGCGACGATTCCGATGCCCGTGACGACGCTCGGCACAGTGCTGAAAACGTTCAAGAGAATGCTTGGACGCCGGCCGCGGCGTCTGACGAGTCTGTCGAATCTGCCGATGTCACTGGTCCGAGTGACGACTCGGAAAGTGACGGAACCCTCCCACTAAAAGACCCAGAAATTTCGGTCCCGTACGAACTGACAGCGCTCGAAGAAGATGCTATCAGCGGGGGCGTCCCGAAAGACGGCATCCCTTCTATCGATGAGCCGAGCTTCGACGACGCTTCTCTGGGTGACGAGAACATGGATGACGGTGATCCGGTGTTTGGCGTCGAGATTGATGGGATCCAAAAAGCCTACCCGCAGTACATTCTCGTCTTCCATGAAGTCGTTAACGACACGTTTGGTGACAGGAGCGTGGGTGTCACCTACTGTCCGCTCACGGGTTCTGTACTCGGGTTCGAGCGTGGCGGCGTTGAGCTTGGTGTTTCGGGCATGCTGGTAAACAGCAACCTCATCATGTATGACCGCAACACTGACTCGTGGTGGCCACAGATTCACCCAGTCAGCCCACTGGGCGAGCGAAACGGGCTCCGTCTCAGGGAGTTTCAGGTAACGTGGACGACATGGGGTCGATGGAAGGAGGCGTATCCAGATACACAAGTGCTAACAGAAGACACGGGCCGGGTCAGGAACTACGGCTCGGACCCCTACGGCAGCTACAACCCTCCAAGCGGCTACTACAGCGACAGTAACACACTGTTTGCACCTCGGCACGAGAACGATGAGTACCACCCAAAAGACGTGTTCATCGGTGCCAGAAGCGGGGACGGTGCGGTCGGATTCCTGAAGGACTCGCTTCGCGACAGGCGGCTGTTAGAGACAACTGTCGATGGTACTCCATATCTCGCTGCATACCACGAACAACTCGACTCGGCGTGGGTATATCGCAACGACGAAGGGGTCATGTTCGACGCGACTGACGACGGCTACGAAGGACCTGATAGCACGATTCACGCGGCTGATGAGCTCCCACTCACGTCCGTTAACGCGTTCGACGTGCTGTGGTTCTCGTGGTACGGCTACTACCCAGAGACAACAATCGTAGCATAGGTCAATCATTCAATGACACGCAACAGACAACGATTCATGTGGATACGAGAGATTCCAAGTAGCGTCAAACACCGCCTGTATCTGACAGGGTCGCTGTCAGTTGGACTCCTGACACGCAGAGACACCGTCGCGATATTCTTTGGTCTCGTGGTCGGATATCTGTCTATCTTCCTGTATATGATGAACGATATTGCGTACAACGTGAGTGCTGGGTTCAGCTGGAGTGTTCCGGTGTCCGAACCACTCTCGCTCATGTTTGAGCAGGGACCAGGCCAGTTCAGCTACGAGGCTATTGCGTTCGTCGAGTTGGGGGTCCTCACGTGGACGGTTTCGCCGATTAACACGCTTATCGGACTGTTCCTCGCTTCGCTTGTTGGGCTGAACCTGTCGCTCACCTATCTCGCAGTGACCCAGCCGGCGGCCTGTGGTCTCGGCGCAGGTAGCGGTCTTCTTGCGTCAGTGCCGGCGTTGTTGGCCGGAAGTACCTGCTGTGCCCCCGTTATCGCTGTCGTCTTTGGTCTCCAGATGAGCGGCCTCTTGCTGACGGCGTTTAGCTGGCTCCTTCCAGTTAGTGTCGTGTTACTACTGGGTAGCCTCGTCTATGTTGCCGGGTCCGTTGACCCGACAGCGGTTACGTAATTGCTCGAAACCTGGCTAATAAGCAAAAAATACCGCCATATCAGGCACAAGGTACTTAGCTCGTTTGGTGCCTAGAAACAAAATCCGATGGATAGTGCTGAATACGACTTCTGGTTACTCGATCTCGACGGGACGCTGGTCGACATTGAGCAGCCGTACATCTACGACGTGTTTGAAAAAGTTGGACAAAAGCTCGACGCATCTTTTACCGACCGCGAAGCAGAGTTGCTCTGGTACGGCATCGGCCAAGCGCGAAACGACCTGCTCGCCGAGAAGCTTATCGAGCGAGAGACGTTCTGGGATACTTTTCATGAGATTGAACAACCCGAGACCCGGGCAGCAGCAACATATCTCTACGACGACGCATCATCGTTCGTTCCAGAACTCGACGGGCCAGTCGGTGTCGTGACACATTGTCAGGAGTATCTTACTAGACCGGTTCTTTCTGCACTCGACATCGAAGACTGGTTCGACACCGTCGTCTGCTGTACTGACGAGACTGGCTGGAAACCAGACCCAGAACCCGTACAGCGGGCAATGGATGACCTTGGTGTGGGACAGAACGGCCATGTGGGTGTACTCGTCGGTGATGACCCACAGGATATCGGAGCTGCACAGAATGCGGGTCTCGACTCAGTCCATGTCCGGCGACGCGTCTACGAGCGGCTCAGTCCACGTCTTCGAGACGAGGGGGAGGTCCTCTCGATGGGAGCCGACAGGCGGGTCTCAACTCTTCGGAATCTGTAACATGCCCTCGGTAGACACCGGGGGGTTTTTCGCTCCTGCGTCCTAACAGTCTCATATGTCAGCGCTCCGTGAGGCGTTGCGGGAACTTCCCGACGCCGTCTTTGGCGATGTACTGGAGAGCGACGACGCATATATACTCGTACTCGACGTTCCTGGCGTAGGTGTCGGGGACATTGAGCTATCGGTCGACCATGGGCTCCTTTCGGTTGCGGCGTCCCGAACGCAGGCGGCCCCGGCCGGGTTCGAACCTGTTGTTGAACGGAGAGAGACGGAACTCTCCTTCGAGTTCCCGCTTCCAATGGATGCGACGGGTGAGGACGCCGAGGCCTCGCTAGAGGATGGTGTTCTCGAACTCACCGTGCCCAAACACACCGCTACAACCACAACGACGATTCCCGTGACGGAGTAGAGAAGTGTGGTGTCGGTGAATCTACGAGCATACCGGCGGTTCGTGGTCGTCTTCTGGCAGTTCCTGCCACTGTTGGTGGCATATGCCCGCGACCGCCGCCGGTTCCTGCTGTTTGGCAGTTCGCGGGAGGTTAGCGCCGAGCAACGCCGCAAGCGCGCGGCTACGCTGCTTGATTCGTTGATTACGCTTGGCCCGACGTTCATCAAACTCGGTCAGTTGCTTTCGACCCGGCCAGACATCCTACCCCCGGAGTATCTCTCGGAGTTCTCCCGACTGCAAGACGATGTCCCGCCTGCGGACTGGGAGGAAGCAAAAGCGGTACTCGAAGCCGATGTCGGGCCGGTTGAGACAGAATTCGACGACTTCGACACCGACTCGATAAGCGGTGCCAGCCTCGGACAGGTCTACATCGCCCGTCTCAATAATGAACCGGTTGCGGTGAAGGTTCGCCGACCCGGCGTCGAGACGCTTGTCGAGTCTGACCTGCAGGTCATTCGCTGGTCACTGCCCCTTCTGATGCGGTTCGTCGATGAAGCACGGTCGTTTTCACTCGAAACCCTTGCCGACGAGTTCGCGAAAACAATCCGCGAGGAGATGGACTACGAGCGGGAGGCGAAGATGCTGGGAGAAATCCAAGAAAACTTTGCAGACAACGACGACGTTCGTATCCCGGCAATCAAGGAGAGTCACTCTACCGGGCGCGTGCTCACGATGGAGTACATCGGCGGCACAAAAATCACGGACCTCAACCGTATCGACGAGCATGGACTGGACCGGTCAGAGCTAGCAGAGCGCCTTCAGCGCATCTATCTTCAGATGATTATCGACGACGGCGTTTTCCATGCAGACCCGCATCCGGGCAATCTCGCAGTCACCGAGGACGGTGCGCTTGTCTTCTATGACTTTGGGATGAGCGGGTACGTTGACCCGTTCATCCAGGACCGTATCGTCGCCTTTTATGGGGCAATTGCTCGTCGCGATATCGACGCAATTCTCGATGCCCTCATCGAGATGGGGACGCTCTCGCCAGAGGCCGACCGCCAACTGATGGCCGAAGTCGCTGAACTGGCGATTCAGGACGCAAGTGGTGAGGAAGTAGAGCAGTATCGCGTCCAGCAAATTGTCCAGCAACTTGAAGATACAATCTACGAGTTCCCACTTCGGTTGCCTCCGAATCTCGCGCTCGTCTTGCGAGTTGCGACTGTTGTCGAGGGTGTCTGTGTCACTCTCGACCCTGAATTTGATTTCATTACGGTGGCGACCTCGTATCTTGGCGAGGAAGGGTACGTCGAGGAAGGCGTCCGGGAGTATATCGGTGACCAGGGTGAACAACTCCGTGAGTCGACAGCATCTGCCGTACGTATTCCTCCGAAACTGGAGTCAGTCTTAGATAAAGTCGAGCGAGACAGTGTCCGTGTGACTGCGGAACTGCAAGACGACAGAAACTACTTTGATTTGCTCGCAAAGCGCCTTGTTATCGGGTTGTTGATGACGGCTGGTGTCGTGTCGAGTACGATTCTTTATGTCTTCGAGGCATTTCCGCTGACTTGGGTGTTCGGAGCTGTGACAGTCGCGTTTGGTGTTCTTCTCTATCGGTCGTTTACCAAGTCTCGGACGCTCAAAGGACAGCCACAGTTCACTCGTCAGCGGATGCGTGACCGTGACGACGGCAGCAGTGACAGTGGACAGATTGGTGTTGCTGTCCCTTCGACGGAGACCGAACAGGTCGATTCCCGAATTCTAGATAGGACCCAAGAGAGTGGCTCCTCCCAGTAGACCGCCGATACCAACAGAGAGGACTGGGGCGACTTGATTCCAAACCGTTTATACTCACAGGTAGTTTACCGAGCCACATGGCAAAACAGCAGACAGAAGTTCGGGAACTTGACGAAGGGAGTTACGTAATGATTGAGGAAGTGCCGTGTGAAATAACAGGCTACAGTACCGCAAAGCCCGGAAAGCACGGTAGTGCGAAGGCACGAATCGAGGCAACCGGCGTCTACGACGGCCAGAAACGCTCGCTCTCTCAGCCTGTCGACGCGAAGATCTGGGTGCCAATTATCAACCGTAAGCAGGGACAGGTTCTCGACGTGCGTGACGGTGAGATTCAGGTGATGGACCTCGAAACCTACGATAATTTCGTGATGCGGGTTGAAAACGACGAAGTTGACCTCGCTCCCGACGATGAAATCGAGTTCCTCGAACACGAGGACCAGCGCAAAATTATCTGATGTTTCCGGGAGCGGTGGCCGATAGAAACGAGGCAGCGTACGCGCTTGTCGGTGCACCGCTAGATGTGTCGACGACATTTCAGCCAGGCACTAGATTCGGGCCTCGGCTCCTCTCACACGTCGCTGAAGCATTTTCTGATTACGACCATCATACCAGCCAACGCTTTACCAACCTCTCAGTCCACGACCATGGGCCAGTCCGGCCGGGAGATGATGCCGAAGAATACCTCCACTTTCTAGAGGGGACTGTTCGTGATTACTGTGAGGAAGACACTGTCCCAGTGGTGTTGGGTGGTGAACACACTGTTTCACTCGCGGGATTCCGTGGAGTTGAGCCGGATACCTACATCTGTCTCGATGCGCACCTCGACTTGCGGGAATCCTACGCCGGGAACCCGCTAAACCACGCGACAGTGACACACCACGCGCTCGATGTCGTCGATGAGGTAGTGTTACTCGGGGCGCGTGCCGGTAGCGAAGACGGCTGGAGCCGCGTAGAGATGGACGACCGGATAACGGTTATCCCGCCCCAAGAAGTCCCAGCGTGGACGCCATCACTCGACAGCGACGATGTTTATCTAAGTGTGGATATCGACGCTGCTGACCCTGGATTCGCCCCGGGAACGGGGACCCCGGAACCGTTCGGGTTGGAGCCACAGACGATGCACAAGGTGCTACGAGAGGTTGCCCCACACTGTGCTGGCTTCGATATCGTGGAAGTCAACGACCGTGATAACGGACAGGCTGCCACGCTTGCGGCGAAACTGCTCCGTGCGTTCGTCTTTGCTCACGCTGATAGTAACTAAGCAGTGAGATTCAGCTTTCCTGTCAGCTTCGATGACCTGCTAAGCTCTTAGTGCATACCACTGGGTAATCGCACACAGCGGCTAGGATGAGTGTTTTCGTACAGCTACTGACGGTTGATTAGGTACTGTTATTAGGTAACAAAAAAACATGATAACCTGAGTCTCTTGGCGCTGGGTTTTTGAGTCGACAGGTCACTTTTTGGAGTATGGACCATCTCTCTTCGTGTTACTTCTGTGGGATTGCACTGGAGAATCCGGTACAGAGCTACGACCTTTCGGATGACTCTTCGTCGAACCAGACGACAGTGACACTTTGTTCGTCTTGTAAGGAAAAACTCGGCATCGTCCTCGAAGCTGCCGGGCAGGGGTCGCTTACACCAGTCACTGACCCGACTGGTGCCACGACGACAGCAGACGACAGGACTGTTGTACAGGACTCCACATCGAGCGACGCTGATTCGGGGTTGGCCGGGGATGAACACGACTACACTCCGACCGACTCGTTGACGGATACGAGTTCAACCGAAGCCGGCGAACCACACGACACCACCAAAGCCGATAGTGAGAGTGAGACTGTAACTGAGAGCACGGAACCAAACAAAGATGAAACAGCTGTCGACAAAAAAGACAGAGTGAAGACCGCTGTTGGGGAACAAACTAGTGAGGCGACGACTGCTGAACAGGGTAGTGATATGCAAGCAGATGCTGAGCTGGCCAGCAAGAATAACCTTGGGAATGAGACGCTCGGCGAGGAGCTTGACGACCCATTCGAGGATGACGAGTTCCTCGAGGACGACCCGCTTGGTTCGGATGGAGACAGCACAGCGGCTGACACCCTGACTGAAGCTGAAACTGGAGCACTGGCCGAGGATACCGACAGTCAACTTGGTTCTGAGGAGGCCATCGATACAGAACGCGAACCCAACACTGCCGACGATACAGCCCACTCGACAGCAGAGAGCGACCCATCAGAATCGACAGCCGACTCGATTGAGTCGGATACTCCCTCAATGCAAGCAGAAGACGGGTCGAATGAAGTGCCGGCGACTGAGGGGAGACAAGAGGATAGCACAGTTGATAGCCAACCGACAGCTGAGCAATCCGGGACAGGTGATGGCGGTGAGAGAGAGTCGGACCAGACACCGTCTGAGACGACAATCTCCGCGCTTGAGTACAACAGAGTCATGCGCATGTTACAAAACCGTGAGTTTCCGGTCAACCGCGAAGAGATTATTGTCGTCGCCGCCAACGCCTACGACCTTGCCGAATCAGAGTGTGCTGAGGTCATCGACCTTGCTGTCGACAAGGACCTACTTGACGAGCGAAATGGGAAACTATACCGCCCCGAGAAGGAGTAAGAGCCAGAGCGCTAGCGATCTCGTTACTCGCCCCAGACATCTGAGAGCGGGTGGTCGCGTTTGCGCTCACTTGTCGAGCGCGTTCCCGAACGCCGTTTTTCTTTCTGGAACGACTGCCGGCCGTCACGTGTCTCTTGTACTGCCTTGTCCGGTGAAAATGTCGGCAAGGTCGGTCGCTCCATTCGGTCAACTTGGTCGGCGAACCAGTGGGGCATATCCGTCCGTGCTCGTTCGAAGAGGTCGACCAGTGAGGTGTCTCCAAGATACGTCGCGCCGTAGTCGTCCGGCGAACGGACAACACGACCACAGGCCTGAATCACCGTCCTGAGTGCTGTGCGGTAGTACCACCCCCATTGGCCCTCTTCGAGTCGGTGTTCGACCCGTGAGTCTCGCGTGTTTGGATACGGTGCTTTACAGAGCAACTGCCAGCGACACAGGTCGCCTTCAAGATCTAGTGCTTCCTCCATTTTGACCGATAGAAAGACCGTCGGCTCATCGCTTCGCTTCCACGCTTCAAGTTGCCCATCGCGATCCTCCGTACTGTGGCTACGAACTCGTTGGCTGACGCCAAACTCACCGAGTAGCGTCTCCAATCGCTCCTGTATTGCGTATGAATGACAATGGACGAGCCCTTTCTCATCTGGGTGTCGTTGCATGAGCCGAACCAGCGTCCGGGCAATCTTAGGAAGCGTCTCGTCGCGGTGTTCGTAGGTCATCTTTCCTTGTGTCACATCGTAGAGCGGGCGGTTTTCGACAGGGAATGTATGGGGTACATCGACCAGTGCAACAGTATCAGGGTCGAGCCCGACGCTTGCACAAAACGACTCCCGGCTGAGAATTGTCGCCGATAATAAGACAAACGTTCGGCCACGGTCCCAGACCGTGTGTGAGAGGTATCGTTCCGGGCTCATTGGCTTGATTGTTACCTGTGTTCCTTCGCCGTCGGGTTGGTCGACGACCCACGTTGTCGAACTCTCAGGGTCCTCGTACTCCTCAATGAACCACGATAGGTCCGAGCGCAACTCAGTCAGTCGGTCTCGCTTTCCGACCTCGTCGGCCGAAAGCTCAACATTCCCGCGCAAGTTCTCTAATCCACGGTTACAGATAGTAACGAGATACTGTGCGTAGTCAGCGGCGTCGTCAAGCGTTGCGATTCGGTCCGGTTTTACGTCATTCCAGGCTGGCACCCTATCAGGGCTGAGTTCGATTGTTGCATACATTTCTGCCCAGTCTCCGAGCCCATGAGCCTCATCAATCACGACCACATCACGCATGCCGAACACATCCGAGCCGGCCGTTTGCATGAAATAGGCAAGCGTCATCGCCGCAATCGAGCGGTTGGCGGCGATGGCACGGTCTGAAAAGTACGGACAGCGGTGTTTGACTTGGCAGTCGAATTCGCGTTCACGGACACATGGTGCGCGGTTGACTGGCGTCGAGGTTTCGCCTGGAAGGATACAGCTGTAGTTGTTCTTTCCACGAATGATATTCAGGTCTTCGAGAAGTGGGTCGCTTGCTACGTCATCGAGTTGAGAGACCTGTGGTGTCGTGTAATATGATCCGATTGGCTCTTCTGGCCCTACCTCGGCGGGTGTCGCTGCACAGCCGGCTATTGCGCGGGCAAGCAGTGACTTTCCACTACCGGTCGGGGCGCGGACTAAAACGACGTTGTTACCCTCAGTGAGTGCTGTCTGGATGTCTCTAAGCGCCTGTTTTTGCGCGCCGCGGTAGCTAGGCGCTGGAAACTCATCGAAGATGCGCGACGGGTCCACGGTGATAGTGGTGTCTCGGTCAGCCTTAAACCCCGGGATAGGAACGTTGCTCTATGGGCATCCACAACATATCATACGTGACACGCAACGACATTTCACAGGTGTCTAATCGCTGTTCTCTTCTGTTGTCACGTATCCCTCAGCGAAGCACGGGTGGTCGAGGTCCTCACTTCAGAGCCGGTGACACAGCTACGTACTGTAATCCTTGTCTCAGACTAGTTCGCCGTGTTCAATTTCGGGCTCGCTTACGCTCTGTTCGTCGCCGCTAATGCTCACGGTCGTCTTTGAGCATTTGCCCGGAGCATACGCCGCTACGTTGCCCACAGTCGAGGTTTCGGCAACTGACGCACGAACTGTGGCAATCGGAAAGTCGTGTGTGACAACGAGAACAGTCTCGTCGCGGGCATTCTCACAAAGCCAGCGCCACTTAGTAAGCACACGCCTACGCGCCTCATTGTGGTTTTCGCCACCACGAGGGTGTGACGAAAGTACATCGACATCGCTACGTGGTGTGTTTCGCTCACCCACCAGTTCGAGTTCCTCGTAGGCGAGTCCCTGAAAGATACCTGCCTCCCGTGGTCCCCACGCTGGGTCGACGGTGCCAGAGTGTGCAACCCCAGCGAGACGGACGAGAGCAATCGTCTCACGTGCGGCGCGTGTCCCTGCAGTGTATACTCGGTCGAACTCGTAGGCTGACGCCAACTCACGGCCAATACTTTCGACAGCATCTCGACCAGCCATCGTCAGCGGCACTGGGGCGAGCCCGTGGAGCCGGTTCTGTTTATCCCATTCCGTTTCGCCGTGTCGAAGCAATACGATTTCTGTCATTGTTGTGAGGGTGAGCGCCAACCGGCATGGCGTTTTCCTGCTTGAGGGGTCGTCGGCCTCCGTAGCCTGGCTACTGGCGATTTCGACACTTTATGTGGTATTACTCTTCCCGGCGGAACGTGGTTGTGCGACCCCAACTTGTCGCCTTCCCCCAGAGTCCCGAGCGCATACATTCGAGTTCGACTATCTGAGAGTTGTCGACAAAGAGGTTTACGTTCGGTCCGAAATTCTTGACATACCACTCGAACATCTCCGGGCCTGGCGCCTCAAACACCAGGTTCTCCATGCCGAGTTCGTTCGCTAACTCGTAGACCACGTCCGTCCGCCACTCGTGGACTTCTTCGGTGATTCCTTCGGCTTCAACCATCAAGAGATCCGCACCGGCTTCGAGGTGACGTTCACCTTCTCGGATTGCCATCGAGGGGTCCTGCTGGCCCTCGCGTTCGAGGTCGTCTGGGTCGGAGGCCCCACCAGCCCCAAACTGGACATTGACCTCAGGCTTTGGCTTGAGACCGTAGTCCGCAACTAGCTCGGTGAGTGCAACAATGTCGTCGGTATCGATCGCCAAAAACCCACTAGAGATTTCAACAATATCGAATCCCAGTGCCTTGGCCTCCGCAACGTAGTCCTCTACTTTGTCGTTATCTCGGACAAGCACGTTTTCGACGAACCCTCCAGTCGATACCTCAACGTTGTGCTCGTGACAGATTCCGATGAGTTCCTCGACAGTGTCTCGGTCCATCAGCGCGAAGGAACCGCCGGAGAACTTATATATGTCGACGTACTGTCCCATCGTTTCGAGGATATCGCGCAACTCTCGTGGTCCCATCGGGTCGTAGTAGGGACCGCGTATCTCTGTGATACCTTTCGTACGTGGCTTTTGTGGCCTCTCGTTGACGTGTAGGAAGTCGAATGCTCGCTGTGACATGTACATGAGAAGCTACAGTTGCCTCCTATTTATATTTTTAGGCTAGCCTAAAATAGAACTGTTGTGGGTATATTTACAGCTCTACGGTTGCATAGAGAACAGCAAACGGTGACGTTGTAACCGTATCTCGGTCAGACTAGCAGGTCTATGAGGTCTGATACGGTGTGTGTTTCGAGGTTTTTGACAGTCTTGATAATTTTCGAACGTCGCTCTTCGTCGTAGCGGTCACGGGTCATAACTTCGAACTTCTCTTCAACCTGTTCCCAATCCATCGGGTTGTTGGGATGTCCCTGGAAATCATCTTTTAGGACTTCGAGTTCTGTCCCATCTGTGAGCGTTATCGTCAAGTTTGCAGGCATTTCGCCGGCTTCGAACCGGTCTGTCAGGTCTGTGTCTTCTGTCACCGTTACCGTCTGGAGCAACGACTGCACGTCGTCGCGCTGGATACGGTCAGGGTCGTATGCGTCATTTGTCATCTCCCGGTCGATTAGCGCCGCTGCAAGCATATAAGGGAGCGAATGGTCAGCCTGTGCTTTTGTTTCGACGTCGTGGCGGTCGCCTTCTCCCCCACCAATAATCAGCTTCGCACCGTGGAATGTGTCGAGATGGATTGATTCGACAGCGTCGTGATTGATGTCGTGTTTTTGGGCGAGATCAATGATACCCTCCACTGCCGATTGCGCATAGGTTTCGGCAACGTAACGCTTAGTCATCGTATCGAACACGCGCTCACAACCTCTATCGAGGTCAATATCAAACTCGCCGCTGACGATGTGTTTCCATCCCTTTTGTCCCTCGAAGAGGTTTTTGGGCCCTTCCATGCCGTTTTCGGCCNAGTGCGTTATGGGCTGTTCCGGCAATGCCGATAGCGTTGCGCAGCTGTTCGTGGTCGAGGTCAAGTATCGCACCCGAACCTGTGGCTACTGACAGGACCGTGTGGGTAACGTGGTCCCACCCTTTGTCTCTGACGGGAGCATTCCACGCCAGCTCACCCTGTAACTCGTATGCGACGCCTACTGCCTCAATCAGGTCTTTGCCCGAAGCATCAACACGCTCACCACAGGCAATTACGCTTGCGATGTTGTCGCTTGGATGGGGTGTCTCTCCCGGTGCAAGAAACGAATCCATGTAATCAAGATAGCGCGTCAGCGCAGTGTTGTGCATGGCTGCTTGCGATGCCGACACGCTCTCCGAGCGGCCCCAGAGACCACAGGACCCTTCACTACTTACGTCGGTGGCTGTGTCTGCCACAACCTCTACGGGTGTCTCGCCGAGTGCACCGACTCCGATACCGACAGAGTCCAACACTCGCTTTTTGAGTTCTTCGACAACATCGTCATCGAATGTGTCGTAGTGAACGTCCTGTACAAAGTTAGCGACCGTTTCAGTGCTCGCCATGTTTTTAGGATGGCCTAAAAACAGTAAACGTTTATTGTTTAGGTTTACCTAAAAACATGTCATGGTGTCGTCTCTTCTGCGTAAAAATTGCCTTTTATGGCGTGACAAAACGCTTACCGACAAGCAACGCTACGACTCGGCGCTTTCGCCGTCTCGGAGAACGCTCGCACCCGGCAACAGCCCAGCAATCTTTCTGACGTATCCAAGCTTGAACAGTCCAAACTGTGAAAGAATACCGAGCGCAAACAGCCCAACGAACAGCGGCTCACCGACGTCGAAGACAATTGGGTCCATATTTGGAAACTCGTCTGCAGCGTCAGTAATTGCATCCACCGTAATCGACTGGGAAGCCAGTGCTGCACCAATGAAGGATGTGATAATAACCATCGTCGTCCGTGTGAGCAACATGCCAAGAAACGCCAGCGCGATACCGGTCCCTACGCCAACGCCGACAGTAACAAGCAGCGAGTCGCCGCCAACAACCGGGTTTACAGCAACCACTCCAAGGTACGTTCCGACGAGGAAACCCATCGCCGCGATTGCCATCGACAGTAACACGTACGTAATGCCAACGCCGACAACTGCGCCGACAGCGACGGCTACCGCTGTCCCTGCTGGACCTTCAACGCCAGCAGCGCCCGCGATTGTCGGCGCGATAAGATAGCCTCCACCACCTCCCAGAACCGCTCCAAGCAGTCCTGCACCATACACCGAAAGCGCTGCACCTGAGAAGAGTAATACAATCCCTGCAGCAACCATTCCGACTGCGATTGGGTCAACCATACTGACTACATTCTGAGGGTGGTTTCAAAACAGTTTGGGGTACAGTTCCGCCGCCCTCGCGAGGTACTTTCAGCAGTACAGGAAGCCCCTATCCGCCCCGAGGGTAAATCTCATAGCTCGCGGGCAACTCCCTGTTCAATAAGGATATCTGCGTTCGTCTCTGGCAGCGTGACTACATCGTCTGCTTCGAGGTCATAATCGCGGTCATCAAACCCGAGGAATGTCTCGACACCCTCCAGCATCTGCACACGCTGGCGGTCCAGTTCACCAGTGGATTCCATGCTGTCGTCTTCGGTCTGTGTCTCCTGTGTGGCCGTTTCTGTGCCGCCATCGTTACGAACGGGGGGGTCAACAGGGTCGGCCGCCGGCGGCACTGATTCGTGTTCTTGTGGCGATGACTCGGTCGGTTCTGACGAGGTATCACCGCTGTTTGACTGTGGTGGCACCGCTTTTGGCTCCTCAGTAGTGGCTTCTGGAACCGGTGGCTCGGTCTCGCCACCCATCACGTCAGCGGGAGTCACCCCTGTTGAATCCGACTTGTCGTCCCAGCCGTTTGGTACATCGCCCTCACTCTCGCCTGCTTTGGGCTCGGAAGTAGTATCTGGGCTGTCTGTGTGGTCTGCAGGGCCAGTCCCAGTAACAGGAGAGTTCTCTGCGTGTCCAACCGCTGAGTTTCCAGCGCCAGCGCCTGTGGATTCCGCTGTCGGCTCATCGCCGTCAAGCAGTGCGAGGACGTGCCCGCGATTGCTTTCGATGTCGTTGACGAGGTTTTCGAACAGCCCCTGCTCTTCAGCAGTCATGCCGTCGGCCTCCGCTGGCAGGTCTGCTGCCGCAAAGGAGGCGGCCTTAACGATTTTTCCGACTCGTTTCTCGTAGATTGCCTCGACAGTCTGCTCTGCGGTCTTGATTTCGTCGCTGAGTTGGCGAACCTCGGGCGAGTCGAACGGGTTATCCACGCGGTCGACCGCGCGGTCACGCTCGGTGTGCAACTGTTGGATAAATTCGCCCGCGTCGGCATAAAACGACTCCCGCAGCTGCTGGAGCTTGTCAGTCTGTCGCTCGCGGTCGCGCACCGACTGTAGCTCGTTTAGGTCCATGGTATGCCGTTTTCGTATGTCATTCTTTCCCCTTCTCAGCACGCCCCCTCGCCATCAGGAACGTGCCGACGTACTCCGGAACGGAGTGAACGCCCTCCTCCAGTGTAAAACTATCGCCACCGAGCTCGATAACGCCACCATCTGTCACATCGATGGCAATATCGTGGCCACGAAACGTCTCAGGAAGCGCATCGACGAGCGGGTCGAATCCATCGAGGTCGTCGGCTGGGATAGGTGTCACTGCAAGTGCGCTCCCACCGTGGAGACTTCCTGGAAGTCGAATCAGCCGGTTCGTATCTGTTGAGACGGGCTCGTCAATCTGAGCGTTTTGCTCGGCGACAACCTCGGTCGCGAACGTTCGGGCGAGGTTCTCGAAGACGTTGTGTGCCGAAAGGTTTCCCTGTTCGATTTCAACGAAGCGGTTCTGCGCAAATTGGTAGGCTGTCTCGGCTTTTTTCTGTCCGACACCATCGTACTGTTGAAGAGCAGTGATTGCCTCATCCTCGTCCATCTCACCGATGTCTGCCATCATTGACTCCAACTTTTGTTGAATCCGTTTGCCCCAGCCGGCATCTGTCGGGAGATAACGGTTGCTTGCGGGACTCTCACGGCCAACAGTCCCATCGACAGTCTCTTCGGTCACAACTGCATCGAATTCCAGGCCGATACCTCTGACATAGTCGACGATATCGCGGCGGGCGTCGCTGTCCAGTGTCTGAATATTCTCGTCTCGGACGTGGACGTGATATCCGCGACTCCCCGAAAAGACGAGATGCATGTCATCGAATGAGAAGTCGTCACGGAGAAAGTCGAGGAGACGATAAAGTGCGTCCTTACACGCCGAGAGGTGGTCGGCATAGCTGTCCTCCGGCGAGGTGTTGGGTAGGTGGTCGGCGTCAAGATCAAAAATAAGATCCGATGACTGCCAACCTTTGTCGTCCATCGTCTCCTCGGCCGGCTCATCGTAGCGACCCGCCGAGAAGTAGACGTGTCTGGGTCTCTCCCGTACGAGAAAGTCAGTAAGATCTCCCATTCCAAGCAGGGAATTATGACGGACGTAGGTCTCACCGGGTCCTGCTGTCCACGGGACGTACCCCCATTCGCGTGCGTCACCGTCGGGTGGCGTCTCCACTTCTGTGCCACGATAGTAGTCTCCGAACCGACCACGCAGGTACGCAAGCGTCCGCTCGTTCACGTAGCCCCATACTTCGAGAGCAACAATAGGGTTTGTCATCTAGCCACTCCCAATACCGTTCGGTAATTAACCCGTGGAACCATATGGTCAAGCCGTCTCATATTGACACATGACTGAGGGGACATCTGAGCTAACTGCGCCAGAGTTGACACGAGACTCCATACTCGTTCTTGACGACAAACGGTTTATTGCCGACAACGTTGCGCTGGTTACGGGGGCAGCCTCTGGCATTGGTCGTGCGACGGCCGTTGCGCTCGCAGTAAACGGACTGACTGTCATCGGTGCTGATATTGATGGCGATGGCCTCATAGAAACGGCCGACATCATCGACGACTTGACGGCTTCTGGTCTGTTCTACGATGTCGAGACTGACCTAACCAACGCCGGTGATATCCGAGCAGTTGTCGAGGCAGCTACGAAAGAGGGGACACTGAGATACGTCGCCAACATTGCAGGGTTACAACATATTGACCCAATTGCGGAGTTTCCGGTCGACCGATACGATCATCTACAAGACGTACTGATTCGTGCTCCATTTCTCACAGCTAGGGCAGCAATTCCGCATATCGAGGCAACAGACGACGGCGTCGGTGCAATCGCAAACATGTCCTCGGTTCACGGACAGTATGCGACACAGCGGAAGCCGGCGTATATAATCGCAAAACACGCGCTCAATGGTCTCACACGGTCGATTGCAGCTGAAGGTGATGGACTACTTCGAAGTTTTTCGGTTTCGGCCGGCTACGTCTTGACACCGCTGATGATGAACCAGATTGAACAGACAGCCAACCAGCGTAATATCTCAACAGAGGCTGTTGTCGAGGACGTGATGCTGGGACAGGCCCGCACAAAAGAGATGATGACGCCTGCCGAGGTAGCGAACCTGTTTGTGTTTGGTTTTTCTGGACACGGAAGGCATCTAAACGGTGGCGACCTGCTTTGGGATGGCGGGTTTACCACGACCTATGAGTAACGAGCGGCGACCCAGATATGGAACGGGGTAGACAAGCGCTTCTCACTGCAAAAGAGAGCAGATCTTTGGACGCTTTGTCTGTCCCAGACATCGAAAAATACGTTCGAGACCGGGAGTACCGCTGAATTGGCACAATGTTTTATACGTGTTCCTTCCACAAATATACCTATCTCCATGCGGGATGAGTCTCCGCGAATCAGGGTGTTGCATGTCGATGACGACACAAACTTCGCCGAAGTCACGGAGAGTCTGCTGGAACGCGAAAGCGATCAGATAACTGTCGAAACTGTTTCTAAGGCCGCTGACGGACTTGAAGAGCTTGCTACCTCGTCGTTTGATTGTGTGGTGAGCGATTACGACATGCCAGAGATAGACGGCATCGAATTCCTCAAGCGTGTCCGCGAAGAGTTTTCTGAGTTACCGTTTATCCTCTTTACTGGCAAAGGTTCAGAAGAAATCGCTGCAGAAGCACTTTCGAACGGTGCGACTGATTATATCCAAAAAAAAGGTAATTCCAGCCAGTTCACCGTGCTGGCGAACAGAGTCGAAAACGCAGTCGAACGCTACAGGGGCCAACAGCGCGCTGAGCGAGCGAACCGGCGTCGACGCCGAACGCTTGAACGGATTACCGATGGGTTCGCGAGGCTAGATGAAAACCTCGTGTTCACCTATATTAACGAACAAGCGGAGACGGTGACCGGACTTGACCGCGAGGAACTGATCGGAAAACAGTATCTAGAGCTCGTCCAAGAGGCAGAGACAACACCGTTCAAACAGGCGTATGACGATGTTCTCAAGAGCCGAAAGCCAAAGACGGTTGTTGCCAAAGCAGATGCTAACCCCGGACACTGGTACAGAGAGCGGATTTTCCCCGCAAAAGACGGCGACGGTATCTTCATCTACTTTCGGGACGTAACTGAACGGAAACGCAGAGAGAAACTACAGCAAATCATCATCGAGACATCGTCAGAGCTGATTGACGTCGACAGACACAGTATTGATGAACAGATTGAGCGAACCCTTGCTCGGATTGGTAAGTTTGAATCGGTAGACCGGTGTTATGTGTTTGCGATATCTGACGATGGAAAACAGATGAGCAACACACACGAGTGGTGTGCACCCGGCATTGACACACAGCAACCCGAACTTCAGAACCTCGAAACGGACGCATTCTCGTGGTTCATTCCAAAGATACTCGACCGACAGACACTGCGGGTCCCCGATGTGACTGACCTCCCTCCTGAGGCGTCACACTTGCACCAGACGCTCGAAGAAGGGAACATTCGGTCGATTCTTGCCGTCCCACTTACTCGGACTGGATCTGTGTTTGGGTTTATCGGGTTTGATTGGTCTAACCAGACACGGCCTTGGACGGACGAGACGCTTCATCTGATAGAAGTAACTGGAAATATTATTGCGAATGCCCTCACACGAAAAAATACTGCGGACCAACGCCAAGAGCGTGAGAAGACCCTGTCGGCACTCCATGACGCCGCAAAAGAAATCGGTCGTGCCGAGGAGACACAGCAGGTCTACAACACACTCATCGAGACGGCAAAGCAGATTCTTGAGTTTGACCTTGTTGTTATCGACGTGGCGGAAGATGGGTACCTCACTCAGGAAGTCTGGTCGTTGTCCCACGACGAGCGTGAGTACTACGAGAGGGTATCGCTTGAAGAAGACCACCTCTTTACGGTTCGCGCGTACAATCAACAAGAAACACTCATCGTCGACGACATTCGAAAAACCGACAGTACGCCCGCCGATAGTGAGTATCGCTCTGCACTGACAACCCCAATCGGCGAATTCGGCGTCTTCCAAACGGTAACAGGTACCATCGGTGCCTTCGACGAACACGACAGAGAATTTACCGAGTTACTGGTTGACCATGCCCAAGTAAAGCTCAGGGAGCTACAAGAAAAGCAGACACTCAAAGACCAGACTGCAGAGCTAAAAGCGAAAAACGAGCGACTCGATGCCTTCGCGAGCGTAGTCAGTCACGACCTTCGGAACCCGCTTAATACGATCGAACTATCACTAGATGCGGCCAGACGAACTGGCGATACAGAGCATTTCGACCGCGGTCGACGAGCACTCGACCGAATGAACCAACTTCTTGAAGATTTACTCACCCTTGCACGGCTCGGTGAAGTTATCAACGAACCCGAGCCAGTGCCACTGCAACGGGCGGCAAAAATGGCATGGACGACACTCGGCGCAGAAGACGGAGAGATCGCTATTCAAACCACTGTGACTATTCAAGCAGACCAGACGCGACTCAAACAGGTCCTTGAGAATCTAATTCGCAATGCGCTCGAACACGGATACACAGATACTGACGACACTGAACAGACCGTCACAATTGTTGTCGGTAGTGATGACGACGGGTTTTACGTTGCAGACGATGGGAGTGGTATTCCGGAAGACGAGCGCAGTGCGGTCTTCGAAACCGGCTACTCGACTACTGAAAATGGAACTGGCTTTGGACTTGCTATCGTTAAAGAAATTGTCGAGGCACATGGATGGGAAATAACTGTCACTGAGAGCGAGAGTGGCGGTGCCAAATTCGAAATATCTGGTGTCTCATTCTGCTGATATCGTATGACCTGCCAACACGCGGGGCGACACAGGAATAAGTCGTCTGCGTAATATTTCTCACCGTCGCAAGCTGCTCACTTCCCACGAGACCCGTTATCGTCGCAGTAGGTTGGCAAGTTTCTCTCGGATCGTCGCATCCTCGCCGAGCTGAAGATAGTACGCGTCGCCACTGTCCTCGTAATAGTTCTCGATGCGGCGGGCAATCTCGAATCCAAGTGATTGGTAGAAGTTCAGTGCATTCTGGTTTGTCGTCCGCGCATGGCAGGTCACTCGACCGAATTCTTCGGCAACACGAGCGATGAGACGCTTGCCAAAGCCTTGTCCGCGGTATGCCCTATCGACAGCAAGAAAGAGGAGATATCCATCACGCCTCACCGTCGCAAATCCAATGAGTCTATCTCTAGTTTCGTCCCTGTAGAGAAAGACCCGAGACCGCGTGTAGGCGTTCGTAAAGAAGTTCTTTCGCTGGCGGAGAACTCCCTCATCTTCGCGGATGCGCTCTTTCAACCGCCAGGCCTCCTCCACGAACTCATCGCTGCCGGGGGCCACCTCCAATCGACGGATATTGACGCTCACTGACCGTACGTTAGAACGTGACGAATAATAATTCCTGTCGTTTTTTCTCTCTGTGTGGGGTCAACAACGCAACGTTTTCGGCAGGCGCTCACCTTTCCTCGGGAGAATGCCCTACGAACTCTGTGAGCATACTGCCGATGTCGCCGTCGAAGCGACCGGGGCAACCCTCGCTGAGACGTTTGCTTCCGTCGCAGATGGCATGACTGCTGCGATGTGTGAGTCTGTTCCAGCTGGCGGCGAACGACACACGCTGGATGTCCGCGCTGAATCCCGTGACGCGGTCCTCTTTGATTATCTCGATGAACTCATCTACGAACGCGATGTGCGGGCCGTTCTTCCAGTCGAGAACCGAGTAACCATTCAACAAGGAGACGACTGGTCACTCTCGGGAAGCTACCGGGGCGTCTCACTGTCGGCAGTCACTGCCCGGGACCTCAAGGCAGTCACGTATTCTGAGATGGAAATTGCCAAGCGTGAGAGTTCGTGGTTTGCGTACGTTGTCTTCGACGTGTAAGGAGAGTCAGCGAAGGAGCGAAGTAGCACAGGCAAGAACAGTACGTTGTGAAAGAGTTCCAGCGCAAGCAGCTACTGGAGCGCATCGAGCGAGAGGGCGCGACCGTCGGAGTCGATATCCCCGACTCGATTACCGTACAGGGCGAGGATCTCGATTTGCACGCGTTCGTCATGGAGATTCGACGCCGCGACACAGTCCCTGCGGGCGAGCGCGAGCGTGTCGACCGTGCAAAAAAGAACCTCCGCAGAGAGCGCCTCGAACGCAAACAGCGACTCGAAGATGAGAATATCAGCGTCGAAACGGGCGAACAGTTAGTGGAGGCGATTATCGGTATCGACCGTGCACTGAATGCACTCGAACAGCTCGGACCTGTCGATATCGAGGGGAAAGCCGATGCACAGGAGGTCGCCGACCGTAAGCGATGGATGCAGTTCCTCCAGAAGGCACTTGGCAAGAACGACGATACACACGGCGTCGGACGGGGGCAGGGACGATGAACGACGAGATTGCGTCCTTGCTTGAGGAGTTTGCACTCTTACTTGACGCCAAAGGTGTCGACTACAAACCTCGGGCCTACGAGCGGGCTGCCGAGAGTATCCGAGACCACACAGTCGATATCGAGTCACTCGCGGCCGAAGGAAAGGGAGCGGTCGCGGAAATCGACGATGTGGGCGACGCCATTTCCGAAAAAGTCATCGAGTACGTCGAGACTGGTGAAATTGCGGAACTGACTGAACTTCGTGCCGAACTGCCCGTCGAGATGCGGGCATTGACCCGGGTAGAGGGTGTTGGCCCCCGTACGGTCGGACAGCTCTATGAGGAACTCGGCGTCCAGACACTCGATGACCTCGAAGCCGTCGCTGACGCCGGCGAGATTCAGGAGCTTACTGGATTCGGTGAGAAGACACAGGCGAACATCCTCGATGGAATCCCCTTCGCCCGAGAAGCACACCAGCGCCAACTTCTCGGTGAAGCTCGCCCCCGTGGCGAACGTATCCGTGCGTATCTTGCCGACCAGCCTGCGGTGGACCGCTGTGATCTTGCAGGCTCGATTCGCCGATGGAAACCGACTATCGGTGATGTCGACGTGCTTGTCGGCAGTGATGACCCCACGGCTGTTGTCGATGCGTTTACTACGTATCCTGAGGCAAACGACGTTATCGAGGCCGGGACGACGAAGGCGAGTATCAGAGATGATGCTGTCCGGGTCGATCTACGAGTCGTCGCGCCCGAAGAGTTCGGAGCGGCACTCCAATATTTCACGGGGAGCAAAGGCCATAATGTCGCTGTCCGGAACCGCGCCATTGACCGTGAATTGAAAGTAAACGAGTACGGTGCCTTCGACGTGTCTGGTCTCGACGAAGACGAACAGGACGACCAGCGTGCTGGCGAGGTGGTCGCAGGTGAGCGTGAGGCGAAGATGTACGAGGAACTCTCGATGGCGTGGGTCCAGCCTGAACTACGCGAGGACCGCGGAGAGGTCGAGGCCGCGGCGACCGAAGACCTTCCAGACCTCATCGAACCGGCTGACATCTGTGGCGATATCCACACACACAGTCAGTGGTCAGATGGGACGACCAGTATCGAGGAGATGGTTGCCAGTGCGAGCACGTTCGGCCACGAGTACGTCGCCATCACCGACCACGCCAGTGGCCCCGGTATTGTCGGTGGCGTGGGACTCGACGATGAGGAGATACGCGAGCAGATTACTGCCGTCCAAAACGCCGAGGAGGAAGTGCCAATCGAGGTGTTCTCTGGAATCGAGGCAAATATCGAGGCCGGCGGCGGTATCTCGGTCGGCGATGACGTGTTGAATGACCTCGATGTAGTCGTCGCTTCACCCCACTCAGAGCTTGACGGCGATGGCACAGACAGGCTTACCGAGGCAGCCCGCCATCCGGCAGTTGATGTAATCGGCCACCCAACGGGCAGAAAACTTAATCAGCGCGAGGGGATGGACATTGATATCAGCCATCTCGCCAGCGTCGCGGCGGACCACGACACTGCCCTCGAAATTAACGCTAATCCTCACAGACTCGACCTGAGCGGACGACTCGTCCAGCGTGCCATCGACGCTGGCGCACCAATCGTTATCAACACCGACGCACACGCTCCAGCGAGTTACGACTACATTCGCTATGGAGTGCATACAGCGCGCCGCGGGTGGGCAGAGCCGGCGGACGTGTTGAACACTTGGTCCGCGTCCGACCTCCGGTCGTTTCTCTCATGACACGCCTGCTGACCGACACAATGCTCGGTGGACTCACGACGTACCTGCGGATGTGTGGCTACGACACGGTTTACGCGCTAGATGTGGGTCTCGAAGCAAGCGACGCAGTCCGGACGTACGCAACTGCACAACATCGACAGCTGCTGACGCGTAACCGTGAGCTTGCAGGCCGGACAGATAATGCGCTTTTGCTTGAATCCCGGGACACAGAAACGATGCTCTCGACACTGTGGGACGAAGGATTCGAGTTACGGCTGTCTTCTTCTCCAGAACGATGTGGCACCTGTAATGGAACAGTCACGCGCGTCGAGTCGGACGCCAGAACGCCGGCGTACGCACCGGCACCACATTCAATTGCGGTATGGGTGTGTCAGGACTGTGGACAGTACTTCTGGAAGGGAAGTCACTGGGATGATGTCGCCGAGACGCTTGAGGCGGTTCGAGAGAATCCATAATGGGGATAACCCCTCTGGGAGTAAGAGCAACTACATGACACTCTCAGATGAGGCACGTACGCGTGTTGAGGATCTTATCGAGTTACAGCCGACGAAAAATGCCGACCTACAGGAGCGCTGGGGTCTAGAAAGTGGGAGTGAGGTCCACAGCTACCTCGAATCAGAACTTAGCGACTACTATTACCGCAACGAAAACAGCCTCATCTGTGCGACGCCGGCGGCTGTGGAGTTGGCTGGTGATGGTGAGTCAAGCGATGGGGGCCAGACCGTCCGCGGAACGCCCCTACAAGCCACAATCGTCGATGTACTCCCTGAGCCTGAGTCGGAGCCACAGAGTGTTGTTGCGACGTTACATGATGTCGAGGAGGATATCGACACCGACGTCGACGACGTACGCTCAGCACTTCATATGCTCTCAGACAAGGGTGTCGTCGAGCGTGTCCGAACGACAGTCCCAACGTTTCGTCTTACGCTTGACCGCGACATGCTTGGAATCGAAACCGACGACGAGTAACGAACGTTGGCGTTTTTCAGAAGAGTGTCCCTGTCTTGCGATACCATCCGTCAGCGTCGATAAGATTCGTAACGTATATTTGTATATCTCATCTACACCAAATTACGTGTCCGGGCTGGGGTAGTGGTATCCTTTGGCCTTGTGGTGGCCAAGACGTGGGTTCAATTCCCGCGCCTGGACCTTCCTGCGACGAACGACCACGCGACTGTTCTCGGTATACCAAAAATTTGCACAGTGATGGTGTCGTGATTATGTCGTTCGTGACGCTGTAGTACGGCTACCTCGACGGCGATACGTAACACTCTATTTGAACCACGTGGTACTCTATCTGTTGTCGGCATTGCTAGTGCTTACCGTCTCAGTTGTCCGTTGATACCGGTTCGCCATTTTCAATCTGCCACTCGATTTCGACTTCAAACTCAGCCTCGTCGTCGGTTTCCTCGTACTCGACTTCCAACTCGAACTGTTCTGGCACTGCCACCGTGAACCCATCTTCTCCGTCAATCTCGATTTTCCCTGCTTCCACACTATCGGCGACTTCGTGGAGGACCTCTGCCCCATCTGCCCGACTCATCACTTTCTCACCTTCGCGCTCCGTCTCATCATCGGTTGATGCCGATTCTGCTTTGGCTTCCTGGCTGTTGTTTGCCATACGGGGCCTACAAACGCTGCCAGTAAAATAACATGGGCACTGTCTCTGTCAACCTGTGTGGCAGTCGCTATCACTGTACTCGAAACACACTGAGTTAGGTATCGCGAGACGCCGACGTCGGCGCTTCTCATCTGTAAGTCGGCCAATATGGGACGCCTTCACCCACACGCTACGACCCGAAACCGTTAGTACTGTTCATGCCTCAATCACTCGGGTGTACGTCGAGAACTGCTTCCTCGGGGCAAAGAGCATCGGCCGGACCATCGAACAGCGACTTTGGGAGCAGGGTATCACCCACTGGGAGGGGTTCGAGCCAGCCTGTGAGGGCATTGGCCCAACCCGTGCCGAGCGTATCGAGTCGTTCATCGAAGCGGGTGAACGCGCGCTTGACAACGGAAGGCCTGAGTTTTTCGCCCAACGGTTTCCGAGTGACTGTCGGTGGCGACTGTACGAATCGTTCCGCGAGCAGGCGTGTTTTTTCGATATCGAAACGACTGGGCTTGACCATCGAACGAGTGTCGTAACGACCGTTACACTCCATCAAAACGGTGAGACGAAAACGCTCGTCCGGGGAGACAACTTGACCAGTGAGAACCTCCAAGCGGCCTTCGAAGCGGCTGGGTTGTTGGTAACGTTCAACGGCGCGCGCTTCGACATTCCGTTTCTTGAATCGAGCTTTGACTGTTCGCTTGACCACCCACACATCGACCTCATGCCGACTGCCCGGAAAGTCGGGCTCTCGGGTGGGTTGAGCGAGGTCGAACAGGAGTTGGGCATTTCACGAGAACTGCCCGATGTGGACGGCCGTGAGGCAGTTCGGCTGTGGCATGAACACGAACGCGGCGTCGACGGCGCACTCGAACGACTCATCGACTACAATCAGGAAGATACAGTGAACATGGTCCCAGTTCTCGAATCAATCGTCGAGGAACTCGATAATCAGCTCTTCCCCGATGGGCAAGAATCGCGACACTAATCGTGACACAGCGGCCAACGCTCATCATCGCGCGTGGCTAATCGTTTTGCAGTCTCATCTGTAAGGCGATACTCTGTTTGCTCGGAGACGATACAGCCTTGCTGTTCAAGATGTTCGAGGTGGGCGTAGGATTCGCCGGGACCGTGGAGGATATGGATATGTTCTAGCTCACCGAATAGGTCATCGCTAACCGTCCACGTGTCACATGGGCCGAGTCGGCGAAGCGCATCAAGGACGCGATATGACCGCTCCTCGTGATGGTCAATAATAACGTTTGCCCGCTCAGTTGGGTCCGCAATACGGTCCCGGTGCCCCGGCCAGGCCCGGTCGTACTCTGCTGTCACAATTGATTGGAGCGTGTCGATATACTGTGCAAGCGGGTCGTCAACCCGAACGTCGGCGCCACCGACGTTTGGCGTATACTTCGGAAGCAGTGCGTCGCTACTGAGCACGTCACTGTTGTCGCTTCCATCGTCAAGTTCGAACAGACAAAGTCCAGCGGTATGGCCGGGGGCGTGAACAACGCGGATGGTATACTCGTTAATCGAAAACGTGTCGCCGTCTTCAATAGCAGTTACTTCTGGTGGGTTGTCTCTCCACGCGTAACTATCCAGTACGTCGGTGACTGTCTCTTTTTTTTCTTCGGGCATCCCCCATTGGTCGAAATAGCGCATTTGCAAGTCTGTGAGTTCATCCCAGGCAGCTGTCTCCCCTCTAACAAGGTCGGCATCGGCCTTGTGGACGAATACGTCTGCCCCGCTTTCTTCTTGAATTGGGCCAGCGAGTCCACGGTGGTCTCCATGCCAGTGGCTCAGGAAGACCCGATCGATATCTTCGATAGCAACACCGTGGCTCGCAAGCTGTTGTTCCAGTTGGTCGTGGGTTCCCGGAAGGCGGTCGCCCGTATCGACCAGTACAGTGTCAGGCCCGTCCGCAAAGAGGTAAGCATTGTTGTTACCCTCAAACGTTCTGTTCGAGAGCGCGAGACACTCCATATAGCGGCTTTGGCGGGCCCTGCAAAAAACATCGCGTTCTCATCACGGGCGTCTGTTGTCTGTCTGACGCACGTCAGCCAGCAGTCTGCCGCAGTTTTATTATTGACATCTTGGAAGATATAACACTGGTCTCCCTCAGCAAAAGGGAAAACGTGTGACACTACGAGCGGAGATCAGGTGCCATTTTCCTGGCACGATTCAACCGTTGTTGATTACTTCCTCGCTGAAAAGAGTCATATATGCCTCCACAACCACATGTTGCTGCACTCTGTGGAAGTCTCAGAGATGGTAGCTATACACGTATTGCACTTGGCCACGCTCTCGACGAGGCCGAGGAACACGGTGCATCGACTGAACTGCTTGATCTCAGAGAGTACCACCTACCAGTATTCGACCCTAATGCTGAAGAAATCTCGGACGCAGAGCGGCTCCGCTCCGAGTTACGCACGGCTGACTCGGTTATTCTTGGGTCGCCGATGTATCATGGCTCCTACGCGGCACCGTTGAAAAATGCGCTTGATTACTGTGGATTCGATGAGTTCGAAGACACGACGGTCGGACTCCTCGGCGTCGCCGGTGGAAGCTTTCCAACCGGGACACTCGACCACCTGCGTACAGTCAGTCGTGCAGTCAACGCCTGGGTGCTCCCACATCAGGCAGCCATCCCCTCGGCATCATCACAGTTTGAAGATGGCGATTTTGTCGACGAGGCCCTCGAAGAGCGAACGAGACTGCTCGGACAGCGGGCTGTCGAATACGCACAAATCGAGCCTGAACTTCCGTCGTTCGAGAGTACACAGAACGTCGGTGGGGACGACTGACAGTTACCGACCGTCTAACTGCTCGGCAAGTCGCTCGCGGAGGATGAATAGGCTAGGGAGTACTGTCATGACTGAGAGGAACGCGAAGATGATAGCCGCGGCAGTGACTGTTCCGAACCGTCGAAGCGGTGGCGAAAGCGAGAGCGCGAGGACGCCAAACCCTGCTGCGGTTGTCGCAGCACTGGCTAGCAACGCACCACCGGTTCCGGTGAGCGTGGCCTCCAGTGCGCTCTCGACTGTGTCTCGCTGTTCGCGTTCTGCGACAAATCGCTCTCCGGCGTGGATGCTGTAATCGACGCCTAGACCGATTGCGAGGCTGGTGATGACAGCAGTCTCACTGTTAAATGGGATACCAAGGACTGCCATCACACCCAGTAACCATGTGAGCGCGATGACAACTGGAATCACGACGATAATACCCTGTGTCGGTGAGCGGTATCGCACCCAAAAGAGAACAGTCAGAAAAACAAGAATAACGAGTAGCGTCACGACAAATGCCTCGATGAGCGTTTCCAGCAACGCATCCTGCAAGACCGCTTCTGTTACGGTGTTCCCTGTTGGCACTGCAGTTAGCGTCACGCCCGTTGCGCCACGCTCAATCTGGGTAGCAAACGCCTCAGTGTCTTCGGCAATTTTTTGGGCTGATTTGTCACTTTCGATGCTGAGTCGGAGCCTCGCTGAGGTTACTTCGCCGTTCGTACGACTTAGCACATCTGAGGCGGCGGCCGAGTCGGCGGCGAACAGTTGTGCGTAGACGGAGTCGATATTCTCATCCGGGAGGCCATCACCGTTCGTATCTGCCTCGGCGACAGTCGTAGCGAAGGTTTTGTTCTCTTCTGCAACAGCCCGGATTACGGTGTGTGGTCCTTCGACGGCGGCGACACCGTCCGGTCTGGGTAGAATGACGCTGTTTTCATCGACGTTTGCAGTTGCCTCGTCGACAGCGGTGAGCATTTCTCCTGATGCGACATCTTCCCGTAACAGTATCGTCGACCGGCCACTTGAATCCCGAAGCTGGAAGTTCTGGCTCAGGTATTCGAACTCGTCGCTGATAGTGTAGGTACCGGGTTCTAGCGGGCCGGGCAGATACTCGGTCCACTCTGGTGCGTCCTGTGGGATGAAATCAGCTTGGTTAAACTCGGTGTCGATGGTCGTGGCTCCGTAGACACCGCCCGTCGTCAACAACAGCGCAATCACGAGCACAACAACCGGTGCCCGCGATGTTACTGAAGACAGCCCAGCAAGAATCGTGTTCGTGCTGCCACCGGACGAGCCGAAGGCGGGTTTGTCCCGAGAGCGGCCAAACCGCCCTTCAAGTAGCCCATCGACCTCAACTTTCAGCGCAGGCATGAGACAACCGAAGGCAACGAACGTCGCAAAGATGCCGCCGGAACTCACAATAGCGAAGTCTTGGATTGCGGGGAGCGGACTCACAACGTTCGAGAGAAAGCCAACGCCTGTCGAAAACGTGGCGGCCACGAGTGCAAGAATAACAGTTCCAAGGCCAACTGTCATCGCGCCGCGAATTGTGGCTGCACTGTTGGCTGTCTCCGTTGCTGGTGTCTGTGTCGGACTGTTGTCTACAGTGATGTCGAGTGACCCTTGTCTCGCCTCTCGGTAACGCATCACAACGTGGACCGCGTAGTCGATAGAGAGTCCGATAAGCAAGAATGGAACTGCGATAAGGATGACGTTCATCGGGATTGCGAGCCATCCCATAATTCCCTGAAGCCACACCAGCACGACGGCGATACAGACAATCGCGAGGAGGATATCAGTGATATCCCGGTAAGACACACCCAACACAAACAGGATAAGGACGAGTGCAAAGGGTGTGATGATTGTGAAACTATCACCGGTTGCATTCGAGGACGCTTCGTCCAAGACGCCTTGGCCGAAGACGAACCCGTTACCGGACCGCTGTTCGACGAGTTCATCGATTGCTACTTGGGCATCGTACGCTGCCAGTGGCTCCTCATCCTCGCTGGTCGTATCGACTTGCCTAACAAGCGAAAGCCGTGCCGGGGAACTCGTCTCGCCCGGGACGTATCCCTGAGGGAGAAACGCGTATGGGTCCACATCACTGGGTACCTGTGTGGACCCATCTGGATCGAGTAACTGTTCCAATAAGTCATCGACTTCTTGGGCGCTCAGTGCTTCGAGTGCTTGTTGTTGCTCTTCGAGCGAGGGCTGTGTCGACGGGGCTTGGCCCTGTGTTGTCGAGTACACTGCTGCTGTTCCGACGAGATTTTCGAGGCCGACAACTCCCTGCTCGGACAGCGTTGAGTCGATTGACTCGTCTGCCCGGAGCTCCGTCTGTATCTGTAACCCAGTCAGCAGAGAGTCCCGAGTTAGTACGTCTCCGCCTTCCTCTCTGATGATTACTTGTGAGACGATGCTGTTGTCACTGGCGTAGTTAGCATCGATGAAGTCTGCGGCGTCGAATTCAGCCGAGTCGACTTCGAACTCACCAACTCCGGCGTCTCCGGCATCTCCCATTCCAATACCAACGCCGACAACCACCGTCGTCAGCAACACGAGCGCGATAACTGCTTTGCTATGGGTACTCACCCACTCTGCGTATCGTTTCGAGTAGCCCCCGTTCATATGGCGACAGCCTCACTGCTTGCAGGACAGCTATCTGCAGTTTTGGTTGTGTGTGGTATTCTCTTTTCTCTCATATCCTGCTTATCAACTGGAGTAAGTAAATAACCACTGGCCAATCCCGATTTGATAAATATTTGAACATTTCAGCAGACGGCTACACGTCGGAAAATTATTCAATACTGATATATTGATTCACTACTGTGCTGGAGTAGCAGTGTTTTTTCCTATTCGCTGCGAGACAGGGCGACGCCGAGTGTCTCCATCACGTCGAAAAAGTTTGGGAAGGAAACATCGACATGCTCAGCACCCTTTATTTTCGTTTTGCCGGCGGCGGTCAGGGCTGCAACCGACAGCGCCATAATGACTCTGTGGTCTGCTCGGCCGTCAACTGTTGTGCCCTGGAGCGTACTCTCGCTGCCGTGGACGACGAGCTTGTTCTCGTATTCGTCGACAGTGGCACCCATTTTCGACAGTGTGTCTGCCATCGCCCCAACGCGGTCAGTTTCCTTGTAGCGAACGTGCTCACACTCGGTGAGTGTCGTGGTGCCATCGGCAGCCGCACCAAGCACGGCCAGCGTCGGGAGCAGGTCGGGTGTGTCAGCGACAGCAACCTCGACGCCTGAGAGTGATTCCGCGGTCACGGTAAGTTCTCCTGTCTCATGGTTCCAGTCGATAGAGGCACCCATCTCTTCGAGAATTGTGACGATAGCCTGATCTCCTTGGGGGCCGGGGTACGCTTCGGTCACGGTGACGCTTTCGTTCCCTGCGAGCGCACCGGCCGCGAGCAGGTACGAGATAGATGAGAAGTCACCGGGGACACTGTAGGCACCATCCCGAAGGCGGTAAGACTGACGACCACCGACAGAGAACCCTTGGCTCGTCCGCCGCGCTGAGATGCCAAAAGCATCTAGCACATCCAGCGTGATATCCACGTAAGGGGCCGATTTAAGTTCGTTCTGGAGGGCAATGTTGATGCCGGCATCGGTCGCCGCACCGGCAAACAACAGTGCAGTGACAAACTGCGAGGAGACATCGCCGGGGAGTGGCGCACTCCCGCCCATCAGCGGCCCACCGACGACAAGCGGGGCCTGTCCGTTCTCTCGCGTGCTCTGTGCACGTCCAGCAAGCTGGTCAATTGCCAACAAAAGTGGCTCCTGTGGACGGCTTCGGAGTGACTCGTCGCCGGTCAGCACTGTCGACCCGTCCGCGAGTGCCCCAGTCGCTGTCGCCAGACGGATTGTCGTCCCGCTGTTTGCACAGTCGATAACATCCTCGGGTACCTCGGGATTCCCGTCAAAGCCTGTAATTTCCAGCGTCCCCGTTTCGGTGTTGTGTATAACCTCGCCGCCAAAAGCGTTGACTGCCCGCATCGTAGCACGCGTATCTGCACTCACCAGCGGATTCCGGACGGTAACCTCGTCGCTGTACCCGCCGGCCAGAATCGCCCGGTGGGTGTAACTCTTTGAGGGCGGTGCCGCAGTAGTCCCTGCAACCTGTGACGGCGTGATGGTAACATCCATGTCGCCTCCATAGAAGCCAGCAGGTATGAGCGTACCGCACTCGTCTTTGCAGTAATTGACCAACTCAATTCATTACCATCTCGCTCAAACTATCTGCATGAGCAAACGAAAAACTGCGGCCCGAACAACCGGCGACCATCTTCGCACTAACGACGAGACGCTTGCACTCGCCGAGTCCTGTACCGGTGGATTGCTTGCCTCGACCGTGACCGACGTTCCGGGGTCGAGCGATTATTTTGACCGGAGCACAGTCACATACTCGAACGACGCAAAACAGGAACTGCTGGGTGTCTCCCGAGAATCGCTTGACTCCCATGGCGCTGTTTCTTCACCTGTTGCCATCGAGATGGCACAAGGCATCAGGGATACAGCAGGGACAACATGGGGTGTCTCGACGACCGGCATCGCGGGACCGGGTGGTGGAACTGAAGAGAAGCCGGTAGGGACGGTCTACATCGGCGTGGCATACGGCGGGCCATGGGGAAGCGAATCGTCGGGCGCACGTGCACGACGCTACGAGTTTGAGGGTGACAGAGGCGACTGCAAATCACAGTTCGTTGCACAGGCACTTGCTGACCTTCTGTGGGCCATCGAGAACAGAGAGAACATCGAGAACTGACGCGCTGGCCTAGCTAACTGCTTGGACGCGCTGAATCCCGTCGATTTCCTCGATTACTTCCACAACTGCATCAGGGACGTGTGGCTCCCATGCCTCGCCTTCGACCATTCGTTCCCGGATTTCACTCCCTTTCAACACGTCACGGTTATACATTGGCGTCTGACGGACTTCAACGCCCGATTCGGTAAACAGCCGAACAACGAGTGGGTTGTTTGAATAGGCGATATCGAACCGAGGGGACATGCTCTCGACGTGGCTCACCCACACCGAATTGCGGTTCAGGTCTTCGATAGGGACAGTGTAGACTGTCGTCTCGATATCCATCGCCTCAATTGATTTGGTTGCCATCATAATTCGTTCGCCCGCAGTGAACGGGTTGCGAACTGTGTGTGAGTCACCTGCGCTGCCGATACCGAAGACGAGCTCGTCGACGTCGTTGACGATTTCCTTGACGAGGTGGGCGTGCCCGGCGTGAAAAGGTTGGAAGCGACCAATTACGAGGCCCCGAGTAGTCATTGGTGAAACCAAGCCGGGCGAGTTTCTTAAATCCCGCTATCGGCCCATGGGAATTCTTTGTTCACCATCGTTGGCGCGCCTTGTTGCGGTTTGTTGGCTTTCACGAGTCGGAAGAGGGGAGAAAGTATATCAGTATATGGTACTTCCAAAAAGATGGTAGCAACGATTGCATGAGTAACGACACAAACGCTCCAGACAACGAGCGGGAGACGGACACCGCGGAGGATCAGGACACTCCGTCTCCGGACGGAGCACCCCCAACAACCGACTCGTCGGGCGACGAGCCAACTGCCTCGACTGAGGAGTCTCGGTCAGGCGAGCAGGCATCGACCGATGCCGTCGAGGAGTCAGATGACTCCGCCAGCGAGGGCACGGAGTCGCCCAGTTCGCCTGCCGGCGATAACGACGACCGGCACGGCGACAGTGTGTTGGACGCTCCGCCTCGGAATCCGACCCCCGACAGTGTTGAGCGTGACAGCGACGAAACGGACGATGAGTACGAGACAGAGATTGATGAAGTTCTCGGGAGCGATGTCGACGAGGACATGGAAGTCGACGAGGAAATCGCCGAGGACGACCTTCTCGGTGGACTACAGATCGACACCTCAAAAGAGATTAAGGTGCCGGATAGACTCGTTGACCAGGTCATCGGACAGGACCACGCCCGCGATATCATCCTAAAGGCGGCCAAACAGCGACGCCACGTGATGATGATTGGTTCGCCGGGTACTGGTAAATCGATGCTGGCAAAAGCGATGAGTCAGCTGCTTCCCAAAGAAGACCTGCAGGATATCCTTGTCTATCATAACCCTGACGACGGGAACGAACCGAAAATCCGGACCGTTCCCTCCGGCAAGGGTGAGCAGATAGTTGACGCACACAAGGAAGAAGCCCGCAAGCGCAACCAGATGCGCCGGTTCATTATGTGGGTGCTCATTATCCTTGTCTTAGCCTACTCGTTCATCATTCTGAGCCAGATTCTTATCGGTATCATCGCTGCCGGGATTGTCTATCTCGTCTTCCGGTACATGTCTCGGGGCAACGATTCGATGGTGCCTAACATGATTGTGAACACAGCAAACCAGCAGACGGCACCGTTCGAGGACGGTACTGGTGCCCACGCCGGTGCGCTGCTGGGCGATGTCCGCCACGACCCGTTCCAGTCTGGCGGAATGGAGACACCCAGCCACGACCGTGTCGAGCCTGGCGCCATCCACAAGAGCAACAAGGGTGTGTTGTACATCGACGAAATCAACACGCTCGACATTCGGTCACAGCAAAAGCTGATGACTGCCATCCAAGAAGGTGAGTTCTCCATCACCGGCCAGAGCGAACGCTCCTCTGGTGCGATGGTTCAGACCGAACCTGTCCCGTGTGACTTCGTGATGGTTGCCGCTGGGAATATGGACGCGATGCAGAACATGCACCCAGCACTACGCTCGCGTATCAAGGGTAACGGGTACGAGGTGTATATGGATGACACCATCGACGACACGGCAGAGATGCGCCGCAAGTACTCCCGCTTTGTCGCTCAGGAAGTCGAGAAAGACGGTCGTCTTCCACACTTCACGCGGGGTGCAATCGAGGAAATCATCCTCGAAGCTCGCCGTCGTGCGGGCCGCAAAGGACAGCTCACGCTGGAAATGCGTGACCTCGGTGGACTTGTCCGTGTCGCTGGCGACGTTGCACGTTCCAGTGACAAGCAACACACCGAGCGCGACGACGTGCTCGAAGCCAAAAAGCGCTCACGCTCTATCGAGCAGCAACTCGCTGACGAGATGATTGAGCGCCGCCGCGACTACGAGATGACAATTTCCGAGGGCGGCCTTGTTGGCCGCGTTAACGGACTCGCCGTGATGGGCGAAGACTCCGGTATCATGCTCCCGGTGATGGCTGAAATCGCCGAAGCACACGGTCCGGGTGAAGTTATCGCAACTGGGCAGCTTCAGGAGATGGCGAAAGAATCTGTTCAGAACGTCTCGGCGATTATCAAGAAATTCTCGGACGAGAATCTGGACAAGAAAGATATCCACATTCAGTTCGCCAACGACGGTATCGAGGTTGACGGGCCGTCCGCTTCGGTCACGGTCGCGACAGCCGTCATCTCGGCACTTGAGGATATCCCGATAAACCAGAATGTCGCCATGTCTGGGTCACTGTCGGTCCGTGGAGATGTTCTCCCGGTCGGCGGAGTTACCCACAAAATCGAGGCGGCGGCCAAATCGGGCTGTGATACGGTTATCATCCCCAAGGCCAACGAGCAAGATGTGATGATCGAAGATGAGTACGAGGATATGGTCGAAGTTATCCCAGTCGCACACATCTCCGAGGTGCTCGAAATCGCGCTCGAAGGTGAGGCGAGAAAAGAGACACTCATCGACCGCCTCAGGACGATTACCGGCACTGCCCTCAGCAGCGACGTTGAGCCGGGCGGTAATCCGAGTCCACAGTAGCTGTGCCAGCGTGGGCAGCGTTCCTTGGGTTGACGGTGCTCACACTCGGTGTGGTACTTGCTTTTGCACGTCGTTCTGCGGATTCGATTGACCAGTTCGCACCAACCGACGCGCCAACAACAGAGTCAACGGCTATCCCACCTGACGACAGTTCGGCGCTTTTTCCCCGGAACGCTACGACGAACCGTCCCGAGTCTCCGGAGCCGGTTCTGCGTAACCCCGATGCCACGACCGATTCGGAATCGAAACGTGAGCCAGATATTGTGCTCACGCCTGTGGCAATGATGGCCAATGTCGCGTTCACGCAGGGAGTGATACTCTTTGGGTTAGTCCTTTCAGCCTGGTATTTCGACATTCCAGCCGACGCCTTCGGTAGTGGGATTGGGACTGGTGGGGGCGCTGCTGTTGTGGTGGGCGTTGGCTTTGGCATTGTTCTCTGGGGAGCAAACGAACTCTCCACCACGGTCGCCGACGCTGTGGGTGCAGCCTACGACGAGCGTGTCCGAGAACTTCTGGCCCCTGAATCGATAGGCGGCTGGATTGCACTCTTTGGCGTGGTCTTACCCATTATCGCCGTCAGTGAAGAACTTCTCTTCCGTGGCGCACTTATTGGTGTCCCTGAGATGGGATTTGGACTCAACGTCTGGGTCCTCGCTTTCCTTTCGTCGCTCGCGTTCGCGCTCGGGCACGGAGCACAAGGGCGCGTGGGTGTCGTCGTTACCGGCGCACTGGGTCTTGTTCTTGCAGGCGGCTACGTTGTCACTGGTAGTTTGCTAATTGTTATTGTTGCCCACTACGTTATCAACGCACTGGAGTTTGCCGTGCACGAACTCCCTGCTATTTCTATCTGAGTGGCGACCGATTGAGCGCCCATGGCGAGTTTCCCGCTTTCAGTCGCTGACGATATCGGTAAAACTCTCACCGACACGGAAGTCAATTGGGGCAGCCACCTCGCTTGCTCCGAGTGAAACAAGAAGCATCTCCTCGTCGGTATTGGCGAGAGTCACAGTTTCAGACGATTTATTGACACCGTCGATTTCAGTGTCACGCAACGCGATTGTTACCTCGTAGGAACCGGTTGTCGTCCAGATATCTGGGTAGAACTCGATATTACCGTCTTCTTGATTGCTGGACCCATCCCGAGAGGGTAGCTCAAACATTTCATCTAGACGGACTACTCTGTCCGGATCGGTGACGGTAATACGACCGCTGACCGACCGGTTTAGCTCATTGATGATGTTGACATCTTTGAATGCCTTGTCAGCAATCCAATTAACAACAGTCGAACAGCCGGCAACTGCTGTGATGGCCGCTGTTGTTGTCCCAGCAATGAATCGGCGACGGGACCACCGCGCGAGCGGGTCTGGCATATACGAAGAGTTTCCGCTATCGCAAATAAGCGTACTCTGGCGTTTCTGGCCGAGAAACTGACGCAGTTCAGTGTTTGTCGTGTCGAGTTAGTCGTATACCCTGCCCTATTTTATTCTAGTCGTCATCTGGGAACACATGCGTTTGGTTCAAATAACGATTCCGGCGGGAAAGCGTGACCAACTGCTCCGGAGTCTTGACGATGACGGAATCGAGTACGTCGTCACCGATGAAACAAGCGGGCGGGAGTTCGACAGCGTCGCCTATATTCCGCTCCCAACTACTGCCGTTGAGCCGACGCTTGACAGCCTCAGGGAGGCTGGACTGGACGATACCTCGTTTACGGTCGTCTTGGAAGCAAACACGGTAGTCTCCGAGCGGTTTGAGGCGTTACAAGAAGAGTACGCCGAGGACCAAGACGAAGACCGAATCGCCCGCGACGAGCTTGTCAGCGCAGCATCAAACCTTGCACCTTCGCTGTCAACCTACATTATCATGACAGTCGTCAGTGCTGTCGTCGCGACAGCCGGGCTGTTGTTGGATTCGGCTGCTGTCGTCGTGGGGTCGATGGTTATTGCGCCGCTTGTTGGACCAGCATTATCGGCCAGTGTCGGCACGGTTGTCAACGACAGAGAGATGTTCAAGCGTGGTGTTCGACTGCAGATATTCGGATTGGGGCTCGCTATTGTATCGGCATTTGTTTTCGCGTTTGTCGTCAGATACGCACATCTCACAGCACCAGTCGACGATGTCACGACTGTGCCGGAGATACACGAACGGGTCGCCCCAGATTTCCTCATGTTGGCCATCGCTATCGGTGCGGGCATCGCCGGTATTGTGAGTCTTACCAGCGGAGTTTCGTCGGCACTGGTTGGGGTGATGATTGCTGTTGCACTCATTCCGCCCGCTGCAACCGTTGGTATCGGGCTTGCATGGTGGCAACCTCGCGTCAGTATTGGTTCGGGCGTGTTGTTGTTGGTAAACGTTCTCTCTATCAACCTTGCCTCACTGGTCGTGCTCTGGTACAAGGGGTACCGGCCCCAACAGTGGTTTCTCCAAGACGAAGCACGGCACGCGCTTATCAAGCGTGTCGGGACACTTGCAGTCGCAATACTGATTCTGTCAGCGTTTCTTGGTGGGGTCACGCTTGACTCGTTCCAGCGGGCATCGACGGAGGATGCGATTCAAGCCGGTGCGGCGGACGCAATCGAGCGGTTTGATAGCGGTGAACGACTCGAACTGGTCAGTGTCGAGGTCGGGTATCAGCGCGCGCTTCCCTTCCAAGACCCGCAAAACGTTGTCGTGACCGTCGGTATCCCTCCGGGAAAATCTGTCTCTGGGCTCGCGACTCTTATGGGTGACCGAATCCGTGCTGAAAGTAGCCGTGATATCGAAATACAAGTGCAATACGTCCAGACCGAACACGCCTGACCGGCGGGTCGCTACGTCTCCTCGTCAATCGGAAGCTCTGGCTCGTAACCGACAGCATCGATGGTTGCCTCGAGTACTGTCTCAACGTTTTCTCCGTTGGTGATACTCATCATGTAATCGGCATCGTCGAATGTCTTGCCTTCGACGCGGTCTTGCTTGTTGAACACCGTCACAACAGGCACGTCGAACTGCGACTCGATATCAGCGTGGAGTGACCGCTGTACGTCGAGTGGATAGCCACAGTCGCCACTCGGGTCGATGATGACAAGAACTGCATCTGCCGCATGTTCGAGCGCGCTGACAGCCTGTGATTCGACTTCGTTCCGGTTCTCGGGAGGCCGGTCGAGTAACCCCGGTGTGTCCACAAGCTGGTACCGGATGTGCTGGTGTTCGACGTGTCCGACGTGGACTCGTGTTGTGGTAAACGGGTAAGACGCCTCCTTATTGCTTGCGCGTGTAACTCCATTGACGAATGAAGATTTCCCCACGTTCGGGTACCCTGCAACTGCGATAGTTGGTTCGTCAGGGCGGATGTCCGGTAGGTCACGAAGCTCTTGTCTGGCGTCGAGAAGCGCTTTGAGGTCATCCCCAACTTCCTCGACAACATCTGCAAGCCGCGCAAATGCCTGTTTACGGTGTTTGCGTGCCAGTTCAGCGTCACTGTTTCGCATCTTTGATTCGTACTCTTGACGAATATCTCCCGCTTTCTGACTCGCCCACGTCACCTCGTTGAGATGCTGGCGGAGTTCGTCAACGTTGACGATCGCATCAGCAAGGTTAACGTAGAACGGGTCAAGCAGGTTGAAATCGGGCCAGCCAGCGACGACATTCTCCAGATTATCGGAGATAATGTTTGTGGCCGTCAACAACATGGACTGCTGGGCGTCGTGACCGGATTTGGCTCGCCCGGCGCGTGCCGCCCGGGAGAAGGCCTGGTCGACGAGCTCGTCGGCCAGCGGCGTCGTCGGGAGGCCCTCGAACGGTTGACTCATTGAATGCTCGTAATCAGTCGGGGCCTAAAACCCGTTCGCTCTGGAACAGCGACAGCGATATTCTCGTCTATCGCCAAGACATGGCTGCGCCCGACCCTATGCCAGAAAGACGTGGCGTGGTTTATCAGCCAACATCTCCCGGCCTGCATCGAGTGTCTCGGCAAATGCGTCGGACTGGAAGAACTCCATTGCATGTTCCTTGGAGTCCCACCGGCTGGCGATGAACATATCGTTTTCGTCGTCAGTGTTGACCAGCAGTGCGGTGTCGCGGTGGCCGTCCATTCCGTCAAGCATGCTGCCAACCTCACCGAATGTCTCTACGAACGCCCCGCGTTTCTCCGGTTTAACCGTATAGAACATCCCCATCGTCTCGAACCCATCGCCCTGATCTGCCCAGCCGACGATGTCGGGAAGTTCAGCAAGGTAGTCGCTTGCTGTCTCGGCCGCGTCGACTGTCTCCCAGAGGCTGACTACTGCGGCTGTGTCTCCGTCTGGGTCGTTGTAGACCGCGGTCCCCTCGTGTGTGTCATATCGGTCGAATCCGTCACTCAGGTCAACGACTTCTGATTCGAGGGTCGCTAGCTCAGACTCTGAATACAGTACGAGTGCGACCATATCCTCGCCGTGGGGTTGGCCACCGTAGACATCCAAGTCAGACAGCGTCTCTCTGATGTCAGCTGACTCCTCAGCCGCTTGTGGGGTCCCTACGTCATCTGTCTCTGTTGTACCGTCAAGCCCCTCGACTGTGCCGCCATAGCTCTCAGAAATGCCTGGCAGGTCTTGCAAGAATCCGTATGCGGTGTCGGCAGCGCGCTCGGCGTCCCAGATACTGATTATCGCAGACTGCCCACTTTCGGCACGAACGTTGGTGAGCACGTGTGAGTCGTAGTGGTCGAAATTCTCTCGTAGGCTGTCAACCTCGTTGGCAAGCTCTTGGGCATCGGCATCGGAGTACAGTACCAGTGCGTATCCTTCCTGCTCGAACTCTTCGCCCGGAGTGATACCGAGACGAACGAGACGGCCAGCAATCTCTGTTTCTTCTTGCCATGTTCCGTCCGTATCAGCTATGGGCGGCTTCCCACTCTCGCCTGCAGACTCGTCGTCTGTTGGTTCCTCTGTGGCCTCGTCAGGATGGACGGCAACTGAATCGACGCTGTCGCCGGATGATTCCGTTTTGTCCTCGCTGCTGTGTTCGTCTGGTGCTGGGACCGGCTCACCAGCGAGTAACGCCGGTAGGTCTGTTGGCGTCATACGCCGGCCCACGTAGAAGCTGCCAAACTCGGCGAACTGTGAGGTTGAAGGATCAAACCGCATCTCGTAGAGGAGGTCTTTCATGTCGACAAGGTCGTCTCCCCAGAGCGTGACGCCCCATTCCCAGTCGTCAATAGCAATTGCACCAGTAATCATCTGGACGACACGGCCGCCGTAGTCTCTGCCAATGTCGCCGTGGGCCTCCATATGATCAGCACGCTCTTGGAAAGAGAGCTCATACCAGTTTTGCTCGGGCTGGCGGCGTTTGTCCATCGGGTAAAAACAGACGTGTGTCGCATCCGGAATCGTTGGATGGAGTCGTGTCCTGATATAGTTTGCCAGCCCTGAGTCTTCATCGAGGTCACCCTCGAAGTAGTCTCGCGCGCGCTCGGAGTACCCCGACGCTTCAGTGACCGAGACGAACGACGTCTGGCGTTCGGTGAACTCGGCGAAGGCAGTCCCCTCGAAGCCCCGTTCAAGCGCCCCGATGTGAGCGGTCGATGGCCGAAGGTGTAACACGAGGAAATCGGCCTTATGACCGAGTATGGAGTAGATTGCAGTGGCTCCCTCCTCTGCCTCATCGACAGCAATCGTCGATTCGAGATGGTCGATTGCCTCATCAAGAATCCTGTCGCGTTCGTGCTCCGGCGTAGCGCGCCAAGCATCCCAGTCGATGGTCCGGAAGTCATGAAGTGCGTACCACCCCTCATCTGTCGGTGGTGGGTCGCGTGGTTCTGGCATACACAGGTGTTACGAGAGCGCTGTAGGAAAGGTTTCGTTTCGATTCCCGTCAGCTACGAACAGCCCATCATGTTAAGACAAGCGGGCCAAAGAGAAGCACGCCAAGCGACACTACCATCGATAGTGTCATGCCAACGGTTATGAGCGTGACAATTGTCCGCCCATGAGCTGTGGGCAGCCGTGAGACGACAGACTCAGCTGCCGCTCTAAAGATGTGCCCACCATCAAGTGGGAACGATGGGATACAGTTGAAGATAGCGAGGTTGAAGTTCAGCCACCACGTCCAAAAGAGAAGGTTGATGCCGATAAGTGTCCCACTCCCGAGAACTGAAAACGGGCCACTGACGGTGAAAAAGCCGGCCACGCCGGGAGTGAACCCGGCGAAGTTGTAGGAGACTCCCTCCATGATGAGCGTCGCGAAAGGCAACATGAGCAACTGGAGGTGGTACCAGAGGAACCCAGTGACAGTCGACATCTCATCCGGAATTGCATTGCCTCCAAGCATCGACAAGAAGTTCTCGGCAGGGTAGGGGTCGATACCGAAGTCGTTGAGCAATAGTGCGCTGTACCCCTCTGCCGCTCGAACATCAATCTGCGGGTCGTCGGCCGAGCCACCAACTGTTACGTTGTACGTGTTCTTCTCACCGCTGACAAAGGCTGTTATCGGTACCTCCTGTCCGGGTTCAAGTCCGTCAATTTGCTCACCGAAGGCCGACGTATTCGAGACGCGGACGCCACTGACATGTGTAATCAAAAGCTCCCTATCTTCGGGAGCGCCGGCATCGGCAAACTGCCCGTCAGGGTCGACGTGGAAGATATACGCACCTATCGGTAGAGTCGCCTCTCCTCTGTTGGTTTGGATGGTCGCAACTGTCCTGTTTTCGACGGCCGCGGCGAACTCACCTTCTGTCTGGACGGCTGTCCCGTTGACCGACGCGATTTTCGGTGGCTCTTTTTCGCTCAACTGAATACCCGGAACAAGCTCTTGGACGCCACCGGTAACAAGTAACTCCCGTTCGACGGTGACATCTTCACCATCCTCGCGTGAGACCATCACTTGCCCGTCGTCGTTGCGTTCGAGATAATCCTCGAACTGTGATACGTTCTCGACCGGTGTTCCATCGATATGCGTGATAACATCCCCGCGTTCGATACCTGTGTCGGCAGCACCTGACCCCGCGAACGTATCCCCGACCGGTGCGCCCGGTACGACAGAGACAAAGCTAGCGAGGGCAACAATCCCAACCAGTGCAACGATTGTCACCGCAAAGTTGTTCGTGATGCCAGCCGCAAACATCCGGGCCCGTGCCCCCCGGTCGGCTTCGCGCTGGTCATCAATATCAGGCTCGACAAACGCCCCAAGCGGGACAAGTGAGAAAAACGCCACTCCCATCGAGTCGATATCAATCCCCTCGACTCGACAGAGGAGTCCGTGGCCACCCTCGTGAACGATTAACCCGACCAGCAGGCCGAAAACAATTCCGGGGGCAGCCGATAACGGAAGGAAATCGTTGACGCCCGGAATGACCAGCGCATTCTGTGGACTTTCTATTGTCGCGCTGTCGGGTTGTGAAAAGACTGCCGGCACCGAGAGGAGGACAAAGATCCCTGCAAGGACCATCACGACCAACGCGATTCCAACACCGAGATTCCCCCACGCGCGCCAGAATCGCTTGCGGCTGGCCACTCGGTCCAGAAACTGCCGCCCGCGTTTTGTCTTGATTGTCAACAGTGGGCCGGTGACACTGAAATACTCCGGTAGATAACCATAGGTCCGCAACGCCATTGCGAGCACCGAATAAATGACAACGCCCGCGATAGCGCCGATCAGCAAATCAACCATCACCTACACAGTAGGGGTGTCCCGAAAAGAGGGTTTGGATACCTGAGTATCCGTCCGGCTCTGTCACGGAGGTTCGGGTAAACATAACTATCTTCCTTCCGTTAAATACAATATGCCAGCAATTCCGGATTCGTTTCACGACCTGTTTGAGAAAGCAACCTTCGCCCACGTCGTAACGATGCAGCCCGATGGCCGGCCACATACGACGCCAGTGTGGGTTGATTACGATACTGAAGACAATCGACTCCTCGTCAATACGGAGCGACATCGACGAAAAGCCCGCAACGTAGACGAAAATCCCGCCGTCTCAGTGAGCATGACAGACCCTGACGACCCGTATCGATTCCTCTCAGTTACTGGAGTCGTCGAGGAGACAACAACAGAAGGGGCCCGCCAGCACGCCGACGAGCTAGCACAGCGATATATTGACGACGACTATCCCAGCGAAATCCAGACTGAGCGACTTCTTCTTCGTATCCGGCCCGATGACATCTATCACAACTGACGCTGCGCCTCTCGCCGCGTCGACAGCCGCTTAGAGCCTGCGCTTGATTCGTAGCACAAGCGGCACACCACGGTCGGCCTGCCGGACACGCCGCCTGCGCAGCCCGAGCAACCCGACCACCAGCGTTGTGATACTGACGATGATTGTTACGTTGATCGCGCCAAGCGCAACCATGGGGTGGATATCGTGCAACGCCATGAGAAACGACGGCGGCAAAATCATGACGTATCTGTTTTCGTCGATACTCACCGTTCGTTGTTCATCTGGTGGCGGTGCAGGGACGTACATCGTCGTCGACACCGTATCGCCGCCCGGAAGGCCAAGCTGCCTGTCCTGTAGTGTTGTATCTGGTGCAGATTCGAAGGCGACAAGCATCGTTACAAGCCCCTCGTTTGTCGCAGAGAGACTCACATCGACAGGCTCTCCAGGTGTTGCCTCGTCCTGAAATGCGGCACCCTCAACTGGGACTTGGTGGGTACTGCTTGGGAGGACCATCGCGGCGTTTGCCGGAAGTGCGACAACTGCGACTAGTACGATAACTGCGTACCGTGGGTCAAGCCACTCGCTTTCGCCTTGTTTTCGACTCCGAGTTCGGTCTGACCCGCGGATGCTATCGCCAACTGTTATGCCGAGCAATACGAGGCCAGCGAGAAGGAGAACTGACCCCATCTGGCCAGCGGTATCGGCACCCTCTAACCCGAGTACGGTCGTTACGGTCTCTTGGACCTCGAATATGAGGGACCGACCGCCAAGCACCACCGTTCCAAGTGAGGGGAGTGTCACGACGTTTCCGCCTGGTTGCCAAGCGGTTGCAACAATCTGGTCGTCGGTTACCGGTGGTTCGACACCATCTTGGTCAGTAAATGGATTGCCATCTCCTTTCGTAATGTACCCATCTTCGGTTTCATCGACAACCCGATGTGTGGTGAGCTTACCGCCTTCGATTTCTTCGGCTTCGAAGACGACCACATCTCCTTTCTCAATATCACCTGTGACAACATCTGGGACTGCGATGAACCCGTCTCCGGTCTGAATCGTCGGTGACATGCTATCGGACGTAACGAAGCTCAAGACCGCAGGCTGCCCGATGATGGCCCCACCGGCAGTTGCGAGAATTAGCAGGACAACGATGATTTTCGCGACGCTTCTAATCCGTCTTCGAAACATGCCAGTATCGCGGTACCACCTGTTTGTTTACTGGCGTAAATAGCTGTTTCGTCCTCTCTGTCCCCTTCGATGTGTCATAAAAGCAGGAACCCCAACCTCAGCGCGTTCGCGCGAGCAAGTTGAGGTCATTTAGGCGTTCTCGGTTTCGTCTTCGTGAGTGGCTTCGATGTACTCACCCTCAATATCCGGGAGGCGGCGGTAGCCAAGCATACCCCCAAGGATTGCTGACCCACCCAGCACGGTCAGGAACAGTGCCATCCCACGGATGCCAGCCGACCAGAGGCCACCCATCGCCACCAGCGAGAGTACCAGCACATTCAGCCAGAGCAGGCCTAGACGGACCAATGCGTATCTGACTCGTGGTCGCCGTGTCTGAGCTGGTGTTTTCAGTAGCGGCCTGACATCCCGAACCCGCGTCTGAGTCAGGTAATTGGTCAGGACCGCGATGATCGCGATAAACGGAAGCCACACATACCAAGGGAAGATGAAGCTGCCGAAGTCAAACGGTAGGGCCCCAAGCAGCGGAACTGCTGTTGGCTCCTCACCGGGAACGAACTCATCGGTATCTTGTGACCCGTTGTCTGGTGTCGTATCCGTTCCGGGGTCGGTATCCGGGTCAGGTGTCGCTGTGGGGTCGGTATCCGGGTCAGGTGTCGCTGTGGGGTCGGTATCCGGGTCAGGCGTCGCTGTGGGGTCGGTATCCGGGTCAGGTGTTGGTGTGGTCTCAGTCTCATCATCCGGTGTTTGAGTCGGGGTCGAATCCGGATCTGTCGGCGTATCAGTTTCCTGCTCTGATACGTCCGGTGGTCCCTGTCCTGGTGATTCAGTCTCGGTCTCCGATTCGTCCTCAGGGAGACGCTGCCTGTAGGTTACTGTCTCGACAAAGGTGCCAGACGTATCTGAGTCGGCCTCAACAACGAAGCCGAGCGCGACGTGTTCGTCAGGTTCGAGCCTAATAGCGTTGTCCTCGCCTTCGACCGGTTGCTTGGTGTCCATCCGCAGGAGGGTCAACTCGTCGGTACCACTCTGTTCGAGCCAGACTTCTGCAGTTTCAACACTGTCTTGAGTATCCTCCAATCCCACCACAAACACGTCGTCTATCCACATCTTGGTCCCCGCAAAGACATCAATCTCAACAGACAGGTTTCCTTGGCTGTTTAGCTCCGCGTACTCGTTACCGTTCTCTGTGTCGGCTGGGCTCAGAAAGACACCAGAGTCGTTTGTCGGGTCAAGCCTGTCGCGTTGCCCATCCATCGGAACAGCACCCGTCGCTATGACAGTGCCGCAGGCGATTAAGACGAGTGCCGTGGTGAGGAGTAACCGATTCATCTGAAAAGTAGACAGCGAGTGACGGTCGCTGCCTAGAGAACTGTGTCAGGCCTAGCTGTGGTCTCCTTTACGCGCAGCGAAGACAATACTGCTGATGGTGTCGATAGCTGCTCCTGTATTGTTCTGTAGGTCAATCACGACTGTGAGCTTGATATTACTGCCCGAGGATAGGTCAACAGCGTTATCGCCCTCTGTTGAACTATCGACGATTGAGGTGCCGCTACTATCTTGGATATCCAAGACATCCCCGATAAGATTGTTTGTGTCGTCGCTTGCGTCTGGGTTTACTGAGATACCAACGTCTTTACTTCCATCATTTGTTACCTTGAGTGCATCCGCAAACGTCGTCGTTGCCCGCTCGTTGAGGTCCGCTTGCTTGATTTTAATTACTGAAGTTCCAGACTCATTTTCCGTTGTGATGATGTTGTTATTTGAGCTTGGATTATTCGGTTCGAACTTCAGAATCGCACTGGAGTCGTCGCTCGTGTTTATCTCGACTGAACGTGTCGCCTCGACTGAAGTAAACGCACCCGAACTAAACAGGCCACCAATACCGACGCTAGCCGTCCCAAGTCCGAGCAGTATAGATCGTCTATTAATTTCCATAGTTCGTGCTTGCATGTGTTGATGCACTATACTCTCTTAGTAATTGGCAGCAATATAGTGGTTAATGCCGTCCATTATCGTCTCAAGCACCGATTTAGCTCCGATAAAGCGGCCTAATAATATACCAATGGGGGTCTTTGAGATGAGCAAGGCACGCTTCAGGTGCTAGATCTCTAATGAAAATGAATCGCAGAAACGTACTGACAGGATTGGGCGGATTGGCAATTGGTGGCGGCGCACTTGTCGGCTCAGGTGCATTTACTTCCGTCGAGGCAGAGCGCGACGTAGAAGTGAATGTTCTCGTCGAGAACGAGATTGGTGACTCCGAGGAAGTGGCTGACGTGCTCGTCAACGTCGGCGGCTACGAGACGGTCGCAGCTGACGACGGAACTACTACTAGTACGGACGGCACTGACTTCTTCCCAAGTAGTGGCACTAGCACCTACAGCAGTCCGAGTTACGGAGAAGACTACGTCAGCCTCATCGATAACGATGTGACTCTCGTGTTCGGACACAGCGGTAGCGAACTCGTTCCTAACGCAACCACCTCATACGATAATCTCTTTGCGCTGGTCAACAGCGCCGGTAGCCAGACAACGGGATCGCACTCACTTTCGTTTGGCAACGGTGGCTTCACCGAACCAAATACTGGCGTCAGCTTCCAGAGCCCACCCAGTGGGGTACAGATCGGCGCTACAAGTGCACAGGAGTTCGATGTGGACGTGACGGCTGATGGCGCAGACGATACCTCCACCGGTGAACTCGTGATCACGATCCAGTAGTAACGAACGCTATTGGAGAGTGCCACTCAGGGGTGATGAGCCATCAACGACTCTCCGAAAGATAAGAAAGCAGTCAAAAAACTGGCTTGACATGCAGGGGACATTGGGCTGGGACTCTCTGGGCCGCGTGACACAACCAGTGAGTTACCACATATAAACCCAATGTACAAACGGAGTACAAGCGGCGGTAATCACTCAATAGTAAAACAGGATTATCATTGTCTTATTTCCAGAGTTTTACATCTTACTAAGACTCACCGATACTGTTTAGTATCCAAATCACTCGATTAGTAACAGATGGCCACCAGCAATTTGAATCATGAAAAAAAGAATAATTCGGGGCTTACACGAGACGAGGTTTTTGAGTTATTAAGTAACCACCGCCGTAGATACGCATTGCATATTGCAAAACAGACTGATGGATCTCTAGAACTTTCGGATATTGCTGAGCAGATTGCAGCTTGGGAGAATGGCAAAAGCTTAGCCGAAATCACGTCCGACGAGCGACACCGCGTATACACCTCGATGCAGCAGACACACCTTCCGACGATGGACCGTGCGGGAGTCATCAACTACGACAACGGAACGGTAACGCTGACCGAGGAAGCGACCAATCTCGACGTGTATTTGGATGTTGTTCCCGAACAATCGATTCCGTGGGGACAGTATTATTTGGGTCTCTCAGCATTTTCAGCAGCACTACTGGCCTCCGTGCTCATGGGTGTGTTCCCGGCGAGCGTTCCCAACCTTGCGTGGGGTGGGATTGTCGTTGGGTTGTTTTCGGTCTCAGCTCTGTACCACGTCTGGGAGAGCCAGCGCATGCGTCTCGGAGCTGCGGAGACGCCACCTGATATCGGGCAATGAGCAAGAAGTGGACGCGCCGGAGTGCGTTGGCACTTATCGGGAGTGGTGCCGGCCTGCTCGCAGTGGGTACCGGCGGGTTTACTGAAACTGACGTTGACCGCACAACCGATGTTGATACGTCGAGTGACGGACCAAACAGCAACGCATTGCTCGGCATCAATCCCTTTGGAGGCCAGCTTGTCTTCGAAGCCGAAACCAGAGAGCTGGTCGAATTGACGAACAATACTGGTGAACAACTGGACACAGTCTCTGCAACCGTCGAGAACAACCCAGCTCTTCCGTTCAACGTCGAAGTCGAAACGACGCCCAACTCGCTAGATCCTGGCAGTTCTGGAACGCTGACTGCCACAATTACCGGCGCAAGCAGTAGCTGTGAGGAACAGTCTGGCGTTGTTAAACTAGAGATTTTCGCGTCGAGTTCGAACAACTCTGACACCGACATCAAGGCCACTCGTACTATCGACATCTCGCTCGTAAACTGTCTCAACTTCGAAACAGCGAGCACCACAACACCATTGGGATTCATCCCAGACACTGGCAATCAGTTCGCGCTACGTGATGGGTTCGATTCGAAGTCGACACTCGAATACGGTTGGAATCGTGACCAAACTACAGAATCACGGGATCGCAACACGGTTTCAGCGACTGAGGAAAATACGTTGAACCACTTTGTCATTAACAGCCGAATTCCGACAAGCTACGATAGCTCCCAAGATGCGTTCTGGAAGATTGACCTTCCAGCGGGCTGGTACGACGTGCGGATGCGGTGTCACGACCCGGATTATCTCGACCAAGAGTACTCTTTCGATGTTGATGGCGGAGCCGCTGTCGTCCCGCTTCGTGACCCGGAATTTGCGGACGGGAGCCGTCCGTCGGGTGAAAATGCTGAGACGTATAACTTCACCGTTGAAGTTGTAGATGGCAAAGATCTGAGTATTATCCCACCGGACGGAACGTACAACCCGAAGGTTTCGTGGCTCCAGTTCCAGTCTCTTGAAGAGGCGGCTGACCCAGCAACCTTTGATGTCGATATCTTCGCCTACGACAGCCCGGTCGACAAGGGTGATACTGCTATTGTTGATGTCGAAATCGAAAACACTGGCGACCAGCGCGACATCCAGCCGATAACGCTCGATGTCGCAGGCCAGGGGCAAGTTGATAGCGAGACAATTGCACTCACGTCCGGCGAAACGACACAGATACAACTCGAATGGGATACAGATAATATCAACCCCGGACCATACGACCTGACGGCTGCAAGCGAGGACACGAGCGACACTGCGACGACAGACGTAAGCGGCGAGGTGAAATATGAGGACGGGACGGCAAACACCGGCCAACGAGCCCGCTACGAACAGGATGTCGTCTTCGATATTGTGAACAACCGGGCCAGAGAAATCAAGTTTACTGGTATCCGGGTCGAGAGCACAAACACGTCCGCCGACCGCATAAAGAATACTGATGTCCAAGGCGACACCAAGGAAGCGTTCATCTGGGTTACCGACGAGTACGACCCTGCTTCCAGAGGTGACCATGACTACGACAACAAGGAGAACAATGGTCCGCCGTACTTTATCGATGACAACGGCCAGAGTGACCGCCTCGACATGGGGCCAAACGGAAGCACCGAGACACTGGCATCTGGTGATACCGCAACAGTAGAGCTGACAGCGTTCAGAAGTGGAAACAAGTCTATCACAATGGGTGGCACAGAAGTCAGTGAGATTAAAGTCGGCGACAAAACGGACATCGGCGGCACCACGCTCGATGTCACGCTCTTTTTCGAGATGCCGGACGGGACCGAACGGAGCAAAACGCTGACAATCGACGGTGTTTCCGGTAATCTGGAATTCATCCGCGACTCCAAAAAGCTGGCCAACGAGAATGGCTCAAATGACATTCTCGCATTCAACGTCCTGAACAACGACGCGAAAAACCTTGGATCCGGTCCTGCGGTCGAATTCAGCAGTGTCACCGTCAAAAGCACGAGTACGAACGCTGACCAGTACGACGGCAATCCTGATCTCGGGATTGTCACCGAGGGAACTAGCTATGATTACACAGACAATGGCAGCGATGGATTCTCAATTAGCCAGACGGTCGATCTGTCCGGTTCCGGTCTGAGCTTAGCAAGTGGTGAGGACGCACGGTGGAATCTTCGTGGATTTGAGGAAGAAGATGGACGCTATGATGACCCCGTTGACCTGAGTGGCGAGGACGTACTGATCGAAATAGAATACGAGGACAGTTCACCACCGGGTGGAGGAATCCGGTTCAAAATCACGGACCTCTGAACTGAGAGACAGAGACAAACCAGATCCTATAAATGAACGAACCTGATATACCACTTTCTGTCCGCTGGTTTCTGGAAGACTGGCTCTCTGCTGTCTTACTGGTACTGCTCGTATTCTCACTCCTTGGCGGGTACGTCGCCTACGACGCACACATCAACGGCGCAGACACTGTCGTCGAGCAACGGACAGAGGGGACATGGACTGTCGAAAGCGGGTTCGACCATGCTGGAACGGTCCAGCGCGAGTCTAACGTCTTTTCGATGGGGACTCGCCTCGAAAATCGCCCACTCTATTTCACCACCGTTGTACCTACTCTGGAGGCAAACTACACACTCGGCCACGACAACACCGACGGCAGGGAAGCGACCGCCTCGACAGAACTCTCTCTTGTTATCCGCGCCTTCGAGGAACGCGACGAACAAAAAGTCATCTTCTGGGACACAACGGAGACACTCAAAACCAAAGAAACCACAATTGCCGACGGTGACCAACGTTCAGTGGCTGTCCGCGTCAACGTGTCTGCGGTCCTTGAACGTATCCGAGCCGCGGAGAGAGACCTCAAAGCTGCACCAGGGGAAACAGAAGCGTTGATTATCGCCGACACAACCTTCGACGGGACCGTTGCGGGTGAGTCGTTTACTGATACCCGTACTGACCGTCTTGTAATCGAGCCACAAGACGCTCTCTACCGTGTCAGCACGGCTGTCGAAGATCAGAAATCCTACGATGCGACCGGGTCGGTAACCCGAACGGTAGAACCATCTGCCGTAGCACTCTATGGCGCGCCACTACTGTTTATTATCGGAGTACTTACTATAGTTGGACTCGCCATTGCAAGCTCGCAGGGATGGTTACAAGTCACAGAAGTCGAGCGAACACGTCACGAATTTGAGAGCGAACGCGACGACTTCGATGAGTGGATTTCGGCGGTCACGATTCCCGACAGCGGCAACCGAACTGTTGTCCCCAGCGAGACGATGGAGGACCTAGTCGATATTGCAATTGACAGCGACAGACGTGTTCTTGAAGAGGGCGACCGGTACGCGGTCATCGTTGACGACATTATGTACACATACTCAGCACCGACTAGTAGCGACCCGCTTGAAGCGACCGACAGCACCGATAGTACTAGTACACAGGTGCCATCAGGGTCAGCACAGAGAGAAGAGCAAGCAGGTTCTTCAACTGTTGACTCGGACAACGAGGGCCTCGCCGCGAGTGACCGTGGCGTTTCCTCTGGCTCCGATGAAAACAGTGAGTGACCGCAGCTTACTCAAGGATAACTGCTGTCACGTAGACAACAATAAACGCAAGACAGAATCCGAGAAGATGTGTGTAGAGGTCGAACACAGCACCGTCGCCGGTGAACTGTTGGTTAAAGCCGAAAAACGGGAACAGTAGTAACACACCCAGACCGAGAAGCCCAACCTCGATACGACCACCACTCCAGCCATCAACAACCTCATCCCACTCCGGGATGCCGATATAGCTAAGCAACGTTACCACGTACGCCAATCCAATCCCAACAGAGAGGACCACAATCTCGCCCATCCACGCACGAGACGGCACTGACAGAACTGTGATAATTGCCATAATAAAAAAGAGGAGTGCTGGCGCATCAGTTTCGTCGACAGTACTCGAAAGGTGGGTACTGGTGTAGCTGACAACTGCGAAACACAACAGCCCAAACAACGCGGCATTAATTGACGAAAACCCGTACAGTTGGCGGTGGCGGTCGAATGCGAGTTGCATCGCGCTCAAAGCAAACGGAAAAACAAGCAGAAACGTTAGCAACGCTTTCCTAAACAGCCATCGCCGATGGCTCTGGAGACAGAGGACATACGCTGTCGGTGCGACGACGACGTAGCTAACAAGGTTTCCGACTAGATGACTCTCGGTCAGGTGAATATAGTGTGAGGTGTACGCCGTCACGACTCTAGGACTGGCGATACGGAACACGAGTTCCTCGCGCACCGCAATGGGGACACTGAATACGGCAAGTAACGCAACCGGCCCAACACACAACAAGAGCAAATCAACCACATACCAGAAACGCACCGAATCACTGTCACGTGGTGTCTTGCCGACTGTTCTCTGACTGGATTCGGCCACACAGTTGGTTGACGATACCAGTGTATGTCCTTTTCGCTGTCGTCTGTCGTTTGTGTGCGTTATTGCGTTTCTCTCTGGTAGTCTGGCGCTGTTGACCGGTGAACGGCTCTGAAAGTATGGCGCTTATGATTGGTTCAGTTACCAACTCTGTTACTCGGTAACTCATAGCGACAGTATGGCACTGCTGTTTTTATTCTCGGCGCCCCAACAGAGAGACGATGAACCGCCTGCGACGCGTCGTTGCTTTCGGGCTGTTCGTCCTGTTTGCGCTTTGGCTTGTATCCTGGCCAACAACTCGGTTATTCGTGGCTGGGCTCGGCGAGAGCGGCGTCGAGCGTTGGGTCATCCTGTTCGCTACTCTGTGCAGTGTTATTCTGCTGGCGAGACTCGTAACGACGGGGTCGGTCTCTGGAGGGGACGGCCAAGACTCGGAGACGTCTCCCGGAAGTACCCACACGACACATAGCCTGTCAGCGTCTGGACCGGCGCAGGCGTCATCCAAAACAGGAAACGAGGGTGAGTCAACAGTTGAACGTGGCGACGGATGGACCGGCGACCGATTCTTGACTGGGCAGGGAGGAACGCGAAACAAGGGGTTCCAAATCGAGGAACAACCTCCTGAGACAGATGTAGACGAGCATCTCCAGTATCTCGCAGAGAAGCTTGGTGAAGACGTGCGGGACACTGGCAACGATACGACATCTGGCACTGGCGCGCAATCGCCATCTGATGCCGACATCCCGGAACAGTGTCCACAACCGTACTGTGACGCGGTGTGGGCACACAGCGGGCTGTTGAGTGGCAGTGACGGCTACGAAGTACTCTCCGATGGGACGCAGGTACGGTGTGGAAGCTGTGGTGCAATTGCATCACTGACCTAGTTTGCTATCGGAGCAACGTGCTCTATCACATATGTGGACGATTTCCAAACTATTTTGATGTGTCTCCCACCTACAAACGCCTATGTCAGTACGTGCAGGAGTTCTTGGCGCGACTGGAGCAGTAGGACAACGACTCGTACAGTTGCTCGACCCACATCCCGAGTTCGAGATTACAGCACTTACCGCGAGTGAATCGAGTGCTGGTCAGTCGTATCGTGAGGCAGCCAAATGGCGTATCGACTCACCGATTCCAGCAGACGTGGCTGAGATGACCGTGACCGAGACGACGCCGGAAGCAGTCTCTGATAATCTTGATATTATCTTCTCGTCGCTCCCGTCTGGGGTCGGGCGTGACGTTGAGCCGGCGTTCTGTGAGGCGGGCTATGTCGTCTCTTCAAACTCCTCAAACCATCGCACTGCGTCGGATATACCGTTAACAGTTCCTGAAGTGAACCCGTCACACCTCGACCTCATCGAGGTACAGCGAGACGAACGAGGGTGGGACGGAGCGTTGGTCAAAAATCCCAACTGCTCGACAATCACCATGGTCCCGCCGTTGGCTGCAGTTGAGGAGGAATTCGGTCTTGACCGCGTCACCGTCGCAACACTACAGGCGGTGTCGGGCGCTGGCTACGACGGAGTTTCTTCGATGGAGATTATCGACAATGCCATCCCCCATATCGGCGGTGAGGAGAACAAGATGGAGTCCGAGTCACGGAAGCTGCTCGGTGAGTTCGATGGCGCGGAGGTGCAGTGGCACGACGCCCGTGTCGAAGCCTCCTGTAACCGGATTCCGACACTTGACGGACACCTCGAAAACGTGTGGGTCGATACCGTAGACGAGACGAACGCAGACGACATCATTGAGGCGATGGAAACGTATCCGTCTGCGGAACTACACAGTTCTCCGGATGACCTCATTCACGTATTCGACGATGCAAAGCGGCCACAGCCACGGCTTGACCGCACCCGTGAAGATGGGATGACAGTGACAGCCGGCGGCGTCCAAGAGACTGATGGTGGCGTGCAGTTCAACTGTCTGGCACACAACACACTCCGTGGCGCGGCCGGCGCCTCCGTACTTAACGGCGAGTTGCTCGCAAAGCAAGGGTATCTATAGACACATTCTTCCCCGACGTATTCAGAGACATACCTCTTCCCCGGGCGTTTTAACCGTACGCTGTCACTCTGGATGGCAGGGAATATAAACGCCGCGCGAGAGTAAGTGGATATGGAGCGAATCGACGTCGCAATTGTTGGCGGTGGTCCTGCCGGGACTTCGGCGGCGTGGACGGCCGCCCAACATGGAGCCGACGCGGTCGTGTTCGAAAAAGGAGTTCCCCGTGCAGATAGGGAGAATCTCGGTCCGGACTCGACAGACGCTGCGGGCTTACTGGATTACTGGGTCGATTTGATGGGTTTTACCCCTGATGAGATTCCGGACGACGTTATCCTCACTCGATTAACAGGTGCTGATTTTATCGGCCCGTCGGCCGACATCTCTATCGATAATACTGGTATCGACTCTGCCTACCCGCATTTTGGCTGTGCATTCCACCGCGCCCGCTTCGACGACTGGCTACGCGGGCGTGCAGAAGAGGCTGGGGGACGTTACGAGATTGGCGACAGCGTCACCGATATCGAGACAAACCCAGAAAACGGATACAGCCACACGCTGACGCTCTCCAGCGGAGACCAGTTCGAAGCCACCTCTCTCGTATTAGCTGATGGCCCCCAACGAACCGTCACCATCGACACCTTGGACCAGTTCACTCCTGCGGGGCAATCTATCGCTGATGTCCTTGACCCATCAGTGGTAAACCACATCGCATATCAGGAACACCGCAAGGTCCCTGAGGAACTCTATGACCCACACCGGCTGAAGTTCTGGTGGGGTGTTATGCCAGGGCATACTGCCTACCCCTGGGTGTTCCCGAACGACCAGAGCGTCGCACGCATTGGTCTCACGATGCCCATTGGGCTTGATATCGACGACTACAACCACCGCGACTGGTCGCTGCTTCGAGCTGACGATGACAAGATTCCACGCGGTAACGTCTACATCGAGCGCCTCCTCGAACAGGAGTATCCCGAATATGACATTGATGACTTCCCGCTCGTCGAAGATAGAGGAAAGCGTGACGGGACAGAGACGTACGCTATCTCTTCGACACGACCAATCGAGTCACCGACACAGGCCAACATCGCCGTAGTCGGTGGTGCGATGGGTGGGACTTCCGCGTTCCACGAGGGTGGCGATCACGTTGCTGTCAGGACTGGCAAAATTGCCGGCAAACTGGCCGCACAGGGCCGACTCGAAGAGTACAATGAGAGATGGCAGGCTGCACTCGACACAGAGATGGTTCGCAACGTAACGATGGCCGACCTAGTCCGGGGATACGGACCCGCAGACTGGGACCGCGCCTTCAAGACAACCGATACGATGGTAAACCGTGGAGAGTATTCATTATTTGGTGTTCTCAAATCGGGACTTAGCGGTCTAAAACTATTCCGTGAGTACCAGCAGACAAGACGCCAGTTTACCGACAGTGACTACGTTCAGTTCGAAGAATCTGCGTACTCACTCTGAAGGCTGTCTCAGCACTCTGTTTGTCACTCCAACAAGCGACCGTGTTCGTCTATTTCTCCGTTCCGAATGCGAGTGCTACTGATGCGTGTGCCATCTTCGGCGACGACGAACGGTGCGGTATGGATTTCGAGTCGAGGGAGGTCGTTTTCTGCGCGATCCTCGTTTAGTTCGTAGGCCCGGCGTTGTGCTTTTGCCTCCGGTGAGACGATCAGTGCGTCAATGTCGGCGCGCGACGCTGCAGGACCGTGTGTGTCTTCGAGTTTTACAATCTCGTAGCTGGCGCTGTAGGTCGTCCCGAGTTTCTGCAACTCCTCGTCGAGTTGCGCTTGTCGGTCGGTAAACGAACCGAGCTTGGATGCATGGTCAGGGTCACTTCGTGTCTGCTTTGCCACTGCAGAGTCAGTTAGACCAACAACTACGTGTCCATCCCCAGCGCCATCGTGGCTCGCCGTTTGGAACGCGGTATGTAACAGCGCCCGATGCCCATTGTGGACTGGCGTGAATGTTCCGCCAAGAATCGCCGCCCGTTCGCTTCGAGTCACGCTCAGTTCTATACGCTGGGTCGTAGTATACGTACTGGTCTCGACTGAGGAGTTACGCGATGGGTTCTTACACACGGGTGCCATACTCGTTGTTGCGTGCCCTAGTCCCCGCCTGAGCGGACCCACACGGGTGCGATGACACGCGGTGAACCCGGGCATGCGACAGTTTCGGACGGGAACACTCCGTCCCAATAGAGACGTTTCCCGTCTCCTGTGCCCGCACGAGGGTTAGCCGACTGACTCGGCACACCGCCAGGAATGATGTCGGTCGTTAGTGTTCGGGCACATATTTCGACACAATGTAGCTACTGCCCAACTCTATTCTTGCTGTCACAAATAGTAGCGTACATCAGGATATGGCACGGCTCTTCTGTAGCTGGAATTGCGTACCGAGACGAGAGGGTGGGGAAGTCCTTTGAAATCCAGTAGAAATGCTGTAACATGGCATATGAGTAATGCCCAGATTGTCCACCGGCCCGGTTTATCTTCTGGAACTGGTCCAACACGGCCACTGTTTTGGGGTTACAGAGATCGTTCAGCTTCTACCCGTGCTTCGCTCACAGTTGAGTCTTGATACCCTATCCAAACTTCGTGAACGAAAACAACCGTGATTGAGACACCGACAATTCCCCAGAGAACCGCGGACTCGGTTCCCGAAACGTCGCTCGAAAACAGTCCGGCGATAATAATACACATAAACGTGCAAACACCCATCCGCGAAGTGCGTGATACAGCTCCGTCTCTCCGCATCAACAGTGCTTGCGGAATCGCATATGCGATTGCTACCCATAATAAAAACCCCAGAACGTAGACCCATTCTCCAAACACTCCGAATCTCATCTCAAAAAGGGCTAATCCGAAAAGCACAGCTACAGTTGCGAGTGCTGAAACGGTGATGAGTTTGTTTTCGTAGGAGACCAACATTCGTCTGTATGTATATATGTATAGCGGAGTTATAAAAAAACACATACATCTGCGTCGTCGAATCCGCTACGAGGAGACCAGTCGAACAAAACGCTATCTCTTCGATGTGCGGCCTAGAATCTCTGTTATCGCCTGAGACTAGCCCAGCAAGGATATCACGCCGTACTACTGTCTCGCCAATCTCGTGACAGACGTACATCCGCACTGCGATTGCCGACCCTATGCTCGACTCCGATACGTCTTCTATGTTAGCTTTATCCAACACCTGGGTTTAGTAAAACTAATGCCAGTAGTGTAATGGTGTTGGATTTGATTAACATCAGTGTGGGGAATGTGTTATATATGTAGAAAATAGAAATAACACATATGTCAGGAAATTCCGACACCGAACCGGCGGAAAATGTTGAGAATACCAAGGAAGAAACAGAGAAGCGTATCCGCGAAATTCGAGAGAAAGACCGCCTAACGAAGCTATTCACTCAGTCGAACGGGAAGATAATCGCGGCACTCCTAACCTCTCCTCACGACATGAGCGCAACCGGTCTCTCGGAAGCGTCAGGTGTGAATCGAACTACGGTGTACGAGAAGAAAGATGTCCTCCTAGATCTCGATGTCATCGAACAGACACGGACAGAGGGACAAAGCCCGATGTACGATATTGCAGATACCGATGTTGCTGAGGCTGTTGCAGACGTGTACGCGAAACTCTACTAACCCATTTGCGTGACCTGTACCACTGGACAGGTGACGCTTGACGACCTGAAAGAGTACGTCGAAAATCAACCATGATACGGGCAATAGAAGAACAAGAAGTTGCCTGCGAATACTGTAGCAAAACTGCTCAGATAGACACTAAGACGATGTTTTTTGGCAGAGCGTCATACCAGAAGACAACTGAGCAAGGACAAGAGAATGGCCCTACATTTTACGAGACTAACGACGGATGGCTCTGTGAAGATTGCTGGAGCAGGCAGAGAGAGAAACAGCAAGAGTTACGAAGGCGACCAGAATACGGCCCTCCGGAACCACCGAATGAATGGCGTTTCTGTCAGTCTTGCGGCGACCAAATTAGCACAACAAGACTAGATGGGCAACGTTGTGAGAAGTGTGTTTCGGGGGCTGAACAGAACCGATGAGCCAGACCGTCATGAAAACGTTGCAGGCCACGCTCGCACCACCGACGCGCCACAAGGAGCGGAAGCTTCGAGAGACACTTTCGACGTACCGTGAGGCGCTTCGAGAGGCGTTCGACGCCGGGTGTGCAACAATGAGCGCCACCAACGACATCGTGACGCCCTACGACCTGAATTACCACTCGAAGAACGCGCTCAAATCCTACGTCCCGAAACTGCATGGTACCTACGATGCCGACGAGATTACTGCCATCAGTATGAGTTGGGTCCAGTTTTCCCCTCTCTGTTAGAGTTCCGGCCAAACGGTTCTGTGAAGCGCTATGTCGCCTACGGAGAGTGTAACCCGATGCATTGAATACCAGAATAGCTGAAGACTAGGTATGGACGCACTCGTTACGGGTCACGCAGGATATATTGGCGGTGTGTTGGCTGACCAGTTAGTAGAAAACGGTCATAATGTCATTGGGTTTGACCGTACAGCCGATGCAGGCGACGATATCCGTGACCGCGACCGAGTCGAGGAGGTTATCACCACCAAGGAGTTGGATATCGTCTATCATCTGGCTGCTGACGCCGATGTCTGGGTTGACGACTGGCCATATCTGCTCGAAAACAATGTTGTCGGCACTGCCAACGTCGCTGCCGCCACAGCTGAGGCAGACATTCCGCTTGTGTTTGCATCCAGTGTTGCTGCGTCAGGCGAGTTCAACCGATATGGCCGCTCCAAGAACCTTGCCGAGCAGGCGGTCAGTGAGTACGACAACGTGACAACGGTCCGCTTTCCGAACGTCGCCGGACGTGGCGCGCCTCGTGGACAGGCACAGGACATGATTCAAGAAGCACTGTCTGGCGACATCGAAGTATGGGACAACGGGAACATCCGTCGCTCGTACATTGATGTTCGCGACCTCGCATCGGCGCTTATCGACATTGGGACGAATGCGTACACGGTTCGTACACCGTCGTCGATTTTCGCACACACCGTCACAAATCTGGAACTCGGCGAATCTATCCAAACGGTCGTTGCCGAAGAAACGGACACAGAGCCGACGCTCTCACTTGTTGATCGGACGCCGCCATCTCCACGAACACTTACGGCTGCAGAGTGGTGTCTCCAGAACCCGATACCGCTGAAAGAATCACTCCGCTCACAAGTACAGGCCGCGCTGAACGATACTGGGTCAGCGTAAGCCAGTTTACAGACGGTCGCTCGCAAGCTGACAGGGGGCGCTGTGTCCTTGCGTGGCGTTCCGGCACTCCTTTTGAGATGACGCCAACGTCTGTAACTGGCCTAGTTAGTTGCTTTGGGGTTTATCAACTACCCACGCCCCGAGTGCCAGAACTGAACCACAGAGCAAGAATAGCGATTCGCTGTGCCCGTGAGAAATCCCGACCCAGACTGCACTCAGAAGAACTGCTGTTGTTAGTACTGTTGTCTCGGATGGGAGTGACAGTCGGGGGATTCCGTGGAATGCAAATGCAAGCAAAGTCAGACCGAGACCCATCCCAGCGATAACGTCGACAAGGAAGTGAACCCCGAGCGCGACACGGCTGAACGCCACAAGCACGACGATGATTCCTGCTCCGAGGAACCGCTGTCGCCGTGACCCGCTATCTAGAACTGTTGCCAAACCGAGATACGCGACTGTTGCCATCGTTGCGTGACCACTCGGAAAGCCATAGCCCGAAGCGTGTGCAGTAAACTCATACAGCGGAGCAATCATCTCGGGAAGAGTTGTCGGGTCAAGAAGTGATGCTGTTGGGCGTGGACGGGCGAATAGCTGTTTGAGTGTACTGTAGGCTCCGACACCACATGCAAGTACGCCACCGACAAGCACAATTCCTGTCTGGCTCTCTCGTTGAGTTACGTACAATCCTCCGAGCAGAGCAAGGAGGAACCACCCATCACCCAATTGTGTTATAACTGCGACAAGAACGCCTAGCCAGTCTGGAATCGTCGATTGAATCGGTTCGATGACGCCCAACCCGCGCGACATATCGTTGGTTCAGGAAGGCAACAGAGATAACGATGTCCTTCGCAGCGTGCTGGTCTTGTCTTGGAGCGCCGGCTGTTGTTTATCTCTGCCAACGCCTCCACATCCTACCGATAAAGAGCGTGTACTTCGCTGGCAAGACGCTTTTAGACGCAGTTCGTTATTCGACGCTTTCAGAGCCCTCATCCGCCTGTTGTTGAGTCACCGCTATCTCGTCAGTTCCAGCATCTTCCAGCTCTTCAAGCGCAGCGATGGCTTCTTCGGGAGAGACGGTCACATCTGTTGGAGGGGTCGTTGATTGGTCACTTCCTGCCCCTGTCGTCATGAGCAGTCCCATCCCCTGCCGGACCGAGATATCAATCTCATGGACTTCGTCCTCGGGAACGAGCACAAGCCGACCGCTCGCGGGATTGGGACTACTCGGAAGAAACACGTTATAAACGGTCTTTCCAACTGTCTCATTCACCGCTTCCGGGCTTTTACTAGTCACAAGGCCGATTGTATAGAGTCCTTTCCGTGGAAACTCGACAAGTACGAGACTATCGTAGGATGTCTCAGTGTTAGAAAACGACTGCGAAATTTGTCGGACAGTCGTATAAATTGTCCGGAAGACGGGAATAACCTTGACCGACCGTCCCAAGCTACCGAACAGTCGCTGCCCGACCTGCCTTTGAGCGAGAAACCCGATAAGTGTAAGCACCACCACAATAAGTACGGCGGCAAGAACCCGAGCGACGGCTTCGACGTTTCGAGTAAACGATTCTAGCTCTGTCTCCTGAACGACAGGGTCGATAATCAAGAACGCGAAGTCACTCAGTAACTGGAGAATATAGAGTGTGACGACCAGCGGTATGACAAGTACAAGCCCGGCGATGAAGCTGTCTCGGGCCTTCTGCAAGTAACTCATTGTTTATACGACCTATTCGAAAGTAAATAAATCTAGCTGCACAACAGACAGACGAGAACAGGTGTTTCCCGTACCAATCGATAAGAACGCCCTGGTATCTTCTCTTATCGAATGTAGCCGAGATCTTCGAGTTGCTCTTCGAGGTTGTCGTCTATTTCAGATGTTTCTTCGGCGAGAATCTCGCTATCGACTAGTGGCTCGTAGGCCTCTTGGACCCGCTTATGAGGCGCTGTCGAGACAACTGTCGCATCATCTGCTCCGGCAACATCGGCTGTTAGGAACGAGTCGTCTTTCTGTGCAAACTTTCTGATGCCATCTTCGCCGTTCTCGTAGACTGCTCTCCACGGGCCGATGTAGTCGTTGACATTCTCAACAGAGCTGTATTTCTTGATTTTCTTCTCTGGGATTCTGTAGGTCGACGCAAGCACTTCTTTTCTCCCGGTCAGTGGGTCCTCGCCGTCGCCGGTGGCCCCTGCTCGCAGGAGGTCCGGCGTATCTGTCAGTGAGACGACTTTATCGACGGTACGGCCCACCTCCTGTCCGGGATAGCTGACTACCAGAGGAACATGCGTTAATACCTCTGGAATACCCCACTTATGACCACGGAGACGGACGTTCTCCTTTAGGCGACTCTGCTCGCCGAATGCTTCCCCGTGGTCACTCGTTACCACGAGAAGGGTGTCAGAGAGCTCTCCTTTGGCTTCAAGTTTGGTAACAAGGTCTTTGAGGATAGCGTCTGCCTGTCTGATTGTCCCATCGTAGAGGTCTTCAAGCGCTTCGATGTTATCCCAGCCACTGCCCCGGAGCGTCTCCCAGACACTCGGTTTCTCGTTTTCCTGAATGTCCCAGTGGCGCTCGTCAGCCCACTTGTCGTACGTTGCTTCCGGTTCGTACGGAGAGTGAGTATCCATCAGGTTGATACACGCTGCCCAAGCATCGTCTTGTTGAGATTGCCAGTCAAGAAACGAATCGGTAAATTCGTCACCAAAGAGCGTCCGGTAGCCCGAGTCTGCGTCTGTCTCCGACGACGGGCCAATATCGGCCACGCGACCGATGCTGTCACTGACTCGGCTCACCAGCCCGTTCTCAGAGACTGACTCTGTGAGCCGAGAAAATGCATCGTATCCCCGGAAGTACGCACGCTTTAATACGGTCCCATCAACTGCATTTTCAAGCCGTTCCGCTATCGGATACTCCGGCTCGTGACGGTATTGAAACCCGTCACCGAGGTTGGAGGCGTTTGCGACGATACGGTTATTGGTAAAGAGCCCAGTCGCGTACCCCTCGTTCTGTAGCTCACGCCAGATTGTCCGGTCGAGATCGATTTGAGCAGTATGGCGTGTCGCTTCGTGTTCCTCAACGTGTGCCCCGGTAAACATGCTGACGTGACTGGCGATGCTATGTATGCTTGGCGCTCTCGCCTGCGTGTATACCGTTGCGCGGTCGGCAAACTCCGAAAGAAATGGTGTCGTCTCCCGCTCATACCCGTACAAACTGGTGTTCTTTGCGCGAACGGAATCCAGTATGACGAGCAAGACGTTGTTCCGTTCGTTCACACCGGTAGATTGCTTGGCGCGTTGATAAACATACGGATTGAAACGAACAACAAACACGTCAGTCAGACAGACAGAACTACTATGGCCGTATTTCGGTGTCGAAACGTTATTTTGGCTTCTGCCCGATATTTGAGTAATGGTAGGGTTCGATAGATGAACCGGCGACAGTTTCTCAGCCTCGGCGCAGGTGCTGGTATGGCTGGACTGGCTGGCTGTACTCTCGGAACGGCGACGGACAGCTTGAAAAGTGATGGATTGAATGTAAGACTTGAAGATGTCGTTTCGGGTGTCTCGTTCCCGACTGGGATGGTTTTCTTGCCTAACGGGGACCGACTCATCATCGAACGGACCGGACAGTTGCTCCGGCATACCGATTCAGGTCTCGCGCAGGGATTGTTCCACGACGTAAGTGGTCAGATGGCCGAGGTTGAGGGTGAACGGGGACTAGTCGGCATCGCGCTTCATCCCAACTTCGAGGAGAACAGTCGGTTTTACCTGCGCTACAGTGGCCAGCTTCCGGAGTCGCTGTCCGCTGACGAATACTCTCATGTCGCTGTCCTTGCAGAGTATGAGGCAAACGCTGACAGGACAGGTGTGGTACAAGAGTCCGAGCGGCGGATTCTTACAGTCCCCGAACCGGGCCCCATGCACAACGCCGGTTCGCTCACATTTGGTCCAGAGGGGTATCTCTACGTCGCACTCGGTGACGGTCAACGGACTAGTTTCAATGAGGACGGCAAGTCGTGGTGGTACGACCAGGGACAGGCCGCACAGAACGTCACTGACAATCTCCTCGGCGGCATCCACCGTATCGACGTTGACAATCCCGAAGACGGAAAGGAGTACGGTATCCCGGATGACAACCCACTCGTGGGCAAAGAAGGCCGCGACGAGTACTATGCCTGGGGGTTTCGCAATCCCTACAAAATGTCAATCGACGACGGCCGGGTGTTCGTCGGCGATGTTGGCGAACACACACGTGAGTCGGTCTATCTCGTAGAGAAGGGAGCAAACCATGGCTGGCCCATTGTCGAGGGGTCGTCGTGTGCCCCCTCTACTTCGATAGGACACACGATAGCTGACAATCCGCTTAACGTCTTCAATCCCAAGACGTGGCAGGCACTAACTAACCGGGTTTCGCCAGTCAAGGTGTGTGCAACACCGAAAACGTCGAAGGGGTCGATTCGTGACCCAATTGTCGAGTACCAACGTACCGGTTCCCGTGCAGTCACCGGCGGTTACGTCTACCGCGGCGAAGCGTTACCCGAACTGCAGGGGAAATACGTCTTTGGTGACTACATGGTTCCTGCTCCGCTGTTCGCGGTCGACCCTGCCCATGACGGCAAGAGACCGTATCCGCTCGAAGAACTTACTGTCGAAAATACAGAGAGTGGTCGGCTTAACAGCGCAATCCTCTCGTTTGCTCGCGACCCCAACGACGAAATGTACGTCCTGACGACTGGATTCGAAGAAGGCTCGGGACTCATCAGGCGAATTGCTGCTGCCGAGTGACGCCACTCAGTTACCGCTGTGCTCGGCGAAGACAAATTCGCTTTCGCTCCCAAGCGGGTCACCAACTGTTTTTGTTTGCAGGTTTCCAAATCCGGCGTCTGATAACTGGGTAAGTGTTTGGTCCCGTCCAGGTGCCGAAAAGAACATCTCGCCGCCCATCCAGCCTCGGCGCACTGTCTCGAATCGGCCACCCGGGAGAGTCATCAAAAGCATCCCGCCGGGCTTTAGAACGCGAGCGAACTCTCTGTACACGGTCGGGTGTGACGTCCGTTCCACGTGAAAGACGGCGTGGTACGCAGTGAGTGCGTCAGCACAGCTATCGTCCAACGGCAGCGCACACATATCGGCTTGGACGCGTTTCGCTGATGGCACAGTACTGCCTGCCAACTGAAGCCCCTGGCGAGAAAAGTCGATTCCGAGACTCCCGTCTGGAAGGTTGCTGAGCGTTCGTGCACCGTCGCCACACCCAATATCGACGATTTGGGGGTCTTGTGGGCAATCAGAACGGAGTTCATCAATCAAGTCTGCGTCCGAACCGTCTGGGTCTCGTCGTGTGGCGTAGGTCTGTGAGACATCATCCCACGCCTGTCGAACATCGTCTCGCTCCATATTGGTTCTTTGCGCTCGACTCGCATCAACATTTGCCGAGACTCAGCCCCATCCCGTCGTCGGTACTGGCCCGTAACTGTCTGGCTCACTCGGTCAGCCAAGGCTTGACGAGCTTAGACCCAACGGCGATACCGAATCCTGAAAGAGCACTCCAACCAGCAACCGCCCCAACAAGAAGCAGCGGGCTGTCAAACAGCGTCAACACCGGCCCGCTAAACGCCGCGAGAGCGGTGATTAGTACCATGATGGGAGCAACACCAATAGCAATTGCTGGGGCAACGAGCAACCCATGACGTTTTCCAACCCACAATCCGACCGCAAACGGCGGGAGGGCGTACATCACCAGAATCGCGACTGTCTGGGTCACCACGTTATTAACAATAAGCCCTTCTGCCACGAACAGTATACCAGCGACGACAGAGAACGCGACAGCCATCGCCCCAATCGTGCCCAACGCGGGAATGACACCTCTACTCACGAGATACTCGCGGTCACTCCCGATACCGGGGCCGTACCATTGCTCAAACATTCGCGTCTCCGCTTTTGGCTGAGAGTCACTTTACTCTGCCGTCTTCCCCGTTCGACCGTTTCAACGTTACTCGTGACCGCTGACAGGAACTGTCTCGTAGGGTGCCTCGAGCCAGTCGATGTCGCTCTCTGACAGCGAGATATCGAGTGCTTCGACAGCAGCTTCGAGATGTTCGACGCTTGTCGTGCCAACGATTGGGGCGTCAACCCAGTCTTTGTGCAACAGCCACGACAGCGCTATCTGCGCCATCGTTACGTCCTTTTGGGCGGCAATCTCCTGTACACGCTCGTTTATCTCTCGACCGTTTCCGTCGAAATAGGGATGTTGCTGTGCGTAAGTGTCGGATTGGCCCCGTACTGTCGCATCGAACTCCTCGTGGGGACGTGTGAGATATCCTCGCGCGAGTGGACTCCATGGAATCACGCCGATGTTCTGTTTCTTACAAAGGGGAAGCATCTCGCGTTCTTCTTCCCGGTAGAGAAGGTTGTAGTGATTTTGCATCGTGGCAAACTGCTCCAAGCCAACGCTGTCACTCGTGTGGAGTGCCTCTGCAAACTGGTGGGACCACATCGAACTTGTCCCGATATATCTGGTTTTTCCACGTCTCACTGCGTCGTCAAGTGCCCGTAATGTCTCCTCGATAGGAGTCCCGTCGTCCCAGCGGTGGGTCTGGTACAGATCGACGGTTTCCATGCCAAGCCTGTCGAGGCTTGCCTGGAGTTCTTGCTCGATTGCTTTTCGTGAGAGTCCACCACTGTTGGGGTCGTCCTCGTCCATTTGGAAGAAACCCTTAGTAGCGACGACCATCTGATTGCGGTGGCCGTCTAATGCCTTTCCGAGAACGCGTTCGGATTCACCGTTGGAGTACATATTTGCGGTGTCAAAAAAGTTGATTCCGAGGTCGATTGCTCGGTCAATGATTGGGCGGCTCTCGTCGGGGTCGAGTACCCAGTCCCGCCAGTCTGACGTTCCAAAACTCATACACCCCAGACAGATGCGGCTGACCTCCATTCCTGTCCGGCCAAGTGTTGTATACTCCATAACGCCATGCTGGACCGGTGGGCGTGAAAAAGTTCCCCCGATTGTGTAGCGCGTCATCTACAGACTTTTATTTACAGTCGTCATACTGGCGCGTATGACGGCTCTTTCCTTTGATGAAAACGGTGTCGACGTAGTCTACCAGGGGACGGATTTTCGACTCGAAAAGTCACTTATCGAGGAGGCAATCGAAAAGGAGTATCCCGACGTGACCGACCACGAAGTGTTACAGATAATCGAGGACAACCCATCACTCTCCGGTGAACCGCGACGCGTCGGTGACATTATCAAGTGACCGCAACTTCGAGACCGCTGGGCACCGTCCTCAAAACACGAACGGGACGGAAATAACTTTGAAGACTGGCCCCAAGTAGTACAGCGAGACAGCGAGCAACACTGCGCCGGTCGCACGATTGATAGGGTTGCTGTACCGGGCTAGCGTCGTCGTGACGCGCCGACCAAACGACTCCGACAGCAATGCGAACGCGAGCAACGGCGCGCCGATGCCGAGACCGAAGGCAAGAAAGCCGAGCATGCTCTCGACGTGCGTATCGTAAAGAACCGGTGTTCGGGCGAAAAACAGCGAGATAGTTGCCGGGTTACAGGGAATAATGATTGCACCAAAAAAGAAACCGTAGCTGAACGCCGAAGCGCTGGGGTAGCGCGACTGTGGCGGTTCAAATGCTGGGAGCCGAGAGAATCCTTTCGGGTCGATCAAGAGGACCGCTCCAACGACAGCTAAAACCCCAAACGCGATGGGAGACAGGTCTTCGACGACGGTATTTATTGACTCTTCGAGGACGACAGTGAACACGATACCAATAGTCGCCATAAACGCAAGGACTCCGATAACAACCAAACTTCCGAGAACAGCGACCGACCGTCCGCCATCGTCGTCGCCAGTACTTGCCAGATACGCGATAAACGCCGGATACAGCGGAATGACACAGGAGGCCGTTAATGGCGTTGCAATCCCAAGAAGAAAATGTTCGACAAGCCCCGAGAGTGTCATTGACAGGAAGTTGCTGTGTCCTCGATTTTGCCTGCCGACACGCCCTTGTCTAACGTCTTTGTCGTTCCGTCGGGACAGACAACGATGACTGGGGACTGTGGAGCGATGGCAACCCGCTGGCCGTAGTTGTCGACGAGGTCGCTCGTCATCTGGTTGGGTGCGACCGCGAACCGCCAGCCAAACTCGTTGTCATTGGCGTGTTCACGGAGGTCAGCAGGGTTGTCGTTCTCGTCGATAGTGATATCGATGAACGTAACATCGTCCCCACTGTTCTCGTAGGCGTTTGCGAGCGTGTCCTGCTGTCGCTTGCACGTTGAACACCACGTCGCGAACGTATGGAGGACAACCGGCTGCTCGATATCCGCGATAGTGAACTCCTCGCCTGAGCGCACGTCTTCCAGCGCAACCGCCTGCCAACTTTCATCTGAGTTGGCAGTTGCGTCACCGTCACTCGCGCCCGTCTCGCCACTATCTGTTCCACCGTCAGAGTCGCCGCCAACACAGCCTGCAAGTGCTAGACTGCCGGCGACGCCAACCAGCATTTGACGACGCGTTCGCTGTTGTACCATATCTGATAGCTATGACTACATTCGTAAATTCATTATTCGAGTGTGTACAGCTGATACACAAGCGGTACGACTGAGACGTTTTGAGCGCCGTCAGGTTCTGCTAAAGCCCACAACCCGTGACGTTTTAATCGGAGACGCACACAGCAATGGGTATGACGACAGCAGGGGGTATCGTCGGTGAGTTCTTTGACCTGAAACGCGAGACGGACGCGGACTTGCTGGCGATGCAATGTGGCGACTTCTATGAATTCTTCGACGACGATGCTGAGACCGTCGCAAATGAGCTCGACTTGAAAGTTTCACAGAAATCTTCGCATGGCTCTTCCTATGCGATGGCTGGGGTCCCTGTCGATGACCTCACGCCGTATCTGACCGCACTCGTTGAGCGCGGCTATCGGGTTGCAGTCGCCGACCAGTACGAAACTGAGAACGGCCACGCGCGAGAAATCACTCGAGTCGTGACACCGGGAACTCTCATCGAGACGGGTGATGCAGACGCGCAGTATCTCGGTGCAGTTGTCTACGATGATGACGAGTTCGGCGTTGCCTTTGCCGACGTGACGACTGGACAGTTCCACGTCACTGAATGTGTAGACGAGAGTGCAACCGACGAACTGCTGACAGAACTGTACAGATTCGACCCGGTAGAACTACTCCCCGGGCCGACGCTTCGGAACAAAGACGAGTTACTGGGAACGCTCCGCGAGCGAACCAGTGCAACGCTTACGCTCCATGCGACTGACGCCTTTGCCCCAGGCCGGGCACGCCATCAGGTCCGCGAACAGTTCGGGGATGAGACGCTCGAAAGTGTTGGGGTTGCCGAGAGTGACCTCGCAGTCCAGGCTGCCGGTGCTGTCCTGTCGTATGTCGATGAAAGCGGTGCTGGTGTCCTTGCTTCGATGACACGATTACAGAGCCACGGCTCCACCGACCACGTCGAACTCGATGCAACGACACAGCGAAATCTCGAACTGACAGAGACGATGCAGGGCGACCGAAGTGGGAGCCTACTCGATACTATCGACCACACGGTGACCAGCGCCGGACGGCGGCTACTCGCAGAGTGGTTGCGACGCCCCCGACAGTCCCGAGGTGAACTACTGCACCGACAGTCTGCGGTAGCGGCCCTTACAGAAGCTGTCATGGCACGCGAGCGGATACAAGAAGAGTTAGATGGGAGTTACGACCTCGAACGTCTTGCGTCACGGGCTGCTTCCGGAAGCGCGAATGCACGTGACCTGCGCGCTGCTGCGGAGACGCTTTCTGTGCTCCCTGCGTTGGTTCACATTGTCGAGGAGACAGACCGTCTCGCTGAGTCGGAACTGGCCACTGCACTTGACCGGCCCGACCAGCCGGCAGCTGATACACTTGCGACTAAGCTTGATGAAGCTATCGTCGACGACCCGCCAGGAACTATCTCACAGGGTGGTCTCATCCGGACAGGATACGACGATGAACTCGACGAAATCGTCGAGCAACACGAGGAAGCGCTGACGTGGATTGAGACGTTGGCTGACCGCGAAAAACAGAAACACAACATCACACACCTCTCGGTTGACCGAAATAAGACTGACGGCTACTACATTCAGGTCGGCAACAGCGAGGCCGACCAAGTCCCCGATGCCTACGAGCAAATCAAGTCACTGAAAAATAGCGAGCGGTTCACAATTCCGGAACTTGAGGAACACGAGCGCGACATTCTCCGGCTGGAAGAACAGCGTCACGACCTCGAACGCGACATCTTCGAGGACCTCCGAGCACAGGTCGCACGTGCAGCCGAGACGTTGCAGGCTGTCGGTCGTGCCCTCGCCAAGATAGACGTGTTTGTGAGTCTGGCGACACACGCTGTCCGGAACGACTGGACCCGACCGGAACTGCACGATGACAACCGACTTGATATCGAAAGCGGCCGTCACCCAGTTGTTGAACAGACAACGGAATTCGTCCCCAACGACCTCCGGCTAGATGATGACCGTCGCTTTCTGGTTGTCACTGGCCCGAACATGAGCGGCAAATCAACGTACATGCGTCAGGCTGCTCTCATCACGCTTCTCGCACAGGTTGGCAGCTTTGTCCCGGCACGTCAAGCAGCAATCGGGCTCGTTGACGGTATTTACACCCGGGTTGGCGCGCTTGACGAGCTCGCACAGGGTCGCTCAACGTTCATGGTCGAGATGCAGGAGCTTTCGAATATTCTTCACTCTGCGACCGAAGACTCGCTTGTCATTCTCGATGAAGTTGGCCGCGGAACAGCAACCTATGACGGCATCTCGATTGCTTGGGCGGCAACCGAATACCTACACAATATGGTCCGGGCAAAAACACTATTTGCAACACATTACCACGAGCTTACATCGCTCTCCGAGCATCTCGGCCACGTCGAGAACGTCCACGTGGCAGTCGACGGCGAGCCACGTTCGTCGTCTACAGGCGCACCTCACGAATCTGACGGCGATGTAACTTTCCTCCGGACAGTTAGAGACGGCCCGACAGACCGAAGTTACGGAGTTCACGTCGCCGACCTCGCTGGCGTGCCCGAACCTGTCGTCGACCGGTCTCGGGAAGTGCTTGAACGCCTCCGTGAGGAGAAAGCTATCGAGGCTAAGGGTGGCGACACAGACTCAGTCCAGACAGTGTTCGACCTCGGCTCTGGGCAGTTCAAAACAGAGTCTTCAACCGACCAGTCTGTCTCGAAAGAGAGTGACGATATTATATCTGACAATAACGAAGAAACAGCCCCGAGAGCGGAGACACGGAGCAACGTTGAACAGGACGTTCTGGATGCGGTCTTGGATTTAGATGTCACACAAACACCACCTGTGGAAGTCATCCAGCAGGTCCAACAGTGGCAAAATGAGCTTGAACAGTCATAGCTCTGCTGACCAGAGACTGTAACGATAGAGCGCCACTGACCGATGAAAACGGTTGTATCCCGTCAGGAAGAGACGGGTCCGTCGCTGTCACTCGGCTTGTCGCCTTGCTCCGTTGCAGTCAACTCGTAGGCGTGTTCGCTGAATTGGTCTTCTTCGAAGACGAACACACGACCGTCGATCATCGCGTCGTCGATATCAATTTTGTACGTGAGGTTGTCCCGCGTCGCTTCGACTCCTGCAAACAGCGACCTGCGCTCTTCGTTGTCGAGCAGTATTCGCCCTACTCCTGAGGACTCAAGAATATCAGATTCGGTGGCCCGCTCGTCGACGTACACCAGAATCCCGCTTGTCTCGGTGTCGTCGGTTACGAGGACGTGTACGTCTTTTCCGGGCTTGGTTCCGTGTGGCGGTGTTGCTTGCTCTGGAACGCCATGATAGAACACCTCTCGTCCGTCAAGATATTCGACGGCGATACCGCCCTCAGTTAGCCGAACCGAGAGCGTATCCGGTGGCACGTCCGAAAATGATGTCATGACCCTCAGTAACGTCGTCCGAAATAAAACGGCGTCCCTTCGGTCCTACTCACTCCCAGAGAGTTCGTCTTCGGTCGGATAGAGGCTGTGCCCGACGAGCCAGTACACGATGCCAGCGCCGAACAATCCAGCAAGGAGTGGCATGGCCTTGGGGAGCGACGGGTAATGCTGAAGACTGCTGATTGTGAGTGCAAATCCAGAAATGAGTGCGGCACCGACGCCGACAGCATACTGTTGTCGCCTGAGTGCAACCGACTGCGGGGTTGCATCTGGCTGTGAGGGGTCGTCTTCAGCTGATTTTTCGGCCTCCATGGAGTCACCTGTCTCGGTATTTTCACTCCCATTCTCACTCAAAGCGGGGTCACTGGACTCCTCGGTGGCTGTCATTGTCCGCGGTACGGAATCGTGTCAGAAATACATTTCGTCAGCCAGTCGTCACCTCGTCTCCGTGTGGTTGGGCCGGGTCTCGTACGGAATCGGGTCCCGCTCGCCAACGTGCTGGAACGCTTCCAACCGATACGTACAGGCGTCACAGGTGCCACATGCGGGTTCGTCGCTACGATAGCAACTCCACGTATATTCATAGGGGACAGCAAGCTCACGGCCATGTCGGACGATGTCCGTTTTTGACCACTCCGCAAACGGTGCGGTAATTTCAATCTCGGTGTCAGGTCGGGTTCCGCTATCGACGACAGATTGGAACGTCTCAAAAAACGCTGGGCGACAGTCGGGATACCCCGAAAAATCTTCGGAGTGTGCACCAATAAACACAGCAGCACAGTCGGTCGCTTCTGCGTAGGAAACGGCCATCGACAGCAGGTTTGCGTTCCGAAACGGAACGTATGACGCGGGAATCTCGTCGCTTTCGGTGTCTGCGTCGGCCACAGCCATTTCGTCGTCAGTGAGACTTGATGTCCCGATTGCAGCAAGGTGTCCCGTCTCGGCATGATGCAGTTGTGCATCAACGACCTCAGCGAGTTTCTTTGCACAGGCGAGTTCTTTGGTTTCAGTGTTTTGCCCGTAGGAAGTGTGTAAGAATACGGGCTCGTACCCCTGCTCTATCGCCTCGTAGACGGCGGTCGCACTATCCATCCCGCCCGAAACAAGCACCACTGCCCGCTCGTCGGCTGTCATCGCGTTTTGATATCGTCCTTGTCTTCGATAATCTGGGTTTCAGCTTCACCGCTCGACACCTCATTGGCGAGGTCGTAGAACTCATTTTGGAGACCAGCCGGGAATTCGAGTACCCCAACCCACGAACCGTCTGCCTGCCACTCTTCTTTTTCGAGGTCGCCAAACTCGCGGATTTTGGCCTGACCGCTGCCGGCATAGTCCGGTGGGAGTTGCGTAGCAACAGTAACCGTTTCGAATCGGATAGGGATGACTGGCCGTAGTTCGTCGAGTGCTTCATCAACCTGACTCTCGACGCGCTCCATCGGGTCGATACGGAAGTCGGTTTCTTCGAGTGCTGATTCGATACGTTCTGGCGGGTGTGGCGCGTTGTCCATCTGGGGGTTAACCGCGTTTCTGGCAATCTGATTGATGAGGGCTTTCCGTTTTTGCTCTTGCATCTCCCGGCGCTGTTCGGCCGTAATCTGTATCTCGCCTTGTTTGATTACCTCCGGGATAATGTCGAGTGGCTCGGTCGTTTCGAACACGTCTTCGAGCGCCTTCTCTGGTGGCCTGTCGCCACTGGAGGCATCTTCGAACACGTCTTCGGCTGCGATGACGTCTTCGAGTTCGTCCTCAAACTCGTCACGCTTGATCTCTAGCGCAGCGTCCGGATCAATCAGTACCTCGAATCGCTCACCGTGTGATTCAAGTCGTGCAGTGACTGCTTCGTCGAGTGATATCATACCCTGTTGTTCTTGTGGGCAGTTTAAATGTGTTTGTGCCTACTTTCGGCCATTGTTTGTGATTTCATTGCAGAGACTGTTCGGTCAGTGTTCGTTCCGTGTTTTCAGTCCATAGAAAATACTGCCGCTACGAGTGTGTTGTATACAATTCGGGAGAGAGGAGCGGGCGTTACTCCTCGTCGTCTTCGTCTGCTTCGTCCGCTTCGTCGTCGCTCGCAAGGAGATCAAACGTTTCGAGATACTCCAATTTCTCGTCTTCAGAGAGCGTGTGGAACGACTCCGTCTCCGTATCGATGGTTGCCATGCCGATGCCTTCCGGCGTCAGCCCGTCATCATTGACGGAAGCAAGCCCTTCGAGTGCAAGCTCAATGCCGCCATCGAGGTCGGCGTCTTCGTCGTAGTGCTCTTCGAGGTACTCTCGGATATCGCCGCGGTCAGACCCGACAGCGAGGGCCTTCCACTCGTACGGCGTCCCGGATGGGTCAGTCTCGTAGAGCTTTGGCTCACCGTCTGCAATGCCGGCAATGATAAGCGCGACACCGAACGGGCGTGCGCCACCAACTTGCGTGTACTGCTGGATGTAGTCCGTGACTTCCTTCGTCAGCGTTTCAACGGCGATTGGCTCGCCGTAGCGAAGCTCGTTAATCTGCGTGCGTCGCCGGGCGAAGTCGATAAGCTGGCGTGCATCAGCCACATGACCGGCGCTGGCGATGCCGATATGATCGTCTGCCTTGTGTATTTTCTCGACGCTGTCACGCTCCATCAGTGGGGAGCGGATGCGTTTGTCGACTGCCAGCACGACACCGTCCGTCGTTCGTACGCCGATACTTGCTGTGCCGCGCTTGACCGCTTCTCGCGCGTACTCGACCTGATAGAGGCGGCCGTCCGGGGAGAAGATGGTAATCCCTCGGTCGTACGCCTGCTGTTGATTTTGTCCCTGCATAGTTGCCTAGTTATCGGTGTCGAGGGTCGTCGCACCCGTCGGGTTGTCGGTCCCGATATCGACCCGTCCATTCCGGACGAGTGCGGGCCGTTCTGTCCCGTCGAACACGACGTGTCTCTGGTCGGGTTCTATCGGTCCCCGACGCATATACTTTTCCTCACAGGCTCGAACTGTCCCGCTTGTCCCGACTACTCTGAGACCAACTTCCATCCCCGCAACTTCGTCGAGACAGGCCAGTACCGCCCGAGCGTCCTCGACTTCGCCGCGTCGGACTCGGACGAGTGCTTCGCCGTTGTTTCCGACGAACTCGAAACGGAGGACTGACAGGTCCAGCTTCGCACTTCCGGTATCGCCGAGCACGTTCTGTGCGCTGTACCAGAGTGCTCGCTGGAACGGCTCGCGTGTCACCTCCTCGTCGGCCCAGGTTTCCAGCGCGACCGCGAGATACCGCCATCGCGGTTGGAGATGTTTTGGAAGGTGTTTCATCAGCGGTCGCCGTCATCACTAGGAAGCGACTCTGCAACGAGGACACCGACTTGTTCGTGTACTCGCTCGACAGCAGTGAGTACATATCCGGCATCGGTAAAGGCGTCGGCAAGCACACCGACGGTTGCTGGGTCGTCGACTTCCGGTGAGTAGAAAGGCTCGTCTGGATTCGGCTCGCCGAAGAACATCACGTCACCGAGTACAATACGACGGGGTTCAAGACCCGCAATTACGTTGATTGCCTCGCGCTTTTGACCGTCCGTGAGGTGATGCATCGCGAAATTCGAGGTGACAATATCGGTATTTTCGGGTGCGTTTGGCTCCCGGAAGCGACCGTCTCCGAAGGCCACGTTCTCGACACCACGGTCGGCGGCTTTCTCCCGCCCCTCTTCGAGCATCCCGTCACTGATATCGCGACCAACAACTTCGCCTGCATCCTCGGCAAGTGCCAGCGCAATCGCTCCAGTGCCTGTCCCGAGATCAAGTACTGTGTCGTCGTTTCTGGGTCGTGCGTGGCTTACTACCAGCGAGACAGTGGCCTTGTACTCCTCGTTTTTGCTCGAATCGTACTCTGGTGCTTTTTCATCGAACCGCTCAGCGTGCTCTTTGAGCGACTGTTTCATGCCTGGGCGTTGTTGCTCCACTGCTATCAACGATACGACTGCTTACCGGACACAGCACACTGACGGTATTGCACAGTTTCACACCATCGCAACTATTGCCGGTTTTCTGGGGACATTTTATATACAGATAGCAAGTAGTGAGTACTGTTGACAATGGAAGCACGCGACCTTTCGGCAGGTGGGATTATGATATCGGGGTTCGTACTCGTCGTGCTCCAACTGTTTCAGGGGGTCCAACAGTTAGAGGGATTCGACGGAACTGACCTTTATATCGTGTTTATATTCGAAACGATACCGTTCGTCCTTGTTGGTCTGGCGCTTATGTACATTGGCTCATGGCTCCTGACACAGGCCGATCTCGACGACGAGATAGAACGTGTCGTTGCGTGGGCCGTTGGGAGCAGTATCCTCTTTTCGTCGATCGCTGCGTTGTTAATCTTTAGTCTGGAGGTTACCCTCTCCAGCGCTGCAAATGTGCTCGAACAGGCTCCGTTCATCGTGGTTAATCTTCTCACAGTTGGGGCACTGGCAGGGACACTGGTTGGCATCTACGATGCTCGCCGCCGAATCCATCAGCGCGAACTCGAACACGAGCGTGACCGAGTCGAACAGTTTGCGAACAAAGCCGCAGACATCAACAACTATGGCCGAGAACTTAACCGGAGTGACTCAGTTGAAGAGGTAAGCTCGCTTTGCCTCCAGGCAACGGAAACATTCCTGGGTCTCACGAACCTCGCATTCGCCGTCATGGATACCGAAGAGACGGTACTTGTTGACGATACGACCGTTGGTGTCCCCGAGTCGGTTCTGTTCGATCTAGCAACTGACTCACTGGAGCAACAGCCGGCGACAGCCGTTTCTCATGACCTCCCTGCTGGCAACGAGCGTCGTTCTGATGGTGCACTGACGCTGCTCATCACCAATACCGACGATGAAACAATCGTTTTGATTGCACTTGATGACGATTCTGTGTCTATCAGCGAAGAGAACCTCAAACTGCTCGAAATGCTCGTTGCACACGCTGGGACTGCAGTGGACCGGCTGTATGAAAAAAAGCTTCAGGCCGAAGAAACTGAGTCTTGAGGCCGTGGTCAGAGCTGGTCGGAATCGAGCAACAACGCTTCACAGAGCGCGTCGACACCTGATTGGTCTCGAATCCGCCGCTGTCGCTGTGCGCCACTTTCGGTTTCGATGAGTGTCCACAGACTGTCTACTCCCAACCGGTCTACCTCTCGTTCGACGAGCTGGTCAACCGGAACAGAGTCTTCGATGTTGCGGTCAAGCAGTTCAGCATCTCGCCCGTGACGAAGTGCACGCCACTTGTTTTCGTCGAGAAGTTCGCGTCGGTGGCCAAACTCTTCTCCGCCGTCCTCGTAGCGCTCGGCCAAATCAACAACGAGTTCGTACGTGTATTCCACGAATGCAGATACTCGTCTGGGGTCGTGTTGCCCGTCCGGAACACGTACCTCGACACTGCCGTGTCCAGAATGTGGGCGCACGTCATACCAGAGTTCGCCCCGGTCCTCAATGGCCCCTCGTTCGAGCATGGTCTTTTCGAAGGAATCAAACGCCTCGTAGGAGTCAAACGTGGTTGGAACGCCAGTGTTTGGTAATCCCTCAAAAATACGGGCTCGCGCCGACTGAAGCCCCGTATCGAAGCCGTTCCAGTACGGTGAGTTTGCCGAGAGCGCGAGCATAAGCCCGAGGTGCCAGCGAATCTCGTTAGCGACCCAAACAGCTTTGTCTGCGTCGTCGACGCCAACGTGAATATGCAACCCTGCGGTTGTATTCCGGTGTTGTGGATACTGAATACGTTCGAGTTGTGACCGATAACGTGATTTCTCGGCATGTTCCAGTTCGCGCCAGCGGGCGAGTGGGTGTAACCCTGCACCTGCTATCCCGTATCCGTGTTCGCTCGCGTGTTCGACAAGCGCTTCACGCACTGCTCGCAGACTCTCGTCTGCTTCGCTCACATCCTCAAGTCGGGGGGTTTGTGTCTCGATAACACTCTTAAACAGTTCGTGGTCGAGACGGTCCGCCAGTATCTCAGGCGGGTCGCTTCCGTAGACTAAGTCGTCTGTCCCGGCAGTCGGTCGGCCAGCCTGGTCGACGACGAAGAACTCTTCTTCGACGCCGAGAGTCCCCATCCGACTGAAGTTGTCGGCATCACCACGTTCCATCTGCTCGCGGGTTGGATTCCGCGACGCTAAAATATTCCCCTTGGTACCAGGTATGTGCCGATGAGACACGACCGCCGCGCGTATGCTTTACTCGTCGAGTTGGCTAGTTTCCGTATCGACTCGTCGAACACCAGGCTGGACGAATGAGTCTGACTGTCGTGCCCTGTTCCGGTCGACGAGACGCCCCCATTCGGTCAGTCCCGCCCGAACGTCGTCCGATGACAAGCCAACTGCAGAGCCAACAGCCTCCAACTCCTGTGGAGCACGAAGTTGCAGGTGAGTGGTCGGGTCTGCACTGACGACGTAGGGAACGTCGTAGTAGTCGACGATTTCACGGAGTTTCTGCAGATCACTGAGTGTCTGGACACGAGTCCCGCCAGCGTCTCGGAGGACTCCTCGAAGATTGAACTCGATACTGACATCATTGTCGACCGCTTCGTTCGCCAGCACGTGGTTGAAATCGCCATCACCGGCCATAGGGTGAGCGAGTACGTCCACAGCGGACTGCTCGACAGCAAATCGGTTCATCTTGGGAGTCCCTCCGTGAACCACAACGAGCGTGGTCTGCTCCCGGTGAGAGCCGAGATATCCACTCGCTTCACTGGGGTCTGTTGCACGAATCTCGACAGCCGGGACAACGTCAATATCGTACGTTTTGGCAACCACTTCAGGGTCGTAGGATGCGGGGGAACCGCCGTGGTTGCGGACGACGAGACCATCGAAGCCGTACTCACTGGCTGTGAGTGCGTGCCTGGCGACGGTGCTTTCGCCATCCGGATAGGCGTGGACTGCCTCGTACATGGGTTTTAACTGGTCTGTTGCTGTCTCACTCATCGAGCGTGGCGAGGGTCTCTTTGACGTTTTCGAGGGCGTGTGCCTTCTTCGCTGGGTACGCCTCGACTTTCGCCCGGAACGTAATACCGTCGCCGCGTTCGATATCGCCGCTGAACGCGGCCTGTTTTGACAGGCTCAGGAAAAATTCGGTGTTCTCGGTCACTCGCTCATCAAGTTCGTCTTGCACCTGTGCGAACTCCTCGTCGGGGAGGTCTCCAAGCGCTCCAAGGACGGTGCGCATTTCGTCAGCGTTCTCGACGCGGGCCGAGAGGACGAGAATACGGTCACCGTGGTGTCCCTCGGACTCCGCACGCTGTATCTCGAACTCCTCGGGGAGAAAGGACCGGAGTGCGTCTTCGACCCGCTCGTCATCCTCCGTTCCGTAACAGAACGTCCGGAGGTCGATGTAGTGAAACGGGACCGAAGACATTCTGAGTTACTCCTCGTCCGCGTCGTCGTCGGTCTTTTCTTCGTCCGCGGCTTCGAGCGAATCGGCGGGAACGCCGTGTTCTTTTCCGTCCTCGAAGCTAATCGAGTAGTTTTCGTCGCCGAACATCGTCTCGGAAACCTGCGTGATTTCGCCGGCTTCGCCGTCGTAGTCGCTATGCTTGTCGTTGAGCACAACTGCGTCGCCTTTCTCGAAGCTCATATCACCGAGTTGCCCGTGCCGGGATAAAAATTGCCTGACTTGGAGTTGCCTGCGTTACCAGCAGCTCATAGGGGTCGGTCTTCTCTTCATTGAGGCGAATCAGCCGCAGACCTGTGCTGTGTACTGACCGGCATGAAACGTATCACAGAGAAGAATTCCTTTGTCGGTGTGCGAGACACGATGCGAATAGTCCGACCTTCGTCGTCACCGTGTTCGAACATACAGTTTGATTAACTTTCGTCTCAGGAATGGGAGGTATGACAGCAGATGACGGTAGCACCCTCGGCAAGTCTGAAAATGAAGTAACACCAACCTAAGACAGTCATATGAAGCCATCACCCGATGGCATCCCACATAAAGGTAGCTCCGAGATCTGGCTGGACCGCTTCGTCCGGTATTTCGGGTTCGGGCGGCTTGCGACGTTTCTCACCTTTTCTCCCCCACTGTCGTACTTGTATGCCCTCGTTTAGAATCCCGACGAGGACGAGGAAAATCCCTCTCTCCCACCGTCGTATTTGTATGCCATTGTAACCATGCTTGGATGGACGGTCATCTCTACTGGAGCCGAAATCTTCATCTTCGACAACACACCCATCTACGTGCTGAACCCGTACTTCCTGCTGCAGCCGATCATTGGCGTCTGGCTCACAACGATAGCGACCGTCGCGTTCGCTGTCCTGTTACTTCACCGGTTTTTGCACCGAGAAAAGCGAGAAGCACTGCGAAACCTCGAAGATGAGTTACATAACTATATCGAGAACCCGTGGGAAGTACGGAACTACTCGATACAGGACGGTGCCACTGAAGAAGTCAAAGACCTCCGCCAGCGGATCAACCAGGTCAGTTCGACACGGGAGTATCCGGCAACGTTCAGCATCTGGACCCAACTCCTCCTCTCCGTTGTCATTCCGAAAGTCCTGCAGCTGTTCCTGGCCAGTACGTAGCTCAACTGGTGGTTTTAAAATATATTATTGTTGTCATTATCGGGTATGAAGCGGTGTATCGACTCCCAGTCCGTTACGTGAGTCTCGGTGCCCGCCGAGTGGCCAGCGGCGAAATTACGAATGTCGATTCGATTTCCGGGGACTCGCCCCGGACAGACCGGTTAAACCGCCCGGAAAACCCAGCCACACCTTGTCTGAGTTCGCTGACACTGTGCGAAAGATATAATGGCCAGAATTATGACTATTCCATATGTCAATGATACTCCCCAATAGGCTCTCGTTGCTCGTTCGCATGAGCTTCGCGTTGGTGGTCTCCGGTGTGGTTGCTGTAATTGTAGCAGGCACTGTCGGACTTTTTGTTGGTTTTGCAGTCGTCCTCGGCGGTGCTATCCTCAACATCTTCACTCTGGGTCTATTTTTACCTGACCAACTGGTTGGTCTCTGGCCCCCTTCGATAGGCCAGTATCTGGTTGCCAGTCTCGCACTCGGTACGGTGCTTACCCCTCTTTTCTTTCGTGACCATGTCAGGGACGAAATCCGGGCGTTCGAAGCGGAACTGGGGTGTGCCGGCCAGCTAGCAACGGAACAAGACCCAAAAATCGATTCGTTGACCCAGCGGCTGGCAAAGCAGGCGAATAGTCCCACACCTTCCGTTCGTATCGTCGACCGCAGTCGGCCGGAATCTTACGCTGTTGCCAACACCGAGAACGGAACCATCGTTATCACTCGCGGTCTCATTCAACAACTCGACGATAACGAAATCGAGGCGGTGCTCGCCCACGAGGTGAGCCATCTCGCCAACAATGACACACGCATTCTGCGGTGGCTGCTCGTCCCGATGCTTCTCGCCGAACACGTCGCCAGCGGAAAGCAACCGACACTCGCCTCCGAGAGTGTTGTTCACGCTCCAACGACCGGTGCTGGGGCAGAGGTCAGTGGAACACCTCTCATGTCGTATCTCATCGAACTTATCCTCTCAAAGGCTATTTATGCCGTCTCTCGGGTTCAGTTATACCTCTCACAGTTCAGTGTCGCATTTCTTTCACGGCGGCGAGAGATTGCCGCCGATACGGGGGCAGCGCGACTCACCGGGTCACCCGCCGCGCTTGCGAGTGCTCTGCGGAAACTCGACGGCGCTCGTCATCGACCGAGCGAGGACAAACGAGAGTTTATGCGGACAGCGGGAGCGCTCGATATTCTTCCAGTCGAGGACAACCAGCAGATGAAGGGGCTGTTCCAGACACATCCCCACACGGCAGACCGTATCTCGCGGCTCGAATCGCTGGCGGCTGAACTCGAACGCAAAGAGTAACCTATCCTGTCCGGAACGAGAAATCAAGCGACGGGGCAGAATGGGTGAGCGACCCCATCGAGATGACATCCACGCCAGTTGCCGCGTAGTCGGGCACGTCCGCGATGGTAATTCCGCCACTGGCCTCCGCGAGTGTGTCTTCGGGAAGCAACTCGACGCCGCGCTCGACTTCGGCAGGCGAAAGGTTATCGAACAGAACAATATCAGCGCCCGCTTCAGCCGCGAACCGCCCGTCTTCTGGCTGTTCGACTTCAACCTCGACTTTCGTGGCAAAAGAGACTCGCTCACGGAAGTGCTCGACAGCGTGTTCGAGACCCATCTCCTCGACATGATTGTCTTTGACCATTACCATATGCGAGAGGTCCAGGCGGTGACTGTCCCCGCCGCCGGCGACGACCGCACGTTTCTCGATACCGCGCAGTCCCGGAGTCGTCTTCCGTGTCCCAGCAATTTCGACGCTTTCGGAGACCTCACGGGCGGCGTTGACCGCCTCATGTGTCTGCGTTGCGATGCCCGAGGCGTGTCCTGTGATGTTCACAGCGACACGTTCAGCACGGAGCACGTCCTTGGCTTTCCCCTCGACGCGAAGTACTGTCTCGCCGGCTTCGATGCGGTCACCGTCCGAGACTGTTGTCTCAACGTCGACACCGAGGTACTCAAAGACCGCTGTTGTGGCGTTGAGTCCTGCGACGATGCCGTCTGTCTTCGTCACAAGGCGGCCTGTCGTCTCGCCGGGGACCTCGTTTGTTACGTCGTGGTGACCGAGGTCTTCCCGTAGCCACGCCTCAATCTGGCGCTGTGTTACCGGCATCGTTAGGATTCTGGTGTCGACTCGACAGGTGCTTGCTCTTGGCTATCGTTCTCGTCGGTAAGATAATGGCAGCCAACGGACGACTCGTTTTCCACGGCCGCTCGCGAAACCAGCAGCGAGACGACTGAGGCCGAGCGGAGTTCATACAGTGACCGCGAGGTCCGTGTCCGAACATACGCATCAACCTCTCCTTTGAGTCGTCGCAGGATTCCCTGTGCGCGTTTGAGGCCGCCTGTCGAGCGCTCGATGCCAACTTGCTCGTCCATAACTCGTTGAAGCCGGTTGAACTTTTGTCTCGCGAAGTTCGACGGGAGGTCGGGGTCTCGCTCAAGTAACTCCGGCGGCTCGATTCTAGCAACACTCGACCCAACCGCATCTTCGCCGGCACGAAGGCCCCAGACGAGTCCCTCCAGCAGGGAAGTGCTTGCAAGACGGTTTGCGCCGTGGACACCCGTACAGGCACATTCGCCCACAGCATAGAGGTCCGTAAGAGTCGTCTGTCCTCGGTCGTCGACGTCGATACCGCCACAAAGGAAGTGCTGGGCCGGCGATACGGGGATGCCCGATGTCCACTCGATACCGTGTTCCTCGCATTTGACGGCGAGTTCCGGGAAGTGGCCGACGAAATCGAACGGTGAGACGTCGAGGTACACCTCGCCAGTTTTCTCGCGCTCGGCTTTGACCGCGCGAGCGACGACATCACGGGGTGCAAGCTCGGCGTCATCGTGATATTCAGGCATGAACCGCCTGTCGTTCCCGTTCCGGAGGAGCCCTCCCTCTCCGCGAACGGCCTCGCTGATGAGGAATGTTCCATCTTCCGTTGTACAGGCTGTCGGATGAAACTGAACGTACTCCATGTTCGAAACATCCGCTCCGGCAAGTGCAGCCATCGCAATCCCGTCACCTGTTGCGCCGTCGGGGTTCGTCGAAGTTGGGTACAGCGCGCCGATTCCGCCTGTTGCTAGAATTGTCGACCCAGCAAAGGTCGGTTCCCAGTCACCGTCGCGTTCGAGCGTCGCCCCGTACACTTGTCCTTCGTGTCGGAGCAATTCGAGAGCGGCGGTATCTTCTAGAATCTCGACACCCGTCTCCTCGGCAACGTAATTTAAGAAGGGGACGTGAATGTGCTTACCAGTTTCTGCGTTAATATGCAGGATACGCGGCTCCTCGTGTGCCGCTTCTTGAGTGTAATCGAACGCTTCGCCGTCGGTGTCGAACTCGATACCGATTGTCTCGACCAGAACGTCTCGGACGGCCTCCGTCGCGTTTTCGACGAGGACATCGACAGCGTCCTCGTCCGCTGTTGCACTCGATGCTTCGACAATATCTTGTTTGAACTGGTCGGGGTTATCCCGGGCAACGGCGATGCCACCCTGTGCCCACCAGGTTGAGGCTTCTTCGGGGCGCTGTGCTTTCGTTGCGAGCGTTACGTCTGCCCCTGCCCGGTCGGCAGCGAATGCGGCAGCAAGGCCGGCAATGCCGGAACCCAGCACGAGTATTTCAGTCTCTCGTTCGCGAATACTGTTCTGGTCGGTTGGGTTCTCGTGTTTGTCCATGCTAGATCTCCAGCATCCGGTCGAGTGCTACTTGTGCTAGTTCTTTCTCCTCGGGTGCGACCTCAATGACGTTACGCTCGCGGCCCTCGACGAGTTCTTCGAGCACCCATGTCATGTAGTTAGGGTCAATCTGGCGCATCGCGTTGCAGTCCATACAAGCGTCGCCACACAGCGGCAGGACGTTCACTTCGGGATGCCACCGCGAAAGGTGGTTCGTCAGGTGAATTTCCGTCCCGATGGCCCACGTCTCGTCGGGGTCGGCGTTCTCGACAGTTTCACAGATTGTCGAGGTGCTCCCAACTACGTCGGCGGCTTCGACGACTTCGCGTCGACACTCAGGGTGGACGACGACGTTTGCGTCTGGATGTTCCTCCCGGATATCCTCAATGTGGCTCACGCGGAATCGCTCGTGGACTTGGCAGTATCCTTCCCAGAGGATGATGTCGTTTTCGACAGCTTCGGCCGCATCACTCTCTGGGTCCCATGGATCCCACTCTGCGGTCTCATCTTCCATCCCGAGGCGGTGTGCGGTGTTCTCCCCGAGATGCTTGTCAGGGAGGAATAGAACCTTGTCACCACGCTCGAATGCGTATTCGAACGCGCGATGTGCGTTCGAGGAGGTACAGACCAGCCCACCCTGCTCGGCACAGAACGCCTTCAGGTCGGCATAGGAGTTCATGTAGGTGATTGGGATGATATTCTCGTCAGTCTTTGATGTGAGCTCGGCCCACGCTGTATCAACCTGCAGTGCTTCGGCCATTCCCGCCATCGGACATGACGCCTCCATGCTCGGAAGGATGACTGTCTGGTCGTCGTCCGTGATGATGTCGGCGGACTCGGCCATGAACGTGACCCCGCCAAATATGACGTAGTCGGCATCGGCGTCGGCGGCGGCTTGGCTCAACTGGTAGGAGTCGCCGATAAAATCAGCGTGTTCGACGATTTCTCGGCGCTGATAGTTGTGGCCAAGGATGACCACCTCCTCACCTAGTTCGTCCAATGCCGCCTTGATGCGTTGGCGGCGTTGATTCTCTTCGAGTTCCCGATACGCTGGCGGGAGTTGCTCTAGGTTGTCGTACTTGAACAGACTCAGATCCGTCTCGAACGCGGCAGTTTCCATTTCTGGCACAGATGCTCACCCAGTAGTAATTAGAGTCTATGGTCTCTCCTTTTGAAAAGATTTTGTATTCAATACGGTAGACTGGTAACTCAAACTGTTTCTATGCCGAGGGTGTGCCTTGTCGGTAGCTTTCCGAAACGCTTACTCACCTCTCGGCGGCAGAGTACGGTGTGAACGACATACATAGCGACTGGGGAGATTGGATACCTCGGGCAGTTGAGGATGCCGACCCCGATGGCATCCGCCTCTGGTATCTGGGGTGTAACGGGTTCGTACTCAAAAGCTCGGGCGGAACAACGCTGTTTATCGACCCGTATCTTGGAACGGGTGACCCGCCCCGGACAGTACGGATGATACCGGTACCGTTTGACCCATATGACGTAGCGACTGCTGATGCGGTACTTGCCACACACGAGCACAGCGACCACGTCCACGGCCCAAGTCAGGCACCAATACTCGCCGAAACTGGTGCGCAGTTCTACGCACCTGAGGCGAGCCTCGGCGTCACAGATAAGCAGGCATGGACCGACGAGTGGGCAGTCACGTCGGACCAACTGACCAGCGTTGGGACCGGCGACACACTAGAGATCGGGGACCTGACTGTTCACGTCCATGCAGCCAACGATCCTGACGCCGACCAGCCAGTCGCGTACGTCATCGAACACGAGACTGAGACATTTGTTCACGGTGGTGATGCCCGCCCCGGGAAGTTTGAGACTATTGGTGACACCTACGATGTCGATCTGGGTGTCCTCGCGTTTGGCTCTGCGGGAATGATTCCTGATAAGGAAACTCGTGAGCCAAAGCGGACGAAGTGGTACAACGACGAGAACATGCTCATTGAGGCGGCGAACGAATTACAACTCAATCGACTCATTCCTACTCATTGGGATATGTGGAAAGGGCTGACCGCTGACCCATCAGCCGTTGTCAAGCACGCGTGCCGGTTTGAGTATCCGCGTCAGCTCGACATAATTGAAATCGGAGATACGGTCAATCTACCCCGCTAGCTCTGCGATGCACGCAACACGGCGACCGTTATTACCGTCGTGTCAGCTATTTGCTGGCTATTCTCTAGTAAACAGGTTTAATATCGTTGCCATCCCGACCTATTATATATGAGCGATTCACAGACATATCAGGAGCTCACAGTCGCCTCGGACGGGGTGGAAGTCGTCAAACGGTTCGAGGAAGAAGAGTTTCCTGTTCCGGCGATTGCCTTCGAGTTCACGTCCCACCGTGATGAGGAGGTAACTGTTATTCTCTCCGATACCGTCCCAGATAATATCGAGGTAGAGGACCTTGGCTTTCATCCAGAGTATGGGAGCGAACACTGGGTCATCGAAAACGACACCGAAATTGCTTTCGAGCGGGAAATTGGGGCAGAAAAGTCGTACACGACAGTCTACGGAATTCGTGCAACTGGCAGTGATGATGTCGAGCAGTTCCTGACTGAACCAACCATCGAGGAAGTTGAGCCGCCACTCCCCGATGACGAGGACCCTGTCGGAGATGTCATTCCTGAGAGCGATGACGACGTGGTCAAGGAGGCTATCTCCGGAGATGGCGAAATTCCCGGACTCGAGGAACCTGAAGAAGGCGATGACAGTGAAAGTGAGGATATCGCGAAACTCGACCTGAACGATCCGGGTGAGTCAGAAGCCGAACAGACAGAAGCTACAGAGGAGGAGACCACCGATTCGGATGACGACTCATCTGAGGTCACAAGCGGGGGAGCAACTGTCGTCGAACAGATGGCAGCCGAAATCCGAGAGCAGGAAGTCTCGGCTGAAGACGTGAAACTGCTCCGCAAAGCGTTCAAAATGGCTGGTGACGACAACGGAGCCACCGCAGCCAAGGTCGACCAGGTACAGGACGATGTCGCTGATTTGCGGGCGTACACAAGTGCCCTCGAAGAGTTCCTCGACGAGAACGGAACTGGTCAAGAAATCCTGAACGACCTTGAGTCAAAGGTAGAGACGTTCGATTCAGAGCTTTCGACAGTCGAATCTAGCCTCGAAACCAACAGCAAACAGTTAGAGACTGTGACAGAGACAGTCGAAGAATTCCAAGGGGATATTCAGTCTCTGGACGACGATATCGAAACGGTCTCCAATGAAATGGACTCTCTGTCGGGCGAAGTTGATAACGTTACTGACCAAGTTCAGACCATTGACGATAATCTCTCAGAGTTCGAAGAGACGCTTGGGGCCGTCGAATCGGAAATTGAAGAGCTACAAGAGACAGTCTCTGACGAAGACGTGGCAGAACGAGTCGAAGACATCGAAGAAGAAATAAGCAACCTCCAGTCTTGGCAAGAGCAGATCAAGCAGACATTTGGCGGCTAACCTCCATCTGTCCGAGGGCAGTAGCCATACTACTTTTCGGGGTTGTCCGCATTACTGGCCCTCGTCTCTGTGTGTCCGTTGTTTTGTCGGCGTTCCCGTTCGACAGTTGTGACGACGATACCGGCGAGGATAATACTCCCGCCGAGGAGAGTATACCGTGTCGGTATCTCGGCGAGCAACACGAATGCAAGCACCGTCGCTCCAACCGGCTCGCCAAGCATTGACACGGAGACAAGGGTTGATTCGAGGTGTTTGAGCGCCCAGTTGATGACGGTGTGCCCGAGCAGGCCGGGTCCTGTGGCGAGTCCGAGGAAGATAAGCCACTCTCTGGGAGGGTACCCTGTCAGCGAACTCCCTCGCAGGAGCGCGATAACGAACAGACAGACGGTACAGACGCTATAGACCACGACAACGTAGGGGATTAGCGAGACACGCTGGCGGAGTGACCTGCCAGCGAGGACATACCCGGCAGCCATCACTGCACCAAAGAGCGCAAGCCCGTTGCCCAGAAGAGGGTTTGCTCCAACGAGTACGCCGCCAAGTAGGTCCCCAAGCGACATTACAATTACTCCGACGACGGCAACCAGAATACCAAGTATCATCCGGCGGGTGATATGCTCGGCAAGCAACAGCCACGCTCCGACAGCAACAAAAAGCGGCTGAGACTGGACGAGCGTGACGCTGGCTGCGACGCTCGTCCACTCCAGACTTTCGAACCACGAGGCAAAATGGAGCGCTAGCGCTATCCCCGAGAGCGCCGCGAAAGCGAGATCGTTCTTTTCTATCGCCCGAAACTCACCGCGATATCGCCAGAGAGCGACTGGCAACAGCGGGAGCGTCGTGAACAAGACTCGATAAAACGCAGCCACGGTGGAGGGCGCATTGCTAAAGCGAACTAAAAGTGCCCCTGTGCTAATACCGACAATGGCGACGCCGAGACCGATGAGCGGACGGCGTTGCTCAAGCTTTAAGCCCAGAGCGGCTGACACGGCAATAGATCCGGGCCGAGGTTGGATACTGTTTTCGGAAGCGTAGCCGCTGTGAACAACCGTCAGGCGTCACCGTACACCGGAACTGCTGCGCCACTTGTGACACTTGTAGCATCGCTACAAAGCGCAAGGAAGGTGTCGGCGATGTCAGTGGGGTCAACCCACTCAGAGTGGTCTGCATCCGGCATCATCTCACGGTTCATCGGCGTGTCGATGACACTTGGCATTACTGCATTCGCTCGGAGTTCATCGTTTTCGGCTGCAATCGTCTCGGTAAGCAGTCGGACGCCAGCTTTTGTTGCGCGATAGATACCATCGCCCTCGCCACCTTCGAGCGATGACTCTGCCGAGACGCTGACGATAGCGCCGGACTGCTCGTTGATGTGTGGAATCGCGTGCTTTGAGGCGAGGAACATAGTCTTCAGGTTTACGTCGAACAGAAAGTCGAACGTTGAACCCGCTGTCTCATCGATTGAGTCGCCACCGCGCCACGTTCCTGCGATGTTGGCGAGGAAATCTAGCTGGCCGTGGCTGGCGACGATACCTTCGACGGTTTCTTCGACGACACTTTCGTCAGTGAAATCACCGTGATAGAAATCAACTCTCTCGGGTGAGTCGAGCAGGAAATCCTCGTCGTCTGGTGTGACAAGGTCGGCTCCACAGACGACCGCGCCTGCGTCGAGAAACCCTTCCGCGACGGCACTACCGAGCGCGCCGCCGATGCCAGTTACAAGCACGACACTGTCAGGAAAGTCAAACGTTGCTGACATGACTTATACAATGGCCCGAATACGGATAAATTTCGGTTTCAGTGTATACACAACGTCCGACATTGCCGTGACCATTATCGGCTGGCCGAGTGAATTGATTGTATCGAACACGAGAACAGTGGCCTGCAAGAAGATATTCACGTGGCAGTTGCGACTGAAAATGATACTCATAAGACAGCACAGGCAATTGAATTCCACTGGTAACATAACAGTTACCTGCATCATCGAAAAGGGCGATGAGGTCCCCGGTACGACACCCGCTGAACAGGCTGATTGTGTCCGTACTCATCTCTGAGGGTGGTTCTTCGCTCGTGTGCTACCCTGGCCAAGCCTACGCTGTCTTTCATGACGGCCCTGTGAGAAACAGGCCAGATGCGACACTCGATGGTATGTAACTATTTGATATAGACCTGCCAAACAGTTGGGCAGATGTTGCCCGCAAAACAGAAGAGAACGTCGACACTCCTTGTTTTAGATTGCTATCTAATTTGTAGATAGTTTCAACAAAGTGTATATTACAGTTACCTCTTGTTTGTACTGTTGCATGTACCATGCTGCTGTCTGCATGTTTCGTGCTTTTCACTCACATATCGAATATCTGAATTTGATACTGTTAAAAAACACAAATTATAAACATTTGTGATGAGTGTGTGAGAAACAGCTTAGTGACCAGTGTGAACATGATCTTCAACAAGCAGATTGAGTGGTGTGATACACTTGTCGAACAGTTGGAGATGCCGGTATTCGTTCTCAATGACTCGGGTGAATTTGAGTATGTTAGTGAGACACTGTTAGAACACTTCCCTGACGCGAACAACGCTACTGACCCTCCATCACTCGAGCAATGTAACGTAACACAGTTTATCTCAGACAAAGACTTTGATAAATTAGAAGCGATATTCGACACCAAATCAGCCCCAAAGCGTGACTCTGTCACAGTTCAGTTCGAACGATGGAAAGGACAAGACCCAGCGTTTGAAGTGATTGAGTGTGACGGTGTGGCGGTCGGCTGCCAACCGCCTGAGATCACCCGCGAACCGACAGACGATACTGACCAGTTTCTCAAAGCTCTCGAACAGCTACATGAGGTAACAAACAGGCTCTATGCGTCCGATTCAGTTGCCACGGGTCTGGAGATCACAACCGAAGCGGCCGTCGAAACACTCGGATTTGATTGGTGTCTTCTGGCGGAGGCGACAGACGGTGTCTTCAAAATCCGAGAGGTTACGGAAGGCTCTCCGGTAACGGTCGATGATATACTACTCTCAACAACACAGGGCGTTGCTGGTGCTGTCTACCAGAGTGGTGAGTCATGCCTTGTGGGGAACATCGACAACTCTGATATCGCAGCCCCGACACATCCATTCATCTGCTCGACAGTAACCGTGCCAGTCGGTGATTGGGGTATCTTCCAAGCCCTATCAAAAACCGAAAACGCATTCGACGAACACGAGAAACAACTCGCAGAGACGTTAATTGCGCCACTGGCGACAAAAATCGAACAGATCCAACGGAAAGACGCGCTCAGGACGAGTAACGAAGTCAAACAGCGACAACGAACGCAAATCGAAGCACTACATAGTGTGGCGACCGAAATGAAGACCGCGACGACCAGAGCTGAAGTTTACGACATGACCATCGAAGCTGTCGAAGATATTCTAGAGTTCAACTTCTGTGTTATCGACGAGGTCGTTGGTGATTTTCTTGTCCCACAGACTGTCGGGTCGAATATGTCGGACAAAGACTACTACGAACGAATCGCCATCAACAGCTCAGGAAATCTTGGATGCCTGACATACCGCGAAGAGGAACCGTTCGTTGTCGACTCGTTACAGGATGCCGGGTTCGAACCGGCGAACTCGAACTACGCATCGGCGATCAGTCTCCCGCTTGCTGACTGGGGTGTCTTCCAAGTTGTCTCCACGGAGGAAGCCGCCTTCGATGAAGTTGACTGTCGAGTTATAGAACTGCTCACTGAATATGCTGTCGCTGCTATCGACCGCATCGAGCGGGAAACAGAACTTAAGCGGCGTGCAAAAGAGTTTGAGGCACAGATCTCGCGTCTTGATGAGTTCGCGAGCATTGTTTCTCATGACCTTCGGAACCCGTTGAACGTTGCCTCTCTTCGCACACAGCAAGCGATGCGCACCGGAAACACAGACGAACTGGAGACCGTTCTCGACTCCATCGAGCGGATGGATTCAATTATCGAGAACGTCCTGACACTTGCACGACAAGGAAACGCTGCTGAGGAACACGACCCAGTCGCCTTAAGCGACGCCATTTACCAGTGCTGGGAGCTTGTTCCATCCGAGCAAGCGTCGCTTACAGTTACTGGCGACCGAATCATCAAAGCAAACGAAAATCAGCTGTGCCACCTCTTCGAGAATTTGTTCCGTAACGCCGTCGAACATGGCTCTACCGCTCCTGAAGATGGTACTACAAGCGGTGAAACGGAGACAGTCACAATCGAGACTGGCGTACTTTCGGATTCGCGGGGATTTTACGTCGAGGATGACGGCCCAGGAATCGACGACGAAAACAGAGAGAAGGTCTTTGACCGTGGCTATTCCCAATCAAGACAGGGTACCGGTCTTGGCCTCGCTATCGTCGCTGAGGTTGTCGACAGCCACGGTTGGGATATCCGGGTCGGTGAAGGCTCTGCAGGCGGTGCGCGCTTTGAAATAACTGGTGTGGCGATTCCGGACCGTCTGTAGCGGCGAGATAAGACGAGACAGGTAGATTCATAGCCCTGTCTACCCGAGGTAAATACATGAGCTACGAGACGGTGCGAGCGGCGGATCCGGCCGTCGCTGACGCGCTCGCAGCCGAGCGGGACAGACAGAACGACACACTGGCGATGATTGCAAGCGAAAACCACGTCAGTGAGGCGGTTCTCGAAGCCCAGAGTTCGGAACTGACGAACAAGTATGCCGAAGGGTACGCTGGCGAGCGGTACTACGGCGGTTGCGAGCACGCCGATGAGATAGAGAATCTTGCCATCGAGCGGGCGAAAAAGCTATGGGGTGCCGATCACGTCAACGTGCAGCCCCACGCGGGAACACAGGCTAATATGGGTGTTTACCTGGCGATGCTCGAACCCGGTGACAAAATCCTCTCACTGGAGTTAAACCACGGCGGTCACCTCTCTCATGGCCATCCGGCGAACTTTACGGGCCAGACGTACGATGTCGAACAGTACTACGTCGACGAGGATACTGGCTATATTGATTACGATGGTCTCGAAGAGACGGCTCATGAGTTCGAGCCAGATATCATCGTTTCGGGGTATTCGGCATATCCACGGGATGTCGAATGGGAGCGTATTCAGGAGGTTGCCGAGGCCGTCGATGCCTACCACCTTGCCGACATCGCTCACATCACAGGGCTTGTTGGGACTGGCGTTCATTCTTCGCCAGTCGGAATCGCCGACTTTGTCACCGGTAGCACACACAAGACAATCCGTGCCGGTCGTGGCGGTATCATTATGTGCGATGAGGAGTACGCCGATGACATTGATTCCGCAGTGTTCCCCGGCTCACAGGGTGGCCCGCTGATGCACAACATTGCAGGCAAAGCAGTTGGCTTTGGCGAGGCTTTGGAACCCGAATTCGAGGAGTACACCAAGCAGGTCGTCGACAACGCTTCGGCGCTTGGTGAACAGTTGCAAGAACACGGCTTCTCGCTGGTTTCCGGCGGGACCGACAATCACCTCGTACTTGTCGACCTCCGTGAGTCTCACCCCGAGACAACTGGCAAGGAGGCCGAGGAAGCACTCGAAGATGTCGGAATCGTGCTCAATGCGAACACTGTCCCCGGTGAAACGCGGTCGGCATTTAATCCGTCCGGCATTCGTATCGGGACTCCCGCACTTACCACGCGTGGCTTTGAGGAAGAAGCGATCCGAGAAGTGGCGGACCTCATCACACGTATCGTCAACAACCTTGCTGATGAGGATGTAAAGAGCGATGTAAGCGACCGCGTGGATGAACTCACAAACGAGTTCACTCTGTACGAGTAGCGCTGTCCAAATTTTCCAGTCCGGAAACTAGACAGTGGCCTGATACAATAACACACGAATTGGGGGAAGTGGCGCTACCCAGCCCGGTAGTTGGGGGTAGTCCCGGAGTGCCTCTGACAGCACAACATAGTAATACGGCAGATACGCTGTCTCAAATTGGCACTGCCGTATCATGTCATATGGGAAGACGATATATAGACATGATTACTAATATACAACAGTGTCAGCACCAAAGGGGGCTAACTATCTAGACGGAGCGTCATTGTGTCTCAAACAGCGCAGTTAAGAGGCGATACTGTGCTTCTCGAAGGTGATGAGCAACTGTCGGCTGCGAGAGGTCCAGCAACCCGGCCAGTTCTTCGCCAGTCGTTTCACGAGGCGACTGGAAGAAGCCGGTTTCATACGCTTTCAACAACACTTCACGCTGTCTGTCGGTTAACTCCTCGTCGAGTGCACGGCGAACCTCGTTTCCTGAGTCACTCATCGCACCCGTGTCACGTCTTGAATGCAGTTCGGCGTCGGGATATCGATCTCTCACTCTGTCGAGGAACGTCCGCACACGTAGCTCAGTCGGGAGTCTGACTGTCGCCTGAGTCTCTCTCGCTGTTGCGGTGACTGCTTGTGGAACACCGCCACAGTCGAGGAGTTCAGCTCCGACCGGCTCACCTGAAACCGTCGCCCTGAAGATGTCTGTCTCTCCTCGCTGTGTATGGCTCACCGCAGTCACCGAGACGAACTGGTCACCGAGTGCAAGTATCTCCTCGACGGGTGGGTCCGAAAATGAGAATATAAGTTGTCTGTTCTGGGCATCAACGGGTGTCAGCTCCCGATAGCTCACCGGCTCTCCAACGAGAGCAGCGACCTCGTTGAAAAACGTCTCGGTCTGACCGATACGAACTTCGAGTTCCGTTGCTTGCTCCGAGAGGAGGCCACGTCTGGTTTCGATACTGTTGATCCCATATGCAAGTGTTGCCCCGAAATCTTCAGCGACCGCTTTATCAACCTCACTGAACAAGCCTGGTTGTGACGAGTAGAGCGCGACTACGCCATAGACTATTTGACCGTTGACCAGCGGCACAGCAAGCACTGAGTGGTGTCCTCTATCAACAGCCTTGCGCGGCCACCGTTGCTCCCGAATGTGGCTTGTCACGTTCGACACAGTCGTTGTCTCCCCCGTTCTTATTGCCCGGACTGCTGGCTCGTCACTACTCAACTGTAACGATACCGCGTCGAGATACCCCTCTTCGCTCCCTGCCCACACGCGAGGCACCAGTTCGTTTTCTTGTTTCTGAGTCTTTCCAATCCAGGCCAACGAGAAATAGTCGTGCTCAGTGAGTCGCTCACAGAGCCGTTGTTCAAGCTCTGCCCTTGTCTGGGCGTCCCGTACCAGAGTCGTGATGTCTTGACTGACCGAGAGGAGGCTTTCAGTTCGGTCAAGTTGCTCGGTTCGAGACTCCAATGCTTGGTCACGCTCCCGGATATCTGCTTGCCCGGCAACACGGTCCAGTGCCGCCTCGGTTGTTGCAGCAAGTAATCCGACCAGCTGACGCCTTTGTTCGGTGAAAACGCCAGCCTCTGTCGAGGCGGCAACGAAAACGCCGTGTTCTCCAAGCGGGAGAAGCAGCGATGCACGCGCTGACGTCTCCGAGTTCGTAAATCGGTCCATCGTCTGGATATCCGCATAACACTGAGACTCTCCTGTAACGTATGTATGCCAGGTAACCGAATCTCGCTTCGCGGGGCCAAACACCGTCGACTCATCGAGGAAAGACAAGAACTCTTCGGTTCCAGCGACTGGAGACAGCAGATTTGTCTCCTCGTCGAACAGGAACACGCCGATTCCCGGGAAATCAAGCACCTCCATCGCTGTCTCGACAGCCAACTCACTCGCTTCCTCGGGAGACTCTGCTGTGAGGAACTGCTCTGTTGCCCGGTAGAGCGCTGTTAATGTCTCCTCGCGCTCTCGACTTTCGATACCGGCAATAGCATGGCCAACAGTCTTCCCGAGTTCGTCGAGTACAGTCCGAATATGCGAGCCAAACTGCCCGCTCCCGGACGAAAATACGGCGATGACGCCGTACTCAGCTCCTTCGTAGACAACCGGAATAATCCCATACGAATTGATTCCTGCTTCGTTGAGGACCGGAAACCAGTTGATATTTTCCTGGTGATGAAATACCTGTGTGCGATTTGTGTCGAGTGCCTTTCTCACTTGCATCCGTTCCCCTTGTGCCTTCGACTCGGTGGTAAGTGGAGCCACAAGGTGTTTTGCCCCCTTTGTCCAAGCGACTGCGCCAAATTGGCCGGTCCGACCCGTTCTCAGGGCAACAGCATGTTGATACGTACCGGTTGCTGTCAGCTTTTCACAGGTTGCTTCCAGCATCTCGTCGCGGTCATGTGTATCTAACAGTGCCTCATGCACATCGCGAATAAGGCTATTTATCTGGTCAAGCTCTGCGAGTTCGTCTCGCTGTTCTTGGAGTCGCCTTTCGCGAGCCACCCGTTCGGTCACGTCATCAACGGTGATGACTACGGCCTCAAGACACTCACCGTCGAACAGGGGGACTCCATAGACTGTGATGACGGTTTCCTCGCTTGTACCTGGGGGCTCCAGTATATACTGTTCGTTCCGAATCGGCTCCCCAGTGGCCACGATTCGACGGAACGGAAACTCTTGTTCTGATAGCCTTTGTCCGTCTCTATCACGGACTCCCACCTCGTCAAGATGCGAGAGGACTTCCTCAAGCTCTCTGTGTGACGTCCCGAGTATACTCTCTGCTTTTTGATTTGCCTTGGTAACCGTCCCATCCGTATCCAAAACTAAGACACCAACTGGACTGGCTTCGAGGATACGCTCGCTGACATCTCGCTCGGCGGCAAGCTCCTGTTTTTTTGTCTTCCGCTCGGTGATATCGGAGGCAATACCAACGATACGGACTAGCTCGTTGTCCTCACGAATGCCGATTGCACGGCTGTGAACCCAGCGTTGTTCCCCGTCGGGTCGTACGATTCGAAAGGTTAGGTCGAACTCTTCGGGTGTCTTGCGTTGTTGCTCCATCGCTCGACTGACACGCTCGCGATCTTCCGGGTGAACTGTCTCCAAAATTGCGCTCCGATCCTCGTAGAGGGGTTCCGGTGATCGCCCCCACACATCCTCGTACGTACTATTGATATACTGTAGCCCACTCTCGCCGATATCATTGACCCAGACCACTTCGTCGATACTTTCGGTAACCGCACGACTGAGTTGTGGTGACTCTTTGTCCGCTGTCGAGGCTGTGTCTTCCTCTCCGGCAATCGAAAGCGCGGCATCAATTCGCCGGTCCAAGAGTGTTTGTGGCGTGTTGGCGACGTTGGACCGAATAACATCGGTAACTCCCGCATCGAACAGTTCGTCGATGTTGTCACGTCCCTCACCGACGAATGCAACGACAGGCACCTGTCTCGAAATGTCCTGCACTGCGCTCGCAAGCTCGCTCACTTCTTGGGTACTGAGACTCTCAGAGACCAAGATACAATCTGGGAGTTCATCGTTGACCGGCAGTCCGTTACTGGGCCACGCTGCATGCGAGACGGGTAGCGTCGTGTTGACGTGCTTGTCAGAGAGACTCGACAGTTCGTCAGAGCCTGCAGTGACAAACAGTAGCTGGGGTGGTTCGGTCCTCGCGTGCATTGGCAAACTGTTTCATGTTGGACACTCCGTTTCTGGAGCGTGTTTGTGTTATAACAAGTTGGTAGCTACTCATACATAAGTCTGCTACTCTGTTCCACGGTGAGAGAACCAATTCGGGACGTTGAATAGTCACCGCTACGCGAGCCTAGATATGACTGAGATAATCGATGGGAATGCAGTAGCTGAGGGAATCAGAGAGGAGCTTACTTCCTGTGTCGAGTCCCTTGCAAGCGACGATGAACGCCCGACACTAGCGACAGTATTGATGAGTCCCGATCCAGCCAGCGAAACTTACGTCTCGATGAAACAGAACGACTGTGAGGAGATAGGCATCGAGACTCGCGACGTGGAAATCGACCTCGATGCGCCAGCGTCTGACCTCTTCGAGACCATTGACGACCTCAACGCCGACGACGATGTCAACGCAATTCTGGTTCAGTCACCCGTCCCGGACCACATCGATTACCGGGAGGTACTCGAACGAATCGACCCACTGAAAGACGTTGATGCGTTCCATCCCGAAAACGTTGGACGACTCGTTGCTGGCTACCCCCGATACAAACCCTGTACACCACATGGTATCCAACAGTTGCTTGCCGCAACCGACGTGGAGACCGAAGGCAAAGATGCTGTCATCGTCGGGCGCTCACGCATTGTTGGCAAGCCGATGGCGAACCTCTTCATTCAGAAGGCACCCGGTGGCAACGCGACGACGACAGTCTGTCATTCCCGGACTGATGACCTCGCGTCGAAGACACGCGAAGCTGATATCGTGGTCGGTGCCGCTGGCGTCCCCGAACTCATCGACGGTTCGATGCTCACTGAGGGAACAGTCGTTATCGATGTAGGAATCAACCGTGTCGACGCTGACAACGAGAAAGGATACGAGCTAGTCGGCGATGTAGACTTCGAGAGCGCAAAAGAAAAAGCCAGCGCGATTACGCCAGTGCCCGGCGGTGTCGGACCGATGACACGCGCAATGCTACTCTATAATACGGTCAAGGCGACAAGCTTGCAAACCGACATCGACGTTGAACTGCCCTGAAAAAGTCGCTTTCCGAGTTTTAGGAGTCCGTCTCTTGCTCTCTTTTTCCATATCCAGCAACGACAGCAGTAAGGGCCAACACAACAAACACTGCAATCAGCGTGTCGTACTGTTTTGCTAGAACCGCTCCAATGCCCGAGCGAGTGCTGTCTCATCGCTTTCTCGCAGGTACGCACTCACATCGCGAACCGCTCTGAGTAGTTGCTCAGCTTCTTCGGGTTCGACTTCGCCATCAAGGGCCTCGATACGCTTGCGGCGGGAGCGAACCGACGACAGCACGCGGTCTACGTCAGTGTCTCGCTGTTCGTAGACTCGCCCGATGTCTGTCGTGTACATATCGATACTTGCTGCTACACCGAGGCCTCGTTCGGAGTATAGCGTTTCTGGAACGTCTTCTGGGTTTGGCCGCTCATTTTGGTCGGCTAGCTTGAGTAGTTCGAGGAAGTACAACTCCTCGTTGTCCTCGACGCGCATCACGCGCCCAAGCGTAACAGCGACTCGACGTAACTCGGCTGCTGCAACGACTGTCTCTTCGAGTGGTTGTAGCTCTCCGGCCTTGACGAACCCAACCTGTCGGAGGTACGACCGTACCGTCTCAGAAGCCTCATCAGCTAACGTCTCGACAGAAACAGCACTGATGTCGTTTCTGATGGCTGTGAGGTCAAGCGTTACATCGCGTGCTGTATGAGTCGTTGGTTCGTCGAGACTCACGCTTCGGACGCTTCCACAGTTCGGACAGGTAATTTCGTCTGTCTCGTAGTACGACCACTGCGAACCACAGGACTGACACTCGCGCTCACCGCGAACTTCCATACCGACTGTTTACGTATCCAGCCGTTTATACGAGTCGTCTGACCGGCATCCACGTGACTGAGCGAAACCCTGTCTATGTGTGACGAAAATAGAGCGATATCTCAGGTCACTCTGGGTTACTGGCATCCGAAACAAACTGAGTGAGGAACCCAGAAAACGAAATCTGAGTTAGAAGTAGTTGATAGCTTCGGGCAGTTCGAGCTTCATGCCCTTGCGCTCACGAATCTCTTCAATCTGGTCGGGCTGGAGGTTGTCGGCCATGACCTGGAAGCCGGCATTCTCAGTGTTCCAAGAGGCACGACCTTCAGTCGCAGAGCGGATGTCTGAGGAGAAGCCAATCATCTCTTCGACGGGTGCGACACCCTCGACAACCATTAGATCGCCTTCCTGGTACATGTCATCAACACGTCCACGTCGACCCTGGATTTCGCCCGAAGCGGCACCCATGTGCTCGTTGGGAACGTCGATACGGACTTCCTGAATTGGTTCGAGGAGTTTGACTTCCGCATCGATAAGCGCGTTGTGCAGCGACTCACGGACTGCGGGAATAACCTGTGCAGGACCACGGTGGATAGCGTCTTCGTGGAGGCGCGCGTCGTGCAGCGTAATCAGTGCGCCCTCGACAGGCTCTGCGGCGAGGGGTCCGTCGTTGAGGGCCTCTTCGTACCCCTCGATGACAAGTTCCATCGTCTCGTTGAGGTGCTGGATACCTTTCGTGTCGTCGACGATGATGTTTGCACCGTGGATGTGCTCGACATTCTGGGAGGTATCCTTGTCAAGGCCTGCATCTTGAAGCGCTTCACGCCGTTCGAGTTCCGGCATGTCCATCGACGCTTTGCCCTGCTTGAGCGTATCGATAATTCCCTGATCGAGGGGCTTAATCGTCATATAGAAGCGGTTGTGACGATTTGGCGAGATTCCCTCGACTTCCCGACTTGCTTCCTGGGGCTGTTCTCGGAAGACAACAATTGGCTCACCGGTTGTGACCGGAATGCCTTGGTTGCGCTCGATACGCTGTGTGACCACTTCAAGGTGGAGCTCTCCCTGTCCAGAGATAAGGTGCTCACCGGTGTCCTCGTTAATCTCGATGTCGATAGTTGGGTCTTCTTTTGCGACCTGCTGGAGTGTCTCGATTAGCTTGGGCAGGTCGTCCATGTTCTTGGCCTCGACGGACTTGGTGATGACCGGCTCCGAAATGTGCTCGATAGATTCGAACGGCGTCATCTCGGTGCTGGATACCGTCGAGCCGGCGATTGCATCGTTGAGGCCGGTGACGGCAGCAATGTTTCCGGCGGGGACGTGGTCGACTTCCTCGCGTTCGCCACCCATGTAGATACCGACGCTCTGGACGCGGTTCTTGCCTGCGGTCCCAGAGACGTACAGCTCCTGTCCTTTCTCGATTGTTCCGGAGAAAACACGACCCGCGGCGATCTCGCCAGCGTGGGGGTCGATACCGATATCGGTGACCATCAGGACGACTTCACCATCCTCGTTGACCAGTTGCATGTGCTCGGAGACGTCCAGATCGTCATCACCACGCCAGATACGCGGAATACGACGGGGCTGGGCGTCGATTGGGTTGGGGAAGTGCTCACAGACCATGTCGAGGACGACATCGGCCAGCGGCGTTTTCTCGGCGAGTTTTTGGCGCTTATCGGCACGTTCGAGGTCGATAATCTCACCGAAGTCCATTCCGGTACGCTGCATCGAGGGCATCGAAACACCCCATTTGTACAGTGCGGACCCGAACCCGACAGTTCCTTTTTCGACGGAAACCGTCCAGTCATCCTGGATATCGTCCATTTCCTCGGTCATACCACGGATGAGGTCGTTAACTTCGCGGATAACGTCGGTCATCCGTTCTTGCATCTCTTGTGGTCCCTCCTGCAGTTCCGAAATCAGGCGGTCGACCTTGTTGATAAAGAGTGTCGGCTTGACCCCCTCACGCAGTGCCTGTCGCAACACTGTCTCTGTCTGTGGCATTGCGCCCTCAACTGCGTCGACAACGACCAGCGCACCGTCGACTGCGCGCATTGCACGCGTCACGTCGCCCCCGAAGTCGACGTGGCCGGGTGTGTCGATGAGGTTGATGAGGTGATTTGTCTCCTCGTACTCGTGGGTCATCGACACGTTTGCCGCGTCGATGGTGATTCCACGTTCCTGCTCGTCTTCTTCGGTGTCCATGGCGAGTTGTTCGCCAGCGGTGGCGTCGGAAATCATCCCTGCCCCTGCAAGCAGGTTGTCCGTCAGCGTCGTCTTCCCGTGGTCGACGTGTGCCGCAATTGCAATGTTCCGGATGTTCTCCGGTTTATCCATAAGCGTCTCACATTCCTGGACGATCTTCTTTCGTCGGCCCATTATTGTTGTCGACTACCGGTAGCAGGGTCAAAAGGGTAGTGTTTCTCTCCGACGAACTGTATCAGTATCTATGTTATATCGCTACATGGTATACGGTTAGCTACCGACTCACCGTGAGCGGGACTCTTGTTCTCCTCTGTTTGACCATGCCAGTGGTTGTTTCTGTAATAAATGTAATCGCGGTCAGTCCGTATTTTCATACTGTACAACAGTGCCGCGCGCGACGGTTGAGTTTTCTTGGGAGACGGTTGGTACTTAATTTCTGGCCCATCTCTGGGGGCCAAATTGGAACGAAATTTCAATAGTTTCACGCCGGATTTTCCGGAGAATTTGTTTGAATGTTGAAAAAACCACTTTATACACGAGGGAGACCGTTCAGTTGGAATGTCAAACAACGATACGACACGACGCAGGTTTATACAGGTAGCTAGTGGCTCGGCGGCAGTTGCACTTGCAGGCTGTCTCGGCGGTGGTGACGACGATGGCGACTCGATGGATGATTCCGGCGACGATATGAATACAGGGAGTGACGGAATGGACGGTGAAGATGAATCTGCTGGGATGATGACCGATAGTCCCAACCCCACCGACCCCACAGAGGCACCACGGGCCACTGTCGACCGCTTTAGCGAGGAAGCCGGCATGCTAATGGTTCGGACAGAGGAAAACGACTTGCCCGGTCCAGATGAGCCAGTCAACTTCGACCAGGCGCCGTTTATCACACAAGGCCTCGGTCCAGAGGGAGGGATGGTGGAGTACTATAATTTTGACGTAAAATCCACCACACCAGCCCCAATATACGCGCTGTTCCACGAGAACGGCGACCCAGTTGAGGGCCAACTCAACATCATCGACGTTATCCCGGGCGATGAGGGATATAATGACTTCTGGCATGTGAATAAAGTGACCGTGCCCGATGACTACGAGGCAAACGTCCTCACCAGCGTGGACGGGATTACCGAGGCGGGGTACGATGTGGAACCGACTGGTATGATAAAGAACTGCCCGGTCGTCCCAGAAGGCTCGACAGCGTCGAAACACTTTGGCGACGACCACGACGAGGCACCGGTTGTCGACGGGTGGTATGACGGCGAGGTCGTCTCCTATTTCCTCTTTGAAGAGGACTCTTTCATGGCAACTGACGATGGGAGCATGCCACTTTCGCCGATTTATGTCAGCTTCAACACGAATCCTGGACAGGAGGGCGGCGGCCCGGCTTCCGGCTTCATGACCGAGGAGGGTAGTAATCAGACACACAACGTCGTCGCAACGTTGCCTGGCGATGATGGGTACTCGTCGCTGTGGATGGTTAATCCATACGACAACGCTGATTTCGAAGCTGTTTCGGACCTTGACTCAGCTACTGACTCGAACGTCCTTGCGATGGGTGCAGCGACTGTCAACTGTCCCATCGTCTCGACGAACTGACGCGGCTTTCCCGGTATAACTCCGAAAACCGGGCCGACACTCTAGGTAACACCCGATGAACCATACAGCGCACGTCGACGAGCTTGTTGGTGAGACAGATAGCTCCAATACAGATGTCGAAATGTCTTTGACAACACCGTCTCAACAAGCTAAGTCAATGGAGAAGGCTCTGTGGTATCTCTTTGCTGGGAGCCGCGGCGGTGCAAACAGAGTGCGCATCGTCAAAGAGCTGGCAGATCAACCCCGGAACGCGAACGAACTTGCCGATGAATTAGACCTCAACTACAATACGATAGACCACCACCTGGACATGCTAGAAGAACACAACGTCGTCGAGCCAAGCGACCACGATTACGGGAAGCTGTACTTTTTGACTGACCAGTTCGAACAACACAGCGATACCTTCGAAACAATCTCTGAAAAGGTGAGCTAACTATGGCGATGGGTGTCCCAACAATACTAGGAATCGCGCTTACCGTGGTCAACAGCCTCTTGCTTGGGGTCCTCGTCTCTGTCTGGCTCACGAACTATCGCAAGTTCGGCTCGACGATGGTGCTTGGACTGCTTGGATTCAGTGTGGTCCTCCTCGTCGAGAATGTGGTGGGTCTCCTGTTTTTCCTCAGCAGCATGAAGATGCTTTACTCTACGGACCCTCTTGCCGGGCAGGTGGCGCTTGGCATGCGTGTACTGGAACTGCTCGCAATCTCTTTTCTGACGTATGTGTCGCTAAAATAACTGGCACAAATATAATACGCACTCATCCCTTGTCAGTGTGTGTATGGATGTCAAAATAGAAGGGGCAGGCCCTGCTGAACCGTTTCTCGCTGCCGGCTCACTGCTCGAAACGCAGTGTCGTCTCGACCGACCTGTGACGGTTACGGTCGTTGACGATTCAGACGAACGTACTCGTGTTGGACATACGGAGGACGGCCATCGGCTGACTATTTCTCGCCAGGCTGCCACCTCTGCTATCGCACGAGAACTTGCGTTACACGAGTTCGCACACATGCACCACTACGAACGTGGGCACCCATCGCATACACAATCAACCGAAGAAGCAATTTATCTCGGTCTCGCCGGCCAGCAAGTCGAACAGCGAAAGCTCACCCACTGTTATCAGATTGCAAACCATATGAAAGACATCTACGCGGACGACCTTTGGATGGAGGTCGCACCAGCAGACAAACTGGTTGGCTTTCTGGAAGCGAGTCTCGCCAGCTCTCTGGCTGACCGTGACTCGGGGCCACAGGGGTGGGAACGGCTCGCTGCCGGGTCTGACGCAGAAATTACCGCTGTCAACGCCGCGTTCGCTCTTGGGCTAGTTGAGCGTCATAATCTCGCCGACCCCGACCACCAACTGTATGACCTCGCACACGCCGCAGCAGCTGACGCACCGACTATCGAGTTCGAACGGTTCCGAACGCTGTTCAAATCGCTTGCTACTGACCCCGATGAGAGTGAGTACCGGAAGCGACTGGTTGGTATCACACGTGCCTACGCAGGCGGCGAGCAGGCGGCTGACTGACCGGAAATGGCTCACCCGCAGACAGCAAAGAGGTAGTTGTAAGAGGGAGGGACAACTCACCAAAGATATGGATGTGACTGAAGCAAGCGAGGTGACTGAAGAGGTCATCGACGAGATTCTCGAAGCGGTTATCGGCAACCGAGAGTTTATGGAGACAGTCATGGTCGGTGTCCTCTCACGAGGCCACGTGCTGCTGGAAGATGTTCCGGGGACCGGGAAAACGCTAACGGCGAGTGCACTCGCCACGGCGCTTGGTCTTGACTTTTCACGCATCCAGTTCACCCCGGACCTCCTGCCAGCTGACGTGACCGGCACACACGTCTTTAACGAGCGTGACCGGTCATTTGAGTTCTCTGAAGGCCCGATTTTCGCCAATGTTGTCCTCGCAGATGAGATTAATCGTGCCCCGCCAAAGACACAGGCAGCCCTCCTTGAAGCGATGCAGGAACGACAGGTTACCGTCGACGGTGACACACACGACTTACCGGAGCCGTTTTTCGTGATTGCAACGCAAAACCCCGTCGAGCAGGAGGGTACATTCGAGTTACCCGAAGCACAGGTCGATCGTTTCCAAATAAAGTCGTCGCTGGGCTACCCCGAAGAAGAAGGCGAGTTTGAACTGCTACGGCGACGTGCTAACCGTGACGTCCAGACCCCGTCAGTCGGCTCGATGCTCGACCAAGAGTCGGTCCGTGAGCTAAGACAGGTCGCTGAGATGGTTCATACAGACGAAGATGTGCTCCAGTATATCGCCAAAGTTGGACGGGCGACACGAAACCACCCGAACGTCGATGTCGGTGTCTCTCCACGCGGGACACAGAAGTTGTTCGAATCTGCACGGGCCCACGCCGTCATCGATGGACGTGATTTCGTCAGACCCAACGACGTCAAACGTGTTGTCGAACCTGTCCTTGCTCACAGGTTGGTTCTCAAACCTGAGGCCACAATTGAAGGGGTTGAACGACGATCTATCGTCCGTGATGTGATGGACCAGATTCCTGTTCCGACGGTCAAAATCGAAAACTGACGCCGTTACACGACATCGCCAACGTCATCCCGCAGAACCAGCGCTGAGATAAACAACACGCCAGCGAGCAATAGCAGGACCACCACGCCACTCGGCTGTTGTCCCGGCGCGACGAGGAAAATAACTGTTCCGAGAATGGCCGTCAGGGCCGACACTGTGACCGTGAGTCCGATGTGTCTGAGTTCCGCATCGGTCGTTGTTCCACTTCGTCCGATTTGCGTGCCCAACTGCACAGCGTACCGACCTGCGTCGAACACAACCACCATCGCAGCCCCGGTGACGACAACAGCAACTGGAGAACTGCCGCTCAATCCTGCGCCGACGAGCGCAACGAACAACACACCAGACCCGAGAGTGACGACTTTCTGTCGTCCTTTGACGACGCCAGCAACTACCACGGCTGCGCCGGCACCGGCACCAAGGGCCATATAGAGTGTCGAAAGTGCGAGTGCGGCAATCGCCACAAGTGACCCACCGAAGATGGTGGCTGTCGCGATGCTTGGTGGTTCGTACTCGAACTCGACCCATTCAGTATCGACTGTCTTGTCGTCTGTCTGTGCGTCGCTCATTTTGACCACCCGTGCATCGTCTGTGCGACAGTTGTCTCAAGCGGTGTGTCGGTATCCCAGTCGATGACTGGAATTCCATATCCGTGAATCCGGCTGACGCGTTGCTGTCGTTCGAGTGTGGCGACGATACCGCCTCTGGTGTCCATCTCTGCCGGATTCGGTGAGAGTACAGTCACTTCGTGCCCGTCCGATTCTAGCATCTGTAGCGGTAACTCAACGCGGTCGTCGACGAGTGGCGTACATATAATCACCTGTGTCGGCTCGGTTAACCGCTGAAGTAACTCAAGTGTTCGAAGTCTCGTCGGATACTCCTCGTCCGGCGGTGTCGACGAGAAGACAGGGTTACACGAGAGTGCGTCTAACGCTCTGTTGCGGTGGTTCGTCCCATCACTCGGCGCGAGCCAGAACGGTGGACCAAGTGTCGCGAGACCGACTTGGTGGTCTTCATCAAGCAGCGTGACCAGCGCTCTTCCAGCGGCTTCGATTCCGCGCTCAACGACATGGTTGTCTTCTGGGTCAGTTCGGACGTACGCGTCTTTTCGAACATCCACGAGAATAACGACCGATGCGGAACGCTCCGTTCTGAACTGAAGAGTCGCGAGTTGCTTGCTTGAAGCGTACTGGTTCCAGTCGATTCGCTTGAGGGGGTCGCCGGTTCGGTACTCCCGGACAGCAAAGAACTCAAGTCCTTCTCCGGGCTGTTCAGTTGAGAGTCGACCGGCATACGGCGTCGTCACTGACCTGAGAACTGGGACTTGTAGCGGTGACGGGTTGCGCCGGCAGTCAAGTCGTTGGTGGACTCCCAGTTTGTACTCGTGTTCTGTGGCTCCTACTGCATCACTCAGAATAAGGTAGATGTCCTCGAACTTGTGGGTTCCACCCTCTGCCTTGATATCGTAGGAGAACGTACACTCTTCGCCGGGAGCAAGTCTGGTTGCGAGACGTGGAGTTCCATTACTCACTCGGAGTTCGTCGGGTACACCTGCAATAAATCGACAGTCGGGTAATGACCGCTCGCCGACGTTTTTTATTGTGGTTTCAACCGTAACAGTCTCGCCGGGGTCGGGGTCTACGGGCGAGAGCGACCGGCTGACTGTCACCTCGGGGTTTGGCACTGATGACAGTTGCCGAACAGTAAGCATTCCAACAGCCATAACACAGACGAGTAACAGTGCTGGCACTCTGGCGAGGATACTTACACCAGCAGCGAGGATGGCTCCACCGCCGACGACTTTCCAGCGACCGGTACTGTGGGAGGCAATATGACGAACTCTTGGTGATTGATTTATAGTTTCGTTCTCGTTTTCACCGTCCGAGAGTTCTGTTCTCTCTTTTTGTTCTGTTCGATGCTGTGTTGTGCTCATTGTGGCCCACCTGCGTCCTGTGTCTCAACACCTGTTTGCTGGCCGTCTTTATCGAGTGACTCTGGCCTTGTCACAGCCTCGTCGGGGAGAAGTTGCTCGCCGCGTTCGATTGTTCCCAGCTCGTCAATCACGTGTCGTGCCTGTTGTCCAACGTTGGACCGTATTGATGCGGCCCGCGGCCCGCCATCGTTTTCGTTCCTTGTTGCGTTGAAAAACGCCGTAGCCTTGGGGTCTTGGGACCAGGTACCTGTCTCTATCAGCTCAACTGCCACTTCATTGGTCAGGTTATACCGCTCTGCAAGCGTCTGGACTGCGAGCGTGTGGAGGTGTGTCGATACCTCCTCTCGTGTGTCTTTCCAGAACGTGACCGCGTCTGGACGAACTGGGGTTCCCGAGAGCACATCCAGTTGTTCTTCAATACTCTCACCGGGTGAAGAAAGCTCTGCCCGCGTTTCTGGCATTGGGGGAGTAGCCTGTGTTTGTTCCCTGCCGGGCCACACGTACACCACTCCGAGAGCGATGACGACCAATCCAATAATATATACGAGCTGTCGACTGAGTGGTATCTCTCCGCTTACTGGCGAAAGCAAAATCACAGCGGCTAAAGTGAACAACACCACGGCGGTGACTGTTCGTTTCAGCGCCATTTCTCTCCCTCCTGGTCTTCATCCGGCGATTCTTCCGGGCCTGCGTGCTCTCGCTCGATTCGTCGGAGCGCGTCCTCTGCTCGCTTCTCGTGGTCGCTAGTGATAGATGTTGTCCCGTATCGGGTAGTTTCGAACAGTTCGGTAAGCTCTTGGACGTCATCAGCGTTGAGTCCGGCTGCCAGGGCAGCGTCAGCGAACTCTTGGGGTGTGCTCGTCTCAGGATGGTCAACATCGAGCACCTCTGTCATCTTCGCCCATGCTCTATAGATACCGTTTGTATCGGCCGACACATGCTCTATCTCGTCGGCTGCCTCTCCCGCGGCAGCAGCGATATCCGAGACCTGTGTTGGATGGTCGTCAGCCACCTCGTCGGAATCACGACGTTGGACGTAGAACGCCCCCGCTAACAAGACCGTTACAATTACGAGAAAGGTACCAACTATCTGTAGCCGACTCGTGAGTGACCCTTCGCCCTCTCCGGAACCGAATGCATTGTTAAACGATGTACCGTTCTGGACAACTGTGCCGTTTTCCTGTACTGCAGCGGTTGCTTGCTGCCCAGGCTGTGCACAGCCAATAAACCCGAATAACCCGGTCATGAGGAGGACTGCTGGAATTGCTAACACAGGGAGGACGACGATACCGGCCATTACCGACCCCTCGTGAATGCCGACAAGTGCTGACAGGGCAAGGACAGTCGCAAGAAGAATCACACCAAGCGATGTCGAATCCCATCCGCTGATACATTGTGTGTCCCCCTGCGCTGCCTGTTGCTGGCCTGATTGTGCCTCGGAACGTGGAGGACTGTCGCCAGTCGTACTATTTGTCTCAGCGGTATCTCCGTCGCCGAAGAACCCGTTACCGCCATTACTATCGGCGGGCTGTGACAACGACGCGGCTCCAATTCCGACGGCCACAATACAGAGGAGGGCAATTGCGACAGGAACCAATCTGTCTCTCATTAATTGAATTGCTCTCAATTGCACATCATCACATATAGTAGCGATGGTTTACTCTACAACTCGTCTTGTCTGTGGCTGTCTTAGATATGGCTATTGCTGGTCGAGATACGTATCTTTAATACTGTCTCGGCTCACCCCTCACTAAGAGCATGTGGGTTCGTTCGCAGTATACGAGTGAATTAGCAGTACTCGCAGCCTGGGTTTCGTTACTTGTTCCTTGGAACGTTGCGTACCAAGGAGACGCTCCGGCTGGCGGAACAGTCTACTTTTTCCGGTTTGCACTGGTCGAACTCCAGTTCCGTCAACCGGGCGTTCTTGATATAGGCGGCAGCTCTATCAAGGCAACGCAGCCGCTGGATGCGACGTACTCCGGATCAGAACTTGCCACATCGCTGTTTGCCACTACACCGGTCGGCTCAGCGACGTTCTACGAGGGAACACTTGGGCTGGCGAGCATCCTCTGGCTGCTAGCAGCACTTGTTTTCTTAATCGCATTCGCGTTCAGCCTCGCACTGTATCTTAGAACTGCACAGACAATTGCACGATTACCGGTTAGCGAGGTCCGACTGATGGGAGCACTACTGGGAGTTGGGACTCTCGGAGTCGGCGCTTCCTCAGTCTTTCAGTTCCTCGAACGAGATACAGTTGGGATGCCAATTCCCATTGGCGTCTTCATCGTCGGAGTCCTCTCGGTCGTCTTGCTACTGACAAAGCAAGTGCCTGACGCTGACGCGTCGTAGCGGCTGCAGTTCGCCAGGGCTCCTCTCAGAGTGGATAACTCCTGTCTGAAACGAGTTCCAGTTGGGTGGATACGGTACCTACCGAAGACCGCATATGGGGTGGAACTGAACTCTCATCTGCTCTGAGCCAAGCAACAGATCACTATTTGGCTGCTGCTGCACTTTCACAGAGGGAGGTCCATTGCCCTTCTTCTTCGAGAAACTGCTGGAGTTCGTCAGCGTACTCACCAACGAGTGCAGACGCTGCCTGGAGAGTTTCTTCATCGGATTGGCCGCTATCATCGTTCCCGCCAAGGAAACCACGAATCTTACCCAACAGCCCGTCACCACTTCCGCCCTGAGACTGTTGTTGACCCATCGGTGCGCCGCCCATTCCTTGTGGGACGTTATCGAGTTCTGGGATGATATGTTCGACCTGGTCTGTTTTGGCGACAAGTTCGGCCGACTCTGGCTGCTCTGGGTTGTCGATGTCGAACTCGACTGCAGTCATAATAAGGCCCCATTGCTGGTTGGTAAACTCTGAGGTGCGAATTCGGTCGTCGAAACGTTTGTCGACCTGCATGCGCGCACCTGCAAGCCTGTCGCGCCACTGATTACTCATACCCTGCCCTACAAGCGGTATCCCTATCAGCGTTTCCAAAAAATGGGGTTGGTTTACAGGTCTGCGCTGTCGGTGACCGTAATATCCGCCTGCAGTTCCTCTCGGAGTGCGGCGTGGACGTGACAAATGTCCTCTGCACGGGCAACGACGTCGTCGACGGAGTCACCAAGGTCCGACTCAACGTGAATGTCGAATGAAATACTGGACAAGTCGTCACCGTCGTCGAGTTCAGCAGCGGATTCGACCGTGATTGTGCCAACATCGTCGAATCCTTCTTTATCGGCCCCGACACGGAATGCAGGGATGAAACAGGACGCATAATCAGCGACCAATACTGCGTTCGGGTTCGGGCCGTCCTCATCTGTGGCGTCGACAACGAGGTCCCAGTCTCCGACGACACTCTCAGTTGTGTACCCTTCTTCACACGTGCTCGTGACGTTAATATCTGACATCACTTCCTGTTCGACCCGGGGAATGAAAACCTTGGTTATCGCCTCAGTACTTGCGGGGAAATAAGCGCTGTCCGTTAGCTGGACGGCAACTGCTTGCTACAGTTCGAACGTTTCGTCGCCGTCGAGTACAACCGACTCGGTGTCGGGTGCATGTGCCTGAATGTGACGCTCGAACTCTTCGGTATCGATTTCGATTGGCGGGAACGAATCGTAGTGCATCGGAACCGCGTACTCAGCGTCAACCCAGCCAGCAGCGATAGCCGCTTGCCGCGGCCCCATGGTGAAGTGGTCACCTGCCGGCAGTGCTGCTACATCGGGTTCGAGATACGGCCCGATGACGTCTTTCATTTCGCTCATTAGGGCAGTATCGCCGGCGTGATAGAATGTCTTTGACTCGTTTTCGCTTACCTGTGCTGGCTCTGTATCCGAGATAACGAACCCTGCTGGCATCCCACCGGAGAACTCGTACTCCGTCATGAGGCCGTTTGTATGGTCTGCACGGTGCATCGTGACGTATGCGTCACCCAGCTCTAGCGTTCCACCGAGATTGAAGCCGACGGTGTTCGCTTCGTCGATATCGAACTCGTCAACGACGAAGTTGGCAAGTTCCGGCGTCGCGGCAACTGTCGCATCTCTGAACTCGCCTACATCCGCAATGTGGTCGGCGTGTCCGTGTGTCAACAGCACGTAGTCAGGGGTGAGTTCTGTCGGCTTTGTCTCTGTGTTGGGGTTGTCAAAAAACGGGTCGATCAGCAGACTGGTCGTCCCCAGTTCGACGTGCCACGTTGAGTGGCCATGCCAGGTAAGATCCATACCAGTTCATGTTACTCACGACTGTTACTTAAACAATGAGGAGTCAGTCACCGTTGACACTGACCGCTCACTGACACAGCGTTACTGAGCCGCTGCAATCCACTGTTCTATCTGTCTATTAATCCCCCAGAACAGAATAGTCACCATGACGATAATAGCGAGGGTTATCACTCCACCGAAGTAAATATCGTTTTCTGCCGGCAGGCCAACCAGCACAATCAGGCCGCCAGCGAGCACCATCTCGATCCCGCAACGAACGCCCGGAATCAAGAAATCTGGCTTGTCGTCGGATACGCTCGTATTTGCTCCGTCTGTGCGAGATTGCTCCGTTGCCATAGCCGTCTTTTTGTTGGCCCTGCTCTAGTATCTTCGCCACCGATTTGGCGACGCTTGGTATACGGTCATCGAGCTGTGAAACCGAAATCAAAGCGTCGGCAACACGAGATTTTGTTCGGTTGCTCCCGGTCATTTATTATTGTCGCGTCCTTCCCTTTGGTATGGAACAGACGGGCATGTCTCGTCGTCATCTTCTCGCCGGTGTGGGATCATTGTTGTCGGCAAGTGTGGCTGGGTGTGTGCTTCAAGCACCCGAAGAAATCCCTTCTACTGAGTCTGAAAGCACTGATAGAAATCTTGGAGAGTTTCCCGAAACCTCCGATACGCCGGAGGGGACAATCGAAAAGCCATCCACTGAGGGCGCTCAATCAGAAGTGTACGATGCAGTCATTGATTCGGTTGCCGGTGTCGAGATTCAGACGCCCCAGGGTCCTGCAGGCGGGACCGCTTGGGTCTACAACGACTCCTATCTTGTCACAAACGAACACGTTGTTAGCTTCGACGTCCCTCCGTACGTTCGGTTTCCGGACGCCGGGTGGCGTGAAGCTTCTGTGGTCGGCACTGATATCCACAGTGACCTCGCTGTTATCGAGGTGACAAACAAACCGGAGAATGCCACACCGCTCCCCCTCGTCGAAGAGCCACAGGCCGTTGGTACGCCGGTGGCTGCTGTTGGCAACCCATTTAATCTGGCTGGCTCTCTTACCACCGGTGTAATTAGTGGCCTTGACCGGAACATTCGGCCTCGCGGGCAGCCGTATAGTATTGCCGACGGTATCCAGTTTGATGCGGCAGTCAACCCCGGTAATAGCGGTGGGCCACTGGTCACCTACGGCGGTGACGTGGTCGGTGTAGTCAGTGCGGGACAGCGACAGGCACAGAATATTGGCTTTGCTATTTCGGCCGCGATGGTACAAAATGTCGTCCCCGCACTCATTGCTGACGGCGAGTACGAGCACTCACATATGGGTATCCAACTATACGATGTTCGGCCACCAATTATTAAAGCGAATGACCTCCCTGTTACGTGGGGGGTCTACATCGATGACACACTCCCCGGCGGCCCGTCAGATGGCATCCTTGAAGGGACGACCGAAACACAAAGTGTCGACGGGAGAGATGTCCCTGTCGGTGGCGATGTCATCGTCCGTATGGGAGACTGGGCAATACCAAGTCAGGAGCGACTCTCGGCGTTTCTCGCCCTGGAAACCGACCCCGGAGACACGATTGAGATCGAAATCATTCGTAATGCCGAGCGCGAGACTATCTCCCTGACTCTTGGAGCTCGTCCGGATGACAACGACACCACACCCTGACCCAAAGCCGACCTGTTTTATACGCTGTCGACTGATACACCTCGTGTGTCAGCCGACCGCCCAGATGACTGTGGCCGTGACCGCTCAGTGACGCCGCCACGGAGTGCACGCCTCGTCCTTCTTTTTGGGATTCTCTCTGGGTGTCTGAGCGTCGTTGCTGTTCCCCTTGTCGCACCCGAGCAGTTCATGCTCGCCTCTGATGTCTACTATTATGCAGCAGACGCGTTGCTCTCTGGGGGTGATATCTACAATGTGGCCCCGCCGGATAGAAGCGGTTATCACTACATCTATCCGCCGGTTATCATCTTCGTGTTTGTGCCACATGTCTTTCTTGGTGGTCCCGGAGCCGCGTTCGCCGTCCAGACCGTATTGAACACTGGCTTTGCCGTGGGTATCGCCGTGTTCCTCTGGCGCGCACTTTCACGACGGAATGTGGCTCTCACATGGATTGACTGGCTGTTGCTGACCGGTTTTGGGCTTTTTTCTTCTTACAGTGCGATTACGGTGGTTAACGGACAAGTGACACTCTGGCTTGGATTTGCGGTTGCAGCTGGCCTCGATGCTCTTGACCGGGACCGTGACGCCGTCGCAGGTATTGCCTTTGCGGGGGCCGCATTGGTCAAAGTGTTCCCCGCAGTGCTTGGTCTCTGGTTGCTCCGCCGTCGGTCATACCGGGCCGTCGTGGCTGCTGTGGTGTTTGGCTTCGCTGGCATACTTGTGGGAATCTTCGCGTTGGGGCCAGATGTAACTGAGACCTACTTTACCGAGGTACTCACGGGACGGTACGACGGGTTCGACGGCGCTCCGGAGCCAGCAGCAACCAGAGGCGGGGCCCAGCGGCAGGTAGCGGCGATTTTCGGTATCGGTCCGCCGTATGTAACGCCGCTTGCTGCAGTCGTTCTTGGGCCGATTCTGGGATATCTCTATCTCGATGTTGGAACCGACAACAAAAAGAACGCAACCGTGCTTGGGACGGTGTTGGTCGCACTGCTGTTTTTTCCCCTCCAGCGACTCTACATGGTCTTATTTATCGTGCCACTCGTGGTCCTTCTCTACCGACTGCCATCTGGTCGCCCGCGACAACTGCTGGTCGTCGGGACGCTTGTCTCAACAGTGCGTGTTAGCTTTCCTGTTGTCGAGACGGCTGTGCGTGGACTGGGAGTTGCTGGCCCACTTGAGTCGGCGCTGTTAGCTGTTGGGCATCGATTTTACGAGGTTATTCTGTTCCCGACGCTTGGCATGTGGCTGTTGCTTTTGGGCTGTGTGTTTGTTCACGTTGACCTGTGACGCTCGGTCCACAGCCAGTGTGGTCTCACTATTCGCTTGAGAGAAGCGTCGCCACTGGTCAGCAATTCGAATCGGGAGAACTGCACACGCTGTCAGTCGAAAACCCGAAACTCAGATATCGCTTTCGAAGTCCTCAAGCGAGTAGGCAGGCTTGGCACCGCGGCGGTCCAGCGTTTCGTTGGCAAGCAGCCAGTAGACCACAGACAGTGCTTTGCGACCCTTGTTGTTGGTTGGGACCACGAGATCAACGTTGCTCGTGGTGTTGTTGGAGTCACACATGGCAATCACTGGGATGCCAACCGTAATGGCTTCCTTGACAGCCTGTGCGTCCCCGATTGGGTCAGTTACAACGACTACGTCGGGCTCGATGTAGCCATCGTATTTGGGGTTCGTCAGTGTGCCGGGGATGAACCGACCGGTCCAGGCGCGTGCGCCCACTGCCTCGGCAAACTTCTCAGCCGGGAACCGACCGTACTGGCGCGACGATGTAACCAGAATCTGCTCTGGCTCGTAGTTCGCGAGGAAGTCCGCAGCCGTCCGAATACGGCTGTCAGTCATCGCGACGTCAAGGACGTAGAGTCCGTCGGTCCTGACCCGGTGGATGAACCGTTCCATGTCCGAGGTCTTCTGTTGAGTCCCGATGTGAACACCGGAGCCCAGATAGTCCTCGACAGGAATGAGGAGGTCAGCATCCTCGTCGGACATGACATCCTCGTCAAGCGTGCTTTCGTTATCCGACGCTTCGTCGTCAACTGGTTCTGCCTCAGCCTCGTCGGCTTCGGCGGGTGGTTCCGCTTCCGTCTCGGCCTCGGCAGCCTGCTCCTCGGTCGTCCCGTCTGTTTCGGGGTCGACGTTGGCGTCGGACTCCTCGAGACCGTCGTTATCGTTTCCGCTCATGCGTTATGTTCAATTCTGATGAGTTCGTTCAGCTTTGCCGTCCGCTCGCCGCCGACAACGCCTGTCTTGATGAACGGGGCGTCAGTAGCGACAGCGAGGTGTGCAATCGTCGTATCTTCCGTCTCTCCGCTCCGGTGTGAAATAACCGGCTCGTACCCGTTCCGTCGGGCAAGTTCAACTGCGTCGACCGTCTCTGAGAGCGTCCCAATCTGGTTGGGCTTAATCAGAATGCTGTTTGCAGCCCCCATTTCGGTACCGCGTTCGAGGCGTTCGACGTTGGTCACGAACAGGTCGTCACCACAGATGTGGGTCCCCTGGCCGACGCGCTCTGTCAGGGTGACATAGCCCTCGAAGTCGTCTTCGTCAAGGGGATCCTCGACGTAGATCAGGTTATATTCCTCGATGAGCTCTGTGATGTAGTCGATTTGCTCGCCGGTATCACGAGTCTGCTCACCGTAGCGGTAGACCTCTTTGTCGGCATCGTACAACTCCGCGGCGGCTACGTCCAGTCCGAGCCGGATTTCGAAGCCGACATCGTCTTCGACAGTCTCGATTGCTGCCGACACGATGTCGAACGCACTCCCGTCGTCGACTGATGGTGCCCATGCACCTTCGTCGCCTTTCCCACAGGAAAGTCCCTGCTCGTCGAGTTGGTCCCGTACTGCGCTGTGGACGGCTGCGTTGGCGAAGATTGCCTCCTCAACCGATGGAGCGCCGACGGGCGCAGCGAGGAACTCCTGGATATGTGTGGCATCTGCAGCGTGTTCGCCGCCGCCCACAACGTTGCCAAGCGGCGTAGGGAAGGTATCCCCGCGGAACGTGCCACCAAGATGCTGGAATAGTGGTGCACCGAGTACGTCGGCGGCTGCCTTGGCACCAGCCATCGAGATGGCGACTGCACTGTTGGCACCAATATGCGAGAAGTCGTCAGTGCTATCGGCAGCACGGAGCGCGTTGTCGATATCTCGCTGATTGCCGGCATAGACCTCTCCGACAAGACGAGGAATCGCTCGCTCGCGTGCGCCGGCGATTGCCTCACCGACAGGCAACTCAATTGCTTCGTACTCTCCGGTACTTGCTCCGGATGGCGCCTTTGCACGCCCGAAGCCGCCGCTTTCCGTTCGAACGTCAGCCTCGACAGTCGGGTTACCGCGTGAGTCGAGTACCCGCCGCAGGCGGACGTCCGTGACGAGCGTCACGCACGGTCACCTCGCCGCACAGTGAATGGCAACACACCCTCGTCGTACTCCTGAGCAGCGATGAGAATTGGCTCTCGCTGGTCGGTTTCGACGAGTACCGGTGCGCCGTAGGCTACCTGTAGGGCTCGTGCGCCGATGATTCGCGCCTTCTCGTAGCGATTATCTGGTTTCGACATACTATTGATATGGTGCGACGATGTCGACGAGGTCCTTGTGCGAGACAAGCATCCGTCGACAGCAGTGTCGTTCGATGCCCAGTTCGTCGAGGACCTTTTCGGGGTCTTCTGGCTCGTCAGCTTCTTTCGTGCGATGCTTAAACTCTTCCCAGTGCTCACCGACGACGGTCCCGCACGTGAAACACCGGACTGGTACCATCATGGCTGTATCACCGGTAAGATTTCTGGTAGCGGGCACGAGCGCCCGGGCCGCCCCATTTCTTGGCCTCACGCTGTCGGACATCGTTGACCAGTAGCGACCGGTCGAACTCCATGAATGCATCGCGCAACTCTGCGTCGTTCGTGTACTGGACGAGTCCGCGGGCAATTGCCGTTCGTGCGGCGTCAGCCTGCCCCATCACACCACCGCCTTCGACGGTGATGTCGATGTCGACCTCCTCGCGCAGCGGGTCGTCGATAACGCGGAACGGTTCCAGAATCTTCAGTTGGGCCGACTCTGGGTCGTACAACTCGACCGGTCGGGCGTTGATGCGGACCTTGCCGGTCCCCTCCCGAACGGTCGCTCGCGCGATTGCCGTCTTCTTCTTGCCTGATGTGTTCGTTACCATGTTACGTTTGCTCCGAGTGATTCGCTAATGTCTCCCAGTGAGACAAACTTGATGTTCGAAAGCCTGTCCAGGGATGTTCCGTCAAGCACGTTCGCTTCCATGTCTCCCTCGTAGGGGTTGCCGACGTAGATGCGGACGTTCTCGAAGGCCTCACGGCCTCGCGTGCTCTTGTACGGCAGCATTCCTCGCACTGCTCGCTTGAAGATTCGGTCCGGTCGCTTCGGATAGTATGGACCGCGGTCCGACCCAAGCTCGCGGCGCTTGGTGTAAGTTCCCATAATGTCGTCCTCGTTGCCGGTGATGACAGCCTGTTCGGCGTTGACCACTGCAACGGTCTGACCGTCAAGCGTCTTTTCGGCAACCTGTGAGGCGACACGACCCATGATACAGTCACGGGCGTCAACGACGATATCTGCATCAAACTCTGCGATGCTCATCGAATCACCCGTACGTTCGAGGCTTCCGGATTCTGTTCAAGTATCTGTTCGAGTTCCATAGTCTCACCGACCTGGTCGATTTTGGTCTTCGCAGTGCCCGAAAAGTCGACAGCGGCGACGGCTACCTCTTTGTTGAGGGAACCGCTGCCGAGGACTTTTCCCGGCACGACGACTGTTTCATCCTCCTGAGCGTACCGCTCGATGCGGCCCAGGTTGACTTCTGCGTGCGTCCGCCGCGGCTTCTCCAGTCGCTCGGCGACGTCGCTCCAGACGTCGCTGCCGGAGTTCCGGGCAGCCGACTTCAGGTCGGCGATGAGACTCTTAAGTCTCGGGTTTGTCTTGCTCATAACCTACCTCCTAAAAAATGCAGGGAGCAGGATTTGAACCTGCGGACCCCTACGGGACAGCGCCCTGAACGCTGCGCCGTTGGCCTGACTTGGCTATCCCTGCGTGCGTATACTGGTTGTTGTGACCCCCACAAACCCCTTTCGGTCCGTCGGTCAGCGCCGCTCTCCGGCGTGACCAATGGTGCCAGCACGCGCTCTCCGCGCCCGGCTGCCGTCGTACGGTGGGGGTGTCCAATCATTGCTATAGTGCGACTGCGTCTTTGAGTTCGTTGGCGCGTGATCCGAGTGTGTTAGCGGCTAGCTCCACGAGTTCATCCGCAGTGAGCGAGCCGTCCGTCTCGACGTCGAAAACAAACGCATCCGGAACGTCTTTGACTGTCACTTCTTTCCCGGGATACCGGTTCGTGAGGTCGTTCTCGAACTCACCGGTCGGAACGAGATCGCCGTTTTCGGGTGTTCCGTCACCAGTCTCAGCAGCGTGTTCGGCTTCCTGCTCTTCGAGGACGCCCCGAAGAATGTGTGGCTCTCCGTCGTCGAACTCGCTTTTCTCACCGACAACTTCGACAGTCTGGAGATGACGGTAGCCCACAGCAACGCCACCCTGATGTTTGGCGTGTTCGTTGCCAACATCGAGAACCGCGTCGGCCTCAATCTCTAGTCGCTGCCCGTCTTTGAGGTCGATAATCGGGATGTTATCGTCGGCGACAGTGACTGACCCATCTCCTGGGACGAGATCGCCTGAATATGCGGTCTCGGGCCCCGATACGTCGAGCGAGAGGGTCACTTCGTCACCAATTTCAAACTCGTTTGGTGGCGTCTTTAGCGGGACCAGTCCAAGTCGGAGACCGATCTGCTCGTCGAACATTACGCTCGAGTTCTCGATGAAACGAACGGTGTCGATACTGAGCGTCGGCACGTCTGCGATCATTGCCCGGCGAATGCCGTTGGCAAACGCTGGCGTTACCGAACGGACAACGAATCGTGCGTTTCGTTCGCTACGTTCGACGAACTGGACCTCGTATTCGGACATGATTAGAAGCCCGCGTTCTTTGGACCGCGTGTCCCGTCGTGTGGAATCGGCGTCACGTCTTCGATACGACCGATTTCGAGTCCGGCACGAGCGAGTGCTTTAATTGTCGCCTGCGCACCCGGTCCGGGGTTTGTCTGCTGGTTTCCGCCTGGACCACGAACGCGGACGTGGACGCCTTCGACGCCCTGATTTCGTACGTCTTCGGCGACTTCTTCTGCCATCTGCATAGCGGCGTATGGCGAAGCTTCGTCACGGTTCTGCTTGACGACCGTTCCGCCGCTGGACTTGGCCAGCGTTTCTGCGCCGGTCTGGTCCGTGATGGTGATGATAGTGTTATTGAACGATGCGTGCACGTGGGCGATGCCCCAGATACTTTCTTCCTCTGGCATTTATTGGTCCTCCGCTCGTTCGGGGTGGAGTTCGTCACTCAGCGCTGAACTCTCGTCGAAGGCGACAGAGTGCTCCTCGTCGGCGTCAACCTTGTACGACGGCCGCTGAACGCGTGCACCGTTGACGGTGATATGGCCGTGCGAGATGAACTGTCGAGCCTGGCCGACGCTGTTGGCCAGTCCGTTCCGGTAAACAACCGTCTGAAGACGGCGCTCCAGAATATCGGTCACTTCCAACGATAGCACGTCCGCCAGCGACTCCTGCTCGTCAAGAATGTCGAGGCGCTGGAGGCGGGCCACGAACTCGGAGCGCTCGGCTTCGGCTTGACTCTCGTCGCCGCCGGTTGCCCCGAGTGCGTCTCGGGCTTCACGTCGGTACTGGCGCAGTTCGGACTCGGCGCGCCAAAGCTCTTCTTTGTTTTTGAGTCCGTACTTCCCAAGAAGGCCGGATTCCTCGGCGATACGTTCTTCCTGATACGGATGATTCGGTGTTTCGTAGAACGTTGTGTTAGTTCCGAGTGCCATTATTCCTCACCTACGTCGTCCTCTGCGGCTTCCTCCTTGATGGCTTCGACGTTGACACCGATGGTGCCCTCAGTACGACCCGTCGACTTGGTACGCTGACCGCGTACTTTCTGGCCGCGCTTGTGTCGAACCCCTCTGTAGGAGTCGATCATTTTCATTCGGTTGATGTCTTGTCGTCGTGTCAGACCGAGTTCACTGCCGATTTCGTGGGTGGTCTCGCCGCCAAAGAAGTCGTTCCGGTGGTTTGTGAGCCACTCGGGTACTTCTTCTTCGAACCCTTCCACAGTATCGACAATGTCGTCGATAGTGTCATCTTCGAGTGCGCCGAACGTAGCGGTACGGTCGACACCTACTTGATCAGCAATCACTCGTGCTGCACGATGTCCGATACCCTTGAGATCTGTCAGGGACCGCTCTATCGACTTGGTCCCGTCGAGGTCGGCTTGGCCGATGCGAACGAAGTAGCGAATGTCATCGTCTTCGCCATCCTCGCCCGCGTTGTCTGGTTGTTCTTCACTCATGTGTGAGTCGTTGTGATGCACGTCGTGGCGGGGATTCGAACCCCGGAGGCATGACGCCACATGGTTAGCAACCATGCGCCTTGGGCCACTTGGCTACCACGACACGCGAAACTCGCGCTTAGCTGCCTTGTACTTGCGCCCATCGACTGGACTCGGGGTCCAACACCCCTACACGATTCTACTACACTCTCTTCCCCGGGAGTATATAAACACAACGAAACGGCTGTCTCTTTTCATCGAATTCTCTCTGATTGGGTGGACAATCCCACGGACCTCTCGCAACTGCTGTAAGACGGCAGTCATCCACACGAAAAGCCAACTCACCCGACTGCTTTTAAGTGATTAGCAGCAAATAGTAACGTAGTGACACGGACGATTCAGCTGCTACATGTCGACGATGACCCCGATTTCACCGAGCTGACAGCTGAGTTTATCCGACGCAAGTACGACGCGTTCAATATAATTCAGGCTATCGACGCCGAAGAGGGGCTGTCGAAGCTACAAAATGAGACAATCGATTGTATTGTCAGCGACTACAAGTTACCCGGGATGGACGGTGTCGCGTTTCTCAAGAAGGTGATGCAACGAAGCCCAGACATTCCATTTATCCTGTTCACTGGCAAAGGAAGCGAAGCCATAGCAAGTGAAGCAATTTCCGCAGGAGCGACCGACTATTTCCGGAAAGAACGGATAGAGAGCCAGTATGAACTGCTTGCAAACCGAGTCCTGAATGCAGTCAGTGCGACCGACGCCCGCAAACGGGTCAAAAGTCGAACACAGGAGTACCGTATGCTGGTTGAAGAGGCTCCTGTGCCGATGCTTGTCGTCGACACAAACCATACGATACGGTATGTAAACGCCCACGCCGCCGAGGTGGCCGGAGCAGACACCGAGAGTGAACTGCTTGATCTGGACATCGGCATGTTTCTCCCCGCAAACGACGACTCAGCCCGTTCACAGCTCGATACGGTCCTACAAGAGCGTACGCCGGTTGAGTTCACAGCCTACGAGTTCATGGACCTGCAAGGAAACACGCGCCATGGACGCGGGACAGTTGTCCCCGTTACGTTTGACGAAGAGCGCGCTGCGCAGCTCGTCATCTCGGATTTGACCGAAGAGAAACGTCAAGAACAGCGCGCCAAGCAGCGTCACAACCAGATTACACAACTTCACCAAGTCGGGTTTGATATCGCCGGTTCCAAGAGCAAACAACAGGTGTACAAACTAGTCGTCGACGCTGCCGAACGAATTCTTGACCTTGATCTTTGCATTGTTGACAGCGTTATCGATGATTCGCTCGTGGTTGAAGCTACATCGACGGAGCTGACCGAGTATGAGGCGTCACCGCTGGGTGAAGCCGGAATCGCCGGAACCGCCTTCAAGTCCGGTGACTCGTATCTCGTCAACGACAGCCACGAACACCCAGAGACACGGCCAGTTGGCGATTATCGTTCGGTGATAACAGTCCCAATGGGCGATATCGGTGTCTTCCAAGCAACCGCTCGTGAGGTTGGTGTATTCGACGAACGTGACCTCGAACTCGTCGAGTTACTCGTTGGGCACGCAACACAGACACTCGTCAGAATCGAACAGCAAGAACGACTCCGCGAGCAACGCGACCAGCTTCGTCTCGAAAACAAACGTCTCGACCAGTTTGCGAGCATCGTCAGCCACGACATTCGGAACCCACTGAATGTGGCACAGCTCCGGCTTGAGCTTGCGATGGACGAGTATGACAGCGACCATCTTGATGCTGTCGCACGCTCTGTCGACCGGATGGAGACATTGACTGACGAATTGCTCGCACTCGCACGCATGGGCGATGCGGTAACTGAACAGACTGCCATTGACCTTGGCAGTGTGACAAACGACTGCTGGCTCAATGTCGATACTGGTGGAGCAACAGTTACTGTCTCGGATGGACCACCGATTTTGGCTGCTGAGACACGGCTTCAACAACTTCTGGAGAATCTATTGCGTAATGCTGTCGAACACGGTGGCGAAGACGTGACAGTACGTGTCGGATTTCTCGAAGACGCCGAAGGGTTTTACGTCGAGGATAATGGCAAAGGAATGACCGCTTCCGTGAGAGAACAGGCACTCGAATCCGGATTTTCGACACAGGATGGTGGTACTGGATTCGGACTCGCAATCGTTGTCCGTGCAGCCGAAGCACACGGTTGGGAGGTTACGCTCGACGAGAGCACGTCCGGCGGCGCTCGGTTCGAGTTCACCGGTGTCGAGTTCGCTTAGACCGCATAGAAATCCTTTTCGCTGGACCACCCCGAATGCCAGCTATGACAGACGAGGACAAAATACGAGGGGCGCTTCAGTCGGTTGAGGACCCACTGCTGGGAGACGACATCGAATCCCTTGGACTGGTGACCGAGATCGATATTGACGACGAGGCTGAGACAATTGACGTGACATTGGGTCTTGGCGCACCGTACTCCCCATCAGAGACGAGTATTGCTGGTCGCGTTCGGGATGTTTTAGATGAGTACGGCTACGACGTTGAACTGACTGCGTCAGTCGACCGGGGTGTTGACCCTGAGGAAACAGTGTTACCCAACGTCAAGAATATCATTGCCGTCGCCTCCGGGAAAGGCGGTGTCGGAAAAAGTACGGTCGCCGCGAATCTTGCGGTCGGGTTGGGAGACCTTGGTGCTCGTGTGGGGCTTTTCGATGCCGACGTGTACGGTCCGAACGTCCCGCAGATGATGGGCTCTGACGACCAGCCACAAGCCACCGAGGAAGAAGAGATTGTCCCGCCAGTTGTCCATGACGTTGAGATTATGAGCATGGAGTACCTGCTCGACGAGAGTGCGCCGGCCATCTGGCGAGGACCGATGGTTCATAAAGTCCTCACACAGCTCTGGGAAGATGTCCAGTGGGGACGAGGCGGTAACCTGGATTACATGGTTGTTGACCTTCCACCGGGAACAGGTGACACACAGTTGACGATGCTTCAGAGCATCCCTGTCTCCGGCGCGGTCATCGTTACGACGCCACAGTCGGTCGCACTTGACGACGCAGAGCGTGGGATGGAGATGTTTGCTGAACACGAGACACCCGTTCTTGGCATCGCGGAGAATATGGCGACGTTCGCCTGTCCAGACTGTGGCGGTCGGCACGATATCTTTGGCTCGGGTGGCGGGGAAGAATTTGCTGAGGAGACAGATATGCCCTTCTTGGGGTCGATTCCCCTCGACCCTGCGGTACGGACAGCCGACCAACCAATCGTCCTCGAAGACGACGAGACAGCGGATGCTGTGCAGGCGTTTGTCGAGAAGGCAGTTGATATGCAAGGCGTCGTCCACCGACGCCGAGAAAGCTCGAGCTAGTTCTGTGGCTCGATATAAACAATCTTTACGCGTTTGTCAACCGCTTGGAGCTCTGTTTCTATCTGTCTGATATCTTCGTCCAGAGCTGCCGTGTCAAGTGATCCGTCGAACTCCACGTCAGCAGTTACGAGAACCTCACCGCTCCCGATGAACATGCTACGGAAATCTTCGATGCCAGTAACAGTACTGTGACCACTGATAGCGTCTTTGAGCGAATCTTCGGCTGCTTCTGGAAGACTTTCACCAAGAATGAGTCGTTTGTTCTCGATAGCGAGAAAGACGGCAAATATCATTAGCAAAATGCCGATGACAACTGCACCAAGCGAATCGTACACCGGATTTTCGGTGAGACGAGTGGCAATGATGCCGCCAAGAGCAACGAGCAGTCCGACGAGTGCGACAGTGTCTTCGGTAAACGCGGTCAAGGTGGTAAGATCGCTGGTCCGACTGAAGGTCTCACGATAACCTGACCAACCGTGGGTTTCCATCTGTTCTTTTAGTTCTGCTCGCGCTTTCAGGAAGGCGTAGGTTTCGAACGCGACTGCACCTAGAAGAATAGCAACGACCACCCAGAACGGTTCTATGGGAAGCTGGATATCAATCGTGAACCCAAGGAACTCGGCCTCACCGGCTTCCATCTCATGGCCGCCCGCCTGTAGCTCAGCGATGCCATGTTTTAGGCTCTCCCAGCCAGCAACACCGAACAACAGTACCGAGACGAGAAACGCAAAGAAAAATTGCGCCTTTCCGTAGCCAAAGGGATGGACGCGTGATGCACCCCGTTGGCTGTGTTTGATGCCGATTAATAACAACACCTGGTTGCCAGTGTCTGAAATAGAGTGATACGTCTCGGCTAGCATCGAGGGGCTGCCGGTCAGCAGAAAGCCAATGAATTTGAGAATGGCGATACCACCGTTCGCTATCATCGCTGCGATGACGACACCCGTACTTCCGCCTGCCATACCACATTTCCAGAGGGCGGTCACTAACACCTTTCGACACGAACAACGCTCGCAATGTTGTCAGAAAATAAACTATATATGGCAGACGGCTCAGAGTTGGCAGTTCACAATAGAACGAAATGGTTTTCGTTCGTCCACACACACCATTTTTTAACGAGCTGTTCCCATGCGATTTACACACGCAGTCAATCGGCGGAGGTGGAAGGCCGGTGCCGGATAACCGTCTGCTGGTTCCAGTTGCGGAGTCGTCGACACTTCGGCAAACTGTGGAGTACGCGGTCAGGACCGCACTCGAAGGCACTGGTTCCGGATACCTGGAGTTTGTCTACGTCCACTCGCCTGAAGTCTCAGACGAGCGACTCGGTGACCAAGCCGAGGCGAATATCGAGACAGTCACGGCCCTGTTGGACCGAATTACGGTCTGGGCTGAAGAAGACGCGGGCGACAACAGTAAAGAGCTGACAGTCGAGTCGACACATGTCGGAAGAGACAGATACCTGTTCAGCCCCGGCGATGTCGGCACTGCGCTGGCCGCGGTGGCCAATCGTAATGATATCGAGCGGATGGTGCTCGATCCGGAGTACAACCCCGGTGTCGGCTCGCCACTGCTCCGCCCGCTTGAGGTCGAGCTTACTCGACTTACCGACGTCCCTGTTGAGGAGGCACCCGTCCAGCGACAGGTCCGTCGTCCGCCGTTGCTCTTGCGGTCATCCTCGATTCAGGCCGGAGCGCTGTTTTTTGTCTCGTTTATGTTCTATCAAGTGCTTGCCGGAACATTTGGGCTGTTTGACCTCGTTACAGGGGCCATCTCTGGGACAATTGTTGCAGTCAGTCTCTCCCGTATCACGTTCAACCACGACCCATCAGTCAGCTGGATTGGACGCCTCGCTCGGTTTGTTGTTTTTGTTCCCTACCTGTTCTGGGAAATCCTCAAGGCCAACGTACTGGTCGCGAAAGTGATACTCCAGCCGGGCCTTCCGATTGAGCCACGGCTCACGCGCGTCGATACGGCTGTCTGGGGAAGTCTTCCGGTCACAACACTTGCCAACAGCATTACGCTCACACCGGGGACACTCACTGTCCGGGTTGAGGGCCGCTCACTGATGGTGCACACCCTTGTTCCTGGCGCACGAGAAGACCTGTTCGACGGCGGACTCGAACGAGCTGTTCGGTTCGTGTTTTATGGTCGAAATGCGATGAGCATGCCGACGCCTCGTGAACGAGACGATACGACAATCTTGCAGCCACGAGACGAATCAAAATCGCTTGAGTCGGATGGTGGACCGCACTCCAGTGGCAAGACTGCTGGTGAGTCGGGAGGTGATGAGCAATGATGCCGATTCTTTTCCTCAGCGGTGACGCTATGACAGACGTGTTCCTGCTGGCTGCGGCGGTGTTTATGTTACTCGCAACAGCGATGCTCTATCGGGTAATCAAGGGACCGTCTACACAGGACCGCGTGCTCGCGGTGAACGTCCTCGGGACGAACACTGTGGTCGTTTTGGCGTTGCTCGGTGCTGGACTCGACGTGCCTTCGTTACTCGACATCGCGCTTGTGTATGCGTTATTGAACTTCTTGATGTCGGTTGCAATTTCGAAGTTTACCGTTGAACAGGGTGGTGTCCTATGATTGAAGCTGCCCGTGATGGTGCCATTGTCGCCTTCGTGTTACTTGGCCTGTTCTTTACGTTCGTCTCGACGGCTGGTGTGCTTCGACTCCCAGATATTTATTCCAGAGCACACACTGCCTCACAGGCCGACACCCTCGGTGCCGGGTTTACCCTCGCTGCCGTCGCACTTGCAATTGGCTTCGAAACTGGTTCGTACAAGACGGTCCTGTTGTTGTTCTTTATTTTCATCACCAACCCGACCGCAGCACACGCGATTTCTCGGGCTGCAGAGGAACAGGGCATCGAACCGTGGACAACTGATGACGACCAGACTGACGAGGAACTCTACCGTGATTCAAAACTCGAAACTGACGGAGGTGACAACGAATGATATCAGCCTTCGAGGCAGCACTGTTCGTGTTCGTTTTGACGACTGCGCTGGCGACCGCACTCCTGCGAGATATACTCGCAGTTATCATCGTATTTGCGGCGTACAGCCTGGGGATGGCATTGTTCTATGCCTTCCTGCTTGCTCCCGACGTGGCGATGACAGAGGCGGCTATCGGTGCCGGCGTGACGACACTCCTGTTGTTGCTGGCGCTGGTCAAAACGAGTCGCCCGGATCTGGACTACTGGCTGGAGCGACCGAACATCTCGGCACTCGTCGTTTTCGGCGCGTTGCTGGTCGTTATCATCTCGACACTGGGCGAGTTCCCTGCGGTCGGGACTGCAGACGCTCCGATCTGGGAGAACCCTGCCGTGACACAGTACTACATCGAAAACGCCTACAGCGATACTCACGTGACCAATGCGGTCACGTCAGTGCTAGCTGGCTACCGTGGGTTCGACACCTTCGGCGAGGCAGTTGTTGTCTTTGCTGCTGGTATCGCAACACTGCTTGTCCTTCACAGGGAGGTGTTTACCCGTGAGTAGCGCCGACTCCTCCAGTGGTGATTCACTCGGGGATGCCACATCAACCTATATCGAGAGCCAGGTCATTATGGTCACCGTCCGGGTTATTGCGCCGTTCTCGCTCACTTACGGACTGTTCTTGATGTTCCATGGCTCCGGGTCGCCCGGTGGAAGTTTCCAAGGCGGTGCAATTATCGGTGCAACAGTGCTGATGATTGCGTTCGCGTTCGGTATCGAACCGACCCGTGACTGGATTCAGAACCGAACGCTGGTTGCACTCGCAACAGGTGGTGTCACTACTTTTGCGATGATTGGGCTCATCCCACTCGCCCTCGGTGGCAACTTCCTCGAATACGAGATGTACAAAGAAGAGTTTGGTATCAAGGCCAAGTGGGGACTGGAGGCTATCGAAATCGGCGGCGTCGCACCGATAGTTGCCAGTGTCGTTGTGGGGTTGTTCTTCCTCCTTGCTGCCGGAACAATGCAGGACTCCGTTTCCGAGGAGGTGTCTGGCGATGAGTAGCGGTTTCGTCGCCGCTGTGGCGGGTTTCTCCACTACGCCGCTCGTGACGGAGCTGTTGACGACTCGCTACACGTACGTGCTGTTTGCAATCCTGCTGGTGGTCGGGCTGTACATGGTTGTTGCCAGCTCGAATCTCGTGAAGAAGATTATCGGACTAAATCTGTTCCAGTCCGCAATCTTCCTGTTTTTCGTCTCGACAGCCTATCTACGCGAGTTCAAGGGGGAATCCGGGCAGGTGCCGATTATCCCCAAGAAAGCGGCTGCTTACGACCCCTATGCCAGCCCGCTCCCACAGGTTATCGTCTTGACCGCAATTGTTGTCGGTGTGGCACTGACTGCGGTTGCCTTGGCACTCATCGTTCGAATCTACGGAGAGTACGGAACACTCGACGAAGAGACGCTTCGGGAGGTGCGGGCCGATGACTGAGGAAGCGCTCCCAGCACTGTTGATTGCAGTCCCGATACTCGGTGCGACCCTTCCACTCGCCCTCGGACTTGTCCGCCAGCGAATTGGCTGGTGGGTCGCGACGCTCGTTCTCGCTGTCGAGGCAGCAATGGCTTCTTGGATTGCGTACGCGGTTTATATCGGTGGTGACCGGATCACACACATTCTGGGTGGTGAAACCTTTGGTCGCAAGGAGGTAACTGTCGGCTCGTTCGATACAGAAGGGTTTATTGTCGGTATCGAACTTGTCGCTGATGCGCTTTCGGGCCTACTCGTGGCGCTCATCGCGTTTGTCTCTCTTGGTGTGCTCGCCTACGCGCGGCGAGCGGGACCGCGACAGAACACGTTCTATAGTGCGTACCTTCTACTGACTGGGGGGTTAATGGGTCTCGTCCTCACAGGCGACCTGTTCAACATGTTCGTCTTCCTCGAAATTGTGGGGCTAATGACCTACGCACTCGTTGCCAGCGACCGCTCGGCGGCATCAGCTGTCGCGGCGCTGAAGTATCTGGTCATCGGGACGACCGGCGCGTCGATGTATCTCGTCGGTGTTGGTTATCTGTTTGTCCGGACTGGGACACTCAACATGGTTGACACCTCACGCGTACTCGCAGGTGAGCCTGAATGGCTTGAAGTGACGGGAGCGCTTTACACGGAGCCGCTGGTTGTCGCAAGCTTTGGCTTCATCGCTGTTGGACTGGCGACCAAGACTGCTATCTTCCCGCTCCATACGTGGCAGCCGGGTGCGTACTCCGAAGCGCCAGATTCGGTGACGGTCCTCATCTCCGCGCTCGTCTCGACGACCAGTGCCTACGCACTCGCTCGCATCACATGGGTCGTTTTCACACCCGAGTTCTTCGCTGTGAATGTCAAAGCAACAGAGGCCATCCTCGTATTGGCCGCTTTGAGTGTCGTCATCGGTAGCGTTCTGGCTGCGATGCAACAGCGAGTCAAGCGAGTGTTTGCGTATTCGTCGGTTGCACAGTTCGGTCTCATCGCGATGGCTATCGGTATCAGTGTCCACCCAGCAGCGACGGATACAGCGACGCGCTTTGCGGTGTACGGCGTTGTTATCCATCTCATCGGCCACGCTGTCATCAAGGGTGGGCTGTTCGCGACTGTCGGTGCAATAAAAAAGAGCACCGGTGCACGGTCTATTGATGAATATGCTGGTCTTGCCACGGAGCGGCCAGTTCTCTCTGGGACGCTTGCTGTCCTTGGGTTCAGTCTCATCGGTGTCCCACCGATGATTGGCTTTGTTGGCAAGTGGTATATCGGGTTAGCCGCCGTCAAGGCAGAACTCTGGCCGCTCGTTTTCGTCATCTTCGCCAGTACCCTCTTGACGCTTTTGTACGTCGCAAGGTTGCTGGAGAAACTGTATTTCACCCCCCTCTCCGAGACCACCGACACTGCCCAGGAGCCAGCAGTTGCCACGGACGGCCGTGGCTCGGTTTCCTTTGGCATGGTTGCACTGGCCGTTACTGCTGCCGTTCTCGCCGTTGGACTCGGGTTCATGGGCGCTGAACTGACCGACGCTATCGATCCACTCGTCGATGCAATCCAAGAATCATCGCCGGAGGTACACCAATGACAGAAGCAGTCGTCACTGATATTCGACCACTGGCCGCCGTGCTCGTCTCGGCAGTCTCGGTCGTGTTGATTGTCGCGTCGCATCGCTACCCGAATATCCGCGAGTCGTGGTCGATACTTGCAGCGCTTACGAAGTTCGGCCTCATCGCGAGCATGGTCCCCGGCGTACTCGACGGGACCGAATATGAAGCGTCACTCGGTGAGTTTGTCTACGGTATTGAGTTCGCTCTGAAGGCTGACGCGCTTGGCATGATATTTGCGCTACTGGCCAGCTTTCTCTGGATTTTCACAGCCTTCTACGCGGCGGGATATATGCGTGGCCTCGACGAGGGAAACCAGACCCGCTTTTTCGCCGCCTTTGCTGCCAGCCTTTCGGCAGCCGTCGGTATCGCGTTCGCGCGCAATCTACTGACAATTTTTGTCTTCTACGAACTTCTCTCGGTCGCTACGTATCCGCTCGTCGCCCACGACGGAAGTAAAGAAGCTAGAGTGGCGGGTCGGAAGTACCTCGCGTACACGTTCTTTGGCGGCGGGTTGCTCGTCTTGGGTGGCACTGCACTAGTGTTTGCCATGGCTGGAACGACAGAGTTTGGGGCAACTGCTACGCATCTCGCCGACTCCAACGCCGCCCTCGCTCGGGCAGCGTTCGGTCTGCTCGCAGCCGGGTTCGGCGTCAAAGCTGCCCTGATGCCGGTTCACTCCTGGCTGCCTGACGCGATGGTCGCGCCGACGCCTGTTTCGGGTCTCCTCCACGCCGTGGCAGTCGTCAAAAGCGGTGTCTTCGGTATCGCACGCCTCGTTTTGGAGGTATACGAGCCACAACTTGTCGGTGATCTCGGTGTCGGCATCGTGCTTGCTATTGTTGCCGCAATCACGCTCACGGTGGCGAGCATCATTGCGCTTCGCGCTGACCGTCTCAAGCGTCGGCTAGCGTACTCGACGATCAGCCAACTCTCGTATATCGTGCTTGGTTTGGGACTTGTCGGGCCTGCTGCTGTTGCGGGTGCAGGCCTTGAAAATGTCATCAAGGGTGGACTGCTCCATATCCCAGCTCACGCGTTTATGAAACTCACCCTCTTTTTCTGTGCGGGGATTATCCACGTCGAAACCCACACGGACTACATCAGCGAGATGGACGGTATCGGCAAGCGGATGCCACTGACGATGACAGCGTTTGGCATCGCTGCAGCAGGAATGGCCGGTATTCCGCTGGTCGCTGGGTTCGTCAGTAAGTGGTTTATCCTTATCGGCGCTGTTCAGGCGAGCCAGTCCGCATTTGCTGTTGTCTTACTCATCTCTGGTGTCCTCAACATCGCGTACTTCTGGCCTATCGTCTACGGCGCGTTCTTCGAGTCCTACGACAGTGCCGACTCGAAGCCACTCGTCGAGGGGCCACTTGGGGGCCACAGCCCAAAGCAGGCTGCAACCGACGGTGGCTCCGAACAGGACCCGGGCGGCGACGCTGAGTCCCACGACACGCACGTTGAGGAGGGTCACCATGGTGGCCCCGGTGACGGCGGCTGGGACCGCGTTGGCTGGACTGGTGATGAGGGGTCATGGCTCATGCTTGGGCCGATACTGCTCATTGCCGCCGGTGCTGTCGTTCTTGGTATCGTGCCCGACGCCGCTGTGTTCCTCCAACTTATCGAAGATGTCGCTCAGGGGGTGATGGCCTAATGGTGCTCGAATCTATCCCGCCGTTTGCTATTGTGTTAATTGCCGCAGTTCTTGTGCCCGTTTTGCCCCGGCGTCTTGGGCACGCTATTGGCGTTCTCGCGACTGGGAGCGTCGCCGCTATCTCGTTGGTTATCGACGAGGGAACACACCTCTCTGGGTTCGAACTGTTTGGCACCTTCGACGTGGTCATTTACAACGTCGACCAGTTTTCGCGACTGATGGGCCTCATCTTCGGGTTCATCGCGGCGGTTGCGGTGCTGTACTCTTATGCTAGTGACGCTGACAGCATCCAGACGGCGTTTGCGCTGTCGTACGTTGGAGTTAGTCTCGGAACCGTCTATGCCGGTGACTGGCTAACGCTCATTTTCTTCTGGGAGCTGATGGCTGTCACGAGCACGCTGCTTGTCTGGCACTACGGTGGCGACGCAGTCCGGTCCGGGTTCCGTTACGCTATGCTTCACGGTATCGGTGGCAGCCTCTTCCTTGCTGCTATCGTCTGGCATTACGCTAACGTCGGGGCGGTTGCATTCACTGGAAACGGCATTACCGGCACCGTCCCTGCGACACTTGCCGCAATCGGTATCGGAGTCAACGTTGGCTTTGTTGGGCTACACGCCTGGTTGCCCGATACTTATCCGAGTCCACATCTCGCTGCGAGTGTGTTTCTCTGTGTCTACACAACCAAAACAGGAGTCTATGGCATGTATCGCGCGTTCCCTGACGGTCATATCTGGATTGCGTACATGGGCGGTGCGATGGCCGTCTTTGGTGCGTTTGCGGCGCTGCTCCAGTCAGATATGCGTCGGCTTCTCTCCTATCACATTCAGTCTCAGGTTGGGTATATGATTGCTGGCGTCGGTCTTGCTGGTGGAGCCATCGGTCACGGTGGTCATGACAAGTATTACGACGTCCTCGCGGCGGCAGGGACGTTTGGACACGTGTTCAACCACATCCTTTACAAGGGATTGTTGTTCATGACTGTCGGTGTCATCATCTACCGGACAGGACAGGAGAGTCTCGATAACATCGGCGGCTTGGGTCGGAAAATGCCGATTACTGCTATTACGTTTACAATCGCGGCGCTGTCCATTGCTGGCTTCCCCGGATTCAACGGCTTCGTCTCGAAGGGGATGATTATTGGTGCGGCCCACAAGAAACATCTGGATATTCTCTGGTATCTCCTCTTGCTTGGCGGCGTCGGAACGTTCCTCTCGTTTATCAAGCTGGGCTATTTTGCTTTCATCGAAGGAAGCTACGACGGAGTGGTCAAAGACGCAAATATCGGCCAGAGTGTGTCGATGGTCTCTGTTGCGGGACTTTGTGTTCTGTTTGGTCTCCGGCCAACGCTTCTCTTTGAGCTATTGCCATTCCAGGGGCAGTACGAGTACACTACCTACACAGCCTCACACATTACTGAAGGGCTAGTGTTGGCTGGTGCGGGTGCAATTGGCTTTGCCGTGTTGCGGGGGCCGCTCCATCATATTGGGAGAGTCCCGGATATCGATTCCCTGTACAACCGGGGATTCTTCTACGGTGGACGAGTCCTGATTGTGGCCGTTACCGAGTTGTATGCTTTCGTTGACCGGGTTGCGGTCGGGCTGGTCCGTAACAGCTACTGGGTTGGAGCCAATCCGACGTTGGCTGTGGCCCGAACTGCCCGGTATCTCCCCCAATCAGTTCGGCCGTCTTGGGATGACGAACAACCACAGGCTGACGGCGGTGCACCCCCGCGGCTGTATCTCCGCGCTGGTATCGGAACCTCTGTTCTGTTGTTAGCAACTGTGTTGACCATCGTGTTGCTCGTCGTGCTGTAGGACGGCAGTTTGGATCAAAAATTGTTTCGCCGTTCCCGCCTGAACAACTGACAATGGGAAACGCAGATTTACGCGACCTCGCTGCGATTACAGAGGTGCCATTCGATAACGTGGGGGAGTCGACAGTTGCAGTTGATGCGCACAACTGGCTGTATCGTTATCTCACGACGACAGTCAAGTGGACCAGCGACGAGAAGTACACTACGCGTGACGGGACCGAGGTTGCGAATCTTCTCGGGGCTGTCCAGGGGTTGCCGAAGTTCTTCGAACACGACCTTACGCCCGTCTTCGTCTTCGACGGAGCTGTTACTGACCTCAAAGAAGACGAGGTAGCAAAGCGCCGAGAACAGCGCGAGCAATACGAGGCAGAGCTTGCAAAGGCCCGCAAAGAGGGCGACCAAGTCGCAGTTGCCCGTCTCGAATCCAGAACACAACGGCTCACCGACACGATTATCGAGACGACTCGGCAACTGTTCGAACTGCTTGATGTCCCGGTTGTGGATGCACTCGCCGAGGGTGAGGCCCAGTGTGCCCACATGGCCCGGCAGAAAACTGTCGACTACGCCGGGACCGAAGACTACGACGCGTTGCTCTTTGGCGCGCCTTACACACTCCGGCAACTCACGAGTAGCGGCGACCCCGAGCTGATGGACTTCGACGCAACGCTTGAAAACCACGACCTGACCTGGGAGCAACTCGTCGACGTGGCGCTACTCTGTGGAACAGACTTTAATCCGGGCATCTCCGGCATTGGCCCAAAGACCGCTGTCTCGCTTGTTTCCGAACATGGTGACCTCTTTGGCGCACTGTCGGCGCGTGATGAACATATCGACAACGCAGACCGGCTTCGCTCGCTCTTTCTTGATCCGCCTGTCGAAGACGTGACTGTCGACACGGCAATCAACCCAGATGTAGGGGCAGCTCGTGAGTTTGTCACCGAAACCTGGGAAGTTGATGCCAACGAGGTCGAACGCGGCTTCGAGCGTATCGAGCAATCGCTCGTCCAGACGGGTCTTGGAGACTGGTCTTAAGCCTTTGTTTGCCCGAACCGAGCCTGTCTATCCCCTTATACTGTTTTCCCAACGTTACCTCGTGACCACCAGTTTCCGGGCACACTCTCTCTACCGAGCACGTTCAAGCGAGCAACAGGCTTCGCTGTCGACGGTAATCCAGGCCGCCGCAATGTGTGGGGTGGCTGGGTCAAATATTGTGAGCTTCGTCGGGTCGTCCGTATCGCTGTGTGCCCAGTCTAGATCGACATCGGGATACTCGGACAACTGCTCGGGACCGTACCGCTGATGATTGCTTTGTTTGGTCATACCACACGTATTCAATTAGCCAGTAATAAACGCTCCGTACAAACACTCAGGCAGTCCTTAAGGAAAATCATATTCTCTAAACAGCACCTGATGACGTGTTACTGTTCTGTCGGCACTCCAACGACGAGCAGTACAGCTGTCAGCACGAACACGCCCGTTGCGATGTCATAGGTAAACTCCCCTGTCTGGAGTGCGAGTGTGGTTCCAGTAAGGAAGCTACCAGCCGTAGCAATCAGTGGTAGCGTACAGCTTACACACGCAAACAGCCCGAGAATGCCGGCAACTGCTCCGCGAGATGTTGCTGCAACAGCTCGGTATACGCCGTAGGAGAGTCCAATGTAGCCAATAACCTTGAACGGCAGTAGAACAATCCGTATCGGTGGCAGAGAGCCGAGCACAACTGGCCCCCAGCCGGGAGTTGAAACCTCGACAGCAAGAGAACTGGTTTCGGCGCCGAGACCGACCACGCCGCCAATTATTGCGAGCACGAAAAAATACACCACACCGACGATGGGGGCAAACAAGCCGGTATTAGTCTGGCACCCACGCTCTCGGAGATGAGCAACTAGCCAGACCGCAACTGTAATCCAGACGACCGGCACCATCGCACGCTCCGCTGCGATGACTGTCCCTGTTGCGTGTACATATGCAAGTAGTGCCACAATATGAGCGACGAGAACAAATATACTGAGAATTGCCGCACGACTCCTAAAGAGCCTGAATGCGCGGATTATTCCCGGATTCTCGGTAACGCTACTCATTATCTTATTGACGTGGAATTGGTGCCTTTTGTCTATGCACTCACCGAGGCAGCATCCTGGTTTTTCGGGAGAAGCAAGAGACCACCAAACACCACGGCGAGGATGGTCCCTATGGCTGGGAAGTAGACGCTCGGCGCGATGTCAATGCCGAACATTCCGAGCAGTGTATTGAACTCGACAGCGAAGACGATAGCGAACGCACCGAGAACCAGCAGGCCTGCCGTACCGGGACGGTTCATGGTATCACCCCAAAGACTGCATGGAATAACCCAGTGAGGAAGCTACTGGTATCGCCGATAAACGTGGTCACTGGGCCAAACCAGCCGTTTCCAGAGACAATTGCTGCAATCGGGAGTGTGTAAGTGAGAAGAATTAGCCCGATTGCGATAGCGGTCCACAACCGGAAGTTTTCGAGGACTGCAGGGGCGTGTTCCGGACCCGAAAGAGCTGGCGGAATTGTGTCTGGCGTCGGTGCATCTTTATCAGCGAAATTGAACCACGACAAGAGAATGTGTGCTGCAAACAGCAGTAGTGAGACAACCAGCAGCACAGAGCCCAGCGCAATCTGGGCGTGCAGTTCGCTAATCGTTCCAAGCGATGTCTCGAAGGTCACACCATCGTAGAATGGGTCTGCGGTTCGCCGTGGCTCACCAGCTAACCCGATGCGGTGCATCGCGTTCGACATGAACACCATTCCGATAAACCACACGACGACCTGAACGAGACCGAGGCGCTTGCTGAACACTTTGTGGCCTGTAATCTTCGGGAGGAACCAGTATGTAGACGCCATAAACGACAGCGCTACGGCGGTCCCGACAGTGAGGTGGAAGTGACCGACAATCCAGAGTGTATTGTGAACGAGGTAGTTGAAGTTCATACCTGCGTTTACCATCCCGGAGAAGCCTGCTGCGGCAAACATCAGTGCTGCCAGAGCCATGCCAGTAAACGCCGGGCGGTTCCACGGCAAGTCAGTGAGCCATCGGAAATAGCCAGAGCCACCACGCTGACGTGCACCGTGTTCGATGCTTGCCACAACGGTAAAGGCTGTTAGCAGACTGGGCAACAGCAAGAACATCGTATTCGTCATTGCCAAGAATTTGAACCCTTCTGAGATACCGGGGTCCACGTACTGGTGATGTATACCAGTTGGCACCGAAAGCACCAAGAAGAGAACGAACACGATGCGTGCAAGCGGGTCACTGAACAAGCGGCCGCCCGCGAGTTTGGGAAGGATGACATACCACATCATGTACACCGGCATCAGCCAGAAGTACACGACCGGGTGGCCAAAGAACCAGAATAGCGTCCGTGTTAGCAGTGGATTCACGCCACCGACAAGACCGAGTTGCCACGGTAACAAAAAGAAAATAACAGCGATAGCAACACCGGCGGAAGCGAGATACCACATAAGCATCGTCGTCAACACCATGAATGTCCGCAGCGGTGTCTTCTCACCACGGTTCTTCTGTTTCCAGGCCCACCACGAGCGGAACCAGTCGATGCCTGCAAGCCAGGTGCCGATAATGAACACAGCAAGCCCGGCATAAAACAGTGGATGTGCCTCAAGGGGCGCATAGAACGTGAACAGTACGTCTGCACTGATTTCTGTCTGATCGATAAATCCACCGAGGATCGGGACCGCGGCCATAATCGAGCCAAGAACCATCAGAGCATACCAAAGTTTCGTAAACCGAATATCCTCTGACGGACGGTCGAGGCTGTCAGTTACTGCCCACTGGAAGAACCCGACCAAAAAGAAGATACTAAATAGGATAGCAAGCGAGACACCATGAAGCGTCAACACCGTGTAGTATGTCGAATCGTCGATAACTTGTACGTAACCGGTCCGGTGCAACGCCTGAATAAGTCCCATCACGCCACCGAGAAGTAGCGCGACAAACGAACTTGCGAGGGCAGCCCTGACAATTCCAGCCTCATTGGGATACTCGTGGGCGAACACCCCCATCAGGCATCACCTCCAAACTCGTCTTCAGGGACAACTTGGATTTGCCCCTCCATTTCGTGATGGAGGCTTCCACAGTACTCGTGACAGACGAACCCATACGTCCCGGACTCGTCGAATTCAACCGTTATCTCCGTTATTTGACCAGGAATAATCATTGAATTTACGTTTGTTCCAGCAATGTTGAACCCGTGTGTCACATCACTGGCAGTCATATAGAACGTCACTGTACTACCTTCCGGAATCTCGATATCGTTGGGAATAAACGACGGGTGAACTGCAATCATGTTCACCTCGAACTCTCCATCCCCGACCTGGTGTACACCAGTATCGCCAAACCGCTCGTGGTCGCTGAGGTTATTCGGGTCAATGGTTCCGCCATCATCGTCGACCATTTCGATGCCGGCTCCGACGGCACCGTACGCAACGGTTCCAATAAACGCGACGATTAACAGCACTGCAACGCCGAACCAGATTTTCTCGTATCTGTGTATCTCCATTGTCACACCACCGTTGGGCCGCGACCGAGGAACTCGACGAAGTACATGAACACCCAGAGAAAGGCGATGATAAGGAAATACACCGTAATCAGGCTGAGTGTTCCAACGGGATCGTACTCGTCGTGTCCAATTTGTTTCTCGATGTCTACCTCCCAGACATCGTCTGGCTCGTCAAGGGTGTCGGGGGATGCCTCGTGTTCGGTGCCTGAACTCATGACTATCGGTTCTTAGAATACAGCAGTCTAATACCTGTACGCTGGTTCCCACGCCCTGGGAACCACGGCTTTCTTTTAGCATAATACCGCCGTAGGGTGTATCATGAGTCTCCCTGTTCGCGCGAATGGCTTGCTCGCTTTGGGAGCGTTCATCCCGCTCGTAACGTTCCTGACAGGCACTGCACAAGCTGACCTTACCAGCGGTATCTTCACCGGAGTGAACGTCTTACTGATAACTGGCAGTCTGTTCGTTCTTTTCGGTGGGTCAGAGGCCGAAAACGGACAGGAAAACGGCGCTGCACATTGATTCGCCTGCATCCCACAGTCTGCGGACGTGTATACGCATGACAAACGAGGCTTGTTCACTTTGTGACCTCCCCGCAGACGAAGCCGTAACTGCCCCGAAAGTTGATGGGACGTTCTGTTGTCGTGGGTGTCTGGAGGTGTACCGTTCTGTGGGTGATGTTGCTGTTTCGGACGATGAAACAATCGAGTCAGCGTTCGGGACAGACGACGACACCGACTATCCCGAGTCCGCTGAAACCGCTTACCTCGCTGTCGACGGGATGCACTGCTCGACGTGTGAGGTGTTTCTCGAATCGAATGCGTGCAACCAAGATGGTGTCTACGACGCTGAGGCGAGCTACGCGGCTGAAACAATCAAGCTCGTCTATGACCCTGAGTCCCGGACGGAATCAGATCTGCTTGATGTCGTCTCAGGGATGGGATACCACGCTCGAAGGCGCGACGAAGCGCCCGAAGATGGTGAGGGGATAGTGAGCCGTCTTCTCGTCGGCGGCATCTTTGGGATGATGGCGATGACAAACTATGCTGTCTTCCTGTATCCAACCTACTTTGGGTACGACCCAGTTGTTGAGTTCGGTCAGTTTGATGGTCTCTATCTGTACGGTCAAATTGCTGTGATGACAGCGATTATCATCGGCTACACTGGCCGACCCATGCTCCGTGGTGCCTACGTCAGTCTCCGAACGCGACGGCCGAACGTCGACTTGCTTGTCACAATTGCCGCGCTCGCGGCTTTCACCTATAGCACAGGACGAGTCTTTGTTGGCGGGAGTGACCTCTACTACGATGTGAGTATTGTCGTCGTTCTTGCGGTGACGGTCGGTAACTACTACGAGCAGCGAATCAAACAACGGACAGCTGGCTTACTTGCCGACCTGACAGAACTGCAGGTTGCCGAAGCAACCCTCGAAACCGGTGAGACAGTCTCCGTTGAGGATATCTCGGCAGGTGACAGACTCCAAGTAACTCCCGGCAAGCGCATCCCTGTCGACGGAACGGTCAAGCAGGGAACTGCGGCGGTCGATGAGGCACTTGTCACTGGTGAATCACTCCCTGAAACGAAACGTCCGGGCGATGAGGTTCGTGGTGGCACAGTTGTCACTGACGCGCCGCTGGTTGTCGAAGCCGGGCCGGAAGGAGAAAGCACACTCGACCGCGTTGTCGAGTTGCTTTGGGATATTCAGGCGTCTCGTCCCGGCGCACAGCGGGTCGCCGACCGGCTAGCGACGGTATTCGTTCCATTTGTACTGTTTCTCGGAGCGGCAATCACGGCTCTCATGCTGGTAACTGGAAAATCAGTACAGAGTGCGGTCCTCAGTGGACTGACAGTGCTTATTGTGTCGTGTCCGTGTGCGCTAGGGCTCGCGACACCGCTCGCTGTTGCATCAGGTCTCCAGTCCGCAGCAAAGCAGGGTATCGTCGTTGCTACCCCGGAACTGTTCGAACACGCAGGGGAAGTCGAGACGCTGGTTCTTGATAAGACTGGGACGATAACTGATGGCGAGATGGCAGTCACGACTATTGTGGGTCACGACGTTTCAGAGACTGAACTTCTTGGGCGTGCTGGGGCTGTCGAGCAGTACGCCGACCACCCGATTGCAAGCGCGGTAACTGATGCGACCGCTGATTATCCGATGACAACAAGAGTCATGGAATCCGCCCCCGACGTGAGTGACGGTGAGGACTCCACGCAGGCAGTCGACCTCGAAACGTTCGAGTCATTCACACGGGGAGTCTCTGGAACTCTTGACGGTGACCGCGTTCTCGTTGGCCATCCCGGTCTGTTTTGGGAAAAAGAGTGGACGGTACCAGCAGCCCTTGAAGAACAGTTGTCGGCGATTCGAGGACGTGGTAATGTCCCCGTTGTTGTCGGCTGGGATGGACAGGCCCACGGTGCTATCGGCGTCGGTGATACACCCCGTAAAGAGTGGAAGACTGTCGTCGATTCGTTTGCGGACAGTCGTGTCGTCATACTCACCGGTGACGAAGGCCCCGGTGTCCAGCGCTTCCGTGAGAATCCTGCAGTCGATGATGTCTTCGAAGGCGTGCCACCAGACGGAAAAGCCGAAACAGTTCGACGACTTGCAGCCACTGAGACAGTAGCGATGGTCGGCGACGGCAGCAACGATGCGCCAGCGCTTGCGTCCGCTGACGTTGGTATCGCTTTGGAAAGTGGCACACAGCTTGCGACAGATGCTGCGGACGCGGTCGTTTTGGAAGGTGAGCTGCAACGCGTGCCAACTGTGTTCCGTGTTGCTTCTCGCACGAAGCGGCGTATCCGACAGAACCTTGCGTGGGCATTCCTCTATAATGGGGTGGCGATTCCGCTTGCATTGACCGGACACCTGAACCCACTCTTTGCCGCAGTGGCGATGGCGACGAGTAGCCTATTTGTCGTTGCGAACTCAGCACGGAGTGCTGATACTGCTGATGCTGACTCCGTGCGGACAAACCGTTCTGTCTCGTCGTCATCACTTGACGAATCGGCGTCACGAGCGAGCGAAAAGCCGGCCTGAGGTTGTTCAACCGTGCTTGCCGTCTCCTCAACCGGGATGGAACACTGGGAATCCAGCTGTCGTGTTCGAAGCTAGTGACAATGATGGGTTTAATATATCCGTTTCTCCAATGACAATATAGTATTGTTGTGAGCGAAGACACACCTACCAAAGAACCCTCTTCGGAAAGGAGAGAGATACTCATTGTCGAAGACGAGGTGGAACTTGCCGACATGTACGCAGCGTACCTCGAAGATGAGTTTGCTGTTACCGTCGCTTACAGCGGCGAGGAGGCAATCGAAACCGTTGATGATGAGTTTGATATTGTTCTCCTCGACCGTCGGATGCCTGTCGTTTCGGGTACTGAAGTCCTCGCACACATCGAAGAACAAAAACTCGACTGTCGGGTTGCGATGGTTACAGCAGTAAACCCAGACTTTGATATTATCGACCTCAGAATCGACGACTACCTGATAAAACCTGTCTCATACAGTGATATCCGTGAGACTGTTGAGAGGCTAAATAAACTCGAGGCCTACAACTCTCGGATGCAGAAACTTACCTCGAAAAAGCTTAAACGGAACGTTCTAGAGCTCGAAAAGACGAGAGCTGAGCTGTCCGAAAGCGACGAGTTTGAGGAGCTTACTACAGAAATCGAAACCCTTGAAACAGAAGTTGAAGCGATTAGCGACGATTTGGACACGGAGCAACTCCAGAATCAGCGATAACATCGCTATTGTAGCGTTACTGCCAACAAAGCCGGCTAGTCTTTCCGTTCGACGACATCACCGAGCGTGTAGCCTCCAGAAGATTGGTCACTACTCCAATCTGTGTCATCTGAGCCGCTACTCGTTGTCAGGGCGATATCGAGCCCGCGCTCTAGCTTGCTCCGAATCTCGTCGGATGGCAGTGTCTCACCGTGTTCGAGCTTGCGAATAAGGCTCGCTTTCTCATTAAGTTGCTTTGCTAACTCTTCTTGAGTGAGGCCAGAACTCTCGCGGGCGTTCCGAATGCGCTCGTCATAATCGGGCGCTATCTCATCCATCTCGTCGTACATATCTCGTCGGCTGCCGCCGTCAGAACTCCCGCCGGTGTTCGAACTCGTGGACGACGAGCCACTGGAACCTGATGAACTACTTGTCGAGTACTTCGTCGATGTCGACGATGTTCCCGAGTCGGTTTTCACTTCGGTCCCGAAGTCGGTACACTCATCACAGACGTTGAGTTCAGCCCCTTCAATCTTGACGCGGTTCGGACTGGCTGTCTCTGTCCCGCACATCTCACACTGGACCATATGTGGCCTTTATCGACGCCGTCGCATAAATGGTGCGTTCGTTTCGGCTATCAGCCGGCCCGGTACACCTTTGCCTATTGCCGCCGCGTTCACTGTATGAAGTTCAGTATCCCGGTATACAACGGCTTTGATGACCTCGACGCAGTTGGGCCGTACGAAGTGCTTAACCACACACAAAATGCGGGGGCTGACCTCAATGTTGGCCTCTATACTCTCGAAGAGGTGGCTGTGGTCGAATCGAGCCATGGACTCCGAGTTGAACCGGACGGACAACTGCCACCGGACCCAGATGTTATTGTTGTTCCGGGTGGCGGGTGGTCCTCCGGTGAGATGCAAGGTGCACGCCGTGAAGCAGATCGGGGTGTCCTGCCCGAGGCAATCAAATCATATCACGAACAAGGCGCAGTTGTGGCATCTGTCTGTACAGGGGCCATGCTTCTCGCCCGTGTGGGTATCACCGACGACCGTCCAGCTATCACACACCAGTCGGCCATTGATGACCTCGAAGAATCTGGCGCAGAGATTGTTGATGCACGCGTTGTTGATGACGGTGACGTGGTGACTGCTGGCGGCATTACATCAGGGATTGACTTAGCACTCCATCTTGTTGGCCGAGAGTTTGGCACCGAAGTAGCCGACCGTGTCATGGAGACGATGGAGTACACGTTGACTGGAACGGTCCACCGTTCAGCGTAGTGCCCGCATTGCATAATAGAACCGCTGCAGAGCAGTTAGATGCCCGACAACGGCAAAGACAACGAGCAACCAGCCGACAATGGGGAGTCCGTACAGCTTTTGCTCGATGAACGCGGCGGCGATTGCAACTATCGTGACAAGCGCGAGCCTGTCCGCACGCCCGAGGAGGCCCCCATACACCCGATCAAGCCCCACAGCCTCGGCCTGTGTCCCCAAATACGAAGTCATGAGCACACCGGTAATCGCTGCAAATCCAAGGGCGTACTCTGCGATGCTGGTTGCGAGACCAGCGATAACAAAGATGTCCGCGTAGCGGTCAAATACGTGGTCGAACATGTCGCCAGCGTCTGACTCGACACCGAGTTCTCGTGCGAGCCCACCATCAAGCAGGTCTAATATCCCGTTTGTGATGACAAGTGCCGCACCGAGAAGATACAGTAGTTGCTGTTCGCTGGCCAACCCGAAGCTGACGCCCGCCCCGGCCGCCATCACCAGTGCGACGAAGCTGATTGCGTTCGGCGTCACGCCGACACGGACTGCGCCGGCGACTAGTGGCTGCATCATTCGCTCGGCGATGTTTCTGAACGAACTCAGCGTCATAAGTAGTCGATATAAGAAACAGTCCCGACACCGGGCTCCCGGTCACCGGCTGCCACGGCAGCAATTTCTGCAGCGACAGATTCGGGGCTACTGTCTGTTGTTTCGACCTCGTAGACGCTATTCGAACCGTGTCTGTCGACAGCTTCGGTGAGGACAACATCGAGTGCCTCACTTTCGGCGTTTTCTTCGACCGAGGCTTGTGCTTTACCTCGAGTTTTGAGACGAGAGTTGAGCTCGTTAGGGTGGCAGCGACAGACGACGACCCGATCAGCCCCGAACTGGTGAGCGAGGTGTGATTCAAACAGGATATCCTCGCGGCCTGTGAGCCAGTCCTCGACAGCGTCGAAGTCGACAATCGCCGAGTCCCGCTTTTCATCGTAGCCGGTCGTCAACTCCTCTGTTTCAATGACCTCGTTGAGGTGGACAACATCCAGCGAGTCGTCGAGGAGTCCCGATTCGACAAGCGTTTCGACAGCCGTTGTCTTCCCGGTCCCTGGGGTGCCGGTAACAGCCACTCTCACCCGTCAATCACCCGATTTAGCGTTTCCACGGCGTGTGGCGTGGTCTCCCGTGTGCCACAAGAAATACGGATGCATTCAGGCAGTCCAAAGCTCGAACAGTCACGGATAATCGTTCCTTCGCGCTGGGCTTCGACGGCGACCGCCTCCGCGTCTCCGACTTCGGCGAGAACAAAGTTACCGCCACTCTCCCACGTTGGTGCGGTAAGGTGTTCGTGGATATACTCACGTGCCCACCGTGCCGTCTCGACCGTTTTTTCGACGTGGTCGTCGTCATCCAGTGCAGCCAGGCCAGCGTGGCAGGCTGGCACGTTCACGGCAAACGGTGTGTTTACCCGGTCGTAGGCGTCAGCCCACTCCGTTGGCACGAAGCCATATCCGAGTCGGAGACCGGCAAGCCCATACACCTTCGAGAATGTGCGAAGCATTGCGATGTCTTCTCGGTCGTCGAGAAGGCGACGGGCCGATGGGGTGTCGGTAAACTCACTGTAGGCTTCGTCGACGACAACCAACGTTTCGTCGTCGGTTTCCTTTGCAACTGTTTCGATGTCGTCGACTGTCATTTCCGAGCCTGTCGGGTTGTGTGGTGTGGTGAGGTAGACGATTCGGTGATCGTCGTAGGCGTCGAGAACGACTTCGGGCTGTTGTTCGAAATTGTCAGCTTTCGAGAGGTGGTACTCGTCGACTACCCCGTTATGATAGCGGGCACTCATTGCGTAGTAAGCAAAGCCCGGCTTCGGGACGAGGACGGTATCGTCGGGCCGGAGGAATGTTCGGGCGAGGTAATCAAGCACACCGTCCCCGCCGGGGCCAAGCCAGACCTGCTCAGTATCGAGATTCCACTCTGTCGCGAGCGCCTCAGCGAGGTCTGCATGCGCTGCCTTCGGGTAGGTGTGGCTATCTTTGGCCGCCGACTTCATTGCCTTGACAGCATGCGGACTCGGGCCGAACGGGTTTTCGTTTGAGGAGAGCTTGACAAGTTCATCCGGGTTCAATCCGAGGTCACGTGCAACTTCCTCGATGCCACGACCAGCACGATAGGGGACGTGGTCCGACAGGTCCCGTGGTTCCATGCCAGAAAGAAGCGGACCGCCGGTCTTAAGCGTGGTTATCCGACAATGGTAACGGTTTTTTCAGCGCAGGCTCGAGTGTTTACGAGGGCGTGTGGCCTAGCGGATAGGGCGAGGGGTTCCTAACCCCTAGATCGTGGGTTCAAATCCCGCCACGCCCGTGCGAGCGCAACACACCCGGAATCCCCCTGTACGGCGACAAAGTTTTGGATTCCGGTATTTAAACAGAAGAGAGTTCTGAGCCGCGAGTTCGTTCTGTGGCGGAGTACAGTGTGGCGTCTTCACGTGGTTCGTGGATCCTGTCGTACTCGCGTGGAATAAAAGTTGCCCAGACAAGCGTGCGTTCTGGATTATCTGGTCATTACTCAGGCGCGCCTGTTTTGCTCATTCTCGTCCAGTTGCTTTCCTGCCCCCTCTTTGTCACATCGGGTTTCGGCGGCTGACCGACCGGCCGAATCCTCTCTTTTGGAAGTTTGTTTGCGACGAACGGCAGGACAGCAAGAGCAAGAATAACTGAAAGAGTCTGAGTTCAGGAAATCGACTTTGATTGTACTCCGCTATGGAATGGTCTAATTCTGATAGCGAATGAGGACTGACTGCTGTAGTTCTGAAGAGGTAGCCGTATTGACTGCAGTACTCTCATTTCAGTCACTGGTAGCACGTAATAAGTTGTATGTTGGATTCGCTTGACTTGAGAACCTCACTCATGCACGCCGAGGCGAGGTCAATTGCTCTTCAATGCATTGCTTCGTTTTTGATGAAGATCGTTGTACCATCTGGCCTTCACTGGTTTGAAATATTCTGCAAACAAGCTTGGTGCTTGATTCGTAGGGATATTTAGGTCATTCAGCAGTTCATCGGTCAGGTGTGCTGCGTATGGGTAGGGGCCAAATCCGTTCAGACCCGGAATCTCATTTTTTTCCCATTCGACTCTCTCGTCTATGTGTTCACGCAGTTCGTCTTCAGGAGGTACATCGAATTCGTCGTTAAAATAGGCAGACAGCCAATGTGCTGATGTCTCCATTGTTAGGAAGTTGTTGAACGCTTGCCGTAGTCCGACGAAACCGATGTTATCTTTAGATGGAGGAAGGATTGACCTGTATGCTTTGAATCTCCCGTTGTCTGTTTTCAAATTCCAGTCATCACAAATGAAAGGGAAATTCTGTTTGAACCCGGTTCCCCAGACGATGATGTCTGCTTCAAGTGTTTGACCGTCGTTGAGTTTCAGCCCATTCTCGGTAAAGGTATCAATCTCTCCTTTTATTGGCTTGATCTTTCCATCTTCGACAAAATCAAAGAGTTCTTTTGGGTATACTCCCGCTCTATGAACGCCATCCGGCAAGGTTTCTTCTGGGGTCATAGAATCAGCAACCCGATTAAGGCCTGCTGAACGCTTCAAGTCATCAGTCACCCGTTTCCAGAGGAAGTTGTTGAGTTTCTTAGGGAGTTTGTCAATTCGGCGGTTTGCATCCTCATTGTGATAGGTCGGGAGCAACGATTCACCAAATCGCGAGAACATCATATACGGGTACGGAACCTTCCCGAATACAAGTTTTCGAGGAAGGTGCCAGTGGGCTTGTCTGAAGAGGAGCGTAGATGAATCACCGGCCTTGGCTGCTTCAACACTCATATCGAGTGCTGACTTCCCGAATCCAACTGAGATTACGTCCTTCCTATCAAACGTATTGTATGTGTTTATCTCCGAGGAGTGGTATACCTCTCCTGAGAATTTATTTTCTTTTGGAATGTCCGGCTCATGTGGGATGTGATACAGCCCAGTACAAACGATAATGTAATCAAACGTCTCTGTCTGTGTCTTGTCACCTGTCTCAACTGAAACCCTCCATGTCCTGTCTTTCTTTTCAATTCCAGTTACTGTGTTGTTGAACTTGATGTCTTCATAGAGGCTGAAATCACGGGCGTAGTCTTGAAGATATTCTTGGATGTCTTCGGCGTCCATAAACGCGGTATCGTGTGGTTTGTCTGAAAACTCGAGGAGACCCTCATCAGCTTGGGCGTTTAGATTGACATAGCGACGTTCTTGTGCCCATGTGCCACCAACAGCATCGAATTTCTCGTATATGGTTATGTCAAACCCATCTGTCTTGAAGACTTTTCCAGTCACTAGTCCAGCTGGCCCGGCGCCAATAATACATACTTCTTTTGTCATGGTATCTTACTCTGATTGAGTAGCCAAGAGTCGGTGACCCCCAGTATCTTGTTCGAAAGGTGATGCAGTCTGGACTGCTGACTCACCAGATGACGATCCTGTTTGTCTCGTTTCTTGTGAACTATTATTTCCTGTGTTCATATTCTCTCCACTGTTGTAACTCCCTCCCGTTGATCCATCTGTAGACTCTGAACCGCCACCTGATAGACATCCATCAGATATAGTCAGACCTCCCTCAGAGTCTCCAATGAACGTTCTGCGTGCCATACGACTATTCTCGTCCTTGGTCTTCTTACATATCATAACACAAACCTTTCTTATTTCTGTGAAATTTAATAGCTTGTTTTTTCGACCAATCAAGCGTTTTCCTTCTGAACGGCACCATTTAGAGTTCCAAGAACTGCGGGTCGTTGAACGATTATAGACTGTGTTTCTTCGGTTCCGTTTCGTCCTCGCTCGGATCTATCGTACATAAGCACTCTCACAAAGGAGTATCCCCAGTAGATCTCTAAGCACTGAGCAACTGGCTCATTCGGTGAGCCACTTTCGTAAGATTGTATTCACTTTACCCCTGATTATGATGACATATGAGTGGGGCTGGTATTGAAGAGAAACGAGACATGATAACGAGGCGTGCCGAATTCATCGAAGTTTTAGACGAGAACGGACCCTCCCAACCCCGAGATACCGTCGATGAACTCGACCATTCCCGATTGACTGTGAGGCGTTCACTTCGAGAGTTGAGGGAGAATGGGCTTGTTGAGAAACGAAACGAGGGGTATGCCGCAACTATGACAGGGGTAATGGCTGTCGATGAGTACCGAAGACATGAGGAAAGAAGTCGGGCAATTTTCACATCAAAAACACTTCTCGGGTCTCTCCCCGGCCCAGAATGCCTCCCACCGGCAGCTCTTACTGGTGCTCAAACACACCTCACCGACGAATCTGCGCCGTTTCGTCCGCTCGAACAAGTGACCGAACGCGTCAGGAATGCCGAGAACATTCGAGCGCGTCGGATGCATTGAGTTCATTCATCGTGATCACGAGCCGCGTAATTTCGCCATGGTCACTGTGTGTATGACTGTGGTTCAAATCCCGCCACGCCCGTTCGACCCCCTATAGCCGTCTCGCTGGCGCAACGACCGCCGCGACATCTGCGATATCGCTCAGTCCCGTTATCCTTGTGGAGGGTTGCTCCTGTAACGTACGGTTTACTGACACGGTACAACTGTTGAATTACAAGAGACCGTGCCTCTTTTGTCGCTGCCCACGTTGTATGTGATATGGGTTTTGGTAGCTATGACGAGTCCGAACAAGAAACACAAGAACGGGACGAAGACGAGAACGCTGAAGCAGTAAGTGTTCACGAAAATGAACACGATGGGGAAGTCAAGTTCGAATCGGACATGTCTACCGAGGGGCTCGTAGACAAGCTTGACAAAATCAAAGACACAGACGACGAAGACGACGACTGAGCAAAACGGCGGGGGAATTGGTCAGTAAGTAAAACGCCCGCAGGCGACAGGGGCAAATCGAATCCTGTGGGTAACCGGCTGCTCCAGCAACTGACGACGACACCATTTTTCCAGGCCTCGTGGCGACCAGCACCAGTCATCTCGACGGACAGACACCAGCTGGAACACACAGTCGACCTGCCCACTCTATGTATGAGACCCGACAGACTCACGAGCTTACTCAGCTGTTTTTTTGTTGTTGTCGTTCACCGAAGCTGTATCGGAAGTCCAAGCTGTCCCCGGGCGAGACTGCTGTTTGGAGATTCGACTGGAGTAGCGCGGCTGATGCCGGGATTCACAAAAGTGTGTGGTTGGTGGTTCCGGAGAGAGCTGCCAACTTGTTTGAGAAACTACCCGGCCCGCTTGCGACGTAGCCCACTATCGAATAGGATAACAGCTACTTGGCTCGGCCAGCGTTCGTCGGTTCTAAACTACAGTATCCCAACTGTGGTCGGAAATATTCGCCGTTCCGCGCGGCGGATATCAAGCAAGCCACCACTTCTTGAACTGTATCCCAGCCAGCGTCAGTGACCCAACAGCGATTGGTGTCCAGTAGATGATACCACGCGTTATGACGACCGCTGTAATTATCGTCGCCCGTTGACCTCCCGTCATCGCGAAGATGAGGCCAATCTGTGCGGCCTCGATTCCGCCACTTCCACCGGGGGTTGGGATGGCAGATGCGAGCAACGATACGGGAACGATGAATACAACCAGTGCAAGCGAAATGTCGACATTGACGCCACCTAACGCAATCCAGAGCAATACTCCCTGTGTGACAGTCGCGAACGTCGTGAGCGTCGCAGCCACGATGACGACTGGTTTGTTCGTCGAAATTTCCTCAATCGAATCACTGAAGCCGTCGACTCGGCGTTGAATTTCGTCTTCTTCAACCTTTGAGAGTCTCGGAACGTACCCAATTCCGTGGTTGAGCTTTGTGACGACCCAGTGGATTACCCTGTGGGCTGGGTCGGGATTTCTGTAGATGAGTGCCAAGACAAGAACGAATGCAGCGATACTGACGGTAAAGACAGTGACCGGCGACCTGATTCGCTCTGGAATTGTCGCATCGAAGAGAGCAATATAGCTTCCGCCAAAAAGCATGATGAGGATGCCGGGCGTGAAGCCCACCAGCTCCTTTGTCGAGAGAGCGGCAACGCTTTTCTCGAATGACTGCCCTGTCCAACGTGACATGATAACGCCGCCTGCAGGCAGTCCACTCGCCTGCCCAAACGGTGTGAAATTATTTGCAAGGTTAACTGTCGTATTAAGGAATACACTTTCAATCGGGGAAACGTTCAATCCAGCGCCCCGCGAGACAGTATACAGAGTCAGCCCCATCGAGATTGTCCCGAGCGCGTTCATGACGAGAATGCCAGCTAGTCGGGCTTGTGAAAGGTTGGTTGCGGCGTCGACGAACTCTGTTGGGCCCGCTAGCAAGATAAACACAGCAAATACGGCAACCCACGTAAGGACCCCAGCCGCGACGTGTCGGCGTCGTATCTCCATTACAGGACCTCCCGAAACTGCTTGGTATTTGGTGAGACGGTCCCGCAGGCGGTGGTCGCGCTACTGGCTACCCCACACTGTTCCTGTATTGCTCCGATGAAACGGCGGAGTAGCGTCAAGCAGTCTGCTTTCGTGATAGAGTGTGCAGTCACCGCTATCAGTGTACGAGAGAGTTTACTCAACCCGTCACGAAAGGCGAAGAGATGTGTATATATTTTTTGTAGATCGACTGTCCGATTCCAGAGCTCCATGTAGCAAAAACTAGCCGATTTCCCAGTCTTAAAATTGGCTAACTCAGTGCGACGATATACTGACGTGGCAGTACCTCTCTCAGAGCTGCTGGTTCTTTCTGCTGTCTCACTTGGAGTACAAGAGCCAGCAGTGCGTGGTCTCAGTCCGACCCGAAGTCAGCATGTTTAAGATTAGATGACGAAATACGTTCAGTATGTCCATGCTTTCACGTCTTGCAGAGAGTCTGCCGCTGCCACAAGCGGGCCAGGAACTTCTTGAGAACCCACAGCGAACGCCCGCGCTCACACGAGATCGATTTACTGCGGCCCGACGCATCTCAGCTTTGCCACACCTCTTTGAACACCGCGACGACTTTGACACAGTCGAAGCATACTGTCTGTTCGTTGGCCACGGGCGGACAGGTCACAGCCTCGTCGGAAGTCTCCTAAACGGCCACCCGGAAATGGTCATCTCGCATGAACTCGATGCGCTTCGACTCCTTGACCGGGCGCAGGTTCCGGTATCGCGCGACCAATTGTTCTCAGCAATCCTACAGCGCGACGACGAATTCACTAATCTTGGCCGGGAGTGGGAGCGATACAGTTACAACGTTCCAGAGACCGCCCAAGGTGAATTCGACCGTCTCCGGATTATCGGTGACAAAAAAGGCGCAGCCTCCACTCGCCGACTTGGCACTAGTCCAGAACTGCTTGGTGACCTCCGTGACACCGTTTCGATGCCCATTCGGGCAGTCCACGTGGTTCGAAATCCCTTCGATACTATCGCCTCACGGCGCAAACTAAAGGAAACCTGGCAGGAGTATGGTATCGAGAAATACTTTGCCAACGCAGACAACGTTGAACTCATCGACGGGATGCTCGACGACGATGAACTCTTCCGCCTGCATCATGAGGACCTTATCTCGGATACGGCATCGGTGCTCTCGGAGCTTTGTGCGTTCCTCGGTATCGATGCAGACGATGAGTACCTCTCTGCATGCGAGGAGTTTGTGTTTGACTCGCCGAACCAGACTCGTCACGAGGTTGAATGGAGTGACACCGATATCGACCGTATCAGCACGAAGAGTCAGGAATACGACTGGCTAGAACAGTACAGCTTTGAAACGGAGTAAGAGTATCGCTTGTGAACAATTACGTGTCTTGCTCGTGACTCGCACCCTCGTTCGGGCATCCATTACAAACCACAATGATCACACCCCATGGAAACACACTCGTCGACAGAACAGTTGATGCAGACCGTAGTGAAGACCTTCGTGAGTCTTTCGAGAGTTATGCAACAGTCACCCTTGACCGTAACCTCTTGTTTGACTTCCAGAACTTAGCCCAGGGAGTCTACAGCCCGCTTGAGGGGTTTATGTGTCGCAACGACTTCTTGAAAGTCGTCAACGATGTCACGCTCGAAAACGGAGTCGCGTGGCCGCTTCCGATTGTTCTCGATATTACAGCTGAACTAGCAAACGAGATTGAGCCGGGTGATCGAATCGGCATTCGGCGGCCGGATGGGACGCCACTTGGCGTTATGGACGCTGACAGTGTCTACCGGTACAATGAGGACGACACATGCCAGAATATGTTCGGGACGACAGACGACGACCACCCGGGTGTACGAACAATCCGTTCGAAAGACCCATTTTTCGTTGGCGGCCCAATCAAGGCCTTTTCAGACGCTCTCCCGCGGAACGGAAGCCACGACCTCACGCCAAAAGAGATGCGCGTCCTGTTCAAGAAACGAGGGTGGGACAGGATTGTCGGCTTCCAGACCCGGAATGCCCCCCACCGCGCACACGAGTACCTACAAAAATCTGCACTCGAACACGTCGATGGTATCCTCATCCAGCCGAAAATCGGCGAGAAAAAGCCCGGAGACTACACAAATGAGACGATTCTCAACGGCTACGAATCGCTCATCGAGAACTATTATCCGACTGACTCGGTTGCACTCGCGATATTTAAGTCGCGAATGATGTATGCAGGCCCCCGTGAGGCAGTCTTCGACGCTATTGTTCGGAAGAACTACGGCTGTACGCATTTCATTATTGGCCGCGACCACGCCGGTGTTGGCAACTACTACGGCGACTTCGAAGCACAGCGTCTGTTCGACGCAATCGGTGACATCGGCATCGAACCGCTGTATTACCACTATGCGTTCTACTGTACGGCTTGTGATGGCATTGTCTCGGAGAAGATTTGTCCACACGACAGCACTCATCATATGGAGCCCAGTGGTACTGAGCTTCGGAAGACGTTATCGAACGGACAACAACCACCATCTGAGTTGATGCGCCCGGAGGTTGCCGAAACGATATTGAGTACGGACGGAGTATTCATCGAGGAATAAGATGTTCACGCTTTGGTTCATGGGCCGACCGGCAGCAGGAAAGTCCACAGTTGCGAGTCGCGTCGAAGACCGATTGGTAGACCGAGGGTACGGTATCGAAAATCTGGATGGTGATGATATTCGAAAACATCTCCATCCAGACCTTGGATTCTCGCGGGAGGACCGCCGGACAAACAACCGACGAACTGCATACATCGCAAAACTCCTCAATCGCAACGATATCCCAGTTATTGTCGGGATGATAACGCCGTTCCGTGAATCCCAACAGCAAGCACGAGATATCGTCGAAGACGAGGGCGAGTTTGTGTTAGTCTACGTCAAATGCTCAGTCGATGCTGCCCAAGAGCGCGATCCAAAGGGCCTCTATGAGCAAGCTCGTAACGGAGATATTGAGAAGTTTACCGGCATTAACCACCCGTTCCAAGAACCGCTGCAACCAGATATTGTCGTCGACACAGAAGACCAGACAATCGATGACGGAGTCGAGCACGTATTAAGCCATCTCACGGAGAAAGGGATGCTAGACGAACGGCTCGAAGATGAGTATAGTTTCCCGATTTCCCGGTCAGAAGAAAAAGAGGTAACCGACCGCCTCAAATCACTCGGATACCTTGAGGACTGAGCGGACACCACGACCGAGAGCGTGTTTTCTTCTGTCCTCTGTGATGATAGCGTTCATACACAGATTGCATCTTCACACGAGAGTGGCCACACGGCCAAAAGTATTCCTCGGACGGGGCCGATACTCCGGCAATGAACGACGAGTACCAGTTTCTTGTTGATAGACTTGGCCAACGGCAGGTTTCGACAACCGAGGAGACACTGACCGAACACAGCGGGGACTGGGCGACTCTTTCCGAGTGGATTACGCCGGAGCCTGTCGAGCCGGGTGTCGTTGTCTATCCCGAGACGACAGAAGATGTTGTGACGGTCCTGAAGACGGCGACTGAACGAGCGATTCCTGTCACACCATATGCTGCTGGAACGAGTCTCGAAGGCAATCCGGTCCCCGTCGACGGCGGTATCAGTATGAACCTTACACGGATGGATACTGTGCGCTCAGTCCGCCCTGACGATTTCCAGATTGACGTCGAACCCGGTGTCATGGGGCCAGCAATTCAGGAGGCGGCCGGGAGCCATGGACTCTTTTTTCCGCCGCTTCCCTCCTCGGGCGACATCTCAACGATTGGTGGGATGATTGCTAACTCGGCAAGTGGGATGCAGACGGTCAAATATGGAGAAGTCGCAGACTGGGTGCGTGAACTGGAAGTCGTCCTTGCAGACGGCTCAGTCATCACGACAGGATCAAAGGCACCCAAAACCTCAGCTGGGTATAATCTTCGTGACCTCTTTGTCGGCAGTGAAGGGACACTCGGGGTCGTGACACGAGCGACGCTCGAACTCGCTGGTCGGCCCGAACAAAAACGTGGCGGGCGGGCAATCTTTGACACCCTCTCCGACGCGACAGCAGCGGTCATGGATATTGTCAGTTCAGGGGTCGATGTGGCAAAAGTTGAGCTGATGGACACCCAGTCTGCACGCATCTCGAATGCCTACACCGGTGCATCGCTGCCAAACGTACCGATGATTTTCTTAGAGTTCCATGCCGATCATAGTATTGCGGACGAAATCGCCTTTTGTCGCGCTGTTGTCGAGAGTCACGACCCACAGGCCTTCGAAATTGCTGGGGAAGAACGGATGGCTGAACTCTGGGAAGCACGAACGGAGCTTGCGTACGCGCTCTCAGAGTACGACCCTGAACGCCAACCCCTCCATGCAGGTGACGTTACTGTCCCGATTAGTGAATACGGGCCGACAATCGAGTATGCAAAGCGTCAGGCCGAGGAGACTGACCTGCTCGTTCCGTGTTTTGGACACGCGGGCGACGGCAACGTACATTACGCGATTCTTGTCAACGGAGACGACAAAGCAGAAATCGAACGCGGCAAAGAAGTCTATGCTGACCTCGTTGAGCGAGCGATTGCGGTTGGCGGAACCGCAACTGGAGAACACGGCATTGGCCGGGGCAAGCGCCAGTATCTTGTCGAGGAACACGGTGAACACGCAGTCGAAACAATGCGTGCAGTCAAACAGGCACTCGACCCGACAGGAACGCTCAACCCCGGGAAAATCTTTCCGGACGGAAGTGATTAGCTCATGGTCGAGGACTGCTCCAAGAGAGCAACGAATCTACCTGGTCGTGTGTCTGGGAAATCGTCTCAGAGTTGTCGACTTGGTCGAAACCAATGGTAATCGGGTCGAACTCCGCCTTTAGTTCCCGGTACACGCTGAGGTCTGCATCGCTAATATCTTCACGAGATTCGATTCGCCGTGCGACGGTTTCCTCGTCACAAACAACACGGATGAGCTGAAACGAAACATCGTTGTCGTCGGCTACCGACTTTACCTGCTCGCGGTGAGCCACCTTGGTGAAGGTTGCATCGAGGACGACCGACGCGCCGTCTGTGAGATGCTGGTTAGCTTGGTCGACCAGTTCGTCGTACACGCGGTTGCGTTCTGCGTCCGAATAGGTCGGCTCATCAACCAGTTCTTTACGTATCGCATCGGTTCGAAGCCGAACGGCGTCAAGACGTTCCGTCATGTACGAGGAGACAGTCGACTTGCCAACCCCGGGGAGCCCACAGACCGCGACCAGTGTGTGGGCAGTTTCTATCATTTCAGGACTGATTGTGCCATTCGGTTCGGGAAGCCAGTAATCAGCTCCCAGATACCCATTTTCTGTTCGTCCGAGCGGAGGCGGTGCCGGAGACGCTGGCTGAACAACTCAACCGAGATAATCAGGATGAAGATAGCAAACAGCGCTGCCATCATATCGGTAAATCGAAGCAGGCCTCGCTGAGACTCGACGATGAATCCCAGACCACCGGCGCCAATAACACCGACAGAGACCGCGACGCGGACATTGATCTCGAAGATGTACAGTGTCCACGCAATGAACGCTGTTCGAACCTGACTTAGCATCCCGAAGAACACGACTTGGGGCTTGCTTGCCCCGGTTGTTCGCATCGCCTCGATAGGGCCGTCCTCTATCTCTTCGAGTTCGTCGACGAACAGCCGTCCGAGGTTACCAATGGTGTCGAACGCGATTGCGAGTGATGCCGAGGCGGGGCCAAGTCCCAACAGCGGAATGAAAATCAGTGCCCAGATAATTGCCGGAACTGACCGGATGAACGACATCGTACCACGGAAGATGAAGTTGAACGGGAACGGCGTGACCCGCTCGGACCCCATCGTTCCGAACACGAGTGCAAGCGGGAAGCCGAGCACAGTCCCGATGAATCCCATCGCAAGCGTAACACCCGCTTCTCCGAATATCCGGAAAATGCCAAGCTCAGTAAAGAAGAACGCGTAGATGTCGCCCAGATTTGGCGGCCACTGGAAGAGTAGCCCACCGACTTCCGGGTCGTACAGGAGATTCTCTTGCTGGATAAATTCGAAATACTCGGTGATATCGAGGAACGGGAGTGCTCCAATCGAGATTGTCGGGAAGAATGGATTCGCACCGTGGAACATCGAATTAAGCAGCGACTCCATTCGGAAGTCCGCTGCTAACAACTCAGCAGCGGCAAAGGCTTGTACTGTAACAAAGCCAAGGAAGACAAGCAGGGCCAGCCAGCCAAATGCTCGCCGTCGCCGAGTCTGTTTGATTTTATCGAACTGGGCGGTAATGGCGGATTGTGGACTCTCTTCGCCTGTTGTGCCACCATCTGGCACTACATCTGCGTCTGTCTTTTCGCTCACGCTTTTACCTCTTTTTCCTTCGGGTCGCCCGAGCTACCGACAAACATGCCTTCGGTATCGATATCGCCGTAAATTTTATCCACGGCATCTATCGTGAGGTCGTCTCGGTAGCCGTCGAACACCTTCTTGCCGTTCCTGAGGCCGATAAACCGATGACCGAACTTGCGTGCGATGTTGACCTGATGGAGACTACAGAACGTCGACAGTCCTCGGTCCTCGGATGCAGCCCGCAGGTAGCGCATCACGTCCTGTGCGCTGCCAGGGTCGAGACTTGCTACCGGCTCGTCAGCCAGTAGTACATCCGACTGTTGGACGAGCGCACGTGCAATACCAACCCGTTGCTGTTGTCCGCCACTCATCCGTCGGGCTTTCTTCTCTGCTTCGTCCAGCAGTCCGACCGTATCTAGTGCTTCCAGTGCACGGTGTTTCTCCTCTTTGTCCTGTAACTGGAGGATACTCGTGAGTAGTCCATTCCGATGGACACCACCCGACAGCGCGTTTGAGTACGCTGACATATCACCGATGATATTGTGTTGCTGGAAAATCATCGCTATCTCCGGGCGCGGAGCGGTAATCGGTTCGTCACCGAACAGAATCTGCCCCTCTGATGGAGAGGTCAGTCCGCACATCGACCGCAAAAGTGTCGACTTCCCGGAGCCGGAGACGCCAAGAATAATGACAAATTCGCCTTCCGGCACCTCGAAAGAAACGTCGTCAAGGGCGACAGTCTCTCCGAACTGCTTCGTGAGACTGTCGACCACGATTTTGCTCATGATTACTGTTCGAGTTGCGGTTACTTACAGTTCTTCCCAAGCGAGGCCGAGTTCGTTGCCGAGCTCGACGATTGGGTTGTAGTACTCTTTGTTGGCTTCTTTGACACCGCTGAACCAGAGTGAGTGGTCATCAACCAACTGGACATCTGCTTTCTCCTGCTTTGAGAGTTCGCTCTCTTCTTTATCAAGCAGGCTTGGGTCTACCCCTAGCTCTTCGGCGAGTGAAGACTCTGATTCGTGCTGGTAGGCCTCTTTCGGTGCTTCAATCATCAGGTTCCGGACCTCATCTTTAATCGACTCTTCCCATGCAGCATTGCTCACGATAGGAGCACGGGGGATGGGGTCAGATACTGCAAGTAGATCGAGCTGTGGGTCACGTTCACCAGCGCCTTCGTACTCAACGGAGATATCGACGAAGTCTTGAGACATTTCTTCGAACTGCTCTTTGGGGACGTGCGCTGCCGTCGAGAATGCACCCGTACCTGCAGCAGCGAGACGGTCGTCCTTAATCATCTGCTTGCGTGCAGTCGTGTGGTCCGATGCACGAATATCGAAGTCTTCCGGCTTGCCACCCGGTGCGCCGCCGATGTCGAGTCCTGCCTTTTTCATCATCAGGAGGGGGAACATCGTGCCAGAGACCGATGTCTGCGAAGCCGTCGCAACTGTCTTTCCTTTGAGATCGCTGAGACTTTCAACTCCGCTGTCAGCTGTTGTCGTAATCAGCGAGAAGTAGCGTTCAGCACCGTATGCAACGCGGACACCGGTAACATCGATTTGGTCTGGAATCTGTGCAACAGCACCCGGAGACACGTCAGCGAAGACGCGGTCTCCGTCGCTTGCACGGCGGAGTTCCTGTGCTGTACCTGCGTAGCTCGCTGTCGGAATACCGTTAATTTCGACATCAGCTTCGGACTCGATGTATTCGAAAAGAGGGCTGTACTGGACCGTAATTTCGATTGCCTCTTGGGCCGGGTTCATGACCCAATCAATCTTCGTGGTCGTGTCTTCTGTGGTGTCTCCACCGTCACTGCTATCGTCACCGTCACTGCTATCGTCACCGTCACTGCTATCGCCACCGTCACTGCTATCATCGTCGCCACCAATACAACCAGCGAGGAGACCGGTTGTCGCAAGACCTGTTGTTGCGATAAACTTACGACGCGTTTCTTTCGTATTGGCACGCTTGTCTGCCATTCTGAATTAGAAAAGCTTGCCACTACCCATATGTCTTTCTAATATGATAGCACAATAGGCCCTACAGATGGTTTTCCGTACTTAACGGTACTTATTCGTATAATCTAGTATATAGTATTGTATAGTTGTATATACCCAAAACCAACAAATCGTGTGAGTGATAATTACTCCATCTGGACCTCACTGAGAGCGTGGTCTGTTGGCTGTTGGTTGTTGGACAACTGCACCGAAACTGACCTGACTACGGGGTCGTTGCTCGATAGCGAATTAAACCGGAGCGTCAGACTTGTAGGCAGGAACCGAGAAGTATTGCTATGGCAGTTATCGATATCGCGCGGACGAACGTCGTCACTGTCGAGCCAACCGAGGCAGTGGCTGATGTCATCCGGCGGATGCACGGGGAAGCAGTTGGGAGTGTTGTTGTCACTGACGGGGAGGAGCCACTTGGACTGGTCAGCGACCGTGACTTGGCGATGGCGGTTCTTGACGAAGCGTTCGACGCCGATGAGACCGCCATCGAAGATATTGTCGATGAGGAAACACCAACTATCGACGCCGAAGCAGGTGTCTATGACTTGGTGGAACTTCTCTCACAGAAGGGACGCCGCCGCGTTCCAGTCGTCGAGAACGGTGAGCTTGCAGGTATCATCTCGCTGAGTGATGTGGTTGTCCTGTTGGGAATGGAACTTCAGCACGTAGCGACTGCAATCCGAAGCTCCGCTCCTGCGTACGAAGGCTCTGGGATGCAGTACTACCACGACTGAGGATGCCGGTAGCCAGACACAGAAGATACTCACGACGCTCCCGTACGGACAGGCAATGAGAGGGTCACGGCTGGTCACAACAGAACGGGTTGTCTGTATCACAGCACCCGGTGCTGATGCAGTCGTCGAGTCAGTGGCAGACGCCGTTGCCTCCCACGGACTCGCGTTCGTGACCTACGAGGTTGGAAACACCGTTGAGGAGTCTCGCCTCGCGGGTGGCGATGTCCTCGGTGTGGTCGTCGGTGGTGATGGCACGTTTCTTCGGGCAGTACAGGAGTTTGCACCGCGAGAAATCCCAATTCTCGGCATTGACTCTGGCACGCTCGGATTCTTGACTGTGACCTCACCGGACGCCGTCGACGAAAGCTTCAACGAAATTCTCGACGGCGAGGCGACGGTAACAGACCATCTCCAAGCGCGCGTAACCGCAGAGGGTATCGACGAGACTGCGATCAACGAGATACAGTTTACATCGCCGACAGCGGTGACTGATGGTGTGGACACAGAATTTGGAACAACAGCCGGAACCAGCACGGGAGACTGCGAGCTTGAAGTCTTTGCCGATGGGGAGTATATCGGCCGATACGATGGCGGCGGGCTTCTTGTGAACACACCAACTGGAAGTACGGCGATGGCACTCTCCTCGGGTGGTCCTGTCCACTTTCCTGCCGGCAACGCGACGCTACAACTGACGCCACAACATACCAACAACTCAGCAGCGCGGCCGCTCGTTGTCGATGCTGATACGGAGATTACAGTTGTCCCACAGACGGCTGTCTGTGTCTCTGTTGACGGTGCACGGCCCGAGATAACTGCCAGTCCGGGGACGAAGTTTACTGTAACAGATGCCAAAACGCCAGCCAGACTGGTCACGTGTTCGAACAGCGAGTCAATGATGGATGCGTTAACGACGAAACTCGGCTGGAATGCTGGGAAACCGGCTGAGAAACTAATATCTGACCCGAAAGCCGGGCCGACCGACTTGCTCACGAGAGCCGGTGAATTTGCACGGGAAGCCGCACTCGCTGCCGGTGGGCCGGCACGCCGTATCTATAACCAAATCGAACGCTCGGACTCGGGGCTTGTAAGTGGGGAACTTGTCGGCGCTGCCATCTCCCGGACTGAACAGATTATCACCTCTATTTTACACACTGCCTTTCCGGAACACGCTATTCTCTCCGAGGGGTGGACTGTTGAGTCGGGTGAGGGACCGTACACGTGGATTATCGACCCCGTTGATGGGACAGGAAACTTTGCACACGGGAATCCAAGTTTTACTGTCGCTATTGCACTCGTCCGGAATGGCAGACCCGTTCTCGGTGTCGTCTACAGCCCTGTTACTGAGGAACTTTTCCATGCCGTCGATGGGAGAGGGGCATACCGCAACGAAACGCCAATAGCGCCGACCGACCGCAGCCGAATCGACGAGAGTATGCTACTCTCGGGATACGACCCAACTGGCGAGTTCCTCAAGCAGTTCTACCGCAATGCGCGTGGCGTCCGTCGCCTTGGCTGTGCTTCGTTGCATCTTTGCTACGTAGCTGCAGGGAGTGCTGATGCTCACTGGGAGTACGATACGTACCCCTGGGACGTTGCTGCTGGCCTCTGTATTCTCCGTGAGGCTGGTGGTGTGGCAACGCATTCTGACGGGAGTGAGTATGGACTACGACTCGATGATACCGAGAAGCGGTCGTCGCTTCTCACCTCGAATGGCCCGCTCCACGGTGCCCTTCTCGAAGGGTTTCCCGATGGTGGATTCTGACCAAACAAGCGGTTGTGCCCCCTGTAGACACGGGAGCGCAATATACAAGCAGGTCCTTACACAACTAACGGTAATGACAGAGGAGACTGTGGACCATCGACGCCTCATCATCGCTGGCACAGGCATTGCAGGATTGTCGGCGGCTATCTACGCTGGCCGAGCGAACAATGACCCGCTCGTTCTCGAAGGCGACGAGCCAGGCGGGCAACTCACGCTCACGACTGATGTGGCAAACTACCCGGGCTTCCCTGACGGTATCGGCGGCCCAGAACTGGTCAACAAAATGAAAGAGCAGGCGACGCAGTTCGGTGCGGATATTGACCACGGCGTTGTGGAAGATGTTACCAAACTCGATGACGGCAAGATTCGTGTCGAGTGTTCGAACGATGATGTCTATACTGCGGACGCGTTTATCGCCGCTTCGGGAGCGAGCGCCCGCACGCTTGGTGTTCCCGGTGAAGACGAACTCATGGGCTATGGTCTTTCAACGTGTGCAACCTGTGACGGGGCGTTTTTCCGGGGTGAAGATATGCTCGTTGTCGGTGGCGGCGACGCAGCCATGGAGGAGGCAACATTTCTCACGAAGTTTGCAGATACTGTTTACATCGCCCACCGCCGCGAGGAGTTCCGTGCGGAGGCCCACTGGGTCGACCGTGTAGCGAAAAAAGTCGACGAAGGTGATATCGAGATTCTGCGCAACACCGAGTTACTCGAAATTCACGGCTCTCAGGAGGAAGGCGTTGACCACGTCACACTTGCCGAAAACTCCTCAGGTTATCCGAAAGATAACCTCGATGACCCCGAAACGAACAGCGTCGATATGGATGTGGGTGCAGTCTTTTATGCGATTGGTCACACGCCAAACACAGGTTACTTCGATGATACAGATGTCGACCTCGACGAGACGGGGTATATTGAGACGACGGGTGGCAGCGGCGGCGGGCAGACACGGACCGGTGTCGAGGGCATCTTTGCTGCCGGCGACGTGGTCGACCACCACTACCAGCAGGCGATTACGGCCGGCGGCATGGGAACCAAAGCCGCACTCGACGTTGACGAGTATCTCGAAGACGTTCCAGAGACCAAGACGAATACACCCGAAGCAGCCACAGGCGACGACTGATACTTACTTGATGCGGGGGCGTGTACCCCCACTTGAGACGCCATGGACGGGTACCGTCTGTTACCGCGACTGGGATACGCTGGTCTCTATTTTGTTACTGCAGGCATGCTTGTGGCGAGTTCGCTTGGAACGTTTCTTGGATTGTTCGCGTTCGGGTCGATAGTCTGGTGGCCGACACTTCTTTTTCTGGTTGTGGTGTTCGCTCTGGAACTTCACCGCTTTTATGTCCTCAACCTAGCGTAATTTCTCGTCCGGACGCGTGTCTATCCACTACTCTGTTTTCCCCAGACTGTACGTTTCACTGGCAACTTGTTCAGCCAGTCGGATTATTTCACGGGTAGGTCTCCCGGTTGTGTCCCCGACCTGCTGGGCGTCATCGAACTCACAACTAATATCGAAAACTGTCCCGTCATCCGGGAACCGACTCACCTTTACATTAACCGGATACTGTGTGCCGTCGACTTTGATTGTCACCGTCTCAATAACCCGATCGGCAACAAATCGATGACCGCTGCCGTGCTCACGCACGCCGAGGGTCCCTGTCTCCCGTGCCAGCTTGCGCGCCACGCGGTGGGCGTCAGAAGGGTGTGTGACTACTTTGACCAGATGGCCCGGCCGTGATTTTTTCATCGTTGTCGGGACGATTGTTACGTCGAGTGCCCCCGCGTCTGCAAGCGTCTCTGACAGACCCCCGAGTACCTCTGGTGTCGTATCATCAAGATGTGTTTCGAGGACAGTAATCGGTTCTTCACGCAACGAAGACTCGGTTTCGCCAACCATCGCGCGCAGTACGTTTGGATAATTCTTGAAAGACTTCGAGCCGGCACCGTATCCGGAGCTGTCAATATCCAGCGTCGGGAGTGTTTCGACACTCGCCGCTATCTCTGCGAGAATCGCTGCGCCGGTTGGTGTAAGTAACTCTCTCTTGAGGGGGCCGCCACGAACCGCCCAGTCTGCCATCTCGGCGATTTCGACCACAGCTGGGGCCGGAACTGGGTAGTGGCCGTGGCTCATCGAGACTGAACCACCGCCCGTCGCTATCGGCGTCGTGACGACACGGTCGACATCGAGATCGTTGAGAAGAAGCGAGACGCCGACCACATCGGCGATTGCGTCATCTGCCCCCACTTCGTGGAACTGCGTCGATTTGAGCGGTGTTCCGTGGATGCGGGATTCAGCGTGCCCAAGTCGCTCAAAACAGCCAAGTGCTTGTTCCTCGACGCCGGCGGATAGCCCCATCGCCTCGACAAGGTTGACTACTTCCGGATACGTTCGGTGTTGCCCCTCACCTTCGCCATGGTAACTTCTCTCGTGGCTGTCTCTGTCGTCGCTATGAGTGTGGCCTGCATCTCTGTGGTCATGTGCATGCCCAGGGTCAATCCCAATATGGTCATCGTCGCTTGAAGGCTCTTCGTCGTCGATGCGAACAGTCACCGTCGTTGCCCCGATTCCACACTTTGTACTGTCGGCAACGTCGTACTGAAGACCAAGTTCTGATTCGACGGTTTCAAGAACTGTCGGATCAGCACCAGCGGCAACGAGCGCACCAAGTAGCATATCCCCGCTTGCACCCATCCGCCCGTCGAACGCAAGTAGTCGCATACCTCACATCTGGTGTGTCCGACTAAGAGACTGTTGGCTTTCGTCCTGTGTTCAACCCTGGCAACGGCAGCCACAGCTCACAAATTCATGGGCTCTTGGATAGTCCCCGATACTTTTTGCTCCCGACCACGTCGTCTCGGGCATGACAGTTGGGATTGTCGGCAGTGGACCGGCAGCTGAAGCCGCCGAGGCGGCACTCGGTGACGTAGATGTCCAGACAGAGCGCCGCGACGCAACGGACCTTGCGAGCCTCGATCTCGCAGTCGTTGTCGGACAGGTTGGCGACGCCGTCTTCGAACAGGCCAACGCGCAAGCACTCGATGCGGGTGTCCAATGGGTTGCGGTCGAACTGGGTGGCGTCGGTGGCATTCCAATCGTCGACGCGGCAGTCGCCGGGTTTGGTCCAGAGACTGGCTGTTACGAATGTCTCTCTGGGCGCGTAAACGCAAACCTTGACCCACAGGCCGAACCAGCGGCTGCACCCCACGCACACACCAGTCGCTTTGCTGGTGCGGTAGCCGGTCGGGAGGCCGTCCGTACAATCGAAGCTGACGCAGATATCTTCGGGCGAGTCGTAGTTGTCCCGTTTAACGAACGGCAGTTCTTGCCGCTCCCAAACTGCACCTGTGACCCCGGACGAGACCGGGAACTTCGGTACGGGCACAGCGAGCGAGAACTTGATGACTCGCTGGCGCGGGCCGAGCACGGGCTTGATGATATGCTCGGCATCGTCCAGGAAGTCGGCGAAGCACAGTCGTTTCCGGTACCCTACTATCTGGCGCGAAGTTGTGACACAGCCGGGTTCAGCGACGTGAGTGCCGCCCGTGACGCTGCGGGAGTCGCACCTGATTGGGATAGCTCGTTCATGAAAGCTCTCGGTGAGGGAATGGAACGCTACTGTGCAGGCGTATACCGTGTCGACGACTTCGAGACAGGGACTCCCGACGAAGTTGCAAATACAGTCAAGCCGGAGGCGTTTGTCTGCCGAACTGAACCCGAGGGTGAAGCTATCGAGTGGGTTCCAGGAGAAAATCTGGAGACTGGTCGTGACGTGATGCTCCCGGCAGAATTCGTTCATTTCCCCCCACCGTCGCGCCGCTACCGGCCGGCGATTACGACAGGGCTTGGTCTCGGCAACAGCGGTGTGGAGGCGTTGCTCTCAGGATTGTATGAAGTTATTGAGCGAGACGCTGCGATGCTCTCGTGGTATTCGACGTTTGACCCGCTCGAACTCACAATTGAGGATCACGTCTTCCGGACGATGGCTGAACGCGCTCGTTCGGAGAACCTCTCAGTCACGCCATTACTTTTGACACAGGACGTTGATGTCCCAGTTGTTGCCGTGGCGGTCCATCGAGACACGTGGCCACGGTTTGCACTTGGCTCCGATGCGGCCCTCAACGTCCAAGGAGCCGCTCGTTCGGCGCTTGCTGAAGCACTCCAGAACTGGATGGAACTCGATGGAATGGGACAAGAAGATGCAACTGAGGCACTCGGAGAAATTGGACAGTACGCGACATTTCCCGACACAGCACAGGCCTTTATCGAAGCTGAGACGACACTCCCGGCCGACTCGGTGGGGCCTGATGATATACCGCGCGGGAAAAAAGAACTATCCGAACTAGTTGATAGGGTCACAGCAACAGACCTGAATGCCTACGCCGCGCGAACGACGACACGTGATGTTGACCAGCTCGGATTCGAGGCAGTGCGCGTCGTCCTCCCGTCGGCACAGCCGATGTGTTTTGGGACGGAGTACTTTGGCGAGCGCGCAAAAACAGTGCCAAACGACCTTGGATTCGAGCCGGTACTCAGCCACGACCACCATCCATTCCCCTGAGGGAATCAGATCGCCAGTGCGACCCGAATCATATCACGGGTACCCGGACCAAGACCGACAGCGACGACCGCACCCAGCAGAAGTATCGCAAAGCGTGGACTCTCATCCATGAACTGCTCGTCGAACAGCGAGAGGATGAGTACCGGTGCGAGCAATTTGACGAGGAAGAACGGCCACGCTTCCCCGACATAAGTGCCAAACAGTTCTGTCCCGCCCTGTAATGAACTCGTGGTGTTCATAACGAACTGGTTAAACGGGTGTTTGGCCCCGTAATCGATTCCATGCCAGAGTTTTGTCCAGTCGTTTGCGAGTACGTTTGCGACACCATCGATGGCATGTGCCCAGATGACGACGAGACCCATCATCCCGGTTCCCTCGTTCACCCATGGAACGTACTTTTCAAGCGTGAGGAACGTAACGAGAGAGGCAAGCGTCGCGACTCCAAGCGTAACGACGAGAATCCCGGGGTAGAGGCTAACGTACTCGGTAGATGTCGAGAGATACAACTGGTAAACAAACGTTACCAAAAGGATAACTGTCCCTACTGCTCCGAGTGGGTAGGTCCATGTCTCCGTAATTTCACGAGCGTAGAGGAACTTGCTTCCGAGGAAGATTGTCAGGGCAACGCCAAAGACAGTGAAGTAAATGAACGGGCTGATGAGTAATGCGCTGACTGGATACGTGAACGCAGGCGTAAGTCCCGCATCGATTGCTGCAATGAACGCGTCTTCGACAGTACGGAGCACGCCACCTATTAGCATGAACGGGAACAGCGCGTAGAAGAACCCACGGTAGGGTTTGAGGCTGAACCGGTCCAACAAGAGATAGATTCCAAACAGCATGAAGACAAGCACGAGAATGTATCCTGTGGTGGACGTGAGGGTGTACCCGTCAGTAACTGCGAACTGGCTCGCCTGCGTGAGACACGCCCCGTCGTCCGGGGTTATCACTTCGCCGGCATTGCTGTCGTAAATAAGACACTCGTATTTGGTCGCATCAACGCGGACAGGGCCAAGGAAGTATCGCCAAATGAACTCGTAGTAGACGCGTTGGGTGAACGCGAGCGCTCCGCCAACCATAGCTATTAGCAAGCCGACAAACGCGGTTACCCAGGCCGCTTCCGGGCTAACGTCGTACTGCTCCAGCAGGTCCATACTGGCAAGGCGGTGGCCCGGCGGTTTCTAAATTCCGGTCTCGTGTAGCCCGAACGCACACCCCGTGCCAGACCCAGTCATGTTTCGAGGTCAAGACCGTGCTGGACAACAGCAAGCACTGCATCGTGTGCTTCACCGTTTGAGACGACCAGCCCATCGCTATCGACAGCCCAGCGGTCACCGTGGATATCGGTTGCGACTCCGCCAGCGCGTCGGACGAGGTGGACGCCGGCCAGTGAATCCCACGGATGTGGCCGAGTCGGCATGAACGCGGCGTCGAGACTGCCGGAGGCAACAAGCGCCAACACACCCTGCATCGCGCCAAACCGACGCAGGTCACCGAACTGATCGATACCGGCTTCGAACAGCGTGACCCACTCTTGTTTGCCATTGACTGGCCACAAGCCGTTCATTCCGACAGCAAACGTCTCTGGGTCCGTTCTGTTGCTGACCGTCATTGACGTGTCGTTGCGTGTCACGCTTTCTGGACCAGCGGTGTAGATATCTTCCATCGACGGCATGTAGGTTGCAACGGCGACTGGCTCACCGTCAGTCACTGCCGCCACGCTCGTCGCCCAGAACCGGATGTCACGCAGGTAGTTCCCTGTTCCGTCGATTGGGTCAACGACCCAGGCATCTCCTGTCTCTGGTACTGTCTCAACGAGTTCGTGGCCACTCCCCGCGTCGACTGGCTCAACATCTTCTTCGCAGACAAGCCGCGCCCCCGGAAACTCCTGTTGAATCGTCGCAATCACTTGCAGTTGTGAATCCCTGTCTGCCGCGCTCACAAGGTCGTTCTTGTCAGTCTTTGTCTCAGCTTCGATTCCCTCCCGGAATGCGCCCTGTGCTACGACTCCGCCTGCACGGGCCGCTCGCTCTGCAATCGCGGCCCTGTGTATCTCGTCGCTCATGTCTCTCCTTGTTTAGTGCGGAGTGATAGTAACTGCGAATTGGCCCGGAAGAATCGGCCCCATTACTCTCCTTTGTCGCTACCCTCGGCGTTCACACCAGTCACCGTAGCAGAATCCCCCTCTGTGTGCTCACTCACAAGGGAGTTCCGGGCACGAGGACCAATCATGCCAACAATGTATACTGCGATTGCGACGAGAACGATTGTTCCGCCAGCAGCGACATCATACTGATATGAAATCGTGACGCCAGCTACTGTCGAGACAAGGCCAAGACAGACTCCTCCCATGATAGACCGCTTGAACCCTCGAATCGACGTTGCCGAGGCCACCGGAATAACCAACATTGCAGCGACCAGGATGACACCCATAATCTGCATCGCGGCAACGACCACAACTGCGGTGAGAACCGCAAGCAACTGATTGTAACGTCGGACACTGATACCAGCGGCACGAGCACCGACTTCGTCGAAGGTAATGTACAGCAGGGGACGGTAGGCGACAGTAATTCCAGCCGTTACAATAAGACTGAGAACGACCAGAATCGTCGCATTTACCCGTGTGACAGTGGCGAGTGAGCCAAAGAGGTACGAATTGATGCCGACAGCGATACCGCCGTCTGTGGCAGTCACGAGGACACTCCCAACTGCGAACGACCCAGCCAACACGATAGCCAGTGATGTATCGTGATACGCGCCGGCGTAATCAACCAGTGTCTGAACGAGCAACGCCGCTACCGCTGCAACAATCAGGGCAGTGAACAGTGGAGGAACGTTTGTTCCAAATGTGGCGTTGACGAACAGTCCGGCCGCGACACCAGCAAAGGCCGAGTGAGCAAGCGTATCGCCAATCATTGCCATCTCTCGATGGACGAGGAAACTCCCGACAAGAGGGCCGATAAGCGCGATACAGACGGCTGCAAGGTAGGCGCGCTGCATGAACGGAAACCCAAACATATCGATGCCTGTCAGCTTAGACAGAGCGTCCATTGCAGTCCCCCAGATATCGTCCAGAATAACCTCGGTGATGCTGTCGGTCGCGGTACTTAGTGAGAGAACTATAATCATTGACCGGAAAATCTGTAACGAAACCATATTTAGTGATTGTGTTGCAGAATCGACTGAGAGCCGCCATACGCGTCGGCCAGCGCGTTTGTTTCGACGAACGCTTCGGGGTCACCATGGAAAAACAGTTCTTGATTGAGGCAGGCAATCTTCGATGCGTGTGTGGTGACGATTCCGATATCGTGTTCGATGAGGATGATAGTCATTCCGTCTTCGTTTAACTCGTTGAGAAGGTCATAGAACGCTTCACGAGATTCTGCATCGACACCGACAGTCGGCTCATCGAGTGCAAGCAAGTCGGCATCCGAGGCAAGAGCACGGGCGATAAACACACGCTGGCGTTGACCACCAGAGAGCCGTCCCACGCGACGGTCAGCGAGATCTGCGATTTCGACTCGCTGTAACGCGCTCTCGACAGCGTCGCGGTCGGCATCGGTAAATCGGCCCACCAGCTTCTGTGGGTATCGCCCCATCCTGACGGCCTCACGAACGGTAATCGGCATTTCGTCTTTCGCGTTCGCGACGTCCTGTGGAACGTACCCAAGACGGTCTCCCTGCGTCGACGCCTGTGCCGGGTCACCAAAGAGTGTGATAGAGCCGCTGTCAGCCGGGCGAAGGCCAATCATCAACTCCAGTAGCGTCGTTTTTCCCGACCCGTTGGGGCCGACAAGACCGAGAAACTCCCCGGACTCCACCCCAAGAGACACCTGCTCGACGACTGGACGGGTCCCGTAAGCGAACGTAACCTCTTGAACTTCGATGACGGCCATTATGCGTCTAATACTTTTTCGAGGGTGGGAAGGTTTACGTTTTTCATAATCTCGATGTACCCCCAATCTTCGTTCTCCCAGTTCTCGGTCAGGCCGGGCATCGCAGTCAACGGGAGAACCTCGTTAGCATCGGTTTCCTCAACGAGTTGCTGAGCGGCCTGTTGTGACTCGATGGGGTCTGCACAGATGTACTGCAGGTCATGCGTTTCGATGACCTCCTGTGCCTGTTTGATGTCCTGTAGCGTTGGGCGGTCGTCTGGTGAGACGTCTGTGAGTGCTGCAACTTCAATATCGTAGCGGTCGCCAAAGTACTGGAAGGCGTTGTGTCCTGCAAGGAGAATAACGTTCTTTGAGGCGTCAGACACCATCGACTCGATTTGTTCGTGCAACTCGTCCAGGTCACTCTGGAACGCCGCCGCGTTGTCTGTATACATCTCTTCGTTGTCCGGGTCTACGTCCGTGAGCCCGCGACTGACGTTATCAACCGCTTCCTTTACTCGGAGTGGGTCCATCCAGAAGTGTGGGTCCATTCCGGAGCCGTGGTCGTGCCCATTGTGACCGTCTTCCTTATTGTCTTCCTCATTGTGTTCTCCGTCGTGACCGTTCTCCTCATTGTGTTCTCCGTCGTGACCGTTCTCCTCATTGTGTTCTCCGTCGTGACCGTTCTCCTCATTGTGTTCTCCGTCGTGACCGTTCTCCTCATTGTGTTCTCCGTCGTGACCGTTCTCCTCATTGTGTTCTCCGTCGTGACCGTTCTCCTCATTGTGTTCTCCGTCACCGTGGTTGTGGCCACCACCGCCAGCTTCTAGTAGATTGAGGCCGGCGCTAATATCCATCGTCGTTACGTCCGCACCGTCAGCGTCGAGGTCGCTTCGAATGGCGTCGACCCACGGCTGAAAGTTAGTCATCCCGTGGATGAAGAGGTCAGCAGTGCGGATGTCTTCCCGGATACTGGGGCCTGGCGACCAGCCATGTCCATGCTGGCCGACAGGAACGAGACTCCCACTCTCCGTTATACCCTCTGTAACGTGCGCTGTTAGGTCTCCGAAGACGAAAAACGATGCTTGGGCATTCGTTTCGCCAGCTCCTGAATCGGAATTCGAATCGCCTCCGACACAGCCAGCGAGCATTCCAGTGCCTGTTGCTCCGACAATACCGGACAGCATTTTTCGTCTACTAATTTCCATGCTCAGTTATTAATTAATGCCGTAGTTATAATAACATTACGGTTGTCTCTGGTTGGCATTAATAAAAAAGGCCCTAATTACAGCAATTTGTTAGTACTATCTTTTCGTATTGCATTCCGAATTAATTGGAATTGACGGTTACAGACGGTGTGAGTCGAAATCCCATCCATTTAGGCGGAGGCTGAATCCGATGTTACTCGAAACAGACAACAGTCTAATAACAGACCTCACAGACTGCAATGAAAAGCTTCATACCATTTACCATACATTGGCGCGACACAACAACCGGCAGAGCCGTCAGAAACGGGATAAAACGGGAAAGCTTATAAACTATCCTCTAGAAATTCTGCGTGTATGGCAGACCTAATCGTCAAAGCCGCTGTCAAAGAAGAGCTTGATGACATGAACGTTGCGTCGGACTTCTACGACGCCCTCGACGATGAGGTTGAGGAACTTCTCGAGGACGCCGCCCGACGCGCAGAAGAAAACGACCGAAAGACGGTCCAGCCGCGCGACCTGTAGACCGGTAACCCGTTCTAAGCCCTCTTAGGGCCACTTTCATTCTTCTCTTCTAGAGAGTTACAACGCCGGTGAGTCCGATTTACATTGACTCCGGCGCTTCGACACCGAGAATTTCGAGCGCGTTCGCAATCGTATTTCGTGCTGCAACGACAAGAGCAAGCCGAGCCATTCGGACATCCTCGGACGCATCGACGACTGGACACTCGCGGTAGAAGGCATTGAATGCCTCTGCAAACTCACGGGTGTACGTGGCAACGATATGTGGGGTCCGCTCTGCTGCCCCCTCTTCGACCACGGCAGGGAACCGTGCAATTTCTCGAAGCAGTGTCCGCTCGGATTCACTGTCGAGAAGCGATATCTCGACTGACGAGATGTCGGGTACCTCGTTTGCCTCCGAAAGAATACCGCACGCCCGCGCGTGAACGTACTGGATGTACGGCGCGGACTGGGCTTCGAAATCAAGAGCCCGCTCCCACTCGAACGTGATGGCTTTGGTCGGTTGCTTTGCGACGATATCATATCTTACCGCGCCGATACCGAGTTGGCGTGCGATACGGTCGACATCCTCGTCAGTAAGATCATCGTTCCGGATGCGGTCGTCCATTCTGTCTTCGACTTCTTCCCGAGCACGGGCGATTGCCTCATCAAGGAGGTCATCGAGCATGATGCCTGTCCCTTCGCGGGTAGACATGGACTCGCCGTCCGGGAGGTTGACCCAACCGTATAGCACCTGATCGAGGAGTTCTGTGTCGTTTCCGAGGATTTCAAGCGCGGCACGCAACTGCTGTGACTGTAGCCCATGGCCCTCACCGAGGACGGTCACTGCCTCGTCGTAGTTGTTGAATTTCCACTCGTGGTGTGCCAGGTCTCGAGTGGTATACAGAGACGTACCGTCGGACCTGAGGAATACAAAGTTCTTTTCGATGTCCCAGTCAGTCAACTCGAGTTGCCAGGCGTCCTCCTCGTAGACGGCATACTCGGTTTCCTTGAGCGTCTCTGCAATCTCATCGGTCGATCCATCTCGGATGAACCGCGTTTCTTTGACAAATTCGTCAAACTCCGCAGGTAACCGTTCGAGACAATCCTGCATCCCGCCGAGCACCGTGTCAACGACTTCACCAACCCGCTCGTAGGTTTCCTCGTTGCCCGCTTCCAAGCCTTGCATAATCTCTTGTATCTCGTCTTCTGCTGTGGCGACAGTCTCTTGGTCACCCTCTTCGAGGACGGTGTTGCCTTTCCGGTAGTAGCGCACGAGGTCGTACTCAACGCGGTCACGTTCCGGTTTGGGCAAGTCCTCCTCATCGAAGGTTTCGTACGCCCAGGTAAACACAGCCATCTGGCGCCCAGCGTCGTTGACGTAGTAGTGACGGTCGACATCATACCCGGCATACGACAGGAGATTTGCGAGTGCGTCGCCGACAATCGGGTTGCGGGCACGCCCGACGTGGACAGGCCCGGTTGGATTGGCACTTGTGTGCTCGATTACGACGCTCGTTTCTTGATTGGGAAGCCTACCGTACTCGCCGTCTTGGCCTGCCTCAACTGTTCCGGTGAAATACGCTTCACTGGGAAAGAAATTGACGTACGGACCCTGTGAAGCAACGTGGTCGATGAACTCACACCTAGCAGTATCAAAGCAGTCGACAATATCACCAGCAACGTTAGGTGGCGCTGTGCCCGCTTTACTGGCCAGCCGGAATGCGACACTCGATGCGAGAACGGCGTCCACGTCGTCCGGCGGCTGCTCGATACCGAGGTCGTCTGTGGGAAAATCGAGAGCGCCGAGGCTCCGTTCAAGTTCGGCCTCGACCTCCCCACGCATCGCGAGGAACATACTCTACCGGCACTACTCGTTGGGGTCTATTTGCCTCTGGCGATATGTGGTGGTCGCAAGCAGCCTGCTCTATGCCTCGAATCCGTCCTCAAAAATGAACGTCCCGTTTCGCTGGACGACTTCACCGTCAACCTCGATTCGAGACTCCTCGCTCATATCAACAATCATATCCATATGCATCGCGCTTTGGTTCTGTTCGTTGTTTTCGCCGACAGTCCCATCGTAAGCACGGCCAAGCGCCATATGGACGGTGTCGCCCATCTTCTCATCGAACAACATGTTATACGTGAATTGGTCGATATCTCGATTCATACCGATACCCAACTCACCGAGGTAGCGCGCACCATCGTCGGTGTTGAGGACTGCAGTGAGAACTTCTTCGTTTTTCTCTGCTCCGTGGTCGACAACTTTGCCGTCCTCGAAGTTGAGATAGACGTCTTGAATCTCCCGGCCCTGTGCCATCAAGGGTTTATCGAACACAACCTCTCCGTCAACGCTATCAGGGACAGGCGCTGTGAACACTTCGCCACCCGGCAGATTTCGTTCGGCATAATCGTTTATTGTGTGGTTGCCCGCAACAGACATCGTCACGTCGGTTTCCTCGCCCGAGACGAGACGAACTTCTTTTGCAGGGTCGAGTATCTCAACCATCTGTTGTTGGTGTTCACGAACAGCGTCCCAATCCTTGTTGACGGCGTCCCAAACAAACTCCTCGTAGTTTGGAGTACTCATCTCGGCGTCCTGTGCGTTCCCTGCTGCAGGATACTGCGTTCCAACCCAGCGCTTGCCGAGACGAATATCCAAGATTTCCTGATTTGCTTTGGACATGGCTGCAGTCTTTTCGGGGTCGATGTCGCTGGTTTCATTCGTGTTTGTGTCAGCTCTGATAGCGATGTAGACATCAGCTTCCTCCATCGCAGCAAGCGAAACATCTGACATGGTAATATCGTCGATATCAAGCGCCCGACGGTAGGCTGTACTAGCACGGGAACTGTTCATACGCGTATTGAGGTTTGCACCACGCTCGCCACACAGCTCTGCAACGGCAATAATCAATTCTTCGGCGACCGGGTCACCTCGTAGAATTACTTCGTCGCCTTCCTGCACTTTGACGGAGTGGTCGACAATAATCTCTGCGTGTTCGCGGATTCGGGGATCCATATCTGATAACATTTCGGTGGCAATTTAATGGTAGCGATACCGTTGACACGTTGTCGGTGACGCTGTGGAGAGGAACGTTTTAGCCCATGGAGAGTCGTCATCGAACTAATGAGTGATTCTGAGGGTGGCCCGAAACAGGTAGACAAACCGAGCTACCACAACGACAACCATACTGCGGTCCAGACGTGCGGATGGACAAAAAACGCGCTCCGTGGTGAAGGCAAGTGTTACAAGAACATTTTCTACGGAATCGAGTCACACCGGTGTATTCAGATGACACCGGTTGTCAAGTGCAACGAGCGCTGTGTCTTCTGCTGGCGCGACCACGCGGGACACGCATACGAACTCGGCGATGTTGAGTGGGACGACCCTGAAGCAGTGGTTGAGGCGTCGATTGAACTGCAAACAAAACTGCTCTCGGGCTTTGGCGGCAACGAGGAGGTACCCCGGGAACGATTCGATGAGGCGATGGAGCCACGACACGTTGCGATCTCGCTGGATGGAGAGCCAACGCTCTATCCGTACCTCCCGGAACTCATCGAGGAGTTTCACGACCGGGATATTACGACATTTCTTGTTTCAAACGGGACAAAACCGGATGTCCTCGCAGAATGTGACCCCACTCAACTGTACGTCTCAGTCGACGCTGCTGATAGGAAGACCTTCGACCAGACTGTCAAGGCCGTCGACGACGATGCTTGGGAGCAACTCATCGAGACACTTGACGTGCTAGCTGAAAAGGATGACACACGAACTGTTATTCGGACAACCCTCACAAAAGGGCACAATATGCACCATCCAGAATGGTATGCGGCGATGTGTACAAGAGCTCGGGCTGACTTCGTAGAGCTAAAAGCGTACATGCACGTCGGCCACTCCCGAGGCCGTCTCGACCGCGACTCAATGCCCGAACACGAGGAGGTTATTGATTTTGCCGAGGAGATTCAACAGCACCTGCCTCACGACGAACTCAAGCAGGTGCCTGCATCACGGGTCGCGATGCTCGCTCTCGATTCTGATTCCTGGGTCCCGAAACTAAAAAAGTCAAGCGAGTTCTGGGACCGCGACCCCCTCGCGCAGTAACGAGTCCACTCCCTGTAACCGTAATCGGCACCCATTTCTGTCCCGCAACCCTGAGAAAATGTATGAGCGAGCTAAGTGCCACGCTGCACACTTCAAAAGGCGATATCGAGGTTGAACTGTTTGACGAGCGCGCACCACGTACAGTCGAGAACTTTGTCGGGCTTGCGACCGGCGAACAAGAGTGGGAAGACCCAGAAAGCGGAGAAACTCTCACCGAACCGCTGTACGATGATGTCGAGTTCCATCGTATCATCGATGATTTCATGATTCAGACAGGCGATCCAACCGGAACTGGCCGTGGTGGCCCGGGCTATACGTTCGACGATGAGTTCCACGACGATCTTCGCCATGACGAAGCCGGCAAGCTCTCGATGGCAAACCGTGGACCCGACACGAATGGGTCCCAGTTTTTCATTACGCTGGACGCCCAGCCACACCTTGACGACAAACACGCCGTATTCGGTGAAGTGACTGATGGTATGGATGTCGTTGAGAAAATCGGCAACGCGTCGACAGACATGAACGACCACCCGACAACACCCATACATCTCGAATCGGTCGAACTTCACGGTAACTGAGCCGTTTCCGTCCGTCGATATTCGTAACCCCTTTTTGATTGCCTGAGTGAGAAGAATATGCGCGAGGGTGGCTGAGCTAGGCCAAAGGCGGCGGGCTTAAGACCCGCTCCCGTAGGGGTCCCTGGGTTCGAATCCCAGCCCTCGCATAACGAGACACGACGAAAGACGTAGTTTGGCGAGATCCAACACAGCCACGAACCGCTCTTATCACGGCTGCTCGAATTGGTGTACCGCTGTTTGTACTGTACAAACCACGGTCGATGAACTCTCGGGGCTGTTCTACTGGATTCGAATGCTGCTGAGCAAAGCTCAGCAACCCGCGCGAGTATACAGGATTCGCTCAGTCCTAGCCCTTGTATAACAAGACACGACCAAAGACGCACCGCAAAGATGAGTTAGAACCTGAGTATAGACTCACGCAGACGAGTTACAGTATTGGGGTAACTGCTGTAACAGATCGACATCGTTGCTGAGCGTTCTTTTCTGACCGACCACGTATTGACATCCTCCCCAACTAAAGCGAGAGGATTCCCTGAAGGAAACATTCTGGTTGTGTGTTTCCTCGGCTCTCAACTACGCTTTCGCGTGGAACGTCAAAGGTCGCCACCGAATTGTGACCAGCGGTGTGCTTTCCAGCGCGTGTAGCCCTGTCGATAGGGCCTTCCTCCCTGCATACAGCAGGCGTCAACGACGGCTGGTTGTTCAGCCAGCGAGGTCGCACGGTTGGCCTCACCCGAAGTGTTAGTGCATAATTCTCTCTCGTTGTGCGATATTTTCCGAAGCGTTCAGGCCAGCGTGGCGTCCACAGTCACACTCTAAACATGCAAACTCCAAAAGACGGGAGACGCTCTCAGTCGTCGCCGGGGGTAAGCTCTACTGTCTTCCCTTTTGATGTGTTCAGGTGACAGGCCGACCGGTGGCCAGGTTCGTGCTCGATTTGCTCTGGCTTGGATGTCTCACAAGGCGTCTCAAACGTGGACATGAGGTGCTCTCGGGCGCTGTCCGTATCCTCGTTGACGAGGGCGTCCAGTGCCTCCTCGACGGCTGTTTCAGCAGTGGGTTCCTCGATTCTCTCGGGGATTCCGAACTCGGAGCGAATCTGTGATTTGATGGCCTGGTCTGTTACGCCACTTCCGGAATCTTGGGAGCCAAGAGCGTTTTCACGAATACTTTCGAGGTCGATTGCCTCCTGTGCCACTCTGTCACGGAAGTTCAGAATCGCTCGCCAGCTCTCCTGCTCGAACTCCATGTCTGGGGGCTGAATAACGCGGTGACACCGCGTGTGGAACCGACAGCCACTCGGCGGGTTCGTTGGCGATGGAACGGTTCCTTTGAGCTCGATACCCTCGTTTCTCGACCGTGGGTCTGGTGTCGGGATCGCCGAAAGAAGCGCTTCTGTGTACGGATGCTGTGGGTTCTCGAAAATCTCGTCCACATCGCCGATTTCGACGATTTCGCCGAGGTACATCACTGCGACACGGTCACAAACTTTTGAAATTACGGACATGTCGTGGCTGATAAACAGCATTGACATGCCGTACTTCTCTTGCAGGTCGTTAATTAGGGACAGAATCTCAGCTTTGATTGAGACGTCTAGTGCCGAGACTGGCTCGTCGGCTACAATGAAATCAGGATTCAACACGAGCGCCCGTGCCAACCCGATCCGCTGTTTCTGTCCGCCCGAGAACTCGTGGGGATACCGGTCGTAATCTTCAGCCGACAACCCCACGCGTTCAAGAAGGTCTTCGACAATAGCGCGACGCCGAGGCTTGTCGTCCATTCCATGAACCAAGAGTAGCTCGGCGACCGCACTACCGACAGTCATCCGCGGGTTGAAACTGGATGATGGGTCCTGGAAAATCATCTGAGCATCCCGGCGGAACTGCTTTAACTCGCGTTTGTTGAACTCTGTTACGTCGTTTGGATGGGCTCCATCTTCCCGACGGGTTTCACTTGCTCTGTTACCGCCATTAAAGATGACTTCTCCGTCGGTCGCATCTTCGAGACGAATTATTGATGTGGCTGCGGTTGATTTGCCACAGCCCGACTCGCCGACGAGTCCAACGGTCTCGCCGGGGTGAACATCGAAGCTGATGCCGTCGACAGCCTTCGTCGCGCCGACCTTCCTGTTCAAAAGCCCAGATTTTATCGGGTAATGCTTTTTGAGGTTCCGAACAGAGAGAATGGGTTCAGTCATCTGTTGCCCCCATTTCTGTGGAACTACTGTCGCTCTCTAACTCGCTATCCCGAACAACTGAACTGTCGTATCCCGACTGGTAGTACACGCATGACACCTCGTGGTTGCGCTCGATTTCGATTTCTTCTGGTTGGTCGCCGATTGTACAGTCCTCGTTTGCGTGGTCACACCGCGGCGCGAACCGACAGCCGTCAGGCGTGTTATACGGGTTCGGTAGTGTTCCCGGAATCCCGTCTGTCTCTCGTCCTTTATCTGGAATACACTCCATCAATGCTTGTGTGTACGGGTGGCTCGGTTCTTCGAAGATATCGAACACGTCGCCACGTTCCATCACCTTGCCCGCGTACATGACGACGACCCGGTCCGCAATCTCTGCGACGACGCCGAGGTCGTGGGTGACAAACAGGATTGACATCCCGTAATCCTCTTGGAGTTCGTTGAGGAGTTTCAGAATCTGGGCCTGCACAGTCACATCTAGTGCTGTCGTCGGCTCGTCGGCAATCAACAGGTCTGGATTCCCGACAAGTGCCATCGCAATCATTGCCCGTTGCTTTTGCCCGCCCGAGAGCTCGTGTGGATAATCGTCGAACCGTGCCGAGGCATTTGCGAGGCCGACCCGTTCGAGCAAATCAATTCCGCGCTTTCTCGCTTCGTCGTCCGGGACATCTTGGTGAACCTGCAATGCTTCGGTTATCTGCCAGCCAATACTGTAACAGTGGTTCATCGCCTCCTGTGGGTTCTGGAAGATATGTGCGATGTTATCTCCACGGACCTGCCGAAGCTCTTTTTTATTCATCGACTGGAGGTCTTTACCCTCCAGTTCGACTGTCCCAGACACTTTACCGGGCGGCTCCTTGACAAGGCCTGTGATTGATTCGGTCGCAACGGTCTTGCCGGATCCAGACTCACCGACAATACACACTGTCTCACCCTCGCCAATCGAGAAGTCGACAGCGTCGACCGCTGTCAGCATTCCATTGTCGGTTCTGAACTCCGTCGTGAGGTTCTTTACCTCGAGCAGATTATCGTTTACGCTCATTTTTCAGCCTCCGATTCAGCTTCTGGGTTCAATGCATCGAGCAACGCATCTCCCAGGAAATTGAACGCCAGGATAGTAAAGAACAGAATAAATCCTGGTGCCAGAATAATCCATGGCGCATACTCCAGTGAAGACCGTCCCGAGGCGATAAGCTGTCCCCACGAGAGGAGGCCAGCATCACCTAGCCCGAGGAACGAAAGCTGTGCTTCGGCCAGCAAGAATCCTGGCACGAGCAGAGTCAGGTTTGTGATGATACTACTGGCTGTGTTTGGGACAATATGTCGCCTGACGACTCGATACCTGCTTGCACCACTGATTCTTGTTGCGTCAATGAACTCTTCCTCGGCTACAGACAGCGCCTTACTGCGGATATACCGCGCCGCGCCGCCCCACGCGAATGTCGCAAATATCACAATGAAGAGACCGAGGCTGGCTCCGTAGATGTAGGTAATCATCAAGAAGAAAATGAGCGTTGGGAATGCCAGCACGATGTCAGTCATCCGCATAAGCGTCTCATCGACCCATCCACCAGAGTACGCGCTGATGGTTCCAACACTGATGCCAATGAGAGCAACGATGAGCGTCGTGATAAACGCAATTTTCATCGTAATCGTCGTACCATGGACCATAAAGGCCAATACATCGCGTCCGGAGCCTGTCGTTCCGAGCGGGTGTTGCCAAGTTCCCTGACACGTTCCACCGGAGGCTTCTCCGACACATTGGACAATATTCGCCGTATCGACGGTGGCGTACACCGGCGGCTGGAATGACTTGAGGATGTCGGGCTCTGGTTTATCAATAAACAACGGCCCAATGATCCCGACAACGAAGACAAAAGCCAGCCAGACCAGGCTGACGACTGCAGGGCGGTTTCGCTTGAACTCTTTCCAGTAGTATCTCGTCATCCGTGGATTCTCGTAGAGCGGGAGAATCATATAGAAGGCAAACAAGAATATGGTAAATATGAATATGTAGTCAAGACCTGCGGGATTCCATGTTAGTCCGAGCGTTTCGAACGGCCCTGATAGCCCGAGATCTTTACCTAACTGGACAAATGTCTTTTCTCGCTGTCCGACTGCCACTCTATCATAGAGCCACAGAGCTAGCAACGGTAGCGTCGTAATGAGCATCAGCTTCGTCTTGAGCGCAAGATTGACGATGCCACTGCTGCTTCGCACGCTCTCCCAATTGACTTCGTCGAACGTGTCTGGTTGTTCCGTTGCCATTGTTATCTGTCGTCGTAGCTAATCCGCGGGTCTATCATGGTAAACACGAGGTCCTCGACGAGGTTTCCGACTACCCCGACGAACGTGAACACCAGTGTTGTTCCGAGGACGAGACTTGTATCCTGTGAGATGATCGACTGCACTAGAAGACGACCAAGTCCCGGTATCGCGAAGACTTCCTCGACTAACACTGATGCCCCCACAAACAGTGCGAACAACGCACTAACCAGCGATGTTGACAGCGGAACCAGTGTTGGCCGGAGTACGTGGTGGGTGTACCGTCGTGTTGGTTTGACACCTTTTGCTTTCGCTGTCTTCATGAAGTCGGCATTCATAAACTCGGCCGACTCATTTCTTGCAACTCGCATAGTGCCACCTATCGACCCAGTCACGAGAACAAAGACTGGTAAGACCAGTTGCCAAGCATTCTCGAGACTTAATATCGGCACCGTTGTGTCGTATGTTATGGGGAATATTTCGAACCATACGCCAAATACTAGCACTAATAAAATTGCGAAGAAGAAATTCGGAATCGCATACCCAAAGAAGGCGAACCCAGTTGCTAGATGGTCTTTCCAAGTGTACATACGTGACGCTGAATAGATTCCAAGGGTTGGTGCTATCAGCACTGACAACACCGTCCAGGGGACTGAATACTGCGCCGTGTACTTAAACGAGGAGACAATCGCATCCGTCACTGGTTCACTCCTGGTTTCGGACCACCCCCAATCAAGCGTGTACACGTTCTCAACGAACTGCATGTACTGGACGTGTATTGGGTCATTGAGCCCGCGGGCTTCCTTTACCCGCTCGACTGCTTCTTCAGGGTTTTCCCCTCCGAGCGCTGCTTGTTGTGCTGCTGCCTGAATATTCGGGTTTGGAGAGAAATACAGGAGCAAAAACGAGGCAGTAACGATAATCATCGATACTACCACGGCGTAAACGATACGTGCGGAGATGTATTGTGCCATTCCCATTGTTAGAGTTTTGTTATCATGTTAGGATGTGTCTAGCCCATATTTGAGTATTACGGGTATCGTGGTATCGAAACGTTTGTATCGTGGGTAATTACTTGACGTTACGGAGAGATTGTGTTACTCCCTGTAGTACGTCGAGACTGGCCAGGTTGTGAACGTCTCGGTCGGTCCAACAATCTCAGGGTCGTAGCCACTAATTGAGTCGTCGAATGCCAGCATGATATAGGGCTGCTCTTGTGCGACATTGACGAAGATGTCTCCCATAATCGATTTCAGCTCGTCCCGGCTTCCTGCCGACTCCGCTTTGTCATAGAGTTCTTTCGCGTTGAAGTCTGGATAGTATCCCACAGCGTTGAAGTAGGCCTCTGGTCCATCGAAGAACGCGGTTGATGGAATCGGATTACGGGGATAGGTGTTCAGCCCGTAGACATTTGCCATATCCCAGTCCTCCGATGCAGTCACGCTTCGGGGACCTGCATTGAATCGACCTGCGTCCCACGACGCATCGATACTCTCTGCTTCGGTTGGCTCACCATCAGACGGTGTCTGGAAATAGTTCTGGTCGTATGTCGTTGGGTTGATTAGCTCTAGGTTGATGGACATTCCGAGGTTCTTTTCGAGTTCCTGAACACAAACCTCAGCAATCTTGTTCCTCGTGTCGACGCCAGCGCCGCTAATCCAAGACAGTGTAACTTGGTCGCCTTCCGGTGTGACCATCGTGTCGCCGTCGAAGCCGTAGTCGTATTCGGACTCAGCAAAGGCTTCCTTGGCACGCGACATCGCTGGCTCCTTTCCATAAATTTCCGTTCCAAATTTCGGAATCTCGTCTTCGCGGTCACTCGGATACCACTTGGACCACTGTGGCTGCCAGGTGTAATGTGGCGTACCGAAGCCACGAAGTACACCGTCGGTGATGAGCGTTTTGTCGATTGCAGCAGCCATTGCCTGTCGGAACTTGTTGTACCGGAACAAGTTTCCGGGACCGGCACTCCACCCGTTGTCACGCATGTTTACGGAAAGCACTTCGTTGTACGGCTGCGGGGAGACGTACACTGACACGGAGTCTTTGCTCTGGAACTCTTCGGCCCGTTCGGGCGGAATACCAGCAGCATCAATCTCTCCGGCTTCTAGCGCACCGAGACGTGAGGACTGCTCTTTGATAACCTGAATCTCCGCGCTCTCAAAGTACGGACTCTTTTCGAATAGCTCGTTTTCCTCAGTGTGGTCATGCATGTAATAATTCTCGTTTCGTGAGTAGCGCGTCCCGCCCGAGCGCTCCCACGTATCCAGAGTGAACGGACCCAGGTTGCCGGTGAACTGCAGTTCCAGTAGCTCCTCGTCCTGTCGGAGACCTTGGGTATCCTGCTCAATCACGTACGGCTCCAGGAGGGCCTTTGGTACAGGGTACAGCAATGGGTCGAACGATTCGGGCCAGAGCAACTGTGCACTCGGTAGCTCGGCCTGGAACTCGAATTCACCGGTCTGCTCAACGGTAATCTCACTGGGCCACGACGTTGAGTCTGCGGTTGCTGCCCAGCTGGACTGGTGGAGTTCCTGAATCTGGTAGACGTAGTCCTCGGCGGTGACCTGTCCGTACGGGTCACTGAACTGCAGATTCTCTCGGAGTTTGAACGTCCAGACCTTTCCACCATCATCGGTGTTCAGTTCGTAATGGTGTGGTTTACGGCTCCCGTCTGGAGCAAAGTAGTATCCTTGGTCGAGGGCACGGGCGATTGCGGTGCCAGCACCGTCTTCTGTGTTGTACAGTGGGTTTAGCGTTGAGAACGTAGTTCCCTGTGCAGTCACGTAGCTTCCGGATGGCTCTGGCAACTCGTCGACATTTTCGCCGCTTGACCCTTCGTCTTCGTCACCAGTGTCGACTCCCTGTTCGTCGTCGCCGTCGTTTCCGTCTTCGCTCTCACCGTCGTTGTTATCTCCAGTATTTTCGTTATTTTCCCCGTCGTCGCCATCTTCCCCGTCATCTCCATCGCCTAGACAGCCGGCCAGGCCGGTGGCTCCGCCAATACCGACCATTGCCATCCACTGGCGTCGATTGAGGTACCGATTCTTGTCTTTGTCATTTGGACGCATGTTACCCGAGTAATCGACCATGTAAAAAAACCTTGTGACTCCTTCTCCCATGTTAAAGGGTATCTCTCTATGCAAAACCCTTACAGAACTGTGCGTTCGGGCGGTCTATCAATACTCAAAATCAATTTTTACTCATATTTATAACGGTTATTCCTTTGGGTACGCACACAGATGTTTCTCCCTGAAGTATGGTTTTTATCGGTTTTTCAGCACATTTTTGCAGGTTCGGCCCGATTACTCCACTGATGACCGACGCAGAACGCTCATCCGCGGACCGAAATCTATCACACCACAATGCATTTGAACAAGCAGATACCGGCTATCGACTTTCGACCGTCGTGTTCGATGTTACAGTAACAACAACGGAACAACCAGATGGTTTTCAGTACACCGTTGATATTGTGGCACCGAGTCTCTCGGCTGCGACTGCAGACGATGTTGGGCAAACTGTCCAGACAGATTGGTTCGAAACGCTCGAACGGCGACTCGCTGATGCACCCAACGCAACCCGCACGTCCGTCGAGCTTGACGAGATACAGGTCACTGACCAAGGTGAGACAGTTTCAATCCAATATCGGTTTACACGCCCGGACCCTACTGTGGGGCCTGACATCTGCAAAACGTTTGCCGAGTACGTCGAGGGCACGTACGTTGAAGGAATTGTGCCGGGGTATGAGTATGTCTCGCCCGTCTCAAACCTCCTTTCGAACGCGAGTCAAGGAGAAAACAGCGGAACACCGTTGTAACAGGACGGTAGTGCCGTGCTCGATGACAACTTCAATCGCTAATCCATCGCAATATAGGTTTGTGTACTACTCACACCCTCAATAGACTGAACCTCTGTGGCTGCGATATCTTTGACTGCGGCTGGCGACCCGACATCTGCAACGGCGATAAGGTCGACATCGCCAGCGACAATGTGGCTTCGCTCGACACCGTCAACCGCCTCGATATCTGTTTTGAGTCTGTCCGCCTCTCCTGTGTGGGCTTTCACCATAATGTAGGCTGTGACCATGTTTATGCACCTCCAAGCGCTGTCTGCCCGCCTTCTCCGACAATAATACTTCTGACGTCATCCATTTTGTCCGAATCTGAGAGGATGACAAGCTGCGTCCCAACCTCTAGCGTATCATCTGCTGTTGGAACGCGGAGTGGGTCACCGTTCGTTCCGATGGCTAGAAGTTCAGCTTTTCCCGGCAACTCTAGTTCCGACAGCGAGTAGCCATGCATTGGTGAGGAGTCGTTAATCGTGAACTCCACAAGCTGCAGGTTTTGCTCGATGTCGGCAATAGCGCGGATATTTCCACCAATCAATGCGTTCTTTGCGACGATTGCGCCCAGCCGTTCAGGGTAAATTACCTCGTCCACTTCGTTGACATACGTGCGGTAAATGTCTTCTCTGTAGTCCTCATCGATTCGCATCACGGTTCTACAGTCGTGATGGTTGGCAATTGTGCAGGCGGCGAAGTTGGTGTTGAGGTCGCCGGTCAACGCTCCAAGCGCGTCGGCTTCGGCGATACCGGCATCTACGAGTGTTTCCTCGATAGCACCATCCCCCTCGATAACGTCGAAGCTGTTTCTCTGAGCCTGGCCTGCCATCTCTGCGTCCGCCTCGACGATGACGACCTCGTGGTCACTCTCGCGGATTGCACGGGCGGTCCGGAGACCTACACGCCCTGCGCCAACAATAACGAATCGCATATCTCTGTGTACAACGACCGGGGGAATAAAGCTATCCTCCATTTCAACTGTCTCATGGTGTCACGAACGGGGGAACACTTTTGAAACGGTACGACAAACGATAAAGGTAGTATGGTCCGGGCATTTATTATGGCAAAAACGGCAGCTGGAAAGTCAGCTGACCTGCAGAACCGCATCCGCGAGATGGACGCTGTACTTGACGCCCACGTCGTTGCAGGGCAGTACGACATCATCGTCGAAGCCGAGGGAGAAGAGGTCTATGAGGTTATCCACGCGGTTGCAACCGATTTAAACGAACTTGATGGGGTCGCTGATACGCGGACCTATATCTGTCTTGAGTAACGCGGTTTATTCTCGGTATTAGATGGCCGTATCGTGTTCCGTTTCGAACTCTCGTTCTTCTCGATAAAGCTCAACAAAGGTTTCGAGTTCGAAATCAGCCATGTATGCCTCAAACTCATCGCTGATTTGCTCGTTTTCTGTGTGACTGACTGCATGTTCCATCAATTCGAGAAGTAACTCGACGACGACCTCGTGAAGGCGGCGTGAATTGAACGTTGAAATCCAGATGAGGGCGTATCCGACACTGCCCTCCGTTGAGCAGTCGGCGCTTTCAACTTTATCAGGGAACTCTTCGGCGGCCATTGCCAGTGCGTGTGGTGTTCCAAACTCCTCGAAATCATCGTCGGTCGAAATTGTTTCCCGCAGCGTCCCTACGAGGAACTCGGGGACGAACCGTGCAAGTGGGTGTACGTCTGTGACGAGTGCGTGGATGTCACCACAGGGACAGTGGAACTCTCGCATCCCAATATCGAAATCTGTCGGGTGGACGACCTCTCCGCAGGGAAGTTCCATCTGGTCCCCCGACTCGCCCGGAATTCCTGGTTCTGGCATGACTCACGCTACAGGCTAGCCGCGAATAAAGCCAGTGAATTGATTTGCCTGTTAACGCTTTACAATGACCGTCCCGCATGCATTCGACACCTCTGTATCGCTTTTGACAACCTCACGCCCACGACCAAGCGTTTCTACGTCTGAAACAGCAAACCGCTATTAACCGTATCCAGGCAATACGCATTGCTATGCAACGGAGACAGTATTTGGCAGCGCTAACCGCGGCAAGCACTGGTTTGTTCGCAGGTTGTATTGGCGGTGACGATAGTAACGACGACAGTAACGGTTCGGAATCAGAGGATGATGACACCCCAACCGAGGCACCCACGGAAAACACACCGACGCCGGAGCCGACCGAAACTGCTGAGCCAACAGAGACGCCAGATAACAACGAACCTGATGACGCAAGTGGAAGCGACGACGAAACAAAGCTGAGCGAACAAGAGCAGGTTCTTGCTGTCGTCGACAGCTATCTGAATGCAATCAAGCAAAAAAACATAGAGGAGGCCACGAAGTACTTGCACGCCTCCCACCCGTACAACCTCTCTGATGAGGATATGGAGGCACAGCTTGACCAGAACCTTGAGTCATACGACAGCGAGATTGTAGACTCCTCCTTTGATACCGAAGATATCACAAAGACAGACACCATTGAGTTCTGGTTCCAGAACACCGATAAGACTCTGTCAGAAGTCCTCGAAGGTGAGGAAGTGACTCTCGTCGAGATAACCATGGAGACAACGACGAACGGCGAGACAAACGAAACAACATTCCAAAATCTTGTGCTAACTGAAGATGGTGACTGGAAAATATTTCTCCCGTATCAGAAGCCAGCGGACGTACCTGGAGGCAAGCCAGTTGACAACGAAAAGTACCAGATTATTGACGGGGTCGAATTCGACCGAGAAGCCGAAAGAGCAAGAATCAATATCTCAGGTGCTGGTGACATTGAAGCCAAAGAACTAGTCGCATACTCGGCAAGTCTTCAAGAAGAGAGCACGGTCTGGTCAAAGGAATCTGACACGCTTCCATCGGTGAATTATTTCACAACAATATTTGACCCAACTGGAGACGAAATCGTGGTCACACTTCGGCTAAACGAGAACGAAGAAGTTGTGATTCATCGAGAACAGTACAAACCAGAATCGGGAACCGAATAACAACGAGACACTGTCGAAAATAAGGCTTATGGCCAATCGTCGTGAGATTCTTCTTCGACTTCAGTTGTCGCTTCTTCAAGCGAGAGTTGCCAGTCTGCGGCCTGTGCTGCTGCCTCGACATCGACATACTCCCAGTCTGTCTCTTCGGCAAGTTGTTCGTCCTCATCAGTGGTACCGACGAAGACGTGTCGGTCGCTGTCGAACTGTGCTTTGATATTGTTCAGGCTCTCCTCACGGGTGCGAGGTCCCGAAAAGAAGTCTTGTCGAATACGGTGCTTTCGGGTAAAGTTCGTCACGACGTAGGTTGGTTTGTCCGATATGACACCCACATACTCGGTCCACTGGCGCGAGTCTGTAAACACACTGTCAGGGTTTCGTAGCTTCTTGAGTGCCTCCAACTCGAATGCGAGGGTCATATCGCCATTGCCGCTGTTCATGGACATATATCGGCTTCGCGGTGAAAAAAGGCCGTCGGTCTGTCGGCACGTAGAACGCGATTTCGGGAGTCTTGGCTAGTCTGCCTGAATCGTGCCTTCCACTTTGTCGAGGTCGACATCCTCCTCAAGGAGGAGTTCTTTTTTGTCTGCGACGACCCACTCTTCACGGATGAGTTTCTTGAACGTCGATTGCTGGGACAGATCGCCGATGAGAACACCTCCCACCAGCTTGCCGTCTTTGAATGCCAGCCGCCGCCATTCAGTCTCCGAATACTTTTGTTCTGCGTCTTCCTCGCCGATTGTCGGGTGGCCAAACGAGAGGAATGGGAAATCAAAGTGAGTAATCGAGTAGGTTGGCACCCAGCGGAATTCTTCTTGCTCGCTGTCGGCAACCATATTCTGTGCTGCGACGCTTCCCTGCTCTTTGGCCGATCCCCACGCACCATTCTGGGTACGGTCGTCAAGAATTACATCATAGAACTGCGTGATGTCTCCTGCAGCGTAGATATCATCGACGTTCGTTTGCATATGCTCGTCGACGATAATACCATTGTCACACTCGACACCTGAGCCTTGGAGCCATTCAGTGTTGAAATTGAGACCAATAGCAACGCCAGCCCAATCGCCCTCGTAGCGGTCGCCATCGGGTGTGATTGCCGCCTCAATTGCACCCTCATCGTCGAGTTCGAACCGGTCAACACCGGAGTCAAATACCGGCGTCACGCCTTTCTCTTCGAGTGCATCGTGAATAATCTCGGCCCCTTCAAGCGATAATGCGTACCGCCACCACCGGTTTCCACGCATGAGGTATTTTGCTTCGACACCCTGTGCACCAGAGATTGCGGCGAGGTCGATTCCGAGCAGCCCGGCACCGACAACAATTCCGGTCTCGGCGTTGTCGGCATGTTCACGTATCCGCCGAGCATCTTGGAACGTCCAGAAGTGGTCGAGACCATCAGCATCCGAGTTTTCGACAGGGAGCTGAGCGGGGGTTCCGCCCGTTGCGATGAGGAGCGTATCATACTCGTACGTTTCTCCCTCATGAGTCTCGATACAGTTCGTATCGGGGTCAACCGTTTCTACGTAGGTGTTCAACGCAAGCTCGATGTCACGCTCCTCGTACCACTCAGGCTCATGAATCGAAATCGGTGCTTCGGGCAGTTTCCCTTTTGCAAACTCCTTGATCAAAATGCGGTTGTATAGCGCTTCTCCCTCGTCCGTGAGGACGGTAATCTCCGCGTCGGGGTCTTCTTCCCGGAGTGTTTCTGCGGCCGAACTTCCGGCAATCCCGTCGCCGACGATCACGTGCGACGTACTCATATACTCGGAGCTAACGGGTGGGGCTTAATGTGGATTGCTATATCTTTCTCATCAATTATGAGGTTCGTCCCACATCTGAGTCATCTCTACTGCTACTCCGCTATCCGCGCGGCGCACTCATAGCCAGCAACAATACCACCATTGAGTGACCGTTCCGGGTACTGTGCACGGCTCGCCATGCCAGCGTAGTAGAGTCCGTCTCCAACTGCCTCGCTCAGGTCATAGGGGACAACCATATCGAGATAGCCTCGCTCGTACACCGGCGCTGTTCGAGGATTTCGCGCTGTCTGAATCCAGTTGACTGTATCGCGATTGAATTCGGGGAACAACTCTTCAATTCCGTTGAGCCACCGCTGTTCGACAGCTTCATCGGTTTCATTCCACAGCTCCGAGTCGAGGTCTTGGATGTAACGGGCAACATAGAGGAGGTGCTCGCCACCGTAGCGCTCGGTCGGAACAAAATTCGTGTGTTCGATGAGCGCGCCAAATGGCGCGTCGTCAGCAATGTTGACCCAGTACGTATCTGTCAACGGCTCCGAGAGGCTTAGGACCGAGCAGATTGTGCCCTGGAACTCGATATCGCAGGGATAGCCAGTTAACTGCTCCAGTACGTTCGGCATCGCCGCCACGACAACATCGTCAACGTCGTGCTGTGTCTCCCCGCTATTTTTCTGTTGTGTCGTAAGCGTCTCGACTGCGCCGTCTGGTACATCTAACCCGGTCACCCGAGTGCCAGTCTGGATATTCTCTTGTCCAACCGAGTCGACCAGCGCATCGAGGAGACGGCCGAATCCACCGTCGAGATACCCAAGAATCTCTCCGCGTAATATGTCTCGTTCGCCCCGGAACTGTACCCGTCCGAGCAACCACGCAGCACTGACATCTTCCCAGCGATTGCCGAACTTTGCTTCAAGCAGTGGCAAAAAGAAGTTCTGGAAGACGCCTTTGCTTGTATGTTCAAGTAGGAACTGTTTGATCGGCACGTCGTCGAAATCAGTGAACTCTTCGTACGTTTTACGTGTCGGTCGTCCACCCCGAACGTCGATACCTAGCACCAGCATCCCAAGACGGAACTTATCGTAGAGACTCAGATGCGGGTATGCGAGAATCTGCCAGGGTGTATCCATCGGGTGAACGGTTCCGTCGGCGTAGTAAGCATTTTTTCCAATCCGCCACTCGATGTCCTCGCCGAGTCCAATTTCCTCTGCTAACTCGACGATTGTCTCTTCAGATTTTGAGAGATGGTGATAGAATTTCTCGATTGGATCACCTGCCGTCTCATACACTGCAGCGAGCCCACCCACCTGTTCGCTCGCTTCAAAGACAGTTACATCGTACCCCTGTTTTTGGAGTCTATGAGCCGCTGTCAGTCCGGCAATACCGCCGCCAACGACGCCTATCATTGCAGGATAATTCTGATGTCTCGTGGATATGTCTTGTGTGTTCTGTTACTCTCTCAGCTGACGTTCACTCACTTGCCCAAATGGCCAAATTATCAATGATTTTCGCATCTTTCTGAACCCATCGTCTGTTTGAACATGGCGAATCAAGTTTTTAAAGAAAGGCGGTTAGCTGAGGGACTCAACTCCCGTAGCTAGCTAAACCCGCGTTATTGAGTAATATAGAACATTGAACAAGGTCCAAAAGAGACCGAAAGTTGACGAAATCAGGTCACGACTAGAACCTGTAACCGACCATGAAAACGAACTGCCCGAGAACTGGTTGTAACTACTTGCCTCCGTACTCAGTTAGCCGAGTGCTGGCGGCGGTACTTCCTGTCGGAGCTGTTGAACAAGTTGTTGGGAGTCAGCAATAACGAGTGTGACTTTGCTGTCGATTGCATGAAAATCGAAGGCATCAGGGTTCGGTATCTGCTGGAGTGCGTAATGTTGGACTGGTACCGGGTACCGCTGGGCTGTTGGCCCCCAGAGACCGATTTCAAGGGGGTCATCGTTATCCCGTAGTTTCTCGTACAGTCGCCCAAATAGATTCACATCCTCGATTTCGAGGACGGCTTCGGCCTCGGACTCTGAGTCAAGCGACGACTCGGATTCTTCAAGCTGTACATCCTCGTTTCCCTTGATATGCGGGGAGAGGTACTCCTCGAGAGAGTCGTCGATTTCGTCGGGGGCAACGCTTATTTGAAGATTAAACTCGGCCATGACAGATACATTGGTAGTCAGCACGCCAAACGGTTACGGTCTCCGGCGAGAAGCCTCACTCGGCTTCTTTCATCGCCATCTCGGGATTTGTCCAGATGACAAACTGCTCTTCGTCGTCCCGGTCGATGACACCGTTGATATACGCCTCCTGAACCGGCGGCTCGCTTACCTCCTCATCTGTTATCGGTGACACCTGCCGAACATCGTCGACAACCCAACCGATGTGACCTTGATCTTCGAAGGACTCTGAGTCGAAGACGACGATGAGTCCACCCGGGGTTGTGTCCTCTTTTTCGATTGTTACCTTTGGGTTGAGAATCGTCGTTATCTGGCCCCGCAAGTCGACGACTCCCTCTACGTACTTTGGTGTATTCGGGACGCGTGTGATTGTCTCCTCTTTGACAATCTCTTCGATATAATCAATATCAAGACAGTAAAACTCGTCTCCGAGTTGGAACTCGAGGACACGCGTTTCTTCCTCGTGTTCTTCTTGCTCATCAAGCATCCCCGATGACGCGGCGGTCCCAGTACCTGCAACCTCTTCGGGCGTTGCTGTTTCAGCGTTTGCTTCCGACGTTTCAAGCGCGTCTTCGAGCTCTTCGGTCTCGGGCAGGGGGGCCCTGATATCGTCATCTGCTTTGGCTGTCTGTTCGTGCTCTGTCTCTGTTGGGGCAGTCTCTGTGGATTCAGCCGAGTTGTCTTGCTCTGGGTTGTCCATTTCCCCGGATTCACTGTTGTCGTTTCCACTCTGTTCATCGTTACCGGCGTCTCCACCGGTATTGTCCTCGCTGGGCTCGTCTTGTTGTGTTGGTTGGGTGTCCTCCGTTTTTTCTTCCCGGTTGTCGTCGCCTTCGCGCATCTTTCTGATCCGTTTCGCCCGGTCCAGTCGCTCATCTTCGTTATCAGTCATGGTTTTACCTCGGGTCGGTCGAACCTGGTATCGAGTGTCTCCGCGATTTCCGCAAATACGTCGGCCATATCGACAGAGGGGTCATACTCGAACACTGAGTTCCCTGACGAGAACGCTCGCTGTAATGCGACACGCTTGCGGACCTCCCAGACAGGCGTGTCAGGGTATACCTCGTTGAGCCACTCAAGCATCATTTCATCTTCATTTGTTTGTTCAACACGGTTGGCCACGACACCGACTGTGTTCACTGTCGTGTCAACGTGGTCTTCGAGAGCAGCCACTTGCTGCATCAGCAACTCGATTGCCCGTTCAGATGTCGCCTCAGTCAGCGCCGGAACCAACACGTTGCCGGTCGCGTAGATGCTTGCATCGGTAAGCTTGCCGTAAAACGGGGGCGAATCGACGACAACATACTCATATTCGTCCTCGACGTGTGCAAGTGTATTTGATAACACGTCGAGAGCGTGGGGTCCTTCGATATCCGAAGCTGTTATATTGAGTGTCAAATCCTCAAGCGCATCAATTGCCGCTGTCTCTCCGCTGTTCTGTAACCGTGCAATTACGTCGGCCAGTGTGAGTTCGTGCTCCGCATGTAGTAGGTCGATATTGGACGGTAACACGTCCATCTCCTCATGTTCAACAATAAGGTCTGAGACACTCGCCCGTTGGTCAGCGTCAGTAAGAACGTCGAACAGCGTCGGTGGCGAAGCATCGTACGCATCCAACAGTCCTAGTCCTTCAGTTGCGTTCCCTTGCGGATCAATGTCGACGAACAACACGTCTCGACCGCGTTGGTTCAGTGCCCCGGCGACGTTAATGGCGATGGTTGTCTTGCCAGTCCCGCCCTTGGCATTCGTCACACAGATACGGGATGGCCCGTTATCGTCACCTGTCATCATCTCCTGTGGGTAACGACGGGATGGGATGTAATAAAAATACGTTCCCAATTTTCATACAAAAGAAAGCCACACAGCCATTTCCCCATTTCGCGTCAGCCCTCTGTCTGACGGACTAACAACATTTACAACAACTAGGATACAATAGTATCGACAATGAGCATCAACCCGAGCGATTACGATTTAAATGAACTCCGGAAGATGGCCCGTGAGCGTGGCGGCGAGGCGGGCGAAGGAACCCGTGATGTCGATGAATCCGATATCGGGCTGTCCAGTGGAGTCGATTCCGGTACGTCTTCTCCCGGAGACGCGACCAGTTCATTTAGAGCAGGACTCTACCGTGAGTTACTCCCGCTTGAGGCCCAGAATGATGCATCGAAACCGTACCTCAACGGTCTCCCCGAGCATTACGCTGCAGAGAATCTTATCTTCGAATGGCTCGAATTTCTCATCCTTCACGCAGGCTATCAGGGAGCGATAGAAGCACTTGACTACTACTCGTCTGTTGAATGGATTACCGATGACTGTGCCTCCACGCTGAACGACTACATGCTCGGGCTCGGCGAGACAGCCAACACGGAGGGGACTGAACTTGATATTGACGACCACCTGCTCAGCCTCGTCTACATTGGCAAGCTTGCGTCGATGGAATAAAAACGACTGAACTCCCTTTTTGATAAATTCCGTCTTGAGTTTGCGAACCTTGATAGGTGAGCGAGCACAATTACCGTCTCAGTAAATGGCACGAGCGGACGATACCGAACTCATCGATACGTTCGAAGAGTTCTACCGGAGTTACTACCGTAACGAAATCGGGGAACTCGCCCAAAAGTACCCTAACGAGCAGAAGTCGCTGTACGTCGACTGGGATGACCTCTACCGATTTGACCCCAATCTTGCAGACGACTTTCGAAACAAGCCAGAGCAACTCAAAGAGTATGCCGAAGAAGCCCTCCGGCTGTACGACCTACCGGTAGACGTGTCTCTCGGTCAAGCACACGTGCGGGCGCGTGGACTGCCCACTCAAACGGATATCCGTGAAATTCGTTCTGACCACCGAGGGATGCTCATCGCTGTGCAGGGAATTGTCCGAAAAGCAACTGATGTTCGCCCCAAAATCACGACCGCAGCATTCGAATGCCAACGATGTGGAACCCTTTCACGGATTCCACAGGAGGGTGGTGATTTCCAGGAACCCCACGAGTGTCAGGGCTGTGAGCGGCAGGGACCGTTCCGTATCAACTACGACCAGTCAGAGTTTATTGATGCCCAGAAACTCCGCGTACAAGAGTCACCGGAGGGACTGCGAGGTGGTGAGACACCACAGAGCGTCGATATCAACATTGAGGACGATATTACCGGTGAAGTAACTGCTGGTGACCATGTCCAGGTGACGGGAATGCTCAAACTCGACCAACAAGGCTCCGAACGTGAGAAGTCACCGATGTTTGACTTCTATATGGAAGGGACGACTGTCGAAATTGAAGACGAGCAGTTCGAGGAGATGGATATCACCGACGAGGATAAAAAAGAAATAATCGAACTTTCGAACGAGCCGGACATCTACGAAAAAATGGAGGCGTCGATTGCACCCTCTATTTATGGCTATCAAAAAGAGAAGCGAGCGATGATTTTCCAGCTATTTTCGGGTGTGACCAAACATCTTCCCGATGGGTCACGGACTCGTGGTGATCTCCATATGTTGCTTATCGGGGATCCCGGAACAGGAAAGAGTCAGATGCTCCAGTACGTCAAAGAGATTGCGCCACGCTCGGTCTATACGTCCGGAAAAGGGAGTTCTTCGGCTGGTCTGACTGCAGCAGCAGTGCGTGATGATTTCGGCGATGGTCAGCAGTGGACGCTTGAAGCCGGCGCGCTCGTCCTCGCAGACCAGGGAATCGCGGCAGTCGACGAGTTGGACAAGATGAGAAGTGAAGACCAGAGCGCGATGCACGAGGCTTTAGAGCAACAAAGTATCAGTGTGAGCAAAGCTGGAATAAATGCGACGCTGAAATCCCGCTGTTCTTTGCTTGGTGCGGCCAACCCCACCTACGGGCGGTTTGACCAGTATGAACCTATCGGCGAGCAGATTGACCTTGATCCCCCACTCATCTCACGGTTTGACCTCATCTTTACGGTCACGGATAACCCAAACGAGGAGAAAGACGCCGAACTTGCTGAACACATCCTCACGACCAACTACGCCGGTGAGTTGAATACTCATCGTGAACATATGAACAACTCCGATTATACGGTCGAAGAAGTCAAAAACGTCACCGACGAGGTGTCGCCCGAAATCGATGCGGAACTGCTACGAAAGTATATCGCGTACGCCAAACGAGAGTGTTATCCGACGATGACCGAAGAGGCAAAGAGCGTGATACAGGAGTTCTACGTGCAACTTCGTGCGCAGGGAGCTGATGAGGATGCACCAGTGCCCGTTACTGCCCGGAAGTTGGAGGCGTTGGTCCGGTTGGCCGAAGCAAGTGCCCGTGTACGCCTCTCCGATACAGTCGAGAAAGAGGATGCCGAGCGGGGAACCGCGATTGCGCGGTATTGTCTTGAGGAGATCGGGATGGATCCCGAGACGGGAGAGTTCGACGCTGATGTTATTGAGACAGGGACATCCAAAAGCCAGCGCGACCGCATCAAAAATATCAAGCAACTCATCTCGAGTATCGAGGATGAGTACGACGAAGGTGCGCCAGTTGATGTGATTGTCGAGCGTGCCGAGGAAGAAGGAATCAAGACGAGCAAAGCCGAACACGAAATTGAAAAGCTCAAACAGAAAGGCGAGGTCTACGAGCCACGGACCGACCACCTCCGGACGACCTGATTTCAGAGATGGACCGTATTTCGACGTTACGTAACATCGAGAATGCACTCACTCGGTACGAAGAGGATGAACTAACACTCCCAGAACTCGAACGTGACGTACGTGGTGTTCTCAGAACCTATGCCACGGAGTTCCAACCTGAGGCACGGGCGTACCGTGCGAGTGGCGACCCAGCTGTTGATGGGCTCGTCGTAGTCGCGTCCTCCCAACCCGAGGCTCGTGAGAATGTAGCGTCACTTGTCGCCGATGCCAAGAGATTCGAGGTCGAACCGATAGACCAGTCCTGACGTTTATATCTCAGTACGGGCCCAGCCCGTGTCATGAACTCGTTTCGTGCGGTCGAGACAGCTGCTTACTGCCCACGTAAACTCTACTATCGGCAACAGTCGACAAATAACGAACAGACGCCACCAGAGGTCCAACAGCGTCGGACTCTCGCATTCGAATACGACCAGTTGCTGGCTGAAAGAGCGGCACTCGAAGATGCTTCCATCGAGGTTACCCCGACACAGTATCGGTCGAATTTGGGATGTGTGCGAGCACGACTCGGTTGTTGGGATGAACTCGTAAATCCATCGCGACGTAACGTCTATATCCGCGGGCAGGACTGCCACGGTATTGTACACAAGATACTCGACACAGAGAGCCCAACACTGTCGTTGGTTTTTACTGGCAGGCCGGCAGAATGTGGTGTCTGGGAGTCCCAGAGTGTTCGGCTAGTTGCCGCTGCAAAAGCCCTTTCTTGGGAGCTGGAACGCTCCGTTGAACGCGCTTTTGCGGAGTATCCTGCATATGGTCTTGTCAGAGAAATCGACGTCGACTCGCGCCGGACTGCAACCTACCGCAGTGCGCTTAGAACTGCCAAGGCAATCGACGGCCCACCAGCAAAAGCAAAGAACCGCTCCAAGTGTTCAGCCTGTGAGTATCAGGAAGACTGTGGCGTAAAAACTCGCTCACTTGGGAGCTTGCTTGGGGGCTGAGCTATGCTTCGTCAGCAAGCCAGCGTTCGACACTGTCAGCGTTTGCCCCACGGCGGTGAACTATTCGCTCTGATACATCAACAACTGTGGAGCCACCACCAGGCGTTTCCCCGCCGTCGATAACGACCGCGGCGTCGTCTCGGATTGATTGGTCGACCTCGCTAACGCGGTGGGCACTACCGGTTCCGCTCACGTTAGCGCTTGTCGCCGTAATCGGCCCTGGACCGTCGGCGAGTGACCGGGACAGCTCGTGGTCTGGAATTCGAAGGCCAACCCGTTCACGCCCGGCCGTCAACACGTTAGGCACCATCGAGCGTCGCTCGACGACTAGTGTTATCGGTCCTGGCAAGAACTGTTCTGCAAACGCCGCTTCACGCTCGGTCAGTGAGACGTACTCCCGACCAGTTTCGAGGTCGGGAACTGCCATCGAGAGTGGCTTCGAGCGGTCACGGCCTTTTATGCTGAAGACCTGCTCGACGGCGTCAGGGTCAAGTGCATCGGCACCAAGCCCATACACCGTTTCCGTCGGATAAACGATGAGATCTCCGCTGGCTATCGCTTCGTGTGCCTGTGTCAGTTCAGTATCAGACATTCCACTCACGCTGTAAGCTCCGTCGCAACTGCCGACTCTAGGTCGTCGTAGTCAGGGAACGCTGGCCACTCCTTGGCCACCCAACTGTACTGGACAATACCGTCAGTGTCGATAATGAACGTTGCGGGACGAGGCTCGCTGATACCTGCCATCCCATCGAGGCTGTGAGCGATATCGTACTGCTTGGCTACACCATTTGTCGGGTCAGAGAACAACCGGAATCCCGTCTCTTCGAGGGTACGGTCCTCGATGAACGATTCGTGCTCGTATGGCGTCGAAATCGAGAGACCGACAACCGTCAGGTCGTACTCGTCGAACTTGCGGTCGCGGAGTTCGTTCCAGATATATGTCGCCGGGAACGCGCCGTCCATCGGATAGAAGACGAGCAAAACGGGTTCGTCCTCGTACAGGTCCGCCAGCGAAACATCGTCCCAGTACTCAGCATTGACTAACGGGCGAGTAAACACTGGTACCTCGTCGCCGGCAGTCGGATGTTCTGTCTCTGGCAGGTCGACAACATCGAACTCCATTGAAGTTAGGCTCCTCCCTCCGAAACAGCAGGCTGCCCGTTGTCAGCAAGCGGGCCATCTTCGCCGTACATTCCTTCGAGATACTCGACAATATTTGCACTTTCGGCCATGGTGACGCCGGTGTTTTCGTCAACAATTGCTGGCACCGTTCGTTTCCCGGTAAGACGTTTTACTGCATCACGGTCTGAGTGCATCGGCTCGACAAACCGAGACTGGTACTCCACGCCAAGATCCGAGAGAACGGTAACGACTCGTTCGCAGTACGGGCAGGCCTGCAGTCGATACAGTGTGATTACTGGCTCACTCATGTACTGTTGTTGGGGGGTCAACAGTCTAAATTCTTTGCACCCAGTCATTTACCGGACATCTCTATGGAGACGATAAGACTTAATCCCGGCCCCTGTCAACGTTTGGTCCAATGGATAGCCTCCGTCTCGTCGAGTATCCGAGTCTGGCCGTCCAGTCTACCGTGGAAGCGGCAATCCAATCTGTCTCTGTATTCGGAGCCGAAATTCCGAACACATACTTTGCCGCAACCGGTGTGTTAATAATTATCATCCTCCTCGGGCTGTCGGCGTTTTTCTCCTCGTCCGAGATTGCGATGTTTGCTTTCCCCAATCACCGCATAGAACCGGCAGTCGATGAGGGAAAACGGGGAGCAACAACGCTGCAAGATTTAAAATCAGACCCACATCGGCTGCTCGTGACAATTCTTGTCGGAAACAACCTTGTCAATATCGCCATGTCTTCGATTGCGACCGGGTTCTTGAGTTACTTCCTTGCAAGTCAGAGTCTGGCCGTCTTCGTCTCTACGCTTGGCATCACTGCGCTAGTCTTGCTTTTCGGTGAGAGTGCGCCAAAATCATACGCAATTGATAATACCGAACCGTATGCGCTCAAGACAGCTCGACCGCTCAAGCTTGCGGAGATACTGCTGTTACCACTGGTCATTACGTTTGATTACTTGACGCGAGTAGTCAACAAGCTCACAGGGGGGCGGTCTGCTATCGAAGAAGGATATGTGACACGTGACGAGATTCGAGAAATCATCGAAACTGGCGAGCGCGAGGGCGTCCTCAATGAAGAAGAGCGACAGATGCTTGAGCGAACGCTTCGATTCAACCGCACCATCGTCAAAGAGGTAATGACGCCACGACTGGACATGACGGCCGTTCCAAAAGAAGCAGATATTGACGAGGCCATCGAGACGTGTATCCAGAGCGGTCATGAACGATTGCCCGTCTACGACGGTGAACTCGATAACGTGCTCGGTGTCGTTCATATCAACGAGCTCGTTCGAAACAAACACTACAGCAACGGAGGCGTCGATCTTGAAGACGTTATCGAGCCGACGCTCCACGTCCCTGAATCAAAAAACGTCGACGACCTGCTTCATGAGATGCGAGATAATCGTATCAACATGGTCATCGTCATCGACGAGTTCGGAACGACCGAAGGTCTGGCCACAATGGAAGACCTCGTCGAAGAGATTGTTGGAGAAATCCTCGAAGGTGGTGAAGACCAGCCATTTGAGTTCGTCGACGACGATACGGTAAAAGTCAAAGGTGAGGTGAATATCGACGAAGTAAACGAGGCGTTGGATATCTACCTTCCCGAGGGTGAAGAGTTCGAAACAATTGCAGGATTCGTGTTCAACAGAGCTGGGAGACTTGTCGAGCAAGGCGAGATAATCGAGTACGAAGGGCTAGATATCCTCGTCGAACAAGTCGAGAACACACGTATTATGAAAGCACGAATCAGCGGACTGGCTGAATACGAACAGCAAGACACAGAAGAACCCGTTGAGCAAGAAGATATCTAAAACACTGTTGTGAGCGTGAACAGGACGTAGCCAAGCACGAGTGCAACGGCAAGTGAAGCAATCCACGCAAAGATAGTGTAGGCGATTTTTCTGGCACTGATTTCACCCGTCCCATCACGCGCTGCGAACCCGCTTCCGACGATAGCTGAAACGATAATCTGGTTGAACGAGACGGGAATTCCAAAGAAGACAGCCGTCTGAGCCAGCGCGAAGGACGGAATAAGCGCAGCGATAGATCTGTTTGGGCCCAGAGCTGCGTAATCCTGTGAAATTGCCTTAATCATTCGAGGCGCGCCTGTCCAAGAACCAACGAGCAGCCCCAGACCACCTCCTAAAAGCACTGCGATAATTGGCACATCGAAGTCGCCAAGCAGTGGCACCAGCGGTCCAAGCGCCAGCCCCACCTGACTCCCACCTGCCGAAAACGCCACTAGACCACCGAGTACCAGCAGGAATCGGCGCTGTGCGACTGTTTCATTTTGTTGCATCTGCGAAAAGAGAAGCCCACCAGTCAGACAGCCGACTGCAACGGTTGCGCCAACCGAGACGACCAGTCCACCGCCGACCACTTCAGTGATTGTCTGAGCAAGAGAGGACTGTTGATCTCCCGGTGCAAAGAAGACAAACTGGATGTTTGCGAGCAAAAGACCGATAACTGCGCCAAAAAGTGGAATCGCAGCCGGGTTCGGGACGGTATCGGTTCGGAGTATCCGAGCTACTGTGTATGCAACTCCCCCACCGACAAAGGGCGTGCCAATCCAGAGTGTCGCAATTTCGCTGTATTTCCCCCATGCAGGGTCACCACCCATCGCCAGTCCGACGCCGATAACGGCTCCAGTAACGGTAAAGGCCGTTGCTATCGGGTAACCGGTGAAAATACCGATGGCAACAAGCCCCGCCGCGAGCAACAGTGCAATAGTCGCGGCGAGCGCCGAAAGTTCAGCGTTCCCGGCTATCAGCTCCGTCCCGACGGCTTCAGTTACGTTTTTACCCTGAAGCACGGCACCGGAGAGACCAAGAATTCCAACCAGAAAGCCAGCGCGCATGACCGAGATAGCGTTCGCTCCAACCGCGGGCGCAAACGGGGTCGAGCCTGATGAACCCGCGCCGATAGCCCAGGACATGAACATGCTTGCAACGCCGGCCACTGCGAGTGTAACGACTCCGCCAAATCCGACCATCTACCTGCCATTCAGCACCGAAGCGTATGAGGGTGCTGGTCGGCTCGTTGTTTGCCAGTTTGTCTCACTCACCGTTGACCGAACCGTTTGTTTACGCTGGGGAATAAATAGCAGCTATGTATGCAGTCGTTGGCTGTGACGCGTGTAGTGCCCTGTGGATTGTCGATGGGGAACCTGAAACCAGTCAGTGTCCCCGCTGTGGAAAAACTCGTGGCCATCACAAGCGCCGTAAGTTCATAACTACTGATGACGAAGACCACGCACGCGAAGTGCGGTCGTCGATGCTTGCTTCAAGACAGGGCCATAGCGACGCCTTTGCTGAACTGGATTCGTTTGCCGAGTTGGATGCTGTCGTTGAGGAAAGCGGTATCGACGACGAAACGTACCTGCGGGAATCAGGTCTAAATGTGTCTGAAGTGCAGGAGGCGGCTGAGGACGATTCGACGAGTACAAGCAGTCCTAAAGCAATAATTCGGGAGGCACTTGAAACGCTCCCTGAGCCCACCACCGAGACGATAACAGCCTACGCCAGTGAGCGTGGTGTTCCTGCTGCCGATACTGAACAGCTATTAGAGAAACTCCGAAGAAGTGGTGAGGTGACGAAAAATAACGAGCAGTATCGGCTGCTGTAATCACTACAGGTACTGTTTTTCTTTTCGCTTCATCACTTCTCGGTCACGAGAAACACAACTGCAGCTACTCAGTCGCCGGACTGGACAGCAACCTGTTCAGTCTCCCCTTCGGCTTCAGCCTCGCGCTCTTCTTTTGCTTCTTGTTCTTTCTTATCTTTAATCTTTTTCAGCCGGAAAATCTCTTCGCGTTCTTGTTCTTCGAGCTTTTGCTCGATATACTCCTGATTTTCACGAAGTTCGGGAAGGAGCTTGAACTCAAGTGCATTAACGCGACGTTTGGTTGTTTCAATCTCGTCGAGCATCTTTTTCATCGCAGTTTCGACCTCGGCAGCGAGAATAATCGACTCAATCAACTCCTCGTACGCTTCGGCAGCCTCGTCGATACGGGCACTCGTCCCGAGTACACCGTACCCGCGTTCCTGTAGATCCTTCTGGACTTTCGTTGACTCAATCTGTGGTACCACGACACCCATGATATTCTTGGATTGGGTGGTTATCTCGGGGTGTTCTTTCAGTGCGGATGCAGCGCCCCGGACAGCAACGTCACCTTCCATTGCGCGTGCCATGTCGATGGCGCGCTGGGCGTCCTGATAGTCGGCTTCGAGACCCGAGCGAACGTCTTGTGCTTGGTCAAGAATCTCTTGGAACTCCATAATGAGGCCGTCACGCTTTTTCTCTAGCGTGTCGTGCCCACGCTCGGATAGCTCGATACGCTCCTCGATCTCCATCAGGTTTTTCCGCGTGGGTTTAACGTCCTTGGCCATTTGGGAAGGGTTTGTACACCGAGGCAGTTAACCGTTTTCAGTTATCGCTACCGTTGGTCGATTCACTGTCGTCGGTATCAGCCACTACTTCACCTTCTGTCGGCGTGTTTCGGCTGTAATACAGCTGTGACGCCCAGTAGATAAGCCCTCCAAGCAACAGCAAGTCAAACAGGAGTTGATTTGGCCCACTGTCTGTGGTGAACTGATAGGCCCAGAGACTAAGCAACGCAACCATCAACACGCCAAAACCATTCCTCGCTGCCCGCAGTATGGGGTCGGTGTTGTTCATTGGCTGGTAGTAGCCGTCGCTTCTATTTAGACGCATTCCTTGCACTGTTTGGGGCCTTGCGAAAAAAGACGGTAGTCGTTTGTACTAGTACTGGTGGGTGACAGGAACTACTGGTAAGGTGTCAGGGCGCAGGTGGCGTATCACCCGTTTCCCCAGTCGTGCTTGTTGTCCGTTCTTTGACCGCATCAAGCACCTGATGACTCCGGAGCAGGATGATACCGAAGCCGACCTTTGCGGCGAGGTCGAGCACCATGAATCCTGCAGTCTCGAAGTATAGTCCGTCTTCGGGACCGGGAAGAACACCAACACCTTCTGTGCCGACAAGCCACCAGACCGGGTAGACCAGCCACAGAACGAGTATCAGATTACGCAGCGTACTGAACGTACTCTGTGTACTCGCTGGAAGGTCCTTGACTCGCTCGGTCAACGATGTAAATAAGAAATACAGCAACACGAGCAAGAGTCCAGTACTGACACCCCACCAGACGAGGCGGTTAGCAACAACTTCGTCGAGTAGCGGTGCAGTCGCTAGCGTCGCGATAGCGCCAGTACCAATCATCAGCACGTCAAGCCCGATGAGCGTCCCGATAGTGTTACGATCAGCGCCTGCGAGCAACGCGAGGTCATACAACAGCAGTGGTGTTGTTATCAACCAATCTGTGTATCGAGCCCAGTATATCGCGTACGTTTCACCTTCGTATGTTATTTCTATTAACCCAAATCCGGTTGCCATTGAGAGGTAGTTTACGAAGGCAATCGCAGTTATCATTATCGTCGCGATATAGAACTTCTCGCGACGAGAGTCGTTTACGTTCCATCCCCGGATGATGAAGTACAACATCCCGAGGAACATGCCTGCGGTTCCTAGCCAGAGCCATAACGCTTCACTTCCTGGTTGTGCCATGGTTACACATTCCAATTAGTTGTTATAGGTATTACATTCCATACCCAATATAATTGGTTGATTAGGTGGTACTTACAGCGAATAAATATGTTCTAGTTACTGTTTATCGTAGAATGCTTCGAGGAGCTTTCGTTTGGCACTGCGGAGATGTTGATGGAACGTTGATTGACTAATTCCCATGCCTCCGGCAACATCCTCACCGTTTGCCCGTCGTGGCCAGTCGAAGAATCCACTCACATATGCCGTCTTGAGGGCATCGCGCTGTCGGTCTGTCAGTGCAGCGTTGACTTCACTCACGAACTCCTGATTGGTCCGTTGCGGTCGCTGGTTTTCGAGGTACGATTCCAAAACGGCGTTTGGGACTCGCATCTTAAACTCCTCGACGAACTGCCTGGGGTCGGTGTCTTTTGGCAACTGGACAGTCACTGTCCCGGTTCTCCCTTCTGCGACTGCGTCGGTGATTGTCCCTCCTCGCTCAACCACGACATCGACGAGCGGTGAGGAGCTAACAGACAGCCGAATCAGGCCCCTGTTTTCTCTCCCACTCCGGATTACTGACGCTTTCTTTACCTCTTGGCGACGTTCGGCGGCAACAACTATTTCAGTCGGTGGGGCTCCCTCAACGTCGAAAAATAACACAGTACACGAATCTTCGGTCCGAGAGATGGTCCCGACATGTTCAAGACGACAATCAAGTGATGAGGTAACCCCGACGAAACTCTCTTCGGGACCGACTGTCAGTCTCAGTTCCATTACGGCATCTCCCTGTACCATTGACTGCGTTTGGACCGCGTTCAGCGCTGTCCCAATGATACGACCGATAGTTGAGAGCACGATAGTCTCGTGTTCATCGAACTGATGGTCTTCCTCTGCACAGATACCAACGACGCCGTACGTTGCCTCTCGATATGTGACGGGGACGACCGCGTGGGTTGGTAATGAACTGTTTGGCAACTCAGTATCGTTTTGTACCGCTACTGCGGCGCTCGTTTCAGGCCTGATATCGGAGTTGTCACTATCTAATACAACCTGTTCGGTTGAAAGTGCCCGCTCGACAAGTGGTGTTGGTGGTGTCACCTGTCCCTGACCTGTTTCACACCCGGATTGTGCCTGTGCATCTACTGTAATTTCTTGCTCTACCGGTTCCTGCTTGCCAATCCAAGTCAGCGTGTAGCCGTTTGCCTGAACAAATGCATCACAGACCTGTTGCTTGATTGTTGACTCCGTTCGTGCATGAATTACTTGTTCCGAGACATCCTGAAGTAATCCCTCGATTCTCTCAAGTAACGACTCGAATTCGGCCTGTTTTTGTTCTAACTGTTCGGCGCGGGACTGTGCTCTAATCTCGGCTTCCTTGCGTTCTGTTACATCGGTCTGATAGCCGACATAATGTGTTGCTTCCCCATCCTCCCACCGAATCGGTGCAATTTCGACCCGATTCCAGAATTTGGCTCCATCTTTCGTGTAGTTACGTAGCTCTACGGCAGTTTCCGCGTCGTTCTCTATTGCCTCCCGCATCTGGTCGACTTTTTGCTGGTCAGACTTCCCGTTTTGTAGAAATCGACAGTTCTGGCCCAGTGCCTCTGACGCCGAGTAGCCAGTCAGTCGCTCGAACGCATTGTTGACGTAGACAAGCGGCTCGCCTGTCACCCGCATATCGGCAATCGTAATGCCTGCAGGCGCCCGGTCCATTGCCGTGTCCTTGAGCGACTCCTCGATTAGGTGGTCCTTTGTTCTCTGTGTCTCAGCGACATCTAATACCCGTTCGACCAGTTGATTTAGCTGGCTATTGTGGGGTGTCTTTGGAATATACTCTGAAACACCGGCAGTTACCGCATCACTGGCTATTCGCTCGTTCCCATCACCTGTAAAGAGGACGAACGGAATCTCACCGTACGTTTCGCGAACAGACTTGAGAAAGGAGATGCCTGTTTCGAGTGGAAGGTCGTGTTCGCTAACGATGCAAGCAGGGCGACAAGCAGCGAGGTGTTCTAGTGCATCTTCGCTGTCTGGGGTCACATCGACTGTTACTGATAGCTCTTCGAACGCGTCTCTTACCCGCTCTCGTGTCCCCTCGTCCGGGTCGACGTACAGTACCCTCAGCTTTCTTCCCCGTTGAGACGACATATAATAACTACTGTCGCTTCACTTATCAGTGTTCACCACAGCCTCACCGTGGCTGGGCACTGATATCAAAATCAATAAAAGCGAATGACAGTATCAGTCAGCAGTAACTTCTTCAGCTTCGGCGTCCTCATCGTAGTGCTCGTCGATGAGGTCTTCGTCGATACGGCTGAGGACATCTTTCGGAAGCATAGACAGTAGGTCCCAACCAATGTCGAGTGTCCCGTCGATATCGCGGTTCTGCTTGAAGCCTTGTTCAATGAACTCGTCTTCGAAGCGGTCCGCGAAGTCGAGATATTTGTTGTCTAGGTCCGACAGTGCCTCCCGACCGACAATGTTCACGAGGTCACGCTTGTCTTCGCCCTCTGCGTACGCTGCATACAGCTGGTCGGAAACATCGCCGTGGTCTTCACGCGTAAGCCCCTCGCCGATACCGTCGTCCATCAGCCGGGAGAGACTTGGCAGGACATTGACTGGCGGTGTAACTCCCTGAGAGTTTAGGTCTGGGTCGACGATTATCTGTCCCTCCGTAATGTATCCAGTAAGGTCCGGAATCGGGTGTGTAATGTCGTTGCTGGGCATTGTCAGGATGGGGATCTGCGTAATTGACCCCTCTTCGCCCTTGATACGACCGGCCCGTTCGTAGATCTGTGCCAGGTCGGTGTACATGTATCCGGGGTAGCCACGACGGCCAGGGACTTCCTCGCGTGCTGCACCGATTTCCCGCAGTGCCTCACAGTAGTTGGTCATGTCCGTCAGGATAACCAGAACATGATAGTCTTTCTCAAAGGCAAGATATTCCGCGGTGGTCAGCGCCAGTCGCGGCGTAACTGTCCGTTCGACTGCTGGGTCGTCCGCGAGGTTCATGAAGACAACTGAGCGCTCAAGTGCACCGGTTCGCTCGAAGTCGTCCATGAACTCGTTTGCCTCTTCCTGTGTAATCCCCATCGCGCCAAAGATAACTGCGAACTCGGAGTCATCGTCGTCGCCTTCATCTTCTGCTTCTTCAGGGACAGTTGCCTGTCGGGCAATCTGCAGTGCGAGGTCGTTGTGTGGTAGCCCTGCTGAGGAGAAAATCGGGAGCTTTTGCCCCCGAACGAGCGTATTCATGCCGTCGATGGCGGAGACACCCGTCTGGATAAACTCTTCTGGATACTCTCGTGAGAAGGGGTTGATTGCTTCACCAACGATGTCTTGTCGTTCTTCGGGGACGATATCGGGACCGTCATCGATAGGTCGACCGGAACCGTCGAGAACGCGACCAAGGAGGTCCTCCGTCACGGGCATTTTCAGTGTCTCGCCGATGAATCGAACCGACGCGTTGCGGTCGATGCCATCAGTCCCCTCGAAAACCTGAATCGAGACGAGCCCATCGCTCGTTTCGAGTACCTGTCCACGCTTGGTCTCTCCGTCGGGTGTCTCGATCTCAACAATCTCGTCGTAGCCGACCGGTTCGTCAACCTCGGCAAAGACCAGCGGACCGCTGATTTCGGTAATCGTTTTGTATTCTTTCATTGTTAGTACAGCTCCCGGAGTTGCTCGGTGATGTCTTCCTCAATTCCGGAGACAAATTCGTCTGCCTCGTCGTCGGGCGTCGTGCCAATACGGTTCAGCTGTGGCGTCGCGTCGATGTTTTGTATCTCGTCGACCGGAACGCCCGCCTCAAGAGCCTCGAAGGCCTCATCGTTGAACGTCTTGATTCCTTGAAGAATTCGGAAGGTCTTTTCTGGCGGCGAGTAGCGGTCGACACCGTGTAGCGCGTTCTGTTGGAGCCACGCTTCACGGAGGTAACGCGCAACTTCCAGCGTAAGCTGCTGGTCGTCTGGGAGTGCATCTTTCCCGACCAGTTGAACAATCTCCTGTAGCTCGCTTTCCTCGTCAAGCACGTCGATTGCCCACTGGCGCTGACTTGACCATTCTTGGTCAACGTTACTCTCGAACCACTCGTCAAGCTGATCTCGGTACAGCGAGTAGGAGTCGTTCCAATTAATAGCCGGGAAGTGGCGACGCTCTGCAAGGTCTGAGTCAAGAGCCCAGAAGGCTTTGACAATACGCAGTGTATTCTGCGTGACTGGCTCTGAGAAGTCACCACCTGGCGGCGAGACAGCACCGATTGCCGTCACCGACCCCTCTTTACCATTGATTGTCTGATAGTAACCCGCCCGCTCGTAGAACTCGGCGAGCCGAGCTGCGAGGTATGCGGGATACCCTTCCTCACCTGGCATCTCTTCAAGCCGCGAAGAGATCTCACGCATGGCTTCTGCCCACCGAGAGGTGGAGTCTGCCATTAGCGCCACGTCGTATCCCATATCACGGTAGTACTCCGCGATGGTGATTCCCGTATAGATACAAGACTCGCGAGCCGCAACGGGCATATTCGACGTGTTTGCGATTAGACAGGTACGGGCCATCAGTGGGTTCCCTGTCTGTGGGTCTGGGAGTTCCGGGAAGTCGTCGATGACCTCGGTCATCTCGTTGCCACGTTCGCCACAGCCAATGTAGACAACGATGTCGGCATCTGCGAACTTCGCAAGCGACTGCTGTGCAACCGTTTTTCCAGAGCCAAACGGCCCCGGAATAGCAGCCGTTCCGCCTTTAGCAATCGGGAAGAGTCCATCGAGGATACGCTGGCCACTCACGAGTGGCTTTTTTGGCGTATACTTTTCAGCAGCCGGGCGCTGTTTGCGGACCGGCCACTCCTGGCGCATCGAAATCTCTTCGCCGGTGTCGAGCTCTGCAACTGGTTGCTCAACGGTGAAATTACCGCTCTCGATTGAGACGATTTCTGCCGTCTCACCCTCCTCGAGAGCGTCAGGTGGCACCATCACTTTGTGGTCGATACTCTCGGTTTCGGGAACGATACCGATAACCTCTCCACGTGTTACCTCGTCTCCTTCTTCGAGTTCAGGCGTGAACTCCCAACTTTTTTCCAGGTCGATACCCGGCGAGTCGACACCGCGGTCGAGAAACGCCGAGTCCATCTTGTCTTCGAGGACATCCAGCGGGCGCTGGACACCGTCGTAAATCGTATCCAGCACACCTGGTCCAAGGTCGACTGACAGGGGCGCACCTGTCGACTCGACCGGCTGACCCGGCGATACACCCGATGTTTCCTCGTACACCTGGATTGTCGTAATGTTCCCTTCGATTTCGATAACTTCGCCCATCAGCCCCTCGTGACCGACGTAGACAACGTCGTTCATCCGCGCGTCGAGGTCGACCGCAGTCACGACGGGGCCGCTTACGCTCTCGATGACGCCGTCTTCACGGACGTCGGATTCTGTTGCTTGACTCATGTTAGTCTTCGTCCTCCATCAGATCGATACCGATTGCTCGTTTTATCTGCTCACGCAGATTGCCGCTGCCTGTGCCGCCTCCGAGCGTGACGACGACGGGTTCAACGCTTGTCTCGACGGCCTCGCGCACGTCCCGTGAGAGGTGTTCGAGGTCGTCATCGTGCATCACGACGATGCCAATGTTGTCATCCTCCATCGTCTCGGATACAGCATCGTCAAGTGCGTCGTCTTTCTCTTCGTCGGGCACGTTCTCGAACTTTCGTACGCCAGCCAGCCGGAATCCCGTTGTAAACTCCGGGCTTCCGACGACTGCGATTTCTTGACTTCCTGCACTCATGTTACCACCAGTTCCTCTTCAACCTCTTCGACCGTGAGACCGACCTCTCGGCCGCGGGCGATTGCCCGAATATTCTCTATTTCGCGCTCCTTGGCGAGGATGTACGAGAGTGCAGAGCAAATGGAGACTGGATAGGTATACGAAAGCGCATCCGAGTACTCCAGCAGTGCCGAGTCCAGTGCGTGTTCGAACTGAATGAGACTTTCTGCCTCATTTAGGTCAGACAGCGCACTCGAAAGCTCATCACCATATGTGCTTTCACGAATGTAGTCGACAAATTCCTCGAAGTTACCTACGAGTTGGCGGAGCTGTCCTTCCTCGAACAACTTTCCACCTTCGATGTAGTACTCATCCGGGTTGAGATCCGTCCCAGTTCTCGACAGTCTGAGTGCGTTACGGATGTTCCGGAAGTCAATTTCTGCCTGGAGCACGTCCAAGTAGAGTCCGTCTGGCGTGTTCCGGTCGACTATCGTCGTGTTGATTCCGTCCAGCAGGTTCTCGTAGAACGTCTTATCGATAGCGTTCTCTAGGGGCACAAGCACTCCCTGCTCGTCGAACTCCTCGTAGGCAGCTTCGAGTCCCTCCTCGAAGAACGTCCCTGTGAGCAACTCGACAACTTCTTCGACGGAACCTGCGGCTGCCATCTGGTCGAGTACTGTATCACCGAACTCGCCAGCACGGATGAAGTCCGTCGAAATCTCGTCTGTGTCTGCCCCGGAATAGACACCACGGATTGCCGTTTTGGCGTTCCAGGCGTCAAATTTCCGGAGGTAGTTCGCAATCTGCGTGTACAGCGTTCCTTCTGCCCAGTCGAGCAACTGGTCGAAATGCTTCGCCAGATTCTCGTTGAGCGTGTATTCGATGAGGTCAACGCCCTTGTGGCGGGAACCGAGCGAGTTCATCTCCGCTTCGTACTCGGTTTCTTCCATGTAGCGAGCGATTTCACCAGTCCCCATCCGGACGAGTTTACGATAGTCTTCTTCGTTGAAAAGCGCCGCTCGGCGCGCCCTCACGCGAGAGTTGACGTACTCCGGATTTGAGGTTCCAGCCTGGCTCATTGCTCGAAGAGCGTATCGCTTATCTCGCGGAGGTTGTTCTCCCAAACCTCCTCGAGAATCGAGTCAAACGTGTTCTTGACACGAACACGCGACTCATTACTTTCAACGACGACACCACCGAGACAGTCGTATTCGCCCGCATACTCGAAGCCATCGTACTCCTCGAGAAGCGATTCCAGTAGGTCTTGGTCATCGGCCGTCCCGTAGACGTCGACAGCCGCACCGTCGTCGACCTCGGCGGCGGCCGCATCCAGCAACGCCTGGGTCAGCTCCTCGCGCTTGTCGTCTTCAAGCGTCGCAATCTCCTCTTCGACATCGGCACGAACCGACTGGAGAACATCACGACGGGCTTCGAGACGGCTCTGTTTGGCTTCCAGCTTGGCACTGGACATGCGTTGTTCGCGCTCCTGTTCTATCTGGCTCTCCGCATCAGCCAGAATGTCCGCGCGAATCTCATCCGCGTCGGCTTCAGCTTTGTCGATGATCTCATCGGCTTCGGCTTCTGCCTCTTCGCGGATCTCTTCCGCACGCGCGCGGGCTTGCTCTCTAATGTCTTCGACGACGGTATCCAGAGTCATAGGTTGGGTAGTGGGGTTACGTTACACCACGAAGATGGTGACGAACGCGATAATGATGAGCGTCTCCGGAATCGCAGTGAAAATCAGGCCCGAAACTAGGTTGTCGCTGTCCTCGGCGACGGCACCCACTGCGGCGGACCCTATCCCTCGCTGTGCATATCCTGTTGCAATTGCAGCCAGACCAACTGCGATGGCGGCTGCGGCTTCTTTGGTCAGTGCAGGTGATGCAGACGACGCATCTGCCGTCAGTACAGCATTCGTCAGTTCAGGTAGTGCTTCGAACATGGTTTTTGATGTTAGTTGTCAGTAGTGTAGCTTCTGTCGTATCCGAACGGTTGGTAGTTCTTTCCACCGCCTTCATAAAACTTCTCAAAGAACTCGAAGTATTCCAGCCTGATAGCCTGTATCGCCGCTGTGCCACCGACTGCCAAGACAACTATGTGTCCAACAATCAGGACTGGTAATCCGAGTATTGCACCTTCGAGACCGAGGCTGAGGGGCCCGAGTGCAAACTCCGACCCCATATTGGCTATTCCGCCAAAGACGAGTTCCGCCTCTTCACCGTGTGGCTCGTACCCTGGCTTATACTCGTACATGTAGTGGAAGCCTTCTTCGTCTCTGTACGCACCCCAGTACAGCAGATTCACGGCAAGAGCCATTCCGGCCTTTGCCAGCAGTACCGCCGTTAGTCGGGTGTACGACAGCGTATGGGCAAGCGGTGCAAGGAACTCGAACGCTTCGAACCACGGGCCGGTAATCAGTATCCCGAGACCGGCCACGAAGGCAAGAAGCCCGAGCATCCCTGCAATTTCGGGGAAGCCAGTGAAGCCCAGTCCGAATGGGTTCCCGTTGAGCGCTGCGTTAGTGCCGATAAGGAACGATGGCTTGCTTCCGTTAAACAGGGTGCTGAAGATGAACACCCAGAGGCCATTCAGCATCAACAGCCACGAGCCAACTTCGACGACTGCTGCCTTCGCCCCGTGCAGTTGGAACTCCTCAACGAAGTTGAAGATGTAGCCGATGTTAAGATGGATCCAGCCAGCGATGACTGCAACGACTAGCCACGCTTTGGCCCACATTGTGTCGGAAATACCCTTTTCGAGTGGCGGATGCGCGCCGAACCACTCAAAGAAGTGTAATCCGAGTATCTCACCATACAGGACGCCAAAGGCCATAGTGAAGACGCCAAGCCACATGACGATCTTCCCGAAGTCAACAAGTCCCTTTGACTCGACTTTGCTGACTACTCCGTAGCCAAGTGTCACGTAGAGCAGTCCGTATCCCACGTCTCCGATCATGAAGCCGAAAAACAGTGGGAACGTAAGGAACATCGCAATCGTTGGGTCGAGCTCCGAGTATTTCGGCCGGTTGACGGCCTTTACTAGTAGTTCGAACGGCCCAATGATGTTTGGATTTTGCTGGATGACAGGGGGATTGTCTTTGACAGTAACAACCCCGCTGTCGGTACCGCCATCGGTTGCAACCTCAGTGCCGGTATCAGCATCCTGTGGCTCTGTCTCCTCACTGTGATGACCGTCATGAGGGCTGTTGGTATACCGTGCCCGTTCGATCTCTTTGATTTCGAGGCGTCCGCCGACTTGTTGGTCAAGTTCCTCGGTGAATGCCACGTATTTCTCGGTTGGCACCCATCCTTCGACGATGAACGAACGCTCTGTCGTGGCGAACCTAAGCGGTGCCTCGTACTTTTGAGCCTCGATAGAGAGCTTTTCCTCGAGCGCGAGCAAGAAGCCCGCGTGCTCAACTTTCATCTCTTCAAGCTCAGCTTCGGTCCGTTCGAGCTTCGTCTGGACTTCCTCGTACTCGTGTTTGAGTTCTTGGACGTTCGTGGTTGGGTTACCTGTCGTCTCAGGCACGTCATAGGCACTGAACGGCACGCCAACCATTGCGTCTTCAAGTGCCCCATCTGCCTGTTCCTGTGCAAAGACAGCGACACTGTAAGTGCCACTGAACACATCATAGGCGTCGATGTCCTCGCTCTCTGCGAGTGCGCTTTCGATGGCTGTTGAGTCACCTTCACCGACACGGACCGCAAGGGAGTCGTACCCCCAGAGAAGGTCTAGGTCCATTCCGAGGTCAGCGAACAACTCCATTTGGTCAAGTTGTTCCTGAATCTCGCGTTGTCTGCCCCGAAGCTCGTCGCGTCTATCGTCGAGCTCGTTAATTTCGGTTCGAATCTCTTCGAGTTTCTCTTCAGCATTGTCGAGGCTGACTGTGGCAGTCGAGCCAGCATCGTCCTCGCTGATATCGAGCGTACTCTCGATTGCCCGCACGGTGACGAGCATGCTCGACGTTTCGTCGGCTCCTTCGAGGGAGTCTCCAGGCTGGAACCCCTCCCAGGAACCGTCGTAGTCCGTGATGTGGACCAGGTTCTGATCGTGCATCGTCTCGATAACCTCGTCCATGACGGACTTTGCGCCGGTCACCGAGACTTTCGACATTTGCTCAGGTCTGAGCATGTACCGCCTCCGTGAACAGCTCGACCGTGTGTTCTATCACCTCGTCGACTTGCTCGTCTGCGGCTGCCTCTAACTCATCGCGTTCTGACTCGCCGTCAGCGATAATTTCTTCTCGTTCGCTTTCGATGTCTTCTCGGGCCGTTTCGATTCGCTCGTCGGCCTCTTCTTGAGCGTCTGTCTTGGCCTCTTCGCGAATCTCCTCGGCTCGTTCACGCGCCTCGGTGACACGCTCACGGGCCTTGGCTTCGGCCTCCTCGATTATCTCGTCGGCCTCTGCTTCGGACTCCTTGATTCGTCGTAACACCTCTTGCTTGGGCATTCCTCAATCGTCTGGTTGTAACAAGAAAGCCTATATGGTAGTTGCGAAATGGATTTTGGATGCTATTGACTCACATGGGGCTGTCATATCCCAAGTAAAGACACCACAGATTCGCCAGATTATTGCACTCGGACGCCAACATATCAGCGATGGGTATCCTCGAAAACAAACAGCGGGCACGGCTCTTTTACCGATATCTCTCGAAGGTGTACGACCGCATCAACCCCTTCATCTGGAACGAAGAAATGCGCGACGAAGCTATCGAGATGCTTGATATCGGGACAGAAGACGAAGTGCTCGATGTGGGGTGTGGTACCGGATTCGCTACTGAGGGGCTGCTCCAGAAGAGTGAACACATCTACGGACTTGACCAAAGCCGGCATCAACTTGATAAGGCATTCAAAAAGTTCGGCAAGCACGGCAAGGTACAGTTCCATCTTGGCGACGCCGAACGATTGCCCTTTGCCGACGACAGGTTCGACGTTGTCTGGTCATCTGGCTCAATCGAATACTGGCCCAATCCGGTAACTGCACTTAGGGAACTGCGGCGGGTTGGAAAACCAGGTAGTCAGGTTCTTGTCGTCGGTCCTGACTATCCGAACTCGACTGTCTTCCAGAAGGCGGCTGACGCGATTATGCTCTTCTACGACAAGAACGAGGCCGACAGGATGTTCCGAGAGGCTGGGTTCGAGGAGTTCGGACACACGATACAGCAGGCTAGTTCAAACAGTCCTCGGGCGATAACAACAATCGCTCACGTGCCTGACCCCTCACCGTAGGGAACCCCGCGCTGGCCTGTGGCTCCCGGCATGACCTGTGTTTTATACCAGTATCAAGATAAAGTCCAAAGCCTCAGCCGTATGCGCACTTCAATTTGCTGTTGTTTTGGTGTCGAAAATAATTGTGTTGTCGACAACTATCTGTACTGCAACAGTACTGCCTCGCTCAATAAGTGGGCTGTTCGTTGTGGCAAGTTGGAAGCTTGTCTGTTGTCCTGTCCGCAATCTGTTTGGACTCGCAGTATTAAACGCTCCGTCTGGCCCGCTTTTGAACCCATCTGACGCAAAAAATGGGACTGGTGGTTGATAGACAAGAGGCTGATCATCGACAGTCACGTGAATATCTATCCGGGACACATCGAGAGATTCTCCACCGCGGTGTGACAGCGTGACCGTGTCGGTTGTGGCGTCGGCTGAGACAGTAAACGTGGCACGAGGTGGCGGCTCTGAGACATCTATCGTAACTGTCCCAAGCACTGTCATCGACAACAGAAGGGTAAGAGCTACGAGCGTAATGACGCCAATTACCGGCGAGAGAGCACGGTCCATAATCGGCTCTGTGTTCTTTTTCGTATATGAACTGTAACACCGGTCTCATGCTCATCAACGCCACGTGGGCACGTTAGCTAGGGGAAGACAAGAACCGAGACCTGATCGCCCGCGTCTGTCTGTGCAGTAATCTCGAACGGTCCAAGCGGCTGGATAGTATAGAAATCTTCGCCGGACGACAGCGTGGTAAGCTCCTCGTCGTCAATAGAGAGTGTAATATTTTGTGCATCAAGGTCGGCAGTTTCGATAATTTCGACTCGCATCGGGCCTGTCGGATTTGTTAGCTGAACGTCAAGCCGTAGCCCGTTTTCGGTGGTCTGCGTGAAGTCAGTTACCGGGACCGAGAACGGGTTTTTCTCCTGTAACTCGTAGAATGGGTTGGTGGTTCCACCATCGACATACGTCTGTAGCTCTCCGTGTGTGTGACTCGCCTGCAGACGGTACACTGCGGTGTCGCCGAATCCGCGCACCTCGGACTGTGCGGCGTCACTGACGGCCCAGGGGTACAATGCCTGAGCACGCGCGAACGCATCGTCCGCTTCGGAGCGTTCGCCATCTCCAAACTGTAGCGGGATTTCGTACTTTCGCTGTTCAGGCAGAGTTGCTTGCCGAAGGAACGTGTCGCCCTGAACTGTCGCCAAAACGAGCGATTCATTTCCTCCCTGAACGTACAAAGGCGTCTGCCCACCGGTTGTGAACCCGCTTTCGAGGTGTGAGACGATAGGCGACGGCAACAATGCGAACTCGCCCATCAGACTCGAATACTGGCTCGAGACACGGTCTAACGCTGGCGTTCCGGATTTGACAGTTTCTGCTAGACGCACGTACTGGTCGGCGGTGACGCCAAGCCGGACTATTTCCCGAAAGAGCTGTTCGGTCTTCATCTCGCCCGTACCGTACTCCCTGTAGAGTTGCCTTTTTTGTTGTTCGAGGGTACGGGCATTCTGCTTGAGACGCTGCAATATCTCCATGGCGTCCCCTTCGGCGTCATCTGTTGTCGCCAGCTTGTTTCCGAGTCGACGTACTTCTTGGGCGCCTTGTAGTCGGAGTGCATCTCCCTGCACTGCACCGGACACATCTAGCGTTGCTGTTTTGTATGTCTGTTGTGTGACGTTCTCTACTGGCGGCGACAGATAGTTGCTGGAGTTCTCCACGGCGATTATCGAGGTGTTTGACTGTTGCTCTTGACTCCACGCCAACGATCCGGAACCAGCCGCCGCTACCACGCTGCCCCCAGCGATTATCAGGACTCCGAGACAGAGCAGGAGTGGAAGCATTCGTCTGGAGGGAAACGACATTCTACAAGATTCTTTCTTGTGATTATATAAAAAGTCCCCGGACAGGCTCTCTCAGACATACGGTACTCTTCGACTCATAGCCAAACTCTCCGGGCACGAGCACGGCTGAAACGGTTTATACAGCAGGCTAACGTTTTATGGAAAAGGTTTTCCCCCGCCGGAGTAAAATCGGCTACATGCCTACGTCGCTTCGAGGTACCCTCCCCATACTCTGTCTGAGTATGGTTGCTGTTCTGGTGATTTTTGGTGCTGTCGCGCCAGGAACGGTACTTGGTTTCTCCTCCGCCGGTGAGACCACTGCTGATACCTCATCTTCTCTTTTTGCACAGGAAGCCAGCACACAGACAGTTGAATCCAATACCACATTTATTGTCGAGTTGCAACCGAATGGTGATGCTCACTGGCAAGTTGTCGAGCATTTCGAACTTACCTCCGACGAAGACAGAGAAGCGTTTGAAGATCTCGCCGATAATTTTGAGTCCAAGAGCGTGGCCGGGGCTGACCTCGGGTTCGCAACATTTCAGCGGGCGGCCGAGTTGATTAACGGAGAAGTAGATCGTGATCTCACAGTTACCAATGAAGAACGGTCTAGTTCTGTGGACCTTACGTCTGGAACGCTTACCCTCTCATTTACCTGGGAGAATTTCGCCCGAGTCGATGGAGACCAACTTGTGCTTGATGATATCTTCGAGAGTGGAGATACTCTGTGGTTCGAGCAACTGACTGGTGACCAGACACTACTGATCAAAGCACCAGATGGGTTTGGGTTCGATGATGCAAACGTGTTACCCGAAAATGGGACCCTCAAGTGGCAGGGGCCGACTACGTTCACCGCTGAATCACTACAAGCTGTCCTCATTGGTACTGGAGTCGACACTACGACACCAGTGCCGTCTCCTTCGCCGACTGAAGTGCCTCCTCCTAACAATTCTAGCTCGTCGTTCGGTTCGTTCCTGTTTGTAATGGGTGCCATTGGACTACTGGGCGTTGTTGTCGTTGTTGTGGTGATGATGGGGGGACATGACCACCTCAAGACAATACTCATGGGTACGAGAACCAGCGATGATGAGACAACAGATGACTCTGAGCCTGCTCCTGGCTCCCAGGAGACAAGCCAATCAGCTGAACCAGAGACTGCCTCTGAACCGGAAACAGACTCCGAGCCAGATGTTGAACTATTAAGCGACGAAGAACGCGTCGAGCGATTACTCGAACAGAATGGGGGTCGAATGAAGCAGGCGTCGATTGTCAAAGAAACCGGCTGGTCAAACGCAAAGGTCTCGCAACTCCTTTCGGCTATGGAAGAGGATGACCGCATCGATAAACTTCGTATCGGCCGTGAGAATCTCATCTCTTTCCCCGAAGAAGACGTTACTGAAATTGGCGATAGCTAACACGCAAAATAAACACACTGTTTGTTTTATCACACTGGAGAGAGATAGAACAGATTTTGAGTGTCTAAAACACCCGAGTGTGTTATGTGGTAAACACCGCCACTGTTTACGAGCGAACCAATAACGTTTATCCCGAACCGGGTTCGATAACTATATGTATGAAAATCCTCGTGACAGTATCCGAGGTCGCAGAGGCCGACGACGAGTTCGAAATTGACGGCCTCAGCATCGACGACCGGTACCTGACTTACGATCTCAACGAGTGGGATGACTACGCCATCGAGGAGGCAGTCCAGATTAGCGAATCCCGCGACGACGTGGAGGTTGTCACAGTCACTATTGGTCCGGAACGAGCCGAGGAGACAATCAGGCAAGGACTCGCAAAGGGGGCTGACCGCGCGGTCCGCGTGTGGGACGATTCCATTGAGGGGTCTGACCTGCTCGATTCCAATACGAAAGGCGAACTCCTCGCGGCCGTGGCCGAGGAAGAAGAACCTGACCTCATTCTCGCAGGTGTCCAGAGTGGTGACATGGCCTTTGCCTCGACGGGCGTTGCTCTGGCTTCGACGCTTGGGTATGAGTGGGGTGCTGTTGTCAACAACCTCGAACTTGACGGGGACATGGCAAACGTCCACCGTGAACTCGAAGGTGGGGTCGAAGAACTAACCGAGGTTGAGTTGCCTGCTGTACTGACTATCCAGACAGGTATCAACGAACCACGGTATGCCAGCCTTCGGGGTATCCGACAGGCCCAATCGAAACCGCTCGACGTGAAGGCACCCGAAGACCTCGGTGTCGAACTCGGCGAGTCTGTTCTCTCGCTTACGTCGCTTGAGGAACCTGAAACCGAGAGCAACGTGGAGCTTTTCGAGGGAGGAGCTGAAGATTCAGCCGGACAGCTTGCTAATCTGCTCCGCGAGAAGGGGGTAGACGCATGAGTGATATTCTTGCAGTCACGGATCACCGCCGTGGTGATCTCCGTGAGGTGAGTTTTGAGACAATTACAGCTGGCCGCGAGTTGGCTGATACCACAGGTGGGGACCTCCATCTAGCAGTCATCAACGGCGACGTTGAGTCGTTTGCCGAGTCGGTCAACCGAGACGGTGTCGATGTGATACATACGGTTGAACACGGTGACGACTTCAACCACAACGTGTACACGCAGGCACTAGAACAACTCTCAACCGATATCGACCCCAAGTACGTCGTTGCACCACACTCCGTCAATGGTCTCGACTACGCCCCAGCGGTCGCACAGCGACTCGATTACCCACTTATTACTGACGCAATTGGCTTTGACGCTGCTGATAGCCTGACAGTCACTAGGGAACTGTACAACGGTAAGACCGAAGCAGGTGTTTCCGTAGCAGAGGACAACGCGTTTCTGACTATCCGGCCCGGTGAGTGGGAACCTGCAGAGGGCGATGGTAGTGCAACTATCGATGCGTTTGATGCAGCTATCGACGAGGCAGATGTTGGTTCGACCGTTACTGGGTTCGAGGAAGTCGGATCCGGTGATGTTGACATCTCGGAAGCGGATGTACTCGTATCGGTCGGTCGTGGTATCGAGGACGAAGACAACCTCGATCTCATCTTTGACCTTGCCGATGCGCTTGATGCAACCGTGTCGTCGTCTCGTCCGATTGTCGACAACGGCTGGCTTCCACAGGACCGACAAGTTGGTCAGTCCGGGAAGTCCGTAACACCTGAGGTGTATCTTGCAATCGGTATCTCCGGTGCAGTCCAGCACGTTGCTGGCATGAAAAGTGCAGAGACAATTATTGCTGTTAACAACGACCCCAGCGCGCCGATTTACGACCTCGCTGATTACGGTATTGTCGACGACCTCTTCGACGTTGTGCCAGCACTCACTGAAGAATTCCAGTAACGCTACGCCCTCGGCTTCTGTTATCGTCGTTCGGCTAGTTCTTCTCGAAGGTCGGCGACAGTCATATCATGCATCGCGAGCAAAACGAGCATATGATAGACGATGTCGGCTGCCTCGTGAGCGAGTTCGTCGTCGTCGCCGTCTTTGGCCGCGAGTACGAGTTCCGTACTTTCTTCACCCAGCTTTTCGAGCACTGCGTTTTCGCCTTTCTCGTGTGTGAACAGTGAGGCCGTGTAGGAGTCGTCGGGTACGTTCTCTTTCCGGTCCTCGATAACCGAAAACAGTTCATCGAGAACATCATCGTCGCTGTTCATGTACCGTGTTTGCTGTGGGAGTCATTTATGTCGTCGGTTACGTGGCTGCCGACCATGACCAGCATCAGGGTACCGAAAGAACGGTATCGTCTTCAAAGAACGCAAGGTCGTGAATGCGCGAGTCCGCTGTCAGTTCTGGGTGAAACGCGGTTCCGACGAGTGGACCCTGACGCACGGCGACTGGACGTCCGTCCCACTCTGCGAGTATTTCGACATCGTCACTGACACGTTCGATTGCGGGTGCACGAATAAAGACAGATGGAAACGGTTCTGCCAAACCCGCCACCGAAAGCGGTGCCTCGAAACTATCACGCTGCCGTCCAAACGCATTGCGTTCAACTTCTACATCGAGGAGGTCAACTGTCTCAACACGGTCATCGCCAGAGTCACTACTGACGAGAATCAGTCCTGCACAGGTTGCCAAGATTGGCTTACCAGCCTCCGTGTGTGCTATCAGTTCCTCTGCAATGCCCTCGCGATGGACAAGCCGTGATATCGTCGTTGACTCGCCCCCCGGCAAGAGCAACACGTCACACTCCGGAACGATACCGGCGGTACGAACTTCCTTGATATTCGTGTCGAATCCGTGGGTCTCTGCTGCACGCTCGATTGCCCGGGCATGCTCTGAGACATCACCCTGCACTGCAACGACGCCTGCTGTAACAGTCATACCCATCCTAAGTGCTACCTGGGGAAAAAACGTCGCGGTTGGCTGAAAAGCTGCCTCCAGTTGCTGTTTCTTGTTCTCTTTGGCGCAGTCAGGAAAAGCCGCGTCAGTCGTCGTCGGTCTGCTCGTGGTTGACTCGACTGTCGTCTGGTGGGCTTTGGTAAATCATTCCTCGACTTGGACTATGTTGTGCCATACTGCTTCTGAATAGTTTGAAAGATATAACATTGTTCCTTATATTTCCTATTATAGTCGCAAGAATATCCACACAATACGGCTGAGAAATAGAAGAATGTCCACTCTGTCGTTAGCTTGAGATGACCGCTCGGGCAGCAAATAGAATATTCTCTTTGCGCTCACGGACGCGCCGGTAAAAGTACGAGAACCACTTGCTCCCGTACGGAATATACTGATAGACGCTGATGTCTTCTTTTGACAGGTCAACCTGTGCACTTTCGCGGACGCCCATCAGCATTTGCACCTCGTAATCTGTCTCGTACTCGTCGTGAAGCTCACGAGCGTGGGCAATCATTGCTGGGTCGTGGCTTCCGACGCCGATACCACCTTCGAACTCTTGGAACATATATTCGAGCAGGTCGCGGTAGACGGCGTCGACGGTCTCTTTGTCTTTGTGTGCAATCTCAGCCGGCTCGTCGTAGGCTCCTTTGACTAGCCTGACCTTTCCCGGCAAGTCAGCCAGTCGTTTGAGGTCGTCTCCGGTACGCTTGAGGTTTGCTTGGATACAGACGCCGACGTTTCCGTCCGTCTCGTGAGCAAATCGCTCGTACGCATCGAGTGTCGTGTCGGTCGTCGTGTGGTCTTCCATATCAATCCAGACGAAACAGTCTGCTGCGTTGATGATTCGTTCGAGATTGCTCTCGAACACATCGGCACTGATATCGATACCGAGCTGGCTGGGTTTGACCGAGATACAGGCATTGACATCGCGTGAGTCAATCATCCGGGCGAGCCTGACGTACTCATCGGTGTCACCTTCTGCGTCTGCAGGGTCTTCGTAGTGTTCACCGAGCAAGTTGAGAATACCCGCTACGTCGTCATCATTAATCTCCTCAATATGGGAAAGGGCCTCTGTTGGTGTCTCCCCGGCAACGAAGTTATTTGCAATCGGCGGTATCATAGTTTCGACTCTGGACCGTCGGGACTTGAAGCCTACTATTTTGATAATAACAGACCGCGACCGAGAACCGAATCTTTCAGTGAACGCAAACTGTTGTTTCGCTATTCGACGATAACCGCGCCAAGCTGTCCGACTGCCGAATGTGGCTGACATTCATAGAGGACAACACCCGACTCCTCGAAGGTATAACTCCAGGTGAACCCTTCGCCCTCGATACCGGAGTCGAAATCGGCTCCCTCGGTAGCCGCGACGGAGTGCCCGGCTGAGACCCATTCCCAGGTAACTTCAGTGCCCGAATCGACACGTATTGCACTTGGACCAAAGGCGTAATTGGGTTCATTAACACCGTTTTCAACAGAAACCGAATCTTGTCCGGTCATATCTTTGATGGAGCCATCGTACCCGTTAGCGTCTGCGAGGTACTCATCAACCCGGCTTGCAGCTTCGCCACCGTCTCCACCCGAGTCACTCCCGTCACCACCCGAGTCAGACTCACCTTCGACAACAACTGCACCGAGTTGCCCGAGTGCTGCGTGTGGCTGACATTCATAGAGCACAACACCGGGCTCGTCGAAGGTGTAACTCCAGGTGAACCCTTCGTTCTCGATACCGGAGTCGAAGTCTCCGCCTTCGACTGCTCTTACACTGTGACCGTCTGACGCCCACTCCCACGTAATCTCTGTCCCAACATCAACGCGGACAGCGGCAGGGCCAAACTCGTAATTCGGTTCATTAGCCCCGTTTTCGATAGTAATTGACCCCTGACCAGTCATATCTTTGATAGAGCCGTCGTACCCGTTAGCGTCTGCGAGGTACTCATCAACCTGGCTTGCAGCTTCGCCACCGTCTCCACCCGAGTCAGATTCACCCTCGACGACAACTGCACCGAGTTGCCCGACTGCTGCGTGTGGCTGACATTCATAGAGCACAACACCGGGCTCGTCGAAGGTGTAACTCCAGGTGAACCCTTCGTTCTCGATACCGGAGTCGAAGTCTCCGCCTTCGACTGCTCTTACACTGTGACCGTCTGACGCCCACTCCCACGTAATCTCTGTCCCAACATCAACGCGGACAGCGGCAGGGCCAAACTCGTAATTCGGTTCATTAGCCCCGTTTTCGATAGTAATTGACCCCTGACCAGTCATATCTTTGATGGAGCCGTCGTACCCGTTAGCGTCTGCGAGGTACTCATCAACCTGACTTTTAGCTCCGTTGCTCCCACCACCACCACCACTGCCACCGTCTCCGACAATAATTGCTCCTATCTGCCCGACTGCTGCGTGTGGCTGACATTCATAGAGCACAACACCGGACTCCTCGAACGTGTTGCTCCACGTGAACCCTTCGTTCTCGATACCGGAGTCGAAGTCCCCGCCTTCGACTGCTCTCACACTGTGACCGTCTGACGCCCACTCCCACGTAATCTCTGTCCCAACATCAACGCGGACAGCGGCAGGGCCAAACTCGTATTCCGGTTCATTAGCCCCATTTTCGATAGTAATCGAATCCTGTCCGGTCATGTCTTTGATCGATCCATCGTACCCGTTAGCACTATTCTCAGTGAGGTACTCATCGACCATGGTGGCGGGGTCAGTCCCGCCGTCATCCCCTTCGCCATTGGATTCGCTTTCTTCGCTCGGGTCTGTCGTCCCGGGCACTCCTTGTGTATCTGCAAATGGACCGATACAGCCTGCGAGGCCGAGTGATAATCCTGCGGCGCCCGCTTTCAGTATTTTTCGTCTGTCTCTATCAAAGTCCGTCATTTATCTGGTCATTCCGAGATTACTGTGGGGTCCGATTGAATGCTTCGGTTTTCCTCGCGATATGAGAATGGTGTCTGCCGGCCTGGGAAGCTAGTTCCTGCTTATTTTTCTGCCTGGTCGACCGACGAATCGCGCTGTGGGTTTGAGGGGTGATACTCGGTATCGTACTCCCCTACCTGACCGTCGAGTCTATCAGGATTGATTCGCCCGCTCAACAACATGAAATCAAGAATGACAAGCCGAAGCATTGCCTCGACTACTGGAACTGCGCGCGGCATCAGCACCGGGTCGTGACGCCCCACAACCTGTATGTCCTCCTGTTTGCCGGTTTCCCAGTTCACGGTCGTCTGTTGTTTGGGAATACTCGTCGGTGCGTGCCAGGTCGCTTCGCCGTATATCGGTTCGCCCGTCGTAATTCCGCCTTGTAGTCCTCCGTGGTCGTTCCCTTCGGGTACCGGGTCGCCTTCCTCGCTGACTGTCTCAGGGTGTGACTCGCCATCGTCGAGCTCCCAATCTTCGTTTCGCTCGCTTCCTCGCATCGTTCGGGTGTCCCGGCCAACACCAAACTGGAACCCACTGGTCGCCGGAATCGAAAAGAGTGCCTGCCCAAGCCGGGCTGGAAACGAGTCAAACCGTGGTGCGCCCAGACCCCGCGGGACACCACGACACTCAAAGTAGACTGCGCCACCGATGGAGTCGCCATTTTCCTGGTATTCGTCGATTCGCTCGCGCATCTTTTCTGCTGTCTCTGGATGGGCACACCGAACCTCGTTGTCTTCAGTGTGTTCACGCATCTCCTCAAAGCTAACTTCCGGTGCCTTGATGTCTCCAACCTGGCTCACGTGTGCTTTGACTGTCACATCGTACTCACTTTGGTCGAGTACCTGTTTTGCCACAGCACCTGCTGCAACCCAATTGGCAGTCTCCCGCGCCGAAGAGCGACCACCACCGCCCCAGTTACGTGTTCCAAACTTTGCTGAATAGGTAAAATCGCCATGTGAAGGCCGGGGTGCCGTAACGAAGGGCTTGTACTTGCCCGACCGAGCATCCTTGTTTTGAATAACCATCCCGAGTGGCGTCCCTGTCGTATAACCGTCTTGTAGACCGGAGTTTATCGTTACTTTGTCAGGTTCCCCCCGCGAGGTCGTTATCATCGATTGCCCCGGTTTTCGCCTATCGAGTTCCGCTTGGATAGCATCTGCGTCAAGTTCGACGCCTGCTGGACAACCGGATACTGTACAGCCCATCGCCTCCCCGTGTGACTCCCCGTACGTCGTTACTTCGAAGAGTCGACCAAAGCTGTTCCCGTTCATTTGCTGATATTCGGGAACGCTCGCTTTAAAATATCACGTCCGCGGAAAAGCCCACTACTGTTTTTACTCTTCACCAAGCAGTTCGTCCACAATAACGTCGGGCTCAAATCGGTCGATATCGTCGTAGTCTTGTCCTGTTCCGAGGAAGAGGATTGGTTTACCGGTCACGTATGCAACAGAGATAGCTGCACCGCCTTGCTGGTCGGCGTCTGCTTTCGTAAGGATGCTCCCATCAACCGACGCGGCGTCATCGAACTCTCTCGCGCGGTTGACGGCATCCTGCCCGGCTACCGCTTCATCGACGAACAGCGTCATATCAGGGTCGATGACGCGGTCTATTTTCTCTAGTTGGTCCATCAGTCCCTCGTTGGTGTGGAGACGGCCTGCTGTGTCGCCAAGCACTACATCCACGTCATTTGCCTTCGCGTACTCGACTGCATCGTAAATGACTGCTGCGGGGTCAGACCCTTGCTCGTGAGAAATAATTCTCTTGTCAAGATTATCGGCGTGCTGTTCGAGTTGCTCGTTCGCGCCGGCCCGGAACGTATCTCCGTTAGCCAGCACAGATGAGAGCCCCTGCTCCTCAAAGTACTGCGACAGTTTCGCAATCGTGGTCGTCTTTCCGACACCGTTTACACCGGTAAAGATGATAACGACTGGCTTGTCGGCTGACTGGACGCGCTCGTTGAAATTGAACTGCCCGACACTGATGACATCGTACAGTGACTCTCTTAGCGCATCTTGGACCATGTTCCCGGTACTAGAGAGTCGTCGTCGGGTATCCCCAACGAGGTTCTCTTTTACGCCATCCAGAATCTCTTGAGCAACTTCCATCTCAACATCGCTGCCCAGCAGTGCAAACTCTAACTCTTCGAGGTGTGAGTCGAGATCACTCTCGTCGATGACCGTCTTCCCGGTCGCCAGTAGCTTTGCGCGCTGCCCTAGGCCACGGCCACCGTCGTCGTCAGACGACTCTTTTTGTTCGTCCTTCGAATCGGCCTCGGATTTGACATCGGATTCTTCTGGCTCTGTCTCGTCCGATTCTGTCACTTCGGTCGTGGTGTCTGGCTCTTGTTGTTCGGGAGGCTGTTCAGTTGCGTCTGTCTGGGACTCGACTGCGTCGTCCTCGCCGAGTTCCTCGTCTTCGGCCTCCGCATTGCTCTCACCTTCGGTTTCAGCCGCGCTCTCAGCCTCGACATCATCCTCAGCGTCTTCAGTGAAACTACTCAGTTTGTTTTTGAGTCCGTCAAACATGGCGACAGCTTATTCGTCGGGCTGCTGTTGCTGCATCTGCTGCATCTGTTGTTGTTGCATCTGCTGGGCTTGCTGTTCAAGCTGATCAGCTTCGCTTTCTAGCTCGGAGATGTCGGACCGAAGCTCTTCGATACGGTCGTCGAGAGTCTCTTTTTTCGACTCAAGCGAGCTGATTGCGCCTTCGCTGTCGCGCTGTGCGGAGTAATCTGCACCAAGGTCAACGATAATCTCGTCGATGTTCGCGATCTCTGCGCTGACGAATGCGCCACCGCCAAGGGGTACCTTCACCGTCGAGCCGGACTCTAGGCCTTCGATTGCCTCGATAGCATCGTCGACTTCACCTTTTTCGGTCTGCAGGTCGGAAATCTCATTCTGGATAACTTCCTGCTCCTGCTCGATTTCTTCGATTGCCTGTGCGATTTCTTGAAGCTGGCCGCCGCCACCGCCGCCACCGCCACCACCGAGGCTCATTGTGCCACCTCTTCGACTTCGACCTGTGGGCGTTTGAGGCCGTGTTTCGAGCCGAACTCTGCGTAGACGTGCTCGACCGCGACGTCTTCGTTCTCGGCGTTAAGTTCCTTCTCGAAAGTCTGCCAGCCATCGCGGGCCTGCCAGCGCCCACTGACCGTGTATTCACTCATACTCTCTGGTCCGATACGTAGCCGGAAGAATCTTGCTACTTGAATGCCCGCCGGTGACCGCAATACATATATCCCACACTCCAAAACAGCAATCACTGTTGAACAGGGTCTCCAGGTCGCCCGGCCACATCTAAGCGGCGGCGACCGGCTGGCCGGCTGTGGGTGTCTCTCCAAGGGGGCCGTGCAACGGTTTCCCGGGTGACATTACGCTTTCGGTCACTGACTCGCGTGCCCTTCTGTAGCTATTATGCCGCGAGTCAAATCTAGAACACAATCTAGGGACTGTGATTCGTGGCGTTTTGCTGAGGGCAGGCAAGTCCAGCATACAGACTGTCCAGCCATGTACGCCCCAAATCAATGCAGTTCATCACACGACATCGATTGTATCGTCTCTCAAGTACTTGCAGACGGACACACACACCGCCACTGCCGCTTTGCTCCTCGGATGGGGGGTGGAAGCAATGACTCACGTACCGCGGTCTCTCTCGCTAGAGTCGAAGGTTCCGGAGGGACCAGACAGATACCAGTTCAGTACTGTCGACGGACTGCACTCATCCGATTCGTTTCGTGAACCCGAACTCCTGTTGCTCGAAACGCTGTGGGAGCGTTCGCTCGGAGACATGCTCGTCGTTCAGGGGAACTACGGTGTCATCCCGAGCGTTCTCGGCGCCACGGCGACGACCATTACGATGACCGAGACGAGTGCCCGGGCCGCCCGTCTCGCCGAAAAGAACATCGACCGAAACGGTGCGTCCGCTGACGTGTCTCTGGTCGTTTCTCCCGCCGATATCGACGCCACGTTTGATACCGTCTGCTACGCACCAAAACCCTACACACCCCTCGAAGTTGGGAAACAAAACATCATCGACGCGCTCTCGTGCCTCCGAGATGGGGGACGGATCTACGTCGCTGGGGACAGGTCGGCGGGCATCGAGCGGTACGAAACGTGTCTGAACGAACACGCGCCTCGGGTCCGAACAGTGCGCCAGGAGGGGGGCTGTCGCGTTGTCGAGGCGACCAGACCAGGAGAGGTCGACGCACCCGAGTTCGTCACGTCTCGGACAATCACCTCCCGCGTCGACGGTGTCGACCTGACAATGGTCACCGAAGCGGGGCTGTTCTCGACAGGAAAACTCGATGACGGAACGCGACTCCTCCTTGAAACAGCAACCGTCGAGGACGGCGAGACGGTGCTGGACCTCGCTTGCGGCTACGGTCCGGTTGGCACGTACGCCGCAGTCACTGCCGATGCCGACGTGATACTCACCGACGAAAACCTGCGAGCAACTAATTGTGCCGAAGCAACACTGGATTCCGTTGGCGTCGACGGTCGGGTTGTCACCGCGGATTGTCTCAGAGGCGTCGAGGACACGGTCGACCGCATCCTGTGTAACCCGCCGACGCACGCCGGTAGCGGCGTTCTTTCTGACCTGTTTGCTGGCGCGCAACGAGTTCTCGCGGCTGGCGGAACTCTTTGGGCCGTTCACCACCGCTCACTGGACCTTGACGAGTATCTGGAACAGGCTGGCCGCATTGTCGGCCGGGAGACAGGTCCTGAACACACTGTCGTATCGGTGCGCTCGGAGTAGGTTTACAGGTCGAGTCGGCCGACGGCTTCCAGAATCTGCTCCGTATAGAACTCTGCCTCGTACTCCGAGAGCTCTCCGAGCTCGACCATGCCACCGACAATCTCTGTCAGTGTCTCGACCCTGAAGAGCGGTTCGCTGTCCGCAAACCTGTCGTCAAGAGAACGAATCTCACGATAGCCGTCGTAGAATTTCTCCCGGACTTCCCAGTCGACACAGGGGTCGTGCATCCAGAAGGCGTTTGCCGCTTTGACAAGGTCGCGGCGGCCGTGCCCGGCGATTGCTCTATCGAAATCGAGGATGCCGGTAATCTCGTTGTCCCGGTAGAGGATGTTATCGGGGCTGTAGTCGTTGTGACAGAGCACTGGCGACCCCCCGCCCGGGAGATCCTCTTTCAGAGGATCGACAAGATTTGCTACGCGTTTGCCCGCGGGTTCAAGGCCGTTCTGTTCAAGGAGTGTCGAATACTGTCGTACTCTCTCGACGATTTGTCTCCTCTGAGTACCTTCTTCGAACTGACGAACGGTCAGGTCCTCATCCTCGAACCCTATCCATCCGGTCGTCTCGAACGTCCAAGTGTCGTGTATGCGTGCCAGATATCGGCCTGCAGCGAGAACTCGCTCCGGCGAAATGTTGTCTTTGGCCGACTCGCCAGGGAGTTTCTCCACGATGCTGTAGGTGTCACTATCGTGGTCCCGGATTTGCTCGGTCACCACATCCGGAACGGGTATCCTGGAGTCCTGGAGATGTTGGTAGAGTTGAAGGCCACGACGAAGCTCGTTCCGTCGTTCCCCAGCAGGGGAAACTTGCAGGACGTAGGCTTCATCCTCGTATTCCAGTTCGTACGTCTCGTGGAGCAAGCCCTCGGGAACCGTCGAGATACTGGCTAGCCTCGCGCCCAGTTCTGTCTCAGCAATTCGTCCAATGTACTCGTCGTCCACTCGGTCACTCTCCTGAACGGTCAATCGCAGAGGGTTTAGTTCCTGGGCCGCTATCGGGCGGTAATGAGCAAGCCAAGCCCCGAGGTCTACGAAGAGGGCAAGGGCATGGACGCCCACAACCAAGCGATGCGAGAGATTCGCTCTCGCAAAGACGAGAGCTACGACCCGACTGAGCCCACGCGGGTCTGGCTCGACGAGGACAACACACCTGACGGTGTCTACAATTCCCTTACCATCATTCTCAACACTGGCGGTTGTCGGTGGGCGCGTGCGGGTGGCTGTACGATGTGTGGCTACGTCGCCGAGAGTGTCGAGGGTGGTACGGTTGCCCACGAAGACCTTATGACACAGGTCCAGAAGTGTCTCGACCACGAAGCAGACAATGCCGATGAACCAGCAGGCCAAATAAAAATCTACACATCCGGCTCGTTCCTCGACGAACGTGAGGTGCCCGCAGAGACACGCAAGGCTATCGCTGAGACATTTGCTGACCGAGACCGCATGGTTGTCGAGTCATTACCCGATTTTGTCGACCGCGAGAAGATTACCGATTTCACTGACCACGGTGTCGAAACTGACGTCGCAATCGGACTGGAGACGGCCACCGACCGGGTACGGCATGACTGTGTGAATAAGTACTTCGACTTTGCTGAGTTCGAGCGCGCAGCCGAAGCCGCCGTTGCCTGTGGTGCTGGAATCAAAGCATATCTCCTGATGAAACCTGCGTTCCTCTCGGAGTCGGAGGCGCTTGAAGACATGGTTAGCTCTGTCAAGCGCTGTGGTGCTGTCGACGGCTGTCATACTGTCTCGATGAATCCCTGTAACATCCAGCGCCACACGATGGTTGAAGACCTTTATTTCGGTGATGGCTACCGCCCACCGTGGCTCTGGAGTGTCGCCGAAGTGCTTGATCGGACGGCTACAGAGGACGTAATTGTCGTTTCAGACCCCGTTGGCCACGGAAGCGACCGTGGCCCGCACAACTGCGGTGAGTGTGATGATCGCGTCCAACGTGCAATCAAGGACTTCAATCTCCGGCAGGACCCCACAGTGTTCGAGCAGGTCTCTTGTGACTGTGAGGCGACTTGGGAAGCCGTCCAAGAACGTGAGCGAAGCTACTCGATGCCGCTTGCGCGCTGATTGTCTCCTTCTCGTGTTGTATGCAGTGACGATTTCTCCTGTTCTTTCTAACAGATGCCTACCACAGACTCCGTTGCCAGATTCGGAACACAGCAGTTGTCTGTTCCGAAATATCTTCTCGTGGGGCTTGCCTGTGTAACTAGATTAAACCCCTGTTTGTGCCACCTAAATCGTTAATACGTGATGTGGCGATAGTGGCCGTATGGACCGGCGCAGTTACCTTGGCAAGTGTGGTGTTGGGACCCTTGCCTTTTGCTCGGGATGTGTGACCGTTCTCCGAGACGGATTTACTGACAACTCCACTTCCGGCGAGGATACTCTGCCGTCGTCGTGTCCTGACCCGAATGCTGATGTTGGATATCGATGTGGTGGTGGTGCTCCGATTTCTGCTAGTGAGCGTTTCGACGATGATGACGAAGTGCGCGTCAACGAGAATGGAACCGTCGATTTTGTTGTCGGATACGTTGGAGGCGAACCCAAGTACAAGTCCCACGCGTTCGAAGACTGGGGACGATTGGTCGCAGCGGATGTCGGTGGACAGGCTGCTATCGAGACCGTACGTACGACGCTTGACAATACGAGTGGGCTGGCATCCGGAATCGGGGGACCGGGTCCCCGTACAGGCGCTCAGTTCACTGTGTACATCGGCGAAACGGCGGAAGATACTCCTGACCCTGTACATTTCGATACTGTGGTCAATACCGCACCTGCGTTCGTCAAGACAACAATCTGGCTCAAGGAGTACGAGTACTACGATGACATTCCAGTGTATGTGGATACCACCAAGTATCGTAGTCATGACGCCAAGTGATAGCCTTCCACTTTTTGGCCCGCTGACACTGCTGTTCGCAACCACCCTGACCGAACCACCGATGATATTAGGCCGTTTCCAAAGAAAGATACTCGCCCACGCCAAACAGTAGGGTATCCGTGACGAACACGCAGGTTACCCATATCCAGATAGATAACTACGGTCCATGGACTGTGACACCGGAGCCCCGACGCGAAGTTGACCTTCAGACGCTCCAGTCTCGGCTATACGCGGACCTGTCGCAACTCTTTGGCAACCGGAATGGTTACGTCTTTTTCACCCGGTTCGACAACATGATTGCCGTCTCGAACGGCGTTGACATGGATGCCCACGCGCTCATTCAGGAGTCTGTGTCGAACCGTTATCCTGTGACGATGAGCCTCGGTGTTGCAACCGGACGGAGTCCGGTCACTGCTCTTGGGACAGCAACGGAACTGCTTCAGGAGGAAGGAAGTGCACAAGACAAACACCGACGGGAGATACTCAAAGGGCGGGTTATCGACGAGGAGTTTCGACAGCCCGATGACGTGCAGTTAGCTCATTTCGATGTTGATAACGCGACCGAGAAATACACCGACCAACTCAACGAGTTTGATACGTTTATCAACATTGAGCAAGGCTACGCCGAACTGATGAAGTATATGCGCCACGAACATAACTCGCTCTCGTTTTTTGTCGGCGGTGACAACATCATTGCCGTCTGTCCTGAGCTTGGGAACGACGCCTATCAAGATGCTGTAGACCACGTCAGTGAGACAGTCAATGTACAGCTCAAGGTCGGCGTCGGTCAGGGCAAAAATCCTGCTGATGCAGGAATGGATGCAAAGCACGCACTAGAGAGTTGTCGTGCAACTGGGGAGACAGTTGAACTAGATTTCTAGTGACTACCCGATCGCAACCTAAACGCAAGAAACAGTAAATACAGGTTCCAACTACTATGCTACGTGTGGTATAGGTATAAACGTACTGTAGGTATCTTTTTGCCCCAGTATGTCAAATAGTACCATATATGAATAGGGATGTGACGGTTCAGGACGTAATGGACCGAGAATATGTTGGGGTTAGCGAGTCAGATGGGTTGGTCGAGACTGTTGAGTTACTGTTGCGAAACGACGTGGATGCAGCCGTCGTCCAGCGGGGGAGCGAACACATCGGTGTCCTGACTCACGAAGACGTACTTGCGTTGCTCGTAGAGGGGCCGGACCCTGCGGAGGCGGCTGTTAGCGATGCGATGACTGAAAGCGTCCCGAGTGTGTCGCCGGGGGTGGACATCGCTGTCGCAGCGGACAGAATGTCTACACAAGAGTCTGGTCGACTTGTCGTAACCAACGGTACTGAACCGCTTGGAATCGTCTCTGAGCGCGACCTGCTTGCGACACATACCATGGATACGGCAACTGAGAACACTGAGGAAGCACAAGTGCTTGTCGGACGAGAGAGTGACACAGAGCCAGAAACTGCCGATGACACAAACGGCGGGTTTCAAGACCAAAGTATCTGTGAAGGTTGTGGAACATTTGCCAGCGACCTTACGGTATTTAATGGTCAGCTTCTGTGCTCAGACTGCCGAGCGATATAAGGACTCGCGGTGGGTAGCAGTGACCACAGTGCAATAGAGGTTCCCAATGGACGTATTCAATCCCTCACTCTCTGTGGCGGACCAACTCGTGGAAATGTGGCTCTCGCTGGCGGAGGGCCAACGTCGGTTTGAATCGCACCTTCTTGTCGACAAGAATCAGGCGCGAATCCGTGAATCAGTCTGTAACCATATCGCCACCGAACGGCTGCTGGTCGCACAAGCCGACGAAATCTGTGGGTTTGTCATGTTTACTGTCGAGGTTGGCGGATACGAACAGGATGTTCGCCGTGGCATCGTCGAAAATATCTACGTTGAGCCAGCGTACCGAGACGAGGGCGTCGGTGGGCGGTTGTTACACGAGGCAGAACAAGAACTTGGCCAACAGGGTGTCGATGTAATCGCACTTGAGGTTATGGCAAAAAACGAAGCCGGGAGACGGTTCTACCGACAACAGAACTACGAACCACACCGCGTAGAGCTCGAAAAGACAATCAAAGACGGTGAGAGACAATAATCACGGCAATAGGAGTCTTCATTACGGAACAAACGCCACGCTCTTGTGAATAGTTCACACAGCCGACGAAAAGCGATACACACTCAAAGGGCGACCCTCAACAGAAAAATGCGCCAGGGGAGCTTGGGTGGTTCAAGCACCCGACTTGTAATCGGGAGTACGTGGGTTCAAATCCCACCCCTGGCTTAACGTTCTCAGTTCAAAGCTCTCGACGACGAACAGATCTATAGCAGTACTGGATATCGTTGCTTTCTCCCGTCTTTTCGCCCTCGGCTGGACCACGGTCAGGTTCGTTTTAGTCTGGTGCGCTCTCGTGTGGGCTGCTGTGCGGGCGTCATGGCACGCATATCACACAGGAACAGTTCTCCTTCACCAATTCGGAAACTATCTCTCTGAGTTTTCGAGTCGGCGATGAATCTGGCCGGCACGCTCTGGGTTTTCGATTACGATATCCTCCTCGGTTACGAGTATCGACGATAACCCGGTTTCGTCGCGGTGAATACTGCGAACACGCTCTTCGACGGTTGTCTCCCAGCTGTCTCGCCCTGTGACCGACCAAAATCCAGGAAATACTCGTGGCTGTGCTACGTCAAGAAGTGACTCTATACTCCCGGACAGCGACTACTAAAGGATGAGACAGAGCTGAGCTGTTGTGAGATTCGGTACCAAGTTCCATGCACTGCACGAATATAAAGCAAAACATTAATACACCAAAGTAATATAACAGAGGATGCATGCCAACACTAAACTTCGAACCGCTAACGTACCAAGACATTCCTGATGCAAAGCGTCCGAGTCTGTTACAGGCGTTTGTCCCTATCCTCGGTGTTATCTTGTTCCTTGGAATCGGATCCGGCTACCTGAAACTAGCACCACATGGGCCGCTTCTTTGGAGTATTGTGCTGACTGGTGCGGTCGGTAAATACTGGCTCGGCTACTCGTGGGATGATCTCTATAATGGTCTCGCGGATAGCCTATTGATGGGACTACAAGCAATCCTTATTCTGTTCGTGATTTACGCACTCATCTCGACTTGGATTAGTGCCGGAACAATTCCTGGGCTCATGTACTACGGGCTGGAGGTATTGACTCCCAATGTCTTTCTCCCAGCGACAGCGCTGCTTTCGATGGCCGTTGCGTTTTCGGTCGGATCGTCATGGACGGCAGCGGGAACTCTTGGCGTCGCATTTATCGGCATCGGCTCGGGTCTCGGTATACCTGAACCGATGACGGCAGGTGCAATCCTTTCGGGTGCCTACGCGGGGGACAAGCAATCTCCCCTGTCAGATACGACAAACCTCGCGGCTGCAGTTACTAATACTGACCTCTACGATCACATCCGCGCGATGCGTAACGGGACTCTATTGGCGTTTGGTCTGTCAGTGCTTCTCTATGCGTGGCTGGGTCTGCAGGCTGGTGGAACGATTCCAGCCGGGCGCGTCGCTGAGATACAGACCGCCCTTAGCGGGACCTACGGCCTTTCGGGGCTAGTTTTCCTCCCGCTAATTGTTACCTTCGGACTGGCGCTTTACGGTGTCCCCGCACTTCCGACGCTGGTCGCTGGCGTCTTCGCTGGGGTCGTTACGACAATCCTTGTACAGGGTGCCACGTTCACCGCTGCATGGGATATCTTCCTCAACGGGACGGGTCCCGTTACTGACGTAAAGCTCGTCACAGATCTACTGGACAGCGATGGCCTTGCTGGGTCGGCCTGGACGATTTCGGTCGTGGTTGCAGCACTCTCTTTGGGCGGACTTCTAGAGCGAACTGGTGTTCTTGCAGTACTTGCACACGCGCTCGCATCGGCTATCCAAGGCCCGCGTAGTCTCGTCGTCGGAACTGGCGTCTCTGCAATCTTCGTCAACGCGTTCTCTGCCCAGCAATACATGAGTATTGTTGTCCCGGGGCTCACCCTTCGGAATCTCTACGACGAATACGGGCTAAACGGGGACGACCTATCACAGGCAATTGAAGCTGCAGGGACCCCAACTGGTGCGCTTTTCCCGTGGCACGCTGGCGCGGTCTACATGTCTGCTGCCTTCGGTGTGGGAACTGTTGAATACGTCCCGTACTATTTCTTTGCGTTCCTTTCACCACTCGTTTTATTTGCAACGACGCTTCTTGGTGGGCGGTACGGGGAAAGAACTGAGATTACTGCTGGTGAGTCATCGTCAGTGGCCGACGATTGACTACTCCCCGTCTAATCTACTCAACTGTACCCGAGCTCGCGTCTCTGAAACTCTGTCGTGTATGAATAAATAGCAAGGGAGCCAAAACGAGAGGACGAACGCCGTGTTCAACCGGGACACTCTGGCTACACCTTTACCCAGCTCTGTTAGGACAGCTAACGACCCAATCGGTGTGTCTCGCTTTTATCTCTTCGTGAGCAGTCGCTAACAGCGTCTCCGCACGGTCACACCAGGAATCTATCGCGTCCGTGTTCCCCTGTTCACTGTGTAGACGAACGAGCCGTTTTATTGTCCTGAGTGCATCATTATTTACTCCTGTTTCGTGAAATAGTTCTACTGCGTCTGTCCACTTTTCGGCCGCACATTCGGTGTTGCCGTCGGTCTGTTCGATGCGCCCACGAATTTCATCGCAAAGAGCAATACTGTGTTGGTTATCAAGCGTTTCGGCGAGTTGGCGGGCAGTCCTAATCTGTTGTCGTGCAGCCTTCGTCTCGCCTTCATCCAGCTTGAGTTTCGCCAGTGCGATCCGGACCTCAAATACGTCTGTGGGGTTGTCAATCTCCTCGGCACAATCAAGGGCCGTTTTGAGAGAGTGAACTGCTGCTGTGTGTTCTCCGCGCTTTTGTTTTAATATCCCACGTCCACGTAGATTCTCGATTTTCTGTCCAGTACTATCTAGCTCTTTGGCAATTGGTTCGGCAGCTTCATAATACTCTCTGGCTTGGTCGTACCGTCCTTGTCTTCGATATACATCTCCGAGATTGTTGAGATTAAGTAGTTCGGAGAACCGGTTGCCAATCTCTCGTGAGACTGTGAGGCTCTCCTCGTAATACTGTTCGCTTCGTTGATATCGCCCCATTTTGAACGCAATCCGACCAAGGTTTCCCAGTCGTGATGCAGTACCACGCTTATCGCGTATCTCTTTGGTGATAGCTAAGCTCTCTTCGATTATCGACCGAGCGCGATCATACTCAGATTTCTCTGTCGCGACGATTCCCTGGTTGTTTAGTGTTGCTGCAATCAGCATGCGGTCGTCGCTCTCTCGTGCAATCGAAAGCGCGGTGTCGAAGTGAGATTTTGCTTGCTCAAGCTCGCCGAGACGCCACAGACTCAGGCCCAAATCGTTGACAATCTGGGGTCTTCTCGACTGATCCTTATCTTCTGGGAGTCTCTGTAGCGCCTTTTTATACTGTTCACGGGCCATTGTGAAATCACCTTGATGAAATTTCACCCGACCAAGAAGATAGATCGATTCAGCCAGATACCGCCCGGAATCACAATCGTTTGCTAACTCCTGCAGTTGCTTCGCTGTTTTCTGTGCCTGTTCGTACTGTCCTTGGCTCACCTCGGCGGTGGCCTGCCGAAACACTAGCTGACAGTCAGACTGTGACGGGGTAGTATAGTCGACGACATCTGTCAGTCCCAGGACTGCGTCATACTCACTCAGGCTATGATGGATGTTTGCTAAGGAGATATATATCTGCTTCAGCTGGGTCCTGTCAGTCGAATCAGCTTGCTTGAGGAGTGCCCGTGCCTGCTCATAGTATTGGATTGCCTCGTCATATGCATGGGTCCCCGCAGCGTATTCCCCAGCATCTCGGTAATACGACACAGCTGTTTCATACTGGCCAGCCTGTTCGTAGTGATACCCCAACTGCCCAGCATGGGAATCGATATTTGCTTGCTTGACAGTCTCGATTGCTTCTGCAACGTGACGATGTTTTTCGGGCAGGTCTCCGTCGTCAATTCGTTCGACAGCCTGGTTGCGCACGACGCCATGTGAGAACTCGATTGTGCCAGCTTTTTGTGTCCAAATCTGCCGTCTCACCAGTGTCTCGATTGCCCTGACAAGTCCCTCGGTTGATAACTCAGTTACCTCCTGAAGCAAATCAAATCTGAACCCGCCTCCGGCAACCGCACCGGTCTCCAGTACTGGTTGCACTGAGTCGGGAACCCTTTCAAGTCGTTCAGTAACTGTTTGGTCGACCGTTTCAGGGATTCCTATCTCGTGTAGATGCTCTGGAAGGTCAGCGTGGGTCTCTGGCTCGAATGTCTCCAGCAGGTGTCTCGCTATTTCGCTAACGAAAAGTGGTGTTCCGCCTGTATGGTTGTAGACTGACTCGACAAACGACTCTGTCATGTCTTGTATCTCCAGAATATCTACGAGCAACGACTGCACGGCTTCTCGCTCTAATGGGTCTAGTTCGATAACTGTCCCACGGCCTGCCTCAGATGTCCACTCAGCGATTTCGAGAGCAGGAGTATTAGCCACTATATTGCCAGTCCGATATGTACTGAGAAACATGACCGGATAGCTCCAGCTTCCAACTTCGTCGACAAGATGCTTGAACAGGGCCACTGTTCCTTGACCAGCCCACTGTAAATCTTCGATTACCAGTACAACTGGCTGCATTGTTGCGAGCGTTCGCAACCCGTCTGCGACATCTGCAAACATCGCCTGTTTTTTTGCCGTCACGTCCTCAGCATCCTCAACCGGACTTTCTACCGGCTGGTTGAGCGTTTGAACTATTTCCTCGACATCGTTCAAATCATCGAGCATCTGTCTGAAGGCGTGATACGGCGGCTGGTCGCCTTCATCACAGACACCGGTGGCGACCACCTGTTCTCCGCTCTCGGACAGTTGTTCTCTGAACTGACGGACCAGTGTTGTCTTGCCGATTCCGGCTTCCCCGGTAATTAACACTGTCTGTCCGCCAGTGCGCTCTACCGTAGCGTATATCTCTTCGAGTTGTTGTCGTGGCTCTACCCGTCCGATAACGGTTTCATCGTGAACCCGTTCAACGGAAGTGTCCTGAACATGGGCAGGCGCTTTTGTGAGTGGCTGGCCAAGCTCCGTCGCCCGACCCTGCCTTCCGGTCTCGTCGGTTGGAAACCGGATTCCCATTAGCGTCCCCGACCCTGTTCGATGAATAATCAGCTCCGCATCCGAGTATTCCGTAAGCCAGCGGACAAGCCAGAGACCAACACCACTCGTATGTTCCAACTCAGTCTCGTCACCTCTTTGCAGCATCGTCATCTCGTGTTCAGAGAGTCCACCAGACTCGTCCTCAACATACACAGTTCGTGCTTGCTCCTTTTTGTCGAACCAGATATCGACGGTTGCTTGATTGGTCGCATGGACAATCGCGTTCTCGATAAGTTCCTTGAACGCCATCCCGATGTTCGGATGAGCGTATACAGTGAATGGTGGTTCCGCAACAGTAATCTCTGCAGCTGGGTAGTCTTCTTGTGCTCGTTCGACAGTACGCTGTAGCTCTTCTCCCAGATTGACTTCCGTAGACTGTGTTGTCTCGACAATTCCCTGGATGGTTCGTGCTTTCTGGCTGTGGTTCTCGATACGTTCAGCTGATGCTATGATGTCTGTTGCCTCCGTTTGTATCTCCTTGCTGTGGTTATTGGCAAGAATCTCTGCCCGTGAGGTAATGACAGATAACTCATTTCGAATATTGTGCCGAAATACGCGTGAGAACATTTTCTTGAGTAGATCCAGGTTCTGTTCGCGACGATTACGTTCTCGAATATCACGTAACAAACCGACAGACCCCGCAGTATCACTATCTTCGCCAGTTATACTGCTGACGTGTGCTTCTGTCTGGATTCGATCACCATCTTTTGTGATTATTGTTACCTCGACCTGCCGAGAAAACGAACTGGACTCATTCTCAAACTCGTTGGTCTGTAGCAACTTCTTGGCTTTGTGGCCAGCTGGAAGCAACTCCTCGATATCACGGCCACGCAACTCTTCTCGTTTGTAGCCGGTATATGCGACCATTGCTTCGTTTACCGTCTCTAGCTGTCCGTCTGTATCAACCACATACAATGGATCGGCAATCGAATCAATCAATCTCGGGGCGCGGGTGTGTTCGGGTAACTCTTCTTTGCTTCGTGCAAAACAAACCATTCCTGGGTTTGACTGACGAGGGATAGTGATGAACGACAGTAATTCAACAGCTCCGTCACCTGTCTGGATTGGCGCGGTGAACTCCGTTTGCTCGCTCTCAAGAATGTTGACTTTTAGCTCGGTTGCTGTGTGGCAGTCTGCCTTGTTTGTGACGGCTGCGTCCGTAGCGAACAAGGCTGTTACCGGGGAATTGACTAACTCCTCGGTCTCGTATTCAAGTGTCGATGGGTCAGTATCTACACATTCTCGAATCACACCATCTTCAGAGAGTGTCAGTACAACATCTGCAAATGTAGTTACCCCTTCCGCAAGATCGTCATGTGACATAATATCAAGTATAGCACTCTCACCGCCGTTACTCCGGTTCTCACCACCTCTTCCCATAATCTCTCTTTTATCATTATTAAGACGCAGTTAAAAACTTATCTTCGACTCAACTGGCGGTGTTTAATAGATACCATAGCACCGATTCTCTACTCTTAGTAAGTGAATACGACATGGACACGGCTCGCTCAAATGGCTTGATACGTCTCACTGCTCGCGTGTGTTTTTCCAGGCTGGATAAAACTCCAGCGCGGCGACTAAGCTGATTACGACGCCAGCAACAACCATTGCTGTATCCGGGTCAAGGTCCTCCATACTGATATGCGGTGTTGTAGACGTGAAACAGTTTGGCCTCTCGTGAAGCGGTGAGTTCGATGTTGAATACCGTCGGGGCTATGTTGGAGAGTATCTGCGAGTTCTCGACTGTTCGTTATCAGGACAGCCCTACGCTTATTGGACCGAAAGAGGAGACATACTGCGATTTGTTTACTGTCGAAACAATAAGGCCTGAGAGTCTGCAAATACGTATCTAACGCGGTCGTATCTGCACGCTCACGGATTGGCTTTATCGTCGTAAATGGTGTCTTTTTGAGCCAAGCTAGCATATTCCGTGGTATAGGAAGTGATTTACCTGTACGAACCTAGTAAGATACGTGAGTAACCCAACTGAAAAAACAAAAATAGAGAATACAGAAGGAACCACCGCTGACGGCATTACCCCCGCTGTGCTGGCGTCTATCGGTTCGGTTGCCCTTGCCCTGTATTTCTATTACGTACGCGGTGACAAACAGCGCGGCCAGTTTGTCGGTTTCTGGCCCGTAACGATACTCAGCCTTGCCTCGTACTTCAAGCTACAAGAGATAAAACAGATGCTGGCCGAGCGTGACGAGTAACCTTGGGGTCCGGTCGGACAACTGAGTACAGCTGGTTTTGAGAGATACTGTCGCAATTGCGGCTATTGATTCAGTTGGTCCCAATCGAACAGAAAACACGGTTGTCACCGTCGGGTAAGTCGCTCAGAGTCTGCTACCGTGAGTAGAGTTTGCGCTCTAGCTCTTCGACGGCATCAGATATCATCGCTGCCAGCTCTTCGTCTGAGGCCAACCGATATGTCGGCCCTGATATATCAAGTGCCCCGAGTACATCGTCACGAGGATCTGTCACTGGAACTGCAACAGCCCGTGCACCTTCAATCGACTCCTGATCGTTGACTGCATAGCCACGCTCGCGGACATCATCAAGGGTCTCAAAGAGCGTTTGTCGGTCCGTGATTGTGTTGTCTGTCTCGACTGGCATACCCCTGTGATTCAGTATCTCATTGATCTGAGCCTCTGAAAACTGTGAGAGGATTGCTTTCCCAGCGGCTGAGTTGTGCATATAGAAGTATCGGCCAACCTGAAACCCTTTCGTCGAGCGATTCGCAGCGAAATTGAACAGCGTGATAACACGCCCATGTTCTTCGACGCCAAAGCCCGCTTCTTCTCCAGACCGATCAGCAAGGGCGGTCACTGTTGTCCGGACTGTATCGAACCACTCGTTTCGTGTCCGTGCCTGCTCACCGAGGTGAAACAGCTTCAGCCCTAAAAGGTAGTGCTCTCCACGTTTGATCAGGTATTCTTGTTCAAGTAGTGTCTGAAGATGGGCGTGGACTGTACTTGTTGAGCAGTCCAGACGCCTGGCAAGTTCGCTCATCCGTGCCCCTTCCATCTCGCTGATAAGGTCGACTATTTCCAGCGAGGTAGTTGTAGTCTGGAGACCATCCCTGTCTGGGTCTACCATACCAGTGTGTACAGTCACCCTCATAAAAAAGTCCGGCTATAGACAAAGAGCTACGCCAAAAGCAGATCTATACCGCATGAATAATAATAAAAGAATAACTCATAATAATATTTTGGTAGCTATTAACCAATATATATGCCTCTATTCGAACGAGGCCTGTTTCGCTCGACTGGCTTGGTGCTCTATTTCGCCAGAACTGAACTTTTATATACAATTCTGCCCGCCTCTGAACAGAAGTGTCCAGCCAACCCGACAACAGTTCATTTGTTTCCGGAACGCGGCTATTATTGTAACCGTTGCCACTCATATCGGATGTGTTCCAAACCTATGACTGAACCTGGAACCGAAGCTGGTACAGATATAGAGGGGATCGGAGAAACCAATGAGCAACAGTTGACGTTTTACGGTGGCCGCTGGATGAGTGCCATCCCAATCTTGCTTTTTATTCTATGGGCGATTCTGCAAAGCGGCGTGTTCAGAATCAGCGATACGACCGGACTAGTCGCTGGGATGTTGATCTCTTTGATTGTTGGTATGTTTTTCGTCAAAGGTGACTGGAAAGTCTATGCTGACACCATCTTTGATGGAATGACGAAACGGGTCACGGCGACAACCATTGTCGCCTGGCTGTGGGCTGGCATGTTTTCAAGTACAATTCAAGCAGGGGGGTTCGTCGGTGGACTTGTCTGGGCGGCCGACACGCTGGCAGTGGGTGCGGTTGCGTTTCCGGCAATCACGTTCCTGCTGGCCGGATTGCTTGCGACCGGTATCGGCAGCGGGTACGGGACAGTCGTTGCTTTCACAACACTGTTTTTCCCAGCCGGCATTTTGCTTGGCGCTAATCCAATCCTCATGTTTGGATCGATACTTTCGGGGGCTGTGTTTGGTGACAATCTTGCACCAGTAAGCGACACAACGATTGTCAGTGCGGTTACGCAAGATGCTGATATTGGCGGCGTTGTTTCATCACGATTCAAATACGCAATTGTCGCTGCAGTGCTGACGGTCGTTGCATATCTATTTGCTGGGACCGCAATGTCTGGTCTTCAGATATCACAGGAGGCACGCGATATCTTCTTGTCGAACAGTACACCGGCTGGCCTCGTCCATCTGGTATCGATGCTGGTCGTCATCGTGACCGCCGTTCTCGGACGACACATCATCGAAGCAATCTCATGGGGGCTAATTGTCGCAATCCTGTTCAACATCGTCTTTGGGCTCGCACCACTTAGCGACGTTCTTCTCTTCAGTGTCCCGGAGACCTCGATCGCTTCTGATGTGGCTGGTTCCCTCCCTGTCGTCACCATCGTTAAAGCAGGGAACGCTGGCGTCGGTGGGTCAATCTACAACGGTGCTGCAGGGTTTTTCCCGCTTATTGCATTGGTCTTGCTCATCATTGCAGGCTCCGAAATCATGATCCGCGGTGGTGCATTTGCCGCCATTCAGGAGTTCCTGTTGCGTAACGTCGCAACAACCGTGCGTAAAGCAGAGATGACGATGGTCATGGGGACCGCGTTTGTCAACTCCATGATCACAATCAATACTGCAGCAGAGATTGCTATCGCACCGTATATCGCACGTATCGGACAGAAGTACAACATCAACGCCTATCGTCGTGCAAATATTCTCGACGCAAATACGTCCGCGCTGGGATACATCTTCCCGTGGGCCGGCGGCGTTCTCGTTGGATTCGCCCCGATGCAAGGGTTGCCCGGCCAGTACGAATGGTTCACCGAGTCGATGATCGTCAATCCGATTGAGGTCTGGCCGTTTGTCTTCCAAGGGTGGTTCCTATTCGGAGTCTTCATTTTCTCGGCGTTGACTGGCTTTGGACTGGAGTACACTAGTGACCGACAATCCAGCGAGGTGAGTCGCGTATGAGTCTTCTCAGCCGGTTTCTGGTTGGTGCAACGTTCCGCACGAGCGAGCCAGAGTTCGATATTGGCGAAGAGATTGAGGTGTACGTAACTGACTACGATGAGGACAGCGACAAGGTGTTCGCTCGTGTTGGCCAGAGCCAACTCCGTTTCACCGACGCAACCAAGGATCTGGTCGGCTGCCGTGTTCTCGCTCGTGTTGAGCAGTATGACACAGCACAGAACCGTGGAGCAGCGATACACCTTGAAACAATCGAGCAGAGTTCGTGGTAGACAACGCAGCGTGTCGGGATAACAGCCACCAGCAAGCAGAGAATTGCCGTGGAGAACACAAGCAAACAGCTACCCAAAGCAGGTGATGGTCGCTGGTGGGCCACTAGCCGTCGAGACACTGTTGAACCTGCTATGGGTGCGTGCTGTTGGTCCTGAGAAAACCTTACGTCCCGACTGCCGCTTCGACGGACGTACCTTGTGACAGCTTGTATCGGACAGAGCCTTGTATAGACCTGGCGCTACACCGCATGTCGAGTTGTCGCCCAGAGAGAGACAATCTACAGACCGCGAGGGCGGTGAGTCTGTGCTTGTACCGGACGACGACCGTGGCGGGTGCTGAAACACGACCCACATATTTAATAGAAACAAGTAGAATCAGTAGAACAAGAGCAGATGACCCGCTGCACAACAGTTCGTCCTGTTTACTGTCCGCGGTCGCCACCGGCCGCACTTCTGGTTGGATAGCTGCAGCACTCGGGTCGATTCACTACGTTTGCCGTAGTTGCAATTCTTCCAGCTATCCACACGCATATGCCTACGCTATCCAACCAGCTGGTCCGAAACGACCAGCGTATTCGTCAGCTCAGTGTGGTCCACCCAGACCACACATCGAACCGCACGCAAACCAGATCTCTTCCCCCAAGTAGTCGTCAGTCTATCCAGAAGGTGTTCCGATGAGTGGGTACAGTGACTCGACGCAAGATACGTCTGAGAAGCACCAACCCATCTGGCGCAACCGGAACTTTCTCCGGTTTTTCATGGGCCAGTTCGTCACGAATGCTGGGGACAGTCTGTACTCTGTTGCCACACTGTGGCTCGTCTTCGAGCTCAGCGAATCGACGTTCCTGACGGGGCTTGCAAGCTCGATGCTCCTGTTGCCGTATCTGCTTCAGATCATTGCAGGCCCGATAATCGACCGATTCCCAATCAAACCCATTCTTGTTGGAACACAGCTCGTTCAGGGGGTAATACTCCTCGTCTTGCCGCTTGCGTCGTACACTGGAAATCTAACAGTGGGTCTACTATTCCTGACAATCCCCACGCTGTCGCTGTTCGCGCTGCTAATGTTCCCGATCCCATCGACACTGTTGCCCCGTATCGTCGCCGACGAGCAGTTATCCAAGGGTAACTCCGCGCTCTCGACGATTACACTGGGGCTGGATATGATATTCGATGCCTTCGGCGGGCTGTTCATCGCTGTCTTTGGAGCGACAGCACTGTTGGTCCTCGACTCGTTTACGTTCGTGGTCGCAGGCGTGTTGTTCCTCGGAATGACAATTCCACGCGTCCGGGGTGGCGGCGATCGAGACAAAGCCCAGAGCGATGAAACGACTCTTCAGACAGTCCTACAGGCCTACGTCGCCGACCTGCGAATAGGCATCGACATCCTGCGTGGCTCTGTATTCATCGAACTGATGGCGACTGCGGCCATATTCAACTTTGCTGTCGGCATCACACTTGCTATCTTACCTTCGTTTGGCGAATCGCTCGGAGGTCCCGCGTTCTATGGCTTCATGCTGGGTGCACTCGGCGTCGGGCGACTCGTCGGATCTGTGGTCGCAGCTGGCCTCGACGACGTGCCCTATGGTTGGCTGGTGACAGTCTCCTATCTCTGCTCGGCGTGTCTCTGGGTCGGGTCAATCTACGTGACTTCTCCTTTCCTCACGGTCGTGTTGTTCGGCCTCGCGTGGGTGTCTCCCGGCATCAATGGTGTACTAACCAGCACGCTGAACCAGACGGTGTTCCCGACTGACTTGCTCGGACGCATCGCTTCGATCAAAGGGACTGCCTCGACGGCCACGCTCCCGCTTGGGTCACTGATTGGTGGTGGCGTCGCCGAATTACTAGGCACCACCACAACAATGGGACTGGCTGGGCTTGGCTTCGGAGTTGTCGGTCTCTACTTCGCGCTGCGACCTCGGCTCCGTCAGATTCCGGCGATTAGTGAGGCCGATTCCGAGACGTTTGACTTGGATTTTGTGTCAGACGAATCTTGAAGCCCTGCCAAGACGGGTACACTGCCTCATGGTCGAGCATAAAGCTGGAATACTGTCCGATATCGAGACGGGACCGTCTACGTCGTTGAGTGCCGTCGTGGAGGGACCCAATCTCTCGTTACTCTGTTGTGGTGTCGAGTGTCAGCGCCACCGTCTGTGGGAGCGTTTCAGTTGCCCCCGGATCACAGGACGCTTCCATGATGCTTTCGTCGTCAAGCGTGTTCACGACTTCTCCGGCGGCATACGAATTGACCGCGATGTCGACTGACAGCTCATCTGGTTCACTGACACAGTCGGTGTACTGACTCCCGTCGTAGCTGTCTTCGACGATAGTCCGAAGCACTGTCACCTCGATCTCGTAGAGGTCGTCGTCGACTATCTCATTCAGTGGCAAAGAGAGGCTAAATGACGAACTGGTAGTTGTCCACTCCAGTTCTGTCCCGTTGACCGAGACAACAACGTTCGCCGAATCTCCGTTGACAGTGAGATACCACCACTGCTCGAACTTCGAGTCGTCTCGGCGGTTCCACGGCGTCGGGACAGTATCGGCGTACTGTTCGAGGGTTTCCTCGAGTTGTTCCTGTTTCTCGGTCCCCGGTGGCTGCGTTTCGTTGTCACACGCCGAGAGGCCGTAGCGACACCACTCCCGAACCGCCGCGCTATCACCGTCGCGCTCGCACAACTCGACGAGCGCCGTTGCCCAGGTAATCGCTGCCCACGTGCCTAGCTCATCGCGTGTTTTGTCAGCAGTGAGCCCCCGTTCGAGGTGTGTCCGGGCATCGTCGGTATCGCCCCACGACTTACAGTGGCTTCCGTACCAGCAGCGAGTCATCGGATCGTCCGGGTCGATATCGAGTGCCGCCTCAAACTGTGTCTCAGCCACGTCGCGGTTATCCCACGTTGCGAGTGTATCGGCGAACAGTCGTCGTATCTCGAGTGCGTCGGGGTCGCGTTCTATCGCCCGTTTGTAGTGGTGATACACCGCCTCTTTGTCCGGCGGATCAGCGGCACTCGCAAGCCTTGCCAGCCCGAAGTGTGCGTTGGCGTGTCCCTGATCTTGTTCTAGTGCTTGCTCGAAGTAGACACTCGCAAGGGGTTGGGCCTCCGTTTTCCTATACTTATGTCCGATCTCAGCGAGCGTGTCGGGGTCGGTTATATCTCCGGTGTCGTGTTCGATAGCAGCCGCCACCTGCTCGTCCAGTGACGCGTCCGTGTCGGCCATCGCATTCCCGTTGGCAGACATCTCGTCGGTTGTCTCCGATTCCGTCGGGGTCTCGGTCTCGTCGGTCGACCCTGTACTGTCGTCTGCGGGCGGCCGATGTGAGTTATAGCGCTCTTCTAAAGTCTGTAGCGCATCTTCGTTGTCTGAAATCTCGTCTCCATTGTCGAGTGCGTACTCACACCAGCGGACGACGGCGTCGTCCTCACCGACCTGCTCGAGTATTTCGACGAGTCTGACCAGCGACGGCAAAAACGTATCCAGATCCACGTCACCGAACCCGGCGTCGATCATCTCGAATCCCGCTTCGAGATACGGACGAGCCAGCTCCGGCATCCCGCGTTGATCGTGAAAATGCCCGAACCAGATGCGCGCGACGGGGTCGATACGATCGTCTTCGATAGCTCGCTCGAACTGCGCCTGTGCCTGATCGAACCGCTGCAGTGTGGCGAGAAACCGCGCGTAGTATCGTCTAAGAACGTGATCGGCCCCAACAGTTTCGAGTCCACGTTCGTAAATTTCGGCGGCGTCGTCCGGCTCTCCGGCATCCCGAAGCCGTTCGGCGTACGTCCGGTAGAGGCGTTCGTTCGTCGGTGCCTGTTCGAGTGCCTGCTCGAACGCGTCCCGACCAGCGTCTTCGCCGTCGTGATCCCACCGGAAACTAGCGTGATAACGGAGCGCGCGGGTGTTTCCCGGGTCGAGTTCGAGTGCGCGCTGCAGATGACGCCGTGTTGCTTCGGTCGTCGTGAGGTCACGGGACCGGGCCAGCGCAGCGCCTAGACCAGCGTGAGCGGCCGCGTCGTCCGACTCAAGCAGGAGCACTGATCTGAACGAATCCGCCGCCTCGTGGAATGAGCCGGAATCGAACTGTGTCTCGCCTCTCTGACGGTGTGTCTCGACACGTTGGTCGGCGTCCGCCGGCCCGTCGCCGAGTGTCGATTCGAGGTGTGTCTCCAGTTCACTCACACTGGACTGTAACGCTGCTGTCGTCGGCGGCTCCATCCCGGTCCCAGCAGCCGCGACACGACATATCCCGTCTGCCGATTCGTCAAGCGATCGTAACACAGCAACGAGTGCGCTGAGAACACTATATCGCCGTTCGTGACGGTTTGTTTCTGGTATCGCCGCTGCGATCGCCTCGTCAAACTGATCAACGAGGTCGAACACGGCTTCGGGCGGTTCAGTGTCCACGACTAGCCGCTCACGAGTGATGATCGACAGTCGCTCGTCTGTCCGTTCGAGGGCCTCGAAGAACGTGGCCTCCAACTCCTCACTCAAACCGGGTTCGAGATCGGCAACCGCGTCCTCGATGTCGATACTGTCGTCATCAAACCGAAGGTCTGTCTCCGTGGCCGAACGTTCCCAGGCCAGTCGTGCTAGCGACGTGAGTATCGGAACAGCGGTCATCATGCAGGAAATTGTTGACTGTGTGAAATAAACGTTTATGAGTAACATCACGGTAGACTCCAATTTTACAGGACGCCCCTAATCCACCGGACAGCAGTGGGGAGTCGGTGGCCCACGCTTCGATATTTGACCGGGTGCCGAATACAGCAGTAACTACCCTGTGGGAGACACGTCAGCGGTATAATTAAGACAAATCCGAAAAAACTATTCACATGAGCACAACTCGTTTCCGCCGCGGAGCATCATCGGCGTCAAACACGAGTGATGCAGTCCATGAAGCGGCCGAGGCGGCCCTCGCCGAGGGTGATAACATCGAAGACGTCGCCTTGGGGGTCGTAATGACTTCGCCGTCGTACGATATTCCGGAGGTAATCGATGTACTCGGGACGAGACTGCCATCGGTCCCACTGATTGGCTCGACCACTGCAGGAGAGTTTACCGACGAGGGGGTCACCGAAGGTGGGCTTGTCATCGCGTTGATTGTCTCCGAGAGACTGTCAGTCGCGAGTGCCGTCGCTGACGGCGTTTCCGAGGACGTCTTCGGTACCGTCCAGGCAACGGTGAACAACCTCCCAGCCGTTGGCGATATGGACGGCGAACACGTCGCAGCGATTACATTTCACGATGGCCTCACTGGCAAAGGCGAGGAGATCGCGCTGTTGACGCGGCAGTTGCTCGGTGGTGTCCCGCTCGTCGGTGGTTCTGCCGGCGACGACCTCAATCTGGCTGAAACGACCGTCTTCACGGACTCGGGTGCTTCTAGTGACGGAGTAGCAATCGCTCTCTTAGCTGCTGAGGAACCCTTCGGACTCGCGGCAAAGCACGGCCATACGACGCTGTCGGACACCTACGAAGTCACCCGTGCCGACGCCAACGTTGTTCACGAACTCGATGGCGAACCCGCATTCGAGGTCTGGCAGAGAGAAGTCGCGAAAACGGCGCGGGACACATACGCCATCGATGTCGACGATCTCGACCCGAGCGATGATCGTTTTGCCATCCTGCTCACCCAGTTTGAACTCGGACTCAAAACGAAAGATGGCGGCTACAAGATCAGGTGGCCGGGGATGACCAACTCGACCGACGGACCGTTGACGTTTGCGACTGGCGTTCCCGAAGGCTCAGAGGTTCGGGTCATGCACAGCCCGAAAGACGAGCAAATCAATTCTGCCCGCGAGGCCGCCCAGGCGTCTCTGGCGCATTTCGAGGGCGAGGACGTCGCGGGCGCACTCGTCTTCGACTGTGTCTGTCGCGGGTTAATCCTTGAGGATGAATTCGGGACCGCCGTCGACGCGATTGCGAGCGAACTTGAGTCCCCGCTGGCTGGCTTTGAGACCTACGGTGAGATTTCGATGCCGTCCGAGGCGGCAACCGGATACCATAACACGACGACGTCGATACTGTTGTTTCCGGCCTGAAATCCCCCCGGAACCCAGTAAGCGGTCGACAGACGCATCTGCTAGGCCGGATCTCGGCTTCGTTCACACTGAAATACACAAGCTTCAAACAGTTCTATAGCCTGCAAACATACGATGGACGGTTCATGGCTTGGTATCAATATGTGTCCCTGGTACAGGACTCATCGTAGGTGAATACAATGGTCAAGACGTATCCGGTCGCGAGTCTGCTCCAGTTCCTCACGGCGGGGATCGTACTCGCACTCGGCGTGCAAGCCCTTCGCCAGCGACGGCAGCGGGTCAGTGTTGCCTTTGTCGCGATGGCTCTCGGTTCCACCGGATGGGCGCTGTCCGCTGGGGTGAGTTCCGCCGTCGCCGATCCGGAATTGACCTACATCTTCGGGTTCGCCGTCTATCCATTCACTCTCTTTAGCTCCATTGGTTGGTTCTTTCTGGCCGCCGCCCACAAGGGCAGAAACCGCCTCTTTCGCCGACCCGTCCTGACCGCGTTCGCCACTATCTGGCTCCTGAACGTGGTCGCGCTGGCGAGTAATCCACTCCATCATCAGTTCATTGACGCGGCGACGAGGATTCCAGAGAGTGGGATCGCCGAACCGGTCGCTGGGCCGCTGTACTGGGTGTTCATGTTGGTTACCTTTAGCATATTTTTGGCTGGCGTTGGCTTGCTCGCCGTTGACCCCCTGACAGGAAAAGGGATCCACCACAGGCAGACACGGGTCGTCATGGGTGGCGGGCTGATTCCGATGCTCTTTGCGCTTGTTGAGGTGTCTGACGTTGTCCCGGCCCCCGGCCTAGACTTGGGTGTCCTCGGTCTCACTATCGGCACGGGCGTGCTCTTTTATGCCGTGTTCTACGCTGACTTCCTCAAGATCGTCCCGATCCAGCAGAAGACGTTGCTCGAAAACATGGACGACGCCATCGTCGCCCTTGACACTGCGGATCGGATTGTCGATCTGAATCCCCGGGCAACAACCTTCTTCGACCTTTCGGCGTCTGCGGTCGGACAGGACATCGATGCGGCGTTGGCTGACAAGCCTGAACTGCGTGCGGCAATCGAACGGGCACCCGCAAGCGACGATATCGAGGCGGCCCCGTCGGTTCCTGCCGCTGGGGACGAGGCCATCTGGTCCGACGAGTTCACCGTCACGAAAGATGGACAACAGCGGCACTTCGCGCTTAGTGTCTCCGCAATCGAAACTGACCGACCCGGCTCCTGGACCAACCGCACTGAAAGTCGAGAACGGGTCGGGAGACTCGTCGTCGTCCGTGACATCACGACGCGCCGAAGGCGCGAACGGCGGCTACAGCAGTACGAAACCGTCGTCGAAACTGCTGGCGACCCTATCTTTGTCCTCGACGAGGACGGTCACATCGAACTACTAAACGATGCGATGGTCGACTTTCTGGACTCCCCCCGAGAGAAACTGGTTGGCGAACACGTGGGTAACTTCCTCGACCCGGAGAGTCTCAGCATAATCATGGAGTCTATTACCCACATGGCGTTGACCGGAGCGGACGCCCAGCAGTACAAGATGGAACGGACTGGCCCGGATGGGGAGACTCTCCACTACGAGGTCAATACCCGCCTCATTGAGGACGACGTCGGTGATACCAATATGACCTTTGGGTCGGTCGGCGTTATCAGGGACGTAACCACCCACGTGGAACGCAAGCAAGAACTGGACCTGCTCAACCAGATCCTTACCCGGGTCCTCCGGCACAACATTCGCAACGACCTCAACGTCATCAGCGGCAACGCCGAGATTCTGGAGAGCCGACTGGCGGGCAGCGAGGCCGAGATTGCCCAACGAATAAAACAAAACGCCATAGATGTGATCCACCTCGCTGACGAAGCGCGAACTGCCCAGCGGGTCACCAACACCGACAGCGAACGGACCAGAATCGCTCTCTCGGAGATACTCCGTCCCCCGGTCGAAAACATCAAAGAACGCTACCCAGATGCAGATCTTACTGTTGATATACTGGACTGCAACGTGCTAACGACCAAAGAGATGGACATGGCCGTTGAACAACTCTTAGAAAATGCCATTGTCCACAACGACGACGACCCCCACGTCGAGGTCAGCGCCACGCGCCACAAGACAGCTACCAAGGTAACTATCGCCGACGATGGCCCCGGCATCGATATGAGTGAGGTTTCCGTGATTAATGAAGGCGAAGAAACGGACCTAAGCCATGGAAGCGGCCTAGGGCTGTGGTTGATTACCTGGATTGTCAATCGGTCCGGCGCCACTGTGGAGTTTGCGAACACCGAGGCAGGTACGCAAGTCACGTTGACGCTTCCGACCCAATCATCCACTGGGTCCGGAAGCAAAGAGAAGTCTGCCTGACCGGCAACCCTCGTTGAGGCACTCATATCCTTACAAAGCAACAACAGAGTGCCTGCTGGCCTTCGTTGAGGCAGTTTAGAGTCTGTTCGCTACGCACCTGAGGGACGGACTCGACTGGTGTGTGAGCTAGTCTTTCGGCGTCCACTCCGAGCGAAGCAGACCGAACGTGACGACATCGTGGTATTCGCCACGGTACCAAGCAGCGTCGCGTCTGGTACCTTCGTGTTTGAATCCGAGAGATTCAAGCAGTGCAATCGAGCCGTCGTTGAACGCACCAGCGTGTGCGTCCACTCGTCGTAGATTTCGGTCACGGAATGCGTACTCGACCAGCGTTTCGGTCGCGTCAGATCCGTATCCATTGCCATGGTGTTCCGGTGCAATCCAGTAGGCCAACTCGGCAGATCGGGCCCGTGATGTTTCCGTGGGGCCGTACTGCGACTCGGTCAGCGAAACGTGGCCAACAGGCTCGTCGTCGTGACAGACCAGACAGTGGACATCGCCTTCGGTGGTGAGAACAGTCTCGAAAAACTCCTCGGACAACTCGTCGTTCATCGGATTGATATCCAGTGCAGGCCGCCACACTGCAGGATCGTTCATCACACGCTGCACAAAATCAAGATCCTCTCGGTCGATTGGTCGGAGGGTGACACGCTCGCCGTTGAGGAAGACTGGACCAGGCATGGTTCATCTCCTGTCGTGATAGTAAAATGTTTTGTGGACACAGACTTGACCCCGTTGACGGTGAGGACGCCAAACACGGTGTACCAGTCCAGCAGAGCCGCGACCGGATTGGGTCTCTAATCGCGGATACCCTGACGCTGTCGCGTGCTAGCGAGACCGTCAAAGACCTCAACTAGATTATGCTTGCCAACGTTGTCAGAGAGGCGTGAGACACAGTCACGACTGACGGAGCAGACACTAAGTCATAGGTGACAGAGTCTGTGGAAATCACGGCTGCCAGTGCATGGCTCCAGCGTGTCTTCAAAAATGTCTTTGGCAACGCAATTGAGGATAATTGTTCTCTTCTCAATATCCGAGTCGGGTTGATTGAGGGCGCCGACGAGACTGGTGGAACCACTGCCTCTGGGTTTTATCTTGTAGATAACGGCAGTGGTATCCCGAAAGACGAACGTGATGATTTCTTCGGTTATAGATATACATTTCCCACAGAAGGTGGTTAATGACGCTACCACTGATCTAACGACAGCAGCGGGCCAGTCGGCACCCGAACCTAGGTGACTTACCACTACTAATCGATCAATAGTCGCTTCTACTGTTGGAATCTCAATGGTAAAATGGCAATTCGATACCGGTGTGGGTTACATATCGGATATATTATCTTCCCTTTCGGGCGTGCAACATGCAAAGCGCGAGTACAGCAGCCGGCAACTATTGATTTTGAAGCGGTCCCGATGAACCAACCGGTCAGTAAGCCTGCTGATTATGCCCAGAAGAACTTATTATTTGAGACGAGTATTCTGAACCCTGTGTGAAAATAAACGGCTCGTACTACCCAATTCAGGCTTGTTGGCACCATTCGACCGCTTCGTCGACCGACTCAAATGAGTCTGTTTCAACATCTGCTTCAGTGTTCATTTCTACGGTAGTTGCCATCATCCCGTCAGCAACGTATGCGAGTCTCTCTATATTAACGTCGTCGGCTAATTTCGACCACTCTTCGTTAATGTGGTCCAGAGAGTCTCGGATGCTGCTTCCGAGTGATTCTGCATTTTCAATGACGACTACCGTTGCTTTCATGCTGTCTTTCCCTGCTTCCTGACGATAATGTGCCTGACCTTGCTCTATTTCGGATTCAAAATGCGCTGCAAAGTCAGCGGTTGTCCACACCCCAACACTACCGTACTTTTCGTACTCTAAGTGATTAAGGTCGTGTATCGACGTCACAGCAAACTGTTGGCGCAGTATGTATATTAAAACCACGCTCAGATATTTATTCTTGAAAACTGGACACACAAACACATTGTTTTACATAAACCAATGATACTTCCTCCACCGTACTCGAGGTTCCAGATAGTCTCTTTCATACTATCATTGAGCTCATAGAACTCCAGTTCTTCCAGAGTTCTGCCCACCGCCAGGTTCGTCCTGCTGTCAAACTCTTCGTAGAATATTTTGAATGTACGCGTCGACGCCTCGTCCGACCGCCTCTACTGTGACTGCTTCGCTCCCTCGACCAGTGTAGAGAATGACCGGCAACGAGTCGCCGATGGTCTTGACACGCTCGACTAGCTCCAGTCCGCCGATTTCTGGCATATTGTAATCGCTGATGAGACAGTCGACCCGCCTCCGCTTTGACTCGCTCGGGAACAGTTGTCGGGTCTGTCTCAGTTTTGACGGTGAAGATGTTGTCCCTTGGCAGAGAAACTCCGACGCGACATCGACCAGTGCCGAATCGTCATCGACGTGTAGGACTGACACCCCTGCCGGTTCTGTGAACCGAAACTCCATCCGAATATGTCACTCAGATACTCTCCTCAGTACTGTTATTTGGGTCTGTACGCTTCGTAGACCCTCTCTCAACGGATTATTGCTACCGATGCGCACGATAAACGACCAGTGAGACTAACCGCCAGGGGCTGAAACGGGCTGTATGGCTACCGGGCAGTTTGTCTCGGCGCGACGGATACAGCAGGCGGACATCACTGGACAGCTCTACGCCGGGGTTGGACAGGGACCACACAACGGTGTGCTCGTGCTCCACGGAGGCGGCGGTGGCGGCGGCTACGAACGAGCGTACGCCAGGCTCCTCGCCCAGCACGGCTACACTGCTCTCTGTCTGGAGTACTTCGGCACCGCTGACAGACCAGATGCACTCGCGGAGATTCCCCTCGAGTACTTCGAGCAGGGAATCCAGTGGCTTCGCTCGCGTCGGCAGGTCCTCTCCGAAGATGTCGGTGTCGTCGGGTTCTCACGTGGTGGTGAGGCCGCCCTACTGGTCGGGAGTCACGCTGCCAACGTTGGCAGCGTTGTCGGCTACGTGCCGAGTGGAATCGCCTTCCCGGCCCCGACGTGGATGGACGGTATCGAAGAGGAAGGGCCAGCGTGGACCGTCAACGGCGACCCGGTTCCGTATCTCCCCGTCGACGAGTTTGTCGAGACGAGCGACGAGGGTCTCGCCGAGACTGTCGAACAAACCGCAGCGAGTGAGCGACCTGGCGCGCTCGACGGCGCGAGCGCAGAACAGAGACGACGTGCCGAGATTCCAGTCGAAAACATCGATGGCCCCGTACTGCTCGTCTCTGGCGGCGCCGATGCGGTCTGGCAGTCACCGGCGCTGGCCGAACGTGCCGTCGAGCGACTACAGAGACACGACCATCCCCGGTCCGTCCAACACCGGACGTTCCCAGAGGCCGGACACGCGATTCGGGTGCCGTACCGACTTGACGGCGAGGTCGACCCGGACGAGAAACACCGATTCGGTGGGACACACGCCGCGAACGCCCGAGCGTCGGCACAGGCGTGGGCGGCGACACTCCAAGTCCTGCGAGAGGGTCTCGGAGAACAGGCAGATTCTCGTCATCACACCCACGGCCGCCGCTGACTGGCTGACTGCTGTCTCCAGAATGAGTGCGCTGATCACCCAGTCCACTGGCTGGTCGCATATGGCGACCACTAGCGGACGGTATTGGTGGCTCCAGCAGTTCAATGCCGTGATGATTCTGTTATACTTTCGACAGGGCGCACTGATGATCTATCTCAGCACGACCCTCGACGGAACTCCCGACAAAGATAGCATACGCAGTTTTGTGACGTTCATTTATTGTTATCGAAATTGGCATCAGTAAATCGGTGGCCTCGACACTCGAACCCGGATGATGTACAGGTATCAAAGGTAGTGCATTTCGAACACCAGTCTTCCTCACCTCAGGTCGTGGTGAATTAAGCGGTCAGTCGAGAGCCATACTGCCGGCTGTAAGTACCTAAAGATTCGAGCAGGGATTTTCGGAGGAAAAAACTCTCTTGAGAACGAAACAATATGAAAGTATCACAGTTATTTTGATTGAGCGCAAGGGAGACGGGACTATGGATCTGTCCACGTTCCAGCAGTACACGGCGTGGCACGCTGAATGGAATCATCGTCAGTACGCCGCGCCGGCGGAGCCATGGCGACTCGTCGAGGTTCCACTAACAGAGGTGACGTATTTCACCAATGAGATCCGCCTCAACTGGGGCCTCGGCCGGGTTCAGGGCGGAGACTGGGGCGTTGATGGGGATCATCGTCTACTGCGTGAAACTCCACGGTATTGCAGCCTTGAGCAACATTTCGAGAAAGGTGTTCCCTGGGAGAGAACCGAACTGTATGCGCGCGCCGCACAGCAAATCGAATCCGGTAACCAGGTTCGGGGCTACGAGAGCCTCGGTGCCTTCCGAGAGAGACGCTGTGAGTACATCGACGATCTCTATAGGTCGATTAAAACCGAGGGGTATCGACCTAATGAGAAGGAAGGCCATCACCCGGCGGACGACAACGCATTTGAGGATGCATACGCGCACCATCTCGAACCGCTCGTGGTCATTGACCGCGATGGCGAACCATTGCTGACGGAGGGATTCCACCGATTCATAATCGCTGATCTGCTGCAATTAGACTCGATTCCTGTATACGTACTCTGTCGCCACGTAGAGTGGCAACGCACCCGGGATCGAGTCGCTGGTGTTCCGTCAGGCGAATTCCCAGAGAAACTTTCCTCACTTCGCTGCCATCCGGATCTCACGGATATTATGTCTTCTTCGGGATAGATGTGGGCCACAAGTGGATTCTACCTTGCAGCTCTCAATCGGATCTGCTTCATACGAGTAAATCGGTGGCCTCGGTCGTCGAACTTGGATGGCTTACCAGTACATTCCACATTGCCAAAGCTGACGACGGGAGTGGCAGTGACAATAGACCTGCTGACGGGTTCCTGAGCAGATCCTTTTAGATCTGGCCGAACAGGAGCTAGCCCACCAGTACAGAACGTTCGACGGAATTCTTGATAGTGTCTGATGTTTTAGTTAATAAATTTGGTATCATGGCAGAAACTTATTAAATGGACGAAAAACAAGGAAACAGCGTGGCAAATACTCTCTTTCTATTATACGTGGGTATACTTCTTGTTTCGGGTATTCTTGCGGCTTGTCTGGGTTATTTTGCGTTGACACGAACCCAAATGCGGTCGAAACGGTGGTTCGGGGTATTGATGATATCACTAGTTCTCTGGTCACTCACAGCGGCAGGTGAACTCGTTCTCTCCGGACGGACCGGTCAGCTAGCCATGAAGCATCTGTTTCTGATAGTTGGTACGACTATTCCATTGGTTTGGGTGGTCTATACCGCCGACTACACGTACCGGTCGATACGCACGAATTCAGTCGTTCGGCTGGCTGCCATCATATACATTCCACTTATTTTAACGTTGGTCACGAATCCGTTTTACGAGTTCTATGCTCCGCTTACACCTCACGAAACGCCATTTACGCACATAGAAATCGGCGTCGGTCCAGCGAGGATCGTTGCGATAGCATACGTCATAGGTAACATGGCTGTTGGGACCTACTATTTGGGGCATCTCTTCGAGCGTGGCCGCAGCCAGGTAAGCAGACCAGTAGCGATTCTGGTTGGCGCAGTTCTGCTTGGACTCGTTCCGTTCCTGGGTTCGGTATTTGGATTCGTCCCCGTTGAAACGTACGACCACACTTCGCTAGGTGTCGTGGTGTTTTTATTCGGGGTTAGCTACGTAGTATTCCGGCACGGCTTCTATCACATTTCCCCGATTGCCCGTGATATCATTCTCGAAGAGGCAAAGGATCCGATATTCGTTCTGAATAATAACTCGCGCCTTGTTGATCACAATACTGCTGCTGCAGAGATTGTTCCGGACCTGCATGCATCGGGCACCAGAGCGTTATTCTCGGAACTCCATACGGAACTTGCAGCGGTAGTCGATGAATTAGAGCCTGATCAAAAGCGCGAAATCATGCTGCCAGTTGGCGAAGAATCACGGTATTTCTCAGTCCAGATTTCAGAGGTTACTGTGAACGCCGAGAAAATTGGGACTGTCGTTTTTTTACGCGATATCACCAAACGCCGTACTCGTGAGAAACAACTGGAACGCCAAAACGAGAAACTCGACGATTTCGCTGGCGTAGTCAGTCATGACCTCAGAAATCCATTGAATGCTGCACAGTTACGACTCAATCTCGTCGACGGTGGGGACGACGAACACGTTGTATCAGCTCAGCAAAGCCTCAATCGGATGGAGATGATAATCGAAGATATCCTGACGCTGTCGCGTGCTGGCGAAACCGTCGAAGACCCCGAGCAGATTCGGCTTGCCGACGTTATCAGAAAGGGGTGGGACACAGTCACGACTGACGGAGTCGACATTAAGTTACAGGTGACAGAGTCTGTGACAATCAGGGCTGACAGGGCACGGCTCCAGCGCGTCTTTGAAAATCTCTTTCGCAACGCAGTTGATCACAATCGTGCTCCGGTTAAAATCCGAGTCGGGTTGATTGAGGACGCTGATGAGACTGGTGGAACCACTGTGTCTGGGTTTTACGTCGCAGATAACGGCGGTGGTATTCCGGAAGACAAACGCGATGATATCTTCGATCACGGATACTCCAGTAGTGACGAGGGGACAGGATTTGGGCTTTCGATTGTTGCGGACATTGTTGACGCTCACGACGGGGATATCGGTGTTACCGAAAGCGACGATGGTGGTGCCCGATTCAATATTACTGGCGTCACAATTTCCAGCTGACTGAATATCTCTATATTTTTATCCCGGGTGTCGAGTACATCTTGAACTGTTTGTACAGATCTGGCTGAACAGAGCGTCCCCTGTTAGGCCTGAACGAGCAATTATACGCTTTCAGAAGGCGGCAGACACGACTTTCGTGTTCCCTGGTGCACCTAAATCGGTGGCCTCGGCACTCGAACCCGGACGATGTACATGTACTGGGATAAATTGATACTACTTAGCCCGGATCAGCTATCCGCGGTAATTGGCACGTCTGAGTAACGTTCCACTGCTTTTGTTACTTCATCGAATTCAACACCAAAACTACTGTCTCGGGCGATTCAAACCGAATACAATCTCAGAAAATGCGGGAGGACGGGAACTCGGAACCACACGACGGTTCAACTCAAAATCTGGGCCGAGATCAAAAATCGCCCTGAAAACAGGAATTTGTGGTAGAGTGTCTGATAGTGGGATTCTCATTGGCTAGGAATCGTGTATTCTATGGATGGGAACGAGCGGGGCACACCCATACTCTTACAAGGACTAAGCTACCGTTTTTTCACTGTAGATGCCCTTAGTCGACAATTCGTGACAGGCGACTAATTCTCACTCGGTCTTGGGCAACTCCACGACGAGGACCGAGCCTTCAGGGTCGTTGTCTTCGACCCACACTTCACCGCCGTAATTTGTGACGAGTGTTTCGACCAAATAGAGGCCAAGCCCTGTGCCGTCGCTTTCCAAGCCATGGTTGCCCTTACCGAAGATGGCGTCTTTCTGGTCATCGGGAACGCCAGGGCCGTTATCGGCGACCCGAACAGTCACTGTGTCGTCTTGATCGGTTGCCGAGACTGTCACCTCTGCCACCGGCTTATCGTTGTGCTGTATCGCGTTCTTCAACAGGTTCTGAAAGACCGAGGAAACCATGTCATTGGCGTTGATCGTGACAGAAGGAATCGTCGTATTGTAGGTCACGGCGGCGTTCGGATACGAGGATTGCACCTCGCTCACCTCTTTTTCGAGGGTAGTGCGAATATCGACCTGCTGATCTTCTTTTGTGGCCGAGAGCATTACGTTGGCTATCTCCCGTGCTGTCCTCGTGAGTTCGGTAGCATGGTTGGCACTGTCCTGTATCGTGGTGGTGTACTCTTTCACGCCCTCATCTTCGCACTCTTCGACAAGTAGATCTGCATAAGAAGAGACGAGTTGTAGGTCGTTGCGAATATCGTGGCGAAGAACTCCGTTCAGCATTTCGAGGTTGTCGCGCTGTTCTTCGAGGTCTTGTTCGTACTCTTTCAACTCGGTTATATCACGGGCATAGCCAAGTACCGCACTCTCACTTTGTTGTACCGTTGTGAACGGGATTCTGGTCGTCCGGAAGACGTGTTGTTTACCGCTGGCACTCATCAATTCCTCTTCGTAAGTCGTTGACTCGCCTGTCTCCATGACCGTTCTCTCCCGCTCTCGATACTTGTCGAAGTCAGAAATGTTCTCGACAGCCTGCTCAATATCCCGTTCTCGTATACCTTCGATTTCGTCCGTAGTTAATCCGTGTAACTCGGCGTTTGCCTCATTTGAGAGAATCACCTCGTCGTCCCGGCTCTTGACGAAGATTGGATCGGGGATGAGGTCGATGACCTGTCGTAGTTCATCGCGGGTTCTCTCAAGCGCTTCTTCGTACTCTTTTTGCTTGGAAATGTTTTGCACATAGGCGACGAGTCGGCCATCTTCGATTTGTACGGCTTCGATGATTACGTCTACTGTGTGGCCGTCCTTGTGACGTAACTGGTATTCAGTCCGCATATGGCCTGTTTCGCGGACTTGAACAAAGTTAGGCATGTCCTCGGGGTCGTCCTGTTCGGGGGCCAAGTCAGCGACCGACATTTCGAGTATTTCATCCTCGGAAAAGCCGACCATATCACAGGCAGCTTCATTCACATCGATGTATTCACCCCGTGGGTTCACCTCGAAGATTCCGATGGGTGCTTTTTCAACGTGGGCATGATACGACGAGTCCCCCGTGGGTGAAGTCATATACTTGAATACTCGTGGGAGTTATTAAAAAGCGCCGGGGGGATTACTCGGTATACTGAGAGACTATGGGTGCCAGCGGCAGGTACGCGCTGTGTGCCGACTCCTCGGAGACATCCATCCCCAAAGAGCGCGTCGATGGCTGCTAGCAACCCTGCTGTGGGACGGGCTTAGAGGTCAGGAGCACGCACGGGAGTCTCGTCTTCTGTCCCGGAGAGACACTCACAGGTGAGTACACTGTCTTGGACGGGTTTGACGATGGCTGTCTGGGTGCCGGGACATACGCGTTCAGCGACGACGCGTCGGAACTCGGTCCGGGCGAGCGAAGCGACAACGGCGTCGAGTTTGCCTCCGACCCGACACGGAGCGTCCGGCACCTCAATATCATGCTCGGCGACGACGGTGTCGACGAGGTCGTGGGTATATGCGAGGGCAACCACGCCAAGTATACCGTCGACGTCGATACCATAATCAGGGGCTCCATCTCTCCCATCGACAGTCAAAAGCGAACCGGATACGGTCTCTCTATCGTCAAGCAAATTGTGGAGTCCCATGGCTGGAACATCTGGACTGTCGAGGGTTCCGAGGGAGGGGCTCGGTTCGAAATCACCGGCGAGAATCTCGTTGATGAGTAGATTTTCTCTCTGTTGCACCGATTTTCTAACGGGTTCCAACTAAGTCATCACTCTCCACAGTCGTGCATATTGTGTACTGATTGACCACAGCGAGTTCGAACAGACCAAGCTGTCGTGGAAGATACCGCACCTTATATCTCCATGCCAATTCGGATATCGTTCTAATTTGATAGGTAACTCGCCACTTAATACACACTACGTTTCGGTTGAGAATAGTTCTATGATGCCCTCCTGTTTGAGTTTACTTTTTTGTAGTAACTCTGTCAGTTGTCACATCTATCGTATCTATCCACAATGCCTGGGAACGTCCCGTTGTAAGTGTCTATTTTGATATACAGATGGGTGACAAAGAGCCACAGCAGACCGAATGGGAGTCCGAGGTCGGGTTGTCCGAAGAAACTACCTACGTGGCCATTTACCCGAGTCGCAAGGACACCGGGGAGTGGATTGGGGGCCTAGAAGCAAGTTACTGATATATTCTTGCCGACGGCGAGACACAGTATGCACTCGAACTAATGACTATCCCTCTCAGAGGCTAACAGACGCGATTCTCGATGTTCAGCCAGGATGCTTCTGTGGTACCAGTAAATCGGTGGCCTCGGCACTCATAGGGTTCGTCATCCGAACGCGAGGAACGAGTCACCTCGTCCAGCCCCGCGACATCGGAACCTTATTTTCTCGTCATCGGCCATCTTATTCTACAATCGGTGCTCAAATGAGCGTTCCGCCATCAAGTCGCACCTCTCAATTACCTTAGTACAACGAGGTAATGGCTCCAGCAATTTGGTCGACGGCAGTTTCCCAGATAGAGAAGCCAGTTACGACAGCGAGCAGTGTATCGGCAGCGAAAAAGACAAAGAGTCCAGCACCGAACATATGGGCTTTCCGTATGTCAATTTTGTTTGAGAACGTGTAGAAAAAGTACGCGTTCGCTAGACTAACCGGAATGATGACCAGCATTTCGCCAATCCAGATACCGGGGCTTGCACCGAATTGAGCAGCGAGCGTAATCGTAATCAACTGTGTCTTATCACCGAACTCTCCAGCAGCCATCATCGCAAAAATCGGGACGAACCCACCGAGAACGTTCGGGACTTTCTGACCGAACAGTGTCACATCGAGTTCTGAGGCTGCAGTCAACCCTCCGCCGTCTGTCGTCGCCGTTGCTGTCCCCTGCTCGGGCATGGACCGCCATAACAAGACAGCAAACAGTGCGAACAACACGACTGTAATAAGGTCAAGATACACACCCGGAATCGTGTTCTGAAGTGCGTTCCCAAACAATATTTCGAGGGCTGTCCAGCCTGCAAATGCTGTCCCGGCAGCGGATACCACTAGCAGCGGGTGGTATCGTGTTGAGAGACTCGCAATGATGAGTTGCACTTTCTCTCCCGGCAATACCGCTAGCTGCCATCCTGCGGCGACGACTATTACAGTTAAAATATCAGCCATCACTGGTCACCTTGCATGAGATATCTACGACCACACCAATGTTTAGACGTATCTAATCTTTAAAGCCTTTGGTATCAAAAAGTCACAGCAAAGCAGTGGTGCTGTGGCAACTCTGAGACTGCCCGCTGATGATAAAAGAGACGACAACTAATTTTAGACGGAACACTGAGAGTACCAGAAGCGATGGACGCTAGCCGACTTAGTCGTCTTTTGTCTTGATATCTGCCGAGAGGCCCTGTGCCATCTCGATATCCTTGGAGTTGTTGAGCGTCCAGGCTGTCCGGTCGGTGACAGCTTCGATGACCTCACGCGCAGACGGGTAGCCGTTGCCGGACTTCTTTACGCCACCGAAGGGGAGCTGGACCTCTGCGCCAATACAGGGAAGGTTCCCGTATGCCAGTCCGACCTCGGCGTTATCACGGTAGTAGTTGACTTGGCGGTAGTCCTCAGAGATGACAGCACCGGCAAGACCGTAGTTCGTATCGTTATGGATGTCGACGGCGCGCTCGATATCGCCGTCGTATTCGAGGAGTGCAATGTGCGGACCAAAGACTTCTTCCTGTGTACAACGCAGATCTTCGTCGGGGTCAGCCTCGTAGACGAACGGACCGATCCAGTTCCCGTCCTCGTGACCGTCTGGAATTTCTTCGGCGTCGAGTTCCGTACGGTCGACGAGGACATCAACACCTTCGTCGCGGGCAAGCTGGTTGTACTTCGAAACTTTCTCGTAGTGACCTTCCTCGATGAGTGGTCCCATAAATGTCCCCTCATCAAGTGGGTCGCCAACAGCGATGTCTTGGGCGATGTCGACAAACTGCTCTTTGAACTCGTCGTAGATATCAGAGTGGACAATCAGACGTTCACTAGAGACACAGCGCTGACCGGTCGTCTTGAAGGAACTCATCACGGCCGCGTGCACTGCGATATCGAGGTCAGCCTCTTCAGTGATAATGATGCCGTTTTTGCCACCCATCTCACAGGCTGCACGTTTGCTGGGGGATTCAGCACACTTCTGGGCAACTTCGTGGCCGACTTCAGCGGAGCCAGTAAAGAGCACTGTGTCGACGCGGTCGTCGTCAACGATGGCAGCGCCAGCGTCACCGAAGCCTTGGACCATGTTGAACACACCTTCAGGGATACCTGCATCAACCATCATCTCAGCGATGATCTGTCCGCACCATGGTGTCTGCTCTGCAGGCTTCCAGACAACGGTGTTCCCTTCGACAAGTGTCACGGCCATATGCCAGAAGGGGATCGCGACGGGGAAGTTCCACGGAGAGACACAGCCTGCGACACCGCGGGGTTTCCGACGCATATACGCATCTTTCGCGGGCACTTCGCTGGGGACAATATCTCCTTTCGGGTGACGGGCGTCGCCAGCAGCCCATTCGACCATGTGCCAGGCCTCAGTCACGTCAGCTTTTCCTTCTGAAATTTCTTTGCCACACTCTTTGGTGACAACCTCGCCAAGTTCTTCGTGTCGCTCACGGAGCTCATGATAGACATCCCAGAGATACTCGGCTCGGTTGATTCGAGACAGATCGCTCCACTCCTCGAAGGCCTCGTCGGCCGCTGCCATTGCGCGGTCGACATCGGATTCAGTTGCACGATGGAACGTCCCCAGCTCTTCCCCGTTTGCCGGGTTGTGGCTCGCAAACGTCTCGTCTCCATCTCCCTCTACCCATTCACCGTCGATGTAATGTTTGTACGTCTCGGACATGTCTGCAACTATCAACCTCATCCGATAAAAACCCCCACAGAAGTCGGACGCTTTGGTAGTCGATATCAGGGAAGGGTGTCAGTGACAGTCCTCGGTGTGTGCAGGTCACGAACGGTCGTCTGGACTATCTCCTACAACAGTGTCTTTTTGTCTCTTGTTACCAAATATGGTGGTAATGAACGAAACAATTAAACGAATACTCGGTGCTCTTGGCTGGGGTGAATCAGGGCAATCTCGGGGTGAGTCTGAGCAGGAGGCAGAATCGACGTTTGTTCCCTCCCAGATGGATGCCTCCGTGCTAGAGGCTCATGGCATGGAAACGACGAGGGCTGAACAAGAGCTCACACAGCTCCAAGAGAAAGCAGAACAACTCGAAAAACAAAAGCGAGACCAATAGTCAGGGGCCAGCAGCGCTTTGGACCTGCCAGCCGCCCTCAAGGTCACAAGCCTCACGAACTGTAAACTCGAAGGTCGTCTCCTGTGTAAGGCTCATTCCGCCGTCGACCGCTTCGACACGGAGAGGAACGTCGAGTGCGCTCCCACAACAGCCAACACCGACGAACTCCGCCCACGTTTCTCCGGTCTCGGCAGTGTCGTGGGCTTTTAGCAGGTACGATCGAAATGGTGTGTCTTCGACGATAGCACGACCCCAGTCCGACAGATCGGCTGGATATGACAGGATGACGTGTGTTGCTGTCTCAGTCATGTATCTTGCTTGTATCGCCAAACGCTTAGCTGTTCTGTGCACTGACGGCTCATCCTCAGATCCAACTTGCCTGTCTCCCTCGACACCACTCAGAAATAGACGACCATCGAATTTCTTGCGAAAAATGCGGTTACCTGTTACTCTTCGGGAACTTCAAACGTTTGGAGCGTTGCAGAGGTCTCACCGTCCTCGCTGGTCCAGACGACCGTGATCGAATCGCCGTACTCGACGAAGATGGTTGCCGTCTCCCCGGCGCTCATCTGGCTGGCATTGTACGCTGTATCTGTGGACTTGGAGAAGTCGTCGTATTCGGGTGCGTCTCCTGAATTAAGGCTTGCATTGCTACCAGTCACCCCCAATAAAGATGAGTCAACATTGGGGCCACCAGTATGTTGGATACTTAGACTCGCATTAGCAGAGCCTTCCGCAAAGGCAGTACCTGCACCAGATGTAGCGTTATATGTATTACCCCAAGAGTCTTCAGTGCCATTTAAATCGCCTTCTTCGACGCTGAAACTAAAGCTCGCTTGCGGTGCTGTCTCGCTGACCTGTTCCCCTAGTCCGAGTACAAACGTCGCGATAACAGCCGCCAAAATGACTGTAATGGCGACCATCAGAATGACACCAATGACCGGACTGACTGCATCATCTTCCTCGAAGAGTTGTTTTAATTGCATGGTTGCTTGTTTCGTGCGCACCGTCCGAGCAGCCAGTGCCCCTTTTTGCCAGGGTTTCTGTTGCAATACCCTATTGCCGTATTCGATAGCTGCAATCGGGCGGTTGCGCTTGTATTTAGGTTCTCTCTCATACCGTATTAACTGTTCGCCCAAATTCCCAGCAATGAAAATGAAGTGGTGTCTCTTCTAACTGAGCAAATCAGAGGTGTAAGTCAACCTCATTCAGGTCTATTGTCTTTTCGACTTCTTCGACTTCCTCTTCAAGTGCCTCGATCTTTTTGTTGAGATCTTGATAGCGATGGTGATCCTGTAACTCGTGGTCAGCCATCTCAACCTCTAGAACGTTCCGCCTGAGTTTGAGTGAACTGAGTTTTTGTATCTGGTCATTGTACTCCGAAATCGTTAGTGCGCGCTCGATGGCCTCTCTCAAATCTTCTTTGCCGACCGGTTTGACGACATAGCCGTCGAAATTCATCTCTGTGATATCGAAATCCGGGTCTACTGCTGTCACCATCACGACACGACAGTCAAGGCTCCGCCTGCGTATCTCTGCTAGAACCTCATCGCCTGATACGTCTGGCATCCGCCTGTCTAGCAACACGACATCAAACGAGTCGTCGACGAGGGCCAGTGCCTCGGTTCCTCCAAGTGCGGTTGTAACGTCGTACTCAGACCCGAGTCGCAGTTCGTACGTCCTGGCGACCCGCTCCTCGTCCTCGACGAGAAGGACCGATGGCTGATGCGAATCTGACACGTCTCCATATTGAGGATACAACTAATTATAAGCTAGCCCATTTCTACCAAGAACCTTTATGAGCAGATATACAGCCAGCCCTATCTGTTACGTGCCGCGGTACGGAATCGAACCGTTTTCGCCCGTGACACTGAGGATTTGCTTCTCGGTGTCTTGAGCAAACACGTCTGGTTTGATAGAGCGGCCCTCGGGACGCATGTTCGCCTGAACGCCGAGCTGTGACTGGCTGTCTCCCGAATACGTTACAGCAATCAGTCTCAGGTGTCGATGTGCTCCGTGATGAACTGTGAGAGAGCTTGGTTGAACGCTTCAGGGCGCTCAAGCATGGCAAGGTGACCAGCGTCTTTGAGAACGGTCGTCTCACACGAGTCGATAGTATCGGCTAAGAATTCGTGATACAACGGCGGTGTCAGTCGGTCATCTGCGCCGACGACCGCTAGAGCGGGCAGGTCAATTTCAGCTACCTGCTCTCGAACGTCGAACTCGTGGCAAGTAAGAAAGTCACGAGTTGTTACCTGTTGTCCTGTCTTTTGGAGCGTTTCTTTTGATTTAGCAAGCAGCGACCCCCCGGCGTCTGCAAAGAGCATCGACGGCTGGTGTAGTTGCTCGATTGCACTGTTAAAGTCAGACACGAGCAACTCCCGCAACTCTGCGTTGACGGCAAGCTTTGCACCTGTCCCTGCGAACACGACCCCGTCAGCATCAAAATCCGTGTTCAACAATACCTCGAAGACAACCGCTCCACCGAGTGAATTGCCGATGAGAATGTCGGCGTCGGTTTCGCGGGCAACAGCGGTGACATCTCGTGCGTATGCGTTCAGTGTCTCTTGTCCTGGCTCGGTGTGGATTGCTCCAGACGTGCCATGACCGCTGAGATCGACAGCCACTGCAGGGTGTGTCGGGCCAGTCGGAGCATACTGATGGGCCCATAGCTGGTGATTTCCGCCGCTTCCGTGGATGTATAACGCCGTCGGACCGGACGTGTCAGACTGAGTTGCCCGGTACATTGTTGTCCGCCCGTCGTGGTCTACCTGTTGCATGGGTGCCCATTGTTTGCTCGGACACTTTGTCGTGTTCCCTTTGCTTGAGCGTGTGCACGCTGGCAACTCCAATGGAGTGTCTTTTTAGGGGATGCCGTCGTAATCTGGCACAAGATGTTCAACGCCATCGTGCGCGCAGATACACTCCAGGCGACGCTCGACTCCGTGGGTGTTCTCGTCGACGAATGCAAGATTCACTTCGACGACAAGGGGCTCGAAATCCGGGCGGTTGACCCTGCAAACGTCGGAATGGTTGACCTCTCACTCGGTGAGGAGGCGTTCGAGTCCTTCGATGTTGACGAGGGGCTCATCGGTGTCGACCTCGTCCGGCTACAGGATATCGCCGGGATGGCAAGCAGTGACCAACTTGTCCACCTCGAACTGGATGAGGAGACGCGCAAGCTTCACATCTCTATCGATGGATTGGAGTACACACTTGGTCTCCTCGACCCCGAATCTATCCGCGAAGAACCAGACCTCCCCGAAGACCTCGATCTTCCAGCCAACATCGTTATTGAGGGCCGCGATATCGACCGTGCTGTCACAGCCGCTGATATGGTGAGCGATCACATCGAGCTTGGTCTTGACGACGCTGAAGACGTGTTCTATGTCGCTGCACAAGGAGACACTGACGACGTGCACCTCGAACTCGATAATGAGGACCTCATCGATCTCGTGAGCGGTCCTGCATCGTCGCTGTTTTCGCTCGAATACCTAAAGAACATGAACAAAGCCATTCCGAAAGATACCGAGGTAACAATGGAGTTGGGTGAAGAGTTCCCTGTCAAACTGCACTTTGACATTGCCGAAGGCAAAGGAAACGTTACCTACATGCTCGCACCGCGGATTCAGAGCAACTGAAAGCAAAGTTCTTGGAGCTTCTCTCCAGAGTAAAGTCCTCTTTCTCGCTGTCATACGCTGTCGATTTGGGCAGAGAGACATCTTCTTAAGTAGCAAGCCATGTCAGCCACCCCCATCTCTTCTCACAGTGGTGACTCTCGACTGTGTGGCGTATAATTCTGTTATCGGTATCGAGACCAATGTGACCATTTAACATGACAGAACGAAAAGACGGCCATATAAGAACCCGGGGGAACGAACTACGAGCCAATGTCAGACGAACCTCCGAGTACCCTAAACAACATGCGCACCCAGATGCAGCGCGCACAGGAGTACGCACAAGTGACAGAAAATGTGTTCACACGGCTTAAACACCCAGAGCGAACCCTTGAAGTCTCTTTGCCGGTACTTCGAGATGACGGCACTGAAGACATATTCAAAGGATACCGTTGCCAGTTTAGCGGCGCGCGCGGTCCATACAAGGGTGGTGTCCGGTTCCATCCAAGTGTTTCACAGGACGAGGTTATCGCACTGGCCGGTCTTATGTCGTCGAAAACTGCGCTCGTTCGACTTCCGTACGGTGGAGCAAAAGGTGGTGTCGTCTGTAACCCAAAAGAGCTCAGCCGTGACGAAATAAAGCGAATGACCCGCCGGTACATGGAGGGTATTCGCCGAATGGTGGGGCCAAAAATGGATATCCCGGCACCCGATATGAACACCGGTCCCCGTGAAATGGCGTGGATGATGGATACCTACTCCGTCTACGAAGGACACACCATACCCGAAGTCGTTACCGGGAAACCAATCGAACTCGGCGGGACTCCGGGGCGCATAGAAGCGACCGGCCGCGGAGTCGCAAACATCACAGAACAGATTCTCAACTACTACAGTCGGTCGCCCGAAGACTCGACAATCGCAATTCAAGGCTTTGGAAACGTCGGGTCCTGGGCCGGACGGCTTCTTGCCGAGCGCGGCGCAAACGTCGTCGCGACAAGCGATGTTACTGGCGGTATCTACAACCCCAAAGGCATCGACACGCACGAGGTTGGAGAACTCATCGAATCTGGCGGCCAGATAGGTGATTACGACGGCGATATCGAGCGTATCTCGAACGACGAGCTCCTTCGGCTTGATGTCGATGTCCTCATCCCTGCTGCTGTCAGTCACGTTATCACTGCCGACGTGGCAGAGGATGTGCGAGCCGACATCATCGTCGAGGCGGCAAACGGACCGACGACGCCCGAGGCTGATGATGTCCTCGCCGAGCGAGATATCCCGACGGTTCCAGATATCCTCGCCAACGCGGGTGGTGTCATCGTTTCCTATCTCGAATGGGTCCAGAACACACAGGAGTACAGTTGGACGCTAGAAGAAGTCAACGCTGACCTCGAACGCCGGATGACCGAAGCGTTCGAAGAGATGATGGACGCCTACGCTGAATACGAAACCCCGGACCTCCGCACCGCGGCGTACACGCTTGCGCTTGACCGGCAGGCAACAGCCCACGAGCAGCGCGGTCTCTTCCCCTAAGATACCGTCTTGCGTCTGTCTGACGTATTATTTTGTACGAGGAGCCGGAAGCTGCCGGTATGACGAGTCTGGACGAGGCCTATAGCCAGGACTGGACGGGTGACCGGAACCCACGTCGTGTTGTTGGTGGCTTGGCGCTCGTCGGGGCAGGAATCGTTGCAGTTATGATTGCGATGGTGCTCGTTGGCCTGCAAGGTGACAGCACAGTCGCAAAGCGGTACGGTGGCGTCATTGCAGGCCTTGGAATCCCTGCACTCTTGCTCGGTGTCGTTGTCGTGTTGCCTGCGAGCAACCGAACCCGCCTCGGTGTTGTATTCGGTACCGTTATCGCCAGCACAGGCGTATTCTTGTTCTGGAACGTCTATCCGGACCGCTGGACACGTACTGCAGAGCCACTCGCATTCGAAACGACGATGCTCTATGGGGTCGGATGTGTCGTCGCGCTTGCTTTTGTCTTTAGCGCGATTGCCAGCTTTCGGCTCCGGAACAACCCACAGGGGACTGTTCGCCTCGAAGTTGTCCGCCAAGGTGAGACCAGAACTGTCGAAGTAAGCAACGAGCAGTATCGACAGATGGTCAATGACGGCGGACAAGCCGAGCAACTCCTCCGAGAAATCGAAGATCAGTAGCGCGCCGGTCCGTCGACTTTTTGCGCCACGGTCCCGAACTGGGGAATAATGAAACAGCTTCACGCGCGGTATCCGTTTCTCCAATCGGCGCGAGAAGCCGTCGAAGGCATGACTGTCACAATCGTCGAGATTGTTCGCACGGAGGACGAAGTCGTCAAACGCGCGGTTGAACGAATCGAAGGGGCACTCGAAGACGGGACAATCGGCGAGTCACACCGCCGGGACCGTGTCGAACTCCTCTCTTACCCGGTTGCGCGAGTACTTGTTTCGCTCGTCGATGAACACGTCTTGACCAGAAAATACGCGACAGCCGAAGCACGGACTGCTCACGACCGATTCGAGTACGACCTCAACCGCACGGTCGAATTCAAGAGCACACAGCGCGAGCAGGTAACACTCGATACTCTTCTCCGAGAGTTCAGCATCGCAAGCGGTGTCCGAAAAACCAGTAACGGGTCTGCCGTCGACGTGGGTACCTACCTTGATCTTGCGGCTGACAAACGTGGCGACGAATGGCGACTGGTGAATCGAGAACTCGCTGACGGCGAGGTCTTCCTTGCGTCTGGAGAGGTGCTTGTCCTCATCCGACAGGCAGTCAAACAACGCATCGAATCAGGGCTACCTCTGACAGTCCCCGAAGAAATTGCCACCGGACTCGAAACTGCACGCGAGCGTGTCGCCGAGTCGCTGGCCGAACTCGACTTGATGCGCGATATCGACACGGTCGTTCCAGAGATGTTTCCCCCGTGCATGCGCGCGCTCCTCGACAAGGTACAGAAAGGTGACCATCTGGCCCATCACTCACGGTTCGCTATCGCCTCATTTCTCACGAGTATCGGTATGTCAACCGACGAAATCGTCGAACTATTCCAGGTAAATCCTGGATTTGGAGAAGAAGCGACCCGATATCAGGTTGACCACATCCGTGGTGACACCAGTCCGACAGAGTACTCGACTCCCTCGTGTGCGACGATGCAGTCTTACGGTGATTGTGTCAATATGGATAATCTCTGTGAAACCATTGCACATCCGATGGCCTACTACGAGGCAAAGCTTGATGATACCGACGAGGATGAAATCGTCGACTGGCGCGAGAGACAGAGTTCTGACGCGTAGCTTTGTGATGACAGCCGACAGTTGCAGTGTCAGACATTGAGTAGGCACAGTGTCACAGCCTTCAGGCCGTAGACACGCGACGTTACTCTGGTTTCTCTTCGAAGTCGTGTCGTTCGATGAGGTATCCAAGAAGTGGGAGGGCGACGATGAAACTCCCAATGAGACCGATGATGAACAGTCCGCCATCGGAGGTGAGCTTGGTTTGGGTCTTGCCCTCAGCGACACCGTCGAACGTCCCATCAAACGAACCATCCTCGACTGTTCCGTTCATCGTGCCGGTCACGGTCCCGTCAATCGCTCCGCTAATCGAGCCATTGAACTGACCGGTAAACACACCATCCTCGGTGACAGAGCCTTCTGCTTGCCCATCTACCGGGCCGATAATACCATTCTCGTATTCACCGGAAAAGCCAGTGACTGCGGTCCCGTTCTCGGCAGTTTCAAGCGTCCCGTCAAACTCTCCAGATAGTTCTCCAGTGAGTTGCCCTTCTTCATCATCAGGGCCGACAGTCACTGTTTCTCCGTACGCACCCGTCACCACCACCAGTCCGGTGATAAAGAGCGCGACAGCTGCGACTGACACAACAATCTGCACGACCGTCTTCCGGTCGACGTCCATGCTCGCGGATTTCACAGGAACAGCCAAAAGAGCTTCGAAGCGTTTGTTCGCTACCGTGTTGATTCCACCCATGCTGAGAGAATCCCACCCGTCGCACCACAGACCACTGGGTAGAGAATTCCTGCCAGTGCAAGTGCTTGGAACCGGTTTGGACCGAGTACATCAGCAACCTCAAATATAAATGCCCCACCAAGCGATAGAAAGATGATACCGAAGACAATCGACCCACCTACTTTTGCGCCTGTGACGATTTCAGTCACGCCAAACGAACGCGTAAGAAAGTAGCCGGCACCAAGAAACGCAAGTACTGGTAGTGCGTGATAAACAACTGCAGGCAATACAATTGTTTCTGTCCCAACCCTTTCGAGCCCGGTTCCGGTGAGATAATTAATCGAGGGAACATCGACCGTACCCTCACTCCCGGGCGGCGCACGCTGTTCGATACCGACGAACTGAGCGTTATAGAAGATCCAGCCAGCTCCCTCTATGAGGTCGCCAACAAAGCGTTTCCCCTCGAAGATAGCGACCAATAGAAATGTCGCCAGATAGCTGGTGAGGTATGCCGTTGCGCCGTACATTGAGCCCTCGACCATTGGAAGTTGACCCGGGCCCGTATCCGTCTTCTCGCTCATCTGGCGGTGGTTCTCGTTCCAGCACAATACACCCGACGAATCAACCCGCTTACCGGAGCATCTCGACACCGTCCTCGACGGTAAGATCATCGCGGTCAACTGCTTCGAGTACCCGGCGGATGTCTTTTGTTTCGTCTGGCTCGTCGTCGCTTTCGGCACTAACTTCGTCGAGAGTCTGTCGCTCTGAGTGACCGGTTAGCTCCGCAAAGTCGGTTCCCTCAGCGAGGGCAGTCTCTTTTTTGACTCGGTAGTTGCCGCCGTCGGTCTGGTAGAGGTCGTCCGGATGAAAAAAGTACCAGCTCTCACGGTCGAAACGGACACCGACCCGGGGCTTTGCACCGAAGTTCCGTGAGAAGTAAACAAGTGCGTACACTTCTTCACCGTCGAGATATATCGGGTCGCCTGCGGAGGCTTTTGCCTCGATAGCATAGAAGGTGTTGCCATCTCCAGCAAGTACGTCTGGGAGTTCGCGTTTGGTCGCGCTGCCACTTGCTGGTGCACGCATCACTGCCATACCAGCATCATCAAGCAAATTCACCAGTTCCCGCTCCCGACGGTCCCCTTTGGCGTTCGACATAAATTGTATTCGCTGACCCACCGATTTAAACTGACTGTTACCGTATTTCGATTGCGTTTCTGTCTTACACAACGGTCGTGTCTCGCGATGACCAATCGACAGTTTGGCGGCTATCTATGCTGGGGACACAACCGCAATGCATGGACCCCACATGCTCGTCTTAGGTATCAACCCGAGCTACTGCCTCAATTTCGACGAGCAGTTCCGGTTCGATGAGTTGTTCGACCTCCACCATTGTGGTCGCTGGTCGCACTTCCCCAAGCAGTTCGCCATGTGCACGGCCAACCGTCTCCCAGTCTTCGATATCGACGACGTATATTCGAGTTCTTACAATATCAGTTAACGACGCATCTAGTTCCGACAGTGCATCCTCAATATTCGAAAGAATCTGTTTCGTCTGACGATAGGGGTCACCGAGACCGACGATGGTTCCATCGTGGCTGGTCGCAGTGGTGCCGGAGACGTGGATTTCGCCACCAGTTTTGACTGCGCGGGAGTAGCCAACCTCATCTTCCCACGTTGTTCCGGTGCCAATATTGCGTCGTTTCATACGGTTTCATGGGTCAGCAACTGATAAAAATCACGCGACCTATCTGGTTAGTCTCACTCCTCAGACGAACTACCGTCGCTGTGCCTTGCCAGCGTATACGCCAGGCCCCCAATCCCAGTCACCGCCCCAGCGATGCCAAACCCGGGGCCATCGTCGTCAGCCCCGGTCGTTTCTTGCTCCCGGACCGTTGTTGACGTTGGGGCTGTGGAGGGTTCCTCTGTCGGTGTCGTGGTTGGCGTTGCGGTCGCTTCCGGTGTCGATGTCTGTGTCTCAGTTGGCTCAGCTGGCGGACCGGCAACCAGGTTCGGTGGGTCCGCCTGCTTTCCCGCCTCGTCGGGGAACAGATAGAGCCCAGGGGTCGTCTCATTGGGCGCATTGAAGCCTGGGCCGAGTTTGATAGAGCTTCCTAAAAATGCCTCGCCAGCGGTGACACTCTGTGCAGTCCAGAAACAGGTCTCGGTAGGATCGCGCCACCAAACCATGCGTTCTGGCTCTGAGGGAGTGCTGATATCGTGGACAGTGACGCCACCGTAATACCAAGACGCGTAGAGCCGGTCGCCGACAATGTCGACGTTGTGTGCGGTCGTAAACCAGCCAGACTGTGTATTGTCGTACGATTCAGGGGCCTCAATGTGAGCGAACTTTTCTGGTGAGTCTTTGTTTGAGATATCCCAGAGATCGATACCGCCCGGGCCACCAATTTGTTCTCCATCGGTCCCCGGTCCGGTTGCTGCCCACGCTTCTTTGCCGACTGCAAGGATCTCTCCCTCCTCATCGGGCTGTGCGTAGTGGGCGTTCCCACCTGGAATAAACGCCTCTCGTCTGGCTTCGGAAGCAGAGAACTCGGTCAGCTCCGCCAGCGAGTAATCTCCAACCCGTGAACGTACTGTCGGATCCGTGGGATCGCTCACGTCGACGACCCACGTCCCTGAATCCCAGTATGGCAGGTATGCGACTCCGTTTTGAACGTATACATCGTGAAGAACCCGACCCGAGAGGGCTGTGTTCTTCCATTCCGATTCGTGGTCGACAAGCGACCAGCGCCCAAGCTCTGTGGGATTATCGTCAGCAATGTCGATCATTATGAGCGGGTTCGTCGGGAGACCACTACCTGTCAGGTAAATAATTCCGTCCTCAAAATAGCAGTTGTGAATGTAGTGGTCAGTCCCATACCAGGCCAGTTTCTGTGGGTCTGCGGGCTCACTGATATCGAACAGGGCGAACCCTTGTGCGGAGGCCGGCAAGGGCTGAGCGGGTCCCGGGACAATCAATCTATCATTCCATGCCCATAGGTCATAGACTCCCCTCATCGAGGACCCGTCTGTTGACTCGACACCTCGGCGTTCTGCCAGTAGTGTCGGATTTTCGGGATCTGAGATATCAACAGACACAAATCCATCTCTTACAGCGACGTATGCACTGTCACCGTCATCGTGAACTGTCGCTTCACGAGCACCGGGAATATCGATTGTCCCCAGTGGCTCGTACGGTGTCTGTGCAGATGTGGATTCGCCAGTTGCGGAGCCACGACCCGACGCAACCAGAGGGAGGGATACAGCAGCGCCAATTGTCCTGAAGAAATGGCGGCGTTTCATACCTGTCTGTTGTTGCCACATGAAAAATAAGTGGCGGATATGGCAACGCTAGACCTGCGAAGTGGGTGGCTAATCGTTTCAGGCGGTGGTTTGTTTGTCAAACCCACGTATCTCGAACCGAGCGCCGCCATCTACACTCTCACTCACTGTAATCTCCCAGTCGTGTGCTTCGACAATCTCTTTGACAATAGCCAGGCCAAACCCAGCTCCGTCCTCGGAGGTTGTCTGTCCAGTTTCGAAAATGCCGTCACGTTTGTCAGGTGGGATACCGGGTCCGTCGTCTGCGACGACGATTGTTTCGTCTTCACACTGGACACGTACTGTCACATCCGAACCGCCGTGCTCGGTAGCGTTCCTGAACAGGTTCTCGAACAGTTGCCGGACCCTCGACCGGTCTCCTTCAATTGTCATATCTCCCGTTCGTTTAAGAGTCGCATCGCTCTGGTCAACCATCCCCCAACAGTCGCTGAGACAGGACGACAGTTGAATCTCTTGTGTCTCGGTCACCATCTGGCCCTGCTTTGCCAACTGCAAGGTTTCACGAATCAATGTCTCCATTCGGTTGAGAGCGTCGGAAATTTGGTCAACTGACTCGCTGTTATGATTGCTCTGGACGATTTCTAGATGTCCCATCGCAACGTTCAGTGGGTTCCGGAGGTCGTGGGAGACGATACTAGCAAACTCTTCGAGACGCTCGTTTTGACGCTTGAGTTCCTGCTCATTTTCTTTCCGTTCCGTAATATCGTGGAAGACCAGAACAACGCCCGAAAAGTCAGAACTTGCCGGCAGTAACGACGCGTGAACTTCTAACTCTCGGGAAATACCGGACCGCGTTTCAATAGAGACTTCGATGACTTTTTTCCGAACGTCGGAGTTTGACCGGAGTTCCTCAACGATCTCTCGAGATAGCTCGAAGACATCTTCCGAAATGATGCCGTCTGCCTGTAGATTGATAAACGGTTGACCCACCAACTCCGCGGCTGTATAGCCCACGATACTCGCACCCGGTTCGTTAATATCGCTGATTCGCCAATCTTCATCAACTGTCAGCACACCCATTGGAATCGTCTGGACAATCGTCTCGTACTGTTCAAGTTCTCCCTCCCTCCGCTTGCGCTCGGTAATATCGGAGTACACTGCAAATCCCTCGATTTCGCCGGGAGTTCGAACAGGGATTGATCGCAGATTAAAAATCGATGTTCCATTGGCAGCAAGCCGCCGTACCACTCGGTCAACCATCTTCCCGGAGTCTATCTGATTGTCAATCTCGTTCGACTCCGCTTGAATGTTATCTGGAACAATCAGATTGTTGACTGAGCAGTCGCGTATCTCTTGTTCTTCTATTCCGAATACGTCCTCAAAGGCGTCGTTGACGGATTTAAAAACTGTATTGCCGTCTTCGAACCCGTACGCGATTGTCGGCTCAGGGAAATTAGAAAACAGGTCCGAAAACCGCTCGCGTTCCCGTGCCAGCTCTTGGCCCTGTGATATTTGATTTCCGTCTCTGGTCGATTCCTCTTGTCGTGCTTTGACTAGCCGCTGAATGCTGTCACGGAGCGGTTCTTTTGCGCCAGTAACGTTTAGAACATACGCAGCTCGGTCCGTTGTATACACTTCTGTTGCAATATCGGCAGAATCTGACTCGGTAAACAGAACGAACGGTACTGACTCTGCTCTCTCAGTAACTGCTTCCATGAACGAAACACCGGTTTTTTCTCCCACGTCGTACGCCGAAACAATACAATCGAAACGGCGAGTATCTAGTTCAGCCAGCCCGGACGAAGCGTCGGGAACTGATGTAATCGAAGGGCTGTCTAATGCCTGCTCTAGCAGACGTTCCGTCTCATTCCTCCGGCCTTTTGTGGCATCGACCACCAATAACCGGATGGCTGTCTCCATTGGCCTTGTTTCAGTTGCACACTCATTTAATGGTTCGGGAGCGAATTCGCGCCTACGAACACGGTCCACGACTACCACAGCTGCGTTATCGCTAATCAGTGATGGCTACTCGCCCCAGTACAACCAGGGGCCAAGTATCATATAGGCCATCGCAGCGACCAGTAACACTCTGGGGAGGATACCGTTGAATAGGTTTGGGAACAGGATTGCGCCCATCTGGACGGTTCCCATGACTATCGCGTCACGAGCCGTGAGTTTCGGATACGGGACCGGTGCAACCATGAGTACCGAGAGCACTGTGGTTGCACCCAACAAGAGTGGGACAGAAACCAGTCCGCTAAGATATGCTGCAGCGAGAATCGTAGCACCGAGCGTATTTTGAATGCCGGGACGGTTCTCCCCTTCGTCGACGTGTACCGTATACAATGCAGTTCGAACCAACGAGAAGACGACAAAAATCGATGCAGCGCCAACGGCAGCGACAAGTAGTTCAGGGGTATCAGTCAGGTTGTCCCACTGGTCTCGGGCGACTGCAAACACAAACAAGCCAGTTGCAGTCCCAAACGAGACGATATCTGCCATCGAATCCAGATACGGGCCAACCTTTGTACCTCCGTACAACCGGGCGATAATTCCGTCAACTGCGTCGGCGGCTGCAGCAAGCAAGAGGAGTTGCGCGACGAGCATTGGCCTGCCGAGAACCGCCCCAATCATCGCAACAACGCCAACGATAGCATTTAGAAGCGTTATGACGTCAGCGGCACCGAGACGGTCGACCACACGAAGCGACATACACGACTGGTTGGGAAGCGGATACAAATAGGTGCGGATTCATCTCTCAGCTTGAGATAATATCGACGCAGTTGACCCAGACACAAAGCAGCGATTGACTCAGTACTTTCGGTTTTCTTCGGCTAAGTCGATGGCTTCATAGAACGCTGTATCGAGACGGTTTCGCTCTTCAAGCCAATCGAAGTACCCCTCACGCGAGGCAGGATAGCGCTCGTAAAGCTCTTCGTACCGATCGACGAACACACGTGTCTTGCGGAAGCCGTCGAGTGCCTCATACAGTTCGCTATTCGATACGTCAAGATGGTCGAACGTACCCGAGAGGTAGTGTGTGAGCAGATTCTTCCCTGCCCCGGCAAGGATACTCAGCTTCGAGGTGAGGTCATCAAAAGCCGTGTCCGTACTGACAATCTCGCGGATTTCGTTTTCTGGGAGGACAGCAGCCATCGCTCGGAGGACAGAGATGTCGATAGAGCTAGCAGCGACATTGTATGCATCTCTGGCTGCGAGTTTTGCTCCCTCGCCGTGGTCTAAATAAAGGTAGGTGTTGTGTTCCCAGAGGCGCTGCTCGCTTACGTCACCATCAGCAACTGCTCCTGCAGCGGTTTTTCCCGCAGAGAACCCGGAGATTGCTGCTCCTCGAATCCCCTTACCCGTGATGGGATGTGTCGTCCCAGCGGAACCACCCGCCGTCAAATATCCTGGCGCGACCATCGAATCGAGCGGCCGGCGCAGTGCAATCGCTGCACCGAGCTTGTTCTTTTTGTCGAAGCGCTCGGCGACCTTTGCGCCCTCATACTCTGGCCGGCCATCGAGATCCTCTCCGAGGCGATCTGCGAGCGGAATCGGGTCTTTGTTCATCTGGAATCCGAGGCCAACGTTGACGGAGGTTGGTGACCGTGGGAAATACCAGACGTATCCCATCTCCTCTAGCGGCTTGCCGACAATCGAGTTCTGGTATTCGACCGGCTCGTCTGTCTCAATAATCTCACGATAGGCTGAGCCGAAGTGGGTGAAATGTGGTTTCTCGAAGCTGACACCACCTGGGGCGTCCAGCGACTCAAAGTCGACCATATCTTGGATAACCGATTGCGCACCAGCAGTGTCGATGACCACATCTCCACTATATGTGACAGGGTCACCCTCGCAAATTGCTTCGACTCCATTGACGCTCCCGTTTTGTATCACGTCGTTGACTACGGTATCGAAATGCTGAGTCACTCCCAGTTCGGTCGTCTGGTCAAGAAGCCGTTGGCCGAACTCGTAGCGGTCGATGACGTTGCTGTGTTTGTCGTAGGGAATGACTTTTCTAACGTCAAGCTCTTCGTCCCACCACTCGATTTGGTCGATGTTCCCGTCGGCCTGTACCGCCTCGTCTGAGGCGATTGCGTCCATATCGATTGGCCCGGGGTACCGCGATGGATCTCTCGGACTTTTGATTGCGTCGCCACAGGCGATAAAGCCACCTTGTTCGGCTGGTTTTCGCTCCAACTGGACGACTTCGGCACCCTCTGCCGCAGCCGTCGCAGCCGCGAAACAACCCGCGATACCGCCACCAACGACGATTACCTCGTAAGCTTCACTCCGGGCCATGTACTGGTCTATTCTATGGCGGGCACGATTGTGAATGTAACTGTTTGAGGACGCCGCTGCGTTTTTTTCAGTACGGGATGAATAGTGTCTATGGACGAACCGGATCTACACCCCGAACTGGTCGAAACTGCGACCGCTATCGCCGAAATGGAGGTTCGAGGGGCGGCGACAATTGCCGATGCGGCTGCACGCGCGCTGGAAAAGCAAGCCCAGGCAAGCGACGCTGCGACGCCCGTTGCGTTCCGTGAGGAACTTGCTGCTGGGGCGCGACGGCTGCTCGACACCCGCCCGACTGCTGTGAGTCTGCCGAACAGTCTCCGATATATCCTTCGCCGAACAGATGGCGATACTGTAGAAGAGCTCAGGAATGCTGCTATCGCTGGGGCTCAGGAGTTTCGTGACCGTCTTGAGTCCGCACAAGACGACCTCGGTGCGATTGGAGCCAACCGACTCCAGGACGGAGATACGATCCTCTTTCATTGCCATTCGACCGACGTGCTTTCTTGTATTCGTACCGCCCGCGAGCAAGGGACGGCGCTGAGTGCCATCGTCAAGGAGACACGTCCCCGAAAACAGGGGCACATTACTGCACAACAACTGCAAGAAATCGGTGTCCCAGTGACACTTATCGTTGACGGCGCAGCTGGCCGTTATCTCGACGAAGCAGACCATGTCTTCGTCGGTGCCGACTCAGTGACCGCTGATGGCTCTGTTGTCAACAAGATTGGAACCCGTCAGCTTGCGGTCACCGCACGTGAGCGAGACACCCCTATCGTTGTGGCGGCACAGACGGTCAAACTTGACCCGACGACACTCTCAGGCCACACTGTCGAAATAGAGATGCGCGACGAGCAAGAGGTTATCAGCAGCTCGGAACGCAATGCAATTGGCGACATCACAGTCGAGAATCCTGCCTTTGATGTGACGCCGCCACGATATGTCGATGCAATTGTCACCGAGCGAGGTCAATTCCCGCCAGAGAGTATTGTCTTTTTGATGCGTGAGTTGTTCGGCGAACAGGCCATGGAACCGTGGGAGGCTGGCAACTGACCGATGACCGGACAGACAGTCATCTGTGCAGGTCACGTTAATTGGGACGTGACGCTGTATGTAGATAGACTCCCAGCAGCTGACGGCGAGGCAGCTATCGTCAATCAGAGCCAGAACGGCGGTGGTAGCGCCTCAAACACCGCATACATGCTGGCGTCACTCGGATGTGCTCCGGTGTTGCTTGGAAGCACTGGTGACGATGAGTATGGGGCACTTGTGCGAAACGAACTTACTGATGTCGGCGTCGACTGCCGACATCTGGAATACGTCGATGATGGAATCACGACTGTGAAATACCTCATCGTAGACGAGTCGGGTGAGGTAATGGTCCTTGCCAGTGACGGCGCAAACGAGACATTTACCAGTAATTCACTTTCGGATGATACTTTCGACAGCGCGACTCACCTACATTTGACAAGCCAGCGACCGGACACGGCATACGACCTCGCTAAACGGGCAGTTGATGCTGGGATACCGGTAAGCTTCGACCCAGGACGACGACTCGACTTGCGTGAGTACCAGCCTATCTACCGACTCGCTGATATACTCTTTCTGAACGAAAACGAGGCTACGGCTGTTAAGCAAGCCGACGTTCTCGACGGTGCCGAAGGAATTACCGTGATTAAACACGGTGCCGAGGGGGCAACGGCGGAGTCTGAAGAGCTAACGGTATCTCATGCTGGATACGAGACCGAACCAGTCGATACCACGGGGGCTGGCGACGCCTTTGGGGCAGGGTTCATCGCAGCTACCCTCAACGACAAACCGTTGGAACGGGCACTTGCTGTCGGCAACGCCTGTGGTGCGTTGACGACACAGTGCAGCGGCGCACGTTCTCCGCTTTCGTGGTCGGATATCGAGTCGCTCATCGACGGATAGTACAGTAAAGAGAGCAGTTACTCTGGTAGGTTGTCGACAATAGCGTCGAACTGCTTTCTGAATCGGGCCTCTGCCCGCCCGCGTGCAAGTTCTGAGAAGTCCGCAAATGCAGTGTTAAATCCAGCCATTCGCCACAGCAGTGTCACAAAGTGATATACATTTCGTCGGTACTTGAACCCGCCGTCTGGGTCGAACGACCGGTGAGTTCGATACCCTTCGTACATCTTTTCACGAAGCCGCTCTCTTGTCTCTGAGTCACTGAATGCCGGATCGATAAACAAGAATTCAGTCCGGGCAATATGATACTCTGGGTCGCCTGCAAGTGCAAACTGCCAATCAAGAACCGCAGAAATCGGTTCCTCGCCAGCGCGATCAAACATCACATTTGCTGGCCGGAAGTCATCGTGTATCAGTCGCGGAACCGCATTTGTATCGATAAAGGGCAACCCGTCGTCGAGATACTGGCGCGCTGTCGTCTGAAGGTCCGAAAACGGAGTCTCCGTTAGTCGGTCAATATACCCAGTGGCGATATCACCGAAAAACTGCTGCCAGTCCCACGAGAAGTCGTCGACAACCAACCGTCCGTCTTCCAATGCAAGCGTTCCAAACCCTTCAAACCCGATTTCAGCGTGCATGTCTCCAAGAATTGTGCCAGTGTGACTGGCGACCTGATTGAACTCCTTGGCACGAAGATCACCGAGAGACTCGACAAGATTATCTCCATGCACTCGCTCGGTGATAAAATACGGCTCAAGCGGTGGTTCCGGTTCCTGTTTGAAAACGAGAATGCGCGGGACCGGAATCTCTGTACGGTCTGCAACATACTCATGGAGAAACGGTTCGAGTGCAAAGTCTGGATCGCCCGATTTAAACTTAATAACGACCTCGTAAGCCTCGCCAGCATAGTGCACCTTTACGAGAAAGACATCTCCCTGATGACCAGCAGTGGGTCGATTGAACGAGAAGTCGTCAAAGTCCGGGCCCGACTCTTCGAGAACTGATTCAATGTTGTGCTCGGGTTCCGGCACAGGTGTAGGATTGTTATTTGACAATATAAACACCACTATTCGGAGCGACAACTCGTAGACAAGTTGGTACTATTTGGATCAGAGGTCTCACCGGGGTGTCTCAGTGCCCCACTTCTCCAGTGCACGGGCGAGTTCTGGGCAGTCACTCGCTGCGTTTTCAACAGATTCACCGCGCGCTGCGGCGTCAGTGGCCCGTCGGAAAGCGACAGCACCGGCGTGGGTCCCGTCAGGATGTCCGTGGATTCCGCCCCCGGCCTGTACAGCGATGGTAGTCCCAAGTTCGGTTAGTAGCTGGTCCATCAGTCCAGCATGGAGTCCACCAGAAGCAACCGGAAGCACGTCGGTGAGTCCGTGGCAGTCGGATTGTAACCACTCGTTGATTCCACGCGTATCTTCGTTTGCCAGTTTTCCAAGCCCTGCAGTCCCTGTGTGAATATGGTCGACGCCACAGAGGCGCGCAATCTGGGCGATTACCCGCATCGAAACGCCATGTGTCGGGATGCGGTCGAAAGCTGCGTGCATCGCACGATGGGCGTGGATTGCGAGACCGTGGCGTTCACACCGTTCCCGAACTTGTTGGACGGCTCCCCAGCCTGTTGTTACTACGTCAACCATCACAAACTCACAGCCGTGCTCAGCGGCCATATCAACCCGTTCGAGCATCTCGTTGCCCGAGGCAGTGACGTTTAGCAGATAGCTCTTTTTCTCACCGGTTTCATCCTCAGCAGCATCTCGCTGTGCGAGACTCTCAATGAGACGATCTTCGAATGGGTTAAACGACTGGTCGGTGAGGTTTTCGTCGTCTTTGAGCAGGTCGATGCCGCCGGTCCACGCCTCGTAGCCGACGGTCGCATGCTGTTGGGTGTTCAGGCCGACTTTTGGCTTTGGCACTGTGGCGGTTGCCGGCCGCTCTCCGGCATCCAGTATCTCTGTCCTGATTGCGCTCCCGTACTGGGGGCCAGGGAAGCTTTCGACGAGTTTCTTAGGCCACTTACAGTCGAGCAGTCGGATGCGGTCGACTGCCTTCATCCCCATGATATTTCCGGCAATACACGAGAGAATCTGAGGCATACTGCCCGGCTCGAATAGCGCGTCAGGATAGGCCACGGTTACCTGCCCACTCTCCTCATCGATTGCGCAGGCCGTTGCAGAGAGGTCTTCAACAGACCCCTCAACGTCAAGCTCGGCCCAAGTCCCGTTCGAACTCTCACTTGCGACCCGGCTTGCTGCGCCGTTCCAGCTGATACCGTCGGCTGGTTCAAGATAGAACGAACAGACAAGATCGCTCTCTTTCGGTTCGTACGCCGTGTCGAGGAAATCTTCGTAACGAATACCCATATGATACTCTTTGACGGTCAATCACATAAAAGCGCCTTCGAACGTAGGTGGTTTCGGAGTTCCCAAACGCCGGGATCGCTCTTACTCGTAGAGCCAGGTTTCGTCGACGCGTTCCCAGTCGACGAGTTCCTCGTCATCGAAGAAGAGCTCAATCTCGCGTTCGTTCGAACCGGGGTCCTCGTGGTCGGAACCGTGGATAACGTTCCGTCCCAGGTCGAGGCCCAGGTCACCGCGGATGGTTCCGGGTGCCGATTCTGCGGGGTCGGTTTCGCCCATCATACCACGAACCTGTCGGACTGCATCTTGTCCTTCCCAGACCATCGCCATGACTGGGCCGGACGTGATGAAGTCTACGAGACCGTCGAAAAACGGTTTATCTTCGTGCTCACCGTAATGTTCTTCGGCGAGGTCACGGTCAATCTGCTTGAACTTCGCAGCGACGAGCTTCAACCCACGGTCCTCGAATCGCGAGATAACGTCGCCGATAAGCCCGCGCTGGACGCCGTCAGGCTTGACCATGACGAAGGTTCGTTCCTGCTCGCTCATACTTCTGCCTCAGTCTCGGTTTCCTCGTCAGACTCTTCGTCCTCGGATATCTCGGCTGTGTCATCCGCGACAGAGTCGGACTCATCTTCTTCGTCAGCGTCCGTCTCTTCGTCTTCCTCGTAGCCGATCCATTCGAGGTCGCGCGATTCTCGGCCGAGGAAGTAGTTCTTCTCGGCTTTGGCGCCCTTGAACCACAGAACAGTGCCGTCAGTTTTGACGTACATCTTGCCAGTTCCGGGCTCGATTTCTTCACCGGTGTAATCACACGTCCGTTTCTGAACCATTATTGGCCTCCGATTGTGTCGGCTTCGCGTGCTGTCTCTCGCAGCTGAAGAACATCGCCTTCGCGGACAGGTCCGAGTACGTTACGGGTGATGATACGACCCTTATTTGAACCCTCACGGATTCGGCACTTGACCTGCATGGCCTCACCGTGCATTCCTGTCTTGCCCACGACTTCGATAACCTCAGCTGGCGTGGAACCGCCGTCGTCTGCTTCCTCTGCACTCATCCGTGGTCACCTCAGCGGAGTTCCTCGATTTTCTCAGCGATATCCTCGACATCAGTGGAGGCATCGCCCGCGTCGGTGATGGCGGCGGCTGCGCTGCCAACTTCAAGTCCAGCAGCATGACCGATATCATCCTGAGCACCAACGAAAATAAACGGAACGTTCTTTTCGTCGGACAGCTCTGGCAGGTGCATAACGACCTCCTCAGGCTGAACATCCTCTGCGACGAAGACGAGGTCAGCATTCCCTCGCTCGATCGCTTTTGTGGTTTCGTTTGTTCCTTTCTTTACAGCTCCCGTATCCCGGGCGACTTCGAGGGTTTCGAGCGCATCGTCCTCGAGGTCTGCCGGAACGTCAAAGTCAACGTATACTGGCATGGTTATGTTCACCTCCTGTGTGCGGGCTCGCACTCCCCCGCCGTCCGCGGCGAGTGCCGCGTCCGCCCTGATGGCGATATAATCCTATTCCGGCTGGGAGCGTCATCAACCCCACACAGGCTGTATTCATTAGTGTTCTAGCAGACACTAAAGTGCTTTCGAAGCTATCTGCGCGTGGGGGTGTTCGGCACAACGGTAAAATCGAAGAATACGCCCGATAACATCATATTTATATAAGTAGATATACAGAATAGGTGTTCTGCAAATCTTTAGGTTACATTCGCCTGCAATTGAATGTATGAACGGAATGACCGAGGCTATCGGTAATTTTGTACAGCGGTTCACGACGACACGCGACCTTGAGGTCTCTGAAATGACAACAGAAACACATCCAGTTCCGACCTCAGTCTCAGTTGATGCGGTCAATGGCTCTGTCTCAGTCATAGGGTCGGAACGCGACGATGTACAACTCAAGTACACCAAGCATGGACCGTCCGAGGCAAAGCTAGATGAGCTAAAAGTTCACACAATCACAGAGAGTGGGCAACTACAGGTGACAGTCAGCTACCCTGGAAATTCACCCGGAAAGGTCGATATCGAACTGTGTGTCCCATGCGAGCTAAAAGTATCACACGTGAGCACGACAAACGGCCGAATTGACCTACAGGATATCGACGGAAATCCACGGTTACGGACGCAAAACGGTGAAATAACCGTCAGTGGCTGTAGCGGGTATGTTGATGCCGAAACGACAAACGGTAGTATCAGTATTGAGGACACAGACGGCGTCGACCATGCGAAGTCAGTCAACGGGAAAATCGGACTCGACCTTTGCTCGGTTCGACAGGACACTGTTATCAAAAGCTCGTCTGGACAAATTGAGGTGCGCACAGGTGAGATTGATGTTGCAGTTACAATTAGTACCAAAGTCGGTGTTATCGACGCACCGATTTTCGACAAGCAGCCGACTGGCGTTGGACACGTTTCGGTTGAGGACGAACTTGGCTCAGCCCAGCATTCCCTAGATATCTCGAACTCAGTTGGAAGTATTCGGTTTGAATCGCTTGAATCTACCAAAACCGCCTGAGTTTCCTCCTTCAAGCGAATTAATACAGTGTACGCTCGTGTCCTACCTCTGTCAGTTACGCGCTAGTAGTATGAGTATGGTTCACATTGATAAAGTAGTTTTAATACGGTAACGCACCCAGGAATTGGTGAGGCAACGCAGACAATGACTGATATCCGCTACTACGTGACTCATCTTCTTGTGTCAAGAGTCACACCACTATGTGGCGGATATATGGCTCCGGTAAGCCATACTCCGGGCATTGCTGGAAATGCGATGCCACGGAAGCTTCTGGCTGCACGTTTTGCTCCATAACCTGACCCCCACGCGGACTACCCGCTCGGGAGGGGAACAAGGGGCTCGCCTGGTCTGACCTTGCTTAAGTACAGACGAGGACGACTCTGGCTTGGTGTATTGTTGCTAATCGTTGGTAAGTAACCGGAAATATATGTCAGCTACAATAGATACAGACCAATTGACGCGGGTCGAAGTAACGGTAACAGTTCGTGTCCCTGAGCACGACGAAGTCGACCTGATGACAGGTGCACAGCAGCGTCTCGCAGCAGTTGATACTGTACAAAACGTCAGTATCGAAGAGCTGCGAGGGATAAACCCACGCCTCGGTGCGACGGTCGTTATCGTCGAAACCGCTTTGCAGACAGCACAGCCAGTTGCGGTATACAAATCACTAACTGAAACTGTCGGAATCGAAACCCAATCAAGGAAGTGAACACGACAGATAGTCAGCCTTTAGCGCAGTTCCGGCGGCTTTTCATGTTCTCCGAGGTGCATCTCGGTGCGGTTGATGTGTGTGTGAGCCAGTGCCGTGACAGTGAATGTTATCAATACAAACACTGCTAACGCAACGCCTGGAAATATATCGAAGTTGGACAACAATATTGCAGCAAGTAGAAGAACAACAGCGTCCACCGCAGAAAGGAACAAATAGAATGAACTCCACGGAATATCATTCCCGGCAACTAGTTCGAAATAGATATCCACCTCTTCAGCTGCGGGGGTAAGTGACGCAACACCTTCTCTGTCATCAAAATCAACAACGCCGATGTCGTCCATCCGCGGTAGATGTACTTGTTGCAATGATGTGTACACACGCTTGCGCTGGTCGTATGTCACCTCTTCCCATTCAACATCATTTTCCCATGCAGCGATCTGTTCAGATAGCTCCCCAAGCTCAGCATCTTCCCCGTTCTTTTTCAGGTAGTGGAGTGTGTACCGACGACGATGATTACTCAACAACTTGAAATAGTCATCGTAATCAATTGATTCTGGGGACGAATCCGAGTTACCTGAATTAGTTTTCGTACTCATACTATGTGCCTTGGTGGCCGTCAGTGCTGGTATCCCCACCATGGGGCATCTCTTTACTGTTTGACTATGCCTCATTCATTGTTAATTAGCTGATATTGGTCCTAGTTAAGTGTGAGTTAGTTCCATTAAACAGACTTTTTCATGTCTTTGTACATACCATATCGGCTACGTTAACAACACTGTTATTTAAAACATTCTAAATAGTGGTTATACCCATCTCTGAGAGCAAACTAACCTACAGCAGTAATTTTGCTGGGCTAAAAACCTCAAACAGTTTGGTGGATAATACCGGTATAATACCGCCAAGAACTGCTATTTCAGAGTGTCTCATCTCTTGTTCAGGTTGCTGTTTATCTCTGTAACTAGGTGGTACTTTAGAACGCAGAATGTGTTCGTAATCCCGCAACTACATTAAAACAGTTATGCTTGAAATTTGATATTATCTGGGACTTCAAGAAAATACTGAAGCTGAACAGAAACGCTACATGGAGTCCAACTACCAGCGGCGTCAGGCCCTCTCTCATACTAAAACAAATATTCGCTGCTACTGAGCTAAACTGTCGCTACTTATTTATAACATTGAAAGAAACCAGCAAACACAAAAAATGAGTTCAAACACCCGAGTGCTCATCGTTGAAGACCAGGAAGATGTCGCACAAGTGTATGCAAATATTTTAGAGACGGAGTATGAGGTACTAACAGCCCACTCGGGAGAGAAAGCGGTTGAGCTCATCGACGACACAGCTGATATTCTGCTACTGGACCGCCGTCTTCCGGGTATGTCTGGCGATGAAGTGCTTGAAGAGATCAACAAGAACGAGCTCGGCTGCAAAGTGGTGATGGTGACTGCAGTTGAACCGGACGTAGAAATCGTCGAGATGGATTTCGACGAATACCTTGTTAAACCAGTCAGAGAAGAGAAGATAACCGAGGTCGTTGAAAAAATGCTCGCGAGGAAAGAACATGATGTACAACTACAAGAGATGTTTGCTCTTGCAGAGAAACTCGCGACCCTCGAAGCAAAACTTGATATTGAGCAATTAAATAACAGTGAGGAGTATCAGGAACTCCGAAACGAGTTTGCAACCCTACAGGAGTCTGTTGCAATCCCTGAATCCGATAGTGACCCGTATCTTGATGCAACCCGTGAGAAAATTCGAGCGTTGTTGGCTACCCGAGAGTAACGCAGAGTCTTCCTGAACTAACGTAGAACGATATTTAGACTTCATTCTCACCGTTGATGACTGCCGAGTACAGCCCAAGAGAACCAGTTCTGTGAATATCTATAGCTCAGGCAGAATAATACCATATAGGCGGGAACCCTTATCGTGACAGTAGATAGCCTCAGGTCGACTGATCATTACAAGTATGAAACGAATTGTGCTTACACTTACTGTACTTCTCGCTCTCGGATTGATACTTTTCCCGACAGTCGGCTTTCCACTCAGTATGGACAGTGGTCCCGACCCCGTAGAAGAAATTAGTCATCTAGAAATGATGCCAAGCGACGGGGCGAATGGCGCCTACGCTGTGTTCACTCCACAAGGGAAACTGCATCTCAACTTCTCGACTGCAAAACAGCAACAGGCCGGCACCGGAATAAATAATGATACGGTTACATATATCCATAATGTATTCAAAATTGCAAACGTAGATAACTCGTCAGTCCCAGTCTGGGTTGAATTAGAAGCCAACGACGTTGCAGTCGAATTTTATCGGTCATCTGACCCTACTGCATCAATTCAAGGAGAATCCAACGCAGTCCAAGTAAACGGGAACGACAATCAGCAGGTAGGTGTGCTCATCGATACAACAGGTAAGCAGATTCCAGAGTCGTTCACGTTCACCGTGTACTCTAAGGCCGAAGACGACGAAAGTGAAGACGAGACACCGACTGAACAAGACCCAGTGACTGCTCCAAGCGAAGAGACACCGGTCGAAGAAACGCCCACAGATAACACACCAGACGAAGGCGGAGACGAGACTTCGGATGATGAAACGCCATCAAGCGAAACGCCGACCCAAAGTACCCCGTCGGAAACCGATCAGGGAGAGGGTGGGTCCGGAACAACCACGATAACACCGACACCAACGCAGACAGCAGAGCCTGGTGCAGGCGGAGCGCAACCTGATGGTGGCGACGATCAAGATACCGATGGTACTGAACAAGAAGGCGAAGTCATTGATCCCACCGACGACGGTCTCGGTGCAATCTTGGGCGGTCCCCTGTCCAATACACTGTGGTTGCTGCTTGTTGCTGCTGTTCTTGGCGTGGTCGGGTTCGCAGGGCTACGTAGGTGGGCAAGGAATTAACTCACAGCAGTTCGGACAGCCAAACGGTCACGATGGAAAACCATGTACCGGGTGGTTCAGAGGACTTCTCGTGGAAAATCAAGGCTGATGTTCAGTTTGTTGATCTCCTACTCCTTGGTAGCGTTCCAGTGGTCTTGTGCCTCGTCTTTTTTCTTCCCGAAGGACAACGGAGCCAGTTGGTTTTTGAGGTCGATAACCCGTCGATACTGACTGCGTTTACTGCCTCGTATGTTCATTTGACTGAGTCTCATCTCACCGGCAACGTAGCAGTCTACCTTGTTGTAGCACCAATGTACTATCTCGTGTGCGTGTTGAGCGACCGACGGCCGCTGTTTTGGTATACGACTGTCGTTGTGCTCAGCGTCTTTCCATTTGCACTGGCTACAATGCAACTGTCTTTCCTTACTAAGCGGACTGTGTTAGGGTTCTCGGGAATTAACGCAGCGTTTGCTGGCTTGCTTTGTTTTGCCGTTGTCCGCTATACGGGTGATGTACTTTCAAAACGGTTGAGCCATCATTACTCACCGGTCTTGCTCTTTGTTGTCTTTGGGATCGTTACACTGGTCTCGCTGCCAGATCGAGCTTGGCGAACTGAGCTGGCAATACTCTCTTTTACACTCGCTGGCCTGTATCTCGGGTTCCTCCTTCGCCAAAGTGGGATACCGACGATTGGTGATGTTCGGGAAGCCCTCGACAGTCCAGGATATGTCGAACTTGCGGGTAGCTCTCTTGGAATTGTTCTCGTTTATCCGTTTGTTGCCTTCCAGCCGAAGATGGCTGTTGAGGGAGGGGCCCTTGATATCTATATTCATCTACTCGGGTTCGCTCTTGGATTCATTGTTGTCTATATTTTCGTTACTGTTACTGAGGAGTAATTATCACACAGGACTCACAACGCGAACGTTCCTGATACGGGTAAAACAGGGTGTAATAGTAATTCTGTTCAAACACCTCCACGAGGACAGTGTCGTTGTCATGGCTCTTTGGGCTGATTTTCTAAGCAACATGTAGAGTCTGAGCGAGACAGTCTGCGTCAAAATAAGTCTCTACAAAAACACCCAACAGCGGGCAATTGTCTAAAGATTTTATGTAATTAAGTTATAATGTACAGAAACACACTGTGATGATTATATATGTCTATTATACGGAGCCAGAAACCGGAAACACACATCTAAGGCCGCCTACCGTATTTTGCGACGGTTACTACACCACCGGCTTATCGCATTGTATGCTTAGTTTGCGATGTTGGCCGTCCGATCAGGAATAGCCAGAGCGTAATGGCCAATTGTTCATCGTAATCACGAGACGAGGAACTGCCTATTCAGGGGCTGTAAGATGGTTTTTCACCCAGTCCATAGCTAAGTGTGTATCATGCATGGTAAACCATAGCCCTCGCCACGAGGGTGCAATCTGGCAGATAGAACTCAAACATGAGTAAAAGCGAAATCACAACGAAGTTGTTTGCCATCGCTTTCGCGGTGGTTATGGCGCTGTCGATGGTGAGCATGGGTGCTGCATCCATCGGTGCGCAGACAACAACAGACGACGTAGATGTACAGAATTTTGAAGACGTAGAGATCTCTACTGATCTGCAAGACACAGCAGATTCAAATGAAGTCGTCGAGGCAATCGTCCGGTTCGATTCGATTGACGTGGACGCGTTGCCGACTGGCAACCACGATGCAGTCGTTGGGCAGCTCAAATCGCACGCGGACCGCACACAGGAACGGTTCAAAGCGTGGGCTAGCCAGAACGACGCAGTTTCTGTTGAAGGAAGTCTCTGGATCACGAACGCTGCAGTGGTCAAGATCCGGACCAGCGAGGTCAGCCTCGACGACCTCGCCGACCAGCCTGGTGTCACACGCATCCACGAGAACCACCAGTATTCGCTCCCTGAGGTTCAGGAAGGCGATGCCCCAGCTAACCAGGACGTAACCTACGGCCTCGACCAGATGAACGCGACCGAAGTCTGGGACATGGGTATCACTGGCGAGGGTGCCGACGTGGCCATCCTCGATACTGGTGTTGCAGGTGACCACCCGGACATCGACATTGCTCCGGAACGCTTCGTCGAAATCGATGAAGACGGTAACCCAGTCGATGTTGATCCGTACGACTCCGCAGACCACGGTACGCACGTGAGTGGTACCGCAACCGGTAGCGCCAACCCTGATGGTGGCACGGCTTACGGTGTTGCGCCTGATGCTACTCTCTGGCACGGCCTGACGATTCCGGGCGGTGGCGGCTCTTTCGTGCAGGTTGCTGGTGGTATGGAGTGGGCTGCAAACCAGTCTGAAATTGATGTTGTCGGCATGAGCCTCGGTGCAGAGGGTTACCTCCCTGACCTGATCGAGGCAGCGGAGAACATCCGTGAATCCGGAAAGATTCTGACCGCATCGATCGGCAACGCTGGTCAGGATACCAGTGGTTCCCCCGGTAACTACTACTCGTCTTTCGCTAGCGGTGCTGTCGACTCTGACGGCAACCTGGCGGGTTTCTCGAGTGGTGAAACAATCAACACTCAGGAAGACTTCGGGGACGATGCCCCCAATTACTGGCCTGATGAGTACGTCCAGCCAAACGCCGCTGCAGCCGGTGTCGACGTTCTGAGTGCTGCCCCAGATGGTAGTACGCAGAGTCTGTCAGGGACTTCGATGTCCCAGCCCCACAAGGCTGGCCTCATGGCCCTGATGACATCCGCATACGGAGACGTTAACCCTGACTTGTTCAAGGACGTTGTTCAGGAAACCGCATGGCAGCCTGACGACAGTCTTGAAGACCCGAACCAGCAGTTCGGTCACGGTATTGTTGACGCAGCAGCAGCCGTCGGACAGGTTGCCTACAACCAGTCCATCGAAGGAACCGTCTACGACACGGAAGGTAACCCGGTCGCGGGTGCCGAAGTGACCGTCGACGAGACCGGCGTCAGTACGATGACCGGTGAAGACGGAACGTACTCGATTATCCACGAAGCCGGTACGTGGAGCGTTACGGCAGATGCGTTCGGTCACTCCCCGATGACCGAAACAGTCGAACTAAACGAAAACGAAACCGCAACCCAGGAGTTTGACCTTGACGGCGAACTCGACCTCGAGCCTGTTGAAGGTCAACAGGAGGGTGTCGAAGCAGGTAGCATGGTGACGGCTACGGTCAACATCGCGAATGTTGACACTGTCACCGTTAACGAAATTGCCGGCTACGAAGGTAACATGACGCTACACGTCGGCGGTGAGGAGGCCACCTTCGGTGAGCCTGTCTCCGTTGACTACAACGGCTGGAGCACAGTCGTCGAAATCGCAGTCGAAACTGAGTCCGATGTCGCTGGTGAGATCGAGCTTGAACACACCTTTGCGGGTGCAGGCGACAGTACCACCATCACGACCGGACCGACTACCGTCTTCGAAGAATACGTCAAAGTTGGTGTCGTCGGTGAAAACGGCGACGATGTCGTCAACCGGCTCAGCAGTCAGCTCGGTTCGATGTACACTTTCGACACACTGACCAGCTCCGAGGCAGTTGACGCCGCCAGCAACGCCGAATACGACGTGTACGCCATCAACTCGATGGAAGAGAATCACGTCGAAGAGTTCAACGGATACACCGCTGGAGCCACAGCAGGTGTCGTCTGGCTTGACAATTGGGGCTCGTCCTCGAACGGTATCGAGGCCAAGTCCGCAGTTCTGGGCAACCCCAGTAGCACTAGCGACAGCTTCTCATCGCCAAACCCTGAACTCGAGATCACCTCTGACCACCCGATCTTCGAAGGTGTCGGTCAGGTTGGTGACATGTTCCAGATTCACAGCGCCTCCTTTGCGGACCACTCGTGGTTCGAGGGGTACGACGGTGACGTGATCGGTAACATCCAGGCAGGCGGCGTCGATGACGGCAGCGGTGTCGGTGTCGACGAAGAAGATAACACGATTCTGCTCTCCACGTTCGGTAGCTCTTCGTTCGTCTCGAGCGGCGACTTCAGCGAAGAGGCAGATATGGTGCTTGCAAACGCAGTCTCGTACCTTAGCGAAGAGTCCGACGTTGAACCTGAAGCGACGCTGAGTATCGAAGATACAAACGTTTCGGTCCAGCATGCTGAAGACGAAGTGACCCTTCACGCAACTCACGAATCCGCTGCTGGATTCCAGGCGTTCATCAACTTCGATACTGAAGCCGTCGAAATAACCAACGTTGAAGCCGCGAACATGGGTATCCAGTATGAGCTGAACAACGATGAGGGCTGGCTCTACATCTCCGGTGCAGAAGCAACTGGCCAGGAGAACCCCGAGCTTGCCCACATCTCGCTCAACGCGTCCGGACTTGACGCGAGTGAGGAAACCGCACTCGAACTTGGCAGTGACAGCGTTGTCAACGACGAGATGGGTAACCAACTCCTCACTACGCTCGAGAATGGTCACATCAACGCTATCTCTCAGGAGCTTGGTGACGTCCTCGGTGACGGTGACATCCACTCCGGTGACGCTGTCGTGGTCCAGCGCTACATCGCTGGCCTCGACATCCCTGTCTCCGAAGAGATGGTCGAGACCTATGGTGACGTTGACCAGGACGGCGAAGTCACGTCTGCTGACGTGACCGCCATCCTTCAGCACATCACTGAGCCCGACCACCCAGGCTTTGCGCCTGATGAAGACTCTGATGTTCAGAGTATGACGATGGTCGTCCAGGGCCCACAGATTGGCCTAGCAGGCTAACGTCACTCAGCCGTTCCGAGCGTGATTGAATCGTACGCTAACTATCTCCCGCCCCGTGCGGGTTTCCCCAACTCGCTTTTTTTACCATGCGGGTTGGTTTCAAGAATACTGTAGATAAATCTGTAGCTAAATTACTTAGATTAACTCATAACTGTTTGGGAAAAACTTATATTTCTGTGTGAAGAGCTAGCAGTATGAAGCTTCCAAGCCCCTCGTTCAGCATCGGCGTGGTGCTGATGTGTGCCGTCCTTTTCGTTTCGTCGGTAACGGTTGCTGCTGGTGCATACAGCACGTCAGCAGACAACATAGAGACAATACAGCAAGAAGTCGACCAACTATATCTTAACTCAGACACCGGGTCTCCAGGCGGGTCAGCGCTTGTTACCCTTGGTGCTGAGGCCGACAACGTAGCCGGGTACGAAGTCAATCTCAGTTTTGACCCATCCGTCGTACAGTTCGCTAACGCCACAGGAGAGAGTCTGTCTGATCCTGTCACAAATGTAAATAATAAAGAAGGATGGGTTTATCTAACAAGTTCGGACCCGGAAGGCGTTGCAGACCCGACGATAGCATTTCTGGAGTTCCGCGTTGTCGGTGAAACTGGAGATAAAAGCCCACTCCAATTTAACGACGGTGACACTCTCGTCAATAACGAAGATCTGGAGGTATACGAGGCATCTAACGGTGAAATAGACCTTTCGTCAACGACTATCAGTGTGGCTGAAATCGGCTCAGATCAGAGCTCGGATAACGGCGACGGGTCTTCATCCGGAGATGGTTCATCAGACCAATCTTCAGACGATACTGCCGGTGATAACTCGGCTGATGAGAACTCAGACAGTCAAACTGAACCAGATGACTCGTCCACAGGAGACACGGCGCCACAAGATGATTCAAGCTCTGGCATGTCGACGCTTACTATTGTTGCACTGGCGTTTGCCGCAGGTGCTATACTCGTCACAGCAATTGTCGGCTCTGTTCTGTATGGGGTCCGAGTTGGCCGGAGACAGTAACTAATCACCCTTTCAGGTGGTTCCGGAACCTGTTTCAGAGTGACAATAACTACCCTTAGTTACGTGCAACAAGCGAATAGTTCGTCATGAGTAGACTCTCTGGGCTGGTTGGTTGCCTTTCGCTTGTGCTGGTCTTTTCGCTTATCTGGCCGTGGGTCGGCTTCACTGGAGGGGCGGTTGGGGCTGGGCAGACTCCTTTCGATGAGAAAGAGAGAAACCAGACGGCCAACTTCGAAAACCAGACTGTCGTCGTACGTTTTGAACCAGTTGACCGTGACCGTCTCTCAGGGAGTGACCGACCAACCGTGACTGAGCGGCTCAAAGACCATGCAAACAAAACCCAGAAGCCGTTCTTACGGTGGGCAAAACGCACTGACAGCGTCGCCGTCAAGAGCAGCTATTGGTTGACGAATGCGGTCCTCGTCTCTGTGAGTGATAAATTAAGCCGGGCAGAACTCGTCGATCATCCACATGTCGTTGGGTTACACAATAACTTCGAAGTTAGCGTGCCGGATACCGGAGAACCCAGCTCTCAGACCGCATCAGCGACAGGAGATGTTACGGAGGGACTGGATCTGCTCGGGGTACCTGAAGTCTGGGAAACGTACGGTGTCAGGGGAGACGGTGCAGATGTCGCTATCATCGACACTGGTGTTGATATCACACATCCAGACCTTACACTCCCCAGCTCACGGTGGGCACACTTCGACAAAGAAGGCAATCTGGTCGACTCTCAACCACACGACAACAATGGTCATGGAACACACGTAAGTGGCACTGTCGTCGGTCCGACTAATCCAGCAGGTGATGTACCCGCTTATGGCGTTGCTCCGGAGGCGACGCTCTGGCACGTAAAAGCACTCGATAGCAGTGGTGTCGGAACGTTTGAGCAACTCGTGGCCGCGATGGAGTGGGTAGTGACTGAGTCGGATGTGGATATTGTTGGAATGAGTCTTGGTGCTGAAGGTTACCATACTCAACTCATTGAGCCTGCACAACACCTCCGGGACGCAGGAATCATTCTTACGACCTCAGTTGGAAATAGCGGCCCCGAAACAACTTCTTCTCCTGGGAACTATCAGAGTGCATTTACTACTGGCGCAGTCGACAGCGTGGGGAACGTTGCTGATTTCTCCAGTGGTAACAGGGTCGATACTGCCAACTTTACTGATGAAGTACCGGATAGTTGGGAGACTTCTTATATCAAGCCCGATGTTGTTGCGCCAGGTATCGATATCACGAGTACCTCTACTGGCACTGGGTACGAGACACTTTCAGGTACTTCGATGGCTCAACCGCACACTGCCGGTATCTTCGCACTCCTAGTCTCAGCACTGGGAACAACTGACCGAGAACGCTTCCAGCACATTATCAAGAAAACAGCAGATGACCGGGAAGCAATCCCAAAGAACCGGGAAGGAAGCGGTATTATCGACGCGACGGCGGCTATCGGCGCTATTCTTGGAGACGACGGAGTCAGTGGAACGGTCCAGAACACAGGTGGTCAGCCACTGGGCAAAGCTCAAATCACCGTCGAGGAAACTGGTGCAACAGTCCGTACAGAATCTGACGGCACCTATTCGGTACCACTCGCGCCAGGGCAGTACACCATCACGGCAACAGCGTTCGGTTACGAATCGCAAACCAAACCCGTGACAGTCAGTGACAACAACCAGATAACTACTCAGTTTTCGCTCAATTCAGCACCTGATCTCAATATCGTTGATGGGCTTCCCAAACGTCTCGGATCTGGAATTTCTGCGGCCAGTGAGCTAACAGTGGCCAACGCAACAAAGCTTACAATCGATAACCGTGGAACAATTAATGGGAGTCTTACTGTCACTGTCGATGGAGATGAGGTGTCATTTGGAACACCGATACCGCTTTCTCCGGGTGTAAATGATGTCAATATTGGCATTCAAGTAGGAGATAAAGCAAAAGGAACTCTTGGATTGTCCTATACTGTTGAGAGCGGTGGGATGGTGAACGCTGTCGACGGGAGGCGTGTTACTGTACTCAATGAGCAATACAGCGTTGGAGTTGTCGAAGACAACAGCTCCAACTGGGGACAAACGTGGGCAAACAAACTTGAGGGGAGACTTCCAGCCAAGTATAGTGTCGACTCAGTAAGTGCACAGAACGTAATTGAAACGCCCCACAGATACGATTCGTATTTCGTCCATTCTATCGACGATACGATTGTAGACGAGTGGATGGAAGCGACGAGCGATATTGGGGTCGTCTATACGAGCCAGCATGCTGGACCGGATGCGCTCAACCAGCGTTCGACTGCAATCGGGGACCCCGACACCGTCCGTGCCACACCGGGGTTGCGGACTTGGAGAGTAGTGGAAGAACATCCTCTCTTCGACGGCGTCGCAACGCGGGGAGACACTATTACGGTCCACAAAGAGGATGTCTTCGCAGACGGAGCTTCGTTTTCGGGAACAGAGGGCACCATTATTGCAGAGGCAGCCAACGGAAAGGGTGCTGTCGCCATTGACTCCTCCAGAAACGATATCATGCTTACGTCGGTCGGATTTGGCTGGGTTCTGCCAGGCGAGCACACCCGTGACGCGTTGAGTGTTGTTACGAACGCAGTAACGTACTTCCTAGACTCGGAACCTACCAGTAAATACTCGCTCGGGATAGCAGACGGCAGTGTCTCAAACAGAGTTCCAAACACGACAGTGAGGCTGTCCGCTCGCGGAGACGAAATCGCGGGTTACCAAAGCTTCATTGAGTTTGATCCCGATAGACTGCAGATTGATACTGTGTCTCCAATGACTTTTGAGACGGTCTACGAGCTTAATAATCAAGAGGGTTGGCTCAACATCGCTGGAACGGCCCCGGAAGGACGGACAGATCCGATTCTTGCAGAACTATCGGTGACGGTAAACACAACTGCGACAGATAATGTAACGTTATTTCTTGGCGGTGAGTCAAAGCTGAACGGTAAAATGGGGAGTAAGATTGATGCTGTTCGCAACCGTGGCCAGATTACGATTCGTGAGCGACAACTTGGTGATGTTCTGAATAATGGAAGGATCCACTCGGGCGATGCCATCATTGTGCAGCGCTACCTTGCCGGCTTGGATATTCCGGTTTCAACAGAAACTGTCGAGACCTACGGTGATATTGACCAGGATGGTGACGTTACATCTGCAGATGTTTCCTTGCTATTGCAATATCTCGTTACTCCAAGAGACTCGAATCTGAGGCCCGGCAACGACAAGCAACAAGGAAATCTGATGACGGCGTTGAGGGTAGTATAACGCTTCTCCTAAAACCTCTAAAGATATTTTTGTTAAAATGGTGGTCATAATGACATTTTAATGCTTACCCTCTCTATTAGCGTCGATGTGGCAACTCATATATACTACCTTACTGTACTTTTCAGGCTACATTATACAACAATGTAGGAGAGATAGGTTGTGATTGGATGGCATTCAGTGTCATACCTACAAGTGTTCTGAAAGGAAACCAAAACTCTCGGTGAAAGAATGTCTGACGTAACATCACAAATACAGAGCAGTGAGGATACAGGAGGGGAAAAACAAAGTCGCGGTATTGGAATCGAAACAACCAATATCGCTGAGGAGAAGGTTGAGTCAATCTCGCGCAATGAGATATTTTATCTATTGAGTAACGAACGGCGCGTCGCTGTTCTTAGATATTTAGCCGAACAGGATAGTTCGGAACAACAGCTGGGTGGTGTTGTCGAGAAAATAGCTAGTTGGGAAAACGATAAACCAGTCGTCCAGCTAGGTAATGATGAACGCCATCGAGTCTATACTTCATTGCGGCAGGCACACCTTCCAGCGCTGGATGAAGCCGATGTAATCAATTTCAACAAAAACCGTGGGATCGTTAGCAGAGGAAACTCGTTTGACCGTGTCCATGAGTATCTTGAGTATGATCCATCTACAGAATTAAACGATGAGCAGACAACGTCGTTGTTTATCATCTCTTTACTCGGTCTTACCGGACTTCTCTTCTCGGGACTGAGTGCAACTCCCGTCTTTCCATCTTTTGGACTGGGGTATAGTGCTGTCATATTTATTACACTCGTCCTAACAATAATTGTTTCGATAGGATGCTTTTTGAACTCTCGCTTGAATTGACTGACCTACTGTGTGCCTGTTGTAGCCAGATAATTGAGACACCTAAACAATTTTATTGAACTATGCTGTCAGTAAGGGTTATCTGAATACAGAAACTGTTGGGCAACAAGCGTTTTCAAGCACAGCATATCCGTATTCAGGCAGGTCAAAACTACGTCCAGTCTCTTGTGAATATATAACATGGAAAAGCCACACACTCCATATCCCCTCGGTCGTTGTCCGGAGTGTGAGTCAAAGATTACCTCGGAACAGCTGGTTTTGAAGTTCAAACCAAAAGACGGAACAGTAAAAACGCTCGCATTTTGCAACAACTGCGGCGAAGTCATTCCTCCTGTATAACGGGTTAATGGGGCAACAATACGGGGCACCGAAGTACTTCTCGGCGATATCTTAGCTGTAAGTGTTCGATTTTGGGCGAGCAGGTGGTTTTCAAGCAGTTACCTACATCAGAGCCGATAACAGTATATATAATTACCGACAAATTCACGTCTATAATTTGCATATCTCTGGAATACGTTTGCTTATATCGGAAGCTCTCTGATTAGCATCTAGCCCTTTTAATTCGAGTAACAGAGTCACTGATTCGCGTAACACAACAGTCAGTTGTCCGGTCGGAATGAAGGGTCTTCGTCTACATCACCGACGAGAGTCACTTTCTCATTGAATACTTGATCGTACTCGGTGGCGTCGATTCCATCAGTGTATACTCGCAGCCCAAACGTGATGCATTTTCCAACTTCAAGCTCGACCGCACTGTCTTTTCCCATGATTGGATCTATATCAAGAACGTTAGTTCCCACTGTCTCGTCGGTAGCTTCCCCTACGTAACACATTAGTCTGGAAGTACCCTGATATTGTGCATCGATACCATCAGGAAAGTCATCATCAGTTGGCTTTTTAATAAAGAAGGCAACATCCTCTAAACCTTGGTTACAGACTTGGACGAGATCGTCGAACCACGTTAATGCGGACGTATTTGTTCCCTCTCCAGGTTCAACGCCATTTTTTGAGTCGAACGCATCGTGTTCTGAAATATCAATACCTATCGTTTCATCACCGTCCATACTGGCGAAATGCTTGCTGTTTCGTGACCGCGAAACAGTCTCAAATTTTAAATATGCTGATGAATCTCCGGCGACGTTGATTGTGACATCGCGTTGTGCCTCTACTGTACTGAAGGCGCTTGTCCCAGCTAGCCCACTACCAACTGCGGCAGAGCCACCGATTGCAACGAGTATTGTGCGTCGTTTCATAATGCCAATCACCCGTATGAGAGGTGTCTGTAGAAAAACATATGTCTCCTACAAGTATTGTATTCGTGTGCCTGACATTCAAGACTGCTGCACAGACACGTCTCAGGTATTATCTGAACAACAGTTATCTTTGCTAAAAGATTCTCTTATCCAGAGTTGGATTTTCCCCCAGCACTCAGCTGTCCCACTTCAATTGGTGTAGGCTTCTCCAAACCTATCGTGGAGCTCTCACACTGGCACCGAAAAACGACTTCTCCTATCTTGAACTCTGCTTATCTCCAGTGAGACACCGTCGGTCGATTTTCACTCTGAAGTAGTGTCAGTGCTGACGTTTCCACACTGTGCGGGCGTTTTCTTTCCCCCTCCGAACGAGCCACGACTATTCCGAATAACCCAGCCCGCTTTCCCATCACACGGTGATGTCTTGCATCGCCAGTTCCTATCACCGGCGAACTGAACCTTTTGTCCACGTATCCCTTCGAAATCGCGTTCGTTAGCGTACCCATCAGCTGACTTTTGATCCATGGTAGCTGTTCCAGATGTGCTCGAACCAGTCCTGTAACGATACCACTCAGCCCCACCGTGAAGAACGACCTCTTCAACTGCGACATCGGTTTTCCATTTAATACCAACAACTTCACCATCGTCATCGTGCCAGTTGGGCTCTACTGACGGGTTCAACTCCGAAGGGTTTGTGTCAGATTTGGGTGCGAATCCAACCAGAACGATTCTTTGCCTGTCGATACAGGAACATTCGAGATTGACTTCGGAGTTCCGTTGGGCATTGATTAGTGTGTGACCACCCTCACTTTCAGCGCGAATGTCGAAGCCAAACTCTCCAACCGCTTGCGTGTTATCTCCACAGCTAAATGTAACCGTGAGAGGCTTTTGTTCTCCAAGACCCAACGAATCTGGGAATTGATAATCTAGCAGCTGAATGCCACCTCCTGACAGATTGGCTGAGCCATCGACACGCGAAAGTGGGTCATTTGTTTGGTTACGTAACGGAATGTTGAATGTTTCCTTGCAGCCAAACTCAAACGTCTCGGGAATCTCCATGCCGAGATACGCATCTTCGTCGCCTTCGACTTGAATTTGCATTTTCCGCTGTGTCTCGGCAGTCGTCGTCCCACGACTTCCGACTAACAACCCGGTTCCAGTCAGTGCGGCTGATGAGCCAAACAAAAATCGTCTCCGTTTCATGGTGTCATAGTGTAAAGGGCGAACTCTGTGTAACTCACGTTCGTACTTGTCCAGAACGCATTCCGTGCGTATAAAACCTCATTACCTTTCACGTTCTAAACGAGTTTCTCACAAGCAAAACGCCATGTAACGTGTCTGTAACACACTCTTCTGTCTCTTTTACAAAATGCATACACCTATCTATTATTGGTGTGACAGGAGGTCCCTGAAACAACAACATCCTTGAATTTCAGTTTGAAATTAGTTCTACCAGCCTTATGATGTGGTCCGATTTTCAAGTCGTTTTGATGTTATGGCTGCCCTGAGTTGTAACTGGTCCGAAACGCCAAGCTAGTGATTTTTTCGTCTGCTTCAACGACTCACGTGAGCGCTTTCAGGGCTAGTGATATGAACACAGCTTTCGGCTCAGGAAGTATAATACAATAGATGTGTGTTTTCTATTGATAGTTACGTCCGGCACCGCAGATGAGGTCTTTCACACGAAGTGTTGCGGTCTACCTGGACGCAACAACAACAACAAGCAAACATGCCAATGAAACGACGAAAATTCTTGATCGGCGCAGGCGCACTGGCTGCCGGTGGCGCGACTGCTCTCGGAACCGGCGCATTCAGCAGAGTTGAAGCGGAACGTACAGTGAGTATTGATGTCGAAACGGACTCAAATGCATATCTGGGATTGAGTAAGTTATCTAATTCGTCGAACAGTCAGCAGTTCGCCGAAGTCAGTGACGGAAAACTCTCGGTCAATATCGGCGACTCAGGTAATGGAGGCTCTGGTGTCAACCCTGATTCAACAACATACTTCGACGATATGTTCCAACTCAGCAACAACGGGGTAGCCGAAGCTAATATCTCCTACAGTTTCCCCACGTACAATTCAGGAAGCAATGGACACCCCGACCTTACGAATAATTGGAAAACGCCCACCGATAGTAACTGGGCTATTTGCTTCTATTATCTCGACAGTAACGATAACCGTCAAATGATCACACCGAACGACGCTGTCTCGCTTGATGCAGGAAATTCCGATAAGATTGGGGTTCGTACGATGACGCATGGTCTCGACGCGACGACGAATGACCCGCTGATTGATGGTTCTATCACAATTGTCGCAGACGCACCTGACGCTGGTAGTCCATAGGACTACATTCCGTTTTCCACCCGGGCACCACAACAAAAATGAAGCGACGAAAATTCTTGGTTGGTACGGGTCTGAGTGCGACTGCAGGAGTTGGTCTTATTGGAACGGGAGCGTTCTCACAGGTTGAGAGCGAGCGTAATCTGACAATTGGTCTTGCCAAAGATCCAAAGGCATATCTTGGACTTGACGTTGCTGACACGCCGAACGGTGAATACGGATATGTCGACGACAACGGCAGACTTAGAATCGCGATGTCTGATGAAAACCCATCAGCAGCCAGTTCGCCGATGGGCTTGGGCGTCAATTCGGATGCTACTTCTTGGTTCCAGAACGTCTTCACCGTCTGCAACCAGGGAACTAAAGAAGCGTCGGTGTACGTCCAAGACGACGAAGACTGGCCGACAGTCCCCTTGGGGGAGGGGTATCCGGAAGAGGGTAAGCGGCGCCTTGATTTTCATCTCGAAGAGCACAGACAACAATCGATTCTCGGCGAGCAAAACGCAGTCACTCTCATTGAGGGGTCCTGTGCTATGATCAGCGTTACGATTAGAGCTCATAGCCTTTCTGAGGGAGATCAGGTACTCGCTGAGATAGATAATCAAGTCACGATCAACGCCAATAGCTTCGACTAGATTACGCCTCGCTGGCGTTCTTGGACGAGTACGCAGGGAGTCAACAGCCACACTATACTCCAAATTTTAGCTTATATATGCTAGTATACGATCGTAACAGGCTATGATACCGCCAGTCTCTCGATTGTACTGGTGCTCGATCTGGTAAAGCAACTAGCATTTGTATAAGATATTCTATATACTATCTAACTCATACGCATCTAATGCTACTACATTGTCGTATGATTAAAACTCAAGAAGAGTTTTTGTTTATCTATAGCTGAATTTCTGTTCTACGTATGGTATAGCAGTCCTGACTGGACTCTCAGGCACTAACTGAGCACCTGTCGTAGTCGATTATTGAATTCGATTTTTGATTCAGTGGGAGTAATCCTATATTACATGCATTAGAATCTTAATTTGAGATCCTGTGATGGCTTTTCACGGTCACCACCTTGGAGTCGTCAAGTGGAGAATTCAGCCTGAAACAACTGTGAATATGCATGAACGCTAGACTGCAATCAGATTTAGAGCGACAACCTGCACAGACCGAAACAATCTCGATTCTTGTTGTCGACGATGAGCAAGATTATGTTGACATTACCGCAACACATATTCAGAGACAACAAAAGGATGTGACCGTCTCTACGGTCGAAGACTCTCGAACTGCGATTACACGCTTAGAGGAAACAGAGGTCGACTGTATTATCTCGGTGTACGATATGACGCCACTGACCGGGATCGAACTTCTCCGGAAAGTCAGGGAAGATTACGGTGACCTCCCGTTTATTCTGCTGACAGCGAAAGGTTCCGAAGATTTGGCTAGTCAAGCCATTTCAGCGGGTGTCTCCGATTACTATCAGAAAGGATTTGGAAACGATTACTATGAAAAGCTCGCTAACAGGGTAACCTCTCTCGTAAAAAAACGTCGCGAAAAGCAAGGAACGGCGAGCAGACGAACGTTCTTCGATAACGCACCGTTTGCCGCTATTGAGTGGGACAGCCAGCTTGATGCCGTCCAACTCAACGAGACTGCACGCGAGATATTAGGCTACTCGAGTACTGAATTCGAAGGATGTAGCCTGAAACAGATTGTTCCAGAGTCGGAGCGCGATACGGTTCAGAAAATAGTTGGTAATCTGCTCGCAGAGAAGGGAACGCAAACCCACAAAACAGAGATTGTTACCAACAATGGGAAGCGTATTTCTTGTCAATGGCGGAGTCGGGCGTGTACCGACGAAAGCGGCGAAATTGTTGCCATTTACTCCCAGTTTCACGCGCTGTCGGAATATGAAGAGCTGAAGTTGAAAAACCAGAAGCTAAACCGATTAGTCTCAGTTGTGAGTCATGACCTGCGTAACCCAGTTCAGTCATTGTCTCTCTCGCTTGCAGCGGTCGAGCAAAACGGTGCTGATGAAGAGAACATCGGCCGTTGTCGCCGCTCACTCGATCGAATTGAGGCGCTTATTGATGACCTTCTAACAATCGGGAAGCAAGATGGAGATCTTAACACTCAGCTAATCGGGCTGGAGACGCTGGTAGACGAGTGCCGAGAAAATATCGAAGTTGGGCCTGCTACCGTTATATGTACAACAGAACTAAAAATAATGGCAGACCCAGGACGGGCATTACAACTGCTCGAAAATCTCATCTCGAACGCAATCAAACACGGTGCAGACAGTGGGATTATTCGTATTGGGACAATAGAAAACGGGTTCTACGTCGAAGACGACGGGCCGGGGATCCCGCCTGAAAAGCGTGACACGGTCTTTGAGTACGGGTACTCGAGAACCACCACCGGGACTGGTTTTGGTTTGACAATTGTACAGGAAGTCGCAAAGGACCATGGTTGGGATGTTGTGCTGACAGAGAGCAAAGAAGGAGGTGCTCGGTTCGAGATTTTGGATGTCGAGACCGCCGAACAATCGTGAGTGTCCCAACTCACCCGTCACGTCGCAGTATCGAACACGATGCACTCTGTGTGTAAGCATAGGTGGTCGAATTATTAGCATATCATCCGAATGAATGTATGAAAAAAGATACCAGAGCTGTGGGTTAACGTCAGCACAGACAGGTCAGGCATGAAGATTAAACGAGTAGCTTGGTTGAGTCTTCAGTTGTTGGTCGCACTATGTCTGGTCGTGTTAGTTATCGGCCAGGTACTTGGACAGCCCATTCTGTTGAGTTATGTCACGACTGGTAGTATGGAGCCAACGATAGATACCGGCGATGGGTTCATCGCGGTTCCCACTGAGTTAGCAGGAGAGCCTGAGGTGGGCGATGTTGTCGTGTTCAATGCACAGGAAATAGAGAACGGGCAGCTGACGACACATCGTATCGTTGGCGAGACTGAGAAAGGATTCGAAACGAGGGGTGACGCGAACCCGTTTACTGACCAAGACGGGGGCGAGCCATACGTAAAAGAGCCCCAAATCGAGGCTGTTGCGTGGCAACCAGGGGAAGACGTGGCAACGATTCCGCGACTCGGTGACGCCGTCTCGGGCGTTCAATCTCTGCTGGCATCCATTCAGAGTCTGTTGGCTCAGTCGCTCGGGTTAGATGCCCTTCTCGGAATGCAGGGAATGGGGTATCTCGTTTTGCTTCTATCAATTATCCTCTATTTGCTGGATATTAAACTAGCAGACAGAGAACGCTACAGCCGAAAGTTATCGAGAAATACAGGCATGAGCACTCATCTGCTTGTCATCCTATTCACCCTACTCGTGATGGCTGGTGGCACTGCTGCCATGGTGGGGCCTGCCGAGACCCATGAGTTCGGTATCGTTAGCGCCGAATTTAACAGTGAGTCGCCTGACCTGATTCAACAGGGAACAACAGAATCGTACGATTATGAATTTGTCAACACTGGAATTCTCTCAACGGTTGTCGCCTTGGAACCTGCAGGTGACAATATCAAGACAGATTCTAAATCGATGACAATCTCTGGACGAGGAACCGAAAACGTGAGCGTCGCTATTACTGCACCACCCAACACGGGGTTCTACCAGTCATATCTCAAAGAACACAGATACATTCATACCCTGCCAAAGTCGATGATTCTATCACTTTATGATATCCACCCATGGCTCCCCATCCTCGTTATCAACGCAGAAATTGGTATTCCGTTCTATCTACTTGGCAGGACTATTATGGGTACAGGATCGACCAGATTTGAACAACGAACCGGCCCGTCTCGGTTTGATCGCCTTGTCGGTCGACTCAGGTGACAGAGATAGTTTTTCAAAAAAGACAAACATAACGAAAATATTACAATAAACAATGGATAACGACAGACTGCTAGTAAAGCACAGAGTAGGGAAGTACTTCTGGATAGTTGTTCTCTTGTGTGTCGGTATTGCATTAGTCGGTGGGTATTTTACCGTCACGACATACACATCTAGCCCAACTGAGATCGAACAGTTTGAGGAGGCAAGTTGGTCATCAACTACGTCGCTCTCGCATCAGGCAACCGTGATGAAGGGAACCGATTTGTATGAGCAAGGCTCGGTGTTACGAAATCAACGTTCCTATTTTACGCAGGTAATGCCGATAACAAATGGGTCACTCGAGTATAGCTACCTCGCAACTGGGGGTGGAAACGTTGATATCGAGACCACAGTAACACTTGTTCTTCGGTCGACTGCCGAAGAAGACGGTGAAGCGGTTACGTACTGGGAAACACAGGAACAACTCAAATCGGTGAGCCACCAGTCAGTCGAGCCCAGCGAAACGATTACGGTTCCGTTCGGAATGAACATTTCCGCTCTCGTCGACAACGCAGAACAGATAGACAATCAGCTTGGGGGGTCTCCAGGAACCACTGAGGTTGCGTTGGTTTCAGAGTTGTCAGTAGCTGGGGAGCGGAACGGAAAAGAAACAAGCGAAACGTACAGTTACGAGACACGTCTCGACATCGGGTCGTCTGTGTATCAGTACACTGACGTCGGCCCGTTTGAGGAATCTGGCCAGCAACTCGGACAACGTGTCGGCGAGAGTGAGTACAGTCCACTGCGAACAACCGGGGGGCCGCTTTTAGCTCTCATCGGAATCAGCGGACTGGTTGTAGTCAGTATCAGTCACTACCGTGAGACGTTTGAAGTCAGTGAGCAGGCCTTGGCTTGGGCTGAGTATTCCAACACCTACGATGAGTATTCCGAGTGGATTAGTGAGGGACGGGTGACAGACGACAGTATACCGTCCTCTACGGTTGAGGTTGCCTCGGTCAAAGACCTCGTTGACGTTGCGGTAGATTCTGACCGGCGTGTCATCCACGACGCTGAACGTCAGGAGTGTCTTGTTATTGATGACGGGACAGCGTACGTTTATTCAACACCACCCGAACCACAAACAGACAGACCGGAAGAACCGCTTTCGACGGCTGAATCTGACGAATCGGCGGCCTCTGACGATGAGGCGACCTCCCAAGAAGCGAAGTAAGACACGTTATCGAGGTCTACACACACGAAATAATGCCAGTTTAATTGGATGAGGTGACGAGACCGCTGTACAGGGTCGTATCCGTTTTAGAAACCTCAACCCACAATGAACGAGCTAGAACAGAAAAATGATAGTTCGTATAATATAAACCAATTTCAGCGAACTAATATACCCTCACTCTACCAAGGCAATTCAATGACAGAGAGTCCGAAAGTTGTCGCAGTCTGTGGAAGCTTACGGGATGATAGTTCAACGCGTGTCGTTTTGGCACATGTTATGGCAGCTGCTAAAGCGTCTGGAGCACAGACCTCAGTTATCGACCTCCGGGAGTACGACCTTCCGTTATATAACGGCGACAAGAAAGATGCCGGAGACGCACAGAAGCTCCGCGAGAACATCAAAGTGGCTGATAGCATTGTTTTAGGGACGCCAATTTACCACGGCTCAATCGCGTCGCCGCTGAAAACAGCACTGGACTACTGTGGCTTTGATGAGTTTGAAGACAAGCCGGTTGGTCTCGTGACCGTTGCTGGTGGACGGTTTCCGACACCCTCACTACTCCATTTACGCACTATTTGTGTCTGGCTTCGAGCAGTCCCGCTCTCACACCAGGTGGGCATACCGAACATTAGCAGTGTTATCGAAGACGGACAGTTGGTTGACAACACGGCGCTAGAACGAGCAGAGAAACTGGGCGACAAAATAGTAGAGTACTCATATCTACTCGACAATCAGCGGACAGACCCGCCAACGATAGGGTAGTTCACTGTCTGGTGTCTTCGAAAGCCATCACGAGTTGCTTACCGACGGAAGTGAGTGTATACTTCTCGTCGCGTTTTCTGACGAGTTCTCCTGACAGTTGGTCAAGATGATAATTAAACCGTCCGGAGTCTGAGACACCAACCTGCCGTCTAAGCGTTGAGAATGATAAACCCTCAGTATCGGAGACCGCATACAGTTCGGTGAGAATTGCAATCCGGGTCTCATCAGCGAGCAACGACCCAATTGCCGCCTGCAGCGTGGGGTTATCAGCGTTCGAGTTTGTCGAGTCGTGTTTTGCGTTCATTGCTATACTCACCCTCTGTTATTGCTGTGCCTGTTCGCCAAACAGTACGTCTTCAATTTTCACCTGCTCGACAACGAGCTCTCCTTGACTATCACGACCCCAAGTAAGGACAGGCGTTACCTCGTACTCCTCGGCTCCGTCACCGAGCTCAAGTCGAACCGACGAGCCAGTTGCCAAGCCTTCCGCGATTCGCTGGCGTGTTGCCCTTTTGAAACAGTTCATCTCGGTGACCGATTTACTTTGTCTGACGGCCACAACATCAATTTCGACGCCACCCGCTCGCATTTCGATTTCGACCCGGAGTGGTACCCGGTTAGCGGGGGTCTCATCTAAAAACGGAAAGATGAGAGTTGCATCTTCTGCGTTCGCAAGCGACTCAACCTCGTCCTCATAATCGTACGGTGGACTACCGGACGACTCAGCTTCGAACGTCTCAACGCCGAGCGCATTTTCGAGTGAGGCCTCGATTCGTTGTTTGAGCTGGCGTTCGATACGGTCACCAAAATCAGTATCGCCCGGCGAAGGCGTCTGTTCCGGTCCGTCGTGTACTGTGGCATCTCGGTCCGTTGGTTGAGAGAAATCGTCAATCTGGAGCCCACGGTGCAAGACTTCTTTCCAAGATAAATCGAGGTGCTTTTTGACTCGCTTCATCCGCTCAAACACCTCGTCGTCGCTGATTGTAATCCGAATCTCTCTCGACATATGTGAGTTTTTGTTCTTCTATTATATAAAACCACTCCCCAGTAACTCACATCCAACTCACAAAGAACTCACAACAACTGCGTAGCGCTGTCGCTACTCGTGACTCTTTAGGTTGCTCTGGCATACGAGGGGGGTCTGGTGTCTGAAGAAATCGCGTGAAAGAACTCCCTACGCGGTGTTTAGGGCATATATCGGATACTCACGACACCCGCTTCAGTATCTGTCCTGACTTCGACGCGGGAAACGTGGTCATATCGGGCGGCATTTTTATACGTCGTCTCGTCGTCGTGCAACTCTTCGACAGTGTCTGCTACTTGTGCTGGCTCGACACGGATGATATGTATCTCGCCTTTGCCTTCTCGTTCGATAGCCACAGCGTCTCCGATACTGAGTTCTTCCGTAGCAATCTCACGAACGTGCGTTGTCAATGCTTCGTCGCTCTGTTCGACCGGAATTGAGTACTGCTCTTCTAGCTCTTCGACTAGGTAGGAAACACCCATTGGCGGCTGTTCTTCCAGTGTTGCCTCGATGATCTCGTGGCGCTCGAAGCCAGGATTCTCTACGAGCGTACAAATTTGGGCTGTATTTATCTCATGAAGCGTGACTGAGACATCTTGTGCATACTTGACATAAAACGTACCAGTCACTTCCTCTAACTCACCGCCGCCGGCTTCAACTATCGGCGCCTTGGTTTCTAACTGCTCTTGGTCATCCGGTTGTGCGTCGTTTTGCGTATCTTGGTCACCACTTGCTCCCTCTCCGTCTGTACTCTCGGGCGCTGGGGCATCTCCCGGGCCGACAGCGTCGTCCTGCTGATACATCGAAACAACCTCGTCGACCTGTTCGTCGTCATTCTCTGTCTCGTCTGTCCCTGTCATGCGACCAGATACGGTACGAGCACTTTTTGTGGTTTCGACTGGCGGAGAAAGTCGTGAGTTCTAACAACATCCAGCCGAGAAGCGACGTATGAACGTAGATATCGGGAACATACTGACCGATAAGAGTCAGCCGTCGCTTGATAAACATGAGTTCGAAGAGTTGGCTGAGAGGGTTCGCGTTGGGCATGAACGCATCGCCGAGGGTCGGGAGAACAACGAGTTTGGCTATGCCGCATTGAACCTACCAGAAACGGTCGATTCAGACGAGATTCGCCGGAAGACCGACCACTTCGCCGACAGCGATGCCGTCTTAACTGTCGGCATTGGTGGGAGTGCGCTTGGTGCAGCGACCATAACAACGGCGGTCGGTAACGACGAGGTCGAACACTACGTACTAGACAACGTTGACCCGGAACACACGCAATCTGTCCTCAACTCTCTTGACCTCGGTAAGACTGCTGTCCATGTTGTTTCCCGCTCTGGTACGACCGCTGAGACACTTGCTACGTTCTTAGTTGTACGTGAAGCGATGGACGATGCCGGCGTCGACTGGACTGAACAGACGATTGTAACTACCGGTGATGACGGTCCACTCCGTACGCTTGCCGAAACACATGCTCTGCCCGCTCTCGATGTTCCCGATAACGTCCCCGGGCGGTTCTCTGCACTGTCGACAGTCGCACTCGTTCCCGCAGCAATCCAAGATTGCGATATCGATGCTTTCCTCGATGGCGGGAAAGAGGGTGCTGAAAGTCTCTCGCCGTCGCTGTCTGACTGTCCGGCTTATGCGTACGGTGCTGTCTCCTACGCGCTCGGCCAGCGCGGAGCAGACATGAATGTTATGATGCCTTATGCTGAACGATTAGAGCCGTTCTCGGAGTGGTTTGCACAGCTCTGGGCTGAGAGTCTCGGGAAAGACGGTGGGGGACAGACGCCGGTCCGAGCACTTGGGGCCACAGATCAGCATTCACAACTCCAGCTATACCGTGCGGGCCCGCGAAACAAGCTTGTCACATTCGTTCGCCCACAGGAGACAGCCAATGTGACGATTCCCGAGACTGATATCGACGAACTCTCGTATCTTGGTGGCAGCGAACTTGGCTCGCTGCTCGATGCAGAGTTCGAAGCAACCGAAGCAAGCTTGGCCACAGCAGGTTGTCCAAACGTCAGGATCGAGATTGAACAGTTGAACGAACAGTCCCTCGGCCGATTGCTCTACGATATGGAAGCTGCCTGTATTTTGGCCGGCGAACTATACGATGTCGAGACATTCACACAACCAGCCGTCGAGTGGGGAAAGCGTGCAGCCCGTGGACTCCTCGGCGAGAGTGAGTTTGAGGAAGCAGCCGCAATTGCCGAGAAAAATCGTCACATTATCGACTGAGTTGAGTGGCACCGTGGCCCAGTCCACACTTCTCTGTAGAGCAGTACAACGACAACACCAACCCACGTTTCGCTACGCATCCATTCCAGCTATTGTTTAGTTACTAACCAGTGTTTTCAGCTAACACAGCACGTATAACCGATAGATGGCGGCAAAACCAACCGACAGGAGCGTCTTCGATTCGAAACCTTCAATTATCCCCCGGCAGTATACTGAATTGCGAGGGTTCGTGGTCTAGACCGGTTATGACACCTCCTTGACATGGAGGAGGCCGGCGGTTCAAATCCGCCCGAACCCATATACGATTTCTATAACAAGCAATCACATTCTGTAATTCAACAGTTATTCCACTACAATCACACTGTTCACTCCGATATGAGATTCTTTTGTATTGTCTTTCGCTGAACTACTATTTCCGCATTAGACTCTTTCTCAACGGGGTCATCGTATACCAGATTTTCCATCGGTTTAGTAATCGGTCTGCTACAGAAGCTACTTTGAGACGAGGTCGTCGTTTTTGACGACAACGTCGTCACGTTTCCGGTCGACGAACAGCGCGTCAGACCATGCCGTCTCTTGGGTCTCGTTTTCTGCGGTATCGCCGGTTTTCTCAAGCGCTTCGAGCCTCGCTACGGAAGCAGCTTTCGCAACCGAGAGCGACCGGTGAGTCTGGTCGCCAACAACCTCGATTTTTTTTCGCGCTCCGCCGGGAACGTAGACGAACTCCATCGGCTCGATAACGAGCGTCTGATGGCTCCCGTCTTCGCGTTCCATGGTGTATTTAGCTCGGCCATCAAGGCAGAGATTTACCTCGTCGAGTCCCGGCGTGTGGGTGTGCCAGTCGAGTTGCTCGTCGGGGTGCAACTCGAAGTACAGACACCGAAACTCGTTGGTCCGAATGGTCTGTGGTGGGTGGGCAACATCATCTGGCTCGGCACCCTCCGCCTGTGCTGTCTGAATTTTGTACATCGTCTGCCTGGGGAGAGGTGCGTAGGTCCGCTCCTCAGGCGTCAAATCTGTGTTGTCTTTCTGTTCGCCTGACATAGTTTTCGCTGTGTTGTTTGATCGATTGGTATCTTCAAATATTAGTTTCTTGGCGGGAGAGTCGATGGCTGTCAGTCTGCTGGATATAGTATACCAAAGCGTTCCGTGAGTACGTCGTGCCACCTTTCGGGTTGGACCGGTTCCTCGTGTTTCTCTGAGCCGACGTACTCGACAAACGTTTCGGCATCGAGATAGACCAATCCGTTTTCGGTCCCAACTGAAATCGACGGCGAGCCGGTAAACGTCGACTCGGGAGCGCTCTGCAGGTAGTCGTTTGTTGCCTCGAAATACGAGAGCGACCTGGGCGTCTCGTCGAACACGTATCGGTCAGTCCATTCCTCGTGGCTCTCGTAGCGAAACTCCACGCGGTGGGTCACGTCAGGGCGCTCTGCCTCGATAACACGCCACTCAACGCCAACATCATCGGTCAGTGCTGGCCCGTTGACTGGGATTGGCTGTCGAATCTTGGGCGTTCCCATCCCCACATCGACCACGTAGCGGCCATCGAGGTGGACCACGTTTGCGTGATGATTGGCTGGGAGCTCGACCCCACCGTCGCCAGTAATCCGCGCGGCCACGCGGTCGACATCGTAGCCGAGGCTGTCTAAGAGCCAATGAAAGAGGCCGTTAAGCTCGAAGCAGTAGCCGCCGCGTTCACGCGTGACGATTTTTTCATATAGCTGTGGCGTCGAAAGCACGACGCCAGAACCGTCCGTGTCACCGTGTGGGTCGCCGACGATTGCGAGATTCTCGAATGGCACAGCCGTGACGTGTGCGTATAAGAGGCGCTGGAGTGACTCGATGTCAGATTCCCCGACTGCCGATGGGCTGAGCCCGATACGGCTCAGATACTGTTCGGGCGTCATTGCCGTCGCTTTGCAGTTTTCTTTCTCGTCCGAGCAGCCCGGTAGTACGTGTCCATGCCCAGAAGACGAGTGGAGAGGGCATCAATGTTTGCTGAATCGCGTTTTTGTAGGTTCGCTGAGAAGAGCCGCAGTTACATGTAGCCGAGGTCGCGCAGACGCTCCATCAGGTCTTCTTTGTCTTGGGCGCGACCGGCTCGCTCGGTGGTGTCTTCGAGGTTCTGCAGCCATGCGGGCTCGTCGGTTGTCTTTTCAGTCGAGACCTCGGAACCGAGCGAACGGAAGCCAGCGACGTACTTCGGCGAGATGGGCACATCTTCCCACTCCACACCATCGGGAAGGTCGTCACCAGACTGGGGAACGTGTCCGCTGTCGGGGAACTCGGCTGCCGCTTCTGGAACCACGTAATGCCAGAAGGCATCCCACACATCTGCTTCCTTGAACTGTAGGATTGGGTGGACTCGGTCGTGTGGTGGGTAGGTGTCTGGGTCGTGGCGTGGCGAGAAGAACGTCTCGTCGGCCCGAGCTTCCTGCTCATCCCAGCGAACGCCGGAAATGACACCGTCTATCTCGTGTGTTTCAAGGGCGTCGTTCAGCGCAACCGTCTTGAGGAGATGGTTGCCGACGTACGTGTCGAGCAGGAAGGGGAACGTCTCATCCTCGTACTCGAGAATATTGCGGATGTGATGTTGGTTGTGGTCGCCAAGTGCATCGACTGGGATGTCATCACCGGGCCCAAGTCCGTTCTCGTCGACGTAGGACCCGACGTCTTCGTTGCGCGCGTACACAAGGTCGATGCCCCACTCGTCGGCCCAGTGCTCGACGAAATCAGTAATCTCATCGAAATGCTGGTAGTGGTCGATGAACACTGCTGTCGGTTTCTCGAAGCCGAACTCGTCAGCCACTTCGTTGATGAAATAGAGCGTGAGTGTGGAGTCTTTTCCACCAGTCCACATGACTGCGGGGTTTTCGTACTCTTCGAGACCCTGTCGTGTCACGTCGATTGCTTTCTCGATTTTTGACTCAAGGGCAGGATACTCGCTTGGATCTTCACCTTCACCGTCGGTGTACTCAACGTCGATGTAATCCGGGAAATCTGCCGTCATGTCTCAGACGGCGTTCCAGTTTTCAAAGAAGCTTTTCATTCACGCCGCGTAACCAGTCCCGTCGCGTCACCTCACGAGACTGGTCCCATCCATTTTGGGAGTGTCGGCTTCGATCTCCATTAGGTCCAGAATCGTCGGCGTGATGTCGTAAAGGTCTATATCATCCACTGAGAGGTCAGCCGTCGAGTAGAGACACGCATTGTCGAACTTGTGCATCCCGTTGCGAGGTCCGGTGGTGAACACGTCGTCTTTTGCACCGAACGACGCTTTCAGGTCGAATCCATCTGCGGGAACAACCACGACATCCGGCGCTATCTCGGTGTTTTGTCCGTCGAATGCGTCTTCTCCCTTGACGATACGGCCACAAACTTTCCTGTCGTCGGGACCAGTGAGTGCTTTGAGGTCGGCTATCAACTCATCGCGAGTGGTTTCGTACTCACTTTCTGGAACTGTTCCATCTGGTTCACGCCCTTCGAGATTGAGGTAGAACCGACCAGGAATGAGCGAGTACGCCCTCGTCTCAGGGCCGATATCAGCGAGGTCTTCGGGCTCGTCAGCGGCGTATGAAAGCCAGCCGTTTTCAGAGAGCCATCGGTTACAGTTCACCTCGTAGTTGAGTTCCGTGAATCCATGGTCAGACGCGACAATCAACTCCGTGGTCTCGTCAAGTTGTTCCCGAATCTTCCCAATATACTCGTCGAGGTTACGGTAAAAGTCGAGGAACTCCTCAGCATACGCTCCATCCTGTGCGTAGTCTCGGAACAAGAAGTGATTCACGCGGTCAGTTGCCATAAACACGCCAAAGAAGAGGTCCCAGTCGTCTTGGTCAATGTAGTGGCTAAATGCATTGTATCGTGCCTCTAGTGTCTCGTTTGCGTTTTCGATGAATGCTGTCTTGTCATCGTTGTGGCCGAGGCTTGCGTCGACATCGACCTGATAGTTGAGATCTTCGAGCGTACTCTCTACCGCTGGCGAACTCGCTGCATCCTCCAGTGACGGCGAGAGAAAGCCCGACACCTGCCGTTGCACTTCATCGGACGGTGGGAACGTGACTGGGACGTTGAACACCGACGCTGAGCGGTCGGCAGCCGTCACTCGATCCCATAGCCGGGTAGCCTTAACGTGGGCCCCTAAGGGGACGTAGGTTTCATAGGAATCCGGCTCTCGGTCTTGGAACCCGTATATACCTGTCTCGCCAGGGTTCTGGCCGGTGGTAAGTGCTGGCCAGCAAGCGCTCGATTCTGGTGGGACAATGCTTTGGAGTCGTCCACCAGTTCCCTCCGACGCAATCGCGGTGAGATTTTCGAACACGTCCGGGTGATCCTCGACAAGATCGTACGGAACACCATCGATACCAACGAAAACGACACGCGGGCCATCATCCCCACGCAGTCGGTCGAACAGTCCCATGCAGGTATTCTCTTGCCCTGTGTCTAAATAGATGCGGTTCTGAGGCAAATCCGTCCCAGTTTTGGTGGTCGGGCGTGGACGTACTCAGTAATGGACGAGGATATCGAGAACCAGGCAAAAGAAGCCGCTGAGACAAACGCTCTGTTCAACGCGTTGAAACACGACAGTGAGGCACAGGTTGGTGCAATTATGGGCCCTCTGATGGGGCAAAACCCAGAGTTTCGAGAGTATGGGGACCAGATTGCTGGTGTTATCGCACCTGTCGTTGAGGAAGTTAACGGGATGAGCCAAAAAGAGCGACGCGAACGGCTCGCAGAGCTCGCACCCGAGCGCCTCGAAGCACTCGAAGCCGAAGACGAGGAGGACGAGCAAGCACTTCCCAAACTACCCAACGCTGAGGAATACGACCAGGTTCGAATGCGAATGGCACCGAACCCGAACGGGCCGTGGCACCTTGGCAGCGCGCGGATGCCCGCGGTTATTGGAACGTACAAAGACATCTACGATGGGTGGATGCTCTGTCGGTTTGACGATACAGACCCGGAGACAAAGCGTCCAGATCTCGACGCCTACGATGAGATTCTGGAGGCTGTTGAATATCTCGGCTTCGAACCCGACAAGATACTCAAAGCGAGTGATCGCCTCGAAACCTACTACGAACACGCTCGGGACCTGATTGAGAAAGGTGGGGCATACACATGTTCCTGTCCCCAGGCGGAGTTCTCGGAACAAAAGAACGCTGGAGAGGCCTGTCCTCACAGGGATAAGGATATCCAGACGGTCAAAGAGGAATTCGAGCGGTTAGTCGACGGCGAGTACGGAGACGGCGAGATGGTCCTTCGCGTCAAGACCGATATCGAACACAAGAATCCCGCCCTGCGCGATTTCGTCGCATTCCGGGTTATCGAGACACCACATCCGCGTGCGGAAGCCACGGAGTACCGATGCTGGCCGATGCTTGACTTCCAGAGCGGTATCGACGACCATCTAACCGGTGTCACACACATCATTCGAGGTATCGACCTTCAGGATTCGGCGAAAAAACAGCGGTTCGTGTACGACTACTTCGGCTGGGAGTACCCAGAGGTTGTCCACTGGGGCCACGTCAACATCGATGAGTACGACATCTCGATGTCAACTTCGACAATCAAAGAACTCGTCGACACAGGGAAACTCGATGGCTGGGATGACCCACGCGCACCGACAATTGCTAGCCTCCGTCGTCGCGGAATCCGTGGCGAAGCCATTGTCGATGCGATGGTCGAACTCGGCACGTCAAGCTCTAATGTTGACCTCGCCATGTCTGCAGTGTACTCCGAGAACCGAGAACGAATTGACGATGAGACTGACCGGGCTTTCTTTGTTCGTGATGACCCCGAACACGGTGGTGGTGCCGTCGAAAAGTCCATAGAGGGAGGGCCCGATGCTGGAAAGCCGCGTGTCCATCCTGAACACGAGGATCGCGGGCAGCGGAACATCCCTGCTAAGGGCGGCGTTTTACTCGAGGAGTCTGACCTCCCACCGACGGGTAATCGTGTCTGGCTCAAAGGGTATGGCTGTGTCGAACATACCGAGAGTGGATTTAAGTTCGTTGATGCCTCTCTCGATGTCACACGCGAAGAGAACGTCGACATTGTTCACTGGGTCTCTGCAACGGATACCCAACCAGTCAAAATGCGGACTCCAGAAGGCGATATTTCGGGAGTTGCCGAACCGGGCCTCTCTACGTACGACACTGATGAGATGGTACAGTTTGAACGGGTTGGCTTCGCCAGAATCGATAAGCAAAGCGAGGATGAGACGGTGGTTTATTTCGCCCATCGGTAGCGATTTGACTGAATGCTGTCAGTCAAAGGTTTAAGTATTCGCCCGGACTGTGAATAATTAGCAATGGCAATCGACCCGGAATTTGAGGAAACGTATACCGAAACCGAGCGACACGAGGAGCATCGCATCTGGACACCTGATGGCGAGGAACCGAGCGAAGAGATGCAGGGAATCCATGGGACTCACGTCGCGGTTGATTTCGACATCTGTATCGCAGACGGTGCCTGTCTCGAAGACTGTCCGGTCGACGTGTTTGAGTGGGTTGACACACCCGGGCACCCAGAAAGCGAGATAAAGGCAGACCCGACCTACGAAGACCAATGTATCGACTGTATGCTCTGTGTCGATGTCTGCCCTGTTGATGCGATTGACGTCGACCCGAGCAGAGCAGGACGCATCTAACTAGGCCGGTTACACGACTGTGTAAGTTCTTTTCTGGAAGCACTATCACTTAGAGAGACTGGTCACCGAACTGTGTCTCTGTTCAGTAACTGCTTTCTCTTGTTGGCTTGACTGCCCTCATACAGCACTGTGTCGTGTGACACGTCTCGTTTTGTGCGTAGCCACAGACGGAGTGGACCCTGATTACTCTCTTTCTGTTTGTGCTGTCTCGGCAGAATCGGGGTCTGACCGGTCGAGAGAGGTCTCGCGCACCTTTGACGGTGGTGAGTACGCGTCGTTCGATATCTCAGCTCCCTCATCCAGAGCAACCAGACGGTCAAGCCGACGCTCGAACTCCGCCTCGTCGATCTCTCCCCTGGCGTATCGACGTTTCAATTCTTCGACTGCATCAGTAGCTGACTCGGCTTCGTCTGCAGTCGTATCTTCGGCTGAGAACAGTAGCGCCGCAATCTCGTCGCCCCAGAACAAAAACACAGGCGTTAGCAGGAACCATCCGACTACGAGAATAGCGTCAGAAAGGGGTTCAGCGACCATTCCACTGAGCATCAGGAGTGGAAGGGTTACCACTGCTATTGCTAGCCATAGTTCGTCTGCGACGAACTGTCGGGCCTGCTCGCTCATTAATCAGTGTTTAGGCGGTCGGTATTTATGTTCTGTGTCCAGCTAATCGACCGCGCGGCTTTTTTTCGTGTCTTGTGGAGACACCTATCTGGGCTAAAATACAGAGAAACGACGAAACACTTAGGCCGTTAACGCTGTGCAACTTTCCTAGGGTAGTGTTACAAATGCACATGGTTACTCTTACCAAAGGCGTTCCTGACTTCCGTGAAGGAAAGGTCTCGTTCGACGAGGACGGCCATCTAGAACGGGGGAAGACGCCGACTGTGATGAACCCGAACGACAAGATAGCATTACGCGCAGCACTCCAGACAAAAGTAAAACACGGCGGTCACGTCTCGCTAATGAGCATGGGTCCGCCGGGGTACAAAGAAGTACTCCAAGAAGGAATGAAAGATGTCTATGCTGACGACCTCTTCTTGCTGTCGGACCGTGAGATGGGCGCAGCAGATACATGGGCCACAGCAATGACAATTGCTACTGGTATCGAGCAACTAGAGCAAGAACCGGATATCATCTTTGCCGGTTTCAAAACTGCAGACGGCGAGACTGGACACACTGGGCCACAAACGAACTGGTGTCTCGATATCAACGACGAGCTAACGGACAGGCCACTGATAACCCACGTCATCTCGATTGATGTTGACGAGGACAAGGGAACCGTCCGTGCCAAACGACTCGTCGAAGGTGACCTCTCAGAGATTGAGACAATCGAGGCAGAGCTTCCGGCTTTTATCGTCACCGACCCGGAGTTCGAGGCTACCTATCGGCGTGCTGAACACCGATTGCGGTACAAGGACCTTCGTGAGGCGACCAGAGAGCGAGCAGCGACGCTTGAGTTGGACGAAGATGTAACAGTCTGGAATCAAGAAGCCCTGAACCTCGACCCAGATTTCATCGGCCTGGATGGGTCACCGACAATCGTCTCCGGTGTCGACCCTATTCCCAAGGAGCCGTCGGAACGCGAGGCGACGGTTATCGAACCAGACGACGAAGAAAAGATGGAGACGGTGTTCGATGAAATGAAGCAGTATGCGAGTAATTAACAATGGTAGAAATCGACCCCACTGAACACGATATCGCAGACCTTGGACCGGAAGTCAACTCGGTAGACGATATCGACGAACTTGAGGCGATGCTGGCACTCGAAGAGGAGGGAAACGACCGGCCGCCAGTCAAAACACTCATCGAGAGTCGAATTGAGACACTCGTTGACGAAGACGAGGAACTGGACCCAGAAAACGTGGACCTGACGGAGTTGACCATCGCTGATATTGCCAATATGGTCCGCGATATCGACGACGCTGACATTGTGCGAGACCTTGTCGAACGAGAGAACGACGGGAAAGAGCGGAAAGGCGCACTCACACAACTAGAGAGCCGTATCGAATCCATCGAAGGAACCGGTGACGTCGAGGGCGAAGAACTAGAGTACGTGCCACCGGAACAACAGTATCCCGGCCTCGACCATCCGACAGCCGACAAGCAGTATGTCGAGGGTCTCTCAGATGAACGCTACCGAGACATGTGGGTCTACTGCGAGACACAGCAGGGCAAACTCATCGACGTGTCAAAAGAGATGCTGGGGAAGGCCCGAGAGTTGATGGATGATTACAACGAAACCTACGGCGGTGATGAAGACGGAACTCCCGAAGACGTCGTTGCCGTCATTATCGGTGAGAACGCAGACGAGTTGGCCGACCAAGCAGTTGCCTACGGTGCAGACCGTGTCGTCTATCACGTCGACGACCGACTTTCGCGGTTCCGTCACAAGCCCTACACGGAGATTTACTGCCATCTGTGTCGGGATTGGGAACAAGAGTGGCGTAACTACCACGAACCTCGGTACAACATCTTCCCAGCGACAAATAACGGTCGTGACCTCTCGGCGCTCGTACAGGGAGAACTCGACTCGGGGCTTGCTTCGGACTGTTCGGACCTCTACATTGAGGAGGCAATGATTTCGAACCCAGCAAAAACCGGCAATCCCGGCAACAGCAAAGAGTTCGAGCGCGTTCTCCACATGCCGCGCCCGGATTTCTCAGGCTTCGAGTACTCTACTATCCTCTGTATCGACAAACCGTTCCGGGATTTCCACCCGCAGGGTGCAAGCGTTATTCCCGGCACGTTCGATCTCCCGGAGCCAGACCACGACCGGGACGGCAGTATCGTCGAACACGATATCGAACTGCCTGCTGACTGGTTCCAGATAGATGTTATCGACCACGACCAGCTTGAGGCTGGTGTTGACCTCACAGGTCACGAGGTTGTCGTTGCGATGGGTCGCGGTATCGATAGAGTCGATCCGACCGAGGGACTTGAACTCGGAGTTGAACTCACCGACCAGTTCGAGGATGCCGGCTTTGGCCTCTCCCGTGGTGTCATCACAGCCTCGTACGATTTCGGAGGTCACGTCGAGCAGTATGTCTCGGAGGAGCGACAGATTGGCGAGTCGGGACAGGCTGTCGAGCCCAACCTCTACATCGCGGCGGGAATTTCGGGAGCTATCCAGCACAAAGTTGGGATGGACGAATCCGAGACAATCATTGCTATCAACACCGACCCTGAGGCGGATATCAGGGAGTTCTCAGATTACTTCATTGAGGGTGACCTCTTTGAGGTGTTACCAACACTTATTGACGCACTCGACGCGGGCGAGTTCCAGCCCGTCCTTGCGGAGGCGAGTGGTGACTGATGCTGAGGACACAGCGACGTCCCTCGACTAGCAGAACAAACGAGAAACAGACACGACAGCCGACAGAACACGGAGTAATTCGATGAGAGACACGCACGAACATTACGAAGCAGTCGTCGTCGGGAACGGACCCGGCGGCGCTGCCGCGGCAGCAGCACTGGCAAAACAGGACATCGAGACACTTGTTCTCGAACGCGGGACTGCGGCCGGCTCGAAAAACGTCTCGGGTGGTCTCATCTACGGTGAGGAGTGGGCACCATACACAATGGACGACCTCTTCCCGGGTTTCCGAGAGGAAGCAGCGGAGCGACCGATCGACGACTACTACATTCATAACATCGCCGGCGAGAGCGTCAAAACGTTTGACCTACACAAGATTCACCATCAGGGGACTGAATGGTGTGATGCCGTCCTTCGCCGAACGATGGACTCGTGGCTCGCCGACAGAGTCCACGAGATGACTCGCGAGACAGGGGGTGGCATGTTGACTGATGTCCGGGTGAATGGACTGCTCCGTGAAGGCGGAAAGATTGTCGGCGTCACCTGTGATGAACTTGACCCAATAACAGCCGATGTCATCATTGCCGCCGACGGTGTAAACTCTGAACTGGCCCGCGATGCAGGGCTGATGGATTGGGAGGAACCTGATGACTGGTTCCAAGGTGTAAAAGCAGTTGTCGATATGGACCCCGAACGCATTAACCAGCGGTTCGATATCGACCCCACTACCGGTAGTGCACACCTTTTTTCGGGTGATCTCTTCGATGGCGTCCGCGGAGGGGGGTTCCTCTACACGAACGAGGATTCGCTCTCAGTCGGCACTGTGTTCCACCTCGACTCGATTGCCGAGGAACGCGCCGAACCCCACGAACTGCTCGACAACCTGCTCACTCACCCGTTACTAGACCAGTGGTTCGACGGCGAGTACGAGGAACGCGAGTACTCGGCGAAGCTGGTCCCCGACTCAAAAAAGGTTGCACACCCATCACCACACCGTGGACGTCTTCTCCTTGTGGGCGATGCGGCCGGGCAAATGCAAGCACAGGGACCAATCATCAAAGGAATGAACCATGCTGTCACCGCGGGTGGGCTAGCCGCCGAAGCCTTCCAAGAGGCCAAAACACGAGGTCAACCCGGCGCCGCCGGGGCGCTGTATGAACGCAAACTTGAGTCAGAAGGTGTGATGAAGCGACTTCGGCCTCGACGGTACCGGATGACACGCTTTATCTCTGAGAGCCGGCCTATCAACAAACTCGGCAACGCAGTCATTAACTCGCGTGTTGGGGCCGCTGGGCTCAAACTCTTTGACGGTCTAATAGAGCGGTCGTTTAACTCACCGTTCGTCCTTGGGATGATTCCTGACACGAAGATGACCTATGTGACCATACCCGAACGAATAGGTGAGGTCCTTGGGGACCCTGTCACAAGCGAGAATAATGTCGAACCGCCAGGCCTTGATGACCGCATTGGTGACCTCACGTACAACGTCGACGACCCACACATTGAGGTTCGCGACGAGAGCTTCGATGCGAGTGGCGTAGCCGTGACTGCCTGCCCGGTGAGTGCCACTGACTTTGGGGGCGGGTGCTACCGTGAGGAAACCGTACAAACAAATGGTGAGACCGAACGCAAAGTAAGCCTTGACACTCAGCCGTGTGTCGAGTGTGGCACGTGTGCTGTCGTCGCCGATACTCACTGGGAGCATCCAAGTGGGGGGAAAGGCGTCGAATTTAAACAGGGATAACACACGGATGTCATCGCAAGAACGGCGATTCCACAGGCGAGTTCACGCACTTGCTGACCGGGCCACCGAAGACTGTGCTGGCTTTGAGCCGCCAGCTGAACCGCCGGATGAATCACAGGCGATGGAACTCCTCCGTGAGGGGGTCGGGCCAGCGGTGTCGCTGTACGTTGAGGCAAAAACTGGAGGCCTGAACGTTCATCTCCCACCCGCGGAGTATCGGGCACTCGAGGAGTCGATAAACGATTGGCTTGCACTGTATGGGGCGTGCTATGGCGTGGATATCGAGCCTAATGTTACGGTACGGGTCGCCGCCGAGTTGCTTATCGACACCCATAATATCAAAGATGTTGCCCAGATTCTAACTGGGATTCCTGAGCGCAACGCGTCTGATACTGGCTAATCAAGACGACTACTGGCCGTTTTGCTGCCTTCTTGTTAGTAAGTACAAAACTATTATATACTGTGGTGTGGTAACAGTTTACATGACTAGCATAACGAAACCCAAGTTTTCCCACGACGGGAGGAGCGATATTTACGACTACGTCGAGCGACACGGGGCGATGGAGCCAGAAGCAGTGCGTGAAGCTGTCAACATGGAGCACAGAGCGTTCGGTCACCACGTGGCGATTTTGAAACGCGATCAGGTCCTCGAAAAATCAAACGGGAAGCTCCGCGTTGCGTTCGAAGGAGGCGCAGAGGAAGAATACTCCACGGAGGCTGTTTCTTTTACTATCAGACAGGCACGCGAAGAAGACTTGACTGGACTGGTCGGTGCAATCCGAGAGGCAATCGGCGGCGGCAAGTACGTCCGAGCGGAGACTGTCGCAGATGTTGTCGATAACGAGGGTGTCCTCCTCAGGCACAACAAAATTGAAGCACGAATCTTCTTTGTCGCCTGCGTCGACTCGGATGTCGTAGGATGGGTCCATCTCAAACACGTTGATTTGGATAAACTCCGGCATACAGCACAGTTGACCGTCGGTGTGCTTGATCAGTATCGTGGCAAAGGTATTGGCAGTCACCTTCTTGAACGCGGGCTGAACTGGGCCGCCCAGCAGGAGTTCGAGAAAATTGAAAACGCCCTGCCAGCGACGAACGAACAAGCGATTGAGTTTCTCAAATCACGCGACTTCGAGGTTGACGCTGTTCGTGAAGATCACTACAAGCTAAACGGCGAGTACGTGGACGAAGTGATGATGATGAAACAGCTCTAACTATCGTCGCGGTTTGCAGCACCTTCGGGCATCTGTTCGTCCGCCCTCGTCAGCGCGTCGGCAACAACCCCTTCCTTGTGGGACCGGACACGAGCGTGCCCTGCACAGACAAACTCGTTTTCTTTCCACGGGATATGCAACTCGAAGGAGGCTTCGCTGCTACAATCCTCCTCAGTACATTCCATACTCACCAGTAGGGGCCGCCCGTTGTTAACAATATCACTGCATCTGTCCTTAGAGGAGGATAATTACGATCATGGCTGCTAGGACGAACAGTGCGACTGCCACCTTGACAACCTTCTGAGCAAATCCTGCCAAGACGACAGTGAACGCAGCGACGACGCTCTCGACTACATCACCTCGTCGGCGGTATTCGAGGATAAACACAGTCCCGAGGGTTCCGACTACAAGACCAACTTTTCCCCAGAGCAAAAACAGTACGCCACCGACAAAGCTGCCAATCGATGTTGTGACCGCTGGCGTGCCCGATAATTTGCCCATGATGACCGGTCCGATAAATTGCGAGCAAATGACGAGCAGACAAAGTAGTGTCAGCACAAACAGTACGGTCGTTGAGGGGTCACTGTATCCTGTGTGCCACCAGTAGAGATAGATACCTGCTATCGACAGCGGCATCTCACCGGGGACCTGTGGCAGAATCGAGGTAACTGCACCAGCCACTAAGAGGGCTATCGCGAGCAGTGTGATTGGCGACATGTAAGGGACACCTGTATTATCGTTTTATTTCTCTCCATCTTATTCTCACGGTTGTGTTCACGAAAATCGGTCCCGCTCTTTACAGGCAAAATCTGGTCCATAGGCATCCAGCAAGCGTCCAACAACGTCACCGAGTGTCCGCATACATGTCGATTCAGCAGTAAACGCAAGCTCAGAGGCAACCTCTTGACGGGGCTGAAGTTGCAATACGCGCCTGACAAGAAGTCGTTCCTCGCGGGCAGAGAGGTGTGGGCCGTTGCTGTCGGTCAGTGCGAGGAACGCGAGGCGGCGAATAGGCGTAGGCACCATCTCGAAAAGACCAGGTCCAGCTGGAACTGATGCGACGTGACGCCACTCCCAGTCGGTGAGTGTGAGTGTCGGTGTTGTCTCTATTGTGCGACAGACAGCTCTGATAACGTCCGGGTCGACGTCACTGAGCGCATCGGGCAACATTCCGGGGAGTCGTCGCTGGAATCGGGTTGCATTCCGTGAGAGCAAGGTTTCGCCAGCATCTGAGAGCGGTCTAAGCATGATAACCGAGTGTTCGCCGCTCCGCTGGTTCCGGGTCGTCGAAAGATGAACTGGCTGGTACTGGTTTTGCTGCCAGAAATCGACGAGGGCCGGTGTTGCGCCGTAGCCTACGCCAAGCCAGTCTGCCGTTGGGAAACGGTGTGCCAGTTCATCAAGCAGCATAGCGCCCAAGCCCCGTGACCGCACGTCGCCGTGTGTGGCAATCCGCATAACCCGGTAGCCAGTCGGTGTCCCGGCGTGTTCGTCACGAAGCTGACTGCTCAGCACGTCTGGTATCATATTTCCCCGGATTCGGTTACCTCCATACATCTTTTCCCGAATATCCGCCGAGAGACCTCCCTCACGAGCGAGCAACGCAACGGAAACGGGATGGCCGTCATAAGAGAGTGTATGGACGGATACGTTCGGTGCATCGAGCAACCGTAGTAGGTCGTTTGGCTCTGTCTGGTAATGTGCTAGAACGAGAAGACCAAACACCTCTCGAAGCAGCGTCTCGTCGGCGAGTAGCTGCTCGCTTGAGAGTTGCTGGTATGTGACTGACTCGGGGGACGCATCGGCTACCACACCCGCGACAGGGGGGCGCGCATCGAGCGCAAGCGCTCTGAACGACCATACCTCGACGGGGTCACCCGGTGCGTACCTAATCGGTGTGTGGAGACGTTTTTCGTTCACCTCGTGACTCCCATCGAGCAATCGGTCACGGAATCGGACCGCAAAGCCTCGACCAGTGCCCTCGTACCCGTGGGTTGTCGTGAGATAAGCGACACTGGGAGTAGCCATCGTCTCAGATAGCACCCGGACAGGCAAGGCTGCTGCCTCGTCGACGAAGACACAATCGGGCTGGTCATCGAGGCTGGCTATCTCGGTTGCTGGAACATACTCGATGTGTCCATCCTTGGCTTCGAGAGTGTGGATTGCCCCCTGAGAGTCACTGCTTGCCGGCCCCTCACCGCTGTCGATAATCTCGCGTGCGTGTTGCATGAGCGTCTTGACGTTCCGGTACTGTGGCCCGGTGACGACAACCCGCTGTCCGTCCAGTGCGAGACAGCCTGCTGCGATGCCTGCAGCCGTAGACTTACCACGGCCACGGTTAGCTTCGACAACAACGGCAGTTCCCGGCGTTTCGAGGCTTTCGAATGCCTGAAGCACATCACTCTGGTCAGCAGTGAGACAGTGCTCGTATGCAAAGCGAGGGAAGGCATGGTCCTCTGGAATAGTACCGCTGTAGGCTGTGTCTGTGGGACCGTATTCGATATGGCCGTCCCGTTCGACGGTCCCGGTGTCAGCGTCGACGACTGCGATACCGCTGTGTTCTCTGAGTGTTTTGACAAGATGGCTCCGAAACTGACCGGTCACTTCCGACAGGTCAAACGGTGGGACTGCAAGCGTCTCATCGACTGCATCCCGGCGTTCGCTCCACGTCTCAAGCGGTGGTGTGAGCAAGACAAACAGTCCGCCACCGTCGACAGTCCCGACAAGTTGGCCGATGTGGTTTGGCTCGCAACGCCCGTGACAATCCAGCACAACGAGGCTCCGCGTCGTTCCAAGCAACGTGGACGCATTCGCGTAATCGAACGTTTCACATTGAAAATCGCCGGCTGGCCCGACGTAGCTTGTTTTGTGCAGGGGGATATCGACTGCGTCGAGAAAGTTCTTTGCCCGGTCGCGTGTGTTTTTGGGCGACCCGGAAAACGCAATGAGTCGACGCTGGTTGTCCATCCGAGCCTCGTTGAGGAGTGTTTCGGCCAAGTCCATTACAGCTAACGGATTATGTAGTGTCCCGACAGTATTTAAGAGCCGGCAAAACGCCGCTCCCGACCGGCAGGCTTTTTCAGCCCCCTCGAAGATGGTCAGGTATGACCAAACGGAGCACTCACGACGCAGTGTCACCCCTTGACGGGCGATATGCCCGCTACACTGAACCGTTGACCGAATTCGTCAGCGAGCGTGCGCTCATGCGCGCTCGCGTTGAGGTCGAAGTGGAGTACCTCATCGCGCTTGGGAACCTTGACGCTACGCCGCTCTCGATTACCAAAGACCAGCGAGACGAGCTTCGTGACCTGTATCAATCCTTTGACGAAGAAGACGCATCGATTGTCAAACAACTCGAAACAACCGGATACGGTGAGTATCCAGCGACCAATCACGACGTTAAGGCCGTCGAATATTTCATCCGCGATGGGCTGCCCGAGGACCTCTCGTGTGCCCAGTGGATTCACTTTGCACTCACCAGTGAGGACGTAAACAATCTCGCTTACCGGTTGCTCGTCGGCCCAGCAGTGCTGGATATTCTGCTCCCAGAACTCAGAACGGTTCGGGATGCCTTGACTGAACTGGCACAGGAGTTTAGCGACCTCCCAATGCTTGCACAGACACACGGCCAGCCCGCGACACCGACGACGTTTGGGAAAGAGATGGCTGTGTACGCGTCACGCCTTGGCCAACAGATTGGTCGTCTCGAGAACGTCGCCACGTCATTGTCTGGGAAAGTCGCGGGCGCGAGCGGGACCTACGCCGCACATTCGACTGCGTACCCGGATGTTGACTGGCCGACCTTTAGCGAGAAGTTCGTCGACGGTCTCGGACTGGACCACGAACCGCTGACCACACAAGTCAACCCCTGTGACGACCTTGCGGCGGTGTTCGACGCTTTGCGGGGCGCGAACAATGTTTTGCTTGACCTCGATCTTGATATGTGGCTCTATATTTCTGACCGCTATCTCGGGCAGAAAACCGTCGAGGGTGAGACGGGCTCCTCGACGATGCCTCATAAAGTCAACCCAATTGATTTCGAGAACAGTGAAGGCAATCTCTCGAAGGCCAATTCGGATCTGCACTTCCTCGGTGGATATATCACCAACTCGCGACTCCAGCGTGACCTTTCAGATTCGACTGTCAAACGGAATATCGGCGCGTCGCTTGCCCACTGCTTGATTGGCTACGACAAACTACAGACTGGGCTGGAGAAAGTTGTTCCCAACACGCAGGTTATGGCTAAAGATTTAGCGGAAACACCGGAAATTATCGGCGAAGCCGTCCAGACAATTCTCCGACGCGAGGGCCACACAGACGCCTACGAGCAGGTTAAGGACCTAACGCGTGGCGAGGAGGTATCGCTGTCTGACTTTCAGGACTTGTTCGATACGCTCGACATTCCAGAAGCAGTTCGCGAAGAGTTGCAGGCCCTAACGCCAGCAGGCTATATTGGTGTTGCTGAGCATATGGCCACAGACGGACCGAAGTAGTCTCTGGGTCGGCAGGCAATACCAAGAAAACAAAGGTTATTTTCACGCACTCTCATGTCCGGGTATGAACGTACTCGTGACAGACCCTATCGCAGCGGCTGGCATCGAGCTGCTCGAAGATAGTGGTCATGAGGTCGAAAAGTCGTACACACTCACAGATGAGGAACTCCTTGCTGCAGTCAAAGAGACGCACGCGCTCATTGTCCGTTCGGGCACGGAAGTGACGCGGGACGTCTTCGAGGCCGCCGACGACTTACTCATTGTTGGACGTGCTGGCATCGGTGTCGATAACATCGACCTCGATGCCGCAACCGATAACGGTGTTATCGTTGCGAACGCACCGGAAGGAAACGTTCGAGCTGCAGCGGAGCATACCGTCGCGATGACCTTTGCAGCCGCCCGCTCGATTCCACAGGCACACAGCCGCCTCTCGTCAGGGACATGGGCCAAAGGCGAGTTCCTCGGTAGCGAGGTCAACGACAAGACCCTCGGCGTGGTTGGCTTTGGCCGTGTCGGCCAAGAAGTAGCCAAACGTCTCGGAAGCCTTGGGATGGATATTGTCGTTTTCGACCCGTACATCAGTGAGGACCGGGCCGCACAGTTCGGTGCTGACCTCGTCGATAGCCTCGAAGAGTGTCTCACGAATGCGGACTTCCTGACGATTCACACACCCCTGACCGACGAAACCGAGAACATGATTGCCAAAGAAGAACTCGCCCAGCTTGAAGGTGGCTACGTCGTCAACTGTGCCCGGGGCGGCATCGTCGACGAGCCGGCACTCGCGAATGCTGTCGAAGATGGCATCCTCAAAGGTGCGGCAATCGACGTTTTCGCTGACGAGCCTGTCTCGTCGGATAATCCGCTGCTTGATGTCGAGAACGTCATCGTCACGCCACACCTTGGTGCTTCAACCGAGGCAGCACAAGAGAATGTCGCTGTCTCGACGGCCGAACAGGTCCTTGCCGCGTTCGAGGGTGAGCCGGTGGTTAATGCACTCAATGCACCATCGGTCGACGAGAGCTCTTACCCTACTATCGAGCCATACGTGGGACTGGCAGACACCGCAGGAGAGATTGCCGTTCAGTTGCTCGACGGACGAGTCGAGAGCGTGGAAGTGAGCTACGCCGGCGATATTGCGAACAAGGATATCGACCTCGTGACAGCAAGCGCGCTGAAAGGTGTCTTCGAACCGCTTGAATGGCAGGTCAACGCTGTCAACGCACCCCGAATCGCGAACCAGCGCGGTATCGAGGTTGTTGAGACAAAGACAAGACGTGCTGAAGACTTCCAGTCACTCGTCACGGTCACGGCGGGCAACAACGAGGAGAGCGTGGGTGTCTGTGGAACACTGTTTGCCGGTGATGACCCGCGTATCGTCCGCATCGACGGCTACCGCGTTGATGCTGTCCCTCACGGCCACATGCTCGTTGCGCGAAACACGGATGAACCGGGCGTTATCGGCTTTATTGGCAGTACTCTCGGTGAGGCAGACGTCAATATCGCAGGGATGTTCAATGGCCGAGAGACAATCGGCGGGGAAGCGCTCTCTGTCTATAATCTCGACAACGAAGTTCCGGAGAGTGTCCTCGACCGTCTTGACGAAGACGGACGCATCATGGGAACGAAGTATATTTCGCTGGACAACGGCGATAACTGACTCTGATCGACTGTCCCATCTCCTGAGAGCGACAGACAGTTAGTGTCGGCATCGGAACACTGAGTATGGACATACGCACGATACCAGACCTTTCGCCGGCAACACGCCGAGACATATTTGAACGGTCGAGCGGCGTCGAGTCGGTCCGCGATGACGTGTGTGATATTATCGAACGGGTTCGTGAGGAGGGTGACGTGGCACTTCGGGAGTACGCAAAGGAGTTCGATGACGTCACTGTCGGGACTATCGATATTACTGATAAGGTAGCGCGTGCAGCGGATGCTATCGATGACGAGGTACTCGAAGCCATCGAGACGGCTGCCGAGAACATCCGTGTATTCCACGAACGCCAGCGTCCCGAGGACTGGCGCGAAGAGTTCGAGGGTCGGGAACTCGGACGCCGGTTTCGCCCGCTCAGCACAGCCGGTGTCTACGCGCCCGGTGGGACTGCTTCCTACCCTTCGAGTGCACTAATGGGAATTATTCCAGCAAAGGTTGCTGGTGTAGACCACGTCGCCGTGACCACGCCACCGGCAGAAAATATTTCCCAGGCAACACTGGCCGCGATTCACGTTGGAGGGGCTGATGCTGTCTACCAAGTCGGTGGTGCACAGGCTATTGGAGCGCTCGCATACGGGACGGAGACAGTCAATTCCTGTGACGTTGTGGTCGGCCCCGGAAACCGGTGGGTGACTGCCGCCAAAGCTGAAGTGCAGGGTGACGTGAAAATTGATTTCCTCGCTGGGCCAAGCGAACTGCTTGTCGTTGCTGACGAGTCGGCCAACCCGGAACTCGTCGCGGCTGACCTTGTTGCACAGGCTGAACACGATACTGACGCGGCGGTCGCAGCGGTGACGGCCAACGAATCTTTCGCAGCGAAAATCGCTGCAGAGGTAGAAAATCAGGCCAGTGAGCTACCCCGGGAAGCAGTTATCCGCGATGCTCTCGAAAACGAGGCGAGTGGCATCTTCGTGGCTCGGTCGATGAGTGAGGCGACGCTGTTTGCTGACGAGTACGCGAGTGAACACCTTTCGATAGTTGCCGAGGACGACGAAGAGTTACTGGAGCGCATCGATAACGCCGGCTCGGTCTTCTTGGGGCCTCATACGCCAGTTGCTGCCGGTGATTATGCGAGTGGTCCAAATCACGTCCTGCCGACAGGCGGGGAAGCCAAACGCGAGGGTGGGCTGTCAGTTGAGACGTTCCTTCGGTCTTCGACTGTCCAGCGGCTCTCGAAGGAATCGTTAGCTGACATTTCGGGAGCAATTACTACGCTCGCTCGCACCGAAGGACTAGATGGTCACGCAAAAAGCATCGAAAAGCGGCAGTAACTACTCCTCGTCGATGCGACCTTGACGAGCATCGATTTCGTCTAGCGTGTCGAGTGTTTTGCGGATTGACGCACGGACTGCTTCACTCCTGTTGACGAACTTTCCTTCGTCGCCGACATGTTTATCCAAATCATCAAGTAACTCGTCGGGAACCTCTACGCTGACTTTAGCCATGGCTTCATATTCGATATCAGGCCTCTAAACAGTGTTGAGATAGAACTAGTCTGACTGCCGTCGAACCGGAGGAATTGTCTCGTACGTGAGAAGACGCCAGAGCCATTCCATTGGCCCGAACCGGAAGTACCGAAGCCAGAGCACTGAGAGCGGTAGCTGGACGAGCCAGATGCAGACGACAACTCCGAGTGCTTCGGCCCGCGTCACCTGCCCGAACAAGCCCAGACCGTGACCATAGAAAATTGTCGTGGCGATAACGGTCTGAAGAATGTAGTTGCTAAAGGCTGTCCGGCCAACAGCAGCAAGTCCGCGTGTTACTAATCCACTAGGCCACCGTCGACAGAACAACATAATAAGAGCGATATACCCACCTGCAAGGAAAAAGCTGCCCCAGTAGTTGAACTGCTGCCAGAAAATAATAGCCGACACACCCCAATCGTTCATTTCAATAAATGCAACACCAGCGAGCGTAAGCCCCAGTCCGATTGAGCCACCGCCGACGAGCAGTCGCCGATAAAACTGCGATGACCGCTTGTTTGTAAGAATACCCCATTTGAACAACGCCATACCAAGCACCATTGCACCGGCGACCCGCCAGAAGGTGTATGCGATGAACGATTCGGTCTGGCGTGTAATCGAGGTGGAAAGACGGTGGTCCATCTGGGCAAACCAACCGCTCTGATACGTCTCTATCTCGGCCTGCAATGCTGACTGGGCCGGCTCAAAGGAGCTTGCGAGCTCACTTGTCTGAGCCGAGAGGCCAATGAGAATCTCCATCAGAGAGGGGATAGCGAGCAAAATAACCCCGAGTCCACACAGTGATTGGGCAGAGTGATCGCGTAAATAGACCACAAGCAGCGCAGTGACACCGTAGGCAACGAGAATGTCACCATACCAGAGTAAATAGGCATGAGCAAGCCCAAAAATAATAAGCCAGCCTGAGCGCTTAAAGAACAGCGTGAGTGCAGAGCTTTCTTTTTTCTTTGCATTTTCTGTGAAAAGTAAGACGCCACCACCGAATAGAATGGTAAATAATGTTATGAACTTCTGTTCAGCAAAGACGTGGCCGACGAACCATGCCCAGTAGTTCGAACCAGTAAAATCACTGTACACAGTCGGGTTGGACAGGACAATCTCCGGCATCGAGAACAGTCGGATATTGATGACTAGAATACCCAGCAGCGCGAACCCACGGAGCGCGTCGAGTGCAACAATCCGTTCCGACGGGGGTGTCGGGCCATTCTCTGAACTCATCTTTGCTCAGTCTTCCGGATGGAACCCACAAAAGCAATGGTATCTCGACGCTTCAACGAGAGAAACAGGCATCTACCTCAACAAACAATAGAGGCTCCTGTAACACATCCCTCTATATATCGGAGGTACCTATATACAGTTCCTCGGAAAATGTTTTGACATGCATCCACTGGAAATTATCGAAACTCAGGTACACCCATTGAAATTGTTTGGAACTGTCCTCATACTGCTTGGCGGGCTTTTGTTGACTGGATACAGTATTGGCTATATTATAATGGATTCGGGGTATGATTTGAACACGACTCTCTGGGGATACTATGCATTATTTGGACTCATTCTGGCTGCGCTTGGCGGTCTTCTCTGGGCTATTGCCCGCCAAGACGTCAGTGCTCTCAGCCAGCAGCCAGAGAACGCATAGCTAGTAGACGAGCGTGTTTGAACCATTACAAGACGAGTGATAAATACAACGCCCACATCGGCAACTCACCGTTTGAGTTGGAACAGGAGGTGAGAATATTTGCTTAGATGACAAATAGAATCACATACCCACCGATAACTGCGACAACGTTCCAGAAAACGAGCTGTATGGCTTGCTTCTTTTGCTCAGCACTAAGATCGTCTATCGACATGTTTTAACTTTTTGGCAAGCTGGTTTCAATCTTTCTCACATACGCGTGCGCTGAGACACCTTCTTCGGATAGAATCTCTCGGAAAACGCTACGTCTCACTGTTCAATGCTTTTCTGAACACCAGCGCCAAAAGCTACACAAAAATAATAATACTGGAACAAGTAGATGCTCTGGTGTCTACATTCACTGAACCCGCAGTCGGCCGAAATGACCAGACAACTGCGTACAAATTTTTGGATACGCTCTCGTATGTCCGGGTTTCTGGAGAGGAGACAAACGGACGGAGTTCGGTTGTCGAAATGCATCTTCGAGAAGGACATGCACCGCCGATGCATGTCCATAAGAACGCAGATGAGACAGTTATTGTTTTGGATGGCGCAGTAACTGCCCACACAGCTGAAGGCACTTACTCCGTCACAGCAGGTGAGACTGTTGTTCTCCCAAAAGAACAAAAACACAGCCTCGTCGCAGATAAGCAGTCTGTCGTATTGACTTCAACGGCACCAGCTGGATTCGATACGTTTGTCACAGCCGTCGGAGAGCCGACCGACGACGAAACAGTCCCAACTGAGCCACCCTCCAAAGAAGCAATTGGCCGCGTAAACGCCCTTGCCGATGAGCACAATATCAAAATCACGGGACCACCTCCAATCTGAGAAATGTTTCCCAACGGATAATACACGTGGAGGTACAGCACATGACTCTCTCATTGTTGTGTTCTATCCGGTACTCGAGACATCGCGTGTGAGTGATAGCGTCTATGGTAGGTCTGGCTAAAGCCTGCTACTGTCGGTTTTTGTGTCGATACTGACCGATACGAAGCCTTGTCAGTACCAGAGCCTGCCGTTACAGACAGGCGCTTGACTTTCTGAAAGTCCGTGCATATTTTCGTGCATGTCCGTCAGCTGGAGCATTACCGCACCGTCACCTTTGGCGTTAGTGTCGCCCTTTGAGCACCGATACCAGCGTTACAGCCAAAAGAGCGACCGCCACCGTCACGAGTCCCAAGCCAGGACCGTTATCGTCTGTACTTGGCGTACTGTTGTCAACATCTGTCGACGCCGGAGAGTCGGTCTCTGAGTCAGTATCTGTGCTGCTCGGGGTCTGTGTTTGCTCCGCAGAGTTCGGTGTTGTTTCTGACGGCGTTTCATCTCGATTATTTACCTCAGAATCACCTCCTTTATCGGCCGATTCGAGGCTATATATGCTTTTTCCGGTCTGTGCGTACACCTGCTCATCCGTCGCTATTGGAGTGATTGGCAGTAATCCATTAGTGACGAACGTCCATTGCCGGTCGCCAGTTGACCCGTTGAGTGCCATCAGTAGCCCAGCGTCGCTACCGACATAGAGGGTGTTATTCGATACCACCAGTTGCCTCGTCACACTGCCACCGATGTCGTTCGTAAACCGATATTCTCCGGAGTCTACATCAATTGCATGGAGTTGACCACCAGACGTTCCAGCGTAGACAGTTCCTGTTGGGGAGACTGATACTGTGCTTACCGACTCATTCAGCGTGACCTGCCAGTGCTGGCTTCCATGTTGTCTGTTGAACGAGAGCAACGTTGTTGCACCGGATGTAACACCTCGCTTAACGGCATATACTCTGGTAGCAGTTACTTCCGTGAGTGAACTCACGGTTCCGTTTACTTTTTGCCTCCAACGTCTCTCACCGCCAACCGCGTCGACAGCATGGATTTGGCTACTCCGATTTTGGCCGTTGAAGCTTGCCGCGTAGACCATCTCATCTTCAACCATCGGTGCAGTGAGAACCGACCCGTTGACAGTCATGTTCCAGGCGGTCTTGCCGGTCGACTGATTGAATGCTGACACACTGTCTCGACTATTTGCCAAGACATGCGAGTTTGTAACTTTCAGGCTAGCGGTGACGGGACCATCGGTCGACTGTATCCACTGTTTCTCGCCCGTTGTGGCGTTGAGAGCGGCAACTCTCGAGCGAGTGGACCCAACATACACTGTGTTGTTCTCGACTCTCGGTGTTCCGATAAAACTCCCGCTCATATTCTTTTGCCACTGGACTGCCCCAGTCTGCCCATCGAGTGCAATCACTGTCGATTGAGTTGTCCCGACGTAGGCAGTCCCGTTTACCACCGCTGGCGTAGCAATGATGCCCTCGTTCAGTTGGTGTGTCCAGACAGCGGTGCCTGTCGTTTCGTTCACCGCACGGATGGTTCCATTGAGAGTAGCGAGGTGAAGCATTCCATCGGCCGCAGCTGAAAAGTCAGAAGTGCGACCGGGTACCGCAGTCTGCCATTTCTGTTCGGGTTGTTGCCACGGTTCCACAGTCTGAGACTCATTTGCAGACGGTGCAGCACCACGAGCCACCGCCTGGAGCGCATCAACGGTCGGTGCATTGACAACTCGGACTTGGCTACCGTTCCGTTCTACGTAAAACGCGTCTGTGAACCCGTCTTGTTGTGGAATCCGGTATGTGTTGGCCCGTCCGTCGATTGCGTTGGCGTCGTGGTATGCCAGTAGCTTCCGGTAGGCCCTGTGGAACGCTTTAGCATCAGAGTGACTGTCCCAGCGAGTCTTATAAATATACCCTGTCTTATCGCCCTCGCTTGTGACGTATGGGAGCAATCGGTCACCGTCCCACCCAGCTGTGACTGAATGATTGTACCCAAGCTGCACTGCATCACGGAAACCTCCAATCAGATGGTTCTCTCTTGGGATTATATATCCTGGTTCGCTCATCTCCATTGCAGGAGAGACCATCGAGACATATAACCCGGCTTCACCAACCGAACTCGTGACGCGCTCACCTCCTTTTCTGCGATTTTTGAGTGGTTTCCATGCTTCAGAACTCGTGTCCGTTATCGTCAAACTTGTCGGCTCATCTTCGCGATACGCCGCAGGATGAATAATCTGCTCAGTGCTTGCTGGTGGGTTTTCATAGAGCGTGTTTACCGCCTTCCAGCCCTGCTGTTGGTGACGCTCACGGACAAACGCATACCCAGACTCATAGGGTTGCCGGAACAACCGGTGCATTCCATCATTCAGACCTGACAGCTGCGGGCTCGCGCTCCGCTCGGGCCGGTAACAGGTCTCATCCCATTCGTCGGTACAGCGTTGTTCGTATAAGTTTTGGACGTAGTTAGCGTCACCTTCGACGTAGCCGTTCCGCGTGTTCCGTTCCTCAATTGTCTCAACCCACGGCAGAGTGAACTGATTGTCCTGTTGTGCGTGGAATAGCTCCTGTGAGAGGACACCTTCCTGTATCTGCAGGACCGAAGCGTTTGGCGAAATCATCGTTACATCACGGCTCTCGGGGCTGTAATACGCGCTAACACCACTGCCAAACAACACACGCCGAGATTCAACAGCGTTTTGAGACTGGTTAATCAAGAACAGTGATTCATACTGTGTGTTTAGCTGCGTTCGATATGTTTCACTGTAGTTTTGTTCGTCGGTCTCGTTACGCTGTTGTTGCTGGTAGATTACTCGGACCGGGGGAGTGCGATCGAACTCGATGCCTCGGACCGTCTCAACTCTTGCCATCGTCCGCGCGACGACCGCCTTTAGCTCTGTTTGGTTGATACCGTTCGACTGGTCGATTGATAGAGTAGCGTTGGCCCATACACCGTTCTCCCAGCCCAGGGTGTCCGCTGGTGGATCTGGAATGTCGCTTTCGACGACCGATGCCGCAACTGTGTAGTTACTGTCTGTGGAAATCTCAGAGTCAGTGTCGGCTGCCACTTCGCTAACAAAAACACACGAAAAAAGCAAAAATATCACACATAACGAAAGTAGCAGCCGCTTAGTCCGTTGGTTTCTGCTATGTTTCATCACCTTCAGTTCTGGACCTCATATATAAAAGCCTGCGCTTGAGGCTGTCTACCCAGAGACTGTGAGAAACGTTTAATTCGCTGGGAGTATAGCGCCAGAGCGTAGCGCTGTTGTAAATATAGCTATCTTGGGGAAGTATGTTCACTCCCGTTGCTTCAACGTCGGTAGCAAGGTCTTCCAGAACTGCGTCGGTAGCTGTTGGCTCAATTGTCCGTCGAGTTGGAAGATACGTTTACAAAATAGCTGTCGTCATCGCTAACCATGAGCGGGGAGGTGATATCACCAGTCCAATCGTTGAGCTATGAGAACCCTTCTGCACGTCCTCCTCTATAGATGAACAAGGTGAGTGCCTTAGGACTTGATCCCGAGGCGGTTCACTAGTAGTTGCTGAAAGTGGAACGACCGTGGTTGACCGGTGGCTGTCCTTGCTTGCTTATTGCCCTCACAGAGAGGTACGGACACGACTCTTGTAGCGTCGTGATTTATATTCCGGGTATTCGACAGTACCGATGACAGATGTCGGGAAAGGATCGTACGGAGAGCGAGCACGCGAGCGGGAAGACAACGCGACGAGTGAACAGGCGTCGAGTGATGAAAGCAGTCGGTGCGTCGGTTGTGATGACCGGAGTAGCTGGTTGCTCGAGTAACGACAGCGATAGCAACGAAGACAATGCTGACGATACAGACGGAAACAGCGAGGGGAACGACGAAAGCACTGAGAGTACCCAAGGCGGCGCTCAACAGAGCAGTTCGATAGCAGTTGTGGAGGCGTATTACACGGCAAACAGCGCCGAAGCCGCCAGTGAGTTGGTCCATCCGGCGTCGGATCTCGAACCGAATCCCGCCGAATACGTCGATGATTTCGAAGTTGAATTTCTCGAAGGCGAAATCATCGCCGAAGACATCGACATCCAGACTCTTGAAGACGAAGAACTGACTGTTTTTTCGATCAGCGAAGCGGTGCTCGAAGAAGTTAATAGTGATGAACGGACGCACCTCGTCGAAGGGACTTTTGAATATCAGGCTGATGATGGCTCGGAAGATGTGCCACAGATTCTTCTCCCTGCGACAAACGATGGCGATTGGTACGTCCTTGACAAACCTGCACAGACAACCTCCTTCTGATACTATCAGACAAAACATTGCACAATGACTGAAATCCCACAACCTGTCGTCGGCGCCGTAGCGCTCGCCCTCGTTGTCGTCGGTGCGTACATCACCTACCAAGCACTGGGGAAGCTACAGAGAGGGTGGATCATCTGGCAGAACGACCCTATCGATGCAGGGGACGTCGAGTACGAGGACGGTGTCGTCGAGGTCCAGGGGAAAGTCGAACAACTCGAAGACGAGTTGCTCACCACCGAATACACCGACACGGAGGCGGTAGTCCACGAGTACAAGCTCCAGGTGCATGAGGAAAACCGGACCGGCGACCAAGGAACCGAATGGGAGACCGTCGATAGCGGCACAGAGGTCCAACCGTTCTACGTGACTGACGAGACTGGGAGTGTGGCCGTCGATCCGGACGGGGCGACCGTCTCGCTGGACGTAGAGAAGGTCTCAGGAGGCTCCGAGATAGATGTCGGACCAGTAGATGCCTCGACGAGCAAGCGGCACGAGGGACGACTGGCACCCGGAGATCACGTACACGTCTTCGGGCAGAAGCGTGACGCTCAGGGAGACGGTCCGGACAGTGTACGGTTCTACATCGGTGACGGTGGTGAGACGGACACGTTCTCCGTCTCCGATACGACGGAGACACGGACGGTCGTGCGGTACATTGGCGGTGGCCTCCTGTCTTTGATATTCGGTCTAGCCGCACTCGCGGTGGGTGGTTTCCTGGCGCTCGTGTTGCTCGGGCAACTCGAATTTTCTGACATCGGTTTACAGTTGATCGCCTCTCTGACATAGGCGCTGTCGGCACACCCGGGCAGGCCTGCTGAGACTGCTGAAATCGCTTGGAAGGGATCACAGTCGGCTTGTTTTCTTCCCCGCGATTGGTTCTCAGCGTCGTGAGGTAACTCCTGTTCCTCTCAGGATGAGCAGTAGACTCCCTCGGCAAAGGGACCATCACAATGTAACAGAATCTCATAGGACGCGACCTCCTCGGGATCGGCATCCATGGCTGGTGTAGCCTCCACAGAACTGACTTCGTCGGGACCTATTTCCGTTGTGGTCGGATACGCGACGCTATCGCCAGTAGTCTCTAACGCCGTCCCGCTCTCGTCGTATGGGACAATTTGGTAGGTGTACTCCCGTGCATCTGCTTGCTGATCACCGTTGTTTCGAATAGCTACCCGGACATTGAACTCGATATCGGTGACCTCAGATTCCCACGCAACGATTTCGAGTTCCGAGATATCATCTCTGCCCACACTACCCATGGACTCCTGAACAAACTCTTCATCGTTTCCGCCCTCGTTTTCGGAACTATCTTGATCTCCGGACTGTGTATCCTCGGGGTCCTCGTCCTCAGCATTGTTGCTTCCACCTCCGCCCGAGTCACCACTACTTGTATCGTCCCCGCTGGTATCTTCTGACTCGGCGGAGTCATCATTGCTTTCCCCGTCTGCATTGGTGCCATCGTCGTCTCCGGTATCGGTGTCGTTGCCCGAGCAGCCAGCCAAACCGGATACCACGACTGACGCGCCGACTGTCTTCAAGACTCGCCGTCGGTTTGTTCGCTGCGAGGCGGAACTGTTCTTCTGTCGACTAGTTTTACGACTGTTTTCTGACATCAGTAATGGTATACTGGGGGATGCTGATTATAAATCGGAACGCTACACTGGTCGTGTCTCCCACAACGTAGCATACAAGCAGGGTCTTGCCGACCGACTGCGCTAGATCATCAAGTCGACCGGTCGCAAAATTTCAACTCAAGTCCTCACTGGCGGGGCCTCAAAGAGTTCTGATAGGATGTTCAGTTCGCTTTTGCGGAGATGGGCGTGTACGGTCGAGCGTGCAATTCCGAGTGCCTCCGCTACCTCTTCAGCGGTGCTTTCGCGTGGCCAAGAGAAGTAACCGACCCTGTAGGCAACTTCAAGCACTTCCCGCTGACGGGGCGTTAGCTCGTCGAGTAGACCGTCCGGTTGTGCGTTCGTCATTTGGTCAGGTGCTCGCTCACGTGTCGCCAATAGGTCCACTTCAGGGCACTCTTTGCTCACACGGTCGACAATATGTGAAACGTCGGCGTCAGTTGGCGCTGTCACGACAAATCGTGTCTCGTCCGTACTTACAGTCGCTTCCTGTAGGGATGCACCGGTGGTAGTAAGAACGTCGAGTAATGGCGATGATGAGAGGATAACTTCCAACCGGCCTGACTCTGAGCCATTGGTGATGACTCGGGTACGTCTAACCTCTGTACACGCCTGAATCGAATCCGCGGCCTTGTTTGGTGGGACCCCCTCGGTAGAGAGATGGAGAAGCCACCCCTCGCTGTTCGGGAGGGACCCTTCGAGGGTAACAACCCCCTCGAAACTGGTGGCAGGGAACATTGGCGACGGATCTCCGGGTGCACCCTCGAATTCGAGTTCGACGACAGTACTCGCAAACACCAATTGCTGCGTTCTTGCAGCATGCAACACAGTTCCGAGTAGATGACCGAGAACTTCCAGTGCCGTTAGCTCCCGACTATTGAACGCGTTCGCCCGTTCAGTTCCGAGAACGAGACAACCATAGACCGCATCACCGTGGTCCAGTGGGACGGCAACCAATGCCTCGGCGCCGCTACTCTCTGTGATTTCCCACTGTTGTTTCCTTGAGGGGTTCTGACAGATCGAAACTGCTGGATTGTCTGTGTCTACTGCTTGCTCTATTATTCCCTTTTCATCACTCTCGGCTGATGGGTCCACCTGTACCGTTCCGGGTTCGCTCTCGAACCCTTCTGTGGCGACAGCTGTAAGTCGGTCCGTTCCACGTTCACGCTGACCGACCCAGGCACACTGATAGAGGTCAGTTTCCACCGCGTGCTCGCAGAGGAGTTGCATAATCGGCCCCCTGTTACCCGTCCGGATCACTTCCTGTGTGGTCTCGAACAGCAGTGAGTTGATCTGGTTTAGCGTCGCGAGTTCGTCTCGCTGGCGCCGAATTTTCTGCTCTCGTTCAAGACGAGCAGAGATATCACGCGCAATCCCACATCTGAACGAGCGCCCCGTTTCGGTACTCTCAAACGACGTCCCACTGAACTCATGTGGAATGCGTTCACCTTCGGCAGTGAGGATGTCGACTCTGACACGCCGGTCTTCAATACTTTCGATTGCCTGCATCAGTCCAGGGACGTATTCGTATTGATCCTCCGGAACGAAATCTCGGGGATTCATCTCCCCGATATCCTCGTAGCTGTATCCCGTCTTTTCAGCCAGTTGTTCGTTCCAGAACCAGAAACGGCCATCGTCCCCGATGACATACACGACATCGTCGATGGTGCTGAGAACAGTTCGCCCTAGCCTAGAGGGTTCTCCCATCAAAAGTCGCTCCGGATTTGCTGGATCGGTCTCTTCAGTTGGACTCTTTTCGGCGATTGACCAGACGATGAGACTTTTGTCTTCTCGGTACGAGAGCGTGAGTTCGACGTACACCCGTTCAGTTCTCCCGATCCACACGTCTCCCTGCCAGTGATCGTCTTCCCGAACGGTTCCCAGCGCAGTCCGTACCTGTTCGATTGTTCTCGGTTCAAACAGTAGCTCCCACGGAGAGCCTTGGAGGACCTCTCGTTCGGTTCCGACAGTCTCTGCGAATACCGGCGACACGTACTCCATCTCCCCACCTTGCTGGATCCCGACACCCCCTGGAAGCGCTTGGGCTAACTCTTGCCAATTGAGTGAGGATTGCACTTCCCTTTCCATTGTGATTAATCTTGACGGATAATTAATAAATTTGTTCCCGACGTGGCACAGAAATCATTTCCATATAAACACAAGGCCCCGTAATCACTCTTCAGCAGCTACTGTGTCAGTGTATTATTTATTCCTCGGAATGGGATTTGGAACGCCAGGGTCGGGTATTAGACCTGTCCTGTCTTTATGATTTTATCTATTCATAGAGACTCTCATCCCTATCTCGTTCGATTACGGCTAAACTGAACCAGATAACAGAGATGAACAGGAGTGTTGCTCCCCCTAACAGGTCTACTTCTGTCACGCCACCTACAACCAATCCACCGGCTGAACCAAGTCCACCAAGTATCGCTGTCGGGAGTTTGAATGGGCTGAGGTTGGATCGGTATGTGATGTACGTCTGGCCACGTCACACTGGACAGCTCCTTCTTCGAACATAACCAGACCTCACAGTACTATCTCCGGCGCCGTGGCCGGCGCGCCAAAACAATCAAGGCAACGACACTGACCGATACAGAGTCGCTGGCCGTGCTTGACGTCCATTGCTGTATCGAGCCCGAGCACGATACGAAGGCTGGACCGCGGGTTGTCCGCCGGAACGCGGATGACCTGCGGTCCGTCGCCGTCATTGTGTTACTCTGTTGGGGATGGCTCTTTTGTACGGCTAGTTTCAGCGCGTGAAATGCGCAAGCCGATATTTACACGTCTGGCCAGAATATCACAACATGAGCGAAAACACACCGAAAACTGTCTCAGAGAATAGAGATGCCGATACATTCCAGTACACTCTCGTTGTTGAAATAACTCGGGCAGCGTTCGCTCTTGGCATCAGCGGCGTTGTGATGACGTTTCTTCTATTTGGGCTCTCACTCGTCGAGACAGAAAAGATTGAACCAATAATGCCCGTTTTCTTTTTTCTCTGTTTGCTCTTTCCGATTGTCCTGTACCTCTACGACCGAAACCACAGTCGCGATCTCGTTATTGCCGATTTCGTTCTCCGGATTGTGCGTCCACTTGCAGTAGTGTACCGTCTCGTCATCGGGCCGTAATGACACAAACTGGACGGCGTTCGAGTACGGACAGTCAAGCCGTAATCTATCAGTAGGTTTTGTTCAACTGTCTCTCTCGACTGAGCTACTGTGTTGAAAGCACAGACAGAAAGTGTGAAAATAGTCACCAATACTGAGCTTAACTAGCCTGAGCACATAGCAAGCGACATGAAGACTGTGGTGACTGAGCGGGATGCATTTGTGCTTGCACGGATTGAGGCCGATGACCGGGTTTTTGAAGTTTCCTTCGAAACCATCGAACCAACCGACGTAACCCTCCGGTTCTTGCGCGACGACGAGCGTGTCGGGAGTATCTACAACGATGATGGGACAGATAGAACAATGGCACGGTTGACTACCCGGCGAGATGGCGACGATTTCATTGGCGTCGAGGTACCCAAAGAGTTCGTCACGAATGTACTCGATACCGCAATTGAAGCAGGACGCATCACTGATGAAAAAGCTGCCGAACGATACCGCCTCCGAGTGTTATAATACAGACAGTGTTTCGCTATGTGGCAAACAGCGTGAGACCGTATGATTTTAACAACCTATTACTTTCTTCTCATCGCCTGAGAGGAATACAATAATTTCGTTGCGCGGGTTGACGTTACTTGGACGATCAGCGTCTCGACTCAGGCAACTGGCCGTCTGTATCAGTCGTCTGCGACCATCGCTTTCGGGCTGGTACCAATACGGCGGTCGAGGAAGTCAGCCAGCGATTTGAACGTCCGGAGCTTCTGTTGTTGGTCCGACGAGGCGTGTCCCTCTTCGCCAAGTTCTTTGTACTCGTAATCAGCGTCTTCACCCTCTTCATAGCCGGCTTCGTCCAGTCTATCTTGGAAGATACGAGCCTGTGAGACTGGAACACGTCGGTCGTTGACGCCGTGGAGGACGAAAATCGGTGCGTCAAGGTTTTCGACGTAGTTGACAGGCGAGCGTGCTTCATAAATCTCGGCGCTTTCTTCGGGTGTACCGAGATATTTCTCCATTAGCTCTGTCCGGAAGTGAGGCATCGTATTCTCATACATGTCTTCGAGGTCAGTCAAGCCAATCCAAGCGATACCAGCCTCGTAGAGGTCGGGATACTGAACCATCTGCCAGTAGGCCGAAAAGCCGCCATAGGAGCCACCGAAGACCACAACCTGCTCGTCGTCCAACCACTCGTGCTCGTCGAGTGCGTGCTCGGTAGCGATCACAACGTCGCCCTGTTCTGCGCCGCCCCAGTCGTCGAACAGTTCCTCGACGAACTCGCGCCCGCGCCCCGTCGACCCGCGGTAGTTCACCTTCAGAACCGAAAACCCAAGCGAAACCAATACCTGTGTGTAGAGGTCGAACCCTTTGACGTCACGGGAACGCGGTCCACCGTGTGGGTTGACAATAAGCGGCGAAGGACGCTCACCGGAGTCATAGAGCAATGCCCCGATTTCGAATTCGTCGTAAGGTTCGTGCTCGATGGCTGCCTGTGGCGTTTCAGGCACGCCATCAGATTCGACGGTAAAGTACTCGGCATCAGCGAAATCAGCAGGGTCGAAGGGACCGTATTCAGCTTCGACAAGCGTCTCGTACTCGTGTGTCGAGACATTGTAGACAAGAAGCTCTGGGCGCTTAGTCGGGGTCGTATACGTCAGTGCAACTCTGTTTTCGTCAAGAATCGCGTCCTTTCCGAAGCCAGCAACACCATCGGGGAGGTCGAACTCAGTCGCTTCGCCGGTTTCGAGGTCGTAGACGAGCGGGGATACCTCAGCTTCACGGCTACGATAACCAAGGACACGGTCGCCATCAGGCATGAAGCCTTTCGGAGCTTCTTCGTACTCGCCTTTACCGAGCCAAGAGACTTCCTCCGAGTCGAGGTCGTAAACGCCAATCCGACCCAAGTCCGTAGAGTTATCACTTACGAGCAGTCGGTCGCCATCAGGTCCCCAGTCGACGGGACCTGACTCTGCACCGGTGTCTCCAACTTCGAGATTTCGAGGGTCAGTGCCGTCAGCATTTGCCACGTACACGTCGCGGTTGTCGAAGTCCTCGCTCTCGTTTGTTGAGTAAGCGATATGCTCGCAGTCGGGCGATAGCTTGGCTCCAGAAGCGGCACGGTCGTAGTTGGTTATTTTCGTGGTTTCGCCGGAGGGTCTGTCGTGATGATAGAGGTTCATCTGGCCATCCCGGCTGGAACTGATAATCACTGTCTCGCCATCATCGCCGATATCGTTGACAGAGACTTGTCCATCCATTTCGATGATAGGCTCGACGTCTCCGTCTCGTGAAATTGTGTAGATGTCGTTTTGCTCGTTACCATTGTCGTCGAGGTGGAAGAACACGCTGTCGCCATCAGCCGCCCAGTCAACTGGCCAACGAGCGTTGCGCGGGACTTCTCCCTCACTCCACTGTGTCATCTCACCGCTTTCGACGTCGAGGACGTGTAGTTCGTTCCGTCCGGTAATGTCGTAGTAGAATGCAACCTCGTCGCCGCTAGGAGATGCTGTCGGATGTGCTAGCGTCGGGAGGGTCGCAAGCTCTTCAAGCAGGTTGTCAGTTACTCCGGATTCGCTCATACAACTAACTGGTAACACGGGGCGTCCATAAACCTCTCCAGAATGATTCTTCTGTAAGGAGACAAACACACGACCACCGAGCCAAGGGTAACGCTACTCGAACTGAACCTCGGTCAATGTTTTGCGCTCGCCAAAGAGCCAGTCGGCGTGTTCGACGGCGTATTTTTGGTCATCTGCTTCGAGATACCCGAGCGCATCATCGACAACGACCGGCCGGTAGTCACGGAATCCCGCTGCACTTGCGGTGTGAAGAACACAGACGTTCGCGAGCGTGCCTGCGAACACGAGGTCGTCGATACCATGAGCATCTAACCAGCCATCGAGTTGCGTCTGATAGAAAGCATTGTACGTGTGTTTGACAACAACGAGGTCTTCTTTGGCAGGCGAGAGTTCTTCGACTAACTGTGCCTCCCAAGACTCCTCAACAACGTGTTCCCCCCAGCGGTCGAATTCGTCGTAGTAGTAAGCGTCCTCGAACTGGTCGGGCGGATGGACATCTCTTGTAAAAACGACGTGGCTTCCGGCATCCCGTGCTCTGTCGACGAGTTCTTTGCACGGCTCGATTGCGTTCTCGCTTGGTGGCGCATAGAGGCTTCCATCAGGGTGACAGAATCCGTTTTGCATGTCGACGATGACGACTGCCGTCCGGTCCGGGTCGAAGTTCATCGGTGAGTCACTGTTGGTGTGTCACGCACAGAAAAGTTGTGCCCTTTTAGTTGTCGACACCAAACTCCGGATATGCGTCGTGCCCTGATAGTCATCGTTCTCGCTGTGACGCTTGCAGGGTGTACTGGCTCTATTCTCCCCACGGATGAGCCGAAACAGCTTGAAGCCGGGGTCGGTGAGATAGATGGAATTGGCTACGAGCAGGATCTCTCTGTCGAGCCAAATGACGGCCTCAATCAGAGCGAGCTTGACTTGATTGTTGACCGGACGATGGCCCGTATCGAGGTGATTCGTGGACTTACCTTTAAACAGGAGGTTGATTTGACACTCCAGACCCGTCAAGAGTACAAGCAATCCCGTCAGGAAAGCGAGACTGACGAGACAGCAAGAGCGTGGGAGAATCGTATCTGGGAGGCCCAATTTATTGGTCGTGTCGCAAAGTCCTCTAGAGTTCAGTAGCAACTGACTCCCGTGAGGAACGGGACGCCTCTGGTGTCCACCCAAGAGGTGTCCCATGCACGCCACAA
>NZ_JAODIY010000040.1 GCF_026586665.1 Halovenus rubra
CTGTCGTTGTGTCTGCGTCTCGTTATTGCGATCACCAACTACGAACGAGGAGATAATCCGGGAAGCACGATCATCACGGTGTGACAAGAGTTCTATGACACCCTCCAACAACAGCAACAGCAGCACAGCGATTGCGGCCTTGTAGTAGACCGGCGGGAGCCCCTCGGATGCGGCCGCCTCGTCGACTGCTTCGGCGAGTTCCTGTTCGTGTTCGTGCTCCTGCTGGAAGGTTTCGTACGCGGCGTCGAGTTGCTGGGCCAACGGCTTGACCTCGCCCGCGAAGAACTCCTCGCTGGAATTCACGATATACTCGCCAGCGGCCGTCGGCGTGATCGTCGCCACATCCGCGACTTGATCGGCGATTAACCGGTCGTCAGTATGCCCGATCGCCGTGACGGTCGGGGTGTTCGCGGTGAAGATAGCTTCCGCGACCCGCTCGGTGTTGAACGCCTGGAGGTTCGAATCACTCCCGCCGCCACGGCCGACGATGATCGAGTCGACCTCCTCGGAGCGGTCCAGATGGTGGAGGCCGTTCGCGATGGACGTGGGCGCCTCAGACCCTTGGACGGTGGCGTCCTTCACCAGGATGTCGACGGTAGGGTCCTGTTCGTGGATCGCGTTCTGGATGTCATAGCGGGCATCGCCACGGAGGGAGGTTACGACCCCAACCCGCTCTGGGAACGCCGGCGGGCGCTGTTTCTGCTCGTCGTCAAACCACCCACGCTCTTCGAGTTCGCTTCGCAGTCGCTCGACGGCAGCTGCTTGATCGCCGTCGCCGACGACGATCACCTCCCACGGCTTGAGGTCGATTTTCCCGCCTTCGACCCAGTAGTCGATGTCGCCTTCGAGGATGACCTCGGTCCCGTCCCCGAGGTCGACGTCCATGTTGCGGTAACGGTTCGCCCAGAGCATACAGGGGAGCTCGGCGTTACCGTCGGTGAGCGTGAAATAGAGTGCCGTACTGTTCTGGTGGAGGTCTGTGACTTCTCCGATACAGCGGACACCGTGGAGGGCAGGCGTCTCCTCGACGACAGACGCGATTCGGTCGTTCAGCTGTGAAACGCTGAGGACCGCTCTCGAATCGGGGTTGACCGCCTGCCGTTCAGTATCCGGTGCTTCCGCCATGTGCGTCTTCTAATACTGAAGAGCAACTTCAAAAAGCTACGTTCGAGTGATGAGGTCGACTGTGGTACCCCGGACTACAGGTCGCGGGGCTGGACCGTCTTCCGATCGTTCGCTTCGGCACGCTCGGCAGCGTCGTCGAGGAGTTCGGCGGCCTCTTCGTTGAGGGCGTCGTAGAAATCGGCCGAGACGTTGTGATCCGACAGTGCATCCTTCACAGCTGCTTTGACAATCAGGTCAGACATTCCATCACAGGATTCTCTTGTCCACCATATAAAGGTTCGAAGTTTCTCGCCGGGATTTCGGCCATAGTGCTGCCGAGACGCACTCAGGATACCAGAGAGCACTTAATCACCCCGTCAAAAGTAGGGAAACAGACGGATGCACGATTTAACCGGATTCCAGCGAGATATCTTGTACGTGATTACGGGGCTCGAAGAGCCACACGGGCTCGCAGTCAAGGACGAACTCGACGACTACTACGAACAAGAGATCAATCATGGGCGGCTCTATCCAAATCTGGACGACCTCGTCGACAAAGGGCTCCTAGAGAAAGGCGAACTCGACAAACGGACGAACGTGTATACGGTCACGAAACGTGGATTACGGGAGATCGAGGCGCGACGAGAGTGGGAAGACCAGTATCTTGAGGATGAGCAAGCAGCCACGACATCGTAGAGCCGAGTCAGTAGATTAGGGTAGAAGAAGCAAGACTGCTTTACCGATTCCTCACAAAGGTAGAGTGAAATGGACCGGCTCGTCTTCTATCACCACCCACAGGCCGAGAATTTCTCCCTCAAATTTAGCTCGGCATCGGTGGCAGAAATACTGTCTCAGCGAGAGCAATCCGACGAGTCGACAAAGCTCATCGGGTACCCCTTTGAAACACCGGTCTATGTGCTCTACGAAGGCGATTCAGAGATCGAATCTGCCCAAGACATCGACTTCGATCAGGAATGGCTGAGCGACCGTATTCGTGACCTCCCCCGTGCTGGGCAGGTTGTCGCATTCCGATTAGTAGAGTTGCTCGAAGCCGCGGTCGATGTTCGAGATGAGGATGAGTTCCGGCTCTACAAGGAGTTCGAACCGCAAAAGATCCAGCAGGCACTCGATCACGTCTCCTGGGGAGCACCGCTTCCGACCGTCGCTGGAGAGGTGATGTCGAATTTGATCCTCCGACATTCCCTCCCGAATGCGAATCATCGAACTGGCATCGCGATGCTGCAGTTCTGTATTGAGAGTGTGGACCCAGATTTTGAGATGCCACGAACGCACGTCGACGACGATTCCTGGCGAGAGTGGGTCGATCCCTATATCGTCGATTCCAAGCGGCTCATCACGGTCCGCCGGAACAACCTCCGTTTCAAGCAACTCGAAGAGCTGGACGTCGACCTCGTCGAACGGAAAGACGGGATCCAAATCCGATTAGCCGAGTTCGAGCTGGATATGCACTGGCGAGAAGCCCTCACAGAGTATGCTGGGCAGCACGAATCTCACTGTACGGACTTCGCGCAGGCAGTTCTCGAACGAGCAGGACGGGACGATCTACTTGACCGTCAAGGACCAACGAAACAAGAGTTCATCACGTATCTGGAGAACGGACTGGTCGAACGAGACTTCAGAGAAATGTTTTGATCAGTCGCGAAGCTCGGCGACCGACTGACCAACCTCACGGACGTGTTCACTTCGCTCGAGGTCGAGTTCCTCGGCGAGGTAGTCAACCGTCTCTTCGAGGCTCATATCGGAATAAAGTCCGTCTAACGGTATAAACCTAGTGCTGACGCAGCAGTGTCGCCCATCAGAGGAAGCGTTTGTGTATACCGAACTATACACCCTTCGGGAAAACTGTGGAACCGGTGACCGCATTGCGATACCCACCGAAATTACGCAGGTCGCCATCTGCTGTCCAGCAACCGAATTCAATTGAAAGAAGCTCCGAAGCGATCGGGAGCGTTTCAGTCTGCAGGTTGTGCGTCAGTCGCTGGTGTCCCGCTTGGAAGCTCGGGGATGGACAGGTCCACGCGGCGGAGCAGCTGTGCGTTGATGGCGACGATGACCGTGCTCAACGACATCAGGAGCGCACCCACAGCGGGGGAGAGCAGAATCCCGATCGGTGCCAAGACGCCTGCTGCAAGCGGAAGTGCGAAGACGTTGTATCCGGCGGCCCACACGATGTTCTCCTGCATCTTCCGGTAGCTCGCCTTACTGAGTTTCACGAGTCGCACTACATCCATCGGGTTGTTCTGCACGAGAATGACATCCGCCGACTGGACGGCGACGTCGGTGCCGCTCCCGATGGCGATCCCGACGTCGGCTCGCGTCAGCGCCGGCGCATCGTTTACACCGTCACCAACCATCCCCACGAGCTTCCCCTGGTCTTGGAGTTCCTGGACTTTCTCGTCTTTGTCTTCGGGGAGGACCTCGGCGAACACCGTGTCGATGCCCAGTTCGTCAGCGACAGCGTTGGCGACGTCCTGGGAGTCGCCAGTCAGCATCGCCACTTCGATTCCCAGATCGTGGAGGGCGTCGACGACGCGGAAACTCTCTTCACGGATTACGTCGGCCATCGCGAACGCGGCGATCAACTCACTGTCACGAACGAGATACACCACCGTTTGAGCGTTCTGTCCCGCCTCGTCAGCGAAGCGCTGGAGATGGGCGGGGATCTCGCTATCGAGCTGGGTCAACAGGTTCGGCCCACCGACGTACACCTCGTTTCCATCGACGTTTGCGCGAACCCCTCGCCCTTTGATCGCCTCGAAGGCGGTCGCGTCGGGAGTAGTTAGGTCTCGCTCGTCGGCGGCCTCGCGAATCGCTCGCGCGATCATGTGTTCGGAGTCACTCTCGACGGCTGCCGCCAGCCCGAGCGCGTCGTCCTCGTCGACGCCGTTGACGGTCGCCATATCCACGACGCCGTGTTCGCCCTCGGTAAGCGTCCCTGTCTTGTCGAAGATGATCGCGTCCAGATTCCGTGCGTCTTCCATCGCGATGCGGTCGCGAACGAGCATCCCGTTGCGAGCGGCGAGCGACGTGTTGATCGCGACGACCAGCGGAATGGCGAGCCCGAGGGCGTGCGGGCAGGCGATGACGAGCACCGTCACGACTCGCTCGATGACGGTCGCGTCGAACGAGACCGCGACGGTCCACGCAATCGCCGTCACGACTGCCGCCCCGAGCGCGACGTAGAACAGCCAGCCTGCCGCCCGGTCGGCCAGTACCTGCGTCTTGGACTTGCTCTGCTGGGCTTCCTCGACGAGACGCATGATGCCCGCCAGCGTCGTCTCCTCGCCCGTCGCGCCAACACGGACGCGGAGACTACCATCGCCGTTGATGGTGCCGCCGATGACCTCGTCGCCAGGCTCCTTCGAGACGGGCTTGGACTCGCCAGTGATCATCGACTCGTTGACGTCCGAATCACCTTCCTCGACGGTGCCGTCAGCAGGGACACTTGCGCCCGGCCGGACGAGCACGAGATCGCCTTCCGAGAGCTCCCTGACGGGAACCTCCTCGGTTTCTCCGTCGTCGGTAATACGCTCGGCGGTGTCTGGCATCAGTTTCGCCAGTTCGTCGACCGCGCTGGAGGCCCGCCGGACCGACCGCATCTCGATCCAGTGGCCCAGCAGCATGATGTCGATCAGCGTGACGAGTTCCCAGAAAAACGCAGACTGCGTCGGGAAGACCACGCTCGCGAGACTGTAGACGAACGCGACGGTGATCGCCATCGAGATCAACGTCATCATCCCCGGCGACCGGTCTTTCAGCTCCGGCACCGCCATCTGGAGGAACGGCATCCCACCGTACGCGAAGACGATGACCGCGAAGACGGGGTTGATCCACTCGCTGCCCGGGAACGCGGGGACGGAGAACCCGAGCCACTCCTGCAGCATTTCGCTGTATAGCAGGACTGGGATCGACAGGAGCGTCGAGACGAAGAAGCGCCGGCGGAACATCTGCTCGTGGCCCTCGTGCATCCCGCCATGCCCCTCACCGTGGCCCTCATGGGAACCGTGGTCGTGTCCTTCGCCCTCGTGTCCAGCGTGCTCGTGCTGCTCGTCGAGCACCGTCTCACTCTCCGCAGCAGGGTGTGCCTCTTCTTCCAGTAGCTCCTGTTCTACCCGCTGCTCGTCCGACTCGGCGTCCGATTCATCCTGCTCGCCGTGTTCGTGCTGGTGACTGCTGTCGTCCTGCTGGTGTTCCCCTCCAGGGGGATTCTCATTTGTATCTTTGTGGTCGTCCATAGCCCATATTCTCTGTAGAGGTGGATCCGCTGGCCCCCTGAATCTTCCCCACTGAAACTGTACAGCAGGACCAGCGTAGCGAAGCTTCAAAGACAACGGTTGGCCGTTGTCTCGGAGTGGTCCGCGCGATTCTCAGGCGTAAGCGGTGTACCCGGCGTCTTCGACGGCCTCCACGAGAGCTGTGACATTTGCCTCACCATCGACGCTCGCCTGTTCGCTCTCCCTGTCGACGGTCACGTCAGTCACGCCGGATACCTCTTCGAGGGCCTCTTCGACCGTCTGCTCACAGTGACCGCACGTCATGCCTTCCACGATGATCGTCGTCGTCATACAGGGATACACACGGCCTCCTCTCTTTAGCGGATTTCCCCTTCGATCATACTGATATCGTGGGGCTCAAACTTTAGATTCAAAGTGATACCTGCGGCCGTAACGAACTAGACATCGGATGCGCCAGGTGTCAATAGCGAGGTGGCTCAAGTATCGTTGTGACGCTCTCTGTACGTCTTCGCCGCTAAAAAGACATAGAGTGCGCCGATAGCCCGAATGCCCAAGCGGAATCGCTCGTTCCATTCTATCGACTCTGGACGCTCGTACAGGAACGCGGTGGCAAATCTCTGATACAGGTCGGGAAATAAGAGGACTATCGCACCGAACACGCCGGTAAGATTCATCAGCAATGCGTATGCTCGCCCGTTAAAGAGTGAAAGCGCAGCTATCAGAACACCCTCCGACCGGACTGCTGGACGTATCCACCCTCTCACTGTTCCCTCGTCTGGATTCGAAATGGCGAGTTTCTCGAAGAGCTCGACGATTTCGTCCGGGAACAGCGCTGAGATAGCGCCGAGGACACCGACGAGTGTTCGAATCATACGATATGGTACGACCGATATGGATATAACTCCCACTGCGACGCTACACTATCGAGAACGAGGGGAGTCCGAACAGTAGCGGCTTCGAACCGGGCACGACGCGCAGAGGCCGCTTGTCGAATGGGCGTCCTGAATCCTTATGGATTCGGGGCATACAGGGCGTAGAGGATAGACAGCATCCCGGCTGCGGTGACGAGTGCTGCGACGAATCCTGCTTCGAAGATCGACACCTGGAGGAGTTCGAAGAGGACGCCTTCAAGGAGGCCGCCAAGCCCGACCAATGCGAAGCCGGCGGCGACGTACAGGAGTAACTGCGTGTGATGTCGTTGGTACCCGCGATAGGCCTGATATGCGATGACCAGTGCTAACGCGGTCGTGAACAGTTTGCCGATGACGAATAGCGTGTGGTCCATGATTCAGTCTCCCCGCATTTCCTCGAAGATGGTCGTAATCCGGTCGGCGGGGTCAGGCTGGATGTCGATGTTGACGTCGAAGCCCTCCGCCTGCAGGAGGATTTCGATGCGTTCGAGGCGCGCCTCATACTCGCTGTAGTGCCGTCCCCCGGGGTCGACGTGCGTATACTCCTCGAGGAGGCCCTGCTCGACGAGGCGGGTGACACGGCGCGAGACGGTCGGGCGTGACATGTCACATTCCTCGCTGAGCTCCTTCGCAGACAGGCGGTCGGTCTTCGTCGCCACGAGGATGTCGCGGGCGTACTCGTCGTCGAGTGTCGCGAAGATTTCCGACGGGTCGGCCTCCTCAGTCACACGTCTCTACTCGCGACAGGAGCGTAATATAGCCCGCCGATTTTCTGACCCAGAACGCCGGCTCGCCGTTATATCGTCTCTGCCTCCGTACTGATAGTTGAAGGTGCAATAACTATGTCCACACTCGACTCCGGCATGAATCAGCTCGAGAGCAGAGTCGGCGGTCTGACCGTCGGCGGGAAAGTTCACAGTCTCAGTGCGTGGTTCGTGCTCGCGCTCCGTCTCATGATGGGCTACGCGTTCGCGTACTCCGGGTTCACGAAGATCACCGGCGAGTTCGCCGCGGGCGGTTACCTCACGAACGTCGCGGCGACGAACGGCAACCCGCTCGCGGGGATGTTCGCGTGGATGGGGAGTACGCCGTGGTTCGTCGAGTTCGCGAACGTGGCCGTCCCGTGGGGCGAGCTGTTCATCGGCCTCGGCCTGCTCGTCGGCGCGTTCGTCCGCCTCGCGGCGTTCTTCGGCGCGCTCATGATGCTCATGTTCTACTTCGGGAACTGGGACATGAGCCACGGGTTCATCAACGGGGACTTCGCGTACATGCTCGTGTTCCTCGCGGTCGCCGCGTTCGCCGCGGGCCGCATCCTGGGCCTCGACCAGTACATCGAGAACTACGACGTCGGTGGCGAGACGCTCGTTGAGCGCTACCCCGCCCTCGAATACATCCTCGGCTAACCACGCCGAACTCTCTTCAGGAGTACAATAATGCAAAATCCAATTCAAGCACGCGGGATTCGTTCTCTGGGACTCATCGTCATCGGAGCACTGACGCTAGCCGTCATCATTGGAATGACTCTGACGCACGCTGCTGTTCCAGATACAGTGATGTGGGACTGGCATGACGGGATGTGGAATGATGGTCACATGGCCGGGTGGGGAATATGGAGCTGGGGGATGATGTTGATCGGTTTGCTGTGGATGGCACTTCTGATCGCCCTTCCCGTCTACATCGTCTACTGGCTGACAACGCGGTCGCCATCGGACGGCCCCACCGAGGATAGCGCACTCGCTGTCCTCCAGGAACGGTACGCTCGCGGCGAAATCGACGACGAGGAGTTCGAACGCCGGCGCGCCCGACTCACGCCTGACGGCGGCCGTTACTGACTGTTCTTCCCCTATTCGTCGACTTCCGTCTTCACGACGGTCGCTGGGCGGGTCGTCAATCGAAGGACGCGGTCGGTCACGCTTCCGAGCAAGGCCCGGTATTCTTCCGGCCGGTGTTTCGTTCCAAGTACAAGTAGATCCATATCTTCGGCATCAGCATACCGTACAATCGTCTCAGCCGGTCGGCCGTGCTCAATTGCTTTGACAACATTGACACCGACCTCCTTCGCTTTATATTGGATGTCTGCGATTGTTTCCGTTCCAAGTTCTTCGAGGCCATGTTCTGGGCCTTCGGCTTCATCAACGTACTCGTCACCGCTGTATGCTGTTACGACGTCCTCATCGACTACATACAGAACATGAAGATCGGCATTATGGGCCTCTGCTAGCGCGATAGCATGGGATTCAGCTTCCTCAGAAGCAACTGTCCCGTCAGTCGAGAGCAAAACCGTATCGTACATTTCTCTTTACTTATTGAGACTAGATTATAAAAGCCAGCGCTCTTGGATAGTGGCGTAGCTGGTAACACTTTTTGTAACTTCACAAAGTTTGGAGATTGTCGTCTCTCACGGTTGAAGAGTGGAGGATTTCTATGACGACCAGCTGATGCTAAGCTATTTCCTGTTATGAGTCGTACTGATTAGCATGGGTACCAGACCAACTGACCTCCGGATGGATATTGGTCGTATTGCTGATGAGTCGGTCGCCCGTGTCACGCCTGACGCCACGGTTGCCGAGATCGCTCACACGATGATCTCCCAATCGCGGTGTGCCAGGTACGTGGTCGTCGAAGAATCCGATCAGATCTCTGGTATCATCACCGATCGAGACCTGATTGCTAACCTGCTCACCGAGGAAAGCGAGTTAAGTGTGCTCACAGCCGAGACGAGTGGAGACGACGTACGAGCTGCTGACGTGATGACGCGTGACCCACTTACTGTGCCAGCAGATGCTGAGATTCCAAAAGTCCTGAGACAAATGAACGAAGCGGGTGCTCGACACGTCCCGGTTGTTGAAGACGGGAGCGTTATCGGGATGATCACTCTGGACGATTTAATTACGCATGTTGCTGGTGAGAGCGCACACGTTTCAGCTCAGATGGATAACGTAGCGGGCATCATCCGAACAGAGTCTACGCACGATTGAAACGCTAATTTGGACTCAAAGTTTTTCGTGTTGCTTGTGCTTCCAGAAATAGAGTCAGTTGAGAGAGATTATCGCATGAGGAGCCGTCTAAGGACGTAGTGGAGGATGCCGCCGTGTTCGATATAGGTCACGGCGGCCGGCGTGCCGACCTGTGCTGTGACCGGGAACTCGACAGTCGACCCGTCCGCGCGCTCGGCGATAACGGTCAGTTCGTCCATCACATCGAGCCCGTCATCGAGGCCGTGGATCGTGAAGATCTCAGACCCATCCAGACCGAGAGATTCCCACGAGTCGCCATCATCGAACTGCAGGGGGAGCACACCCATGCCGACGAGGTTGTCGCGGTAGATGCGCTCGTAACTCTCGGCGATGGTTGCGCGAACACCGAGTAGGTCCGTTCCTTTCGCCGCCCAGTCCCGGCTGGAGCCGGTACCGAACTCTTCGCCTGCCATCACGACGAGCGGGACTCCCTCCTCGCGGTAGCGCTGGCTGGCTTCGAACACGGTCGTCTGCTCGTCGGTTGGGTGGTGGATCGTATAGCCACCCTCGACATCGTCGAGCATCTCGTTCTCGATGCGGACATTGGCGAACGTTCCCCGCATCATCACCTCGTGGTTGCCCCGGCGCGCGCCGTAGGTGTTGAACTCGTGCGGCTCAACGCCGTTATCGAGCAGCCACTGGCCGGCAGGGAGGTCAGATCCGAAGGGGCCAGCAGGGCTGATGTGGTCGGTCGTAACGGTATCGCCGAGTGTCAGCAGGCAGCGTGCATCCTCAATATCGGCGACGCCGGGTTTTTCGAGGGGGAAGTCCTGGAAGAACGGCGGCTCTCGGATGTATGTCGAGTTGTCGTCCCACTCGTAGACGTCACCTGTGGGCGCGTCGAGAGCAGCCCACCGCTCGTCACCCTCGAACACAGAGGCATACTTCTCCTCGAACATCTCAGGAGAGACGTTCTCGTGGATTGCTGCCTGCACGTCCGCTGCGTCGGGCCAGATGTCCGCCAGATACACCGATCCCCCCTCCTCGTCGGTGCCTAGCGGCTCGTTCTCGAGGTCGACGTCCATCCGCCCTGCGAGGCCGTAGGCGACGACGAGCGGCGGGCTCGCGAGGTAGTTCGCGCGGATCTTCGGGTGAATACGCGCCTCGAAGTTCCGATTTCCGGAGAGGACGCTCGTCGTCCAGAGGTCGTGGTCGTCGATCGCTTGCTCGATGGGATCGGGAAGTGGTCCGGCGTTCCCGATACAAGTGGTACAGCCGTAGCCGACGACCGCGTACCCGAGCTCTTCGAGATACGGAAGCAGGCCCGATTCCTCGAGGTACTGCGTGACGACGCGACTGCCGGGTGCGAGACTCGTCTTGACGTACGGCGGGACATCTAAACCTTTCTCGACGGCGTTCTGGGCAAGCAGACCAGCAGCGATCATCACCGACGGGTTCGAAGTGTTCGTACAGCTCGTGATGGCGCTGACGAGGACGTCTCCGTGTCCAATTTCCACTGTCTCACCGTCGAGGTCGACCTCAACGCGTTTGGTTAACGGGTGCAGTTCCGATTCGGGTTCGACCTGAACACCGCCGTCGGTCTCCGCACCAGCTGCATCACCTTCGCCGAGCCACCGCTGTAGGGCGTCTTCGTCGACATCATCGAGGTCGTCTTCGAACTCCCCGTGGAGAAGTCCCCGGAAGCTCTGTTTCACGTCCCCCATCGGAATCCGGTCCTGTGGCCGCTTATGTCCGGCGAGACTCGGCTCAACAGTCGAAAGATCGAACTCGACCACCTCGGTGTATTCCGGTTCCTGTTCTCCGAATAGCCCTTGCGCTTCGAGGTACTCGCGAACAAGGTCGATGTGGGCGGGGTCACGCCCGGTGAGTTCGAGATACTCGAGCGTCTGCTCGTCGACCGGGAACATACTGATCGTCGAGCCCTGTTCGGGCGCCATATTGGCGATCGTGGCCCGGTCGGGGACTGTGAGATTCTCCACACCAGGACCGAAGAATTCGACGAACCGGTCGACGACGCCGACCTCGCGGAGCCGTTCGGTGATGTGGAGCACGAGATCCGTCGCCGTCGCGCCCTCGGGTAATTCGCCTTCGAGGCGGACGCCGACGACCTCGGGAAGTTTCATCGTGACCGGCTGACCGAGCATTGCCGCTTCCGCTTCAATGCCGCCGACGCCCCAGCCGACCACACCGATGCCACCGATCATTGGGGTGTGGCTGTCCGTGCCGACGAGTGTGTCCGGCAGGAGCCATTTCTCACCGTCTCGCTCGCGGGCGTGGACGACCCGGCCCAGATGCTCGAGATTCACCTGGTGGACGATGCCGGTCCCCGGCGGGACGACGTTGAAGTTCTCGAAGGCGTTCTGCGCCCACTTGATCGCGCGATACCGTTCGGCGTTGCGCTCGTACTCCAGTTCGACGTTCTTCTCGTAGGCGTCCTCGGAGTCGAAGTAGTCGACTTGGACGCTGTGGTCGATTACGAGATCAATAGGGATCTCTGGTTCGACCAGGGTCGGGTCCCGATCTTTGCGGTCGACTTCGGATCGAAGGGCCGCCAGGTCGACAACTGCGGGCACGCCAGTGAGATCCTGTAGGACGACTCGTGATGGAGAGAACGGAACCTCTGCGTCCGGTACGTCTGGCTTCCAGCCAGCAGCATTCTTGACATCCGCTGCAGTAACAGTTTCGCCGTCGGCGTTCCGGAGCACCGACTCAAGCAGAATACGGATGCTCACAGGGAGCGTGTCGAGGTCACAGAGCCCCTGCTCTTCGAGTGCTCGAAGATTGGCCATCTTGTACGTCGTCCCGTCGACGTCGAGCTCGCGGACGGCATCGAACGGAAGTGTATCAGTCATAGTATCTACACCTGGGATTGGCAGTCGTATCAATCCCTCTCCGAATCCGATTCGACGAGAATCGGGATTTGTTACGCAGAGGCATCGTATCCAGCGTCTTCGACCACAGTCACAAGCTCATCCCGTTCAGCGGACCCCTCGACCGTCGCGGATTCTGAGTCACGATCCGCAGTAGCAGACGTAACCCCCTCAACTTCTTCGAGTGCCTCTTCGACGGTCTGCTCGCAATGTTCACAGGTCATTCCTTCGACGGTGATTGTCTGAGTCATATCCATTCGTAGATAGGGGCGAGTATTCTATGTGGTTTTCTGCTTAGAATCCAATGTTGTCGCAGCCCTGGATCACCGATTTCGAAGGTGTGTTGTGGGCAACAATAATGTATCCTGCGAGACGAAGCGGTCGTATGCGCAATTTGGATGAAACCGACTTAGAAATCCTCTCGTTACTCGCTGATGACGCCCGCCGCCCGTTCAGCGATATTGGCGAGGAGGTCGACTTGTCGGGGCCAGCCGTGTCTGACCGGGTAAAGCGATTACAGGAAGCTGGCATCATTAACAACTTCACGATTGACGTCAACCGGGCTCATCTCCGAGCTGGTGTACCGGTATTTATTCAGGCCGAAATCGGCTCAGCGTCGTTGGAGGCCGCCCGCGAGCGGGCTCGAGAGTCAGATGGCGTTGAACACGTCTTCACGACCTCCGAAGGAGATCTTTGGTTCTATGCCCGTGTTGAAGCCCAGAACGTACGTCAGTGGGTAGATGGACTCTTTAACGAGATCGATGTAGCAGATTACACCGTCACGCTAATTGACGAGCTTGAATGGACGCCGTCCGTTGATGGCGTCGAATTTGCACTCACCTGTGCTGAATGTAACAATACCGTTGATAATCAAGGTGAAACGACGAGAATCGACGGAGAGATCTATCACTTCTGTTGTCCGTCCTGTCTCACACGGTTCGACGATCGGTATCAGCGACTCGAAGAGGGAGCGTAACGCTGTCTTTGGAATCCAAATTTTCCTGCAGTCGAAACCCCGCCTCTCGAAGCAGTAAATCGCCTAAACCTAGACCCCGTATAGTAGAACAAGCATGACAAGCCAAACAATCCATCTTGATATCACGGGAATGTCCTGCGCCAACTGTTCGGCGACGATCCAGGACACTCTCGAATCGCTCGACGGGGTATCGGAGGCGGATGCGAACTTCGCCACCGACGAGGGTTCCGTCACCTACGACCCTGAAGAGGTATCGCTCAAAGAAATCTACGACGCGATCGACGAGGCCGGGTACGGCGCAGTCTCTGAGACGGTAACGATTGCCATCTCCGATATGACCTGTGCCAACTGCGCCGAGACCAACCAAACCGCTCTTGAAAATATTCCGGGCGTCGTTAATGCGGAGGTCAATTACGCAACCGACGAAGCACAGGTCACCTACAATCCTGCGGAAGTATCTATTGGTGCGCTGTACGATGCTATCGAGGAGGCTGGCTACTCGCCCGTCCGCGAAGATGGTGCCGACGAAGAGTCGGGCCAGGACGCACGAGATGCCGCCCGTCAAGCCGAAACTCGGAAGCAACTCAGGTTGACCCTCTTTGGGGCAGTGTTATCGGCACCGTTGCTCTTCTTCCTCATCGACAATTATCTGCTCGGTGGCGCGATCGTCCCTGAAGCCGTCTTCGGTGTGGAACTTGGCTGGGTTGAGTTCCTCCTCGCCACGCCGGTACAGGCGATCCTCGGCTGGCCGTTCTATAAGAACTCGTACAAGGCGATCGTGAAGAACGGCCGCGCCAATATGGACGTGCTGATTGCGATCGGTTCAACAACGGCCTATCTATACTCTGTGGCAGTCCTTGCTGAACTCATTGCAGGTGGACTTTATTTCGACACGGCAGCCCTCATCCTCGTGTTCATCACGTTGGGTAACTATCTCGAAGCTCGGTCGAAGGGCCAAGCGGGTGAGGCCCTCCGAAAGCTCCTCGAAATGGAAGCCGAAACGGCGACCATTGTCCGCGAGGACGGCAGTGAAGAAGAAGTTCCGCTTGAAGAGGTCACAACTGGTGACCGGATGAAAATTCGTCCAGGTGAGAAGATTCCCACAGACGGTGTCGTTGTCGACGGTCAGTCTGCCGTCGACGAGTCAATGGTCACTGGCGAATCTGTGCCTGTCGAGAAAGAGGAGGGCGATGAGGTCGTCGGCTCGACGATTAACGAGAACGGCGTCCTTGTCGTGGAGGCGACGAAGGTTGGAGAAGACACGGCCCTCCAACAGATCGTCCAGACAGTCAAGGAGGCCCAGTCGCGCCAGCCCGACATCCAGAATCTCGCCGACCGCATCTCCGCGTACTTCGTGCCTGCGGTCATCGCGAACGCCCTTCTCTGGGGTGTCGTCTGGTTCCTGTTCCCCGAGGCTCTCGCTGGCTTCGTCGACTGGCTCCCGCTGTGGGGTCAGGTTGCTGGCGGCCCGGCCCCGGTCGGTGGGACCGTTTCAGTCTTCGAGTTCGCGATAATTGTCTTCGCGTCCTCGATCCTCATCGCCTGTCCCTGTGCGCTGGGGCTGGCGACGCCCGCAGCGACGATGGTCGGGACGACGATTGGTGCCCAGAACGGCGTCCTGTTCAAGGGCGGTGACATCCTCGAACGAGCGAAAGACGTCGATACAGTCGTCTTCGACAAGACGGGCACACTCACCGAAGGGGAAATGGAACTCACCGACGTGGTCGTCTTTGATAGCGATGGAAATGTGGTGACTGACGGTGGCGAGCCGACCCCAGATGGTGGACAGCTCAGCACCCGTGAGCGCCTCTCAGAGGATGATGTGCTTCGACTGGCGGCGATAGCTGAAAGCGGCAGCGAACACCCGCTCGCCCGTGCAATCGTCGAAGGGGCCGAAGAACGCGGCCTGGACGTGACTGAGCCTGACGACTTCGAGAACGTTCCGGGCCACGGGATCAAAGCAGTCATTGGTGACAGCGAGGTGCTGGTCGGCAACCGCAAGCTGCTGCGGGACAACGGGATCGACCCCTCTCCCGCTGAGGAGACGATGGAACGCCTCGAGAACGAGGGGAAGACGGCGATGCTGGTCGCCTACGAGGGGGAGCTCGTGGGTGTGGTCGCCGACGCCGACACAGTGAAGGAAAGCTCCAAGCAGGCTGTCACAGCACTCCAGGAGCGGGGAGTTGACGTGATGATGATTACGGGCGACAACGAGCGAACTGCCCGTGCGGTCGCTAAACAGGTGGGTATCGACCCGAAGAACGTCCGCGCAGGAGTCCTTCCTGAGGACAAGTCCAACGCGGTCGACAGTATTCAAGACGAGGGCCGGCAGGCGATGATGGTCGGTGACGGCGTCAACGACGCTCCGGCACTCGCGGTCGCACACGTCGGGACAGCAATCGGCTCCGGCACCGACGTCGCCATCGAAGCTGCAGACGTCACGCTGATGCGAGACGACCCGCTCGACGTGGTAAAGGCGATCCGAATCTCAGACGCGACACTCCAGAAGATCAAACAGAACCTCGTGTGGGCGCTCGGTTACAACACGGCGATGATTCCGTTAGCGTCGCTCGGCCTCCTCCAGCCCGTGCTCGCTGCAGCAGCAATGGCGTTCTCGTCGGTGTCGGTGCTGACGAACAGTCTCCTGTTCCGGCGGTACACCCCCGATCACGACTACAAGCTCTTCGGATTTCTTCGCTAACCGTCACCTCTAGATCAATGTCGAATATTTCCCGGCACACGGTTCGAAGGTACCTCGTCGAGACAGCCAGTAGCGAACCGACATACCTCCGGGCTCGCGAGATTGCCAGCGACCTCGACGGATCTCCCAAGGCAGTCGCGCAGTACCTCAGCCAGCTCCAGGACGAACTCACAATCGTTTCACTCGAACAGTGGGGGCGCTCGAAAAGCACGACGTGGCGATTGGAGGTGAACGGGTCGTGAGTACTGTCACCCGCCGCGTCGAGACTGTCCTTCCGGAGACCGGCTCACGCGAGTGGTGGGCGCTGTACCTGCTGGCCCCGCTCGTCCTTCTCGGTGGGGGCATCCTCGTGTTTCCGACGTTGGTCTACGACCGGTTCATCTGGCAGTATCTCTGGGGACCAGTCGTCGCCGATGCGGCCGGTCAGCCAGTCACGCACGAGGGGATTCGTGCTGTCCAGGGCTACAACGCGGTGAACACGGTAATCTACCTCGCGGCAGTCGTATACAGCCTCCCCGGACTACGTGCGTATCTCGACCAACTCGACGTCACGTTCGACGCACGACTGGCCTACGGGTTCGCTCCGATCATCATCGCAGGTGGGGCGATGCGCGCCCTCGAGGATCTCGGGCTGCTCGGGGACTACGCGGTGTGGTTCATCACGCCATCGATTTACATCGTCGTCACCGCTGTCACCATCCTCGCGCTCGGTGTCGGTGCACTCTTGCGTGACCAAAATATCGGATCTATCCCGCTAACAGTCGGGCTCGTCGGGTCGGTGTGGGCTGTCGGGGCCGTCTGGTGGGCTGTTTGGCACGGCCTCTCGACATCGACCCCACTCCGCCTATGGGTTCCTGTCGCGACGACGGGGATAGCGCTCGGCGTAACCGCACTCTACTACTGGGGCACGAGTTTCGCCAATATCACCCACCTTCGACACCCGCTAATTCTGCTGGCCGTTTTCGGCCAGTTGTGGGACGCTGCGCAGAATCTCATCGGTGTGACGTTCCTCGGCTACTCCCCAAAGCTGGTCGTGACGAATCTCGTGTACCAGGCGACTGGATTCTCCGGATCGACGTTCGTGCTGAAACTCGTCGTGACTGTCGGCATCGTGTGGTATCTCGCCGATGCGAAAGAGGAGATGAATCACACGTGGTGGTGGCTTATGACGTTCTTCATCGGAGCGATCGGACTCCCGATGGGCGTTCGTGGGTCACTTCGGATGCTGTTGGGAGCTTAACGATGGCCTCAAAGATTGGCAAAAACCGATGACTCGAACGTCCAAAATTGCGGTAATAGGTGGAGGGATGGCCGGGCTTGCAGCAGCTGCTGGATTCGACGACGCTGGATTCGTCGTCGAACTATATGAGCGGCAGTCCTACGATAGCAAAGGCGTTAATTGCGGAGAAGCGATGACAGCGGTATCGAAGATCCCACTCGAACCGACTGTAGAGAACGGCTTTCTCAACCCGCTGCCAGCGATGGAAGTGGAGGTGTATGACGGAATCGACGCCGATCGCCACCGCACTGGAGCCGGCACCTTTCCTGCTGCGGATACATATATAACGGACCGAAATGTCGTTGAGCAGTCCTGGGCAGAACAACTCTCAGAGAAGGGTGTTGACATCCACGAAAACCAGTCTATCACACGGACAGATTTCCACGAGTTCACCGATGAGTATGATCTCGTCGTTGATGCAACCGGTCAGCCATCACTCTCTAGTAAAGCGCTCGGAACAACCAACGAGTATTCAGGATATATGGTAGCGCTTAACAGTGATGTCGAAGGGGACTTCACCGAGTTGTACCCGAACAGCCGGATAATTCTGGAGAACTATACAGGGTACTCGTGGGCATTCCCGAAGACATCGCAACGAGCCAACGTTGGTATCGGCTGGACGGTCAGTGACCGGCCTAATGATTATATGAAGGCATTGAGGGAAGCCTGTGAGCGGAATGGGTGGCCAGTCCCGTCGCAGGAACGGACGAACGTCGCAATCATTCCCGAGGGACCAAGCCTTGATCCCGACAGAACCCATCTACCGGAGCATTCAGTCGTACGAGTGGGTGATGCTGCAGGTATAGCAAACCGACTCACCGGAAAGGGGATCTCACAGGCCGTTGAATCGGGATTCTTGGCCGCAGAGCTGGCTAACAGAAGCCAATTACACAATTATCCTGATAGATTATATCAGAGGATGAAAACGGAGTACATTTTCGCCACAGTTGTGAGATACTTTCTTGAAACTCGTAATCCCAAGGTTCTGGGAGCAGCAATTCGTGCCGCTGCCGGGATCGATATTGAAGACGTTGACCGGTCTCCGAGTGCAGTTCTACTGCGTCTCCTCCGCCACCCTGTTTTATTTGCCCGTATTTTCTCGAGACGACGAGTTTTAAACCGTGTCTATGGAGGAATGACTAACCAGTGGGAGTTAATTGATTGATATCCACTCGAGTTAAATTCTCAGAATCTGTTAGCTACTGAGAGGATCGGTAAGTACAAAGGATTAGATCAGTAGATGAATTCAGTCCCTCAAACAGAATTTTCCGAAATCCAGAAATCGGTGGGCTCAGCTTCATCGGTGCTCCTGCTTACATGCCCCAGCACACAATCAGTGCGTTGAGGGGGCCGTGTTTAATCACCTGAAGGGAGTGGAATCTCCTGTTCTGCGGCCTTCCTGATGTTGTATACTGCACACATCAGCGCAAGTTCACGGAATTCTCGATACC
>NZ_JAODIY010000041.1 GCF_026586665.1 Halovenus rubra
GTTCCTTGACGAACTGCTCCAGCGATCGACCAAAACAGCAATGAGCTGTGACCTCTCAATTGAGAGCACCAGAGGCAAACTCTAGACCGCTTTGCGACGCGACCAATTTATTGTCGGGCAAAACAGAGATGTCACGGCAGTCATGGACGACACGTTAGGTGATGCCGTCCAGGGTTACTATTCGTCGTCTGACGGTGAGATTGTTGTTATCTCCGAGAACAAAAGCCCAACAGTTAGCACTGATACATTGGTTCATGAGTTGGTCCACGCGCTTCAAGACCAGCAGTTCGGACTGGGTCGGACTCCAGCCAGACAGGACCCATCGATGGCGAGAAACGGACTTATCGAGGGTGAGGCAACACTGGTGACAGACCGATATTTCGACCGCTGTAGCGGCGAGTGGTCCTGTATCGAGCAGCCACAATCGAGCGCCGGGCAGTCAAATATTGACCGTGGAATTCTCTCAGTTATCCTCCAGCCCTACGAGGACGGACCCGCATTCATCGAGTACATCATGAGTAATGATGGTTGGGAAGGCATAGATGACGCACATTCGAACTACCCTGAGAGCACCGCACAGATTATTCACCCGGAGCAATATCCCGATGAAACGCCCACAAACGTCAGCGTCGCCGACCGCTCGACTGAACAGTGGGACATTCTGTCCCACGCCCCAACCCGTGAAACAGTCGGTGAAGCCGCTGTCAACGTTATGCTCCGACACAATGGGATTATCAGCTCCGACGAGTCCTCAAGTTACGCTCACCCTGTCTCTGCGGGGTGGACTGGCGACGAGCTTGTCCCGTATCGGAACAACGACGGCAAGTCGGGATACGTCTGGCAACTCGAATGGGAGACCTCGAAGGATGCACTGGCGTTCTACGACGCCTATCGTGAGCTTCTCACCGAACACGGCGCAGTTGAACGAGGAAAGCGCCAGTTCGTCATTCCTGAGGGCACGTTCTCGGGTGCGTTCGACGTTCGAACTGAGGGGACAACTGTCACTATCGTCCACGGCCCTGCTATGGAGTCACTCGACGAGATATACAGTATCGACAACTGACAGGAAACCCAGCTTCTCGCTGTGCAAGTAACAATCTTTTCGTCGTCGCCGCCAAATTCGTGCGTATGACTGAGTTCGATATCGTGCCATCGGAGGCGATTGCTTCGGGAAATGCCACTGATGCGTACTTCGACCGGACGGTTGAGGCACTTGCACACGCAGAGCGTAACCCCGAGGTAGTCGCTGAGGTGACAGCATCGCAGTTTTCGACTGGTGACTGGCATGTTCTGGCTGGAATTAAGGACACAGCACAGTTATTCGAAGGACGCGACCTAACAGTCCATGCATTGAGGGAAGGACAACTGTTTGACGGCGGTCCGGTCATGCGAATCGAGGGTCAGTACCTCGAATTTTGTCGTCTCGAAACCGCCCTGCTTGGATTTCTGTCTCACGCAACCGGGATGGCTACGGCAGCGTTGGAAACGAGACGTGCAGCGCCCAACGCAGAGGTCCTGAGCTTTGGAAGCCGTCACGTCCATCCCTCGATTGCTGCGATGCTTGAACGATGTGCGCTGGTCGGTGGCCTCGACGGTATCTCGAATGTTGCTGCGGGTGAAGTCATCAACCACAAAGCCGGTGGGACAATGCCACACGCACTTATTATCTCGTTCGGTCGTGGCGAACAGGAGGCTGCGTGGCAGGCATTCGACGAAGCCGCCGAGCCGGATGTCCCGCGGGTCGCACTCTGTGACACGTACAGCGACGAGGTAGAAGAGACGATACGAGCAGTGGAGGCCGTTGATGAGCTCGAAAGTGTCCGTATCGATACAACAGGGTCGCGTCGTGGTAATTTCGAGCACATCCTTCAAGAGCTCCGCTGGAAGCTCGACAAACGTGGCCACGAGGATGTCGGCATCTTCGCCAGCGGCGGTATCGACCCGGAGGCGATGCGAGAGCTTCGAACAGTGGCCGACGGATTCGGCGTTGGGAGCTACATTAGCAACGCTGACCCGCTAGATTTTGCGCTCGATATTGTCGAAGTCGACGGCGAACCGGCAGCCAAGCGTGGAAAACTTGACGGTGACAAAGCAGTCTACCGGACACCTGATGGCAGCCACGAGATACGACCAGCAACTGCTGACCCCCCAGTTGACGGCGACCCCCTGATGAGACCACTCGTTGAAGACGGGAACCTCGTTAGAACATTTAGTATCGACGATGCGGCGGCACGCGCGGCCGCTGACGCTGAAGCAATCGGTTTTGAAGCCGGCTCGAACTAACTCAGTTGTCGCGGTAGTTCGCAGTCAGGTCTGCAGCCATCACGAAATCTGGTTCGTCACCGATATTTGCTCTGAGGACAGCGCCATCGGAGACATACTGCGCGGTTTCTGGAATTAGAACACGCGTACTATCAGCACCGCTGGCCGCACCATCAGCCTTGATTGCCCTCAGCAGTGTTTGTGCTGTCTCGATATCATCCCACGCAGCGACACCATACTCTGCGACCTGCTCAGTCTCGCCATTATCTGTCTCCCGCTCGAAGGTCCGTGACCGGTAGGTAAACCCGTGCGTGCCTTCGTTGTCAGTAAGCGTGAGAACACGTGTTTCCTCCGCAGCGCGACGAAGTAACGCTGGTGTGAGCTCTTGGGCAGCCCAAGATTCGTTCATCGAGAGACTCAATCCCGAAAGCGTCTCACGAGCATCACTGGTCGTCCAGTAGCTCCACGCGCCATCTGGGTCGTAGGAGATAGTCGACGGGACTGACCCCTCCTCTGGGTCGGGTCGGACCCATCGAAACTCGGTAACGGGGTCGTAACCGGTCGCTCGTGACTGTCCAAGTCCTGCCTGGTTCCACGAGTACACCATTGCTCTTGAGACGACAGCACCCTGGTTGCGTGCCCAGTCAAAGAGATTGTATGTGATTGCCTCGCTGATGCCATTGCCCCGGTGTTCGGGTGCAGTTCGTAACCCTTGACACCACGCCTCGTGGTCTGAAAGCAAGACGACCTGCGCGATTCCGGCGACCTCGCCGTCGACTGTCGCGACAAGGGTGTGCTTATTTTCGCCATCAAGCCAGTCGTGATAGACATCCGTAAGATAGTCATCACCACCCCATGTTTCGGCAGCAATAGCTCTAACACCGTCGTAATCATCATGCGTCGCCTCCCTGATAGTGAACGCATCCTCGGAACCCATTTCCGACATGGTCACTGTCGTGGGGTTGAACGCTCTGTTATCTCGCCAGCAATGGGTTGTCGCATAATCGCTTCCACGTCGTCAGCATTTGCCAACGCCCACATTAGCTTGACTTTTGCCGTTCCCGGAAGCATATCTTCTCCTTCGATGACACCCGCATCGAGCAGGTCGCGCCCAGTGTCATACACCCGGTCACAGACCCGCCCTTCCAGACACTGACTCGTCATTACAATATCGGTACCTGCGTTGACCATCTCTCCAAGGGAGGAAATCCAGTCTGAATGGACGTGGCCGAGCCCAGTACCTTCGAGGATGAGTCCCTCGCTCTCACCAGCAAGGTCGAGTAAGTCGCGGTCCATTCCAGGGGTGTACTTCAGCAACGCGACATCGGTTTCGAGGTCGGGGCGGATAGCGAGGTCGGTGTCGCCCCGTGACGCGTGGTCACGCCGGAACGAGACTTCGCGGCTCTCGTATTCAACTTCACCGAGTGGCTTTGCGCCAACTGTCTGGAACGCATCCCGTCTCGAAGTGTGGTTTTTCCGGACACGTGTTCCGCGATGGAGTGCACACCGTCCGTCCGAGCCGTCGGCGTGCATGCAGACCAGAACCTCCGCGCAATCGCTCAGGGCTGTCTCGACCGAGCAGACTGCGTTCATCACGTTATCGGATGACGGGCGGTCAGCCGAACGCTGACTCCCCGTGAAGACAATTGGGACAGGCGTATCGAGCATAAAAGAGAGTGCGCTTGCGGTGAACTGCATTGTGTCAGTTCCGTGCATGACCACAATACCGTCAGCACCGGCGTCAATTTCTTCGTGGACGGCATGGGCGAGTTCTTGCCACACGTCCGGGCGCATATTCTCCGAGAGAATGTTCGCCACAACCCGGCCACGATAGTTGGCCATCCCAGCCAAGTCCGGCACTGCTCGGAGAATGTCTTCGGCGTCGAACTGTGCAGTGACCGCACCGGTTCGGTAGTCGACAGTGGACGCAATTGTCCCTCCCGTCGAAATGAGCGAGATAGTCGGTAAATCATCGTCGAACTCAATGGCTGACTGGTGGCTTTCGCCGCTGTCACCGTCAACATCGTAGGCGTCTGCATCGAGAACTGTTGTCGTCGCCTCGTCGCGGTCGATACCAACATTGTATCCGCTGTCGAGTTTGAGAACAAGCGTATCCGGCGTCGAAGACGGGAGCACCACTCCCTCATAGCTTTCTTCGTTTCGCTCGGCGCGTATCCGGTCTCCGGTATTCATACCACACGTTACCGGTGGCGCTGACTTGAAACCATCTTTCTCGCGCGGTCAACAGGAAAAAACGAGCGTCACACTCAGCGCCAGTTCCGGACGAGGATGATGACATTCATTACCACGAGTGGAACAATAACAAGTCCACTGAAAACGATTCCACCAACTGCTTGGGTCTCGATTTCGCCGGTCGTAACTAGCTGTGTCGCCTCGGAACCAAACCGAAATGCGCCCCAAAACAGAATCGTCGCCAGCAACGTACTACCAATCCCAATGGCGGCAAGCGGTTTCTCTTTTTGAAGCTTGAGTGTACAGTATAGTGCCGGTAATCCGGTTACAAGTGGCGTAAAGAGAAATCCGAGTCCAGCCACGAGAGCGCCACCCCATTCATACACTTCGAGCGGTCGCCCATCAGGACGGTCTGTTGGTTCGTTCGCTGGCTGCTGCTCAGTCATACATTGACATCCGGTTTCGGAGAGTTAAGTCGCGTGGTTTCGGCTCTCGTACCCACGCCTTTTATAGGTGAATCGTGTACCCCCTGTATGGACGAGACGACAGCACGGGTCGCACTCCCTTGTCCGGCGTGTTCGCCGAACCGGGAGACGGTCCACGAAGTCCTTTCAGAGGGCGGTCGCGCGACCGTCAGATGCATCGACTGCAGTCACGTACACAAAAAAGAACTTCCTGAGGAGGAAACCCTCCAACGGAAAGTTGTGGTATCGCAGGGTGGGGAATCTTTCTCTGACTCCGTAGAGGTGCCTGCTGGCGAGAAACTCGCGGTGGGTGAAGAGTTCCTCCTCGAAACTGAAGAAGCGATAGTGACAGTTCGCATTACGAGCCTCGAACGTGATTCGGGGCGAACCGAGGAGGCACCCGTTGACGAAGTACGGACAATCTGGGGCCGTGCAGTCGGAAACGTCGCAGTCAGTGTGACTTCCCACCCGAAATCCGGAGAGCACGACGAAACGAGAGGGTTCGACCTGCAGGTCCCCGGCGATTACGAATTTGTCATCGGAGACACTGACGAGTTAGGCGGTGAAGAGTTTACTGTCGAAGGGATACTTATCCGCGACGACGCTACCGGCTACGAGTTCGAAAAGCTGGATCTCGACGGAGATACAGCCGTCGCAAAGGATATCAAACGGGTCTACGTCCGGGACGAGACAACGTCTGCTTGGTCCGCCTGGTAAGATGACGTTCGACGAGGAACGGAATGCGTTGATCGACCGACTCGCAGACCGCGAGAACCTCAGCGAGAGCACAGAGATGGCTCTGCGTTCCGTTCCTCGCCACGAGTTCGTTCCCGAATTGAAACAGGCCGCCGCGTACAGTGATAAGCCGTTGCCAATCGGGGAAGGCCAGACAATCAGTGCGCCTCATATGGTCGCAATTATGACTGACCTGCTCGACTTATCGCCCGGCGATACGGTGCTCGAAATCGGAACAGGGTGTGGATACCATGTGGCGGTCACGGCAACCATTGTTGGAGGAGAACACACCTATAGTATCGAGTACCACGAGCGGCTTGCAAAACAGGCCCGCAAGACACTCAACCACTGTGGTCACAGTGCGATTTCTCTTCGACACGGTGATGGCCGCGACGGGTGGCCCGAGCACGGACCATACGACCGCATCTATCTGACTTGTGCCGCGAGCAGTTTCCCGGACTGCCTTATCGAGCAACTGCGGGACGGTGGTCTCATTTTGGGACCGCTTGGAGACAGAACCCAGGTGCTGACGACGGCACACAAATCTGGCACCAAGCTAGAGCGTGAGAGACACGGACAGGTTCGGTTCGTTCCGTTCAAGTAACTGTTTCAGCTGTTTTGCCGGAGAGCACACAACTCTTAACGCTCGACACTAACCCCCAGATATGGAGCCTGCGGTGCTTAGAGACGATATGGTTGATAGCCTCGAACACGAGAGCAAACGCTGTGTTCGGAGTGAAGCCCTCTCCGTGGCAATGCGGGATGTTCCGCGACACACGTTTCTTGATGATGACCGCGGTGCCTATGCTGACAAGGCCTTCGAACAGTTCGGAACGCGGGTACTTGCTCCAAGTACCGTTGGTCGCCTCTTCGAGTTACTTGACCCCAGCGAAAGCGACTCGGTTCTCGTTGTCGGTACAGGAGTGGGCTACACGACTGCGGTGGCCGCAGAAATCGTTGGAAGCCAAAACGTGCAGGCTATCGATATCAACCGAAAGCTCGTGTACGAGGCGCGGTCAAACCTCTCGGCAGCAGGCTATGACGGAGTCCTCGTCGACTGCCGTGATGGAGCCGATGGGTTCCCGGAGTATGCTCCGTATGATCGGATTCTTGTCGAGGCTGCAGCTGCCAACCCCCCACAAGCGCTCCTCGACCAACTCACCGACGATGGATTTCTTGTGATGCCCTACGGCGCACACGAGCAGTCACTCACTGTTGTCGACGCCGATGGCACTGTCGAACGGCACGGAACCTGTGCGTTCGCGCCCCTTCTCGTCGAGGGTGAACAAACAGGGACAGTCGAGCGCAACCGTACGCACCGTGAGGACCGTGAGTTCGCACAACGCGATGCAAAGCGCAAGCGCGGCTGGGAACTCGACTGGATTGACTGGGACTAACCCCCCATCGCACACAGTTTAGGGTCGAAGTACCAGTATGTCGTTGTTTTCTTGCTCGTCGACGTACTCACCTGCCGGCGGCCTGATAGCGAGTTCGACTGTACCTTCTCGTTGATTCGGTCTCAGTTGCGGGTCGATTTCGAGCGTGGCGACACCATCCGGACCTGTCTTGGCGTATGTTGTCGATTTGAGAGTTGCTGTATCGCTCTTTGCAATCACAGTCGCATTCGAGATAGTCTGTCCGTCCGGGTCGAGGACGGTTACGTTTACCTCGGTTGTCTCCTCCTCGATAATTTCGGGCTCAGGCTTCGTGTCTAGTTCCGTCGTCCCAAAGGTATTCAGTCCCGAAATGACGTTCATCATCACAGCAAGGCTTGCGACGCCTACGACAAGTGCGATAACAAGTCGAATTGGTAATCCTTCGATTGCACGGTTGTCTCTGTACAGCTTTCTGCGTGTCATACCCTGTGCTGGTTCCGTATTTGTATATAAATGCGTGGACGGTACGACACTGAATCGATGCCATTTCTGTGGCCACACGCGTGTTGTCTTAGAGTTCTCTCTGTCGAGTTGCTACTGTCGCTTGTTGACGTGTATACAGGAACCTACCGCTCCAGTACAACTTAGTCAGGGCCGTGTGAGTGGTGAAATATGCAGACTGTAATTCTCGCGGCAGGACAGGGAACTCGGATGCGGCCGTTAACAGACTCGGTACCAAAACCGATGTTACCTGTTGGGACTCGGCCGCTCGCTGCTCACACTGCCGACGCGGCTGTTGACGCCGGCGCATCGGAACTTATCGTCGTCGTTGGCTATGAGAGCGACGCAGTACGTGGATTCTTCGGGGCAGAATACAGAGGTGTGCCAGTAACCTTCGCCAGACAGGAACAACAAAACGGGACGGCCGACGCTGTCAGAGCCGCACGCCCCCATCTCGACGGACCCTTCGCAGTTTTAAACGGCGATAATCTGTATGACACCAGTGATATCGAGGCACTGTTCGAAGCAGGCCCAGCGATTGCTGCGATCCGGGTCGATACACCAAAAAACTACGGCGTGCTTTCGACGGACGGGAGTTCCGTTACCGGCATTGTCGAGAAACCAGCAGACCCCCCATCGAACCTCGCCAACGCCGGTGCCTATGTGTTTCCTACTGATGCAATCGACTGGCTTGATGTCGACGAATCCGACCGTGGAGAGTACGAATTAACCGACGTGGTTGCCCACACTATCGAGGACGCTGACGTGACAGCTATCGAACTAAACCGATGGCTTGATGTTGGCCGTCCGTGGGAACTGCTCGCGGCCAACGAGTGGAAACTGTCGGAACTCGACCGCAGTATCCAGGGACAGGTTGCCGAGGATGCGGAGTTGCGGGGAGCCGTTGTCGTCGAGAGTGGTGCGACTATCGAACCGGGTGTCGTCGTCGAGGGTCCCGCACTCATCCGGACTGGCGCACACGTTGGTCCCAACGCGTATATCCGCGGCCAGACGCTACTTGGGCCTGACACCAAAGTCGGGCAGAGTGTCGAAATCAAAAACAGTATTCTGATGGCGGGGACGAGTGTCCCTCACCTTTCATATGTTGGTGATAGCATCCTCGGACGGGATGTGAACTTTGGAGCCGGCACAAACGTCGCGAACCTCCGACACGACGATGAGCCAGTCGAAATAACGGTCAAAGGAAACAGCGTATCGACCGGCCGCCGCAAGTTCGGCGTTGTTATTGGTGATGAGACGAAAACGGGCATCAATACGTCGCTAAATGCGGGAGTCGTCCTCTCTCCCGGGTCGGTAACAAAACCCGGCGAGAGTATCTATCGAGACAGGTAATGCAACCGGAGCTATCGACCCAAACTATCAATCTCAAGACACGAAAATGGTACGCTGTCGTCGACAAAACCACCCAAGCTATGACGGCGTCGTGGCGGTTTCGTTATCCTGTGCTGGTCTCGTTTTGCTCGCCGGCTTTTATCTCGTCAGATGAGACAAAGTTCACCGACGGGTCCTCACCGGGTTTAACAGGTATTCGCTCGATTACGGTTCCGTCGTCGTCTTGAATGACGATATAGTAATCAATGTTTTCGTCCTCCGAAGGTTCCGTCTCAACAGTTTCGTTCGGGTCGACAGTTTCTCCAGCAAGGAATTGCTCGACGGTCTCAGTCGAGGTAAGCGCGATAGCTTCTTCGGTCTCGGAGTTGACGAATACATTCCGTGTGATATCAGTGTTATCTGTCGGAACGACCTTGGAGTGCCACCACAGTTCATCGTCGACAATGACGGGAATCGGTTCGACGACAAAGAAGTTGTCTCCCCAGCCTGTCCGAGAGTCTTCACTTCTGACAAGACCCATTGCTCGTTCCGGTCCTAATAGTGTCTGTTTGTTACTCTCGAAGAACGTCGGCTGACCGGTGCGTGAGTTGATGAACCAGACCTCATCGAGCCCACGCGTGTCCGCACCGTACGGTTCGAGTGCGGTCACGTACGACATCTGCTCGCCTTCAAGGTCGATAACGAACGGCTGTTGATTCCCGGCACCGCTGGGTAAATCGGCGATTTCGACTTCCTCTTTGTGCGAGCCGATGGTCCCCAGCTGATTAATAATTCCTTCACGGTAGCCAAGCGACGACATTTTGCGTTCCGCATTGTATAGCGGGTAAAGCCGCTGCCCATCGAGTATCTCACTCTCTTGAGCTTCTTCAGGTGAGAGTTGGTCTATCGTCCCGTCAGGATGCAAGAGAGCGACCCCTTCCCAAGTCGGAGTTGTGTGTGGAATCGGTGTCAGATGCCACTCGTGACCAGTCTTGGGATAGGCCATGTAAGGCTTGCCATCGTGAACAAATTCGATAGCGTCGTCCTGATACTTCGCCCAGAAGTCGGATTTACGGAGGTTCCATTCCGAGTTCCGATGCAGTAACATTCCTTCGCCAATTTCAAACGACGTATCATCGAAGGCGCTGATTTCGCGGTCTTCCATGCTGGTCATATCCGACAGAAGAACACCCTGCTGGTTCTCAAAGAGCATATTTCGAGTCCCGTCGGGCTGTATCGGGTACGACCATGCAAGTCGGCCGTCGGGCATGCGGGCGATGTCGCTGGTCCCGAGCCGGTACTGTCGGTACGAAACCGAGCCCCGGGTCTGGGTATCTGCAACCGGCTTCGGCGCGATTCGTGCGTTATCTGCGTTCATTTCTGGGAAGGATTCGATTGCCTCTCCCTCGTTCATTGTCTGCTGAGCTAAGGTCCGTTCTTCGAACTCATTTGCTGGAACAGCATAGACACCGGCGATAATCAGTGCGACTATCACGACGATGCCAACAAGCGAAAGTTTGACAACTGCCGATGAGTTCATCTGGTCTTTATCAGTATCCTCAGACAACTCCGCCAAAGCTGACGATGTCCGTGAGTCAGTCACATCAAACGGCGGCAGGAACCAGAGAAAAGTAACGGACAGAAGTGTAATTGTCCAGAAAATAAACGCACCCGGTGAATAAATCATATCGTAGAATATCGGATGGAAGAGGGGACGGAAAAGATACACGAGGACAAGAGCAACAGCAAAGAGAAGGCCACGCGTGGCGAGATGACGCTTATTTACCTGATTCATCTTCGTTTCACCACTTGCTGTTTATCTGTTGGTAACATACTTTCATCTAGCTATCTGAGGAGGCTACTTAACTGCCAGCAATTGTTTCCCGGCTAGAGATTCGACACTGGGCGATACAATGTTTACTCAGCACGTATCTTGGTACCAATCTAACTATGAATGGCGCAATGATGCGTTAGACGAGGTCTTGGAATGCCTTCGAAGAGTCCTCAAAACTGACCACCATCTCATCAACCTCTGACCCCAACCTTTCGACGCGTTCAGCGAGTTGCTTCATTTCGTCGCTTCCCTGAAGCGCGCTTTCGGATTTTTCATCCTTGAGGAGTTCGAGCTTTGTAGAGAGGTTCATATACTCACGGAGGCGCTCACCGTACTTTGTGGCGGTTATCTGTGTCTCTATTGCAGTGATAAGCTCGTCGTTATCAACGGGTTTGCAGATGTAGTCGTTGAACGACATATCGACGATATCGAAGTCCGGGTCAACAGCCGTAACCATGACAACCGAGCAGTCGATATTTCGTGCCCGGATCGTTTCAAGTACTTCGTCCCCCGAGATGTTGGGCATTCTCCTGTCGAGTAAGACGACATCAATACTGTCATCAACCTTGGATAGGGCATCTTCGCCACCGTAGGCAGTCTGCGTGTTATAATCAATCTGTAACTGAACAGCGTACGCGTCTGCCACATCCTGTTCGTCGTCAACAACGAGAACAGTCGCATCAGAAGACGGAGCAGCCATTATGAGGACCTCTTATATGGATTATGCCTCGGAAATAGAATAAGCTTTGGGAACAAATATCCCAAAATCGATTTTGTTATTGATAATCTATATGAAAACCGAAAGACGACAAAGTTATTCTATTTCTCAACAATGACAGAACCGACCATCCCTGCAGCCTCGTGTGGGATGCAGAGATACTCGTGAGTCCCAGTCGTCTCGAACGTTTTCACGTAAGCCTCGCCGGACTGGACAGCACCCTTACCGTTCTCCCAGCCGTCCCGAGCGGCCGATTCAGAGGCAAAGTCACCCGATGCCCAGTAGTCGGCATCAGTTGGAATCTCGCTCTCATAAGCCGTGACAGAATGGGCTTCACCGCCGGCGTGGGTCCATGCAACGGTGTCTCCCTGTGAAATCGTAACTTCTTCGGGTTCGAAGGCAACTGCAGTCATATCAACGATGTGATCGGCATCGTCCGGGACACCTTCGACGACATTCGGTCCACCTTTGAGTTCTGTCTCTTTTTCGTCCTCGTTCCCACCTTCGTCGTCAGTGCCACTGTCTCCATCGTGTGCCTCAACTGGTGCATCGTCGGATGCGCCGGCGACGGCAAACTGTGCTTTGAGTGACGCATCAGCGTACTGTGTAGCTGCTTTCTGCGCACCCTCTCCGGCTTCGAGTGCACCGACGTACGCATCCAGCGAACGCTCGAAGGATTCGTATGCCTCTTGGTCGGCCTCTTCGAGCATATCGTGAGCTGTGGCATTCTCGAAGTGAGCGAAGACATCGCTGACGAAAGATGCGGAGTTCGACCCGCCACTGGTTGCCATCACGATACTATAAATCGCGCCGACTGCATTGTCTGTCGCGGTTCCCAGTGCTTCCGTAGAGCTGTCGCCGCCGAGTGAATCCTGTAGTGTTGTCACAGACTCTTCGAAGGATTCGTATGTCTCGTGGTCGGCCTCCTCGATGGCCTCGTGGAAGCCACCTGCGCCAGCTTCGAAGTGCTGGAACGCTGTCGTTGCGACTTCCTGTGCACGCTCTGTAGAACCAAGATGGTCGAGAACCACAGCGTCGCGGAGTCGTGCGGTGATGTAGCTGCTTTCGACACCGCTGACGGTCGCTTCTGAACCAAGCGCCGTTTCGAAAGACAACAGACTCTCGCGGACGCCAGTGATATGACTTGTGACGGCTTCGTCATCTCCGTTTTGGGATGCTTCGATGAATCCTTCCAGATGCTCGTGCTCGAACGCATTGTACAGTTCCTCGTCAGTTTCTTCGAGTGTTTCGTGGAACCCACCAGCATCAGCCTCAAAGTCTGCAAACACGTTCTGTGCGATTTCGGTCGCCCGTTGGGTGCTGCCTAGTTGATAGCGCTCGTGGGCGTCTTCGAGCCGTGCCTTGATGTACCCCGCTTCGAGCAGCGCAGTCTGATCTTCGCCAGTTAGTGCCGTGATACCTGTTCTGATGGCTTCTTCGACAGTTCCAGCCGCGTTCGAAACAGCGTCGTCGTCACCCTCCTGAATTCCGGTTGCAAGGGAGTCAAGCCCTCCCTCAAAGGCTTCGTAGGCGTCGTGGTTGGCCTCTTCGAGTGCGTCGTGTGCGCGAGCGGTTTCGAACCGCTCGAAAGCGTGCTCAACAAGCGAGACGGCGGCCTCGCTTTCACCCTCTTCGTACAGCAGTTCTGCATCCCGGGCGTGAACTCGATAGTTGTTCAGTGCCGCCGCGTGAGCATAGGACGCAGAGACACCTTCGAGACGGGCAAGCGCTGTCCCATCCCAGCCACGAGCCTGCAATGCGGCCATGTGACCGGCTCCAGCAAGTCGGTCGTCGGTGATGGCGTGCATTCCTCGTGTCGCAGCATTGAATGCCTCGTGAGCCGCTTCCGTTGCTGTTTCCGGGTTGGATGCTGCGTTCTCCGCAGCACGGTCCATTGCTTCGACGAAAGTATCCGCTGCTTCTTGATCCTCGGCCGCAATAGCATCGTAAAACGCCTCCTCGAACTTGTCGCCAATTTTGGAGAGTTCGTGCTCGGCGTCGTCGTAATCACCGACTTGGAGCAACATGGCAGCATCTTCGACGTGCGTTGCCATCACCAGCATCGAAAGCCTGCCGACTGTCGGCTTGTTGGTCAACGAAGCCTGCGCCTGCCGAAGGTGTTTGTCTGCTGTGTGCATTGCCTCATGTGTCCCTTCAAGATTCTCGGCTTCGAGTTGTTCACTGAGCTTTCCAAGTCCTTCCTCAAATCCTTCGTAGTGCTCTTTGCTTGTCTCCTCAAGCATTTCGTGGGCATTGTACTCACCCGAGGCAGTCTCGAACCGCTCAAAAATGTTTCCGACAACGCCTACACCAGCAGCGTATTCCTCAGCGTGTCCAAGAATAACCGCATCACGCAGTCGCGTCCGGATTGCGTTCCACTCCGAAACGACGCCGATATCGACAGCAGCAAGCTCCTGTTGCTCCGATGAGGAGTCTTCTGTTTCCTCTTCATCCTGGTCGTTATCCATGTCTCCGGACTCCTCGTCACCCGGTGTCTCCGTTTTCGTCTCTGTCTCCGCTTTGGTCGGTTCATCTGACTCTCCGTCATCACCGTCATCACTGCTGCTACAGCCAGCGAGTGCGACACTTGTTAGAACTGCTCCAGTTGATCGCAGCCAATTTCGTCTTGTCTGCTCCATACTTTAGGCTTGCCTAAAACGCTTAAGTCACTTTCGAACTTTAGGCAGGCCTAAACAACCTCTCCCACGAGCCAAGCACAGTTTGGTGCTGGGGGCTGTTGGCAGAAATAACTGTCAACACGTCTCTGGTGTTTTTGATTTTGTAACTCAATGACGTGACTACCCGTCGCTTTCTGTCCAGAAGTCGAACGAGCGGCCGGGTGCGAACACGTCAAGGCCAATTGCCATCTCCTCGCTCTCATTTGCGACGCGGTGAGACTCCCATGCATCAAGCCACACTGAGTCGTACTGTTTGAGCGTCGTCGAGTCACCGTCGTTGGTGTAGACTGTTAATTCCCCACCGAGGCAGAGACAGACCTGTTCGTTTTCGTGGTCGTGCATAGGTGAGCTATGGCCCGCGGGTTTCTCGAACCACTCGAAGCTGAACTGGTCACTGCCCGCGAGTGAGACACGTCGCCATCCGTCTTCGGGTTCGTACGTTTCAGCGTCAGCAAAATCGATGGATTTCACGAATCAAACATCCAAAACGGCCATCTTATTTGTTGTGGTCAGTCTCAGCCTTGACAGCAACCTATCCTTGTCGCGCGGTGTACCGAGTAATCGACTACAGGTTAGCGTTCCCGGAACCGCCGTCGATGACAACGGACTGCCCGTTAATGTAGCCAGCCCGGTCAGAGCAGAGGAACGCAACTGTGTCTCCAAGTTCCATCGGCTCGCCGATACGACCAACTGGAACAGAGTCACCACGTGCTTCCATCCCCTCCTCATAGGAGTCAAACTCACCGCGTTCGACGGCTGATTCGGTCAGGTCTTCGATACGTGTCGTTTCGTGTGAGCCAGGGAGGACTGCGTTGACACGGATATCTGGTGCGAGTTCTTTCGAGAGCGTCTTTTCGAGCCCGATGACAGACATTCGGACGGAGTTTGAGAGTACCAGCGAGTCGATTGCTTCCTTGACACTTCGGGAGGTAATGTTCACAATAGAGCCCCCATCGCCGTTTCGAAGTTCCGGTTCCGCTTCGCGTACAAGACGCACGACGCTCATGACGAGCAGGTCGAACGCATCGTACCAGTCTTCGTCGGTTGTCTCCAGAAATGACCCGCTTGGCGGCCCACCGGCGGATGTAACCAGATGATCGAGACCACCAAACTCATCGACTGTTCTCTCGACCAGCAGCTCGATATCTTCCTTTACCGTGAGGTCGCCTTGCTGTGTGACAACATCGCCCGTTGCTACCTCGCTGAGTTCTTTCTGTGCGTTTGCCAGCCGCTCCTCGTCACGACCATTGATAACAACATTTGCTCCTTCGCGGGCAAGCGCAGTTGCCGACGCCTTACCAAGCCCACTACTCGATGCCGTTACCAGTGCGGAGTCGCCCGCTATATCAAGGTCCATATCGGTCGACTCTCAGCAGCAGGCTAAATAACTGTGGGACTTTCGGACAGCGACAGCCGAAAGGAAAGCAACCAGCCGAGTCAGTCGTTCTCTGAGTTCACAGTGTTTGCATCTTGGTCCTCGGTTGGCCACGTGACACTCCCCAGAAATGGAATGCCCACCTTCTGTGCAGCGCGAGCAATCATGTGGGCACCTGTAGGTACGGTCAAGAACAGAAAGACGATACCGACAAGCGAGGTTAGCCCAGCTCCTTGTGGTCCAAACTGGACAAACCCAGCGAGAAAGATGGCAGCCGTCCCGAGCGTGGTCGGCTTGCTTGTAGCATGCATCCGGTTGTAGACGTTTGGCAGCCGAAGCAACCCGATGGTTCCGACTGTCAGGAAAAAACAGCCAATGACAACAAGCGCGATAACCATGGTACTCCGGACTGCCAGAACGTCGACCATGCTAGCGAACACCTTCTGTTGTTAAACGGGTCTGATTCATTCTTCCCTCCGGGTGATAATATCTCCTTCCGTGATGTATTTAGCCACTGTTATGGTCGAAAGGAATCCGATGATAGCGAGCACGATTGCTCCTGAGACGAACAGCCCCCTATCGGTCTTCAGTGCGAACAACATCGCAATAGCGATGACGTTGGTTGCAATCGCGTCCAACCCAACAACCCGGTCGGGGATTGTCGGCCCTCGGATAACACGGTAGCCACTGAGGAGACAGAGCACTGCGACGACGATGAGTGCCCCGTCGATAACTGTCTGTGCGAGCTGTTCAACCATCAATTTCCTCTTGGCTATCACTGTGTTGTTGGTTGCCCTCGCCGAGTGTCTTTGGTTCTGGCGGATGGTCAGGCGGGTGGACGGTAATCTCCGGTGCGGGATCGTCCGGAGTTCGTTCCTCGTCAAATATCACAAGCGCGTAATCCTCCCATTGCCGAATCGGTTCGACGAGTTCCTGTGGGTGACGCCCGTCAATAGCATGAACGTAGAGTGCGTTTCTGTCCGGGTCGTGATCCAGGGTTATCGTCCCGGGTGTAATAGTGATACTGTTTGCAATCGTCGTCACGCCGAGGTCACTTTCGACACGCAATGGGACAAGAATTACTTGCGGTTCTAGAGGAAGCCCCGGCATGAGAACCCGGTAAGCTACGTCGATATTTGCCCGGAGGACCTCTTTACTGAAGACAAATACGTAGAGCACGATATACGGAATTGCAGTGAGTGACCGTTCAATCGTGATTGTTTCTTTGTACAGTCGTCGGAACACAAACGCTAGCGGCAGGCCGACGACTAATCCAATGAGATATGTCGTCACAAAGGACTGCAACGACAACGCAGGACCGTTGACAAACAGCCATATCGTAGCAAAAAGTAGGCCAGCCACGACCCACCGGTGAGTCTTCACGCGCCCTCACCTCCGAACTCGACTGTTTTGACATATCCGTCAGTATCGACTGCGGCCTCTGCAGCTGTGTCGGCAAACTGATATACTGGTTCGAACCCGAGGCCGACGCAGATAACGAGCACAGCCAGTGTCCCCAGTATTAGCACCTCTATACTGTCGACGGTTCCTGTCTTGATAACATCAGTCTGTGGTCCCCAGAAAGTCCCCATCCAGGCACGTGTTGAGTATAGAATCGTTAACACGGCACCAAGCAAGAGCACAATTAGCACGACGACCGCACTCGCGGCTCCGAAGGTGTCCCCAGTTACGTGCGCGGCAAACTGTCTACCGGCGGCATCAAAGATGAGGAATTTCCCAAAGAACCCTGCAAGCGGTGGAATCCCTACAAGCGAGAGGCCACCGACGAGAAAGACGCTGGCGAACACGGGCGAACGTTCGCCCAGTCCACCCACATCGGCGAGTTGTGTCGTCCCCACTGCGTCGCGAATAACGCCCGTCGCAAGAAACAATAGTCCCTTCGTAAGTGCGTGATGGAGAGCAAAGATGAGTGTTGCAAGGAGTGCAACGTGGCGTAATTCTGCCACTGTCGTCGCCGCTGCGATACCGATGGCAACGGCGATAAACCCAATCTGACCGATACTCGAATAGGCAAACAGACCGTCAAGAGAATCACAGCTGAGTGCGCCGAATCCGCCAACGACGATACTTGACATCCCCATCACCAGAATCACCGGTGCCAGAAATGCCAGCAGCGAGTCGCTTGGAATACCGGGGACGGTTGTTGGAAGAGTTGCATTACCGAAAACAGTGAAATAGAGCCGAATGATTGCATAGATTCCCACTTTCTTCGTTGCACCAGCGAACATGGCGACAACCGGCAACGGTGCAGCTCTGTACGCGGATGGCACCCAGAACTGGAAGGGAACCAGCCCGGCTTTCAGCGCAAACGTGACCAACACAAGCGCAGAGAGCCCAACTACAGGCCCCATCTCTGTGCCGGATGCTGATACCGTCCGCGCCATATCGGCCATGTTCAGCGTGCCGGTGGTCGCATACAGACCCCCGACACCAAGCAGCATGAATGCACCGCCGATGATGTTTAAAACCACATATCGCGTCGCGGCAGCGGTGTGGCTGGAGTTCCCGTAGAACGCAACAAAGACGTAACTCGTCATGAGCATTACTTCGAACCAGACAAAGAGATTGAACAGGTCACCAGTGAGAAACGCGCCGGTCGCGCCGAGTAACAGGAACTGAAACAGCGGATGATAGTACACGCGCTGGTTCCGGTAGTCGATGAACCGGACCGAAAACACGATTGCGTAGACGGCGACGACGGCAGTTATCGTGAGCATGAACACCGACAGGCCATCGGCTACAAGCGTGATACCAAACGGCGCATTCCACTCGCCGACTTGATACGCAATCGACATGGCATCAGAAGCAAACACAACCCGCCAAACGAGTGTTGCGACAGTCACCGCGTAGCCGAGCGTCCCGGCGACACTGACAATCTGCTGGAGGCGGGGAAAGCTCCGAACCAGAAGCGCTGTTGTCCCGGTAAGAAAGGCCATCAGAATCGGTGCAATCGCAATTACATCGTTCATTGGTCCCACTCCGTTACGTCCATTGTTTCGTTCTCCTGATACGCACGGTACGAAAGCACGAGTGCAAACGCCGTCATCCCGAAGCTAATCACGATTGCGGTCAACACGAGCGCCTGAACGACAGGGTCTGTCGTCACCGGAAACGGCTCGTGATGGTCGGCGAGAATCGGCACTGAATTGCTTGTTCCCTCAGTGACTCCGCCGAGTGTAATAAGATAGACGTTCGCTGCCTGAGAGATAAGTGTCACCCCCCAGATGACCTTGACAAGGTCGTCCCGGAGCAGGAGAAAGGTCCCAAGAGCAAAAAGCGCGCCAACAGTGACAGCAAGGGCAAACGTCATTCAGCACCCACCACCGAGAAGACAGTCAACAGCCCACCGACGACAATACAGAAGATGCCGACGTCGAATACAAGTGCACTCGCCAGCTCTATTTCGCCAAATAACGGCAAATGGATGGAGCGGTGATACTGTGAGAGGACTGGGTCCCCAAGAAGCATGCCCGAAAACGTACTGGCAACTAAGACAACGAGCCCGAACATGAACAGTCGCCGGTATGCTGCAACAGTCCGGTGCTCGCCGATGCTCTCCTCCTTTTCGACCTCGCGACCGAGGACGCCGTCTTCGAGATAATCGAGGTTGTATGCAATGTAAATAAGCGCAAACGCAGCAACGGTCAACACACCACCGATAAATCCGCCGCCCGGGTGGCTATGGCCTTGCAGAAACAGCGAGATGGCTACCACGAGGATGATTGGAACGACGACACGGGCTGTCGTTCTCGTCATAACTGTCGTCATTGTGTCTCACCCCTGTCACGCATCGTTAGCAGTACCAGTACGGAGAGGGCTGCGATAACAATGACGATAGATTCGCCCAGCGTATCGAATGCACGGAAGTCGGTGAGAATTACGTTGACGATGTTCGACCCGCCACCACCCTCCACAGCATGGTCTTTGTAGTATCTTGCAGTTTGGGTCAGTCCATCGCTCTCGTCTCGTGCTGTATAGAGTACCGACATTGTTGTAGTTGTCCCCACAACCAGCGAGAGTACCGCATCTCTTGATATCCGGGACCAATCAGTATCGCTGTAAAACGCGGGCATCTCTTCGAGAACAAGCAGGAAGATGATGAGCAACAGCGTCTCCACAACCAGCTGTGTCAACGCGAGGTCGGCACCGCTTGCGAGGATGTAGAAGATAGCAATCATGAATCCAAGGATTCCCAGCGTCAGAACACCCGTTACGTGGGTTTCGGTCGTGCTGATAGCCACCGCAGCGACGACAGCGACGCCCAGAACAAGCACAATGGTAAGCGGAGTCTCTCCGAATGCAGGTGCTGGCAGTCCCAGCCCGGCGGTCGCATACCCAAGGCCGGTAAGTACGCAGGCTGTCAAAAGCACCCACCAGACGTACGTTCTAATGAGACCGTTATGAACAGCCGACCTAACGTTCCTGCTTATCCGTACTGTATCACTGAGGAACTTATCGTACAGCGTTGTCGGATGAATCCGGTCGGTGAGAGTATCGGCTCTGTTGAGGCCTGCCTGCAGTCTCGAATAGAACGGGAAGATAGCGATACCTGAAAAAAGCGCTATCGCGCTCATCGCAACCGGACCTGAGACGTGCGTGGGAAGCTTGGCATGCACATGAACCTCTTCGACAGCTGCTGCGTTTGCCCCGTCGTCGATTATAAAGTCAATGGCGAGGTCAGGAGCTACGCTCACGACGACAACGCCACCAGCTAGGACCAGTGCCGGCATCGAGAGCATTGCAGGCGCTCGTGAAACCGTTCCGACTCCATCGGGTCGGTCCCCAAGAAAAAGCCAGAGAAAACGCAACGAATACAGCACCGTGAAGATGCTCGCGACGACTGCGGTTATTGGATAAAACCACGCCAGCCCACCGCCTGCCTGCGCTGTTTCCCAAGCCGCCTCGAACATAATCTCTTTCGAGTAGAACCCAGCAAACGGCGGGATTCCCGCCATGCTTAGCGTCGCAAGAGCCGTAACACCGGCGGTTATCGGCAGTTCACGCCAGAGTCCGCCAAGCTCGTCGATATGCCTGGTTCCCGCTTGGTGAGCGACGATGCCGGCGACTAAGAACAGCGCTGCCTTGAACAGCGCGTGATTAAGGAGATGAAAGACGCCAGCCTCCGCACCGTAATGTGATTCAAACCCAAACGCCGCCACCATTAGCCCGAGATGACTGGCTGTCGAATACGCGAGTAACTCCTTGATATCGCGAGCAAGAACTGCGAGCACAGCGCCGACAAACATCGTCACAATGCCCATTGAAGCCACGAACAGCGTCCACTCCGGACCGTGAAACAGCGGTCGAACCCTCCCCAGCGCGTAGACGCCGACCTTGACCATGGTCGCTGAATGGAGAAACGCTGATACTGGTGTCGGTGCCACCATCGCGCGTGGGAGCCAAAAGTAAAGCGGTACCTGCGCAGACTTCGCTGCTGTGGCGATCGCAAATAGTAACAACGTCGGTGTAAAGAGACCGTTTGACTGTAGTGTCTCGGTCACCGTAGACCTGTTTTCGAGAATCGTCGAAAGATTGAACGCTCCGTCTACCGCTGTCGCTGCCCCGATACTGAGGAGGATCGCACCCAGAAGTAAGCAGAGTCCGCCACCGACCGTAATGAGCATCGCCATCCTGGCTGAATACTGGGATTCGGCTTCGTCAGTGTGGTAGCCAATCAGCACGAACGAGCAGACGCTTGTGAGCTCCCAAAACAGGAACAACAGGATAAGGTCCGCTGCAAACGCGACGCCAAGGATTGATCCCATAAACGCAAGGAGTGCCATATAGAACCGCCCGAGGTCCGGCTTCCCGTGCATGTACGTCGTCGCGTACGTGAAAATCAAGATGCCGATGCCACTGGCTAGCAGCGCAAACAGGAGTGCCAGTCCATCGACGTGGAACCGAACTGCGATATCGAGCGACGGAATCCACGAGGTAGAGACTGTCCCTTCTTTCCCGACCTGTGTGAGAATTAGCCCGAACGACGTAGCCGCGACAGCCACCCCAAAGTAGCCAACCCGTTCCCCGACAACGCGGTACAACAGCGGGGTCAACACTGCCGCGACAAAGGGGAGACCAACTGCCCCCAGTAGAATCCAAATCTGTGGTTCCATCCAGTATCACCATTCAGACACAGACTCAACTTAAGCAGTCCGGAACCCCCTCACAGATTACGCCGCACAAAGTAACTGGACAGGAGAACAAAAGAAGACAACCATGAGCCAACGGGGTGGGTGTCACTTGTGTTCAGAAGGGAACTGTGTGTGTTTTATTCCCGACGAGTCGACAATTTCGAACTCGAAGATTTTGACATTCCGGGATGTACCCGCCGTTTTGAATATCTCCGGCCGCCACACACCTTCAAGCTCATCGGCAATGTCGGCCCACTCGCTTGGTGGGACCGTCTTGAATGTCCCTTCCAGCAGGACACTTTCCCAGTTGAACATTGTCTCAGCGTTATAAATGAGGTATCGCGCGCGGTCTGCACTGTCCGTTAACTGCTCTTTTTTACTCTCTTCACCAAGAACGTAGGTGAAATACAGCGATGAGTTCCCGCCAAAGGCATACGAAAGTGGAACGAGATATGGAGCCCGTTTTCCGGGGAGGCCCAGAACACCGAACGATTGTGTTTCGAGGAAGGTCTCGATCTCCTCCTCGCGCATCTCTTCTAATCCGTACCGTTTTAACTCGTTGATGGTCATATGATAATTTCGTTGAGTATACAAAAAACTCGACGGTATATTCCCATATGTTAGGAACGAGTGGCCTAGTTTAGAGCGGTTGTGGCGCTAACCCATCTCAACAGTTCCCGCCAGTTAATTTGCTCTCTCCGTAGCAACTCAACGCCCGATTAGAGTGTTCCCAACTGCCTCCAACATGACTGTTTGGCCCTGTCACATCTCATTCTACAGGCGGAACAGACCGAGTTCCTCGGGGCTTGACCTCGAGGCGGTTCACGCTGGATATCTCAATACACTAGGCCAGCACTCAATTTTCCGTGATAACTGAGATAGCACTCACTTTCCTTTAGCAGCCACTGACTAGATTCGGTTCATCGCGATTTCTTATACTAGGTTCATTCTGTCGAACTCCGCCGTTGAGTTACTCGGACACGCGGACAACCTGCTTTCCGATATTGTCGCCAGAGAACAACCCGAGGAATGCGTCCGGCGCGTTATCGAGACCTTCGACAATCGTTTCACGGTGGCTGAGGTCACCAGACGCGACCCAGGTAGCGAGTTGCGTGCTCGCCTCTTCGAACCGGTTGGCGAAGTCGCCGACGAGTAGTCCCTCTACTTTTGCGCGGGTCGCGATGAGTTGGGGGAGCTTTCGTGGCCCTGTCGGGACGCTTTCGTCGTTATAATGAGCAATCTGACCACAGACAGCGACTCGTGCATCAAGGTTCAGTTTCGTGAAAACCGCATCCGAAATCGGACCGCCGACGTTGTCGAAATAGACATCCACACCGTCGGGGGCAGCATCCTCAAGCGCAACTCGATAGTCATCAGTGTCCTTGTAGTTGATGGCAGCATCGAATCCGAGGTCATCAGTGAGCCAGTTGACCTTTTTATCGGAGCCAGCAAAGCCAACAACTCGACAGCCGTTTAGCTTCGCAATTTGGCCGACAACGGAGCCGACTGCGCCGGCGGCACCGGAGACAGCGACTGTTTCGCCGGGCTTGGGGGTACCGACCTCAAGTAACCCGAAGTACGCCGTCCGCCCGGGCATTCCGAGTGCACCAAGATACGCAGGCAGATCGGCAATAGTCGGATCAACGGGAGCAACGCTATCAGCGCCAAGAACAACGTAGTCGGCCCAGGCACCTTCTCCTGTGACAATATCTCCTGTCTCGTATCGTTCACTCTTGCTGTCGATAACTTCTCCCACGACTGCACCGCTCATTGACTCACCAACATCCCACGGCTCAGCGTAGGATTCGGTATCCCGCATGCGACCGCGCATGTATGGGTCAACGGAGAGGTATCGTACACGGACAAGCACCTCGCCGTGGTTTGGCTCAGGAACTGACCGCTCTTCAAGTGCAAAGCTGTCCATTCCCGGCTCACCATCAGGTCGCTCAGCAAACACCCATTCGCGGTTTGTCTCTCGCATATTTGAGATAACGAGCTCTGTCCCGAAAACTGTACTGTTTACAGGAAAGAGTGACAATAGGATGGTCGCGTCGCAAAGCGGTCTAGAGTTTGCCTCTGGTGCTCTCAATTGAGAGGTCACAGCTCATTGCTGTTTTGGTCGATCGCTGGAGCAGTTCGTCAAGGAAC
>NZ_JAODIY010000042.1 GCF_026586665.1 Halovenus rubra
CAAGAAGTCGTCTACCGAAGCTACATCGTGCAGGGTTGCGCTTGTGTTGGACACACTTCGCGCACCCTGCTGCTTCGTACGTGACGCTTTCTATGACAGGCTCCTATGTATGACAATTACGACTGAGTTTTCCCTCAGTTCACCGTCTCTCCCGCTGGTCAGTATCACTGAGAGACTCCCACCGGACCAAATTGAGTGCGTCCATGGGCTCTGTTTCGAACAGGACGCCCGGATGTTCATCGTCAAAATCGATTCCGATGTCAACGTTTCAGAAGCCGACTTGGAATCGCTGGACGAAGTCCAAGAGGCGACAACGATCGGCTACGCGGGCGAGCAAACCGTCCACAACCTTACGATAGACCTCGCCGACGCGATCTCGGAAGTATTCAGTGGTGGCAGTTCCGTAGCGGCCAAACTCGAGCCGACCGTCGTCACACCGGACGGATGGTACGAAAGGAAAGTGTACAAGGACCGTGATGCGTTCATGGAGTCCCGGACCCGCTGTGAGAACTACGGGATCTCGCTCGACCTCATCTCGATGACCTCCACTTCCGCTGCATCGGACGATGCTATCCCGTTTGGGTTGACTGAACGGCAATACGAGGCGCTGACACTCGCACTCTCTCGTGGCTACTACGAGAGCCCACGACAGACCTCGACTGAGGAGCTCGCTACGGAACTCGGCATCTCCCAACCCTCGCTCTCGAGACTCCTCAGGCGGGGTGAGCGTCAGCTACTCTCTTCGGCACTCCAAACACAGGAGCACTTAAACACGGTTTCCAATTAGCACCGTCGCTATCTGGCCGTAGTCCCTCTGATTTTGTAGACAGAGACCTACTATGAAGACAGCTGAACTCAACAACGGTGTAGAGATGCCGATTCTCGGATTCGGCACGTATCAAATCGAGGACCTCGACGAGTGCGAACGAAGTGTTTCGGAAGCCCTCGAAACAGGGTATCGACTCATCGATACTGCGGCGTCGTATGAGAACGAGGAGGCGGTCGGGCGGGCAATCGAGAAGAGCGACGTGCCGCGAGACGAGGTGTTCGTTACGTCAAAACTCTGGGTGCAGGACACCGGCTACGAGGCTACGTTGGACGCGTTCGAGCGATCGTTGGACCGACTGGGCCTCGACTACCTCGACCTGTTTCTGATTCATCAGCCCTACGGCGACGTCCACTGTTCGTGGCAGGCTATGGAAGACCTCTACGAGGACGGCAAGATCAGGGCCATTGGAGTCAGCAACTTCCACCCCGACCGGGTGATGGACCTCATGGTCCACAACGATGTCGTCCCAGCCGTCAATCAGATCGAGACGCATCCCTTCTACCAGCGAACCGAGGATGCAGCATTCCTCGAGGAACAGGACATCCAACACGAGTCGTGGGGGCCGTTCGCCGAAGGCCAGAACAACATCTTCGAACACGACGTGTTGACCACGATCGGAGACCGCCACGGCAAATCCGCTGCACAGGTAGTGCTTCGATGGCTCATCCAGCGCGAAATCGTCGCCATTCCGAAGTCGGTTCACGCCGACCGGATCGCCGAGAATTTCGATGTCTTCGACTTCGAACTCACCACGGAGGAAATGGAGACGATTTCGGAACTAGACGAAGGAGAAAGCCAGTTCTTCGACCACCGAGACCCGGAGATGGTGAAGTGGTTGGGGGAGGCTGAACGGGACACGTGAGCTGATCTGAGCGCTCTCCCTACGTGACCTATCCGTCTCTCAGACGCGATCTTCGGTATCCCCTTCGCCACTTCAGAGACGACGGGAGTTAAATACGGTTTCCAGATAGCATCGAAGTCTTGGATATCAAACCCGCAATTCGCAAACGTACAAAACATGGATGTGACAAACGTTCCGGCCGCTAATAGAGAAGAATCCGATCACCCGGCCCAAGTGACGACGGCGCTCGTTTCGGATGGTGTTTCGAGCGAGTTCGACGGGAACACCGTCCGCTCGGTGGAAGTTACGTTCCGACCGGGAGAACGAACCAAATTCCACACGCATGCTGGCGTACAGGTGTTGTACGTCACTGAAGGCGAAGGAATCGTCGCGACCCGCAACGGAGAACGTGAGGTCTCGGAGGGCGACCTGATCGTCTTCGAGCCTGATGAAGAGCACTGGCACGGGAACACACGGAATGCCGATTCGCCGTTCAGCCACCTCGCCTTCATGGCTGAACCGGACGGATCTGAAGTAACTGCCCTCGAAGAACCATAACCATGGAATACACGACTCTCGGTTCGACCGGAATGGAGGTCAGCCGCATCTGTCTCGGCGGGATGAGTTTTGGCGTGAGCGACTTCCACGACTGGACGCTCGACGAGGAGGGCTCGCGCGAAATTATCGAACGCGCGATTGACCTCGGTATCAACTTCTTCGACACGGCCAACGCGTACTCAAATGGAGAGTCCGAGGAGATCATTGGGAATGTTCTCGGAGAGTACGACCGCGACGAACACGTCGTCGCCACGAAATGCTACTTCCCCACGAACCTCTTCTCCGATGCGGACGAACCACACCCGAACGCGTCGGGACTCTCCCGGAAGACTGTCGAACAGGAACTGGAGAATTCGCTAGACCGACTGGGGATGGATACCGTTGACCTCTACCAGATCCACCGGTGGGACTACGAGACACCCATCGAGCAAACGCTGCGTACCCTTGATGACGCAGTTCGACGCGGGAAGGTTCGATACATCGGCGCGTCGTCGATGTGGACTCACCAGTTCGCCGAGGCACTGTACACCAGCGAGCACCTAGATCTTGAACAGTTCGTGACGATGCAGGACCACTACAACCTCGTCTACCGCGAAGGCGAGCGGGAGATGTTCCCCTTCTGCGAGAAAGAAGACATCGGCGTCATCCCGTGGAGTCCGCTCGCACAAGGATACCTCACCCGCCCCCACGAAGAGATGACGGCGACGACCCGCGGCGAAGAGCTCACTGAGACGCACGAGGAATACCGGATGGGCGGCGGACCGGCCGTCAACGAGCGAGTTGAGGAACTCGCTGCGGAGAAGGGGGTGACGATGGCACAGCTCTCGCTGGCGTGGTTACTCCACCAGGACGTCGTTGATGCGCCGATCGTCGGCACCACGAGCGTCGAACATCTCGAACAAGCCGTCGAAGCACTCGATATCGACCTGACGGATTCAGAGCTAGAGTACTTGGAAGAACCGTACGAGCCCCTGCCGATTGCCGGCACTCCTGTCCCTGGGTCGGAAGCCAACTAGCGCCTCAGTAATCTGAGGACTCAGTCACTCCATAATGAGAGAGAATACCCTACGTACTTCGAACGATTCAGAGATCGATAGAACGAGTCGGCGAAAACTGCTAGGGGCAGCTGCAGTGGCAGGAGGTGGATTCCTTGCGGGATGCATAGACCCGAGCGGGTCCGAGACGGAAGAGCAGAATACCCCCTCCCAGACTGCGGATGAGACCGGCGTGTTGATCGTGTTTTTCTCTCGTACGGAAAACACCCAGGCTGTCGGTGAAATCATTCAGCAAGAAGTGGGTGGAGAGCTGTTCGAAGTGTTGCCGGCAGACCCGTACCCCGTCGATTACGACACGCTCGTCTCACAGGTAGACCAAGAAAACGAAGAGGGCTATACACCGCCTCTCATGCAACGTGGAGGATATCGAGGCGTATGACACCGTGTTTTTCGGTGCCCCGACGTGGGATATGCAGTTGCCACCGCCGATGAAGACCTTTCTGAATGAACACGATTTAGGCGGGAAAACTGTGGTCCCCTTCAATACGAATGGTGGGTATGGCGTCGGGAGTAGCTTTCAAACGATCGAAGATCGCTGTCCCGATGCCGACGTACGGGAGGGCTTCTCTACTCGGGGTGGGTTGGAGAGAGATGGTGTGTACTTGGCAATCCAAGACGATCGGAGAGAGGAAGTCAGGACGGAAGTGACGGACTGGTTACAGAGGATTCAGATGTAACCTCAGCCTTGCCGGTGCCGCGGCCGCACCCCTCTCATGGAATTGTTGCGTCACCGAAGTCGAACCGTTTCACCATCATACTCGAGAATATCCTTCGTGACCAGTCGCTCAATCGCGTCATTGACGGCGTCCTCTTGATCGCCAGAAAGCGCCCGCACATTCGAAAGCGCCCGCTCTTGAATTGCTTCGACGCCGTTGATGCCCTCGTCAACAGCTTTCAATATGGTGTACTCGATCTCGAATGCTGTCGCGAACGTTTCGATGCGGTCGATGAACGCATCCGGGAGCCCGGACAATGAGTTCACCGCTATTTCGATTGCGAATAGCGGGTGGGAGCGGTCACGGATCTGTCGTGCTTCAGTGGAGCCAGTATTGAACGGTCGCTGATCGTCAATCTCCGTCAGAATCACCTCATAGTCTAACCCACGCTGGGCATACGTTCGCATATCTTCGATGTCGCGGCGTCGGCCACTCCCCAGATCTCCGCCGGAGACCGCTTTTAGCAGAAACATATCCTCATCGGAGAGAATGTGTGCTGTTGCGTGACGGCCGGTCCAGAACTCTTCAGCCCGGTCGTGCATTCGGTCGGTGATCCACACTTTCCCGACGACCTGCCGTTCGAAGAGGTCAATCTGGAGTCCACGCTCTGCGTGATGCAGTTCGACGGTTTTCCCGACGCCCTCAAACGACTCTGTTGGCTCGCCGACCACTGAGAATCCCTTGGATGTGAGCGTCTGATAGACGTGTTCGAACTCTGAGACCACACCAAGCGCGAGGTCGATATCCTCCGTCTGGTCTTTCAACCCGTGAACTGTCATCGCCGATCCCCCAAGGAGATACACAGTTACGGACTCTGACAGCCAGCTGTCGAACTCTTCGAGAAACACCCTGATTGCCTCGCTACCACTAAATACAGTCATGCGACTCCGTACTGCTCTTTGAGTGCCCTGAATTCTGCTTCACTTGGGAGGACGACAGGAAGGTCCTCAGCGATGTCGAACTCTCCTTGGAGTGACCGATACATCGCAGTCACCGTAGACTCTAGACCATACCACTGCGAAGTCCTTGTCAGCGTCTCTTGGCCGATGTCCGATGTCTCGATCAGGAGCATTGCATAACTGACGCGGCGGGACCCGCTATCGAGGACGAGCGTGTGGCACACTACGTCGGCAGGTGTGGGTTCCATGTCTGGAGCATACCAGAACGCGGGTTCGCCAGCGAGGAAAAATTGCAGGCCGTACTCGGCAAACCGAGCAAGCCCGGTCAGTTGCCAGTCGGTGGCGCCCTTGAGTGCCTCCGTATCCTCGGCTGTCTGCACGCGGACGAGTGCTCGCTTCGGATCACACCATTCGACGGTCGCACTCGGTGCAAGTCTTCGGACGCGCGACCGGTGCTCGTGCCGGACGACTGCACGAGCGAACGTCAGCAGCGGCGAGAGGTCCTCACTCAACGCGTACTCCGGGCCGGAGGGGGATAGCATCGAGCGATGTTTGAGCGGTGACAGCGCCTTGTGGGCGCCTTGCCGAGTAATCTTGAGTCGCTCAGCAATCTCAGACACACGTCGGGGCTCGTCGAGATACCAGCATACCCGGAGTGTAGCCGGCGAGAGAAGGTCGGGCCATTCGACGTGTCCAAGTTCGGATCGAAGGGCCCGGTACGCTTCGACGACTGGGTGGTCTGTGAGGGAGACCTCCCGCTGGTTGTTTGCCCCACGGTGTTCGGCGAGCAACCCCGATTCGAGTAGCTTGTCGAGTACGTCGTAGAGATGAGTCTGCGAATATTCGGTTTCCATCGCGAGATCAGCTGCTGTGGCTTCCCGGCCGGTGCTCAACGCGTCGATGACGGCGAGTCCAGCCTTAGTGAGCATCTGTGTCTACTGTAAGAACCATACCTATAAATACGTTTGCTGATTTAGGTTGACGACAACCGATTCAACAACGATTCGTCAATGCGATCTGCGAGCGCAGTCTCCAATGATCTGTTGAGTTACTATCTGAATGGGGAGCGAACATCGCTAAGCCAGATGTGACACCTCATCTGGTTCCTCCACATCGTCGAATTCGCCACGTTCGACCGGCTCCCAGTCCTCATTTGGCTTCGGACTCCACCAATCGACCTCGTAGGCACCCGGTGCGCCGAGGACCTTCACGCGCGCCGACCCATCGGGGAGGTCGCGACGGAGCTTCTCGTCGACGTGGAGGTTCCACGTTGAGTGGGTGTCGAAGCAGGCGAGGACGGCCTCCTCGTAGCCGCGTGTCTCTCGGGATTCTTGGAGTTCGACCTGTGTGTTGCAGTTCTTGCAGAACACACCTTCGAAGGGAATATGACTGAATACCTCGTGCCCGCAGACCGGACACCAGAGGAACTCGATCAGTGCCTCACTGTAACGGTCAATGACTTCCAGACTCATCTGTGGATCTGGCCTGATCGGGACGGGCCACCCTTCTCGGCCCGAAAACAGACTTCACCGCAGGTACGCGTCCATCCTCAGGGCCTTGTTTAGACGCGGGACGAGACTGGGGGTTTCTTTCGCCAGAGACGTTACGAACCACGCGGTCAGTTAATCTGTGAGTGTTCGAGGTAGTTCGTACCCTCGGGACGCTCGGACTTATCGTTGTCCACGTTACAGCCTACATACGCAGTGTACAGAGAGCAAGACAAACTGAAATCCGGGGTACGCTTACGGCTGAAACACAACTCGCCGAATCAGTATTGTTATTAGACGGCCGATACAACTTGGCCGAAATGGGGATTCTTGAAGACAAATCTAACGCTCAGTTCTTTTACAAGTACCTTTCAAAGGTATACGACCAAGTCAACCGGATAAATTGGACTGAAGAGATGCGGTCGGAAGCGTTGGAATGGCTGGAGTTTGGCGCCAATGATAGAGTTCTTGACGTGGGATGCGGGACTGGATTCGGAACTGCAGGATTATTAGAATACGCTGACAATGTTCATGCTCTCGACCAGAGCATCCATCAGATGGAGAACGCTTTTGAGAAGTTCGGCAAGCAAGGTCAGGTAACCTTCCATATGGGTGACGCCGAACGCCTCCCCTTCACGGACAACACCTTCGATATTGTCTGGTCTTCCGGATCTATCGAATACTGGCCAAACCCAATTCAGGGTCTCAAAGAGATTCGTCGTGTTGCCAAACCAGGCGGTCAAATACTCATTGTCGGTCCAGATTACCCCTCCAACCCAATCCTTCAACGCGCTGCCGACGCCATTATGCTGTTCTATGACAAGGACGAAGCCGACTATATGTTCACCGAGGCAGGGTTTGTTGACTTCCACCACTACATCCAGCAAGCTTCATCTCGAAGTCCGAGAGCTATCACGACCGTCGCACGTGTTCCTGACGAAAATATACAAACCCACGAATCCTTCGCCGCTTCGCCATAATTAACCCAGGTGAACGATGAATCGGCCAGTGCAGTAAATTGACCGAAGTTAGCAGGCAAGCTCGATATTTCTCACGGCTTCTTTCAGCACGAGTTCACGGAACTGACCAAACCACGTTCTGCTCGGAGCGTACCGCACTGCTCGGTTTTGGCTTTGTTGTTGGTCAGTTCACCGGAACAGAATGCTCTCTCAAGCGTCTAAATAAGACCCATTCTCATCGTTCGGCGCCGTAGACGATGCGTGAGGGGGCTTCGTACCCACAGTCGGGGCAGTCGTACCATCGCTGGATTTTCGCCCCGTCTGCTGCCTTCTCGCCGACGCGAACGTCGTTGTTCGGACACTCCAGGCAGCTGAGGTCCGGGGCCGGCCGCTCCCGGAGTTCGTCACGGAACGACGTCGCGTCCTTCGTCTCGTATCCCCGCGACCACACCGGGTAGCCGTCGACGAGAATCACCCCGCGCCACTTGTACCGGTAGGAATCCGGGGCTCGATGCAGGACGGCTCGCGCACCGGTCTCGGCGTTCCGATACGCAAGCGTCGGCGAGCGGCTCTCGCGTCGCCAGTTGGTGATCCTGGGCATTATTCAGAAGTGGACGTCAGCGGGTACGATCCAGAGCTCCTCACTCTCCTCGAGGAGTCGATCCAGCTGTCCACGGTGACGAATGCCGGTTCCGTGTTCGGTGTACAGGAAGATCGTCGGGCCGTCGTACGCACCGACCTGGTGGAAGGCGTGTCGGGCGAGGTCCTCGTCGCGCATGATCTCCTCGTCGGAGAGCTCGTCGATGGCCTCCTTCACCCGGTCGAGATTACGCTCGAATTCCTCCTTCGTCGCCTCCCAGCCACGCTCGAGCAGGTCCTGGCCGTCGTCGGAGTCGACGGGGGCTGCCGTCGGCAACTCCCCCCAACGTGCCTTCCCCGCAACGGACGTGTCCTCCTCGTCGAAGGTCACATAGTAATCGAAGACGGCGCTGGCGTGTGGGTCCGCGCCGACCAGGCGGTCGAACACCGAATTTCCGGTGGCCTGTGCGTCGTCGTGGGTCGATTCTTCTACCAGAGCGTAAATTACCATGTGCATCTCGAACACCTCGAAACGCCGACGCACCGGGAGTGATTGCTCGCTCGCTCCAGCTGCGCCGGCACCCATCGCCGGCGCTCGAAAAACCTGATCTAGCGGTCGATTTTTAGGACTCGTTCGCTCGGTCGACTGTGATGGTTAGATCGCCCGACGCGTAGTCGGCCTCGAAGTCGACCGCGAACGCGTCCGCCTCGTAGGCGGCGTGGTAGGCGCGGTGGCGTTCGAGCGAGCCTGTCGCCTTGAAGTGGAAGAACGCAGCCGACGTGTAGGGCTTACTCTGCGTCTCGATTTGCGTTTCGACTGACGCCGGAAGTGCGATCTGTGGCGTGTCGGTGTCAACACTCGCAGCGAACTCCTTTGCCTCCTTGACGGTCGCCTGCGAATGGGCGGGCGTCTCACCGGTTACCACGTTCATCGGCGTCTCCGTGTCGTCGGTGAACAGGACATCGTGGAAGGTGCGCGTCCCGAGGACTGCGTCAGGACCTAACTCGCAATCGTGGAATGGATCGTCGTCTGGATTCTCGGGCATCAAATCACGAGCCCACGGTGGGGCTCAGTCCTTTCTGCCCCAGACAAACCACAACTTGTCTCGATGTAGCGGAGGTAAGTCCCGAAAAAAGAGCGTCCTGCCCGCACTTCCCGCCGCAGAATCAGGCGTCGATGATTCGATCGGGCTCAATCCGGGACAACCGCATCGCGTTCCCGGTGACGCCGAGGCTCATCCCCATATCTCCGACAACGACTGCCAGCGCAACGCTGACCAGGCCCAGCGGCACGCCTAGCGCGAGTAGGAGCTTCACGCCGAGGCTGGCCCAGATGTTTTGCCGGATCACACCGTTGGCCGTATGCGACAGATCGTACAGGTACGGGAGTTTCCCGATGTCGTCGCCCATCAACGCAATATCAGCCGTTTCGAGGGCGGTGTCGGTGCCCGCCGCGCCCATCGCGATGCCGACCTCCGCAGTGGCGAGCGCGGGGGCGTCATTGATGCCGTCGCCGACCATCGCAACCTCCCCGTACTCCGCCTGTAACTCTTCGACTGCGTCGACCTTCTCGTCGGGCAGGAGTTCGGCGCGATACTCATCGACACCGACCTGCTCGGCGATGGCGCGGGCGGTGCCCTCGTTGTCGCCGGTCAGCATCACCACGCGCTCGACGCCCAGCTCGTGCAGGCGTTCGACAGCCCGCTTCGAGGCCGGGCGAACCTCGTCGGCGATGGCGATCGCACCCAGCAGTTCCGACTCCGTCCCGACGATGACGACCGTCTTGCCCTCCCGCTCCAGCGCGGAGAGTGCATTCTCGGCAAACGCCCCGTCGTCGGACTCTGACGACTCTTCCGCTACGACGCCGCCGTCCGTCTCGCGGCGTGCTCGAGCGAGGTCGAAGCCCAGCTCCTCGAAGAGCGCGGGCTTGCCCGCATAGTACGTCTTGCCGTCGATCTCGCCCCGGATGCCCTTCCCCGTGAGGCTCTCGAAGCCACTCGGGTCGGGCAGGTCGCCCACGCCCGCCTCCTCAGCACGGGCGAGAATCGCCGCAGCGATGGGGTGCTCACTGCGCCGCTCCAGCCCGGCGGCGCGACGGAGCAGATCGTCCTCCGTGGTGTCACCGACCGGGACGACATCGGTGACGGCGAGTTCGCCCTTCGTGAGCGTCCCCGTCTTGTCGAGCGCGACGGCATCGACTTCGCCCATCGCCTCGAGGTAGTTGCCGCCCTTGATCAGGACGCCGTTCTTCGCGGCGCTCGTAATTCCCGACACCACCGAGACGGGCGTCGAGATGACGAACGCACAGGGACAGGCGATCACCAGCAGGGTGAGCCCCCGGATGAACCACGTCTGCCAGTCGCTCGCGAAGGTGAACCCGTACCCGGCCAGGTCGACCGAGATGGGGTCGGCGATGACCAGCGGCGGGATTGCGGCGGTCAGGATTGCCAGCACGACGACGAGGGGTGTGTAGTAGCCGGAGAAGCGGTCGACGAACTGCTCAGACTCGGTCTTCTTCGCCTGTGCGCCCTGGACCATCTCGATGATGCGCGAGAGCGTCGAATCGCCAGCGGTTGAGGTGACCTCTACCTCGAGGTACCCCTCTTCGTTGATCGCGCCGGCGTAGACCTCATCGCCCGTCTGCTTGTCGACGGGGACGCTCTCGCCCGTGATCGGCGACTGGTCGACTGCACTCCCGCCTTCGATAACCGTTCCGTCGAGCGGAATCTTGTCGCCGGGGCGGACGACGACGGTCTCGCCAACGTCGACCTCCTCGGCGGGAACGGTCACTTCCTCACCGTCGCGAAGGACGGTCGCCTCGTCGGGCGAGAGTTCCATCAGCTCGCGCAGGGAGTCCCGTGCCCTGTCCATCGCGTAGTCCTCGAGCAGCTCGGCGATGCTGAATAGGACGGCCAGCGTCGCCGCCTCGACGAAGTAGCCGATACCGGTCGCCGCGATGATCGCCGTTCCCATCAGCAGGTCGATGTCGAGGCTTCGGTTCTTCGCGGAGTAGTACCCGCTACGGACGACGGGGATGCCGCTGGCGGCGACGGCGCCGAGGAACAGGACATCTGCGATGTGGAGCGGGTACTCGAGGACGCTCGCCACCGTGGCGTTCTGTCCGGTGAGGAGGAACTCAAAGAGGAGGCCGAGCGTGACGAACGCCGCGCCGAGCCACGTCTTCTTCGCGCGAGGACTCGTCCAGACCTCCGATGGTGGCGCGATGTCGACGCCATCGGCCGCCTGGTTGTCCTCATCATCGCCCTCGGCGTCCGAGCCCCCGACGACCTCGTAGCCGGCGCCTTCAATCGCCTTGACTACGTCGGCTTCGCTAGTCCGATCAGGGTCGTACGTGACGTTGGCCGTGCCGGTGGTCGGCTGGAGCGTGACGTCAGTAATGCCGTCGACACGCTGGAGGCTCTTGTTCACCTTTTGGGCGCAAGAGGGACAGTCCATCTCGGGAACGGCGAGGCGGGCGGTCAGCTCACGTCGCTGTCCGCCGCCGCTCGTTCCTCCTGCTGCGTCCGGATTCTCTGTCATTACCTCACGGTAGGAGTGGGAGTTCCATATGTCTTTGTTGGAATATTCCAACTGCGGCCCTCAGTGCGATGCCAGCCGTTCTTCCGCTACCCGCTCGCCGGCGACATGTTGCTTCGCCAAATGTTCTTCCGCCCGACGGAGTCGGTAGGTGAGTGTTGACCGTGGCACGTCGAGATGCTCGGCGAGTTCGCCGACGTCGACCTCGCGGGGTGACTCGTAGTAGCCGTGTTCGACAGCGGCCTGGAGTGCGGCCTCCTGTGCTGGCGGCAGGCCGCTCGGTGTCCCGTCGCCTCCCCCAGCTGATGTCGTCGTATCCGCGGTGCGGAGCATCTCCATCTGGGCGCATTCCCCGACGGCAACCCCGAGGGAATCGAAGAACGCCGCCACATCGCCCTCGTCGGAGTGAATGAGCCGCCACGTGTAGTGGCGGCCCTCGTGACGGGTCTCGAACAGCACACCGTCGCCGAGGTGGTCGCGGGCGATGTGGGGGACTGAGGCACAGGCAGGGGTCCGCTCCCAGTCGGAGTAGAGGATGAGCGTGTCGTCCGTGCGGTCGAGGACACGGGTGGTCTGGGTTGCGCCGCAGTCCTCGGTGGCGAGACAGTCGGCGTAGTAGTCGCTGTTGCGAAACGCGTCCTCGATGGCGTCGAGTGCGTCCGGAGTGCCGGTGGCATGGTCGACTCGCCAGAGCTGGTCGGCAGTGGCGTGCAGCGAGAGTGAACGAACGCGAGCGTCGGGGTGGTCTGCGAGGGCGTCCGCCACCCTGTTGCAGCCGGGCTCGTATTCGAGAGCGAAGACGAGTTCGCGCATACCCCGACTAAGGCCTGCCACGACATAACCCATGGCTTGGGGCGATGTCTACTGGCGGGTATCAGATCACGTCGTCCGGGTCGTGAACCTCCTGCATTCGCTGTGCTTCGGCCGCGTATTGCTCCTGGAGGTCGGGGTCATCGACCATGCCAAGATTGCCGGGTTCAGCATCGACTGCTGCTGTCGTATCTCGGACGTCGGTGAAGGACGTGAGTGCGCGTTCCTTCCGATAGTACTGTTCTCCATCGGGTGTTGCGTAGGTGAGGATGATCAGGTTCTGCTCGTCATCGGAGTACGTCCGTTCGACAAGCCAAACACGAACGTCATCTTCAGACTGATTTGACATACTTAGACGTCCCCCGATATCCACTAAGGGATTGGTGTTACGGCTTGCCGAGACTCGCTGTCTCGAAGGGTGATTCTCCGGTCGGAATGAGCAGCTCCTGTCGGTCTCCGACCCGCTCAGCGAGCTTCCGTTTCAGATACTGTATCGCCGTTGACGGCGTGAAGACGCCCTTATCGAGCATGTCGCCGACGACGTCTTTGAGGGCCGCGAACTGTCCCTGTAGGTGGCCGTCGCCGACCGGCTTGCCGTCGTACCAGCGCACCGTCGCGAGCGCGCCGTTCCCGACGGTCTCTCCCTGTTCGACCGTCTCCGAGTCGTACTGCAGCCCGAACCACAGCGTCCGATAGGCGGTCACCTCGAAGGTGGGTGACACCACGAAGATCGCCTCGTGGTGGAGATAGTCGAGGTGGTCCGCGACGATCTCGTCGAGGGTGAGCCCGGTGGCACGGGGCTTCGGCTTGACGACCGACGACGGACGATCCTCGCCGGCGAGGTAGCCGTCGACGCCATCTGCTTCGAGGCCATCGGCCAGTTCCGCCAGCAGCTGTTTCGCCCACTTCGAGTCGGTGTCGTCGCCACCGAACGGTGTTTCGGCCGAGATTCGGTGCTTGAGCTTGAGATTCGCTGCACCCCAATGAGAGTAGTGGAGCGTGTACTGTCCGTCTGTGCGTTCGTACGCAACGAGTGCGCGGTGGCCCATTGAACAATCTCCTTGCAGGACGACCCACGACTGGATCGCCCCGCACCCCTCCCGGGGGACGAACAACGCTACTCGTCGATCGGGTCGGGGGAACTGAGGTCCGCGTGGAGGACTTCGCCGTCGCGAACGACGTACCGTTTCGCCAGCACGGGAAACCGGCACTTGGTAAATCCGGCTGTCTGGATGTCGAATTCTTCGTTCGGTTCGAGATACTCCGCGAGCGACCGGAGGAACTCGTGAGTGACGATGCCACCGTCGTAGTCAGGAAGACCGTTCTCACGGGCCTCGTACACTTCGAAGCTGTCGTAGCCCCAGATAACGAGTTCGCCGTCGTCGTCCACTTCCCAGTTGAGCGTCCCGAAGCAGTGGTTCTCACAGAGCTCGCGGACTGCCTGTGGATCCGATACGAGCGCGCCGGTCGATGTCGTTGCGGCTTGCAATGTTGCCATGGATTGTTCTCGGGAGCGGTCTCGCGCCCCCGCACCCTTTCAGGGGGCGAGCAACTGCTCACGCTGTGACGGCCACATGACGTTGCGCTGCCGATGCGTCGAGCTGTCAGGATTCTCTGTTGATGTCACCGTCCCTCGTCGTATTCGGTTGGGTGAGAAAATCTACCTGCTCGAGGAGCGTCGTCGCGGTGCTAATTCGCTCTCGATCAGCGGGCTCCAATTGGTCGCTGTCGATACTGGTGAGGCTACTGAGCGCGCGGTGGAGTCGATAGCCGGGGGTGTCTCGTGGATCCATGTGTGCGCCTCCGCCAATTCTCGGCGCCGAAAAACACCGGCGGGCAGTCAGCAGGTGTGGTATCGTCGGGTGGTCGCGAGCTGGCTTCTGTTAACCAACAACTCCGAGCCGACACCAGAATTGTTGGTTAATTTGACGTCGTCTTTACTGATCGGCTTCGGGTTCGGGCCCGTAGCGTGGCGTGCCGCACCGCTGACAGCCCCACATTGGCTGCCCGGTCCACTCGTCATCGGGGACAGCCTCGAATTCGCGGAATCGATGCTTAGTCTCCCGATCACACTCTCGACACTCGAGGTGAGTTCTGTTTGGGCGCTCGCGTCGTGGCTGTTCGGTATCGGTCTTGTCAACGGATTTCTGGAGCGCAATCGCTGGCACCAGCCAGAGGTCGTTGTCTGCGTCCTCACGTAGGCTTGCAAGACGAGCTTCGGTGCGAACCTCGCTCCCGGTTTCGTCGTAGAGGAACGTCGTGTGCTCGCCGTCGTGACAGGACTGCGTCGTCTCTGTCCACGCCGTCCGCTCACGAGCAGCCGCGAGCAGCTGATTACCACATTCAGACGTGACCCGTGTCGCCGAGGGGAGCGAGGGCCACTGATCGACAAGCCGTGGGGCCGGTTCCTCGTCGAGATCATAGATTAGCTTGCAGTCATCGACTACTGGGTCATCGTCTGCCTTCGCGAGGAGGGTGGCCGCAGCAGATCCCTTCCCGACGGCGCCGTAGAACGTCGACGCCTCAACGACTATGTGGATGATATGGAGGAGAGTCTGTTCGGCAGTCGATGTGTCCTGATCGTCGGCTGCTTCGAGATGGTTCGTGAGACAGAACCGGCACTTCGACTGGCCAGCGGGGATCGACGCTCCACAGGAATCGCACTCGGTCTCACCTTCTGTCGGGTCGTCTGGATAGCCCGCGTCGACGCCACCAGAGCGTTGCCGCCGGGGCTCGCCACTACTACTGGCGAGTTGATCGTCGGGAACGTGGGTCGCTTCGCCGAGCGGTCGGAGGGCTTCGTAGTCGGCGTACTGGTCGGTCATAGAGTGATCTGGCCGTATCATGCTTCGTCTTCGGGTTTAAATAATGGCTCTCACATCAATCAGCCTACAGACATACAATCGAAAATCAGCAGTGTGGGCGTTAGACAGCCAGTTCGTCCAGTGTGTCGCGGTGGGTCCGCACGGTGACCACCGAGACGTTCGCAACGTCAGCGACGTCCGACTGGGTGAGCCATTGCCCGTCTTCGCGTCCGGCTTTGTACAGACAGGCTGCAGCGAACCCGGACGGCCGAACCCCGGTGGTTGCCCCAGTCGATTCGGATGCTTCCGCCAACTGCCGAGCCCGCTGCCGGATTTGATCGGAGACGTCGAGCTCCGAGGCCAACCGCGGAACGAACGCACTGGGCGTCACGGGTTGGGCTGGCAGGCCAAGTTCCGTATTCAGCGTCGTGTATGCGTTCGTCACCCGCGATTGCTCGACGCGCGCCGACTCGGTGATGTCGTCGAGCGTTCGTGGTCGCCCGTTACACCGACACGCTCCGTAGACACTCGCGGCGGCCATCGCCTCAATCGACCGGCCCTGCAGGAGTTCCTCGTTCTGAGCGCTGCGGAAGAGCTGGCAGGCCTGGTCACGGATCGTCTCGGATAGTTCGAGCGCACTACTGATCCGGCGGACTTCACTAAGCCCGTGTGCGAGGTTGCGTTCAGCTTTCGACTGAAACCGCCCACGGGTCTGTTCACGCCGCATCCGAGCGAGCCGCCGTCGCTTCTGTCCTGAGAGTTCGTTCCCGTTCGCATCGGTCCCGCGGCCGATCTCCGTCGACAACCCTCGATCGTGTCGTGCCGCGGTCAACGGAGCGCCCGTGCGCTCCCGTTCGTCTTCGTCGAACCCTCGCCACTCTGGCCCGTGGTCGATCCGCTGCTCGTCGATGACGAGCCCACACTCCTCGCAGATGGTTTCGACTGCGTTGGTAGTGACCCGCCCGTCGCACTCGGGACACAGGTTAGCGCTCGACTCCGTCTGGACGTCCTCATCGAAGTCAGTTTCGTAGATGTCTCTGATTGCCATGGTTCTCACCGTGTTCAGGGAACTTGCCAGTACGGCGAGCCCCTCACCCATTGAGGGGTAAATAAACGCCAATTGCTCCCAAAGCTCCATCATCCACTCTACTGAAACACGAGAAAGAGTAACTCAGTATGCCCAACGACACTGACCCACTCTCTCAGGCAATCCACGACCAGCTTCTGGAACTTCTCCAAGAAGGAGAACTCGATGAGGAACCCACCGAAGACGAGATCGCGGAAGCTACCAGCGAGGTCATTGAGGCTGTTGGGGATAGTATGTACCAGCAGGTCCGCGAGGATGACGAGGGATTGCGACGGCTCTATGAAACCAAGGCAGAATTTCAGCGCGGGATCGAAGATCGCTGGGGGGAACCTTTGGAACTGCTTGAACGGTTCATTATCTGGTCGCAGGAAACGGGTGATGCAATCAACTCGGAATATCGGCTCCAGGCAGCTCAGGAACAGGACTTCGTCTTTGACGCTCTGACGCGACTTCACGCACGGGCAGTACAGGTCGCGATGGAGATCCACCACCTGCTCAAAGGCGGATTTGCTGATGGAGCCTTTGCCCGATGGAGATCCCTTCACGAACTCTCAATTACCACTTCCTTCATCAAGCAAGCAGGCTCCGACACAGCCGAGCGTTTTCTGCACTACCGGTATCTCTGGGAATACTACTTCGCTCAGACGTATCAAGAACACGTAGACGACCTTGATGAGGAACAGATCGCGGATGAGACGATGGCCTCACTCGAAGAGGGGAAAGTGGAGCTGGTAGAGCGGTTTGGATCCGATTTCGACGATAACGGGTACGGAACCGGGTGGGCGGCAGACGCATACGAGGGTGGTGGCGGGCCGTCGATTAGGGGCCTCCAGGAAGCTGGCGATCTGGACCACTACCAGCCATATTACCGGTTAGCCAGCGAATCGGTCCATGGAGGGTCGAAGGGGACGCTTGACCGACTCGGTATCATCGATATACCCGACGTTGAACAGCCCGACCTTCTACTGGCTGGCCCGTCGAACGCAGGGTTGGACCGTCCAGGCCAGTTAACGGTGGTCTCCTTGGCACAAATCACGTTTGCGTTCATCGAGTGGCAGTCGTCTGCGACCCATGTGGCGGAAATGAAGGGAATGGAACAACTCGTGAGCGACATCCAAGATGCGTTCGCAGCGGCTGCCGAAGAACTAGAGGAGGACGAACGAGACCGACTGGAGGAGTGGGCCGATCAAGATATCGTCGATATTGCTCTAAACTACGTCGGCGCGCCAGTGCTGTTCACCGATGAGTTCGTACGTGAGCAGACCGAGTTCGAGTCACAATCGGCGTTTGAGAACGCACTTCCGATCTACCTTGACGAGATGATGGATGTAGACGATCTTCCAGAGGCCGTGGACACAACGATTCGAACCAATTCCGATTACAGCTCCCTCGAAGAGCTGGTTGATGCTGCTTTCGAAGAATGGGTTTACCGAGAGGTCGACCTCTCTGAGTTCGATGTCGATTCGTGATTGAGGTCGTGGCTGCGCGCGCAGCGACCGCAGGGAGCGAGCACGGAGCGGAGGGTGGGGCGGTGGGGCTTGGGTCTGGTCTGGCACACAGCAAAAAAGAAGGCTGCGTCAGCTGGCTACTCTTCCCACCAGCGGCCGCGCTCCGGGAAGTGGATATCCGACCACCCGGTCAGCGCGATTGAGCACCGGCCTTCGTACCAGTTCTTGGCTGCTGCCCGGAACCGAACTGTCTGACCTTCTCGCACCACCGTCTGCCCGGATTTCTCCCAGCAGGTGAACTTGATTTTCCCGCTCTCATCTGCTATCAGCCCGACTTGCTGGATGCTTGAGGAGGAAGGCTCCCAGAGGGTCTCGATTGTTCCTTCAACCGTCACCTCCCCGACCGGGACGTCCGGCACATCCGCGATGGGAACGATTGCACCGGGGACCGCCTTTAGCTCCTCGAGCGTCTCCAGTACTGCCTTCGTCATGTCTTGGCCGCGCTGCACCTTTTCGGCCAACTGCTTCGCGACGACTGACCTCGACCAGCCGCCATCGACTTCCTCCTTAATCCGCATCGCTTGCTTGTTCACCGCCCCGAGGTCTTCCTGCGTTAGCTTCTCTCGGGGATCCGTGCGCTCCACCGGTTCGGGCTCGTCACGGCCACACTGCTCGACGACGACCTCCCGCGTCCGCTTCGCGCGTCCCTCCTGCTGACTGAGTTCCGCCTGGGCACTGATGTGCTCCAGCTCGGCCTCCCGTGCCTCGATGCGCTCTTCCTGTTCGAGGGTCTTCCCGAACAGGTGATCCGGACCTTCCTCGACCCGCGCGTCCGGATGGTTGGAATCGACCTTTGCCTGAACTTCCATGTCGACCGTCGCCCGGAACTCCGGGGTCTCGTCGACGACCTCAAATCCGTCCTCGTCGACCTCGGCTTCATCGTGTTTCTCGAAAGCCTGTTCATCGACCGAAACCTCATTACCGAAGACGTTCTTACTCGACATTGGAGTTAGTACAGCTCCGAAGGCGCTCACGCGCCCGACACCGCGATGCTCCAACATCGCGGATTTCCTCGACGACAACGACCGACAGAACCATCTGCGCGCTCTCGCTCGCGCCTTCGCGAGCGCCCTGTGGGCGCGAGCGAGAGCGCGCCCGAGGCGGACGATCATCCAGCACCGCGCGCCGACCCGCCCGGAGCGAGCGGCCAGCGGGATATGCCCGCTCGTGTCCGGCCCGATGGGCGGGTTCGTGTCCAGGGCGACTGTCGTCGAGAACGCGCGCCGCGGTGTGGCGCGCGACAGCGCAGGCGGCATAAAGCGCTGGAACGCGAAAGCCCGCAAGGGGCGCAACCGACGGGGATACCCGCTGGCGCCGAGGGCACATCCATTTTAGCCCGGAACGGGCGCGGGCCGTGCGGAGAGCGCCCGCACGCCCGGAATGGTCGGTCGCGAGCGACGCGGAGGGCGGAACGCGGCGAGCGGGGCGGGCCGTAGAGAACCACTGGTCAACCGGGACCGACGGTTAGTGACACAGCCGACATCCTGGCGGACTCAGAAAGGGCGAGGCCGTTTCGGTCGTCCCCCGACCCCGCTAGCACCACAGGAACGAGGAGCGCAGCGTGGGGCGCGGGATGCCGAGGGGCCGAGGGCTTTCACGGGACGCGTCTCAGTCCTCTCCCTGCGCGTTCAACTCCCGAAGGGTCCAGACAGCCGTCGTGCCGATCCGAACACCATCGAAATTGCGTATATCGAGGTTGACCGTGGCTGTCCGAAACGGATAGTGCTCAACGAGCACACGATGGATGACAGTTCTGACCGCCTCTGCACCATATCGATCAACGACAGCAGCCATCGCCTCGTCGAAGTGTGCGTTGTGGTGGTTCTCACGCGGGTCCCGTGCTCGCTCAAGGACAAGTGTGATCACGTCGTCGACCGACGCGTGGGCTGGATTCCCCGTCTGTTCTCGAATCTCGTAGAGCGCGTCGGTCTCGGTCATGGGTAGTACCTATCCACTGTCGACGTTGTCAGTTGAGTCGGCCCCATCAGTCGTGAGACGACGCTGACGGCGAACCTCAGCGAGGGCGTCTTTGAGCGTCGTGAGGTCGTCAATCGCCGTCGCCTCGCTCATAATGTCGTCGAGAATCGCGGCTCGCTCGACAGCGTGGGTGTCTCCTTCGGTTGTCTCGATCGAGTCGATGGACACCGACCGCTCCTCACTCCATCCACACGCCCAGCAATTTCGGGCGACGACGATCTGCTCGTCTTCGTCAGCAGCAAGCAGTGCATCCGCCACTGATGCTGAGAGTGGATGGTCTGGCCCCACTTCCATCGTGACAGGGCCGCCACACGCAGGGCACTCCATATCGATACCGAATACCGCCGTCGCTTTCAATATATGGCGTCCGAGTCAAACAATCACATGGTCGTTGAGGAGGCGCTGCCGTAGCGAGATTGGGCGCCGTCAGGAAACGTGTTCGATGGTGATTTCAGGGAGTGAGTGCGCTGCTGGCTCCAGCTCGGCGAAGGATTCGTCGTTTGTGAGAATCGTCGGGTCGCGGTCACGGTGCTCAAACGCTAGCACGAGGATTGGAACGTCCTTCGGCTGGATCTCACAGACGCGAGCGAGCGTCTGCACGGTCGGAGCTGATCGCTGCTCTCGCAGGAGTGCGTCGCTCACATCACGACTCGACGGCGCCTCGATGAGCCCTGTCATTCGCGTCAGTCGCGTCAGAAACCTCGTTTTGACGGTATCACGGTCCGCCGCAGAGAGACTCTGTGTCCGGTCGAATGCGGCCAGCGCTTCTTGGACCATGTACGCGTTGATAGCAGACGTTGTCTCACCGCGGTCGATTTCAGCAAGCAATTCAGCGGCCTGCTCGTTGGTTCGCAGTGTCCCGAAGACCCACAGATTCGTATCGAGGATCTTCACGCGTCAGACCCGTACACCTGCTCGGACGTCTCCTTTCGTGCCTCTTCGACGGCCTGTTCGAGGTCGTCCGCATCGACTTTCTCCCCGAGTGCCGCGAGCTCTGCGTCGATATCGCTATCGGACTGGCGGCTCTGTTCTGCCTGCGCCAGCAGTTGCTCGAGCCGAAGCGCGGCGATCGCCGTGTCGTCATTGAGTTCTCGGAGATGGGACCGACATGCTTCCTTGATGAACTCGCTCTTATTCGTGTAGATCCCCGTTTCATCGAGGAATCGCTCGATTTCGGTGTCGAGTTCGACCGGGAACTTGACGCTGACACTCGCGTATTTCATGGTAGTACCATCGTGCTACAAATATTTAAATGAGGGGCTCAGCCCTTGTTCCGGAGGGCGACGTACGGACATCGCCTCTCCTCTTTACTCGGTGACCTCTTGGACAAGATGCTCCTCGAGGTCGCGCGTCCAGTACGTCGCGGGCCCGCCAGGACTACATCGCACACACAGCTGCAGCGGCCCCTCGAGATGGCCGAGTTCCACACGGAAGCGCGTGAGCGCCGTGAGGGCGTCGACGACGAGCCCACAGCCATCGCAGGCGTAGCGATCGCGCTCGTCGGGATCCGGCTCCATCTGGATCGCGCAGTCGACGCAGATAGGGTGGGTGACCCGCTCATCTTCCCCCCAGGTGTGGGCCTCGCCAGTCTCGGTGCTGGGCGGAGCGTCGCAGAACGCACACCCTGTAAGCGTCTGCTGCATTACTCCGCTTCCGCGTCGGCGTCGCGGCCGGCCGTCCAGCCACGGTGGAAGACGGCCAATTGCGTCGTCGAGTCGAAGGTAGTAACACTCGGCTCGTGAACGAGAACGCGATCCTCGGGAACGGGTGTGACGACGTCCGCGTCGATGAGGTCGTCGACTAGGCTGCGGGCCGTTGCGTCGTCGATGTCCGCGGTCGCAACGCTCGCGGCGTCACGGTCCTGTGCGAGGAGTTCGGTTTCGAGCTGTTCGTGGTCGGCACTCGTGTCGTCGTGAGGATCGGGACCAGCCATGGTGAATCACGCCGCGCACGCTCTCGCGCGCTGCACGCCTCCCGGCGCCGATAAACAGCCCAGTCGGAGGGCGTCAGTCCGACCCTGGGTCACGATACTCGAAAACGGCAACGTCGCGGAGGGGCAGGGCGGTGGGCGGGGGTTGAGGGCATGAATTCTGGCAACGTCGTTAACCAACACTTCGACAGAACTGGTCCCGAGTGTTGGTTAAGAGTGTGGGCTATGGAGTCCGGAGTTCCTGAACCGGCTTCACGGTGAACGTGTCCGGCTCGCTGGCTGCTGCTTCTCGTGTGCGTTCCGCTTGTGAGGCTGCCGACCAGGTGAACTGGGTGACGAGTTCGTCGCGAACGGTCTCTTGAGGAACGGTGGTCTCGTGCCAGCCCAACCGGACGTCGAAGTGCCGCTTCTGGAACTGCTTGCCGACGTCGTCGACGGCGACGTACTGCGTGCGGTTCGTCCCCCGCACCTGGTGGGTGACGACAACTGCTCCCACGTGCTCGTGAGTCAACTCGACGAGGACACATTCCACGAGCGCGACGAGCGACGCGTGATCGCGGTCGGTCGGGATCGTCACCTCGAGGTCTGCCCACGGAGCCTCCCCGTCGGAGTTGGTTGCTGCTTGCTGTACCGTCTGCGTTTGGGTCGTACGTTCCGAAGCCATCGTCTATCGGGGGCACGTGATGTACCCCGCCGCCCCCTGGCGGGGGTGACAGACGTGCCGCTGCGGTCGCAACGCTACTTGGACCGACCGCCGAATAACCGACCCAACAGTGAGGATGACTCTGACTCACTACTGTTCTCACTCGTAGTAGCGGCGTGCTCGCCCTGGCACTCCTCCTCCTCCTCCTGGCCACGGGTGCTGAGTTCGTCAGTGAGTCGCTTGACCTCCGCTTCGAGAGCGTCGATGCGCTCGGTTTTCTCCGTGAGTGTCGCCTCGAGCTCGTCGACGCGATTGCTCAAGATCTGGTTCTTCTCGGCGAGATACGCGCGACTCCGCTCCGAGTCAGCAGCGCCGACGTCTGGCGACGATGTGGCGGGGATCTCGTCCGCGGTATCGTCGCCGGCGTCCGGGTCGTAGAACTCCGAAGTAGTCGCAATTGCTCGCTCGATGGTCTTCTCCCCATACGTCGACCCATCAGCGTAGTGGACCTCGTCCCACTTCTCCCGAAGCAATCCTGACTGGCGAAACAGGTGATCCATCTGCGTCCGGTCGCCACCGGTCCAGAACGCCAGCAGACAGCACAGCGCCATGTCGGCCTCGGACTGGCTGTCGTAGCCGGCTGTGTTCCCGTTCCAGAGCCGCTCGAACTTCTCGCCGTTCGATGCATTCCGCGCTTTCTCGAGGAGGTCCTCGTCTTCGAGGTCGACGTCAACGCCGGCTGCACCGGTCATCGGTGCCCGGTCGTTAGCGCCACCACGCTGTTCGGACTCGGATGCTGTGTCACGCTCGGTGTCCTGGACGTACTCGCGGTGAATCGCTCTGAGCGCGTCCTGTCGACGTGCGACGCACGTTGGTGCCCGCTCGACGTGATCGCCAGTGACGGTGAAAAAGCGTGCCGTGTCGTACAGTTCGATGCTCCCGCGACGGTTCCGCCCGTCGGGAAGTTCGCCCCTGATGAGGACGTGATAGCCGGTGCCGGACGGTGACACCTCCGTATAGGAGTCGAGGCGCTCGATGATGTCTAGTGCCGCGTCGTCGACGTCGCCGGTTTCAGGATCGCGGCAGTCGTCCAGATCGACGCCGACGATGGGATCGTCGTCGGTAAACACGAACCCGACGCCATCGGCGTGTGCCGTCTCGGTGTAGTCGAGTGCTGCCTCAAAACTCGCCCAGGTCTCCGGCTCTGTTGATGACGCAAACCCCCCAGCCCCCGGCGTCACCGGAATCTTCGTCGGCTTGCCGTCTCGCTCCTCTTCGCGCCAGCACACCCATTGGTCGCATTCGCGTAACGTCTCCGGGATCACCTCCGGTTCGTCGATGATATTCTTACTCATGTTCTCACAGTACTTTGCATGGCTCTCACTAATTCTGAGCCAGCACAGAACTCACTCAGTTCTACTCCTCGATCCAATCCCTTGGTCCCAACGGGGACCCCCCGTTCTATCCTAGTTGGTTGTTGGGTGGAACACCCGCTATAGCTGGTTGTAAATCGCCGGACGTGAGAGTGTTCCACCCATTTCGGCCATCTCGTAGGTGTTCCACCCATTGAGGATTTGGGTGGAACATGCCGTTGTCGGGTGGTTTTCGACTTACGAATCTGGTGGGTTGAAGTCATGATTCAGCTTGGGTGGAACAGGTCTCGAGAAGTCCCAATGATCTCGGGAATTGGGGCGCATACGTCCATTTCATGACTCAGATCCTTCTTTAGACCGGATGCAGACACCAGTGTAATGCCGTACGGGTTCCCCGTCGATTCGTTTCTTCGCGGAGTCCACCTCCATGTGGGTGTTGAGCTTCCGTGTGAACCAGCTCTTATTCAACGGATCGTCGATGCCATGGGCCTCTGCCCAGTCGTTATAGAGGCCGAATACGTCATCTTTCGGCACGGCTCCATCCGCGTCTTCGATAAGATAGTCGTCGACGAACGATTCGAACGACGGTGGCGATGAGTTTTCCTGCTGTTCCTCGACCGTGCTATCTGGCTGGTGGGTCTGGTCAGCTGGTTCTTCAGCGGCCGCTGATTCGGGCGATACCGGACGAAGCGACCCATCGGTGATTGCCGAGAGGGGCTGCTTCTCACCGTCTTCATACACGACCGATTCCACCTCATCGTGAAGGATAACGATGCCATACGTCGAACGTGTGTAGTCTGGTACGGGGAGTTTGGCTTCGGGGACGAATGGCTTCTTGACACGCACCCAGCTGTCCTCGAACGCCGATTTCGTCTCGTAGATGTGTTGTTCACCGGGCTCGTATACGGCGTACTCGTCGGCAGCGTGGTCGTAGCTGTAGATGGCTGGCACACGATCCTTCGAGAGGGTCGCAAGCGAAGGGATTCGGATGTGTTCCGTCCCGCTGGCATCATGAAGGACGATTTCGTCGCCATCACGCCGCCAGATGTTCTGAGTCCCGTTCTCGTCGCCGTTCGCCGGTCGCACGGCCGTCACCCCACCTTCTTCGGTCGCTCCACCGTTGAACGTGAGATTCGAGTCAGTCGTGTAGAACCGTGTCTCACCATTCTGGAGGGTACGAACGAGTGGTGTGAGAATGCCGTCGACACGCTCGGCCCACTCAGTTTCGTCGTTTCCTGAGCGAACGACAAACAGCGGGATATCCCCTGCTTCTTGGGCTTTCCGGAGATTCGTGAGCACCTTTGCGGGATTCTCGGGTGTCGTCGTTTCGACTTCGATGGCGAATCGGTCTGCAACGTCGGGGTGGCTCGCCCTCGCGTCAGGTTTCTCGCTGCCATCCTGTGCGAGGATCGAGACAGTGAAGCCGAGTGCGGTGAGCTCTTCTTCGATCTGGAGGAGTGCTGCGTCGTGGACACTCCCACCAGCGGCCTGCACGCTACCAGTATCGGGCGTCGCGACCTCTTCGCCGGCGTCAGTGAGGCGGATGCGGAGCTCGTCGGCGTCGATATCGACGGTCGTATCGAGGTATCGTGATCGTTCTCGGATGTCCGCGAGTGCATCATACGATGGTGGTTCGGCGTCGACGTCGTCGAAGAGCCGCCTGAGTTCGTCGTCAACTGCTTCAACGGCCACCCAGCCGTTCTCCTCGCGGCATCCTTCTTGAAGCTGGAGACTCCGAACCACCTTGGCAATCGCGACGTCCAGGTCGTCGCTCGCGATATCGAGGCCCTCGTGTCCGTCGGCAGGTGTGCTCGTTGTTGCGGTGTCTGGCTCAGCCGGCACACCGTGTTCGTCGCTGATGTTCTCGTGCATAGAGGAGAGTGTCTCGGTGAACTGCTCCTCTTCACGCTCAGTGAGCGGGGATTCGCTCTCGGGGTGCCCCGGTGGAATCGGGAGTGGTTCGAGACTGAACGGATACGGCCCTGTTTCACCGAACGTCGGGCTTGGCAAGCTGGCGATCCACTCTCCGCGCGGCAACGAACGAATCCGATTGGCGAAATCCGCGGGGTCCATCTCTTCGTGGGCCATCGCTCGCGCCAGTTCCCGGTCGACGTTGATTTTCCCGATGAGCGAACTGCCGATGTTGTTCAGAGCATTCAGGTAGATCTTCCGCCCACCTTCAGCCTCCATCTGTTCGGGGAACTGCATCGACAGACCAACAGAGAGCCGGAATCCCCGCCCTTTCTCGAGGAGATCGTTCATGATGTCGGAGACCACGACCGACGCTGCCTCGTCGACGAGCAAGTTCACGACGTAGTCGTCCGAGTGCTGGGAGAGCGCCTGTTTGCGGTCCTTGAGGGCTGCATCGAGATTGGTCAGGATCACACCGGTCATGATCCGGGCGGCGTCGTCGCGGAGGTCGCCGAGGTCGAAGAGGATGACCGTATCCTCGTCGAGGACATCCCGAAAGTCGAACCGGTTCTCGGTATTGTTGAAGATCTGCCGCAGGTGCGTATCCTGTGAAATGTACGCAAGGCGGTTTCCGACACCGCCCATCACGTTCGCGAAGGTGTTCGAATCTAACTGGAGTTGCCGTCGAATCGTCCGGGTGACTTCCTCGTCGCTTGACCGTGGAGCGTCGCCGATGTTCTCGTTCGGTGGCCCGGCCTCCCAAAGCTGGTCGACGACGTGTTCGAGCTGTCGGTGGGCGAAGTAGTCCGTCGATGCTCGGTACTGCCCGTTCTCACGGCCGTATTTCTCGTCGAACAGTGCCTTGATGAGTGTCTTGATGAGGGTTGGGGCTACGGTCGCCCGCTCGTAGCGGTCGGTTCCCATCACGAGCTTCAAAATCTCCTCGTAGTGGTCGGCCTTCCGTTGGACGGCGTCTTCGCGGCGCCGTCCACTCTCCATCGACGGTTCGAGATTGAAAAACGAGAACCCGGGGAGGACGTCCGGGATCGGGAAGTGGACGACGTTCTCTTCGAGGTCGGTCATTCCGAACCGGCGTGCGTGAGCCCGCATGTAGTTCTGGGCCATGTCGTCGTTCTTCGGAATGATGAGGATCGTCGGCCCCTCGGTGTTGTTGTACAGCGACAGCATATCGTTGATGAGGGCTTTCGACTTCCCAGAGCCGGTTGTTCCGAACCGGCCGTAATGAGTGGGCAGCAGTCCGGGTGGAATGTGTGTCGGCTCGTCTTCGGCCTCGCCGGTGTCGTCGAGGGCATACCCGATTGCCATCCCGTCGCGGAATTCACTCATGAGGTCCTGGTGGGGGCGTGGCAATGGATTCCGACTCTGCTGTTCCGCACGCGTCCCACGTGCCCCCTCGACAGTCAGCTGTTCCGAGGAGGGCACGAGTACGAAATTCGCGAGTTCTCGGCCACTCAGGACGAACTCGGGTCGGGTCGTCCCACGGCCGGTCGTGATCTCACGATCCAAGAGCCGCTGCAGCGCCGCTCGTGCGTTCCGTTCTTTCGTGGCTGCCCGGAAGCCGCTGTCGCGTACCCGTTCGGCCGCAACCTCGTAGTACGGTCCGTCAAGCGGGTCGAATACCGGGACAAGTGATTGCATCCGATCATCGAGATCATCGCGACCGTCGTCCCCGGACGGAATCCCGATCGCTCGGATGTTCGCGGTGAACGACCGCTTCGGATTTTTCGCCTCGATTGCCGCGACACGTTTTGCAACGGCGTCGCTCAGCTGGTTTCTGTCCCGGCTCTCCGACTGATCGTCGAGTTCGAAAAGGGAGCCAATAATCTCCTGAGCGAGTGTGTCTCGTCCGTCGATGACGTCCTCCTTGCGAAGGTCGGCATCGGACTGCCAGCTCTCGCGTCGCTGGAAGACGGCCTGGAACGCTACTGGTGCTGTCGCCTCCATCAGGTGGTCGACAAGCGACGCGAGCGCACCACCTGGCTGATCGACGGCTGGGAGTTCTGCTTCGTCGTCGGCAGTGAATGGCGAGAGTGAGGTCATCCAGTCCTGTTTCCGAGTGGCCGACCCCTGCCACCGCACGCCGAGTGGGGAGACGGTCTTGGTCGCTGGCCGGGCGAGTATCGTCCCCTCTGTTGTCACCGTTGGTTTGGCAAGCGTCGTGAGTGGCTCATCCTCGGGAATCGCATCTGGTGGGGCGAGTTCGAGGGCGGTGTCTCCGATCTCGATGATGTGGTCGGCAGACAGGTCGCCGACCGTCCCTCCTTCCGCGACTGATTGGGCGTCTGCTTGCCTCGCTTGACTGTCTTCGTCAGTCCCACGTTCGTATTGCTCGTCAGGACCGAACTCGTACGTGAGATCGCCCGACTCATAGTGATCGACGAATGTCTCTCGGTCGAATTCCACAGGCTGCACGAGTCGGGATGCGACGTCGACTTTGGTACGCTCGATGTCGAACGTCTCGGGATAGATCGACCGGAGACGTTTCTCAAGCGTATCCAGATGGTCGTCAGCACCGTAGTAGAATTCGACGGGGTCGTCTGCACCCTCGCTGAGCGCGAGGAATTCGAATCGTAGCGGTGTTTTGCTGTGTAGCGGATTGAGTTTGTCAGCTAGCCCTGTCGAGTTCGTTAAGGTCAGTTTGTGGAGACTCTCCAGTGCCTGCGGCAGCCGCTCCGGATTGAGGCGTTCGGAGGTAGGCGTCACGCGGAGGTACTCACGCATCGTCGTCACCTCCCGCTGCGCCACCATCAGTCTCTGCTGGCGTCTGCTCAGGTGGGCGTTGTCCATTGTCGGTCGCTCGGCTTTCAATATCGTCTTGGAACGCCTGCACGTCCGCGTCCACGGCGTTCTCACCAGTCCCGGGGAGTGAGGCTCGCCGTTGCTCGGTTGGCTCGAAGTCGATGACCTGCTTCTCCTTGGGCATCGCTTTGACCTGGATCCCACGCCACTCGCCGTCGACGCCAACCAGTGCTTCGGAGAAGCCGGCGTCCTCGTTGCCGGGGACGGCGTCCTGGACGAACCGCATCTGTGCGTAGTTCAGCCCGAACTCGTCGGCCCACTCCTTGTCCATCCCGTCGAGGCGGTGGAACTGCTTGACGGCACACTGATCGAGGATCGCCTCGCTTTCGGCGTGCTCGAAGAACTCGTCGACGGTCTGGGTGACCAGCCGGATCGAGAGGTCGTGGTGGCGGTGGTGCCGGAACACCGTCTCGAGGAACGCCAGACTTGCGGCGTCCTGCATGATGTAGCGCGCTCGCGGCCTCTTTCTCCGAGACCTTCGCCCGTTCGTACACCAGCGAGATGAGTAGCTGCATCGTCAGTGCCGTGCTGCTGTCGACGCTGCCCTCCTGCTGGGCCAGATCGAGGTAGATGACCTTCTCGTCCCGGATGTCGAAATCCGATTCTTGGCCGAGGTTGGCGTGGCGACCGTCGTCCTCGAAGGGGCGCAGCTGATCGAGGAGCCACGTCGCGTCCTCTTTGATCTTCCCTGCCTCTTCGTCGGATCGAACGACGAACTCCTCAGGGTCGTCGACCATGTCCTCGAAGACGTCCATCATATCACGGATGGTCGGACTCGGATTGCTGTGCGTCGAGATGTCGTCGGTGATGCCGTTGCGCTGGTAGGCACGTTTGAGGGCGAGTTCGAGCGTAGTGCGCCGGTCTCCCAGTGAGATGCCCCGGAGGGCAAAGAAGTTCGTCAGGAAGCTCATCGCGTCGTCGAGTTTCTCGTTGAACGGGCTCGCGTCCTCGCCCATCGCCCGCTGGACGTGTTCGGGCGTCTCCCGAATCTCCAAGGGGTTCAGCCCGAGCGTCCCGCCGACTGTGATCCGCTTGGCGTCGAGCGCCTCCGAGACACCGGCCCAGTTGTTCAGCGGCTCGAGGATGATGCCGATACGGTCCTTACTCTGCTCGATGGAGCGGATGAAGTTCTGCTTCGAACTGAACGACTTCCCCGACCCCGTGTCGCCCACGGTGAACATCGCGTACCCGTTGTCCCGCGCGAACGGGTCGATGACCACGGGACTCTGGTTATCTTTGTGAATCCCGAACTCGACGCCGCCCTCCTCGAGAATCGTCGCGTTGTGCGGCGAGGACAGCAACGCGCCGACGGCGCCGCCGAGCGCAATCGATGTCCGCCCGAATTCGTTGTCACCAATGGGCGCGGCGGATTGGAGGGCGAGATCCTGCCGACAGATCGCCGTCTTCGGCGTGAGGTTCGCCGGGTCGTCGCGGAGCGCGCTCTTGACCGTCTGGACGGCATCTCTGAGTTCGTCTTTCTCGTCGGCCCGCACGGTGATGAACATCCCTTGGTCGAAGACGTTCGCGCCGTTCTCGACGGCCTTGTACGTCGCTGCGGCCTCGTTGGCGCGCTCTTGGAGATAGGCGCTCCGGATACTCTGTTCGAGGTCAGCATCGACCTGGAGGTCGTCAGCGATGTCCTGCAGTTCGTTCCGGGCCCGCTCCTGATTTTTCGGCGTGATGTGGGCCGTCAAATCGAACTGGACATCGGTCATCTCGAAGAGGTCGCTCAGATACCCGTCGTTGGGATAGTCGGCATAGTTAGCGATGTAGAGTGTCGTCGTCCACTGTTCGCCGACCCGTGCGGCTCGCGTTTCCCACTCGACAGCTCCGGGAGCGGTGACGGTCTTGTGCGACTCGGAGATGTCGTCGAGGAGCTTGCGTTCGGCCTCGCCTTCTTCGAGTGTCTCCTCGTCGAGGACATCGGTAAAGTCCACGTCTGGTTCATCATCCGCAGTGAAGCGGTCCCACAGGTACTTACTGCCGACGCCAAGGCCGAGACCCACTGCAAGGGCAAGTACTGCACTCTCTGCTGGTGTCAGATTCTGGAGCCACCCGGCGACGGAGCCAAGCGCGCCACCACCAGTCTGGAGGATCACGTTACGCATCGTGTGGGTCCTCCCGGCGCGAGTGGCCGATGATCGATTGGTCGCGAACGACACGTTCCGCCTCGTCGTAGTCATGTTCGCGGCCGTTCCAAAAGTCCATATTCAGAACGAACAGCTCGACCGTGCTGAGTCGACGTGCGGACCACCCCGACGCCTGCTGGATAAACTCGGAGCGAACGTCGTTCACGCGACTGTCGAGCTTCTCGAACATCTGCGCACGACGTTCGACGTCGGTGAGGTCCTCGCGGCGGGTGACGAACGGGTTGAACAGGAACCCGATGACGGGGAACTGGGTCAGCTTCTCGGCGGGGGTGCCCTCGTCGCGGAAGCGGTCGTACACTTCTATCGGGCTGACTTCAACGCCGATGTAGTACCGGACCTGCTGAATGCCCCGGTCACGCATCTCCTTCGGCCGTGTTTCCCGATATTCTTCGAGGAGTTCCCGGAAGATCGGGTTCTCCGTGACGTCTTCGTCCGTGAGCCGATCCTCGATAGTCTCGGTGATCTGCTCGACCGGGAAGGAACGAGTTGTGGCGTGGAGTTTGAGCTTCGAGTCCAGCTCTTTGTTGGCGAACTCTTCGCCGGCGTCTTGCAGCTGCGCCCAGTCGTCGGACATCGCGAAGTCCATGTTGGCCGGATCGATCTCGATGAACGCCTCCATCGCGCCGTCTTCACGCTGGATGGCACCAGCACCCGGCCACGCCCGCTTGATGTTCGTGAGGTCCTGTGTCCGCTCGTCCGGCTTGAACGGCGTGTAGTTCGCGAGTCCGCCTTCGTTGCGCTCTGACTCGTTGGTACTCGTGTCGGCTTCGGCGGGCGCACTGAACGTGATCTGAGGTCGCTTGAGGTACCTATAGACGTCTTTGGTCCACGTCCAAGCGTTCAGGTGGGTTGGTGAGACGTAGATGACGGCAACGCCAAAGCCAAGCCCGCCAGCGACGAACGGGAGGGCAAGCGACTCGATCCCGGTGAGGCCAGCGATAAACAGCCCAATAATGGGGAAGGCGATGAGCATGCCGACGTCTCCTTCCTCGATATTGAGATACGGGATGCGACTCTCCTCGCCGAACTGATCCATGATGCGCCGTGCGGCCGCGTCTTGATCTGCTGACATTGTTAGTGGATTCCTCGATCAAACTCCATCCCACGGTCGTCACTCGCCGATTCCGCTGTCGCTCCACCAGGGTCATTCTCTGTTCGACGGTACGATGGCGTCCCGCCATCGTCTCCTCCATGCCCACCGCGGGCAGCTGCCTTTTGTGCGACGGCGTGGCCAGCGGCGGCTTTCGGCCCCCACCGAGCGGCGGTCGTCGCGACGCCGGCGCCACCGACATAGGCACCGGCGGCGACACCACCAACGAGTGCTGCGCCTTTCGTCGCACCGCCGACGACTTTGGCCGTCAGCGGCGTCGCGTATTTGAACGTCTTCCACGTGATGTAGAGGGCGACCAGTGGAAGCGACGCCGCGACGAGATATTTGAGGAACGCTGTTCCGGGTGTGAGCGTTCCACCGCCGTAGATCAAATCGTACCCCTTGAGGACCATCGCTGCTGGGAGCGGGAGGACAGCCAACGGGACAAACCGTTTGCAGAACCCCATCGCGATATCGGATACGACCGGAATGTTTCCGTAGGCCAGTGCAAATGCAATCGGCATTCCGTACAGGTAGACATACAGCAGAATCATCCGGATGTAGAACAGCGCCTCCAGCGCCCACATCGAGATTCCACCAATCACGGCGAACAATAGTCCCAGCCCTGGGTTTGTGATAGATACCTCCAAGAATCCAATCATCGCCTCCGTAACCGAGGAAAGCTCCGGCATCAGGGCGATAGTGAATCCGTCAACGAGGTAGAGTGCAAGAGTTCCAACCCAATACCACGTAATGATTAGAAAAGCACCGACCCAGGCCGTCTTCTTCGTTTTTCGGGCTTCGTAGGTACTTCCAATATTGAATATCCGAACCGTGTGACGGCCCTGAACGCTCATCACGAGGAGCAAGAGGGCAACCAGCATGATTTCGCCGCCGATGAGAGCATCGTGAATCGCTGGCCAGGGTGCATTGGTTGGTTCACCGAAGACAAAAGCTCCGTTCGTCTCTGGAGTAGGTGTCCCGAACATTCCCTCAGTCAGAGTTTCATACCCTGATCTGAGACCGTCCATGAACAGCCCAATGAACCACTCAACGACGCCCTTGATACCCTCAAGGACGACATCAATGAGATCGACCATCGTTATACCTCAGTGATCGTGACCTCACAATCAGTCATATCGTCGGAACCAGTGTATTGAACGTTGTAGGTGCTTGAGACCTGATTTCCACCGACCCGTGTCTCAACGATAACAGTAAACTGGCCACTATTCCCGTCTGGGGAGCATCCCATCCCGTCCTCAGTTTCTGTACCGAACGGAAACGAACTACTGAACAGGTCGGCCGTCTCGCCGGGGGAAACTACTACCCGGTCGGTTTCGTGCATTCCACTGCCTCTGGGGTTCTCAATTGGATTGGGAACGTCCCCGGAGAAGATTAGTTCAGTTATCGCTTCCGGACCGCTTCCTGTGTTCTCTACCGTAACGAATGCCTCGCCATTCTTGATCCGGTCCGTCTCGCTCTCACCATAGACTTCGTCCCACGGCTTATCTGGGTTATTCCGATAGAGTCCGACATCCTGTATCTGAATCTCTGGACGGAGTTCAGTCGTGGTCTCAACTACTGTCTCCTCGCCTTTCAACGCGAGTACGCGGTACTCACCGGGCGCATATGCGGTGCCGATCTCGAATGAGACCTGCTGAGCACCTGCGGCTACGTCACGCTTCCCGAATAACTCGCCGTTCGGTTGGATGAGGTTGACTTGGTCGACGTCGGCCTCTTCGGAGAGTTCGACGACGAGTGTTGTCTCCTCGACAGCGATGCGCGTGAGTGGGCCGTTGCCATCTGGAGAGGTCGTTCCATCACCAGGCGTCCCAGAACCGCCATTGTCGTTCAGACAGCCAGCGACGCTTACGAGCGCAGCACCTGCGACTGTTCGGAGGGCGGTTCGCCGACTGATGTGTGGGTGGTTTCTAGTCATGGACTATGGGTTCCGTTGGAAGATGTCTTCTGGACCGAGCATTCGGAGGAGCCGCTTGCCTGCGTAGAACATCACAAGAAACGGGATGAGCTGCCAGCCGACCTCGAAAATAAATGCGAACCAACCGTCGATGGTGCCGAGCGGATGCCAGCGAGCAGTAGCCGTCGCACTCACATATGCGGGGTTGTGCCCGAGCCACGAACCCGGATGGTACCGTGCCGTGTAGATACCCGGCTCGTCGATCGTCACAATCGCCACCCCGGAGGCGTTGGTCTCGACGCGTTGCTCCGCGATGGTGATGTAGCCGTTGCGAGTGTTCCCGCCAATTGGATATCGTCGGTCGGGATCGCTGAGCACGATCGGTGCGCCGGTCTCGTTGTCTCGGAGTTCGATGCGGAGTGTGGCCTGACTTTCGTTCTGCTGGAGCACCTCAACCGTCAGATTACTGCGCCGGAGCTGCCGCTCTGAGCTAGCGTCAGGTGCCACAATCGAGGCGTTCACGCCCCGTACGATCCCCGCCACCTGGAGCGCGTCGCGGTCGACGTTCTCCGCGCGAACCGCAACACCGTACGTCGTCGTGTACGACTGGTTGACGATGTCGATGTTGATGTTCTCACCGAGCGTTCCGTCCGGAGACGGTCGGTCAGTGCCCCAGGTGTCGATAATCTCTGGGCCATCGCGAACTGGTTCAGCACGCGGGCCGATTCGCGACGGGTACGCGTGAATATAGACCGGAATCGCATCCGACTCGACGGTGGCGCTGTCGGTTCGGTTCGACCTGACGAGTGTATCCCAGTTGGTGTTCCGAGCGGTGTAGAACCGCCAGACGCCACGCACTCGTGCGCTTCCATTCTCCGTCAGCGTGTACCCCTGCCACGGTCTGGACTGGAAAATGGCCACACCGGCGTCACCATTGGGATACTCGGCGTAGTAGGGGTACGCCGAGAGGTCGTAGATCTCGACGGCGATCGAATCCGAGACGTTGAGCGATTCGGTTCGGTACGTGACCTCGACATCAGTCTCGTCGCCTCGGTCGATTCGCGTGGTCTTCTTCAACCGGACGCTGATCTCGGCTTCAAGCGTGAGGTTTGCACTCCAGTCATCCTCGATCTGGTAGTCGAGGGCCGGCGTGTGCGAGCCGTCGCGCTCGACGATGGTTTCGCCGTCCTTCTGCAATCGAACCTCCTCAACCTCGTTGCTCGCGAGCGACCACTCGATCGTCGTGTTCCCCGAAGAGCTCCCGTTCGGGACGCGAACGCGATAGTCGACGAACCCCCGCATCGTGCCGTTCGGCGCGATATAGAGCGGCGTGTCACCCGACTCCAAGTGACCTCGCGTCGACGGCTGCACTGCGAACACCGTGGCGTGGGCGTCCTCGATGAACACCCCGTCTTCGAGCGACGCGTGGCGCGGATGCACAGACGTATCCGACCCACCGGGTTCGAGATCAGCGAAATCGTTTCGCGTCCACGTTGCAGCTGTCGCCGGCGGGCGCGTGAACGTGATGTCCGTCCCGTTTGCGAGTTGGTGCATCGCGGTCCGGCTCTCGCCGTAGCGCTGCTGGTACTCCTCCTGGGTGATGTAGTTGTCCGCGTCGCGAGACCACAGCGTCGCTGATTCATTCTCAGTGAGCCCATTCCCCTCCGTGCCTGGCCGTGGCGGGCTTGCAGTGACGAGACCCGTGACTAAACTCGTCACGAACAGGGCGGCCATTAGCACGGAGAGCTCTCGTTGTGTCATGGGGGCTCGCGACGGGGGTGGTAGTCACCTACCAGGGGGCGAGGTCGACGCACTGCGCCAGCGGGAGGTTCATCATCGACCCAGCGACGGTGTAGAGTGGCCCGAGGGCGACGAGGACGACCGCGGACTTCATCGCCGACCGTTTGTGGCGCTTGAGGCCCTTCTTCTGCTCGGGCGTAATCGTGAACATCTCGATAAGGGAGTCAGCCTGCCACACGACTGCGAGGCCGACAATGCCCAGCGCCGTGGTAAGCTGGAAGAAGCCCTCGATCATGCTGGGAAGGTTGTCTGCGCTACAGACAGCGTTCGTCTGTGCGGCGGCGGGTTCCACAGCGAACAGGCTCAGGACGACGACGATGAACACAGCTTGCCTGGGAAGCCTACTCGATGCCGTGGACTGGCTGTCGGGGCGATTCGAAGCCGTCTCGGAGGGCGTATTGTCCTGTGACATAGCGGGTTACTCCTCTGCGTCGTCGACGAGTGCTTTCAGATCAGCGTAGCGGTTGGTCTCGTCGACGATCTCGTCTTTCGTGTAGCCCTGTTCGCGGGCCCGTTCGAAGAGATCTCGAAGCTCGTCGGGGTCGACGTCGCGAAGCTCCATCTCATCTCGGAGGGCGCGGCGATAGAGGGCGGAACCGTTGATATGGCTGTTCCACGTCAGGTACAGATCATCGATGTCTTCGATGGTGACTGCCCGTGTGATCATATGTGCGGGGTGGGTATGCACCGGTTGAGCCCCGGTCCATGGTGGTGCGATAGCTAGAAGATCGGTATATGCTTTCTGGCCACCAACTGGCGCAAAAATCTAAAGTAAATTATAACCGGAGAGTTCGTTCACCTCGCAAAGGCACCGTTAACCAACAATGGGGTTAGATTCCGTTGACTGTTGGTTAAGACTGAAATCGCGCTCTACTCGAGTTCCACGACCTCTCCACGCCCGTTGTCGAGGATTTCTCGCACCTCGGCCAAGAGTTCCTGACCTTCCTCGTGGAGCCTTGTTCCTTCATCGAGGTCACACTCGTCCGCATCGAGCTGTTTAATGATTTCTTCGACACGGGCCAGCCGGTCGTGGATCTCTTGGTCGTTTGCCACGTTTAGATCACCCCCAACCAAAGCCCAGTGATGGCCAACAACGAGGGTGTCATAGAACAGTTCTCATACCAGAGAGCAGGGTGAACGCTGAGGTGGTATGAGCCCAGCGACCCTGCAAGATAATCCTACGGTAGAGACGTTCTTCAA
>NZ_JAODIY010000043.1 GCF_026586665.1 Halovenus rubra
ACCATCCCTCCGAGATACGTTTGTCCGCCTGTTGCATCGATCTACGCAACCAATTTCGCGGCTCCTACGAGAGACTATCGAAATCGATTGGGGGTAAACACGTACCAGGAGAGTATGGTAGCTCCGACCAACAGTGGTTGTCCCACTTGAGACGCACGGGCCGAGCCATCGACCCGACTACGTTCTTGCCAGCCTGCTGTTACAGAGTGCCCTGCAAGAAAGCCACGCTGACCCGGAAACGTTCCGGGCAGAGAACAACCCTGAAGTATGGGAGACGACGTGCCTGGACGGCAAAAAGGTGGCCAGCGACCAGAGATTGAACGAGATGGCAGCCGGGCTTCGAGGCGACTGTCGAAATCCCGATGTCTGACCGGAACAAAGACAGTGGTCGTGTGTCTCCTAGCAAGTATGGGACAAACCGTCGCTGAGCTTCGAAATGCAATCAGGGTCGCAGTAGGTCGATTTGAACGAGAGGGAACGCCAGCGTTCACGAAAGAAGACCTCGCCGCACTGTGTGATGCAGTTGGGTATGAGATTGAGACGGGCGGGCGTCTGCCGCCAAAAGCAGAAATGAGGGCAGGCATCTTATCGAAGATTGGGTTCGTAGAAGAGGAGAATCCGGAAGAAGCACCGTCGTCGTTCCGGAAAGATGAACTAAAAGCGATTATCGCGGCTGTTCAGGAGAGTTGAAATAAGTTGTGGCTTCACTGATGAGGATATTCAAAGAGATCTGTCTCGATACACACTGTCAGTTCGATTTGAATTTACTCACTCGCCTGTTTGCGCCGGAATAGTCAGTACAGCGCCCCCAAGTATAACGACAGTCCACCACTCATTCGAAGTTAATGGCCGGTTCCAACGACCCGCACGATCTCCAGCGGTTCGTCGACGCACAGGACTCCGTTATCGACCAAGTAAAGACCGAACTGCGTTCAGGCCGCAAACGCTCCCACTGGATGTGGTTCGTGTTTCCGCAAGTTGACGGTCTTGGAAGCAGTCAGATGGCCCAACGCTATGCGATATCATCTCGAGCAGAGGCGAAAGCCTATCTGACCCATACGATTCTGGGTTCACGCTTGCGTGAGTGCACTGAACTCGTCAACAAGATCAACGGGAAGTCCGCCAAGGAAATCTTTGGATCACCGGACGATTTGAAATTTAAGTCATCAATGACACTCTTTGATACGGTTGCAAGTGACCCAGCCCCGTTCGGAACGGCACTAAAAAAGTTCTACGACGGCGACCGTGATGCGCAGACGGTCCAATTCCTTTCAGGGTGATAATTCAGTAGGTCGCATATGGGCGAGTGAACTGTCACGGTGGGGACTTCGGTAACCACGTCACCAGCATCGATAACTGCACGAGGAATATGGCCAGAGCGTTAGCGCCTATGATCGTCTTATTCTGTAATCAGCTTGAAATTGGCTTCGAAAGACTCTGAGATGACCATTGGTTGTGGTATGAAGTCGGTATCAGGATGGTCGCTCAACGCCTCATCGACGATGCTGTCCATGCCTGTGGACACCTCCTTGGTCGTGGCGCCCAACAATTCGGAGACAGTCCACCCTTCCACACCGGCAATCCGTGCAGCCTTCTCGCGAGCCCGCTTCGTCGCCGCCGCCAGTGTATCGTCTTGCAGTTGTTGTCGCGCCGCTTCGTGAATCTGAAACTGGACCAGCTGGACTCTTCGGCCGGATTCTGTCACTTCGATGATGTTTTCTGCGGACGCTGGGGCACACTCAATCTAGCGCTCTTTGGCCTGAAAGGCTGCCGCAGGCTCTTGGCCGAACACGTCGGTCACAGCTTCGACAATCATGTCGATAACCGAACGAGTCAGCGTTCAATACCCATCTCATCGAGAAGCGTAACTGCAGCTTTGCGTGACGATGGAGGGCCACGCGCTGTTATAAGGTCACCATCAACTCTCACCGACGTAGCTGCATCAAGCTCAGCATCCCATGTTGCGCCGGCAGCTTTCACTTCGTCTTCGACCCAATAGGGCATCTTTCGACCGTCTGGCATGAGGTCGTTCTCGTCGACAATTCCTTCTTCCCACGCGTTCGGGAATCCTGTCACGTCTCGCCCAGAGACAAGCAATCCACCGTCGGAATTCCGTGTAAATGCAAGAATTCCGACAGCGTGACAGACAACAAGCGCCTTCATCTCATCACTCTCGACAGCCGTTCGGAGTGCATCTCGGGCGTGTGTATCCTGTGTAATATCCCACTCAGTGCCGTGGCCACCCGGGAACACGACAGCATCATACGTTTGTGGATTCGTGTCTGCCAAGGCAACCGGATTCTGTAACCGCTGGTCTGACCTGTGTACCTCAAGCACACGTTCAGCAGTTTCTTCACCAACTTCGTCAGGGTCAACGGAACGTTCGTCAACAACTGGTGGCCCTCCGCTTGGGGTCGAAACAGTGACTTCAACACCAGCGTCTGACAGTGTCAGCAACGGCTCAATACATTCTTCGCCCCAGTATCCTTCTTCACTTACGATAAAGAGTGCATCAGACATCAGTATCTTGTTGGTACCAGCATACAAAAAGCACTTGTTTTAGAATAGTGCACTGTTGTGTCGTATATACAGTATAATACTGCATTCATATCCGACGGGAACTGGTTTTGGTTGCTGATAAGTGTGCCCTATCTGAAGAAGACTACATGCGACCAACAATCAGGGAGGCAAGATCTATTTGTCTCGAACACAGGCAATACAAGATTTGTACGCTACATATCTGCGGCTAGCACATCTATTTCTAACATTCGTTTCCAGAAAAGTCGGCAAAGCGTGTCTAAAACCTGGATTCTATCATACACGAAAACCATTCAGTATCAAATTCGATACTAGCGAAGAAACATTAAGGATGATACATACCAGATACAAACTGAACGAAAAAATGACGGGGCAATCAAGAGATAAACCGTTACAGAGACGAACGTTTCTCGCCGCAGCCGGCGGTGCAGCGGCTTTCGCCGGTTGTTTATCAGAGACAACAAACAGCGTCGACGAACGGCCACCGCTCTCAAGTCGGACGTTACGGTATGGTGCAGTGTTGCCACAATCTGGAGCACTAGAATCGGCTGGAGAAGTTCTAGTAAATGGAGCTAGTCTCCCAGCTACTGAACTGGAGGGGTCGGACCTCTCAGCGAACGTTGAATTCCAGGTCCAAGACTCAAAGACGAGCATAACTGGGGCGATTGACGCTGCGCGGTCGTTGATAGAGGACGATTTCCCTGCTATCGTCGGGGCCGCTGCGTCGGGTGGAACACTCCAGATGACTCAACAGGCAACAATTCCAGCAGAGGTGGTCTCATGTAGTCCTTCCGCAACAACTCCGACACTGTCAATCTTGAGCGATAGAGGGTTTTCGTTCCGAACCGCGCCAGTCGATTCGTTGCAGGCGGTTATCGTCGCTCAGCTTGCAACAGCCGAACACAGTGCTGAATCGGCCGCAACACTGTACGAGCAAGGTGATTACGGGCGGCAGCTTTCGGGAGCGTTCTCGGCCTCCTTCGATGGCGCAGTGCTGAGCCAGCAGTCATACTCACCGGAGAGTGAGTCCTACAGTGAGGCACTCGGAACAGCTCTCACTGGAGACCCAGATCTACTGTTTGTCGTCGGCTATCCGGAGAACGGTATCCCACTTTTACAGACCTATTACGACGAACACCAAGATGGTGAGGTGCTCTTTGTGAGTGATGGGTTAGTGGATGGGTCTGTCCAGGAAAGTGTAGACTTCCATCAAGACGCATATGGTGCTGTGCCGGCCTCAGTTGGTCCCGGTCAAGAGTCGTTCGTATCGATGTACAGTGCCGAATACGGGGCTGAACCCGGCCTATTTGGTTCGAACTCATACGATGCGGCTGCCACATTATTGCTTGCTAACGCGGCAGCTGGTGAGAATGAAGGGGCCGCAATTGCCCGACAGATGCGACAAGTGACCGTCGGAGATGGGACAGAAATCCAGCCAGGACAGCTAGCTGAAGGCATCGAACGTGCCGGCGCGGGCGAAAATATCCAGTATCGCGGTGCAGCCGGTGAAATTGAGTTTGATGGGAGCGGTGACGGTGGCCCTGTTCAGTACGAGTATCTCACGTTTACAGACAGTGGGAAAGAAGTGCTTGACCAGTTGACGCCACCGGAGGGGTCAGCATGAGTACAGAAGACACAGAAGCTGATGACAGCGACCAATCTGAGGGTGAAGCCGACAGCAAACGGACAGTGTTTGGGACGCTCGTTCCATCATTTGTCCGGAGTAGCTACCGTGCGAAATTCGTACTGACAATTTTGGCCGTTGTTGTTGTGATTTCGGCAGTTGGTGCCGCAGGTTATGTCAACGCTGAACAAACAGTACAAGACGATACAGAGCAGCAGTTGACCGCGATGGTCGACATGCATGCAGATTCCATCAACCAGTGGACTATTTCGATGGAAGCACATACCCGTTCGCTCTCTTCGTCACCTGACCTTGCAGGCACAAGCCAGGAGACTGCACAAGCTCATGTGATACAAGAACAGGCAAAGCTCCCTGTCGATGTGCGTGCTATTCACATTGTTGATACAAACGAAAACCAGGTGCTAACGAGCACAAACCTCGATATTCGTGGAGAATCGCTCGGCGGCATCGACGAGCCGTGGACCGATATTGACCTCGGGGTGGATCTCACATCGGCAAACGATGTGTGGAAATCACCGACGGCCTACAACGACCAAATTGTTGATGACCAGGTAATGTCATTTGCCAGCCCAATCGAGGGTGACGAGGCACGGATTGCAGTCGTCGTTGGTACCATCGAATACCGTGTCGACGGGCTCCGCCAACTGCACGACGATCAAGAGACACTAATCGTCGATACAGAGAATCGGACCGTTCTTGGCAGCAGCGAACTCAGCGGTGACTTCGACCAAGGAGTGGTTTCGGAGCTTGGAACGCGGCGCAACGGAGAACAGTTCACGCAGGATAGCGGGACAGTAACCGCCTACGCTGCCCTGCCCGACAACAACTGGGTCGCCGTATCGACGGCTCCGACTAGTCAAGCGTTCGCCGCCAGCGACGCAGTCGGCCTGACGCTTGTTGTTGTCATCGCTGCGGGCCTGCTCTCGTTACTTGTGGCTGGGTTTGTCCTTGCTCGCCAGACAGTCACACCGCTCAGAGACTTGCGGGACAAAGCCGAGAAGATTGAACAAGGTGACCGCTCTGTCGAACTCGAAACGAACCGAGTAGACGAAGTCGGGCGTCTCTACCAGGCGTTTGACGGGATGCGGACATCGTTAGACGCACAGATTACGGCGGCTGAAGAGGCAAAAAGCGAAGCCGAGGAGGCAAAAGAAGATGCCGAAATAGCAAAAGAAGATGCTGAGTCCGAGCGCGAACGTGTCTCGGAGATGATGAACGAACTCGAACGGGTTGCTGACCAGTACGGAGAGACGATGCGTGCCGCTGCCAACGGGGACCTCACGGTTCGTGCCGACGTGAACACCGATAACGACCAGATGCGCACGATTGGCGAAGAGTTCAACGAGATGCTCGCAGATATCGAAGCCGCAGTCGGCGAAGTCAAACAGTTCGCTGCTGATGTTACCGGTGCGAGCGAGCGTGTTACGACTTCGACCAAAGAGGTCAAGCAGGCGAGCGAACAGGTCTCAACCTCGATTCAAGAGATATCTGTTGCAACCGAACAGCAGAGCGAGCGCCTCGGCGAGACGCAGACCGAGATGTCAAATCTCTCAGGAACAACAGAAGAAATTGCATCGACTGCCAGTGAAGTCGCCGGTGTGGCAGAGCAGACTGTCGAATCAAGCGAGACAGGACAGGAAGCAGCCCAAAACGCGATTTCCGAGATGAACAAAGTCGAAAAGGAGTCTGAGCGGGCAGTTGAGACGATTCGTTCGCTCGAAACGGAAGTCGAACGCATTGACGAGTTGGTCGACGCAATCTCGGACGTTGCTGAGCAGACGAACATGCTTGCGCTCAATGCGTCTATCGAAGCAACCCGTGCAGGAGAGGGCAACAATGCAGATGGTTTCGACACTGTTGCTCAAGAAATTAAGGCGCTCTCAGCAGACGCTAAGGAAGCGGCAACCGAGATTGAGCAGCGAATCCAGACAATTCGTGACCAGACCGAGGAATCTGTTCAGGTTGTCGAGACAACCCGTGACAGGGTCCAACAAGGAACCGAAGCTGTTGAGCCAGCTGTTGAGGCACTTGAAGGAATCACTACCTACGCGGAGGAAACCAACAACGGAGTCCAAGAGATTTCAGCGGCGACAGACGAGCAAGCAAAATCTGCCGAAGAAGTTGTTTCTGCGGTTGACGACGTGGCAGCGTCGAGTGACGAGTCGGCGGCAGAAGCCGAGAATGTCTCCGCAGCGGCCGAAGAACAGACTGCATCGCTTACCGAAGTCACAGACAGTGTCGCCTCGCTTGCCGACCAAGCGTCAAACCTCTCACAGCGTCTAAAACGGTTCGAGACAAACCAGGCTGACTGATAGGAGCGATAAGAAAAGAGGCGATTTTACAGAAGGTCCTCGTCGACAAGTCGGTCAACTGCTTCGGCGAGTCGGTCCTTACTGTTTGCATAGGAGAGACGAGCGTATCCCGGCGTCCCGAACGCACTCCCAGGCACAGTCGCGACGTGAGCGTTGCTGATAGCTTCGTCACACCAGGCCTGGTCGTCGTCTGCAACAGGAACCATCATGTAAAACGCGCCATCTGGCTCAACAATATCGACACCATGGTCCGCGAAGGCCGAAACGAGAAACTCACGTCGCTCAGAGAAGGCCTCAACCATCTCGTCAATTTCTTCGTCGACATCTTCGAGAGCGGTTACGCCAGCGCGCTGAACGAAATTCGTCGCACACGAGACAGAATGGCTGTGGACTTTTCCTGCCTGTTCGATTACAGACTCGGGTGCTGCAAAGTACCCGAGTCGCCAGCCGGTCATCGCGTACGCTTTCGAAAAGCCGTTTACCGTAATCGTCCGGTCTTCCATCCCCGATAACGTCCCAAGACTCGTTGCTGTCGTGTCGTGGTAGGTGATCTCCTTGTAGATCTCGTCCGAGATAACGGTAATATCGTGTTCGACAGCGATATCACGGACAGATTCGAGCGCGCTATCGGAGTAGACCGCACCGTGTGGATTCCCCGGTGAGTTCACAACAAGCAACTCTGTCTCGTCTGAGACCGCGTCAGCGAGGTCCGGTATCGCAGGTTCAAGTGCAAAGTCGTGTGTTGCAGTATCGACTCGGGTGATTGTTCCACCCGCAATTTTTGTCATTGCTTCATAAGAGACCCAGGCTGGGTCCAACAGCGCAACTTCGTCACCGTCGTCGATTAGCGTCTGGAATACCTCGAATAGTGCCTGCTTGCCGCCGGGTGTGACAATGATGTTCTCAGAGTCATAGAACGTAAGTCCGTCATCGGCAAGCTTGTCCGCGATAGCTTCGCGTAGTTCGGGAATACCGTTCGAAGATGTATAGCCCGTATGGCCTGCGTCAAGTGCATCTTCGGCTGCGTTCTTGATTGGCTGTGGCGTGTCGAAGTCGGGCTCGCCGACGCTCAGGTCGACAACGTCGACACCGTCTGCTTCGAGTGCTGACGCTTTGTTACTAATCGCGAGCGTCGCACTGGGCGATACACGTTCAACGCGGTCTGCGAAGGTGAAGTCAGTCATCGTTAGCTCTTGTGAGATGGGAGTGAGTTGGTTAGTTCGATAGCACTATCCACGGCAGTTGCCCCGTACTCGATGCGAGCACGCGCTTCGTCGTGGCTCATTCCGGGGCCGATGATACCAAATGCAACAGGTGTGTCTCTGTCGAGACTAACCTCAGTCAACCCCTGTGCAGCGGCATCGGCAATAACTGCATCATGGTCCGTATCACCAGTGATTATCGCGCCAAGAGCGACGACAGCGTCGATATTATCCCGCCTGGCGAGTCGGTCCGCAGCCAGTGGCGTATCGTAAGCACCGGGAACAGTGATTGTCTCAACAATATTGGCATCTTGTTCCTCAACACGAGCTCGCGCTGCAGCCTCCATTTCCTGTGTTACCGGCGTCTTCTTATTGAATTGGGCAACCACCAGCCCCAAACGTACCATATATTCGAACGAGAGACGGTGAAGTATAGAAGTACCGTTATCGTCAAGCCAGAACAGGGTCCCAAGACTTCGTCGCCTCCCCGGAGACTGGGTGGTACGGCAACGATTTTTGTATGGGGGCGCCAAAAAGCGCGGTATGAGTCTCGAAGACCATGCCGAGGAACTCGCCTCCAGCCTCGGTGTTGACAAAACGGAGGTCAAACAGAAGCTCGAAAATCTGGACCAGTACGGGGTCCCAATCGACGAGGCCAAGCAGACGGTCCGTCGCAACTATGATGAGAGTGATTCGGGAAGTCCAGAAGAGGTTTCGACCAAATCTATTGCCGAAATCACGACAGGTGACTCTCGCGTTGGCGTCGATGTCCGTATTCTCTCGGTTGGCAAACGGTCCATCCAGTACAACGGGGAACAGCATGTCATCTTCGAGGGAGAGATGGCAGACGAGAGTGGGAAGATTTCTTATACCTCGTGGGAGGATTTCGACCTCGAAACCGGCGAAACGGTTCATCTCGGAAACATAGATATCCGTGAATGGGAGGGCAACCCCGAACTCAACCTCGGTGATTCGACAAGCGTAGAACGACTGTCCGAGACACTCGACGTTGAGTACGATGTGGGCGGCGACGCGACGCTCGCCTCGCTTGAACCCGGAGACCGTGGTGTGAATCTCGACGTACAGGTCCTTGAGACCGAACAAAAGACAATAAATGGGCGTGACGGCGAGACGGAGATTCTAAGTGGTGTCGTCGGCGACGAAACTGGGCGGTTGCCGTTCACTGACTGGGGACCCCGAGAGGCGTTATCTGTCGGGAACTCGGTTCGATTGGAAGACGTGTTTATCAGAGAGTTCCGAGGCGTTCCCTCGGTCAACGTTTCGGAGTTTACTACCGTTGCTGTACTGGATTCTACGGTCGAGGTTGCGGACTCTGGAACACGGTATCCTATCGGTGACGCAGTCGACACAGGCGGGATGTTTGACCTTGAACTGACTGGTAACGTCGTCGCAGTCAGGGATGGGTCGGGCCTCATCGAGCGCTGTCCAGAGTGTGGCCGAGTAATCCAGAGTGGACAGTGTCGAACCCACGGCGAGGTCGAGGGCGAGGATGACCTCCGCGTGAAAGCTATTCTCGACGACGGAACTGGAACGGTGACAGTAGTTCTAGACGAAGTCCTCACCGCTGAGGTGTACGACGGTGATCTTGACGATGCACGCGACCACGCACGAGATGCCATGGACAGAGAAGTCGTCGCCAAGGAGATTCGAGAGAACATCGTCGGGCAGGAGTTCCGCGTTCGGGGGACTCTGACTGTCGATGATTACGGCGCAAATCTTGAAGCCAGCGAGTTTACACGGCGCGTTGAGGACCCACAAGACAGGGCAAAACGCCTGCTTACGGAGGTGAAACCATGAGTGATTCCGAGGACGACAACATCGGCGACCGCGAAGTCGCATACCGACTGTTCGCCGCCGAGTTCGACGATGCCGACTACTCTTACTCAGAGAGTGATGATGACCGCTCGCCAAACTACGTAATTACACCGACAGGTGCGCGGGTAAACCGCCTGTTTGCAGTCGGTGTATTGACCGCAGTCGAAGAGGTGAGCGATGACGTGCTCCGTGGCCGGGTCGTCGACCCGACAGGCGCATTCGTAACCTACGCTGGGCAGTACCAACCAGACGTACAGGCATTTCTGGAACGCGTCGACACACCGACGTTCGTCGCCATGACCGGGAAAGCACGAACCTTCCAGCCCGAGGATTCGGACCAAGTATTCACCTCTGTCCGCCCTGAGAGCATCAACGAGGTCGATGCAGAAACGCGAGACAGATGGACCGTACAAGCGGCGGAGCAAACGCTCGACCGTATCGGAACTATTGGGACTGCGATGACACGCGATACAACCGGTGACTCTCTGGAAGCTGAACTTCAGGACCTCGGTGTCAGGGCAAGTGTTGCTGCTGGAATACCGCTTGCTTTGAGTCACTACGAAACAACTGCGACTTATCTCGACGCAGTACGTGACCTTGCACTGGATGCCGCCCAGGTTGTCGCTGGTGAACGCGACGAAGTTGACGAGCTACAAGCAAGCCCCGACGAGCGTGGCACTGTCAGTGCAATGGAACTTGTCGACAGTGGTGTGAAAACAACAGCACCGATGGACAAGCCTGCGGCGAGCGAAAGCACAGAGACTGATAACTCCCAGTCAACAGCGACAGAGACTGCCAGTTCCGATGAGGCCAGCGAGACATCTGTGGCTGACGCCACGGCTGAGCCCGAGTCAGTCGACTCAACGACGGCTACAGATGTGTCACGACAAACAGAACCCGAAACGCAGGGAGACGATACTGGTGATTCGACCCAACCACAGGAAACAGCGACAGACACAGAGTCAGAGACTGTCAGCGAGGCGACAGAACCAGAGTCCGGGGAGTCAAACGCGCTGTCAGAGAGTGAAAGCGCAACTGAAAGCGGTGTCGACTCTCCGGATGACCTCGGTGACTTCGATCCAGACGAGTTTGAACTCGAAGAAGAAACTCGAGAACAGGTCAAAGAGGAGTTTGGGACAGAATTCCAGAGCGGAACCGAAGTCGGCAACCCAGGGGAAGCCGATATCGAGACACCAGACCCGGAACCCGAGTCAGAATCTGATAAAACAAAAGCGGAGAGCTCCGAATCCAAGACAGCCGACGAAAGCGAATCTGCCATGGAGCATTCGGACGATAAACCAACCCAAAAACAGCCAGATGACTTGCAGGATGCAGTTGTCGAGTTGATGGCCGAGCTCGATGAGGGAGACGGGGCACGCAAAGCAGCCGTCGTTGAGGAAATGACCGGACGATACACTCTCGATGCAGACGAGATAGAGACCGCAATTCAGGATGCGCTGATGGACGGCGAATGCTACGAGCCGGGCGACGGGAGGCTCAAACCAATCTGATGAGGGTCGAACCGGTACCGGAGACCCCTGCAGGCGTCGTCGAAACAGGAAACCAGCGGCTGTTGGTCGTCGCTGACTATCATGCAGGTATCGAGGCGGTACTCAGGACGGAAGGTGTCGAGCTCGATTCGCGGGCAGACCAGCGACGAGACCGCATTCGTCGACTCGTTTCGGAGACGGACCCTGATAGGCTGGTCGTGCTGGGAGACCTTGTACATGCAATCGCCGACCTTTGGGAGGCCGAACGTACCGAACTCACGGCGTTGTTCGATGCGCTTCACATTCCGGTCACACTCGTCAAAGGCAACCATGACGCCGAAATCGAGGAGTTTCTCGCAAGTATCAACCATGACATAACAGTGACAGCATCGACAGGAAAACGATTTGAGACCGTCGGATTCGTCCACGGCCACACCTGGCCGTCTCCAAAGGTGTTAGGCGCAGATATCGTCTGTATCGGACACGAACACCCCCTTGTCCGTCTCGAAGATACCGTCGGTGGGAGCAGAGTCGAGCGCATCTGGCTCCGGGGCACTCTCGATACGACGGTCTTCGAGACACACAGCAACGACTACAAGCCGTCTAGACCGGATCTCGTCGTGTTTCCTGCGTTCAACAACATCTCAGGAGGGACACACGTCAACATCGCCGAGCAACAATTTCTCGCACCCTTTCTCCCTGAGGCGTTAACTGACGGAGATGCGTACCTGCTTGACGGCACGCGACTTGGAGGGTATAAGCGAGTCTGAAGAGACCGTGGATTCAAGCATATAGATACGGTAGCAGTATGTATGAGCGTCTCTGCCCCCTGTGAGATCTGTGGCAGTGCCGATGTGAGCGAGACGTGTAACCGGTGTGCAAAACTGGTCTGTGACCGCCATTTCAACGAGGAAACCGGCTACTGCGTTGAATGTGCTGCCGAAATTGGCTCGACCACGTCCGACACTGTCCCCGAGCAAGCGGACATGCCAGATGGCGTCGATACATACGAATTCTGAACCACTCGCTCAACGATACTGGTTGAGGCCACGCTTGAGTTGTTTCGCTGCGTGTCCTGCGGCCTCAAAATACTGTCCGCTCCCAGTCTCCCCTGCGAAAATAATGCCTCGTGAGGAGTTTACGAGGCCGACGCCATCTGCCAGTCCGTGTTCGATTGCAGCCTGCTCGTCACCCCCCTGTGCACCGATGCCCGGAACGAGAAACGGCAACTCCGGAACCAGTTCACGGATTTCCTCAAGTTCCTCAGGCTGAGTTGCACCGACGACAAGACCAACGTTGTTGTTGTGGTTCCACGATTTAGCCAGACTCGCTACGTGTTCGTAGAGTTGCTCGCCGGAGTCAAGTTCGAGATTCTGGAGGTCTGCACCTCCTGCGTTCGATGTTCGCGCTAACACGAAGACTCCCTTGTCCTTCCGTGAGAGAAACGGGTCGAGCGAATCGCGTCCTAGGTACGGATTTACCGTAATGGCGTCGACCATATCGAGGACAGTTGCATACTGTCGAGCGGTGTTACCAATATCACCGCGCTTGGCATCTAGTAACACAGGAACGTCCTTGCCATGAGCGTAGGCGACCGTCTCACGAAGCGCACGCCAGCCGTCGCTATCTTCGTAAAACGCCGCGTTCGGTTTGTAACAGGCGGCATGTTCGTGGGTTTTATCGATAATTCGGCGGTTGAACGCCCATCGAGGGAGGTCAGCATCCAGTACTTCTGTGGGAAGCTTGTCCATGTCGGGGTCGAGACCGACAGAAACAACGCTATCAACGCGCTCGATTCGGGTCGCGAGTTGCTCGAAAAACGACGACATACTGGTCGTTGGACGCTGATACTGCAAGAGCCTTGCCCTCTCCGTCGAGTCAAGTTCACAACGTCTCGACGGTAACACCTTCCTTCGTTCCAATATGAATTTCGTCGGCACACCCGACAAATAGCCCGTGTTCGACAACGCCGGGGATAGCTGAGAGAGATGTAGCTAGCTTTTTGGGATCTGAGACGGTTCCGAACTCACAGTCTAAGACGAGGTTCCCGTTATCAGTCACAACAGGGCCGTCTTTGCTCGCCGCGTCCCGCAACTCAGGCGTGCCGTCCAACTCTTTGACGCGAGCAGAGACGGTGGCTCGTGCCTCCGGCAGGACAGCTACTGGAACAGGGTGACACAACGCTTGAGCTATCTTTGAGGGGTCAGCGACAACGATGAGTCGGTCAGCAGCGGTGTCGACGATTTTCTCGCTGGCGTGGGCTGCGCCACCACCTTTGATGAGGGTGTCATCAACGACTTGGTCCGCTCCGTCGATTGCTACGTCCGGTGTAGCCACGTCGAGTGTTGTCAGCGGGATTCCAGCGTCGCGAGCCAGTTGGCGAGACTGGAATGATGTTGGAATGCCGTGGATATCGAGGCCAGCTTCGACCCGTTCACCGAGCATCTCGATAGCGAACGCGGCGGTACTTCCCGTTCCGAGACCGACGACCATTCCATCGCTTACTGCTTGTGTTGCACTCTCACCTGCATGCCGTTTTTCTCTCTCTGACCCGCCTTGTTTCATACAGGATTGCTCCGTCCGCCCACGCAAAAAGCTTCCCACACGGACGAATCTGAAAGCCATTAGTGTATGGACGCGCCGAACACATCTATGGATACGGCACTGGGTCCACCCGAAAAGATGGTGGAACGACGCGAAGATTTGACGCCGATGATGGCCCAGTACTACGACCTCTGTGCGCAGTACGACGACTCCCTCGTTTTGTTCCAGGTTGGTGACTTCTACGAGGCATTTTGTGGGGCTGCTGAGACAGTTGCACGCCAGTGTGAAGTGACACTCACGAAACGCGAGGACTCAACCGGTCAGTACGCGATGGCGGGCCTCCCTATCGACAACGCTGAGTCCTACGTCGAGCGCCTGCTAGAAGCTGGCTACCGGGTAGCAGTCGCCGACCAAGTTGAAGACCCCGAGGAGACGACAGGCGTAGTCGAGAGGGCAGTGACACGAATCCTCACACCGGGGACGCTCACTGAGGACGAACTGCTGGACGGTGACCGCAACAACTACGTCGGTGCGCTGGCGACCGGCGACGTACACGCTCTGGCCGTACTGGACGTTTCGACCGGTGATTTCTATGCAACCAGCGTTGAGAACGCCGACGGCATACGGGATGAACTCGGTCGGTTCGACCCGACGGAGGCAATTCTTGGCCCGAATGTGGCAGCGACACAGTTGCCTGACGGGTGTACTGTAAGCAGTTTTGGCGAAGACCCTTTCGAGGAAAAACAAGCACATGAACTGGTCGAGTCGTACGTTGGTTCAGTTGAGGGTCTGCTCGCGTCAACGGCCGAAATCCGGGCTTGTGGGGCATTGCTCTCGTATGCGGAGTACGTTCGTGGCGGCGTCGACGACCGTCTTGACTACCTGAATCACCTGACGCGATATGACCCGCATGAGTACATGCTATTGGACGCTGTCGCGGTTCGAAGTCTCGAGCTGTTCGAGCGGCGTACCGTCCACGGCGACGAGAGTAACACACTGGCGGCAGTACTCGACAAGACGGCCTCTGCACCGGGGCGACGGACTCTAGACGACTGGCTGCGACGCCCGCTTATCGAACGGGAAGCAATTGTTGAGCGCCACGATGCGGTTGGCGAACTCCGCGACAGCGTTTCGATGCGGGAAGGGATTTACGACCAGCTGCGAACAGTGTACGATATCGAACGGTTGATTTCCCGCATCGCACGTGGCCGGGCCAACGCGCGTGACCTTCGCTCGCTCAAGGCAACCCTCGATGTCGTCCCACGTATCCGCCAAGAGCTTGCTGAATCGAGTTGTGGCAAGCTCAACTCACTCAGGGACGAGCTTGATACGCTCGATGAAGTTCGGACGCTCATCGAACAGTCTGTCTGCGATAATCCGGACAAAGAAATCACGACAGGAGGCATTATCAAGCCGAGCTACAACGACGACCTCGCACGGCTTCGGGAAACCGAGCAAGACGGGAAGTCATGGATTGATGACCTCGAGGCCAGCGAACGAGAGCGAACGGGAATTGACTCACTGAAAGTCGGGCAGAACTCGGTACACGGCTATTATATCGAGGTGACAGATACTAATCTCGACAGCGTTCCGGACGATTACGAACGCCGGCAGACGCTGAAGAACGCTGAACGATACTATACGCCCGAACTCAAGGAGCGAGAAGGCGAAATTCTCCGAGCCGAACAGCGAGCTGACGAGCTTGAGTACGAACTATTCTGTTCGGTTCGCACGGAGGTCGCAGACGAGTCCGAGCGAATCCAGGCAGTGGCTGATTCGTTGGCCGAACTCGACGTGCTCGTCTCATTTGCAACCGTTGCAGCCGAACATGATTACACCCGTCCAGTGGTTGGCACTGCTCCGAGTGACAGTCCGGCTGAAGGGACACTCACCGTTGACGGAATTCATATCGAAAATGGTCGACATCCAGTTGTGGAACGCACCGAGGAGTCATTCGTCCCAAACGGTACCATGCTTGATTCCGATGATCAAATTGCCGTTGTAACCGGGCCGAATATGAGCGGGAAGTCAACGTATATGCGGCAGGTTGCGCTCATCGTGATACTTGCACAGGCAGGGAGCTTTGTCCCAGCGGAGTCAGCACGACTTCAGATTGTAGATCGTCTCTTTACACGGGTCGGTGCAAGCGATGACATTGCTGGTGGGCGGTCAACGTTCATGATGGAGATGACTGAGCTTGCGGACATCCTCGACCATGCAACCGACCAATCGCTGGTTCTTCTCGATGAGGTTGGGCGCGGAACGAGTACTGTCGACGGCTTCGCGATTGCGCAAGCGGTGACAGAACAGATGCACGACGAGATTGGAGCGTTGACACTATTTGCGACACACCACCACGACCTGACGGGCATCGCTGAGAGTCTCGATAACGCACACAATCGCTATTTCAGGACACAACAGGACGAAGATGGTGTCTCCTTCGAGCACGCTGTCGAACGCGGGACGGCAGACGCTTCCTACGGAGTCGAAGTGGCAGCGACAGCCGGTGTTAATCAGTCAGTCGTCGACAGAGCACGCGAGGTTCTCGACGAACAGGCAGGTAGGGCAGAGACTGAACCGAGCGAACACCACGGAACTGCTGGACGGACTAGTCTAAACGGCCACAGTGGGTCTACAACAACGGAGCCCAAACAACAGCCACTCCATGGCGCTGACGACGAGGAGCCAACAGACGATGGAAACGGAAAACGTCTCAACGCAGATCTCCAGCAGGCACTCATTGAGGCCGATATTGCGACGATGACGCCGCTCGAAGCGATGAATAAACTCGCAAATCTACAGCAGGTGGTTGAAACGAACAGACGGAACACAGATCCCAACCCGTCGAACTCATCTTGAGGACGGTGTTTTATCGCTCGACAGACTGGTGTCCTTGGGTTTTTCTTCTTGGGCCGAGTTTATCAGAGCAATGGCCGATCGACGTCGGTACACTGGTACTCAGCGATTACAGCTACTCTGGTCTCTGAGTCTCTTTTTACTGGTTGGGATGGTGTTTATTCTCGACCGGGCGGTCGGAGTACCAGCGTCCCCGCTTATTTTGGCGTTGGTTCTTAGCGTTGTCTGGCTGCTTGGACTGGGTGTTCTGGGATTCCGCGAGCGCCAACAATGGAACAAGATGGTCGCGCAGTCGTCGTTCAGCAAACAGGTTGGGCCAAACGCCGCTGACCTTGAGACATTGGTAGATGGGCGGTCGGTTACGGTGTCGACGACCGTTCCGGGGCTAACTGCACAGACACACACAGAAGTCACTACCACCGTTCAGGAGGTTGACGCATCATTTACTGTGCAGTTCGAGCACGTCAAAGACAGTGGGACAGAGAATGGGCTCACAACCGGTGACGATTCATTCGACGAGCAGTTCGTGATTGATGGCAGTTCTCAGAATGTGAATCGTATCCTGTCGTCAGATGTCCGGACAGCGTTACTCAGTATTGAGACAGAAGGGACCTGTACCATAACAGGAGAACACGTCACGTTCGAGATTCCATTTACGATGCTCTCGCCAGGAGAGCTTGAGCAGCTAGGAGAGATGGTCATCACAATTGCAAAACAGGTCGAGGCTGTTGGGAGAGCAGACCGCTAATGTGACTTAGCTATCTGTCACCGGTTGCAGTGGGATAAAGGCGAGTCCGTACTTATCTAGTAAATGTTGGGCTCGTTCAGTCACGGATGGCGCAACGAGAATGCCACGGACACTTTTTTCGGCGTGAAGGTCGCGTTTCAACGCCTCGACGTAACGATTGAGTTGGCTGGCCGCGTCAGGACCGACTCGTCGCCGCTTGAGTTCGACGACAACAGCGTTATCATCAGCGTCGGTTCCATAGATATCTACCGCGCCAGCAGGGGTTTCACGCTCGGTCGCCCGCGGCTCGAAGCCGTCTTCGAGCATTTCGGGGTCCGAAAGAATACGTTCCCGCATATCTGCTTCTGTCCCCTGCAATGAGAGGTTCTGATCGTCGGTCACGTCGTAAGCAACCGCGTGAGCGACAAACTCGAAGGAGACCGTGAGTTCTTCGGAAGGGGTGTCACGATGGCTACGTATTTCGAGCGTATCGGTGACCGTAACCTCCTGCGAGCACCCTGGTGGTTGCCAGTTCACCGGCTGTTGTCCTTCTTCAGTATGGACGAGAACCGTCCCGTCAGGCTTGAGAACGACCAGACGGTCACCGGCGTCAAGAGTGCTCGATGCACGGCCGTCGTAATCGACGCGACAGCGACCCAAGACGCTGATCAGCATACTGTTTTCCAATCCGGACGCGACGAGGTCACAAGCTTGTTCGTGGCTAGGTTCGTACGCGGTCAGTGGCCCTCCGTTGCTCACAGAGAAGATAGGCAACCTGAATATAAAAGGAACACTGTTTGGCACCCCCGTTTCAGAAAAATAGCGTTGCTAACAGAACACAGTCACGTCGCCTTGTTCTCAGTAGATACTGTACCCACAGAGAGTCCAAGAATCGGTGTCGGTTACCACCGTATATAAAGATTTTCCATGCAGTGGAACTGGAATTGCTGTTGTCTCAGGAGTCGACAAACGTACTTGAGACACTGTGTTGCAACCCGTAGCGGGAGTTGTTTCTCGGTGACTGCATCAAAGAGTACTCTCTTAAGATTGTGCAGGGCTGTCTGAACTGTTTTGAACGAATCAGTGGAAGAAATCGGTACGAGAAGTCCACTATCCGAGAGCAAAGAGCTATCAGACAGACCGAGACCAAACCAGAGTGGCACACAAACAAAGATGCGTGCTGGGGAGATCAGATAGAACATCTCGGTGGTCAGTGTATCGATTATCTTGTTTGCACTTTCGAGCGGACCGTGACCAAGAAACTGCCAATGTAGATTTGTAAGTATCTCGTCGGGAGAAGTAGACGAAAACATATCTTGGACGACATCATCGCTACCGCCCCACTGAGAGTAATACCAGAGTGTCGTATCTTGTCCCTTGACTGCCGCAAGCGCCCGTTCACCCACGGGTGTTCACCCCTCGAAAGCAGCCAAGAGCCAAGAAGAGATACAGATGGCAGACAACTCTCTCAGCCTTTGTTCGGCCCATAAGAATGCTGGTCCCGTCATCGGGTAAAAGAACTGGGACGCTACCGAGAGTCGAGTCGACACTACGCCCGTGGTTCGCTAGTGCCAGTAATCATTCGATAAAGCTTGAGGACGAGGTAAATAGGAAGTAATGGGAGCAGTATAATGACCATTCCAAGAAGCATCGCTTTGCCAAAAATTCCCATCCCGCCCTTGCTTGTCGGCTCTCGCTGTGACGTAACTGTCTCGGTCATACGTACGCATAACTCTAGGAACGCAAAGTATGTTACCGTCTCCTCGTCCGAGAGTGTGAGACAAGAGAACCAACAGAGCAGTTTGTTCAGGTGAACGAACAGAGATATTTACTAACTCTGTCGCGCTCACTGGGTCCTCTACACAAGATCTCACTACTGGTCGGGACTGTTTCATTGAAAAAAAAAAGAGGCTAACGTTTACTTAGATTGGGGAAAAACATGCGTGTGAAGAAAGCGAATGGAACGTCTCATCAACCTAACGGAGTCTGCAGAAAATACAGATATACTGACAAGCACAACAGTAAACGGGGGATTACTGGGTGGTGACGAAATCTTAGCCACTTCACCTCTTGCAAGCTATCTTCATGAAGAGGAAAAACCAAAATACGCGCTCCGAAACAAAAGCGCTGGCATCGAGATACAGGACGGCACAGACACGGACCAGATTACACCGAGCGATGATTTACAGGCCCTGGCTCTCGTAACAGACCTGCGCGTTCTGGTCGTTGTCGGGCAGCAAGACGGCGATATCAAACTGGAAGTACCACTCTCGGATGTTGTCGAGGCAAAGACAGAAGAGAAAAGATTTCGAACGAGCGTTCTCGTCATTACAACTCTTTCCGGAGAGAGATGGGAATTTCCCAGCAAAACCGACAGCGAGCCGTTTGCGACCACTGTCGACGAGTTCGCACAGCTCTGGACACACTCCTACCGGTTGTTAGACGAGGCAGCACAACAGGTTGAATCGGTGAAAGACGCCGTTGAACGGGGTGATGTCGACGATGCTCGTGAACGAGTAGATATCATTGAAGACAAAATCGAGAACGCAAAGACTCATATTAGCGAAGTGGGGCTAGCAGCAAAACAACGAGTCAAAACACGGGCAGAGAAAATCAGTAATCGACTCGTCGATACCAGACGGGAGCTGTCTGCTGCCGAGGGAGCACTGGCACATGCGCGGGCACAGCAAAAGTGGCGAGAAGAGTCGTATGAGTCCGCCGCACGGCGGTTTGAAGAGACAATCAAGGCATACCAGCGGGCCCTCTCGACACACGGACAGACGCCACCAGACGACGTACTCAGGATGCGGCTGAAAGGCGCAGCGACGGAACGAGAGTTGCTCCGTGTAAGTCCACTCGTCGATGCTGATACAGAGCGTCGACGGGCTATCAACGAACCGGACCCAGAGAAAGCCGCCACTGCCTGGAAGTGCGCGTTAGACAACTACAGAGAACTGCTCACTCTTGATTGGGGCAAAGAGACCCGTAATTTCCTTGTCGACAGAGACACTATTCGAGACCAGACGGTCAGTATTGCCGACGACGCGATTGAGGACCATCTCGCCGCTGGGGAGCAATGGCTGGAATCGGGGGACAGATTGGCAGTTGGTGGTCACGACCAGCAAGCTCGGGAGGTGTATGGACGTGCCCAGACCCAGTTCCAGAACGCAAACGAGCTTGCAAAAGAGGTTCGTCCTGAGCAACTGGACCAAATTAGGGACGCGATGGCAACCGTTGAGGAACGGTTGTCGGGAGATGTTCCCGACGAGGTTCCAACGAACTCGACGCTCGATACGGTCGACATTTCGGCCCCGGACGGTATGAGTAACTCCCAGCAACGCGCGGTCGATGAATCTGATTCAACAGACCAAGGACAACAGAGTTCGTCAGGTCGTGATGAAGTGGACAATCACGACCGGAACAACCCAGAACTCGTTACCGAGTTAGAGTCACCAGACCCAGCGCTGCCGGCAGAGGAATCCACTGCAAGCCAACAAGATCCCGACGAAACAGAGACCGAATCCGAAAAAAGCGAGTCTCACGCCAGTGAGGCTGAGGCTGAGACTGGAAGTGTTCCGTCCGGAACGGATAATTCTGGGAAGTCAGTTCTCGATCAGATTCGGTCGAGTAAACAAACCGAAGAGAAAAAGACTGAAAACGAGCATGCTGGCAGTGTCACAGACGATTCCACGCTGAACCAACCCGCCCAAACAACGGGCTCAACTGACCGGGCAGCAGAGACAAACGATGCGAGTCACAACGTTGGAGACAAACAAGAGACACACTCTGGACAGAGCAGTACGGTCGAGACCAAACTGGCAATGCTTTCAGAGGCGCAGTTCAAGACCCTTGTCTCAGAGCTATGGGAGGCCCAAGGCTGGTCAACAGTACCGGAGTCTGCCCAAGCAGCGTCCGCATTTGACGTGCTTGCATTACGTGAGCGGCCAAGAGAGGAACGTCTCGGAATATGGACTGTCCACAGACCACAGGATACGGTCGATACTGAGGATGTCGTCGATTGCAGGATGGCACTCGCAGAGAGCCAAGGAGCAGAGTCAGCAACAATTGTTACGACTGCGGAAGTCTCTGAAAAAGTTAAACAGGACGCAGAGGAGCGAGATTTCGCTGTCGTGGGCAGGTCGGACCTGACGCAATTACTTAGATTCGAAGACCTTGTTGACCGTTTGGACCGATTTGCTACTGGGTAGCAAAACACTCATCAATACTTAAGGTCGTCCCAGCCGGTCCTCGACATATGGAGTATTCGCTGGAAATCGAAACTGCGCCAGAGTCGGTACCTGCGGGTAGCAGTATCTTGCTCGTCCATCCAAGTACTGCCGAAACCGACCGGATTGATACACAGTTCCTCAAGACAGACACTGACCGATTACTGGTCGTCTCGACACGAACAACCGCTCGTGAGGTAAAACAGAAGCTAGAGCACTACGATGTCGATGAGTCGAAAGCAACAATTCTTGATACGCTCTCGACCCAGCGCGGATACACTCGCCGACAAAGCGATGATATCCGCTATCTTTCGGCGCCAGAAAACCTCGAGAGCGTTGTTGAGGAAACGCGGGACTTTCTCGAACAGAGCGAAGGGAAACGGCGCGTGAGTATTGATTCGATAACCGAGATGATATACTACGGTGACCAGACACAGACGCTCGAAGCCGTTAAATCACTGCTGGAGCAACTCGAACGACACGATGCAGTCGGCCTGTTCCATCTTGCACGCGGTGTTCACGAAGAGGATGTCATTGACGAGTTCCGTGGCGAGTTCGATAATGTCATCGAACTAGACGAAAGCGGAAACGTAACTTCGGAGTTTGGCCACTAACCCCATTTACAGGCCAGATTGTGTGCGAACGTGTGACAATACCATACCACCAATAGTTAAGAGTGCTGAGTCACGTATGGATAAACGTATGCCGGAATGTCAGAACTGCGGTGCATTCGTAACGGCGGATTATGCGCGTGTATTCACACCAAATGGCGTGGACCAACCCAGGGTCTGCCCCCAGTGTGAGGACAAGATACGTGATGGAGCGAGCGTCAGACAAGCCCGGTCTACCCGACGCGGATAACAGTCTTTTCGTTCGACGTTCAATCGAGTGACTTCGAGAGAATAGTGCTAGCTTCCTCGAATAATTGGCTCGCCCTCTCGGTGTCACGAGCTTCTGCTGTAATTCGAACGAGTGGTTGAGTCCCACTTGCCCTGAGCAGGAACCAGCCATCGCCACGATCGACACGGACGCCGTCCATCATCGATATGTCGTCGTACTGCTCAGTAACTCGCTCATGGACTGCCGTCATCGTCGCAGCTTTGTCGCTCACTTCAATAGAGTCGCGGTGAATTGGATAGGTCTCGATGTCGTCCCGTCGGTCACCGAGCGGACGGTTCGCGGCAAGGGAGACGAGCTTACAGGCGGCAAGGGGACCATCCGGGCACAGTGTCGCGTCTGGCCAAATCCACGCGCCGCTTGGCTCACCGCCAAAGCCGACATCGGGCTCGCTGGCTCGTTGTGCAACGTAGACATCGCCAACAGGCGTTCGAGTCGTTTCGATACCAGCATCGTCGAGGTGGTCCTCGACTGCGAGACTTGTATCGACTGGGACAGCCACACGTTCTCCCGGCTCGGCGGCCTCGCGTGCGAGAATAGCAAGTAATTCATCACCCGAGAGAAATTCGCCGTCAGCAGTCACAGCCCGCATCCGGTCGGCGTCACCATCGTGGGCAATACCCAACGCTGCATCGCTGTATGCAACCTGTGTAGTAAGTGCCTCGCAGTGTTCCGCTGTTGGCTCGCTTGGACGACCGGGGAATGTCCCGTCGGGTTGGGCATTGAGTGTGTTAAGTTCACAGCCGAGTTTACCGAGTGCGTCGGCTGTGACACCGCCAGCCCCGTTACCAACGTCAACGACGACTGAGAGGGGTTCAGTAACAGTAACCTCCGAGACAATCTGCTCGCAGTGTGTCTCTGTATAGTCACGTGCTATCCGGTCACCAAACCCATCCCAGTCAGCCAGAGCCGACTGGCTCTGTTCGATGCGCGTCTCAATCGCTTCTCGCAGGTCAGCATCAAACGCTTGCCCCGTGGGTTGCCAGAGTTTGATTCCGTTATCTTGTGCCGGATTGTGAGAAGCAGTTACCGCCGCGCCCGCGTCAGCATCCTCCCAAGAGACGGCGCGGGCGATTGTCGGGGTCGCGGCTAGTCCAAGATCGACAACATCGGTCCCCGACTCACGGAGACCTGCAGAAAGCGCGTCAACGAGTGCTTTCCCACTTTCTCGTGGGTCACGCCCGACAACAACGCGGGTCGTATCGACGCCAAGGGCCCGGCCAACAGCAAGTGCTACAGAAGCAGTCACTTCGTCGCCGACAGGGCCACGGATACCACTTGTTCCAAACGTCACCGGATTGTCGCTTTGGGTCTCTGATGGCATTCTATGCAGGGTGAATCGCTTTCGTTACTCGATATCAGCGAGTCGTGCCGCGATGCGATGGGCACCAACTGTTGCCGCGAGGTCGGGTCGGTCGGCAGTGGTAGCGTTGACATCGCGACCCAACTCCTCGCTCACGCGTTCCTCGAACTGCTCAACGATACCCGGAACACATGCCATCCCACCAGTGAGGACAATTGGCTGGTCGAGAGCGAGCTGATAAATTTTCATGTGGTCGTTTGCAAGCTGTGAGAGGAACGTATTCGAGAATTTCTGGACAGCCTCGTCTAGGTACTCGTTGGCCGCATCCATCACCGACCGCTCGATAGTGAACTCATGGCTTCCGCCGCCTGGCTGCTGGATAATATCGGTAAACGGTTCAAATCCGTCGAAGTCAGCGTGTTCTTCCTTGTACTCACGAGCCTGTGTCTCGTCGATATTGACCCGGCCTTGTGTCTCCTCTTCGACGTAGTTTGCGATGATTCGGTCGACTTCGTTGCCCGTGACAGCGCCAGTGGTAAACGGTGCAATTTGCTCACCGCGGCGGTACGCCGACGCCTCAAGGTTGGTCGAACCCATGTTGACAGCAAGAAAGATCTCTTCGATAGCCTGCAGGTCGTCACCAAAGGCCGGAATAGACCCACAGAGAGACTCGGGATAGCTCTCGATGAGATGGTCACCGATGGAGCTACTCTCGATAACGTTACTAAGATTTTCTAGTCCCGCAGGATTGTCAATTGTCGGAATTGCATAGACAACGGCACTATCCTCAGGAATATCGTAGGAGTCGATGACCGCCTCGAAAAACTGCTGTGTCAGTTCAGCGCGGTCCTCATCTTCGGGCAACCCGGACCGGAGCATGAACTCAACGCGGTCGGGATACTCGCGTGCAGCCTCGTTTCCATAGAGGTATTTCTCCTCTCCGGTGAGGGCGTCCTCGTAGCGTGCCAAACAAGTCAGGGTTCGTATTGTCTTGAGGTTCCCTTCCTCTGTCGGGTGAACGATGACTGTTCGCGTGCTTCCCAGTTTGACGCCGACTGGGACGGCGTCATCGTCGGCAACAGTGACGTCTGCCGACAACTCTTCGATTTCGGCGTCGACGTGTGAACTCATACGTAGCTCCCTTCTCGCGCACACTGTATATATCAACCGAAACCTATCACTTTCAACTATGTGTTCGTACCCCGTCGTGTCTGTCAAGACAAAAGTCCTTAAAAATCTACGCTCTTTGTTGTAGATTGAAATACAGTTGTACTAGTATCGAAACGTGCTAGAAAGACGAGAAGTGTCTGAATGGCGGTTTGGAGCTCCGTACTTAATCAGGGTGCGCCAGCAATTACCATCGTACTTTCTTGATCAAAGGTGAGTCGCCTGGTTGCGCCGGGGTCAACACGAACAGCGTCACCGGCATCGAGTCCAACCTGCTTTCCGTCGACTGTTAACGTTCCTGACCCATCGACGAGCAGGTAGACTTCTTCCTCACCGTCCTCAGCATGGTCATGCTCTTTGCCCTCCCAACCCGCTTCAGCATCGAGGACTGTCAAGCCCAGATTATCACAGTCAAGTTCGTCACGGAGGAAGTGCATTCCTGGGGCGAGTGGTTCGACCTCGTCGTACGTGGTCATGTCGTGAGACATACACCATTGTTGGGTTACTGGAATGAAAAAATCCGGGGCCAAACTGGACTTAGTCGAACAGTTCTTCGAACACTTTTCCCTGCGCGGCACGGAGATGTTGGTGGTACGTCGGGCGGGCAATATCCATCGCTTCGGCGAGTTCGTTTCCGTCTATCTCTCGTGGCCAATCAAAGAAGCCACCGAGATACGCGGTTCGGAGGGCAGTTTCTTGTCTGTCCGTGAGGCGGTCACTGAGTGCAGCTTTGAAGTCCTGTCTCGTTTCGACGGCCCGCTCGCGTTCGTGATAGCCCAGTAAGTCCGTTCCGGGGTAGCGTTGCTCGACCAGTTCGAACAACTCGCGTGCCTCTGCTTCTGCTGACAGTTCTACTGTGAACCGAGCACCAGCGCCATCGGCAACCACCTCGCGTGTGACTGCACCATACTCGGCAAGCATCGCCAGTAGTGACTCCTCAACGACCAGTTCAAGAAGACACTCGTCTTCGTGTTCAACAATTGCTGTCGTTTCAATGATTTCTTGGTCAGTTTTTGCACGCTCAGATAGCTCCGCTGGGTCAACATCCTCCGCAGAGAGATAGAGTCGCACTGCGCCATCGGAGCGGTAATCAGTGCCGACAACTTCGACCCGGCTATCAGTCGACGCTGCCAGGCGGTTGAACAGGAGGTCGGGACTGTCAACTGCAAACTCTAGTTCAATAATTTCGGTCGCATCGAGGATACGCCCGCGCTCGACAGCATTGATTGCGTTTGCCACCGCCTGACCAAGTGCATCAAGGATAATCCGTTCGCGTTCGTCGAACACTGCAGAATCCCTCGCACAAACAGAGAGGACGCCGTAGGTGGCATCCTTGTAGACTATCGGGATGAGAAGTATTGCTTCGATATCGCTTCTGGCGATGATATCCGACAGCGGTCCGTACACTTCATCCATCTCGGTAAGTACCTGTGTTTCTCTCTCATGATAGGCTCTGGCAACCGGTTCCGTCTCATTCGAGAGGTCAAACGAGCGAGCCTGGATTGGAAGCGATGCATCGCCTTCCCAAGCTGTCGGGACTAATTCTTGACTTGTCACATCAGGCTGTCCTACCCAAGCGTACGCGTACGGGTCAGTGGTCGCCAACTCCGAGACAACACTGCTTTCCAGTTCGTCGCGGGTCCGGGCCTGGACAAGCACCTCAACCGTGTTCTCGACCAACCCATTAACACGCTCAATTAGCCGGTCGGACTGCTCGCGGGCCTCTCTGACTTCCTGCATACGCTTTGCACGCATGCACGCAGCAGCCGCACTCGTCGCCAGCAGTCCAAGAACGTCCTGGTCCATCTCGTCGAACGCGCCCGGTTCTGTCGATGCGACGGTAATCGTGCCGTGGACACCAACAGGATAATACATTGCAGACCGAGCATCCCCGTATTCGAACTCGTTCTCGGCGTCAGTAAGGTCAGAGACAATAGTGGGCTCCCCGGAGCCAAAGACAGTTCCGGGATACCCTTCGCCGACATCATAGGTCGGGCGCTCACCAATCACGCCTTGACCTCCTTCTGAGGACGCAATCGCTTCTAGAGTCCCTGCATCGCTATCGTACAACCGGAAGACGGCAATCTCCTCGTCGAGCAACTCTGTCGCAGCGCTGGCGGCCAGTTCCCCAACGTGCTGTCTGTCACGGGCCTGCATCAGCGAGCGAGTCGTGTTTAGAATCCCCGAAAGTCGCTCCTGTTGTGTAGCCTGTTCGGTGATGTCACGCCCGACCCCAGTTACACCAACAATTTCGCCGACCTCATCGTACAGTGGTGCATTGGCAAACTCGTATGGAATACGGGTATCGTCTTTCGTTTCAAGTGTCGTCTCGACAGAGTGGCTCTGGTCGGTAAGCACAGCGTCAATTGAATTAGTTATCAACTCTGTATCAGACTCGATAACGAAGTCTGTCGGCTTCATCTGTGCGACCTCCTCGGTGTCGTACCCCGTGACCGTTTCGAGGCTGTCGTTCCATTGGATAGGTTGTCCATCGACATCAAACGCATAGACGATGTCGGGAAGACTGTTTAATTGGCTCTCGATAAAGGCCTGCTGTTGTTCGAGTTCCTGCTCGTACGTCTGGCGTTCAAGCATGAGTGTGAGCCAGTCACCCAACATTTCTCCGACAGTCTGTGCGTGTTCGCCGAACCCGTTTTTGAGAGGCTCGTCGTCAGCGAAACAGACTGTCCCGTACTCTTCATCGTCAACAGACAGGACCACACCGAGATAACAGTGGAACCCAAACCGTTCGTATGCGGCCTCGCTTTCGGCACTGTCACCAGTCGGCGTCGTGATCGTATTTGTCTCCCCATCTTCGAGCGTATACTGACAGTAAGTCTCCGAAAGAGGAGCAGTCACACCGTCGGCCAACTGTGGATGGTCACCGACGCTGTAGAGAATTTCTTGGGTATCGTCTTGAATCCGGGTGATGAACCCGTATTCGACACCAAGATGGTCAGTTGTAACAGACAGCATTTGCGTGATTTTCTCTTCGCGAGACAGGTCCAGATCCGAAGCAATATCGTGGAGTTCCTGCAACACGGTATCGTCGCTACCAGTCGTCTCACCCTGTTCTGTGCTGCGTTCTAAAAGCAACAGTGTTCCATCCTCCAGTTGTCGTACAGTCCCGGCGATATCAGCATCGGGCTCCTCAAACTGGATTTCGGTTCCCGTCCCGTCGAGCCGGCGAACCTGGTCGGCCAGCAGAGCGCCACCGGACGGCAGTTCAGATAGGGGACAGCCGTGTGGCTGTGTGTCCGCTGCCCCAAGCAACGCTATGGCAGCCTTGTTGAGATACGTGACAGTTAGCTCGTCGTCACAGAGCACCACGCCGTCGGAAACGTGCTGAAGAATATCGCGACCGATATCGGGTACTATCTCGCTGTCCAGACTCATTCCTAATACTAACTAGGTAGGCATCATACGGTATAAAGACTCCCTCCAGAGGACGAGACGGCACAGATTCTGCGACAAGTGGGTCTCCAGAACTTGTTACCGCTCTTCGACCTGTTTTCCTTCTTGACGGGGCAAAACAGTCTGCTCAGCGTCAACCCATTCCCGGTCAAGTTCCGATCCGTCGAACAACCGGTCGAGAAAGACAGCGAGTGAGGCAATCTCGGAATGTGGCTGGTTGGTGATAGCTACGTTGTAGTCGGCCTGTTCGTACAGCTCGAATGAAACTTTCTCTGCACCGACGACAATCAACAGGTCAGACCCCCGTTGTTTGCCTTGCTCGGTAGTCCCGACCGCCTGTCGAACTTCGGCTTCGAGTTCCTGTATCGGTAACCCATACATCGTAAGATGGACTATAGTCCCATCCCAGTCTTTGACGTAGGCCTGTGGCTCATCGGTGACTTCGACCGAGAAGGGGCCACCGAACCGATTAGTAATGTCTTCGATTGTTTCGCTACGGCTTCCGCCCGCACCCGCGAGAACAGCGCGGTCAGCGCCAAGTGCGCGTGCCGTGAGACCGACGTGTGTAGTCGTTCGCTCATCGCGGCCGGCCCTATGACCGAGTCTCAGTACCGCGACTTCGGGCGTACCCTGCATTGTACGCACAACTGCGGTGTGCAGTCTTATAACGGCCCTGTTCTCTCTGTCGCTTGAAACACAAACGTTCGCCTACGAGAAAAAGGCTTTACCCACCCGGCCTCCTATCAGCAGACAAATGGTACTCGACGATCTTGGGAGTTCACTCCGGGGAACGCTTGACAACCTCCGCGGAAAATCCCGTATTTCAGAGGAGGATGTCGACGGTGTCGTCAAGGAGATACAGCGCTCGCTCATTCAGGCTGATGTTGATATTAGCCTTGTTCAAGAGCTTTCAGACAGCATCAAAACTCGTGCGTTGGACGAAGAGCCACCAGCAGGAACTTCGGCACGTGACTGGGTTCTCCGTATCGTCTACGAAGAACTTGTCGAGTTACTCGGCGACTCGACAGAGTTGCCACTTGAGGAACAGACGATTATGCTGGCCGGATTGTACGGCTCAGGGAAGACCACGACAGCCGCGAAAATGGCTTGGTGGTTCTCGAAAAAGGGGCTTCGACCAGCCGTTATCCAGACAGATACCGACCGTCCTGGCGCGTACGACCAGGCAAAACAGATGGCCGGAAACGCCGAGGTCGACTTCTACGGAGACCCTGATGAAGACGACCCAGTCAAAATCGCAACTGACGGCCTAGAAGCAACCGCTGATGCAGATGTTCGTATCGTCGACACCGCAGGCCGAGACGGCCTGAATGAGGCGCTTATTGACCAGATTGAGCGTATCGCAACCGCAGTCAACCCCGACCGGAACCTGTTGGTGCTGGACGCTGCGATGGGCCAAAGCGCAAGGGACCAAGCCCAAGAGTTTGAGGAGTCAATCGGTATCGATGGTGTCGCAATTACGAAACTTGACGGGACTGCAAAAGGTGGCGGTGCACTCGCTGCGGTCAACGAGACTGACTCGACGATTGCCTTCCTCGGAACGGGAGAAACGGTCAAAGACATCGAGCGCTTCGAGTCCTCGAGTTTCGTCTCGCGGCTGCTGGGGATGGGGGACATCGACCAGTTGGCTGAACGCGTTGAGCGCGCAATGGAGGAGGCCCAAGAAGAAGACGAGGACTGGGACCCAGAGAATATGCTTGAAGGGAGCTTTACGCTCCGGGATATGAAAAAGCAGATGGATGCAATGAATCGGATGGGGCCGCTTGACCAGGTAATGGACATGATTCCCGGCATGGGCGGGGGACTCATGGACCAGTTGCCTGACAACGCAATGGATATGACCGAAGAGCGGATGCGTGATTTCGATATTATCATGGACTCGATGACCGATGAAGAACTTGAGAATCCCCGCATCATCGGTGCGAACCGAACGAAACGAATCGCCCGAGGCTCTGGAAAACCAGAAGAGCGGATACAAGAGTTGCTTCAGCAACATAAGATGATGGACCAGACCCTCCAGCAGTTCCAGGGGATGGGCGACGCCGATATGGAGCGGATGATGCAACAGATGCAGCAAGGAGGCGGTCCCGGTGGCATGGGCGGCATGGGCGGTATGGGTGGTGGCGGCGGCGGCGGTGGCGGCAACCCGTTCAACTAATCAGTGCAGTTCACATCAACGTAGCAGTTGGCCGCTTATCTTTCACTCAGGAGGAGACGACCCGGATTCAAGTAGGGTTTCCCTTATCGTAGTACTGCCCAGCCGCGATGAGAAACGACGTAATCGCCGTAATGAACGCAACAGCACCAATTGCACCGATACCCACACGGAACACAGTCCCCGAAAGCCGCTCAGCGCCAAGCAGGATGAATACTGCAGTCACGAACATAATGAGAACCATTGTCCGAGCTAAACGCCCGACATCAATACCGTCACCTGACATATTGAAGGACCTCGTTTAAGACGCCATCGTACTCAACGCCAGCAGCAGTGTTACCGAGAGAGTGAATCGATTGACAAATCCACATACCGGAGGTAAAGTTGACAAAGGCTACAAACGAGACCATCCCGACATCTCCCTCGACAAATAGCGCAGAGGCGACTGCGCCAATGAATCCCAATATCATGATTGCGTGAGTCACTATTGAGCGGGTGCCAAAGTCAGCCAGTGTTTTTGGTGGGCCAATAGCCATGTCTTGATGTAGGACTACACTAACTTAAATTAGGGTGTACAAACGGGTGCTGGACGACAGTTATGCAGTTACGGGGTTTGAGATTGTCAAATACGAAAGGAGTTGTTTCCTGACCCGTATATTTATTGAACAGAGTTCAGTGTATCTACACATGAGACAGTCCCCACAAACCCAAAACAGTACGCCCTTCACACGACGACAGGTCCTCAAATCGGGTGTGACAGGGGTAACCGCAACGACGCTTGGCCTCGTTCAGGCAGAGGTTAGTCGCGGTGCAGATGCGAACCCTCCGGAGTACGATGACACCACTGTTGTCCGCGAGAGTGTCTGGGTCGAAACGGACACAGATACCGACAATACCGGTGAGTTGGACCGAACCCACGTCAGTATCGCACGGCCACAGTCAGCAGAGCCGCTACCGGTGTTGGTACGGGCAGACCCATACGCTGTACCAGACAACGACCGTGCCGACCTCTCTCCGGACTATCCAAACTATCAGTCTAAGGTGAACTCGACAATGGAAGTCGAGCTGTACCGCCCAGATGCGAGTGTGTCCACACAAGGAAACACCAATACTATTGGTGTCGTTCCCGGTCAGGTGTTCGACCGGTCGTACTACTACGAGAAGGCATTGTTGCCCGAGGGATATATTTTCGCGTATGCTTCTCCTCTTGGAACTGGACTCTCGACAGGCTGTAGTTCTCTGGGTGGTAAGCCTGAAATTGCAAGCATCAAAGCAGTCATCGACTGGCTAAACGGACGGCGAAAAGCATACGATTCCCGCTCTGGTGGCAAGCCAGTCGACGCCGCGTGGACAACGGGAACAACGGGGATGTTCGGTGGCTCGTACCGCGGTACACTAGCAAACGGTGTTGCAGCGACTGGCGTCGACGGGTTAGAGACAATCGTTCCGATTCGCTCGATATCAAGCTGGTATAGTTACGTCCGTTCGAACGGAGCCGTCATCTCGGGAGGCCAAACAACAGCGTCCAGTGCGAATCCTCTCACAATGTTAGCCGCGTTTGTGACGACACGGACTGACAGCGAGTCCTGTGATACCAGCATTGACGAGATGACAAAGAAACTGGACAGGAAGACTGGCAACTACAACGACTTCTGGGCTGAGCGAGATTATACCACTGGTGATAACCAGATAAACGCGAGCGTCCTCGCCGTCCACGGTATCTCTGATACGAATACCCGCCCTCGGCAACTCACCAAATGGCTCGACGTGTTAAGAGACGAAGACGTGCCATACAAAGTGTGGGTTCATCAGGGCGGCCATGATGACCCACGAGAACACGAGAACAAAGAAAAGCCATGGGTCGAGCTACTCAAAAAGTGGTTCGGGTACTGGCTTAAAGACAAAGACAACGGTGTGATGGAACGCCCAACAGCGCTCGTCGAACGCCCCGATAAGACGTTAACTGAAGCAGCCGACTGGCCGTCCGAACGGAGTGAAACGGTACCGTTACGATTGCATCCAAACGGAGAGAATGACGGCCAGCTTATGACGACAGTCCCATCGGAACCAGGAACCGAGACTCTTGTTGACGACTCGACACAGCCACCCACACAGCTTCTTGAGGCAGAATCGCAGGAGAATCGACTAGTGTACCGCACTGAAACACTCGACGGTCCCGTTCGTGTGAGTGGGCAAATCGAACCGCAGCTAACGCTGTCGGTTGACTCACCTGCTGCCCTTCTGAGCGTTGGTCTCGTGGACTTTGGCCCAGATGAGGCTGAAATCGTCACCCGCGGATGGATGAATCTACAAAATCGTGAAACACTCGAACACTCTCGTCGCATCGACCCTGGCACAGAGTATACCGTTACATTTCCCACAGAGCCGGCAGAGCACGTCTTTGAACAGGGACACCGCCTCGGCGTTATGGTGTTTTCGAGCGATTATACCGTCACGAAACGACCACCGAGTTCTCCAGAGTTGACAATTACTCTTTCCGAGAGCCTCATCGATGTTCCAATTGTCGGGGGGACGGCTGCTTTCAAGGCTGCCCTGTCAGGTGAAACTGTGCCAGAGCCCTACGGTGTGACGTACACGTACCCCGGAGAACAGGAAAGCGATGGCGACGCTGGGAGTGAGGAGTCAACGAATGAAACGCCAGCAGAGACAGAGACCACCCCGACAGAAACACCAACAGAGGCGACTAAGACAGAGTCATTGGACGAAGCAACTCCAACGACCGATACCGCCACAGACAGTGAGAGAACCGCCGAGTCACAGAAAGTTGACGATAACGGTGCCGGTTTTGGGGTGGTTAGTGCTGTTTCAGGAGTTGGTGCGCTGGGTTACGTACTGAAACGTCGGTTCCGCGAGCGTCAATAGCACAGAGGGGAACACACTAGAGACCACAACGTACATTTTGTCGGCAGGTGTCTGGGAAGCTATGCCCGGTGCAATCGTCAAATGCGGTGACAGTGTAACTCTCCGCGTGTTCGAACGCGAGGATTTTCCCGTCTGGCAACGCGGTGGGGCCAACCCCGAGTTGCGACACCTGACAGGCAATCCGAAGGCACGCAACCGAGACCAGCTTGAATCGGTCTTTGAATCCGAAGATGTAGAGCAGTTTTTGATTTGTACCAACGATGATGGAAAACAAAGTCCCGTCGATGGCCAGAAGGTTCGCCAGATTGGCATTGCTGTGCTAAAGGAGTGGGGACGAACTCCGTTTCTCGGTCTCTGGCTGTTCCCGGAAGTACACGGGAACGGTTACGGAAAAGAAGCGGCGTCGCTGCTCGTCGAGTACACGTTCAAGAGTTACGACACACCAGCAGTTCGGGCAAACGCATTCGACCACAACCAGCAGTCCCGTGGGTTGCTAGAAACACTGGGGTTCACACAAGAAGGGCGACTCCGCAAGGACGCATTCATCGACGGTGAGTATCGTGACGGTGTCGTCTATGGCCTGCTTCGTGAAGAATGGAACAAAGCATGAGACGGACACTTTCACGCCGGAAACTACTGGCGGTCACTGCAGGTACTGTCGGTGCCACTGCTGGCTGTCAGGCACCAGTCTCCGGCTTCGGTGGTGGCGATGTTGACTTTGATCGGCCAGAAAGCAGCGAAACGCTGGTCGGCCCGTACGAACAGACACTCCTTACAGATGTCAGTCAGTTTCGTGGCTCACTCGAAAACTGGGGTTACTACCCGAACGAGACAGTTCCTGATTCCGTCGAAATTGATTGGCGTATTCCCGAGCACAACACCGGAGACCACTCGGCTGCAAAGGCAAGCGCAGTTCCCCTTACAGATGACGCGATTGTGTTTCCGGGGGATACTGGATACGTGACTGCGCTCTCTTCGGATGGAGATGTTCTCTGGGAGCAGGAAACCGACATGGTCGGCAGGGGAGTTCACGGCACGCCGGTGGTTGCAGAGGGAACCGTGTTCATCGGCGCGTACGATGGCATCCTGTACGCTTTCGATGCCAAATCAGGCACGAAACAGTGGGAAACAAAACTTGGTGGCTCAATTGGTGGGAGCCCAACGTATGATGGGAACGCGGTTTACATCGCCGTGGAGTATGCTGACCCAGAGGGGAGTATATTTGCGGTTGACCCTGGTTCAGGGGATGTTCTCTGGGAAGATGAGAAGGGGCGACCGACCGACCATCCGCATTCGACACCAGCAATCGACCCAGAGGCCGGGATGATGGCACTTGGGTCAAACGACGGAATGCTCTATGGCTGGGAGTATCCCTCACTTGAATTCAAATGGACATTCGAGACAGAGCCACAAAACGAAACTGATGGCGAGATTAAGGAGCCAATTCTAGCATACGACGGTGCTGCGTTTTTCGGCTCATGGGACCGAAATATCTATCGCGTCGATCTCGAAAGCGGGACTGAAGAGTGGTCGTTCGAGACTGGTTCGCTTTCGATGGTCGGTCCGGCCGTCGATCCCACCCGGGACGAAATCTACGCCGGCAGCCATGACGGGTATCTCTATGCACTTGATGCACAGACTGGTAAGGAACGCTGGCGGTTCGAAACTGATCGGCCCCTGACCGGATGTCCCACGGTCTGTCAGAACCGCATTGTCTTCGGGTCGAAAGACCAGACGCTGTACGCTCTCGAAACTGAAACCGGTGAGGAGGTCTGGCATGTCGACCATGACGGGGTCGTGACGAGTACTCCACTCGTTCTCGACGGCGCAATTTATTACGCAGAGCGCGCACCGAACCCAGAGGCTGGTGACGCCGACGGTGGTGCCTACAAGCTCGTTGAAAGTAAATAGTCCGCAAAGAGCAACGCAGTCACCTGCTGAGCGTGTGAGAGGCACTGTCAGATGATGTGGTTCTATCCGCTACCCATCCTTTCTTCCTTGCGGACTCGAAGGTATAGACATGACAGAAGTGGATCCAGCCGAGATATTCCCCAACGAGCGGACACAAAATGCCATTGCGAGCGGCGAGATGACACAAATTCATCGAGGAAACCAGTACGCTGAGGAAGGCGATACGTTCACGCTCGATGGCAAAACGTTCGAGGTCGTCGATATCACTGAACGAACGCTCGGCGAGATGACCGACGAAGATGCACGACGAGAAGGGTCAGACGACTTAGCGGCCTACAAAAAGCGTATGCAGCGTGCCCATGGAGGAAACTTCGAGTGGGACGAAGATGCCGATGTCATTCGCCATCGCGTCGAACACAAAGAGTAACAGAGCTAAACGGTCAACTTATCTCCACTCGTTTTTGCCGCTGATTGTGTTGCCCGATACTGTAGGGCCGTAGTGTGTTTACTCAGTGGCTGGATTCCCTACAGATATAATGAAGAAAGTTCGGATTCACAGTGACAGATACCGTCACACTGTCTCTTTGCTGTAATGGGATTGGCCGAGTCAGAGAGTCCCATCACGACAGTTGAGAGTGAGTGCGAGTCTTGGCCGGTCGTCAAAAAATAACGTAGTGAGGACTACTCCGTCTGTGCGTCCGTTGCGGGTTGGTCCTCGCTACTCGGAGTTGATTCTTCGGGCGGCTCAACGTCGGAATCCGGGAAGTATCCCGATGGACCGAGATATCGCGTCCAGAGGACCAGCATGGACGGAAGCACGAGAACGCTGGCCAAGAAGGCGTAGATAATCGTTAACCCCGTGATGATACCGAACTGCTGGAGAATCGGGAGAATGGCAAAGGCCAGTGTCCCAAACCCGCCAACGGTGGTCGCTGCGCTGCCAAGCAGTGCACCGCCTGTTCCCGTCACTGTCGTATCCAATGCTTTCCAGACATCGCCCTGCCGTCTGAGTTCTAGTTCATACCGTGAACTGATGTGAATGCTGTAGGCGATGCCAAGTCCGACTGTCAATGACGTAATTGTTCCCGTAAGCGTGTTGAACGGAATGTCAAGCAGCCACATCGAACCCAGAATCCAAGTCACAGCAAGTGCCACCGGAACAAGAGTGACGACTCCAAGCGATGCAGGATTACCTGTCAACCGGTAGGCGATTGAGAGGAAGATAAACACTGCAACGAGGGTTATGACGAGTCCCTGAATGACTGTGTCGAGTAGGTCTTTTTGTACCTTGTCGAAGACAACCTGGTCTCCTGCGGGGGTTGAACTCAACCCTCCGGAGCTGACTCCCTCAATACTGCTTGCGACATTCCGGTTGTCTTCAGCGATATCGCCGATACGGGCATCGCCGGTGACACCGAACTGGAGTCGGATTGCCTTTGTTTCACCGTCAGCTTGATAAACAAACTGTGCTGCCTGTGGGTTAACTTCGAGCAAGCGGGTGAACAACTTCTCGACATTCTGGTTGGGAACACCGTCTTCGCCAGTCGACTGCTGGTAGAGCGTTGCAAATCCAGCGAGTGCAGCCTGCCGTTGTGTTCGTTCATCTTCCGGAATTTGTGCTGCTTGGGCCCCTTGAGCGGCAGTTCGCTCCATCACAGATAGGGGCGAAGTTACTGCAGGACCGTTTGGTCCGACAAAGACCGTTTCGAGGTCGCTAACCGACGATCGGGTTTCATCAAGCCATTGGAGTGTCTTCTCGTTCGTAACGTCACCCCGTATCAGCACTTCAGCTTCGTTATCCTCTTGCTGATAGTTTTGACCGATATAGTCAAGATCGTCTGTAATCTGGTACGTTCCGGGGGCCATCGGACCGGGGAGACTCTCTGTCCACTCTGGCGGGCTGTCAGCGAGGAAGTCAGTCTCATCGAAACTTGTATTGACCTGTGACGCCCCGTAGGCACCACCGACTGACAACAACAGCGCCAACACGATAACCACGACTGGGAAGCGGCGCGCCGCTGTGACGCCGCTACTCAACAGCCCGGAGAATATCGAACCACCGGTCCCGAAGGCGCGTTTCTTCCGGTCAATCCCGCGAGCTTCGAGGAAGCCATCAATCTCAATTTTCAGCGCCGGAATAAGTGCGCCGAAAATAAACAGTGCCGCAAAGACACCGAAGGCGGACACGATACCGAAATCCTGTAGCGGGCCAATCGGACTTGTCAAGTTTGCCAAGAACCCGATTGCTGCCGTTGCGGTCACCCAGACAAGTGCTGCACCGACACCGGCAAGGGCAAATGACATCGAATTTCGAACGCTAAGCGAGTCATCACCTTCGATACGCTGTTCACGGTGACGCATGAAGACGTGTATTGCGTAGTCGATTGATAACCCAATTAGCAGGATGGGCACTGAGAGCAGCAGCTGATTGAATGCAACACCGGCCCATCCCATGAATCCGAACGTCCAGACGAGGACGCCGAAGATACCAACAACACCTAAGATGATGTCAAGCAGGTCACGGTAGGCAACGGTCAATGCGACCACAACGAAAAGCAAGGCAAATGGACCAACAATCGCGCCACTATCACCAAGTGACTGGTTTATTTCCTCGTTGAGAAGGCCAAACCCGAACAGCGAGAAATCGGAATCCCGGTCCTGTGCGAGGTCCCGGATTTCAAGCTGTGCGGTAGTGAGCTCTTCAGGGAACGAGTTCGGGTCTTGGACTTCGATATCCAGCTTTTGACGGATAACTGTACTTCCGGATTCAGCCGTCGTATTCCCAGGCTGGTACGAGGCGGGCATGAACGCGCGAGCTCGTTCGCTCCCGTCTTCACCGAGGACGCGCTGGATGAGTCCTTCGAGTTGGGACTTGTCGAGCGACTCGATTGCGGCTTGTTGTTCAGTCAGTGTCGGTGGCCCAGCGTTAGCATCACTGCTTTCTTGCTGGGAGCTAAGGGCTGCGTTAGCGATGACGTTCGCGTAGCCAAAGACAGGTCGGTCGTCGACGAACGTGGTGCTAATGCTCTCGCGCTCTCGTATTTCTTGTTGTAGCGAAAGTGATTCTAGTAGCGATTCTTTGCTGAGTACGTTGTCTCCACGCTGAATGACTTGGACAATTGCTTCGTTACTACCCTCATCGAGCGTGAAGTTCTCCTCGATATAGGATTGTGCGTCCGCAGCCGGTGAATCTGTCTCGAACTGCTCGGTCTGAGATTGTTGCTCTACTTGAGCCATGCCGGCGCCGATAAGAACCGTAACCACCAGCATGACCAGGATTATTGATTTAGTATATGTAGTCAGGAAATCTCCTAACCGGTTGACCAAATTACTCATACTGTTTCCTCCAGACAGCCATCCAAGGTGTATGGCTCATTGAATAGGCTAGTTAATCGTTTGACACAGATAAACGCGTCAGTCTCTCGTTGTGTCTCACTGAGATACCCGAAATTTCATGTTTATTGTTCACGTTATACACATATGCCAAAACACGTACTCGTGCCGGTCGACGGCTCCGACCACTCCTGGGATGCCTTCGATTTTGCCGTCGAGGAACACGATGAAACAGCAGTAACTGCACTTTATGTCATTAACCCGCTTGAGGGAGATTACGAACCCAGTGAAGATACGGCCGAGGCGGTCAAGCGGAGTGAGAAAATTGAAACGGCGGTTCTCGAACGGGAGACAGGCCAAAAACACCCAACGTTTGTGACAAGAAATGGACGGCCAGCGGACGAAATCGTCGACTATGCCAATACGGAAGATATCGACCAGATAGTAATGGGTAGTCGTGGCCTGTCCGGTGTGAAACGAGTGTTGTTGGGAAGCGTAGCTGAGACTGTTGTCCGACGAGCGGAGACTCCGGTCAATATCGTTCGGTAAGCAGGTCCACCGCGGGTGAGAACCCGTTACCGTGGTCTCGAAAACCAAGCTTTAACACGTTCTACTCATGTCCATAGGAGTATGACAGGCGTAGAGAGGTGGCATAGATGAGCCGGGAGTTAACCGAGATTACTGTCGTCGGTGAGGACGATACCGGACTCATTGCGAACGTAACATCGCTGCTGTTTGAGCGCTCAGTCAACATCGAGGACCTCGATCAGGCTGTCCGTGAGGACGTGTTCCGCATGACGATGCGGGTCGATACGTCAGAGATGGTCTGCACCGAAAAAAAGCTACGGACGGACCTGACAGAGCTTGGGGACGACCTCGGTGTCGATATCCAAGTACGGTTCCCTGCCGACCGTGACACACAGCAGATAGCAGTACTCGTAACCAAGGAATCACACTGTCTCGAAGCCATCTTCGAGGCATGGGCCAGCGGCGAACTTGGGGCAGATGTGAGTGTTATAATCGGCAACCACAGCGACCTCGAACCGTTGGCAAGCAAATACGACGTGCCATTCCATGACATCGGCGATGAAAACGGGAATGCTGACGAAGAGAAACTCCTTGAGTTGCTCGGGGAGTACGATACGGACCTGATTGTTCTCGCCCGGTACATGCGAATTTTGAGCCCAGATGTGGTCTTTCGGTACGAGAGCAGGATTATCAACATTCATCCGTCGCTCTTGCCTGCGTTCCCTGGTGCGGAGGCATATCTCCAAGCACTTGAGGCCGGGGTCCGAATCGCTGGGGTGACTGCCCACTACGTAACGACTGACCTCGACCAAGGACCAGTCATCACACAGCGAGCGTTCAATGTTCCGCCAGATGGCGAAGTCGAGGATCTAAAACGGCTGGGACAGCCGCTTGAGGCCGATGCGTTACTGGAAGCGATACAGCTCCATCTGAATGACGACGTAGCAGTGCATCGCGGCCGGACAAAGCTGCGAGAAACTGCAGGCGACGATGTACAGCTTGGATCGCCAGCCGAACTCGACGACGCAAACCCTGACCGACCACTTGACGGACTGGGTGATGTAGTAGCCGAGTCAGGTGAACTTGCAGAGGACGACTAAGTGACATCCTCCGCGCCGTGAACGGCGCGGCTTCCCGGCATGGGAATACCAGCTAAGTTTCGCTGTTGCTGGCAGAGGGTTCCGACCCGTGGAAGGCCGAGAGG
>NZ_JAODIY010000044.1 GCF_026586665.1 Halovenus rubra
TAAGGCGGCCATAGCGGTGAGGTTCCACCCGTACCCATCCCGAACACGGAAGTTAAGCTCACCAGCGTTCCGCTGAGTACTGGAGTACGAGAGTCTCTGGGAAAGACGGTTCGCCGCCTCTATTCATCCTATCATTACCCTCATCCAGCAACAGCGCTGGATGGGGGTTTTTTGCATATGTACAGCGTGAGTATATTGTACGGTTACAGTCTCGACACCGTTCTTTAACACCAACGTCGGTTGCTATCCAGAGCCATCAACACAGCGCTGGGCCGCGAGTAGGGCACCAGTTAGCACGATATCAGTCTCACACGCTGCGAGCCCCAGCTGTGGCAGTTCACCGAACACATACTTCGGGAGGCGGTCTCGAACTGGCTCAAGGACTGCTTTCGGATGATTCCGGGCGACTGCACCGCCGACTGCGATGGATGCGGGGGCATAAGCCTGTATGAGGTTCGCGATGCCAATTGTATTCCAGCGTGCGACCCGCTCGACGACAAGCGTCGCGAGTGCGTCCGAACCTGCTTGCTGGAACACATCTTTTGCGGTGCACGCGTCGTTGAGTGTGAGGGCAGTGTCGATCGATTCAGTTCGGGATAGCAAGGCCGCATACCGCGGAATATTCGCTCCGCCACAGTAGGCCTCCCAGTGTCCATTACGGCCACAGCCACAGGCCATTGTCCCCGCTGGGTCAACAGTCATATGTCCAATCTCACCCACGTTCCCGCCGGTTCCGTGTATCAAGTGCCCATCAATGACGATGCCAGCGCCGATACCGGTTGACAGCGTGAGATAGAGCATATTCTCAGGCACCACCTCAGCGATATGTCGCTCCGCAATAACACCACAGACTGCGTCATTGTGGAGAACGACTGCCTCAGTATCGAGTTTCTCTGCCAGTGGCTTGACGAGCTGGATATTTTCACCAGAAATGTTTGCCGGTCCGGTAACAGTCCCGGCCACTCGGTTGAGGGGGCCGACCGACCCGATGCCTGCCGCTGTAATCATCTCTGGTCTGACCCCACTCTCCTCACACACTCTTTTGACGCTGTCAAGAACCGCATTGGTAACTGTTTGGCCGTCTTTGGCCTGTGGCGTCGGGACGACGTGGGTAGCAAGTCGGTCAGTATCGTCAGCTGCAATTGCTGTTTTAATTGTTGTCCCGCCGACATCAATGCCGACAAAATAAGCCATGTTACGTTGCGGGGTCAGCGTTTTCTTTGATGTACGCACGAAGCCGTTCACCGCTGGTTTCGATACCTTGGCTCTCAAAGAAGCGTGCGACATTTTTGCAGTCGCGGTTAAGAAAGTCGTCACTGTTTGGATGGTGGATTGTCACTGCTTGTCCAACGTCAATAACGTATAGCTGTGACTCTTGGACGACAATATTGAACTCCGAGAGGTCGCCGTGGATGATACCAGCGTCGTAGAGGCGGGTCATATACTCTCGAATCACTTCGTAGGCAGTCTCGGGATTTTCGATATGGACTTCGGTAAGCCGTTTAGCCCGGCCTTCCACGGTCCCCAGATACTCCATGATGAGAACGTTCCGCTCGACGGCAACTGGTTCTGGAACGCGGACACCGGCTGCGAGTGCACGATCGAGATTCGAGAACTCTTTTCGGACCCACGCCATCACGATCGCTTTCTTGTCGTTGGCAACCTTCTCGAAACGTGGGTCGCCTTCGAGGTAGACTCCCATCTCGCGGAAATCGGACGCATTGATGCGGTAAATCTTTACTGCAACTTCGTTCTCTCCCGAAAGAGCGCTGTAGACGTTCGCTTCTTTCCCTGTCGAGATTGGGCCACCAAACGCGTCGATGTGTCCGTCCTGAACCAATTTGTACAGCGCGCCGTAGGTCGCCTCGTCAAAGACAGAATCTTCCACCTTAAACTGGTCTGCATCTTTGATCCGGTCGCGGAACTGGCTGAACTTCCGGTCACGCTTGCGTGCGATACGGTCGGCTTCTGTGTCGGCGTAGTCGATTTCTTCCCACTCGTCGCCCGGTGTCTCTGTTCCGTCCGTATCGAGCAGGCCGTACTCCTGGTCCATCTATCACTGGTTAGCAGGGCGAGGATTAAAAGGATAGGCTCTACGAGATACCCGAAAGACTACACGCTTTGGCTTACAGCAACGTGACCTGCGGGACGGAAGAACTGCGATTACTCTTGAATGTGGCCTTCATCACGGAGCTGGTCGGCTTCCTGTTTCTCGTAGCGCCACGTGATATCAGCCTTCTCGTCTTGCCAATCCCATGGCTCGACGAGTACAACGTCGTCTTCGCGTATCCAGATACGCTTTTGCATCTTCCCGGGAATGCGTGCCGTCCGTTCGACGCCATCCATACACCGTACCTTGACTCGATTCGCCCCGAGCATGTTCGTCACGACTGCAAATACTTCATCATCGTCTGGCATCCGAAGGTTCTTCCGTCCCTCGTTGTCGCTCATATTTGGCATTTGGTGATGGGTCCTGTTTAATTCTTCCACTTTTCGATGCGCGGTCGGAACGGCGACGTTTATACTGCCGGACGCTCACATGCCAATATGCTCAAAAACCTCGGCATCGTCGGCATTTTCGGTCTCGTCCTGATGCTTGCCGGCGTTGGAGTTGCAGCGTCTGTGAACCTCCTCCTTGGTGGCGCATTCGCACTGATTATCGCTGGCCTTGGTCTCATCGTCTATGGGATGGTCACGAACCTCCTCAAGTCGATGGGGATGGGCCAAATGATGTAGGTCGAAACCGAACCTTTTTCATTCGTGACTTGTTTTTCGGCATATATGTCTCCACAGTCGTTTTCCCGTCGCCGTGTTTTGAAAAGCGGTGCTGGTATGGCGTCGGCTATCGCCCTCGCAGGCTGTCTCGAATCGTTTTCTGACGAGAAATCGACCACTTCGTTCGATGCTGTCCCGGCCGACGCCACGTTCATCACAAGGGTTGATATCAATCGTGCTCTCGATGATGAGTTGTTCCGTGACAGAATCAAGACTGTGACCGAAGCTGGTGGGCTAGTCGTTCCCGACTCGATGTCGGTTCAGGAGATGCTCAATGCCGTCGAGGCTAATATTGGTCTGGACCTCCGCGATGCTCAGGAGATCGTGGCGTTTGGAAACGAAACTGGGTTTGCTTTTATTATTGTGGCCGACTGGAGTGAAGCCGATATCACAGCGGCTGTCGAGGACGCCCGTGGCGAACTCACGTCGACCACACATGCGTCCCAGTCTATCTACAAGAGTTCTCGCTTCGCGGTCGGCGTAGTGCCCGACGGACGATACGTGATAGGGAATCTGGGTCTTGTTCGTACATCTCTCGATGTCGCGGCCGGTAATGATAACGCACTCTCAGGCAACCTTGCGGAAGGTATGGAGGCGACACCGGATGGATATCTTCAGTTCGCGTTCGAACTATCGCCCGAGATGGTCCCTGAGCAGAGCGGACTGGACTCGTTTGTATTAGACGATATCATGTACGGCTACGGTGGACTCTACAGGTCCGGTGACTCTCGTGGTGGCGAACTCATATTCGAAACGACTGGTACGGATAGTGCTTCCACCCTCGTGGACGACCTTACAGTTGGCCTACAGAATGCCCGTACAGCGGTTGCCGATGACCAAATCGACGAGATATTTGATGGTGACGTGACAGCCGTACTGGAGGCAACGACTGTCACACAGGACGCTGCGACAGTGACACTCAAAACCGACGACGGGCGAGGGCTGCTGGCGAGTGTCCCTCCAACGGTACTTTTGACATACTTCCTTGAGCTTGGCTCTAGTTCTGGACCCGTCCCGCCAACCGCAAATCTCCAGCTCACCTATGACAAGAGCACTGAAAGCCTAACAATCACGCATGAAGCTGGCGATGCGATACCTGCGTCGGATATATTTGTTAGAGGTACTGGAGTCCCCACCGGCTCGTGGGCTGCCCTCGGCGGCGAGACGGATGACCGGAACAGCGAGGCGCTGGTCGTCGCTGGCTCGCAGCTGCAACTCACTGCTGAGAGTGACTTCGACGTGCGTGTCTTTTGGAACGCTGAGGCCTCTGATCCCGTTCTTCTGGGACAACGGGCCGGCCCGGACGCTTGATTCACAGGTGTGTCCAATTCACCCCGGCCGATCCGCTCTGTGTTCGCTGATAAGCCGGTCGACCATCTCGGCGCTTTGCTGTCGCTGCCGCTCCTCGGCGCGCTCCTGCCAGTCAATGATGGCGTCCTCGACCTCTGACTCGCGGGCAACGGCGAGTTCGTCAACTTCTTGAATGGTTACGAGATCTACGGGCGCGACAGGTATCTCGTGGTCGAACAACACTCTGTCGGCCATATCGGAGAGATCTCCGTTCCGAAGGACGATTTTCGGCTCGAATTCCGCCAACAAGTCCGCTGTCGAACGTCCCGCGCCGCTTGCATCCCGGAGCATGACAACGTCGTCCTCGGCAAGCCCAAACTGTTCGTGAGCGTTGTTTATCCCGTCTCGTGTGAACTGCTCGACGACCTTTACTGGGACAAGTCCCGCCTTCTTTTCGGCAACGTCGGCGAAATTTGAGTGGTCGAGCTTCCAGAGCGCTTTCAGCCGTTCGAGCTTGTTCTCAAGCGATTCGACTGTTTCGTATGCCTCGTCACGCTCGCGTTCAAGTCGCCGGCTTTCACGCTCTAGCCGGGTCACTTCGCGGCGCTCGCGTGCCTCTCGTCGCTCCTGTTTGCGTTCTGTTGAGAGTTCGTCTTCGAGTTCCTCAATTCGCTCGTCTTTTTCATTGACGGTCGTTTCGAGAGTTTCAACGTGGCGTTGCAGGCGCTCGACTTGTGTTTCGAGCTGTCGGATCCGGCGTTCCTCCTCGGTAAGTTCGCGCTCGACGTGCTCGCTTTCTTCTTGTTTTTCACCGTTATCGTCAGTGAGGTCCGCGAGTACTGTCTCGACCGATTCTTCATTGGCGACGACGCGGGCAACGACTGTCCCAAGGTCCTGTCTTGGTGGCACCTTGGCGGCGATGCGGTCGAACTGGTCGCTGTGGGCATCGAACGCCCCGAGTGCCGCGGCGGTCGCATCGCGCTCGTGGTCATTATCGTAGCCTGTCTCGCGGGTCCGGTGTTTTTTAGCATCGATTGGGAGGTCACGGTTTGGCTTCCAGCCAGCGGCGTCGAAACTTCGGCGAACTTTCTCGACAGTCTCGGGCATAGGCGTCACGTCGGCAGCGACGATAATTGGCCGCCCACGCTCGATAATCCATTCGATTATGGCGGCCATATCAGCTGTGCGCGTGCTCAGCGTATCGAGTACTTCACCTTCGAGACCGACCGTGGCGGCGGCCGTTGTCGTTCCAGGGTCGATACCGACGATAATCGGGTCGCGCCGCTTTGCAAGCGGGCGAAACTCGATACCGTCTCGTCGAACGCGCTCGATTTCGACACGAATATCGCCTGACCGTTCTGCGGAGACAGGGATATTCTCGGGTCGGGCGTCGACAGTGAAAACAGCGTTCGAAAAGCCGCCATATTTCTCAGTCGCGTCTCGCTCGTAGTCCAGCGCAGCGTCGTCGAGTGTGGATTCAATCTCACGGGTACGTCGCCTAACCGAGCCATGGATACGCCGAGTGTAGCGGTCCTCGCTCCACCCTCCGCTTCCAGTCGACCGACCACGGGACACTTTCACCTCCGTCGTATCGGTAAATGCGGTGACCTCTTGGCCGACGTTTGCGGCAGCTAAGCGGGCAGCGGCTTCTGCTTCGGCCATTGGCTCTTTCGCGTACGGCACGCCATGGCGCGAGGCGACCCGCGAGAGTGGTTCTGGTTCCTCTGCACCGGTGACTTGGACAAGCCGTGTTCCGTCAGGCAGAGAGCCAAGTAGGTGGACTAACGAACTTTTGTCCTCGGCAAGCTCGTACATGTTGTCAGTCGCCACCATTGCTGGGCGCTCGCTGTCGATGCGGCGGCGAAGCTTGCGGTAGCTAACCACGTCACGCTCGATGTGGTCTCCGTCGAACGTCACGACGGCATATGATGGTGCATCACCTCTCACATCTCCGCTCTGGATGTCGACGCCGAAGATGACGGCGTCCAGTGCGGTCGTGCGGTTGCTCACTACCGCTGAATTGGTACGCGATTCTCATTAACGCTACGGGGCAGTGGGTTTCTATGCTATGGCCGGGAGCGTTTTTATCCTCGACTGTGTAGCACAGGCATACTGTTTCACACCACTGTGGAACACCCAACGGGAACGACTCTAGATGACCGAACACACAACAGAGAACTGCCAGTTCTGTGGCCGACCAGTTGGTAAAGTATCCGTCGAGACAGCTGACAACAGCTACTGCTCGTCAGGTTGTCGAAATGCTGAGGAGGCACTCGACGAAACAGCTGACACGTTGGCTGCTTCTGAACCGAGCGCTTCTGACGTGACCGACAGCAACAGCGTCTTTTTTCACGTCGCTGGGATGCATTGTGTGACCTGTGAGACGTTCCTCGAAAATATAGCACGTGACCAGCAAGGCGTCTCCGACGCTAGTGCGAGCTACGTCTCCGAAAGTATCCGTCTCAGCTACAACTCCGACGAGACCGACCCCGAGACGCTCGCTGATATGCTTTCAGTCGCCGGCTACCGTGTTGCCGACCGCGAGCAGACGGGGCAAGAATCGGTAACAACGGAGTTATCTCGGGAGGGTGGGGCCGCGACACGGGACCTCGAAGACCTACTTGGATACCGGTACGCTGCGGGCGTCCTTTTCGGGCTCTTTCTTATGTTTCCGTACGCTATTGTCTTCTACCCGTACCAGCTCTCGGGTCTGTTGGGGTGGTCATTACAGGGGTTCGAGGGTGGCACGGTTGAAAGCGGGCTGATTTTGCTGTTCCCACTGTTTGCGAGTGTCACGAGCGTCGTCGTCTTTTTTACTAGCCTTCCATTGCTTCGGGGTGCATACGTTAGCCTCCGGACACGCCAGCCAAACACTGACCTGCTGGGTGCGCTGATGCTCCTGACCGCCTACGTATACAGCATCGTCGCGTTGCTGCTTGGCCGATTGGATATGTACTTCGACCTGACGATCTTCGTTGGTGCAAGTGTTGTTGCCGCCAGCTTCTACGAGTCAGTTACCAAACAGCGTGCGATGGACCACCTCACTGACTTGACACTCTCTCAGACCGAAACCGCGACACTCTATCGGGAGGGTGACACTGAACCGGTTGCCGTCGAGACGCTTTCTCCAACGGACCAGATCCTCGTTGGCCAGGGTGAGCGGGTTCCGGTCGACGGTACCCTTGTCGAGGGTCCATGTACTGTCGACGAATCGGTTGTAACTGGTGAGTCACTGCCAGTCGTCAAGGAAGCCGGCGACCGGCTTGTCGGTGGCTCTATCGTGACCGACGGCGGGGCTGTTATCAGCGTTGCTGACCCACCGACGAGCAGCATCGACCGACTGACGACGGCGGTTTGGCACCTCCAGAGCGTGACTCATGGTCTCCAACGAGGGGCTGACAGACTCGCTGCCCGGGTCCTCCCGGTGTTAGCTAGCGTGGCGGTCATGGCTGTTGCTGTCGCGGTGGCGCTTGGACACGGAGCAAAAACCGCAGTACTCTGGTCACTGTTGGTCGTCTTAGTTGGCTGTCCGTGGGGACTTGCGCTCTCGACGCCGTTGTCTGTCGCAGCAAACATTCAGGAAGCGATTGGGCGGGGTATCGTCGTCTTCGACGAGACGGTCTTCGAGCGCATCCGCGAAACTGATGTCGTCGTTTTCGATAAAACGGGGACGCTCACACGGGGCCGGATGACCGTCACGTCAGCCGATGCACCGACCGAGGACCTCGCTGCCGTCGCCGAACTCGAACGACGAGCAGCGCATCCGGCAGCCGACGCTATCACCGACGCGTTCGGGACCGCACAGACAGATGGTGGAACACAGGAAACACCGACGGATTCGTCGGCCAAGACGCTCACTGTAACTGACTTTGAGACACACGGCCTCGGTGTGTCTGGGACTATCGACAGCGACGAGTATCTCGTGGGCCACCCAGACCTATTCAGAGAACGGGGCTGGACGCTTCCTCCCTCGACGAAGGCACAGGTTGTGTCGGCACAGGATGATGGAGCGCTTCCGGTTGTTGTCGGCCGCGACGGCGAGGCACGCGGTGTTATCGTGCTAACTGACGAGCCACGAGAGGGGTGGGCAGAAATGCTCTCTCGACTCAGCGAGCGCGATATCGAGGTTATCGTGTTGACAGGCGATGATGAGACTGCGACACGGTTCTTTCGTTCCCATTCGGACGTAACACGCGTTTTTGCCGGAATTCCACCCGAAGGAAAGACTGAGACGGTGCGCCGCTTACAGGATGGGCAAACGGCCACGATGGTCGGTGACGGCACGAACGACGCGCCGGCACTCGCACAGGCCGACCTTGGCATCTCACTTGGCAGTGGGACAGCGCTTGCATCTGACGCTGCGGATGTCGCGATTGCCGACGACGACCTCGCTGGCGTCGAGACGACGTTCGACCTCGCCAGTGTGGCCGGAAAACGTGTCAAACAGAACACTGCGCTCGGTTTACTCTACAATGTACTTGTCATCCCGGCGGCGCTGTTTGGGGTGCTGACGCCAGTTATTGCGATGGCGGCGGCGGTCCTAAGCGGCTCGCTTCTTGCAGTAAATGCTCATCGGACGGTACTCCAGGAGTAATTGCCCGCTGATTCAGAACCGCCGGAACTGCTCTTCGAGACAGACTGTAACAATCGACTTTGCGATAGCCAGTCCACCCTCGATGGGGTCGAGTTTGGAGTCCCCAGCGCGTTCGCCGTAGTTGATTGGCCGTTCCTGAATGTTGTAGCCTCGCATCAGCGGTCGAATCAGCAACTCGGCGGAGAGGCCGGTATTTTCTGTCCAGTCGATTGACTCGATGACCTCACGTCGGTACGCACGCATTCCTGTGGTCGTATCGTGGACACGCTCGCCCATCAGGACACTCGCGGTGAGCGCAAACAGGTGATTCCCGAGGCGGTTGAACGCTGGCATCGCCTCGGCTCCGTGATAGAGTCGGTCGCCGCTGACGACGTCGTACCCTTCGTTGATAGCGGCAAGGAACTCGGGGAGTTGCTCCATTGGATAGGTATCGTCACAGTCGGTGGTCACGACAACTGGCCGGTCGGGCGTCCGAATCGCTTCCTCAACTGCGACACCGTACCCCTGTGGCTCCTGTTCGATGACCCGAGCACCGTGCTCGCGGGCAATCTCTGCGGTCCGGTCTGATGAGCCGTCGACACAGACGACCTCAGCCTGTCCATCGGTTACCTCCTCGATATCTGTGATTACCGTTTTGATTGCTTCTTCCTCATTGTAGGTCCCCATTACGACGCTCATATCTTCGAAAGTAAACCGGTCGCTTTGTTTCTCGCTTACTGCCACCTCGTCGTTTCTATCTTCGTCACTACCGCTGAGACGCTCGTTTTGGCTCATTACGTAGCTGTCACAACTGCTGGGGTTTATGTTTTTAGGTTTGCCTAAATAGAAAAGCCTCAAACTGTCCCAATCACAACTTCGTGGGTTTGTCTCCTTGGTTTTGGCTTATCTGATTGTCGGTCTGGCGATACCGGCTGCCCCAATTTCTGTCTGTCTCATCTCAAAACTACCATCTTTCCCACTCATCTCATGTGCCAAAATGATTATTTACTCATAGCAAGCATAATTTGGTATGGCTCCAATCGAGGTAGAGAACTTGACAAAAGAGTACGGGGGCGTTCTTGGGGTAGATACTGTTTCGTTCACCGTCGAGGATGGGGAAGTGTTTGGTTTTTTGGGGCCAAACGGAGCCGGGAAGACGACGACGATTCGGGTACTGCTAGGGTGTATTGCGCCGACAACTGGGACGGCGACGGTCCTCGGCGCGGATGTCCACGATGAGGACGCTCTTGTCGAGGCCAAACAGCGAATTGGCTATCTCCCGGCTACGCTCGGTTTTGATGAGGAGGTAACGGGTACGACGGTGCTGGACTACCACGAGTCGATAAAAGGTGGGCAGCGCCGCGACGAACTCCTCAATATGTTCACGCCGCCGGTCGACCGGCCAGTTCGTGAGTATTCTAGCGGAAACAAGCGCATGCTCGGTATTGTTCAAGCGTTCATGCACGACCCCGATTTGGTTATTATGGACGAGCCAACCTCCGGGCTTGACCCGCTCAAACAGGAGCGGTTCAATGAGTTCCTCAGGGCCGAGCGCGACCGAGGCAAGACGCTGTTTTTCTCATCGCACGTGTTGAGTGAGGTCCGACGTGTCTGTGACCGTATCGGGATTCTCCGTGACGGTAAGGTTGTCACGGTTGAAGATGTGGATACCCTACTGAACAGGGGTGGCAAACAGGTACGAGTGCAGACAACAGACGCAGGTCGGGCCGCGCTCGCTGACCTCGACGACGTCATCGAGACAACCCAGTTCCCCGATGGCATCCAGTTCATTTACACTGGCGAGTACAACACACTGCTCACTGAGTTGTCTCGATACGACGTCCAGGATGTCGATATCAGTGAGCCACCGCTGGAAGATATCTTTCTCCATTACTACGAGACAGATGCCAACGCACGCGAGGTGGCTGAAGCTGATGTTTGAAACCCTCCGATACGAGTCGCGTCGCCGAGTTCGTGGCACAGCAATCATGACAGCCGCAATTAGTCTGTATGCTGGATTTACTGTCTGGTACTTTTCGGCATTGGAAGGAGTCGATTACGAGCAGCTTGTCCAAGAGGCTCCAGCGACCGTAAAACAGGCCTTTGGGATTGAGTCGCTCACTACTATCGAGGGGTTTCTGAGCGCCCAAGTATTCAATTTCGTGTGGCTCCTCGGTCTCGGACTGTACTTTGCGTACGCAGCGGGAGCACTCATTGCGGACGATATCGAAAGCGAGCGGATGGATCTGTTGCTTTCGTTTCCAATCTCTCGAACACAGCTCCTCGCTGAAACGTTTGCCTCGCTACTGGTACCACTACTCGCCGTCAACATCGTCACAGGGGGCGTTATTTACCTGCTTGTTGGGGCAATCGGACAGACAATCGCTCCGGCCCACCTTGTGGTGGCCCACGTATTCTCACTCCCGTATCTTCTCGTCTGTGCAGCAATTGGTGTCGTCGCGTCAGTACTTGCTGAGCGGGCCGCCATCGCTAAGCGAGCAGCCGTTGGCATCGTCTTTGCTCTCTATCTGGTCGAATCGGTTGTCGGGAGTAACACAGCGTTTGAGTGGGTACAGTATATCAGCCCGACACACTACTACAAACCGACACAGATTCTCGTCCACGGTTCGTTTAATGTGACTGACCCGCTCGTGTTGCTCGTCACGTTTGTCGTCCTTTTGGCTCTGGGTCAGTTTCTGTTCCAGCGGCGAGATATCTAGCGAGTCGTCTACTGTTGGCTCTCGGTTAGAGCGCCTCGGCAAGTGAGTCAGCCGCTCGCACCGCGAGTGCGGCGATAGTTAGGGTCGGATTCATCGCACCGCCGGTGGGAAAGACACTGCTGCCAACAAGCCAACAGTTCGCGAGGTCATGTGTCTGCAGGGTTGGGTCGACAACGCTCTCTGCTGGGTTGGTTCCCATCCGCGTCGTACCCATGTGGTGGTAGGCTGGACCAGTCGAGTCTGGGCCGGCTTGCCACGTAATTTCTGCACCGAGCTCTCTGAGTATCCGTTCTTGAACCTCGTTTGCCCGCTCGATGGTTTGCAGCGCCCGCTCGCCGACGTTCCAGTGCACGTCAGGTACCGGGTTGCCGTGGCTGTCAGTCTGCTCGCGGTCCAGTCCGATGTAGCTGTCCTCGCGGGGGAGTTGCTCGACAAGTCCACCCACCGCAACGTGGTTGCCGTACTCCTCGCCCAAGCGTCCCAGCAGGTCGTCACCCCAGTCGTCGCCCGACAACGCCAGCTCAACCGGCGAAGGGCCAGCGTAGTTGAAAAACTCTAGCTTGAACGGCCCCACATCCTCGTCGGCATCGTCGTAAAACTGGTGTGACCCGCTCGTGAGAAAGCCGACGTGGTTCTGTCTGGTTGGCTCGTCGAGGACACCGCCGGTCCCTGCAAAGAGGTGGTCCATGAAGTATTTTCCAACTAGACCGCTCGAATTCGCCAGCCCGTTGGGGTACTGTTCTGATTCCGAAAGCAAGAGCAGGCGCGGTGTCTCGACACCACCACAGGCGACGACGAACATCTCTGCTTTCTGCCGGTGACGCTCTCCCTCGGGCGTCACGTAGACGGCTGCCTCCACGCTCTCGGACCCGTGGTCCAGCCGCTGGACTGGCGCGCGGTCGATAACAGTCGCGCCGTGGGACTCGGCACGCTCGATATGGACCGTGGCGTCGTATTTGGCGCCTGAAGGACAGACCGGTTGGCAGGTCCCATAGGCAACACACTCGCTGCGTCCGTCGTAGGGTTCGGAGTTGCGGGCGTTTGGAACCGAATGCATGTCGATACCTAGCTCCGCGCAGGCCTCAGCGAACAGACTGTCGCTGTAGGAGGGTTCGAATGGAGCCATCGGGAACGGTCCCTCGCGTGGCGGTGCATAGGGGTTGTCCATCCCGCCGGCAACACCCAACTCCTGTTCAGCCTCGGCGTAGTAAGGCTGTAGGTCCTCGTACTCAATTGGCCAATCGACGCCAGCCCCCCGCTCGCTTGCGGACGCGAAATCGTCTTGATGCAGGCGCATCACCATCCCTTGCCAGTGAAGCGTCGACCCACCGATACCCTTGACACGAGCGTGATTCAGGGGATAGAACCACTCGCCACTGGCGGTGTGGGCATCGCGCTTGGGGTCACCGTCCCACACAGCCGGTCGGTCGTACGCCGGCCGGAGTGCCCGCTCTTGTCGTTTGAGTCGGTCCTCGGGGTTAAACCGTGGGCCGGCATCGAGGACGACCACCTTATATCCTTGCTCGGCCAATCGCGCGGCCACAAGCGCACCCGCTGGTCCAGCACCCACGACACAGACATCCACGTTCTCGCTGGGCTGGCGACGCCGACTCACCACCGGGCACCTCGCATGTCCCTTATCATCTCGACGGCCCCCGTTGGTAGGTATCCGTCCCACCGGGGTGTCCCTGTGGATTCTCGATACCAACCAGTTCTCCGCCCGTCGGTGAACTGTACAGTGCCAACAGGAGTTCGTTAACAACGTAGAACCGAACCCGGGCTGATACTGTTCCGTCAGGGTCCTCATCGGCTTCATCCACACCGAGTTCTCGTAACAGGCTGTCGCGGGTTTCTGGCGCTAGTGACTCGAAGCTACTGTCGTACCACTCGTCGGCGACAGTCTGCAGTTCCGTGACCGCATCCCGCATCGCAGTTCCGCGCTCCTCGCGGTCGAGGCGTGCCGCGATGAACGAGCGAACGAACGTCTCGATGCCTGACAATGTGGTGGGGTAGACAACCTCTGCAACGGCGACGTAGGTCTGGACTGTGGACTCAACTTCCATTCTCCTCTTATTTTCTTTGCCGCCCTCGTCGTCGGAACCCCCTTGAGGAGCACGAGCGCCACATCCGGCTGTCGCACTCATCCCGAGCGCTGACAGTGCGGCCAGTGCGTCACGTCTCGACAGCGAGGACTCTGACCTCGACAGCGAGGACTCTGACCTCGGCTGTGAGGAGTCAGACTGGGACTGTTCCATGACCGAGCCTAGGCAAACCTAAACCTTATAATCGTTGGAGCGACTTCGTTTTACTAGATGCGAGGTCCTCTGACGGTACTTCGCGGGACATCAGCACGCTTTTTGCCGTCCGATATGCCGATTGGGTTAACGTTGCTTTGCGGGGCGATAGCAGCCACCATGGTGTTTCCGGTTTCGTGGCTCTTAATCAGGGCCAGGGATGTCAACCAATCCCGGGCCGTTGACCTCATTGTTCAACAGGAGACGCTCGATATTCTAATCAATAGCCTACTGTTGATGAGCGCTGTCACGGCGTTTTCAATTGTGCTTGGCGTCCCGCTGGCGTATCTCACAACTCGGACGAATCTCCCATTCCGTCGGTTCTGGACAATCGTGGTTGCCTTGCCACTCGTTATTCCCAGTTATATCGGCGCATTCACGTTTGTGTCTGCGTTTGGGCCTCGCGGTGAGTTTCAGGAACTACTCGCACCGCTTGGCGTCGAAGAGATACCCGAAATCTACGGGCTCGGCGGGGCGACGCTCGTTATTACGCTATACACGTACCCATACGTCTATCTAACTGCCCGCTCGGCGTTGTTGACGCTCGATACATCACTCATCGAAGCGGCTCGCACGCTCAATCACTCACGCTGGGAAGCCATTCGCCGTGTTACGCTCCCTCACATTCGCTCGGCAACTGCTGCCGGTGGATTGCTTGTTGCTCTGTATGCTGTCTCCGATTTTGGAACGCCCGCAATCATGCGCCTTCCCGTGTTTACCCGCCAAATTTATGTTGAAAACAAATCCTTTGGACAGGATTACGCAGCGTTGCTCGCATTGCATCTCTTAGCTATTGTGCTGGTGGTGTTGGCGATTGAACGACGGGTTCGCTCCGACGAGAATCTCGATGGCGACACAAGCAACCCTGCGCCGCCAGTTGACCTGGGTCGGTGGCGCTGGCCGGCGCTTGCCCTTCCGATATCTGTCACCGGCCTTGCACTCGTCGTCCCGGTCTGGATTCTATCACTCTGGGTTGTCCGAGCCGACAGCAATACCGGGCGCTCGGAGTTGGCCTTCGAATGGACGTACGCCCTCAATTCTGTTCAGGTTGCGACTGCTGCTGCCGTCCTCGCGGCGGTTGCGGCACTGCCTATTGCCTATTTTGTCACCCGTCACGATTCGTGGCTCGCAGAGTTGTTCGAGCGGAGTACCTACATCGGCTTTGCCGTTCCGGGCATCGTCCTTGCTTACGCGCTTGTTTACTTCGGCACAGACCTGGCCCCCGCTATTTACCAGACACTCCCGTTGCTCATCTTCGCTTACGTTGTCCGGTTCATGTCTCAGGCAGTCGGTATCATCCGTTCCGGTACTGGACAGGTTGACCCCACGCTTGTTGAGGCCGCACGAACGCTCGGTGAGTCCTCGTTTGGCGCCTTCCGACGGATAACATTCCCGCTTATCCGCTCAAGTGTCGTTGCTGGGATGGCCCTCGTTTTCCTGACGACGATGAAAGAGTTGCCGGTCACGCTTGTGCTCCGCCCGACCGGCTTCGAAACAATTGTGACGCAAGTTTGGCGCGCACAAAAGGCCGTTGTCTACCAGTACGCCGCCATCCCCGCGCTTCTGTTAATTGTTATCTCTGGCTTCTCGATGATAATCCTCCTCTCCCAGGACGGACAGGAAGGGTTGTAACAATCACTCAAACTACATTTCCACTCACCGGTCAAACACGCCTGCCCGGGAGCTGACCGCTCTGCAGGCGATTGACAAGTGTTAGAAGAACCTAAATCAACACTCTTTTAGGCAATCCTAAAAAATGGTAAATAGCACGATGAGCGAAGACATTTGCGTCATTGTCCCGACGATACGGGAGTACGAGTGCATTCGTGCGTACGTTGAAAACGCCCGAAAACACGAGTTCGACCTGTCGCGGCTGCATTTTGTCCTCGTGACGGAGGACTTCTGTGAGACCGACGAGATGGAGACGATACTTAACGAGGAAGGCGTCTCCGGGGAAGTTTACGATGGGAGCCGCAGAGAGGAGTTCTACGAACAACACGGCATTGGGGAGTACAGCCACATCGTTCCGGCGGCAAGCCACGCAGAAACAAGCTTTGGGCTGATATATATGTGGGCACATCCCCGGTTCGAGTACGGGGTCTTCATCGACGACGACACACTGCCACACGAGGCCGACGACTTCTTCGGTCGACACCTCCAGAACCTTGCCTACGAGGGGGAAATCGAGTCCGTCTCCTCAGACGAACAGTGGGTCAATGTCCTCTACCAGCAAGCCGATGAACACGGGCTCTATCCGCGCGGGTACCCTTACGCGGCGATGGACGAGCACGTCGAGACAGCGATCACCCAGGTCGACGACATAGTCGCTTCTCAGGGACTGTGGACGAATGTGCCAGACTTGGATGCGGTTCGTATCCTGATGGATGGTGATCTTGAAGGGCAAGCACAGACCCGGACCAGCCGCGAGGACTTCACCGGTGACTTTGTGGCTGCTCCCGACCAGTACCTGACGGTCTGTTCGATGAACCTTGCGTTCCGCCGTGAAGTTATTCCGGCCTTTTACCAGCTTCCGATGGACGACAACGAGTGGGATGTCGGCCGGTTCGACGATATCTGGAGCGGTGTTTTCCTCAAGCGGGCCTGTGACGTGCTCGGCAAGCAAATTTACAACGGCTACCCGCTCTGTGAGCACAACAAAGCTCCGCGCTCGACGTTCGACGACCTCACCAACGAGGTTGCGGGGCTCGAACTCAACGAGCACCTCTGGGAGCTCATCGACGATGCAGGTTCCCACGCAACCACCTACGCCGGCGTCTTCGAAGCGATGGCACACGAACTTGCCGCTGGCGACTTCTCGTCGTACAACAACGGTGCGTTCTTCAATCACGTCGGCGAACACATGCTCGACTGGCTTGATTGCCTTGACCAACTTGACGGGCTGGACCACGGTGAGCCCGTCGCGACGACTGCAGACGACTAAACTGAGGACAATACGATGACATCACAAAACCCTGACGACGGACACGACAGACGGCGGTTCATTGCAGGACTCACTGCACTTGGCGCCACCAGTCTTGCAGGATGTACAGACCTTCTGGGCGATGACAGCAACGACGAGAACAACGACAGCGAAGAAAGCAGTGACGGAGAAGACAACAGCAACGGCAGTGACGGGACTGACAGCGATATCGGACAGATTGGGTCAGGCCGTGCCGGCCGTGATGCACCCGGCGGGATGTCAATGGAAGAACTGCCAGACCTCTCCGGTGAGTTGACTGTCTACTCTGGCCGCGGTGAGTTCCTTGTTGGCCCGCTTGTCAACTACATCGAGAACCTCTACGACGACTTCGAGTTGACGCCTCGCTATGCTGATTCGACGGACCACGTCAACGCCATTCTTAACGAGGGCCAGGGCACACCGGCGGATGTCTTCTACTCCGTCAACTCCGGCTCTCTCGGTGCATTGGCCGATGAGGGCCGCACTCAGGCGCTCCCGAGTGAGGTCGTCGATATGGTTCCTGACGAGTTCCACACAGAGCAGTGGACTGGCACCTCTGGCCGAGCACGAACGGTTCCGTACAACACGGATGCTTACGCTGAGGAGGACCTACCCGACAGCATCATGGCCTACCCCGACTTTGAGGGAGACCTCGGCTGGGCTCCCTCGTATGGCTCCTGTCAGGCCTTTGTAACTGCGATGCGTATTCTCGAAGGCGAAGAGGCAACCAGCGAATGGGTTGAAGGTATCATCGACGGTGGTGTCCAGACCTACCCCAACGAGTTTGCCGCCAGCCAGGCTGTCGCCGACGGCGAAATTGACGCCGCGTTCACAAACCACTACTACATTCAGCGTGTTCTCGACAGCAACCCCAACGCGTCAATCGCGACATCGTTCACCAGCGGCGACGCCGGCTCGGTGTTCAACGTCGCTGGCGCGACGATTATCGACGCTGCAGATAACGCTGACCTTGCGGCAAAGTTCATCCGGCACCTCCTCTCGGCGGAAGCACAGGAGTTCTTCGCCGTCGAAACCTTCGAGTACCCGCTTAACCCCAACGTTGAGCCAGTTGGTGACCTGCCAACGACCGACGAACTTGACGTGCCCGAACTCGATCTTTCGGAGCTTTCAGACCTCGAAGCGACCGTCGACCTCCTTCGAGAGGCTGGCGCGAACGTCTAACCGTGACCGGCGGCGACAGCACACAGCGAAGTCGTGACCAACGCTCCGATTTGTTGGCACGCATCGGGTCGGTTCGCGACCGACTTCGCTCGCTGCCGCCAGAGACGGTTGCTGTGGCAGTAGTCGCGCTTGGAACGGGTGTCGCAGTGTTTGTTCTTGCCTCGACTGTTTTTGAGTACCACTCCAGTAACCACGACGAGGCAGTCTATCTCCAGCAGGCGGCAATGTTGCTAGACGGGCAACTCAAGATGGCTGCTGGCGACCTCACCGATGCGTTTCACCCTTGGTTTTTCATCGAGGATGGCGGTCAGCTCTATCCAAAATACTCACCCGTGCCAGCGGCGATGTACGCCCTCTCGATGGCACTTTTTGATGAGCCACGGGTGACACTCGCGGTTGTCGCCGCTGCTAACACCGGGTTAGTCTACTTGCTCGGAACGGCTGTCGCCGACAGGCGCGTTGGGTTAGTCTCGTCTGTGTTGTTTGCTCTGTCGCCAATGGCGGTTCTTACTGGCGCAACCTTTCTGCCCTACGCCCCGACGACGCTGTTCAACCTCATCTTTGCGGTTGCCTACCTTCGTGGTGTTAAAACGGGCCGACTCCGATGGGGGGTTGCCGCCGGCACCGCTATCGGGATTGCGTTTTTTGCCCGGCCATACACGGCAGTCCTGTTCGCAGTTCCGTTTATACTTCATGCCGTCTACACTGCAGTTCGCGCGCTGTCTCGTGACGGTGTCCGACCGCTCCCTGCAGTCGTTGCCCGACAGGGGGCGACTGCGCTTTCGGGGCTCGTATTCGTCGGCGTTACACTCGCCTACAACGCCCGGCTGACGGGTGACCCGATTCGGTTCCCGTACGAGGAGTTCGCCCCGCTCGATGGCCCCGGATTTGGCCGTCGCCGAATTCTCGGCCACTCTCTTGAGTATACCCCGGAGGTTGCACTCCGCGCGAACGGCTTTGCTGTTCGATATCTCACCACACGGTGGGTTGTTGCGGGCCTCCTCGGAACGCTTCTTGCGGTGTGTGGAGCCGGACTCTTCGTGAGGACATGGCGTCGTCGCAACTCTGGAGCTGTAGCCAATCATCGTCTGTTCACCTCCCTTAGTGAGTTGAACCTCACTGCGGGGACGCTCCTTCTCGGAACGGTCCCCACAGTGGTACTGGGGAACGTGCCGTTCTGGGGGAATTACAACGCTCTTGGGACGCTTTCGGACCCGACCGACGGACTTGTCGCACAGTTCGGTCCGTTCTATCACTTCGACTTGCTCGTCCCGGTCGCGGTGTTTGCTGCGTTTGCTCTCGTGGCTGGCTGGCGGTTGCTTGGACCAGCTCTCGCCGCACGTGTCCCTGCGATTTCCCCGCAGCGGGCCGCTGTTGTCGGCATACTGGTAAGCCTGCTCGTCGTCAGCGGTGTCAGTGTCGCCCTCGTATCCACGCCACTGGACCGAAACGCCGGGCACGCCGAGAAGTACGATATCGCCTACGAACCAATCGAGTCGACGAACTTCGAGAATGACCTTGTCTTCGTCCCAACGCCGTACGGCGAATGGCAGAATCACCCGTTCCAGGTGTTCCGGAACGACCCCGGCTTTGATGGGCCTGTTGTCTACGCTCTTAACCGTGACCCTGCCGAGAACTTTGCCGTACTTGATGCGTACCCGGACCGTGAGTACCACCGCTATACGTACCGTGGCGAGTGGACACCCAACCCCGACAACTATGTCCAGCCAAAACTCGAATCTCTCTCAGTGCGTCACGGTAAGACACTCGACGGTAAGACAACGGTTGGCGTTCCAGCGCGTGTCGAGTACGCTCACGTCAGGCTGACGACTGACGGCGACGGTGTCGCCCGGTACACCGTCGATGACCCGTCCGAATCAGTCGCTACCGCTTGGTCACTTACCGGACAGGAAGCAACCCTCGCCGCGACTGGTGAGTCAGTGCCGGTCGATGAGACCGATACCGTGGTTGTAACTGTAACGCTCGTTCAGCCAGACGGCGCGACGCTCACCTACCGACAGGAAGCGACCGTCCGAACAATGGGCGACCGTGTCGAGGTAATCTGGCCACCCGAACGAATGGTCTGTCCACTGACGACTGATTGTGGGCTGGAAGGAACGTACCTAGCAGATGAGACGCAGTTCGATGGCGTCGGGTTCAAAGTAACGCTGGAAGCTCGCGAGTAATCACAACCGCCCAAATCACTGCGTCTGCAGTCGGAACCAGCCGAGATGCGGTATCCGGACTTCGGCAGTCCCAACAACCCACTCTGGCTTGACTGGATTCTCCGCCTGTATCGAGGCCTGGTCGTACCGGTTGTTGTTGTCCCCTTTCGTGATGAAGCCAGCGTTAGCGGCGACACACTTTTTATCGTCAGTATCGAGGCTGCCGAGATACTCGGGGTTTGCCTGTGCACACCAGTTGTCTCCCGCCCCAACCCAGAACATTGCTCGATGGATTATTGGTGTGGTATCTCCGTTGCCATCAGGAGTAAAAACGATAACATCACCGCTATTTCCGTAACTGCTGTAGCCGGTCTCGTTTCCGACGGCGGCAGTTACAACCCCTGTTTCCTCATGTGCCTCGTCGGGATGGAAGCGGTCAGCGTCCATCAGGAAGACGAGGTCATCGATCTCCATATGTGGCTCCATGCTCCCGCTCTCGATTGCGACCATTGGCGGCCAGACCCCACTTATTGCAAAGAGGTACGCACCAAGTAACAGCACCGCCAGCACGCTGGTGACGAGGTCTCGGGTGAATAACTTCCACGTCGCCCCCGACTCACCGTCTGCTGTTACAGACTGTTGTTCTCTCTGACCGATTGCGGGCGGTCGATGTTTGTCATCCTGTTTGTGCCACTCTGTGATATCCACGGAGTCATTTTGTGTCTCCTGTCTCTCTGTGGACTCCGTGGCGGTGTGCTTGCGTTCGGGCCCGATATCGGCGGATTCGGTGGCGGAATCGTCTTGGTCTGCTGGTGACAGTCCCGTGTCTTCGTTTCTGGATGTGGGGTCGGACTCGCTGTCGTCACCGGGCGCTGTCATTTTCCTACTGTTCTGTGCTCTTGCGTTTGAATGTTCTGGAGTGTGTCCGCACGCGCAACGCCGATGACTGTAACAACATCTGAGACTCTGTCCTTTTTATCACAGCCCAGACGTTGGCTTCGCTATCCTTTTGATGCCGTCGACCCAGTACTGAGATGTGCCTCTCGAAGCGAGTACCCGCATCGTCCATGCGCTCGCCGAGCGTGGTTACAACGCTGACCGTGAAGCAGTCACGCTTCTAGCTGGCGCATCCGACCCACAGGCCGCCATCAACCGTGCAGTTGAAGCGGTCCCTGAGGGGACTGTTGTCGTGACTGCAGCCCATGTCAAAGAGTCCCTTGAAACGCCAGCAGACGAACGTGTACACACACCAACTGGCCAGACCGACGCTGCACAAGATACGGACGAACAACACCCCTCTGTTTCATCTGGAAACGAGCCTGACAATTCGGATGATATGGCCGGTACTGTTCCAGTTGAAACGGAGGGGTCTTCTCGCGGCGCACGCTCGGCAACTCGCTCACCACCCGACCCCGAGTTAAGCGGAGATATCCAGAGTACCGGCACCGGCGAATACGGTGATTTCGTCTCGGTGTTCCGTGACCGCTACGAGAAACTCGCCGACCAGCTCCGTGGTCGCGTCAACCATCGGCCAACGGACGCAGTAGCTGAGATGTCCGGCAATAGCGACGCCGCCATCATCGGGATGGTCTCTGATATCCGGACAACTGCTAGCGGCCACTGGCTGGTCGAACTCGAAGACACGAACGGGACCTTTCCATGCTTGGTGATGAAAGACCGCGACTTTGCCGACGACGCACGGACATTGCTTCCTGACGAGGTCATCGCCGTCGAGGGAACGCTTGCCGACGACGCGGGTATCCTTTTTGTCGACTCCTTGTTTTTCCCTGAAGTACCGCGAACCTACACGCCTTCGACGGCTGACCGTGAGGTCGAGGCCGCGCTCGTCTCGGACGTCCACGTTGGTAGCGAAGAGTTTCGCGGCGATGCTTGGGACCGTTTTGCTGACTGGCTTCATACGGAGGAAGCTGAGTCTGTGGAGTACCTGCTTATCGCGGGCGACATGGTCGAAGGTGTTGGCGTCTACCCCGGCCAAGACGAGGAACTCGATATCGTAGATATCTACGACCAGTACGAAGCGTTCAACGAGTACCTCAAAGACGTACCCGGCGACATGGAAATCGTCATGATTCCGGGCAACCACGACGCCGTCCGGCTAGCTGAACCACAGCCGGCCTTCGATGAGGAACTCCGTGATATCATGTCCGCCCACGACGCCCGAATCACAGCGAATCCATCGACAGTCACTGTCGAGGGCGTTTCGGTACTCATGTATCACGGCACCTCCTTCGACGAAATCATCGCCGAGTTGCCCGACGAGTACGCCGGCTACGACAACCCCGAGGGAACGATGGCACAACTACTCCGCAAACGCCACGTTGCACCGAAGTACGGTGGAATGACCCGCATCGCACCCGAAGAGGAGGACCACCTCGTCATCGAGGAAGTCCCCGATATCGTCCACACCGGTCACATCCACAAACTCGGCTACGGAACGTATCACAACGTGCTCACAATTAACTCCAGTTGCTGGCAGTCCCAGACAGATTTTCAAGAGAGTGTCAATCTTGAGCCTGATGTCGGCTACGCGCCGATTGTCAACCTCCAGACGCTCGACTTGACAATTCGGCAGTTCGTGTAACTCACTTAATTTGGAGTTTGAGGGTTTCATCGACCGACAGTGTTGGCCCTGCAGTAACGGACACTGGCGTTGGTGAGTGAAACTCCGTCTGCTGGCAGATGACGGCAACAGTTAGCTTGAGTACTCTATCAGCCATAGTTGCCCCCAGACAGTACCGGGGTCCGCCGCCGTACGGGATATACGCATATTCGGGTCTGTCCGGCGTACTACCGAGCCAGCGCTCTGGCCGGAACGTTGAGGGCTTCTCCCAGACTGTCGGGTCCCGATGGAGAATCCATGGTGGCACCACAATAGTCGCTCCTGCCGGTACCTGATACCCACCGACTGTTGTCTCAGTCGTTGGCTCCCGGAAAATAAGATACTGGGGCGGGTACAACCGAAGGCTCTCTTTGATGATTGCGTCTAACAGCGGTAATTCTGGCAGCTCCGATGGCGTTGGGGGGCGGTCGTCAACAACGGCATCGAGTTCGTTACCGAGAGCAGACTGCACGTCTCTGTGGTTCCCAAGTAGTCCAAGCGTACACGCTAGTGCAGTCGCCGTCGAGTCATAGCCAGCAAACAGCAGGGCAATTAACTCGTCTCTAATCTCTTCGGCTGCTAGACCGCTGGCGCGCATCAATCCTAGCAGCGACTCCGCCGGTGGTTCGTTCTGTTGTTCAACAATGGTGTCAAGTCGGTCGTGTAGCGTCGAAACTGCCCGCCGAAAGCGTATGTTTGTCGGCGTTGGGACCCACTCGGGAAGATACAGTGAGACCGACCGTACGTCGAGTCGCGACAGAATGTCTCCTGCTGCCTCATGGATTGGTGTCTGTTCGCCACGGAGGTCTAGCCCGAACAGCGCTTTTGCTAGCACTGCAAGTACGAGGCTTCGTGCCGCGTCGACAACCGGGACCGATGTCCCCGAGGTCCATCCGTCGACAACTTCGCGGGCATAGGTGGTCATAAGCGACCCAGCATCTGTTAGTCCGCGTGAACCGAACCCTTCCTGTAGTAGCTTCCGACGCTCGCTCCATTTTTCGCCTTCGAGAAGAACCAGACTATTTCCCTGCAGTGTCCCGAGGCGGTCCCGGACAATATCGGCTTTCTTGTATCGGTCACTCTCTGCTGTGAGGACCTCCCGTACCGCGTCAGGGGACGTGATTAAAGACAGCTGTTGATTTGCAATCCGTACACGAACGAGCGATTCGTCGGTTTGTCCCCACTGTTGTAGTGAGGTAAGCGGCGACCGCAAGACGTGTAGTGTGTGTCCAATGACCGGCTGTCTGCCTGGGGCTGTTGGGGGATTATTCATGCCTCGCCCTGGCCAGCCCGGGAGTGCTGTTGGGTTGGTTGCCTGCTGTCTGTGTTTGCGTCTCCGACGGTCGTGTCGGTCGGAGAACAAGTCCCCCGCTCACGTCTTACTCACCTCGGCAAGCAGGGATGCGAGGTGTTGTTTTGCGTGCTCGTCGGGTGGTTGCTGTGGCGAGCGGGGGTAGCCAGCAGGCGCACCACGCTGTCGCATCGCCCACTTCAGGCCCGGGATACCGTACATGGTAGTCACTGCCGTGTTTATATCCACCAGCTCCGCGTTCAGGGACTGTGCTCGCTTTGGTGTGCTCTCGTACAGTTCGTGAATCTTGACACATTTGCGTGGGTAGAGGTTTGCAAGCGCGAGGACGCCACCACGCGCACCAGCCGACAGCGCCTGACTGAGGATATTTGCCGTCCCGATTAACAGGTCGAACGTACCGTCAGCGACGCGCTGTTGTGTCCTGATAAACGACCCCAGTGACCCGTTGGTGTCTTTCATCCCCGCAATGTTTGGGTGAGATGCCAGCTCCGCAACCGTTTTGGGCGTAAGCTGTACGTCGGTATAGCCTGGGACGGAGTAGAGATAGACCGGTATCTCGGCGCTGTCAGCGACCGCACGGTAGTACGACACGAGTGTATCGTGCCCGTGGTTGTAGTAAAAAGGCGTAACAACGAGTGCTGCATCTGCACCGGCATCGACTGCAGCGGCGGTCGAATCGAGTGTCTCCCGGAGACCGGGATGTCCGGTACCTGCAAGCACCGGCACCGACGCTTCCTCAACAACCGTCTCGACCACACGCTTGCGTTCGGCAGCGGTCAACAGTTCTGCCTCACTGGTGGAGCCACAAGCTAAAAGAAAGTCGACGCCGCGGTTCTCGACCCAGCCGACGAGTTCTCGTAGCGCCGCGTAGTCGACATCCCCCTGCTCCGTACATGGCGTCACGAGCGGTGGCCCGATACCGTGCATAACTGAATCTTGCTCCCTGTAATCTTGAATTGTATGGGAAACTCATCTTTCACATCTCTTTTTGTCAGTTCGCCGCCGGTAACACAGAGTCTCTGTCTGACTACAGAAGGCAGGCTGATTACCGTGAGAAGACGCTATCTGCTGTCGCCGCTCCGACAACGCTAAAAATCGACCCGATACTGATTGCGTTGAACGTAATCCGTGCCAGCTCGGCAGTATCGCCGCCGGCGTTGACGAAGGTTGCCGGCGCGCCAAACAGCACCGCTAGAATGGTGACTGACCCGAATGAGACAGCCATCAAGGAGAGAAACCTAACTGGAATCCCCACAACTGTCTGCTCCTCGTCGGAATCACGTTTTGTATCTGCCTTGTACAGCGTTGCGTATCCAATTGCAAATACAACGGCAACGGTCGCAAATGCCTGCACCAGACGCATATTCTTTGCGAGGGCCCAGACCTCCTCGGTGACGACGAATGGTCCTGCAAGCAAAAAACCGCCGACGACCTGCTGTGCGGAATCAGCTAACCGAAACCGTCGGGGACGCCCGGGTCGTCGTAATCTCATGGTCTGCTGTTCTCTCCCGGGTATGAAATAGCTCCCGGGTACTCTGTTGCCCGGCGAAGAGCTACCTGAGAGTGTTGAGTGTATCGGTTATGTTAGAACGAAGACGCTGGGCAATTTCGTCGGTTTCGACGGGTGTATGCTGGTTCTGGACGTACAGCGACTCGAAAAAGTAGACCAAATGGAGCACCACGTACAACTGCTGTCGGTCAGCAAAGTCATCCGAAAGTGAGCGAACTGACTCGTAGCCAGTCCGAAATGCTTCGACCGGCCCATCCGGTCCAAATGCCGGCATGACCGTCCGCCAGTAGTCGAACTCGCCGGGGGCCGCGATGGCGTGTTCGAAATCGACCAAACAGGCTACTTCGCCGTCCTGTACGGCAACGTGTTCCGGCGTCGCCCAGCCGTGACAGCAGACCGGTTCGCCCGCGCCGGCGAATACGTCGGGGTGGCCCTGCAGGAACCCGATTACGTCGTCCGCGATGTCGGCGTGGCCATACTGTTCGAGTGTCGGTCGGTAGTGACGAACGTAGTCGAGTGCTGCCGCGTGCCACTCTTGATGACCGGTCGTGGCGATACTGCCACAGTCGCTCTTGTCGTCTGGTAGTTGGAACTGACCGTACCCATCGAGGTGGTGGGCCGTCTCTTCGTGGAGTTGTGCCATTCCACGGCCTGCCGCCGTCGCCCACCGTTCGTCAGGGTCGAACTCCCCCTCGGGTTCGGGTGCGTCCGGATGCCACGCGGCGACGTAGTAGTCCCTTCCGCAGTCGAAGACTGCTGGGACCGGAACTGTCGTCTTCTCGCCGACGAAGGCGGTCACCCGTCCCTCCATGCCCGCGCTCCCGGTCGGCCCGGTGTCAAGTTTGCAGACAGCTCGGTCCCCGTCGACGGTCACCTCGTACACTTCGTGGGGTGGCACGTCGTGAAGCTGAGCGACGACGCCGTAGCTGTCGAACTCTGCGTCGAGTCTGTCGCGAATCTCCTCTCTCATGTGTTGGGTGCCACGTGACGGCTGGCTACCGGTCGGAGGATGCTGTAGCTCCGACCGTCCAAACTGAGAACAGGCTGCTTTCAGTTGCTGCCCTTTTCGAGCTTTTCGGGTCTGTTCTTGCTTACCGCTCTTCGCTATCTAACACACGAATCTGGTCGCCGCGCACGGTGACGGGAATCGGGACTGTCGCCTCATAGAGTTCGACGGTCACCTGGTCTTTCCCTTCGTCGATACGCTGGACCTGAGCCTTCTCACCTTTGAACGGACCGGCGATGAGTTCGACGATGTCGCCTTCGGCGATCCCCTCGACATCGGGTGTCGGCGAGAGGAAATGCTCGACTTCGGCCATCGAGGTCTGCCCAGGGACAATCCCATTTGCGTGTGGTATCTCATCGAGGATGCGCTCGAACACCGAGGAGTCCTCGGCTTCGACCATCACGTACGACGTGACCGAGTCGGGGGCCAGCGCCGCATGGATTTCCGGCTCTTCGCGGTTGATAATCATGTCTGCGACCGTCTGTTCTTGACTTGCAGTCGTTTTGACCGCGTAGATTCCCATTACGGACCACCCGGCACGAACGTCATGAACGCGAATATGACGAAGCCGATGAATCCGACCAGCATGATTCCCAGACCCGCAATCTTCGCGACCTGACTGAACTCTTCCCACGCAGGCGTACTTGCCAACTTGAGGACGCGGATGTACGAGCTGAGGTCTGTTGGCGTGTTCATGTCACGCTGTTTCAACTCCGTGCTTTTTTATCTATTGGTACGGGGTGGCCCAACTCCGAACACAAAGCCGTCCACAAAAACACTATCAGAGGTTTTCTGTCCGTTTCTGCTGTGTTCTCCGCTCTTAGCTGTCGTTTTGGCCGCTATCTACTCCGTATTAGTCGGGACAGACACCACGAATCCGAAAAAACAAAGCAATTGAACGCCGCCACAATCCATTCCAAGCCGGCTATCTTGTCGTCTTGCGTTCTTTCGCTCTCGGACGGCGGTATCGTGGCCATGTATCTGGCTCACACTGACGTCTCTAACAACCGGTTACTGTGATGGACTAGTCGTGTCTCGGTTTTTGGGCTATCATCTCTGATAATATCCACACAACGATTAATTACTCCGAAAACGCTGTATTCGTATGAGCGGGACAGACAACTCAGGTATCTTTTCATCGCTGTCCGAACGGGGGGCGACCGTTTACAGGGACTTTGTCCGATATGTCCCACGAGGGACGTCGATTCCCGAAGAGACGTGGCGGGCACGTCATCGTGGACTTCTCGTATTGTTGGTGGCACACCTTCCGTTTTTATTCCTGCTTGGCCTATTCGACGGGCACGACCCATACCTCACCGGAGCCACATTTGACGCCGAGCCTTTCGGCGTTGTCTTGTTCGAAGTTGCCAGCATCGGCGGGTTCGCACTGCTTGCAAGCATTTCCCGTCTTGACCGGCGCGTCCGGACATTTATTGCCGCGTTGGGCTTGATGACCGCTTCTGCGGCGCTGGTCCACTTCTCGGGTGGCTTTATTGAAGCACACTTTCATTTCTTCGTGATGGTTGGCGTCATCGCCATCTACGAGGATTGGCTCCCGTATATTCTGGCAATTCTCTACGTCGCACTCCAGCATGGCGCTGCCGGGATGTACTTCCCGGAGGCCGTCTACAACCACGCTGCCGCCATTGGCAACCCATGGCGCTGGGGGGTTATCCATGCGGTATTCATTCTTGGACTCGCCGGCGCAATCGTGATGCACTGGCGCTCTATCGAGCGCGCCCGTGAGAAGACCCAAGAGACTATCACGAATCTCCGAGAGAATCGTGCCGATATGGAGGCCTTAGAGGAGGCCAAAGCTGAGGCCGAGCGAGCTAAAGCGACGGCCGAAAAAGCACAGCGAGAGGCTGAAACCCACAAGCAGGAGGCAGAGGAACTGAACGAGGAGCTACTCGACCGTGCTGATGCTATCGGCGAAGCGATGGACGCTGTTGCAGGCGGGGACCTGACCGCAATGCCAGGCACAGATAGTGACATCGAGGCAATCTCGGAGATCAATACCGCGTTCGGGCGGATGACACGAGAGCTTTCGGCGACTATCGAAGACCTCAGAACCTTCGTCGGAACTGTCGAGGAGACGACGGCGTCAATTCACGACGATGCAACAACCTTCGAGCGTGAACAAGAGGAAATGGCCACAGAGATTCGTGGATTCGCGGCCGAAATCCGAGAGCAGGCGAACGAACTTGAGTCTTCGACTGAAGAGCTAGGCGACCTCTCTGCGACAATTGAAGAGATTGCCGCCAATGCCGACCAGGTTGCTTCCGAGGCCAGTGCTGCCACAGACACGGCCACGACTGGTGATGAGACTGCTGGCAAAGCTGTCGCTGCAGTCGAAGAAATCGAAGACAGTATCGAAGAGCTATGGACGCTGGTCGAATCGCTCGACAGCAGGATGGACGATGTCGCAGAGAGCACCGGCCTCATCGATGAGATTGCCGAACAGACCAATATGCTCGCGCTGAACGCAAATATCGAGGCCGCACGCGCTGGTTCCGACGGTGAGGGTTTTGCGGTTGTGGCCGACGAAGTGAAGACCCTCGCTGACGAGACACAGGCACATTCTGGGGCAATCGAGCAGACGATAGCCCGAACTGTCGAGGATGTCGAACAGGTGCTTGCGGAGATGGAACGGACCCGAACGCGTACAGAAACCGGGAAAACGACGATTACTGCGGCCGGTGACCAATTTGTCGACCTCTCGGAGTCGGTTAGCTCTGTGGATGGCTCTATCGAAGGGATTGCCACGGCTACCGATGCTGCCGCCCGGACGACCGAGGATGTCGTTGATGCAGTTTCCCGTGTTGCGAATAGCTCTCGGACCATCGCCAAACAAAGCGAGGCGCTTGCCGACCGTGCCGAGACCAACGCCAGCACCATGTCCGATATCCGCTCACGACTCGATACCCTCGCTGACCAGACGACGACGCTACAGGCCAGACTCGATACGTTCGATTGTGACACTACAGGGACCAAAACAGCCAATGGGCGTGACATGAATGGCCCCACCACTGATGGTAAAACAGGCCACGACACGAGCTGACTGCTAATGAATGAGCCATCTCCACCCGTACGGTTCGTATGACTACCTGTCGTCTCTGTGACCTGCCGGTCTCCGATGCAGTCACTGACGACAGTGTTGAGGGGGTCTTTTGTTGCCGTGGGTGTCTCGAAGTCCAGCGAAGTCTGGGCGACGTTGCTGTGTCTGATACTCACACTGGTGAGAGCACTACCTCAATTCCGGAGGATGCTGCGACGACGTACTTCGTAATGGAGGGAATGCACTGTGCCACCTGCGAGGTGTACCTCGAATCGGTCGCAAACGACTGTGATGGTGTCTACAACGCAGAGGCGAGCTATGCAGCCGAGGCGATGAAACTGAGCTATGACCCTGATACTCTCTCCACGGAGACGCTTCGTGATACGCTTTCACGAACAGGGTACACCGCCAGTAGACGTGACGCTGACGGTACAGACACTGAGACGGACACACTCGAAAACAGGCTGATTGTGGGGGCCGCCTTGGGGATGATGGCAATGTTGGCCTACGTGGTCTTTCTGTACCCGCGGTATTTCGGATACGAGCCGCTGGTTGCGCTTGAATCAGAGGACAGCGCACACATATACGGTCATCTGGCTGCGCTGTCGGCGATACTCTTGTTGTATACCGGTGCACCGATTCTCCGCGGGGCGTACGTCAGCGTCCGGACACGCAGGCCAAACGTCGACTTGCTGGTGACGACTGCTGCACTCGCTGCCTACGCCTACAGTACAGGTCGTCTGCTTACTGGCCACGCTGACCTCTACTATGATGTGACTGTTGTGGTCGTGCTTGCGGTCACTGCCGGAACTTACTATGAGGGACGTATTCGGTCGCGGATGAATGGCTTGCTCACTGACCTCACTCCACTCCAGTCCGAGACTGCGATTAGAGAAAATGGCGAGGTTATCTCAGTCGATGCAGTCGAGACCGGCGACCGGCTTCTCGTCAGGGCGGGCGAGCGGGTCCCCGTCGATGGGGTCGTCCGAGACGGTTCTGGGGCTGTCGACGAAGCCCTCGTCACTGGCGAATCACTTCCCGAAAACAAAGCTCCCGGTGATACGGTCATCGGCGGAACGGTCGTTACCGATACACCGCTACTCATCGAAGCGACTGGAACCGATAGCAGGCTTGACCGCATCGTCGACTCGCTCTGGGAGGTCCAGACTGCGCGGTCTGGCGCACAGCGGTTTGCTGACAGGCTCGCAACTGTGTTTGTCCCGCTGGTGTTTTTTCTTGCGGTGGGTGCCAGTGTGTTGGGTCTCTTTGCTGGTGAGTCGGTCCAAACTGCGTTGCTCACGAGTCTTACACTTCTCATCGTCTCCTGTCCGTGTGCACTCGGTCTTGCGACGCCGCTCGCTGTTGCCTCCGGTCTCCGCTCTGCCGCCGAGCGTGGCGTCGTCATCACCACACCTGCACTGTTTGAACACGTTGGCTCCGTCGATACCGTTGTCTTCGATAAAACCGGAACTGTAACCAACGGCGAGATGGCCGTCAGCGACGTGTTTACGACCGACGAAACAACCGAGAACAGACTACTCGCGCGAGCCGCCGCAGTCGAACAGTATACGGCTCATCCAATCGCACGAGCGGTGACGGAAGCAGCACCCGGCGTCCGTTCCGACGGGGGGACCACCGTGCCCACAGACACGGCGGCGACCGACCCAGCGTCACCCGCTGGGGACACGAAGTTGGCCGACAGTGTTGGGTCGGTCGTTCGGCACTCTCGAGGTGTCTCGGCGACAGTTGATGGTATGTCTGTTCTCGTGGGCCACCCCGACTTGTTCACCGAGAAGGGGTGGGAGATAGATGATGCCCTCGCAGACCGGACAGAGAGTATCACGACGGAGGGGAACGTACCGGTGATTGTCGGATGGGACGGTTGCGCCCGAGGTGTCATCGCAGTCGGTGACGAGGCCCGCGATGAGTGGGCAGCAGTTGCTACAGAACTAGGTGACCGGACTGTCATTCTTACCGGAGACGAGGGACCTGCCACACAGCGACTCGCAGAGCATCCCGCCGTCGACCGGGTGTTCGCCGGCATCAGACCCGATGGCAAAGCTGAGACTATTCGTCGGCTGGCAGCGACCGGGACAGTTGCGATGGTCGGTGACGGTAGTAACGATGCACCTGCGCTCGCTGCCGCCGATGTTGGTATTGCTCTCGAAGATGGGACGAAACTCGCAGTCGACGCTGCCGATGCGGTCGTTCTCAATGATGACCTCGGACGACTCCCTACTGTGTTCGATGTCGCTGTAGCCACGCGCCGGCGGATTCGCGAAAACCTCGTCTGGGCGTTTGTCTACAATGGTATTGCAATACCACTCGCACTCTTTGGCTTCCTGAACCCGCTGTTTGCCGCGTTGGCAATGGCAACTAGTAGCGTCCTTGTCGTCGCCAACTCGGCCCGGACGGCCGGCTAACCTCCGAAAAGAGTGTGTTACTCGACGTAGTCGATATCGTCGCCAATCTGCTGGGCAGCGCGTTCTTGCTCGGCTTCGCTTTTGCCGTATATCTGTGGACTCTCGACGCCGGTAACGACAATCATGGTCTCCATCTTGCCTTCGAACTCTTGATTGACCGATGCACCCCAGATGATGCGAGCGTCCGGGTCGATACGGTCGTAAATCTCTTCGACGACGCCTTCTGCCTCTTCGATGCTCATGTCGGTGCCACCGACAACGTTGACAAGCGCGGAGTTCGCGCCGTCGAACTCGACATCGAGGAGTGGGGACCGCAGGGCCGAGCGAATCGAATCCTGGGCTTTGTTCTCGCTGTCGGACTCGCCCAGTCCAATCATAGCGACACCGCCGTTTTCCATAATTGTTCGAACGTCGGCGAAGTCAACGTTGACCAGGCCGGGTTTAGTAATCAGTTCGGTCATACCCTTGACCGAGCGCATCAAAACACGGTCACAGATTTTGAAGGCGTCCTGCAGCGGCATCGAGGGCGCATAATCGAGAAGGCGGTCGTTTGGCACGACAATCACTGTATCAGAGACTGAACGGAGACGTTCGAGACCGGCGTCGGCGTTGGCCCGCCGGCGCTCACCCTCAGCAGTGAATGGGATTGTAACAATAGATATCGTAAGAGCGCCAGAATCCTGTGCGGCCTGTGCGACGACCGGGGCAGCACCGGTACCGGTCCCGCCGCCGAGACCTGCCGTAACAAACACCATATCCGAGCCGTCGATAGACTGCTGAATATCTTCGATGTTTTCTTGGGCCGCCTCCTCGCCGATTTTCGGAACTGAACCGGCTCCACGGCCGCCGGTCCGTTTCTTGCCGATGAGGATTTTTGTGTCCGCGTCTACTTCGTCGGCAAGGTGTTGGGCGTCGGTGTTTGCGGCGACCAATTTTGCACCGTGAATACCTTCTTCCATCATCCGGGTTACAGTGTTGCCCCCAGCACCACCACACCCGACAACGGTAATTTTCGTTTCGAGATCTTGAACGACCTCTGCGAGCTCCTCGTCGCTCATTGTCCCCGACGTAGATGGCTCCTCTGTCGGCGTGCTTTCCGTTGGTTCCTCGCTCACTTCGTCTCGTTCTTCCTCCGCTTCGTCGATTGCGTCATCGATGATGGAGTCCATAATTTAAATAGCCATAGCAGGCCGAGTACTAATTACTTTTCCCTCTCGTCTGACGTTTGTATGACGCTCTTCTCCGGAATTTCCGGTGGAAACCGACTGTGGGTATAGATTACGATGTGTTTATAGCTCCACACGAAGCGAAGGGGTTCATTCAGAGAGCGAGAACCGCGTGGTCTTTTCCTCGTGGACAGCCGCGGGCGGGATTGTTTCACCGTCGACTTCGACAGGCTCGCCAGCAGCGAGTCGACCAAACGCTGGTCCCTGGGGGACGCCCAAGGTCTGTGCCTTCTCACTGTTGAATACCTCCTGTCGAGCAATGACTGTCTCCTTGTCGCGTTCGATGCTGTCGTATTTTTCTGAAAGCACCGCAAGTAGAGTCTCAATGACGACTGCACGCTCGGTTTCCGGAGGGAGGACGACTGTTCCGGTCGGACGAGTCCCTCCTTGGTCGGTTCCAAACGCGAGTGCAGCTTCCGCGACCGCGTTGGAGGCTGCTTCTCTGTTGATGCCCCGAGCTTCGTCCAACAGTGCTGTCGGAAGGTCGACGACGTGATACTCCTCTGGAATGTGATTTCGGGCCGGCTTACCAAAGCGGAGGCCGTCATCGATGGATCCGATATCTGCTTCCATGGCACGGACAAATCCGAGGGGAACGCCGTCGGTCTCTCGGACCCAGGTTTCGCTTACGGCACGGTAGCCAAGCGACTCCACCACCTCCGTGAGTTCGGCACGGTCACCCTCGACGAGTGCGTAGTTGCTGTTAGTCGCTTCGAAGGCCTGCTCGATGACCGTTTCCGTTGCCGGGTTCTCAAGTGTGTCGAGCCCCCAATCGGCAAGAACGTGGCCGACTGCCCAGTCAGTTTCTGCCATCACACGCCTAAACCGTGGTGCGTAGTGGCCGCCGCCGATGCCGACGAGTTGTCGACACCGTCCCCGCTGGTCGCTCGTGCTCCAACTGCCGTTTTCAGGGCGGCAATACGCCGTACTCTCTCGCAGAGCCAAGATTGCCTGCCCAACGGCTCGGGCAGCTTCGGGGTCCTCCCACTGCTCTTTGGCGCTGCCGACCTCGACGAACATCGAGGGTGCGCCCACAACCGACGGACCATGATGGGTCGCCTCGATGCCGACCTCGTATCCCCCAGGCGAGTACGCATCGAGTGCATCGAAGACGGTCCGGAGCGCGTTGGGGCAAGCAGTTGCGAGGTCGTTGTCCGTGCCCCCGTGTTCAGCCGGGCCGACGTTGCCGGTATGGTGAGCTGTCAGCAATGGACCGGTCTGGCCGGAGTGACGGGAGGCAAACACCAGGAAGTCGGGGTCATCGAATGCATCGGCTGGCCGGACGAGGTCGAGATGGAGGGCGTCGAACTCCCGCAACTGCGCGCCGTCAGTTTCGTAGACAGTTCCTCCGCCCGCGGCGTCGCAACGAGTGCCGTCATCGAAGGTGTCCCAGTCCGCGAGCTCACGGAGGTGCTCGCCGATATGGACCGAGGCGCTGTCGGCCCGAGAGACGATAATACCGAGCATGTCTCCTCCTCACGGAAGCGGCGGCAAAACGGTTGTTATCCGTGTCCTCTCTCATACGGGGGTCTGATACTCGCACAGTACCACTGAGTCTGTTTACTGCCGTTTTTATTGATCGTCAGGTCGTCTGAACTGAGACGTGATCAAATACTAGTCTGACCTATTTATACGGGTGATCCCGTGAAGATCTGTTCGGGCCGTCGTGATGTGGACAGTGTCACTAACTTCACAGGACTGGATTAAACGACCGTACTCATCATTTCCACTGAATTCAATTGAAACGGTATCGCCGCTGAGAGCGAGTGGGAATGTTGTATTCTTATTGACACTAGTTGAAGAAATCTCTCCCACGTACGAATGTGATTTCCAATGCCTAGGATTTTCTTCGTTAGGCTCGATTCTCCCTTCTTTCTCACCCACGATTTCGGCACTAGTAATAACAAATGGAACAATTTCTAATTCGACTTCCTTACCGATGTAATCGAGTGACGCATGTTTGTCATAATCGAAGACACAACACTGTCTAGTTTAGAACCTCGTCAGCTGGCGTTCGATCATCGAGGGATTGGTGCGGTCTGAGGCGGTTGTAGTAATGCGCAAATATTGCAATCCATTGGCGAACGCTCCGCCGACTGCCCACCCACGAAGTATGAAAACGGTCGAGCCGCATTTTGAGTGTGTGAAACCATTTTTCGATGAGGTTTCGGTCGGTATAGTCAACCCGACCGTTCAATCTTAATCGTACAAGGGCAGTCCGATAGCCGAACTGATCGACGAGAAACGTCGCATTCGAGAGATCGTGTTTTTCCTGCAGTCCAGACAGGAACGCAGCCGCCGGATCCGTGCCATGGCGTCCGAACAACGCCACGTCCAAGATGAGTTTTGTGTCGATGTCTATTGCAGCGTACAACCAAGACCACTCGCCGTTGATTTTGACAGCGGTTTCGTCAACTGCGACCCGCGACGGCTGCGCCGTCCTCAGAAATCGGATATTTCTGATGGGCTGCGGGAGAGCAAAGCTCTCCCGAACGTCGGCGGGTCAGGAACGCTGTCAGACAGCCGATATACCCACTGCCAGACCGCTTGGTGAGAGCGTTCAACGCCTAATTCCGCGAGAACCGTTGTTGTCTCTCTGAGTGAACAACCGGGCGCATGAAGCCGGACGGCGAACGCCCTGATGGGCGTCCCCAGAAGCCACGGGCTTCTGGTGTGCGAACGAGACGCGAAGCGTCTCGTCAACGTCGCCGTCCGTTCACGCTCCCAAGTTTCTTCTAGATCCGCCGCAAAGCACTCACTGAGTAGGTCTACGAGCATCTGAACCAACCAACTCAATGACCTGCTCACTTCTCAAACTGACTTAACTAGACTGTGTCATGATATCTTCTCTTTTATCAGTTATATATAAATAAAGAAGAGTGATTTAAACAACAATATTATTTCGATTCAAGGGTGTCTTTGGCTTGGGAGAGATTTCCCTCCAGCAATTTGATGTTTCTTGAGTCAGTGAGATTAGGATTGGCAGAAACAATCCGTTTATACAGTTCTTTGCTTGCACGAATTATTTCAGTAATATAGGCTTCCGTCGATATTGTCACACTATCTGTTGTTGGCAATCGCTCCTCTTGATCGTCAATACCATCATATGTTAGAACATTTGCTATAGATACCTCTGTTTCGTTCAACGGCTCAATCACAAAATACGACGGTCCATTCTGATTTGTGATGACTGCTTTTTCAGTATTCACTACATCAGAAATACTCTCTAAAAGACTATTGAGCAGATATGTGACCCAGTTTTTCGGAACTCGATTATCACTACCGTATATATAGCTGTCTTGAGCCAGTATTCTCATTCCTACGTATGGGTCACTCTCACCATCCTCTACTTGTGTCGTGAACTCATCCCCATACTGGATTTCGATTAGCATTTCTTTGTCTATTTTGAAATTCATTCAATCCACCCATATTCAGAATGCCATTTGGAAACACTAGGCCCTTTTTCAGGGATAGCAGTTTTGATAGACCCATCCCCATCTGTGATAACCCTCATTTGAGTGATGCCTATCTCAGTGTAACCTTGGTTTGTTGGCCTCAGCATGTATTCGTGCCTGCCTCCAGATCCTGATGAATATTTGCCCTTTTTTATTGAGTCATAAATCAGGTCCTTAACCTCTGGAATTATATCCTGTCTGTCAAGTTACGCCCTTTGATGTATTGTCCTCCCGGGAAAAATGAGGCGGAATATAAATCGAGTAGATAGTTCGGATCCTTCCTCAGCGGCCCACGCGTATACCGGGCTTGGCCCACCAAATGGACTTGGCTCTCCATGCTGTTCCACACGCTCAAATAGCTCAAGAGCTTGGCCGTACGCATCGTCAGCTCCTTCGATGTCAGCAATCATCCTGAAATCCCCAATGTATTCGTATCCAAGCCCCGTCCATCCGTCATGTTTGACTTGCCGTTCGGGAAGCCGTCCATTCAGTACATCCTCAATCATCAGGACTGCCTGCTCGCTTCGATTGATACAACGCTTTTCTGCCTCAGCTAGCCGATAGCAAACGGCTGCGTATCGGAGTTCATCAACTGCTACCCAGAAGTGCCACTTGTCAAACGCCTTGGCAGAAAGAGCATAGTATGCTGTACGCGTATACCAGTCACCGGCCTGCTCTGACGCGGCGTCTGACCTAGCTTGCTCCGCTTTGGCCCTTATTTCTCGGCGATGGCTGGGTTCGTACATTGGTAATAATCACATTCTGTCTTTCTTTCCTCTTCTACAATTCGTGTACGTATTTACTATTGCAGTCACTCAGATTCGTCTGGTGGAGCCAGTACATCGTCACTCCATTCGAGCGTTTCAGATTTATCCAATAAAGATAGTAATTCAGCTATATATTCATGTCGATATTCTATTCGATATGTGAGTGACAGACTTCGAAGTGCTGTAAAGGAATCCGAATCTATTTTCCAACCTACAGCGTCAATAAGATACAGCAGAAAATTGGTCGAGAAGTGGAATCCATCTTCACCAGCCCAAGCGTAGACCGGATCTGGTGCGCCGGCCTGTTCTACACGCTTATACAATTTCATTGCAGTTTGGTAGGCCTCGTTGGCGTCTTTTCGATTCGCAATCATACGAAAATCGCCAATATATTCGTGGGCAAGACCAGTCCAAGCATCACGTTTGGTCTTATTTTCAGGGAGGTGATTATCAATTACCTCGTTTATCATTAATTCAGACTGTTGACTACGATTCGTACACCTAGAGTCCTCTCCCGACATTCTGTAACATACTGCGGCGAGACGAAGTTTATCAATGCCAATCCAAAGACCTCGGTGATGAAAACAAGCTCTTGAGAGTCCATAATATCCAACACGACTATAATAATCTGCTGCTGAAACTAATTCTCCTGATTGGCGATATTCATCTGCCTTATCTAATAATTCAGAATAGTCGTCGTGCTCTTTCATGGTTAACAATCGTATTCAGTATGTCCTCGTTCTTCAAGTTCCTCTTCAGCATCTTGTCCACTATCGAAGCTTTTCTCTCCATCTTTAAGTAGCGATGTCCTCACTCCCCACGGAGCAAACGGGTAATCTGGGCTAGTCCGTACAATGTGCCAAACTCCGTTCGAGGCTTGGCTAATGTAGTACCGAAGCGTTCCGTCAGTCCAGACTTTGCCATTGAACGGGTTTTTGAGTGCGTCTCTGATATCATTTTTATCGATGCCTTGCTTGTATGGATGGTCGTTTTCAGATTGTTCTGGGATATACACCTTTTGTCCACAGGTATCTTCAACCGTCTCGCCAGAAGACGCGGTAGCTATGGTCCCGCCAATAATTTCGAGGATGGTCTCCTCGCCGTCGGTAACACTGTCACCGATGATATACTGCACTTCGCCATCCTTGGTGACGACCCTGTCTGGATTGTCGAGAATGCTCTCGATTTCTGCAACCGTCAGCCCAGTCGTCGCCTCGATGTACTCCAGACCAAACCCACGGGTGTACTCTGTCCCATCGACAGTGGTTGTTTCGTAGACTGCACCTGCGGGAAGAGTAATCTCCTCGCCGTTCACCTCGTACTTCGCTTCGATGCTGGAGGCAGGGATCTCGTAGGAGATTTCCTCCCTGACAACCTCGTCCTCTATTTCCGCTTCCAGTGCTGCAACGGAACCAAATAGTAACCCACCTGCCAGGATTCCACCTAGTGTCGAGACAGGATCCGGTGATGTTGAACCGAGTGTTCCACCAATCTTCGAACCCTCTGCTGCGGCACTTGCGAAGGCACCGGCATAGACAGTCAGATCCGCCGAATCACCCGTGACATCATACTCGATGCGGGTAAATCCGCCGTGTTCGCCTACTGCTTCGGCGATTATAATATCGGGTTCGTCGTTAGGTAGTACTACGTTATAGGTAATGTCACTTGGAGAGTCTTCCGCTTTCAGGGTTTTGTTCTCTCACGTATCGGTATCGAAGAATGGAATCCAGTTCCTCTCTATGAATATGTTCTATTTTAATTACGAATATCTGATATTCTATTGTCGATCTCTTTGATTACATCATGCTCTTCTAGCTCGGGATTTAGCTCAGTGACTGTTTGATAGAAGTTAGCTCCCATCTCAGTAACCGCATCTTCCCACAGTTCTCTCGTGGTGATATACGACCGTGCGACACCGAGTCGCTCTTCGGGATTTTTTGCTTCTTTTAAGGTGTGGCAGGCTGCAATTTCAACAGCAGTGGTATTTTCTGGACCGACTGAGAGAAAGGATGGTCCCTGATCGAAATGAACCACACTACGGGAATCTGATTTGAGAGCGGTCACCGATTCAAGAAGGTCAATCATGACAATACATGCATCACCAGTCACTGTAGCTCGTGAACCGCCGTAAACATCTTCACCACCAATGGTGAGTGAAATACTTATCCATCGCTGAGGGGCGCCCTGTTTGACCCAGTCTTGATATTTCTGATCGAAATGGAATTTAATCGTAACCGATGAATGATGGTTCCTTTTCATGTTGTGTCTTCGAATTCTCCATCACCAGCATTCAACTCTGGGTGATCTATGGCCGAGATTACGCGCTTGAATGAGAGTCGATTACTCCTCGGAAAAGGAATCTATTCGATCTCGGATATCAGCAATCACCTCCTGATCTTGTAGGTCGGGATTCACGTCAACAACAGTCTCATGGAATTCACGCGCAGTTCTGAGGACCTCACTTTCCCACGCTTCTTTTGAAACAACTGCATCATCATCAATCTCTAACCTTTCAGACGAGTCCATCGCGCCCTTGTAGGTTCGACAAGCAGCTATCCTGACGGCTGTTTGATCCACAGGATCTATCGTCAACCACGTCGGGCCGTACTCCAACTCAATAATAGACCTCTCGCCAGTTTTCATTGCACTGACCGAGTCAAGCAGATTCAGAACAAACCCACATGCAAATCCAGTAACGTAGCTGTCTGGACCGCCATAGATGTACTCTTCCCCGACTCTGATACGAATGTCAATCCAGCTATCTGGTTCTTCATTTTTGATTAATTGTTCCCGATAGCTTCCATCAGATCTGAATTTAATTTTTGTTGGAGCCATTTATTTACTTACTTATCCATGTGAACTCGCTTCCATTTCTCTCTAAAAGTGAGCTTATATCTTCACCGGGCTTTGCATTGAGTATCCCTATTTTGAGAGTGCTAATTTGGCGCGCAATTCTTCCTTCAATGACGGTGTAAAACTGAGAGGATTGGCTGTGGCTACCAGGATATGCCCCCCATCGGGGAGACGTTCATTGAACCAAAACAGGTCTGTCTCGATAATACTTTGATCTAGTCTCTCTACCAGTGTTGGTGGTAACAACAGCAACCAGTACACATCAGTCAATTGTCCTTCCAGCAGTTGATGCACGTGAGATGTATCATCTATAGAAATACTAGAAAATGCAACAGGTTGGTCTAGTACATTATATATCGTGGTTGCAATCTGAATAATTGTGTTTGTAACGTCTTCAGCGTCTTGACGGTAATGAACCGGATCAACACAGAATGAAAACCCACTCAGATCGTTGAACCGTTCCCAGGTTGCGTAGAGACTGAGACTGAAATCAATGTTATCTACCCAGAATGTAATACTGCCTCGTCGATGTTCCGACAGATCCTGGAGGACGTTTTTCTTCGGGTGCCGCTGCGAGGTATAATCATTGAGTGGACCATTATAGAGTAGCCCATTTGTCTCTCCATCATGTGATGTTTCCCATCCCTGTTGGATACCGGACTCGACCAACTCTTCTATAGTCGATAACGAACAGTCCGCTGTTTTTGGGTATTTGATACGATATGGTTCGTCTGCCATTGTTCTATCGAGGTGAGTATGCCTTTATATTATTTCTCGGGAGTATCTGATATCTCTACTTGATGACTCGCTCTGGATCACTCACTTCACCTGTTTCAATACCTGGTTTATGTCTGTATTTATCGCACTTGTTGGTATTCAAATATTTACCTCCGCCCAAGCATAGATATAATTCATTCTACAGAGAGTCATTCAAAAATAATATCGTTCATTCCGCGCTCTCTCAGTGTTTGCTTCGATGTAGTCTCGGAGCTAAACGAAGTCCACATTCGGTACTTCCCGAACGAGTCGGGAGAGTGCCGTCTGAACGCCGCGAAATAGTCACATTCTGTATGATTTGAGGGTTAGTCTCCGTTGCTACCGCTGCGGAGACC
>NZ_JAODIY010000045.1 GCF_026586665.1 Halovenus rubra
CATACCTTGAATCCGACTTCCTATCTAGTTAAAGTGACCATTTCTATCGCTAGTGAACGCTGTCAGATAGGTCTGAGTTGAATTTGTAACCGTGCAACAGGCTATTCGACGACGGGTTGGCATTCGTGGAGGTTCCGGTGTTTGCAGACGCCTTTTGCGTCGCCATGCTCCCACTCAGCAGCGTCGACGACACGGACGTCGATATCGAGAGTAGTTGCCGCATGGAGGAGCGCTGGCACCAGGTCGTCGGCGTCACCAGCTGCCTCGGTTTCCAGCTCGGGTAGCGGTTCGCCCTCGGTCTGAGACACATCGAAGACTGCCGTTGGTTTGAATCCAACCAGTCCTTTCGACCACTCCTCGGGCGATGTCTCGTCATAGTCACAGTCGCTTTGCTTGTGGTAGCTCGGTGAGTTCTCGCACTCGGGGCACTGCTTCGTAATAATGGGTGCCCAGATCCAGATCGCCTGTTCGCCCTCTTGGACGTGCCGGTCGAACTCCGATCTCCACGTATTGTAGCCCGCCACGCGGGTCGCCTCGGGACATTGGAGCTTGATCAAGAGGGTGTTGCGATGGGAGTAGTCGTGGAATCGGGACTGGACATCGAGCCACTCCTGGAACTGTTGGCTGGCTTTTGCCTCGTCGACGTCTGCAATGAGCTCGTCGATCCAGTCTTCGATGGTACTGTGCATCTCGTCGTGTCGGGTGTCGGTCTCCTCGAACGAGACCTCCGACTCACTGGTTGTCAGCATGGATTGCATCACATCGAGTACGACGATGTCTCCGAGAAGTCAGGACGCGCCGCACCCCTCGGGTGCGCACAATAAACGACGGCGCGACTGCGGGGTTTATGCCGGGGTTGCTATCGGAAGCTGGGATTAACAACCAGTGCGACACAAGCACAGGGAGGATGGGTCTCGTCGAAACGCTCCGCGGGGTCGTTGGGACTCGTATGTCCATGACATCCACCCTGTATGAGTGCCGACACTGCGGAACGACCCTTTCCGAGGACGCTGAAACGTGTCCGACCTGTGGTGGAGAAGACGTTGCATGCTACCGGTTCTAAGTAACCGTCCTCCTATCTGGACAGGTTGCGGTCAGACTCGTTTCTGTTCGAGATAGTGCCCGGTCAAACACCCCGTAGTGTGAATGGGGCCTGGTTATCGAAGCGCTGCCTTCTCGTCAGCGAACCCGATCGTGACGAGATATTCGAGGAACGCATCGAACTGGTTGACATCACTGGGTGTGTCCGTCGCGAGATGTCGCACCCACTCGATGGCCCACTGGAACGCGGGATCGGTCCCGCCCTTGCCATGTATATACCACCAGCCACCGGCCTTCAGGACGACGAGCGGATTCGTCGGCGGTTGCTCGCTTGCGAGTCCACGAGTGACCGACCGGATTTCCTCGGGTACCTCAGCGGGGTCGACCTCGCTTGATTGGGTGTTCGATACGTCGACTGGAATGTCGTCGATCGAGACGTTGTTCGGACGCTGTTGTTGACTCACGGAAAATCACCATCTCTGAGGACTCTCTGGATCGAGCCCTCGCCCTCTCTGGAGGGCACGAAAAACAGCTCGCTGCGTCACGCCGGCGGGAGGTAGACGCTCTGCTCGCCGGCGATTTCCTCAAGGTTATTTCGATGGCGGTGGGCAAAGTAGCAGTCGTAACTGCAGTATCCACAGACTGCGCCGGTATCATACTCGGCGACGAATGGACCGCGCCGGGTCGTCCAGACGTTCGCTCCGCATTCAGTACACGCAGCACTATTGAGATCGGTTGGTGACGGTCCCTCGTACTCGATCTCGAGGGTGTCGTCGTGCGGTGTCGAGTCGGGCCAGACACCGTGAGACTGCCAGAAGGTCTTGAGGCGGGCGAGACTGTGACGGACCGTCTTGCGAACCGTGACGTGGTCTGCATCGCGACCGCTGTCGTCCCAGCCGTCGGCCGTCCAGAACTCGCCGAACTGTGCTCCCCGATGGAGGCCGTTCCAGTCGAGGCCGACGATGTCGGCTGGTTGCTCGTCCGTGAGCGTCGGTCGGGTCAGCTGCCGGATAACGTCCCACTGTTTCGGTGGGCTACCACCGAGGATATGTACACGCCGCCCCCTCCAGTCGGTTGGCTCGGAGAACTCGTGTGCCAATCGGTCGGCGTACCCCCGCGAGTAGCCGAGCACGAGGTCGTCAGGAATCGCGTCGATCACTGCCCGACACTTGGGGACGATGACGAGTTCTGAATCGGGGTAACTCGCCCGAATTTCGCGGGCGGCGGCCACGTACTCGTCGACGTCGTCCACCTCGTACGCATCGCCGATCACTCCGACCTGGGGTTCGTGCTCGAAAAACTGGGCGATGTATCGATCCAAGTCGGGATTCCGAAAATCGTTGTCAAGCATCCCGACGGGGATGTCCAGGTCCTGATACTGGGTCTGCTGATACCCACAGTCCTCTCGGAATCCAGGTAGGAATCCGAGCTGAAACGCGTCGACTGCGAACGGTGCTCGATGGAGGAACGCCACGCTGTCAGCTTGTCGGGCAGCGGTAATCTCGCGCTCAGTGCTGCTGCTCGTACTGATTTCGAGCGACATGAGTAGGGTTGTGCGAGGGTGGATCCGGCCGCCCTGCACCCTTTCAGGGGACGAAAAACGCAGCTGCTGTCAGCCGTTAACCAACACAACCCTCCGATACCAGCATGGTGTTGGTTAATTCGGAGACAACGTGTGTCACCGGTCCCATTCAGCGTCGAGTCCGGTGGTCAGCCGAGCCGGTGTGGATGCACTCGATGACTGCACGGAGCGACCACTGCTTCACTCGGCCCGACGATCGTCACGCTCGCGATTCGGCGATCACAGACCGGACACTGCCGGTCCGCATTCTCGTTTGCCATTTGTAGAAAACGCAAAATCGGACGGCGGTGCTAGTTCGTTACCTGCTGGAACCGCTCGCGAAGCGCCTCTTCACGCACTTCGAACTGTTCGACGCTCGCCTGCAGGTCGTCGCTGACGCGCTCGATGCTCGCGAGCGCCCGCTCGCCGGCAAGCGAGGACTGCGACCCATCGCTATCCTCGGCGTCCAGCTGCTGCTCATAGGCCTGTTCGACACGCTCGATGGTGCCCTCGGGATTGAACAGGATGTCGTTGGCTGTCCGGACGTAGCCATCGAGGGACGCACCTTCCTTCCCCTGGAAGAGGTGGGTCAGAGCGTACGTCGCGCCGGAAAGCAGCGTCCACATGTCGATCTTGAACGGCGACGCCGCGTTCGCCTCGGCATCCTCGGCAGCACGCTCGGCCAGGTAGTCCGGGAATCCGAGGAGACTGTAGAACTCCGTGACGGCGAATGGGAGGTTCGAGAAATCGAGGTCGATGTCCTGGGCATCTCGGATGAACTCGAAGAGGTCGTCGGCGACGAGTTCAACCTGGGCGAGGATCTCCTCCCACCAGGATCGGAAGTTCCGCACGTCGCCGACGTGTTTGATCACCTCCTTGTCGGTGAGCGAGCGCATCGTGTTCGAACAGTAGCCGTCCTGGGCGAAGCCATCGACGTAGACGGCGTGATCGCCGAAGAAGTCGTAACCGGAGGTCACCCCCATCGTGATCGGCTCCGACCGGCCGGGAAGCCGGACTTTGAGACCGTCGAACATGACGTCCAGGTGGACCTCGCCACCGCCGCGGTAGCGTCGAATCTCGCCGAACATCACGTCTCCGAGCGGCCTGCCATCGATGGTCTCCTCGCGAAGGACGTCCTCGAGGGGCTGGTAGACATCGACCGGATTGATGATCGAGTAACTGTCTGTCGGGACGTGGAAGAGCGGGTCCGTCTCGGGCTCGTCGTCCTTCGCTTGGTCGCGAGCCCGACTCGGCTCGACGAGGGCATTGAAGCGCTCCGTCTCGACCCACTCGTCGGTGTAGGGGTTCCGGTAGGCCACGGTCGTCTCGACGGCCTGCGGAAGATCTCGAACCGCCTCGGCGAAGGACTCTGGTTCGTCGACTGATTTCTTCTGGCGGTACCAGGCGGGTAGTTCAGTGTCGGTTCGTCCGTCGACGCCGGCGAACACGGTGCTGGATTCGGGATCCTTCATGTCGGTCACCTCGAATCGAATTCATCTATCGCGACTGCGCTCTCATCGTGCGCCCTGCGCCCCTCTCGCGGGCGCATAAACAACGCCACGTAACCAACACGACCGGCAAATCCTCGTCTTCGTTGGTTAATCAGACAGCCGCCGCGTTTTCGTGTTATTCAGTTCCCGGCTGATGGATTTCGGAACTCCCATGGGAATGGGTTGCGAGGCTGGAACCAAGCAACCCGCCCGCTCCACCGGTCCGACAAACACATGAGCCACGCTCACGAGCAGGAGACGGCACGTAGCGAGACAGCTTCCGGCAGGAGTACGCGGAAGCTGGCGCTCGTTGCGGTCGTTAACTTCGTCGGATTCGTCGTGGAGTTAGCTGGTGGACTTCTGTTCGGCTCTGTCGCGCTCATCAGCGACGCACTCCACATGCTGTTCGATATGTTGGCCTACGTGATGGCGTTCAGCGCCGGCTACACGGCGGAGCGGTTCGAGAGCGGTGGGACGTGGTCGTACGGACTGCACCGCCTCGAACCCGTCGCGGCATTCTTCAACGGGATTCTTCTCATTCCGATGGTCGGATACATCGTCTGGGAGTCGTACCAGCGCTTTCTTGATCCGGTCAGTATCGATCCCTTCTTGACGATCATCATCGCAACCGGCGGACTGCTCGTCAATCTCGGCTCAGTGTATATTCTACAGGGCGACGAAATGAGCCTCAACGAGCGAGGTGCATTCTACCACCTGCTCGGAGACGCTGGTGGGTCGATCGCCGTAATCGTCTCGACGGCTGCCGTCGCAGTGTTTGACCTCCCGGTTGCAGACCCCGTCGCGGCAGTTTTCATTGCGCTGTTGATTCTGTGGTCTGCGGGGACAGTGCTGCGAGAAAGCACGTCCATTCTCCTCCAACGAAGTCCCATTGACTCGGACGAGCTCAAAACGGAGCTCACTGCTCTCGACGGTGTGGAGCGGATTGAGGATCTCCACGTCTGGCAGGTCTGTAGCCAGCTGACGGTGGGAACGGTCCGACTCGTCGACGGAGCAACATCGCTGGAGGAACGACGGGAAATCAGGTTGCAAGTTCACGACCACCTGACTGAGCGCGGTATCGACCATGCGACTGTCGAGTGTCTCGACGTCGACGAGGCGGATAGTGAACAGACCGATCAAACACCCCATACGCACTGAGGCCTGCCCCCAATGGACTCCACACAGATGTTTGAGGTACTGGACGAAACCGAGGACAACCTCGTCGCCATCCGCGTTGGACGTGGGACGCGACAGGGGTACGAGGACCTCTACTCGTTGTTGGTCGAGAAGTCTGAGCAATACGGTACTATCAAAGTCTACGAGGAAGTTCCGGATTGGACGTTCTCGACATTTCTCTCACATCTCCATGGAATTGTACCCGATTTCCGATATGGGCCAGACTTCACGATTGCTCGCTACGCTGCAGTCGGGGACACAAGGTGGGCGAAACTTCTCTACGACTGGTGGCGAGCGGTTCGGCCGATCTGGCCGGTCGCTCCGGAGACAATGCGATATTTCGACCTCGAGGAGCGACTCGACGCACTCCAGTGGATTCAGCAGAGTGAGGATTGATCGGTGCATCCACCACCGGCGTCCGTACGGCGTTGGTATACTAGTTGTCACGGTTTCCTCTCCCAGCGATACTGGGCCCCGAATCCCCCCAGAGACGAGATTGTGCTGAAGGATTCACCTGTTTTCCGATGAACAGCACTGTCGTATCAATCGCTCTGCGCGGTCTCATCCGCGTTCGAGATAGAGCGAGTACAAGACGATCGCCAGGCCAATTGCCACGAGGATGCTATTGATCAGGATCCCCATCTCCAGGGAGACCGAGAGGATTTGATGGGCGATCCCTGCAAGCAGCACGCCGAACGTGATGACGCCAAATCCGATACCGAGAACGCGAAGCGATGGTGTCCCTGTGTTCTGATAGGCTCTAAACGCGATATACGTAATCCCACTTCCGAGGAGTAGGATCACCGTCTTGACGACGACGATGGCTGGTTCCACCCAGATCATAGTTCGTCCCCCATCTTCGACCAGATGTCTGCAAGCCGTTCGTCGGCGTTCCGTGGCGGCCGCTCGACGGTCACCGAGAAGTCGTCATCCTCGTACATGGAGATCGTCACGTCGTCGAAGTCGCGTTCGTATTTCGTGGTTCGACCCCCGCTGGGATTGATCGTATCCTGTTCGTGGACGAGTGAGGCTTGGCTGAGGAGTTCGAGCTTTCGGTACAACGTCGATTTGGGGATGTCGCAGGTATCGATGAGTTCGGTTGCAGTCATGGGTTCAGCTGTTTCACGGAGGATGGCCCGACAGTCGGCGTCGTCCAGCGCATCAAGGACAGCCTGCAGCGATGGCGAGTCCTCAGATGACGCTGAATCACGCACCATTGTCTGAATTTGGCAGGTACTCGGGATATGCTATGCGATTACGATTTCCCAGGCCGGGAGTGGAACCAGCCTGCAAACGCTGTCATCCTCCAGATATTACGATTCGGAGTCGTCTCCGGTCTGCCGTTTTCCATCGTCAGTAATCTTGTAGAGGCCTCGACCGACTGGATGGATCTGGCCGTGCTCATGGAGTCGGGCGCACGTTTGGTCGACCGTGATCGGATGGCGATCTGCAGTGCGGGCGATATCCATGACATGGAGCGGCGACTCCGCGCCGAGTATGGCGAGGACTTCCTGGTCGAGTTCTCGACCAATTTCACTCATCACATCCGTTGCTCGGCCAGCGGTCGCTTCCTTCTCGTGACGCGATTCTGCGTGCTCGGTCATCACGCATAGCCCCCGCTTTCTGCATGACATCCTCCCCGGCGTGAACGCCGGGGTTTCCTCCGGGGGAGTCTCAACCGGTCTACGACTCGCCGGAGGCAACATTCCCGTCACGGTGGACGGTACTCGGGTCTGTGCGCTGTTCTTTGGGACGGTGAGAGCGTGGTGACTCCGACCAGTCGTGGTCGTCCCACTCAAACCGCACGGGCCGTGCCATCGGCCTGACCGCTTCCTCTGTGTGCCGCTCTAGGAATGTTTCCGACGCTGTAAGGTCGGCGTGCCCCTCGAACCCACACGGACAGGTGAGTGTGTCCTGATGCCGTGTCGTTCGGACTGTCGAACCACACTGCGGGCATTCCTGACTGGTCCACGCCTCTGACCGGACTTCGACCGTGATACCGTATTCTTCGGCAGTACAGACCAGTCGCTCGGTGAATTGCTTGAATGCCCAAAAGTTATGGGTCTTGGCGTTTGTCTCGACCGACCAATGCGTGTCCAGTACGTCGGTCAACCCGCCGATATACAGTGTGTCCACGCCTTCGGCGTACAGTCGTTCCAACAGGTCACGACACAACGCTTCCTGAGCGTGGTCCCGGCGACGAGTCCGTTTCTGGTACAGTCGCCGGATACGCTTGCTACTGTATCGGCCTTCTTCGAGTTTCGACTGTAACCGGGCGATTTCTCGCGTCGTGTCGCGGAATCGCTGGAACAACTCGCGGCCTTCGTACAGGTATTGCTCGCCGGTCGTAGTGGTACAGGCGACGAGATTGTTTGCACCAATGTCCAGAGCGGCCGTCTCTTCGGCCAGTGGAGTATCCCGTGTCTCGTCAGAAACAGTCACGGGTTGCGAAGCCCTGAACGTGCTATCAGTCTCGTCGTACCACAGGTCTAACCGACCCTGTTTCTCGTACTCGGGCCAGTTCGGGTCGCCAGTGATTTCCAAACGGAGACGCCCAGTGTGGTCGTATCGGTCTTTCAATTCACTCCCGACCAGTATTTCGAGTCGGGAGCGTTCGCCCCATTCGACGGTGTACGACGTGTTGCGGATGACGGTATGGAGTTTGCGGCCCTCGTCTTTGTTGCCCCAGAATCCCGGTGGTTCCGGGTATTCAGTGACGGACGTATCCGAATCGTCGTGATACGCTTTCTTGTTCTCGAAGAATCCGCGCCATGCTTCGGAGTTCTTCCGTATCACCTGTTGGGCGGTGGACGCACCGAGGACGCCTTTGTATTTGCCTTCGAGTCGGCCTGTATCGGCGTCCCACACGTCTTCGTTTTCGTATCCGCCTTCGTCGTTGTACCGCATGAGGCGTTCGTAGTTGACTTCGTTCCAGAGAGCAGCGGAAGCGTCCAACAGGTCGCGTAGCAGTTGCTCTCCGGTATCGGAGAGCGGTCGCACGGCGAACGTGTTGGTACGCTTCACGACGACAGATTATTATACTTTTAGTCTTTAAGTCTTTTCGTCATGCGTCCCAACATCGATATTTCACACACGCTCGGTGGCCGAGTCAAAGACTACGCAGAAGCGAACGATTTGGACCTCTCGGAAGGCTATGCAGAGGTGTTAAAAGCAGGTCTGGAAGCGTTGGAGACTCAGAACCAGCAGTAACACGACGGTTTCCCACCGGAGCTTACGCGATTCACGCCCGCCGTGAACGGCGGGACTCTCTCGCTGTTGAAAGGTGTCTCTTCGCAAAGTTTCAGCCAGTATCTGGTGTGCTGTCGTCACCCAGAGAAGTCGCTGTACGACACCGCACCCTGGTCGACGATTGTCTGGCTCTCGGGGACCTCTCCGTCTGGCGGCATACTTCCCCCCGCGGGACCACCGGGCTCGCCGACAACGATACGACCGACCATATTGAGGCCCTTGTGCAGGGTACAGAAGTAGTCGTATGTTCCTGCAGTCTCGAAGGTGTGTTCGAAGGTCGCGCCCTGTTCGCTGAGTATCCTGCTGTCGAAGGCTTCGGCCCCGTCAGGGGATGCGTGTGACTGATGCCTGTCCGTTCCCCTTCTTGTATGCTGTCGCAGAGTGGCTGCCACTATTGTTCTCGAACGTGACGGTTTGACCGGATTCGACGAAGAGCCCGATTGGATCGAAGTAATACTCGCTTCCCTTAGTGACCATTAGTACCGTGTTCGTATCCCCGTTCGAATGGTGTATCCGTCTTACCGCTTGCGTCGGGGTTCGAGCTACTACAGCCAGCGAGCCCGGTGAGACCTGCGGTTGCCGCGACGCCACCTGCTTTTAGTACCTGTCGACGCTCCATACCTGACCGTCGGCACGCCATTGATAGACCACTTGGGCGGATTCCCACCGCTCGGGATTCCGCCGTCGATTGACCGTCACCACTCTCGAAATTCCACCCATAACAATGAGTGATCGCCTTAGAGCGCCCGGCACCGGCATTTCACGGCGAGAATTCATCGTAGCGGCGGGCAGTGCTGGCGCGCTAAGTCTCGCAGGGTGTGCAGCCCCGACCGGTAGTACAGGAACCCCTTCACACCCAACTGACCAGAGTACAGAACCCCCCTCACAGCCAACCCCGACTGACCATTCGTCGCCCGAGCTCGAAAAGTGGGTTGCGGAAGTCCCCCGTCCAGGTGTCGTGGAACCGGTCGGGACGAAAAACGGGAACCCTTATTACGAGGTGGAAATGCGCGAGATCGAGCAGCAGATCCACCCTGATCTTCCCCCAACGACTGTCTGGGGGTACGACGGCCAGTGCCCGGGGCCGACGATCGAGGCTCGGCAGGGTGACCCAATCTACGTGCGCTGGAAGAACAAGCTGCCGGACGAGCATCTCCTGCCGGTCGATACGACCATACACAGCAGCACGATTCCCTACGACAGTACCGGCGTGCGGGTCGTGACTCACCTCCACGGCGGGAACGTCGAGCACACGAGCGACGGCAAGCCGAAGGCGTGGTTCACGCGGGATTTCGAGCACACCGGCCCGAAGTTCGAGAAGAAGGACTACTACTACGTCAACGACCAGCCCCCGGCCACGCTCTGGTATCATGACCACTCGCTCGGCATCACTCGACTGAACGTCTACGCCGGTCTCGCCGGACTCTACCTCCTCCGGAACAATCACGAGGAGTCTCTCGGTCTGCCGTCGGGCGAGTACGAGATTCCCCTGGTGCTCCAGGACCGCAGTTTCAACGAGGACGGCTCGTTGTTCTACCCGACCGCCATCTCCGGGACGGACAGCGACCCGCCGAACCCCGACCCGAGCATCGTTCCGCAGTTCTTCGGCGACACGTCCGTCGTCAACGGGAAGGCCTGGCCGCGGCTTTCGGTCGACCCCCGGAAGTACCGATTCCGCATCCTCAACGGCTCGAACAGTCGATTCTATAACCTCAAGCTGTTCGAGTACGACGAGTCGGACGGAACGACCGGCACGGGCGGGCCACCGTTCACCCTCGTCGGCAACGACGGTGGGCTACTGGCCTCACCGGTCACGATCGAGGAGCGACTGGAGATCGGCACGGGCAAGCGTGCCGACGTCGTCGTTGACTTCTCGGACTACGCCGGACAGACACTCTTGGTACACAACGACGCCGCGGCGCCCTACCGTGGACCGAACATCAATACCGGGGGTCAACAGCCGCTGCCGGAAGTGATGCTCATCGACGTCGCCGTCGGTGATATCGACGACCCTAGCCAGGTTCCGAATACGCTGACGGACGTGCCCGACATCCCCGTCGACTCGGTTACCGAGGAACGGTATCTCCCATTGACCATGAGTACCGACGAGTACGGACGACGATTGCACCTCCTGGGTTCGGATGCGGAGTCCTCGCCCCACAGGCTGTACGACCCAGTTACCGAGGAGCCCACCCTTAACGACACGGAAATCTGGAGCTTCGCGAATCAGACAGGCACGTCCCACCCGATGCATCTTCACCTCGTGCACTTCCAGGTGCTCGGGCGACAGCCGTTCAGTGAGTACGACCCCGAAGCGGAGACGATCGATGTCGAGGCCCTCGAACCCCCCGCACCGGAAGAAACTGGCTGGAACGACGTCGTCACGGCGAACCCAGGGGAGGTAACCCACGTGCTCGTGCACTTCGGCGAGTTCGAGGGGCTATTCAACGACCAAATCGGCTGGTATATGTGGCACTGCCACATGCTCGAACACGAGGACCACGACATGATGCGGCCCTTCAGCGTACTGCCGGATTCTGCCGACGATATCAATGACGATGACGGATCCAGCGATTCACCGAAATCAATACCCGGATCGAGAAACTCAACGAGCGGTACGCACCCGGCTGAATGACAGACTACAGCCGTGCAGTGAGATGGGCTTTAACAAGCGTTCGATGACATCGTTTCTGGTCGGTGTTCTCCAAACAGACGAAGACGATCTGTTCCTCCGCACGAACCCGGTCTATGAATTCAGCGACTGCGTCTTGGGCATTCGCGACCTCAGTGAGATGTGTTCGGTACCGGTCTTCGAATCCGACCTCGTCCCAGGCAGCATTATGGGCGCCTTCATCACACAGCCCCTGCATTCTGAAATCCTCGTGGCGCTGTTTGAACTCGTCGAGGAGGTCTGGGGCTGGACCGAGTGCCGGGTAGTTCTCGTCGATCGTCGCTCTGAACCAGCCGGTTGGCCGTCGAACCACGTCCACGAGTGTTGCCTTCGCGGGAACGTCAACGAGTCATGCTGCAGTGCTGCGACGTCCGTATCCTCGAGGAGGTCGGAGGTTGAGATGATCTCTATCTTGGCAGTTCGACATCCAGCGTAGTCAACCTCCCGGTGGATGTCTGTGCCGTCCCTGCCTGGCGGGGTTACTATGATATCGCGAAAGTCGGGGAGACGGTCGGCCTATGCCGTCAGGTGGCCGTCCAGCAGGCAGGACACTCACATTGATTCTCCCAGCAGATTGACGCAGTGCTGCAGGGTGCAGGCTGAATGGAGCCCCCTCGTCCAGCAGATATCGAATCGACGGCTGTCCGTCGATATCGAAAGCTATAGTCCAATTTGTGAACAAGAGCTAGGGGAATGTCGTGGATATTGCTCTTCATCGCTGGCCTGTTCGAGATTGGCTGGGCGATCGGCCTGGAGTATTCTGACGGCCTCTCAGAACCGATCCCGACAGCGGGCACAGTCATCGCGCTCGTCATCAGTATGGTGTTACTCGCAATAGCGATACAAGACCTGCCGATTGGGACCGCGTATGCTGTCTGGACGGGGATCGGGGCGGTCGGGACCGCTTCGCTCGGTATCGTCTTGTTCGACGAACCGGCGACGTGTGCCCGCCTCCTCTTCATCTCCGTGATTGTCTTCGGAATTGTCGGCCTCCACCTCGTCTCTGGCGGCCACTAGCGACGGTTCACTGACTGGAGTCCGGCATGGTCACCAGTCGTATTCCTGGTGGATCTGACGCCCTTCGTCGTTCAAAACTGGCCCGACAACGTCGCTGACACCATCTAGGATGTCCGCGGAAGGGACCGTTGGCTCGTTCCCAGTGAACGCCGCAATTTCATCGCTCCCGACACTGTAAACGACGCGCCCGAATCCAGCTGTCGCCACCCCGCCAGCGCACATCGGACAGGGTTCAGTGCTCGTATACATCACTATCTCAGCACGTTCATCAGGATCGAACTCTCGGCACGCACGGTACGCGAGATGGAGTTCGGGATGGTGTCGGATGTCATCTTCCGTGATCTCACGGTTCGAATCACTCATCATGACCGTATCGTTGCGGACGAGCACGGAGCCAAACGGTTCGTCGCCCCGAGCGGCGGCCTCACGCGCGAGTTCGAAGCCCTCGCGCATATGTGCGTCGTGATTGAATTCGTCGAAGTCGGGAGCAGTCATAACTGTATAGTAGTCTTTGTGGGTGGGAAACTTGTTTGGACGGCGATTTGGCGTGTCGGCAGGACGGAGGTGACTCCTGTCGACTGCCCCCATCTGTCGAATAGTGACGACGTTGAATGTTGTGACAGAACCCGAAATGGATTGACATTCGTACCTCCTCGTCTTGGTCAGCGATGGCTCCAGATCGAGCTAGAGTAAGGAGCATGATTGTCCCTCCAAACATTGCCGTACTCTTCAGGTATTGAATCTGCTTGGATTGACGATCTCTCTTTTCGTGATTCCAGAAATCGTGCATCGTGGGTGTGATACCGAGGAACTTCCTCCTGAACGGGTTCGAGAATTCGATCATTATCGCTCGACAATTTTTGTCCTACGACAACCAAACTCTCATTCGATGTCTCCTCCGAGAAAATGATACAGTGACCAACACCGACAACGTCTTCGAAACGCTCACCCAGTGGTGGATGACCCTTGAAACCGGCTGGCAGGCAGTCCTACTCGGCTTCCTCGCACTCCTTGTCGTTTCTCTTGGCGTTCCGATCCCGTGGTGACCGAATGAACCGAACGTTCCTCCCAGGACTCGCGCTCCTTCTCACGATCGGGCTCGTCGGACGGCTCGTTGCCACTGTCATCCCGGTGCACCACCTCATCATCACGATAGCCCTCGGTCTCCTCATCGGGAATCTGTATGGGATTCCGGACTGGGCACAGACTGCCGTCGGAACTCACAAACTCTGGCTCGAACTCGGCATCGTCGTCATGGGTGCGAGTGTGGCGCTCGACCGTGTCATCGCGGCCGGACCGACGATCCTCCTGCTCGTCGTCGCCACTGTCGTTACGACTATTGTCGTCATCGAACTCCTCGCACGGTCCGTTTTCGCCATCCAAGAGCAAACCGGCTCGCTTCTCGCCGCCGGTTCGGGTATCTGTGGCGTGTCGGCTGTCGTCGCCATCGCCGAGAGCATCGCCGCTGACGATAGCCGTATCGCGTACGCCGCTGCGACTGTCCTCCTCTTCGATGCGACGACTCTCTTCGTCTATCCGCTCGTCGGCCATGCACTCGGTCTCTCTGAGATCGTCTTCGGCATCTGGGCCGGCCTCACGATGTTCAGCACCGGCCCTGTCACTGCCGCTGGCTTTGCGTTCTCTAACACCGCTGGTGAGTGGGCGCTGCTCGTAAAACTCGCCCGGAACGCGCTCATCGGTCTCGTGGCCATCGCCTATGCCATCTACTACGCCCGCACAACCGCTGAGATCGAATCGAAGAGTGTCACGACGGACGGTGGAACTGCTGGAAATGCCGTCGGGTGGCGGTTCCTCTGGGACACGTTTCCGAAGTTCGTTCTTGGCTTTCTCGCCGTGATGGTTGTCGCAAACCTTGGCTTCCTGAACAGCGCGCAGACCACTTCGCTGTCGAATCTCTCCGACTGGGCGTTCCTCACCGCGTTCGCTGGTCTCGGGCTCGAAATTCAACTCGAAGATCTCCGATCCACGGGGTACAAACCAGTTCTCGTGGTGCTCACCGGCCTCGCGATCGTCGCGACGGTGATGCTCTTCGTCGTCCAGGCGCTGTTCTGAGAAACCGGGAGCGCTATTGTCGAGCGACAACTATCGACGTACAATGCGGGAGTTCACGTTTGCTATCGATTACGAGAAGGGCGTCGACCCTGTGATGGATGTCTTTCTTGAGCACTCGACGCTTAGCGCGCACTCGCTCGACGCGGTCGTTGACGAACACGCCTTCTGGCGGATGGAGCACGTGACCGGTCCTGAGACGGCTCTTGACCGTCTCGAAGACATCCGGTTCGACGACAGTTGCTGTGGGGAAGCGATTACCGAACAGCGGTGCGCGGCGGAACGTCATCACGATGTCGTGGAACGTTCAACGAACGAACTCGTCCTGTACTCGTACCTGGCGGATATCCGTCAGTGTGAGTCCGTTCACACGCTCGCCGGGAAGCATCTGCCTGATGGACTGATTTTCGAGACCCGGCGACAAGAAGAGACGTGCTGGTGGCGTGTTCTCATGCGCTCGGATGAGCAAATCGGCATCTTCTACGATGAACTCGGGGCGAGACTCCACAACGGGCTCTCGTTCAGAATGGGCCATCTCCGGGATGCCAGCGAATGGCGACGGGAGCAGATGGCGGGCCTCAATCTCCCGGAGGAACAGGAGACTGCACTCCGCACAGCTGTCTCGGCGGGGTATTACGATCCCCCACGGGAAACGACGCTCGACGAACTCGCTGTCGAACTCAGCATCCCCCGGTCGACGCTCTCCTATCGGCTCCGGCAAGCCGAGTCGACTCTCATCCACCGATACGTCGATCGAAACGAAACCACGCGGTGGCTCGAGTAGCTACGTCGGTGTGTGACAGCAGGAGATTAATGCGTACGCCGACTAATCCATGGATATGACTACTTCTTCCACTGACGCAGTCGTCTCCATCGGGTGGCTCGTCGACCGACTTGACGAGGTGCAGAAAGATGACCCGTCGATACGTTTACTTGAAGTCGACATCGATCCCAGCAACTACGAGCACGAACATATCCCCGGTGCGAGCAAGGTGGACTGGCGAACCGACCTTCAGGACCCGACGACCTTCGATGTGCCATCCGAAGCGGCGTTTGAAGAATTTCTGGGTGGATTTGGCATTCGCCCCGATTCGACGGTCGTCATCTACGGTGATATGATGAACTGGTTCGCCGCGCACGCCTACTGGCTCTTCACGTACTACGGGCACGCGGACGTCCGTCTGCTTGACGGAGGACGAGATTTCTGGGGGGAGCGCGATGCGCCGCTCACGACCAAGGTGCCGGAGTTTACGTCGCAGTCGTACGTGGTCGATGAGAACCAGCTGGACATCCGAGCTGACCGTCCCGATGTCATGGATGCGATCGAGAGGGAAACGGCACTCGTCGACGTGCGAACACCCGAGGAGTACCGTGGTGAGATACTCGCCCCGCCCGGGTGGAATGAGGGCGTCCAGCGTGGTGGGCATATTCCCGGTGCGCGTAATATTCCGTGGAATCAGGTCGTCGAGAGTACCGGCTGCTTCAAACCCGAAGACGAACTTCGTTCGATGTACGAAGAACACGGTATTGATGCAGACGCGGATGTGATCACGTACTGCCGCATCGGTGAGCGGTCTGCACTGACATGGTTTGTTCTCCACGAGGTACTCGGGTATGAAGACGTCCGGAACTACTACGGGTCGTGGGTCGAGTGGGGTAACACAGTCGGGGCACCGATCGAGAAAGGCCAACGCGCGGCCATCAAACGAGAATAGTCAGTTTATAAATATTGCTGACAACAGATTCTCTGAGATCGAGTGGTCCTGATGAAGAGCGGTTAAGATTCTGTAGCTCGGAGTTACGTACTGAGGAATGATTCCAAGTGACGGATAGAATGAATGCTGTTCGTATGCATGAGTTCGGTTCGCCGGATGTTCTCATGTACGAGGATGCGCCCCGCCCGGACCTGCTCGATGATGACGTTCTCGTTCGGGTTCACGCAGCGGGTGTCAATCCAGTCGACTGGCGGATTCGTCAGGGAATGTCGATGGCGTCGATGCTGCCCGAGAATCCGTTTCCCCTCGTTCTCGGGATGGACGTTTCAGGCGTCGTCGAGGAAGTCGGCGCGTCAGTTACCGAATTTGAGACGGGCGATGCAGTGTTCGGTGTCAATGGGTTCCCGGAGTTAGGTTCCTATGCGGAGTATTCGGCCACACCTGCCGAACAACTCGCCCCGAAGCCCAAATCGCTCGATTACGAGGAGGCAGCTGGCGTGCCAGTCGTCACGCAGACCGCCTGGCAAGCGTTATTCGAGTATGCTGATTGCACGGCCGACCAGCGAGTTCTCATCCACGGCGCAGCCGGTGGTGTCGGACATATGGCCGTCCAGCTGGCGAAATGGAAGGGGGCTGACGTAATTGCCACAGCGTCGGGATACAGCGAAGACTATCTCCGGGAGTTAGGCGTCGACGAGTTCGTGAACTACCGCGAAGAGCGCTTCGAGTCAGTGATTGACAATGTCGATATCGTGGTAGATACAGTCGGGGGTGAAACCCCAGCACGCTCAGTTGACGTGCTCAGGAAAAATGGGGTGCTCGTTTCAGTCGTTGGGCAACCATCCGGAGCGCTCACCACCAACCACGACATTGATGTACAGGTGGTAAGTGGGCGGTCGAATTCCCCGTCGCTTCTAACCACCATTAGCGAATTAATTGACGCCGGGGAGGTACGGCCCACGATCAGTGCCGAATTCCCACTCGAAAATGCACCTCATGCACACGAAGTAGGTGAGACAGAACACGTACAAGGGAAACTCGTTCTCAGCGTAGCGTGATTCGACGTGTCGTACATTGAATTGGAATCTACAGCCAATATCGAGAGGAACTACCACTTCAGTACTTGTGACAATAGGATTAGAACTAATCCTCCAACACCGATCAACGTGACCATCGCCCTGTAGCGGATGACTTACGGGGTGCACTTACCGAGAGAGTAATAGAACGGATGGAATGGATGGAAGCTCCGGAACTAGCCAGCAGCAGCCGTGATTTTCGCGAGTAAGCTTGTCGCTGTCATGGGTGTCTCACTCATCAGACCTATACTCCCAGCGGTCCAAGAGGCGTGGAACATTTCGGAGGCACAGGCCAACCTCTTGTTGTCGGCGTTCACGCTCCCCGGGATCTTTCTCACCCTCCCGATTGGACTGCTAACCGACCGCATCGGTCGAAAACCAATTCTAATCCCGGCGCTTGTTGTCTTCGGACTCAGTGGGGGCGGTATCATCTTCATTTCCGATTTTACCCTGATTCTGGTACTACGAGCGATTCAGGGGGCGGCGAGTAGTGCGATTGCGATGCTCACAGTTACGCTTCTGTGAGACCTCTACACCGGTGAACAACGGCGGGTGTTGATTGGCACCAACGCGGCGATTCTCGCGGTTGGTGCTGCCGGATATCCGCTGCTCGGTGGTGCGCTCGCATGGTCGGCTCCCTTCGCGTGTTTTCTCCTCGCCCTGCTCGTCGCGATTCCCGGCATAACCCTGCTCGAGGAGCCACATCGGGACGAGAACAACCCGAATTCGAGTATCCGTGAGCTCCTCACCGGATCCACACCGATGACTCCCTTCGTCATACTCTATCTCGCAATCTTCGGTATCTTCGTCATACTCTATGGCGCGCAACTCACTGCCGTTCCGTTCCTGCTTGCCAACGAGTATCACCTCTCTTCAGCGGGTATCGGCCTTCTCGTGGGATTACCCGCGGTTACGATGGGACTGACCGCAATGCAAGGTGATCGCGTGCTTCAAGTACTCACGAGCTTCCAATCAATCGCACTTGGGTTCGTGAGTTACGGAATCGGACTCGCCGTCGTAGCTCTCGCGGATTCCATATATGTGGTTGCTGGCGCACTTTTTCTATTCGGACTTGGTCAAGGGCTGGCTGAACCGATTACGGATACGGCACTCAACGAACGAGCACCGGACGAATTTCGCGGGAGCATTATGAGTATTCGGACGAGTGTTCTCAGACTCGGCACAACCATCGGTCCACCGCTCACTGTCGGGGCTGCAGCGCTGTTCGGCTATCGTCAAACCCTGTTAGCCTCTGGTGCCGCTGCCATCCTCATCAGAGCAATGTGGTTCACGGTGAGACGTCTGTGAATACTCAAAGCCGCCTAGCAAATTGGAAACAGAATGTGCTTACTGTTGGATCTCCAGAATTCGACGTACGGTGACCTCGGCAAGCTGTGTGAAATCCACTGTGTCCGGTATGACATCGACAGCGATCTCATACTTGTTGAGGGCACGCTCTGTCGGTGCTCCTATCGCTCCAACAACCGTCTCCTCTAGCCCGGGTTGTAGTGCAGCGACAGCGTCACGTTCAGTTGCAGTTTGAACGAAGTGCTCCACCGTCTTTGGCGAGGTGAACAGTATTCCATCCAGCTCACCGTCTCCCGCAAGTGTAACCGATTGTCCCGCAGTCTCCGGTCGTTCCAAGCGATACAGGTGCGTTTCGCTGACAATTGCACCTGCTGCTTCCAGTCCCTCAGCGAGGACATCGCTGCCGTGTGCACTCCGGGCGAGTTCAACGGTTTGGCCCTCGACATCGGCAGATAACTCGTCGACGAGTCCTGTGGACGTGAACGTTGATGGAACGATATCGACTGCATAGCCCCGACTGCGTAATGCGGTCGCGGTCTGATCTCCGACGGCACAAACAGTGGTTTCTCGTTGTTCCCATCCTGCTGTCGCAGCTAAGTCAACGCCGGTCTCGCTCGTGAAGATACAATAGTCCGCATGTTGGGGAACCTGATCGGTCGGTGTGATTGCCAGCATTGGGTCTGGAACCGGGGAGACATCGAGTGACTGGAGATACTCGACCGCCTCAACGATACGGCTGTCGTCGGGCCGGAGAACAGCCACCATGGGCTGGGACATACTAGACAGTTAGCAGATGTTGGACTTGTGTGTATCGAGAATCAGCGACCAATCTCGAACGATTCAAACCGGTATCCTGCTAATTGCCGGTATGGACGACGACTCTCATGACCACGTTGTTCCCGGAAGTGATGAAGAGTTGGCCACACCAGACGTACAGGGCTACGATTTCCGTGGAGAGTTCGATTTTCAGGAGATGCTGGAAGCCTATGCGACGACGGGCTTTCAGGCAACGCAACTCGCGGAGGCTATCGGCATCGTCGAGCAAATGCAAGACGCCGATGCTACGATATACCTTACGTACACGTCGAATATCATCTCGTCAGGGCTGCGTGAAGTTGTCGCTTACCTCGTTCGCGAAGGGTACGTCGACGTGCTTATCACGACCGCGGGCTCGCTGGCTGAGGATGTTATCAAAACGGCGAAGCCGTTCAAAATGGGGGACTGGGATGCGGACGAAGCCGCGCTCCGGGAACAGGGAATCAACCGTCTAGGGAATCTCTTCGTTCCTTCCGACCGATACGTCTGGTTGGAGGAATACCTGTACGACTTCTTCGAGGAGTTCTTCGCCGACCAAAAGGTTCGGACGCCGACGGCATTTGCCCGCGAGTTAGGAGAGACACTCGACGATCCGGATTCGGTCCTCAAGCAAGCAGCAGACAACGACGTTCCCGTGTACTGTCCGGCGCTGACAGACGCCGAGATTGGGAACTTCCTCTACTATTACAGACAGGGATACGACTCGAAGGTTGGTATCGAGATCCTCGACGACTATGATTCGCTCATCGAAGATGGGATGCTCGCTGACACGACAGGTCTGATAGCAGTCGGCGGGGGCGTCCCGAAACACCACGCGATTATGACAAATCTGTTCCGTGGCGGGGCGGATTACGTCGTCTACATCTCGACTGGTATGGAAGGGAATGGCTCACTCTCTGGAGCACCCCCGAACGAGGCAGTATCGTGGGGGAAGATCAAAGACGATGAGCGGACGAATTACACGCAGGTCGAGGCAGAAGCGACGCTCGTCTTCCCACTGCTTGTCGCGGGTGCTTTCAGCGAGTGAGTACGACCTACTCACGTGTACGGGCGTTTCGGGAACGATGTATAGTGAGCGACAGCTCGCTGGGCCAAGTGAAATGCCTGCTTGACGAACCGAAGTACCCGCGATTGTGGGAGAGTTTGCATGCAATCAGACTAGCGGTCGAACCTGTAACCTTCTGAGTATTTCAACTGAGTCGAGAATAAATAGGATTTACCAGCCCAAATGTCCACCAGATATGACCGGCTTCACGCAACAATCAGTACGGGAACTCGCATCTGAAATCCGTACTGGACGTTTGTCTGCGCTAACCCTCCTCGACTCAACCCTAAAGCGTATTGGAGCAATCGATGCGTTGAACGCGTTCATCACAGTCACTGAGGAATCGGCACGCGAGCGTGCTCACGCGGCCGACGCTGCAGCGGCCCGTGGAGAAGACCTCGGCCCACTCCACGGTGTGCCAGTCGCAATCAAAGATCTTCGGAGCCGGAAAGAGGGTGTCAAGAATACGATGGGACTCGCTCCATTGGCCGATAACGTGGCCGACGAGGATTCCATCACAGTCGAACGGCTGGAAGCTGCCGGTGCTGTCATCGTCGGTACGACCAACACACCGGCACTCGGTCACACTATTAAGACAGAGAATCGGCTCGTTGGTGCGACTCCGACCCCGTTCGACTCCGATCATTCTGCTGGCGGCTCATCCGGCGGCTCGGCAGCGGCGCTTGCGGCGGGTGCAGTACCGCTTGCCACCGGATCGGATATCGGTGGCTCGCTCCGGGTCCCAGCCTCCTGTTGTAACGTCATCGGGCTAAAACCGACGTGCGGGCTCGTTCCCGAACGTATCCCGTTCGACAGATTCGGCACCCACTCTCCGTTTTTTGTGGGTGGGCCGATGGCCCGGACAGTCGAGGACACAGCGCTCTTACTCGATGCCCTCGCAGGCTACGACGACCGAGACCCATTTAGTGTGCCCCGTCCAGAGACGGAATACGTCAAGGCCACTAACCGGCCGACTACTGAGCTATCGGTTGCGTACAGTCCGAATATGGATTTACAACCAGTTGCACCGACGGTGCGTGAAACAGTTGATGCTGCCGTCACGGACCTAGCGGCCGGCGGTGCGACAGTCGATACTGTGGACGTCTCGCTCCCGTCGTATGAAGAGCTCTCGATGGCGTACGTCACGCAGGTTGGCGTCTTCTTCAGTGCATTCGCTCAACGAGTCGAAGACCGGTACGGCATCGACTTCGAGACGGCAGATGTCGAAGACACGGTTCGATCGACGATCGCCTTAGGAACAGAGACCGACGCTGCCGACAATCGATTACAGAACGCGCCACGGACTGATGCATACGATGGCATTCAGGATGCGCTGACGGGCTACGATGTTCTCGTGACACCCACTCTTACCGTCCCACCGTTCAGCAAGCATCCCACCGACGGCTATCCAACGGAAATCAACGGTCAATCCGTGATTGGTGTTCCGACAGACGTGATGTTGACATGGGTGTTCAATATGACTGGCCACCCTGTGGCGTCAGTTCCTGCTGGGATTACCGACAACGGGCTTCCAGTTGGATTACAGATTGTTGGCGGCGGTTTGCTGAAGCAGATATTTTGAGCGTCGCTGCAGCGCTTGAACGATGCCGGCCGTGGACGAATCAGTATCCTCTGCGGTGAACCGACCGGCCATCGGTAGCAGACCCAGCGTTTGGACCCACTTGAGCAGTTCTCAAGAGCGAACGTCGTAACTAATCTTTTTTGCATTACATAAATATAATTTTTTACTTCTACTGAAGACTGATTACTATCTCAGCGAGACATGCTTGGACGGCCCCGAATGTAACTCGCATCGTAGCGGCCCCAAATCCAAGAGCAATGAAACTCACCATGACAACGAAATTAGCCTTCGAATCGTTGGGGCTAAGCAGGAGCGTAAGCACCGCGAGCGTTCCCGACATCGTACTGATGAAAAGCCCAGTCAAAAATGACAAGATTGTAAAGAATGGGTCGGTGAAACCCATCACGGGGTACGCTGGTTCATAGATTCCAACGAAGGATAAGCTGAAGCCGATGACAACGTATCCAATAAAGCAGATAGTAACGAACAGAGTCCCGGGACTAACAAGTTGATACAGTCGAAACAGTCCTCGTTCAAGCGGAGTAGTTGGCTGTCGAATCCGTCTGAATGGTCGATGATCCATCTCCCTACGGCCAGAGCCCCCGCGCCTCGTGGGCTTCAGCGATTCGTGAGAGAGCAACAATATAGGCAGCATCTCGCCACGTCACCTCACCATCGGTGAACTCGTCTCTGACCACATCCCATGCCGTCAACATTTCTTCTTCGAGTTCGTCGTGTACCCGTTCCAACGACCACGTACGGCGATTGATATCTTGTAGCCACTCGAAGTAACTCACTGTGACGCCACCGGCATTCGCCAATATATCCGGAATAACAGGTATCCCTCGCTCAGTAAAAATACGATCAGCTTCGCTCGTCGTTGGTCCGTTCGCTCCCTCGACGATGATATCCGCCCGCACATCCTCGGCGTTCTCGGCTGTAAGGACGTTCCCCAAGGCGGCAGGCACGAGAACGTCTACGTCAAGTTCAAGCAGTTCCGCGTTGGTGACGGTTTCTGGAGCGTTGTGACCCATCACAGCCTCGGGTTCTTCGTGGTGTGATGGAATCGAATGGGTATCGAGGCCGTTCGTGTCATAGACACCACCGTTGACGTCACTGACCGCAACGATGTTCGCTCCCCAGTCGTCGAGTAACCGTGCAGCATTCGAGCCAACGCTTCCGTATCCTTGGATGGCGACACTCGCTTCGTTAATATCCTTCTCGTAGTGCTTGATTGCCTCCCGAACGATGATGGCAACGCTCCGGCCAGGCGCTTCGTCACGGCCTTTACTGCCCCCGATGACAGGTGGCTTCCCCGTGACGACACCGGGAATGGTCTCGCCTTCCTGCATCGAATAGGCGTCCATCAACCACGCCATCGTCTGTGGATTTGTCCCCATATCTGGCGCGGGAATGTCTACTGTCGGGCCGATCGCTCCGCGGATCTCTTGGGCAAACCGTCGGGTGAGCCGCTCTTTCTCAGCCGAACTCAACTCCTTCGGATTGACCGCAACGCCGCCTTTGGCACCCCCGAACGGGAGATCCATAACGGCGCATTTCCAGGTCATCCACATGCCGAGGCCGACACACTCGTCCCGCGTCACCTCGGGGTGATACCGGAGCCCCCCTTTATACGGTCCTCTAACACTGTCGTGTTGGGCTCGGTAGCCCGTGAACACCTCGACCGTCCCGTCGTCACGTTCGATAGGAACGGTGACTTCGTGGACTTTCTTTGGGTGTTTGAGCCGTTCGACGATGTTCTGATCAATATCGAGATGAGTAGCAGCATGGTACAACTGGCGGCGGGCGGTTTCGAGCGCAGATTCGGGTTCGGTCGAATCTGCCGCCTCGTCGTCTGACTCGTCGCGGGTACTATCAGATTTCGATGCCATGGTCATTCGAGCGGCATTCGACGGTTTCGCATCGGGCCGCTACAGTCGGGACACTGGCCCGGGCTATCCTCCGCGATGATGATTTTGCCACATTCGAAGCACTCGTAGGGGGTTTCTTCGTCTGATTCAGGGTCGACATCTTTCATTGTGAGTTCACGAGTGCCGCCAGGTGGAGTGGCGCACTCTATAAGGTGTAATAAGTGTATAAGGTAATACTCGGCTGTTGACTACCAAACAGCACTCCAACCAGTGGGTTTGTTATTGAACTGTCTCCGCTTGGGCCGCCACCGGGAGATTGTTCTCTTCGAAGAGTGCAGCAAACAGTTTCCGTTGGACGGTCCGCGCGTGTTGATAGAACGCGGGTGGGGAGATGCCGAGTGTCTCCGCTACGTCTTCGCCCGTGCTCTCACGGGGCGACTCGAAGAACCCACTGTAGTACGCCGTCTGGATCACCTCCAGTTGCCGCTCCGTCACTGAATCGAGGAACTTCGAGTAGAGATTGTGTTCTGCGGTCTGATCGAGCGTCTGCTTGGCACGGAGTTCAGCGCCAGCGAACGTCTCACGGACGAGCTGCGTGATCGTTCGGACGTCGATGCTGTCCGGGATATCGATGACGAGCGTCGTCGTGGTTGGATCAGCGGTCGCTTCGCGGAAGACGGCACCGTGATCGGCCAGCTCCAAGGCGAGGAACGGTTGTGTGAGCCGGAGCCGTAGAACACCCCCCTCGCCGTCCGCGCTGATTTGCTGCACGTCGTCGATACCGACCAGTTGCGAGGCCGCGTCTGCCACGTCAGTTACCGGCCGGTCTTCGACGGTCACGAACACGTAGCTGCCTTCCGTGGACTGCTGGACGCCACCCTGATACGAGAGGGTGCACTCCGCGTCCTGTGCCAGCCGTGAGAGGACAAATTTCGGGTCGTCGATGGTGAACTCGACACGTGTCATCGACGTCGTGAGCAAGGCATTCTTCCGTTCGATCGCACTGAGAGCGGACGCGATGGTTTCGCCGAGTTCTCCCAGGACGGCCTTCGCCGTCTCGTCGAACGCATCCTGGGTCGGTGCGTACACCGTCAACACACCGTGGGTAAGGTCGTTGTACACGAGCGGGATGCTCAATACGGACAGGTAGTCCCGGGAGATGGCGTCTTTCCGCCACGCCTCGTCACGGAGACCAGCAGCGACGTTCGTCACCATCGTCACATCGCCAGTGGCTGCGGTTTGTCCGGCCGGTTCTGCACCCGACGCCTGGACGGCGAACGACTGACTATCCAAGTACCCCTGTTCGGTCCCTGCCCAGGCCCGAGGCTCCAGGGTATCGGTCGTCGGATCGATCGTCCCGATCCAGGCGAACCGGAACCGGTCGTCGGCGGTCAGCAGTTCACAGACCGTGTGATCGATTTCCTCGCGCGTCTCCGCCTGTACGAGAGCTTGATCGATTTCTCGGATCGTCTCGTTGATCCGGTTCAGGGCGGAAAGCTGCTCGTTTTGCGTCTGGAGTGTTCGATCCTGTTCCCGGAGCCGTGATTCCCGTGTGACGCGGTCGAGGGCTGCCTCGGCGGTGGCCGCGAGCAGATCGGCCAACTCTCGCGTCACCTCATCGAACGCACCGACTTGGTCCGATCCCGCAACGAACACGCCGTGGTTGCCGAGCGGGATGTAGGCCGCACTTCGGAGGTCAGTTGCTCGATTTTCGAGCCGATCTGCGTCGTGAACGTCGTCGAAGAACAGCGCCTCATCTTCGACGAAACTGTAGCTCGGGAGCGTTTCACCGTCGGCGTGCACGGTCGGGAGTGGCCCGTTCAGCTCGGTCATCGTCGCCGAGTGAGCTGCGGGCCGAAGGTTGTTGGCCTCACCGTCGAAGAGGTAGACCGCACTCGCATCGAGATTGAGCACACCAGAGGTGTCGTCGACGACGTGCTGGGTGATCTCCTGGTGGGTTTCGGCGTAGAGGAAATCGCGGGCTGTCTCGTGGAGCGTGGCGAGGGCCTCCTCGCGTTGCTTGCGTTTCGTGATATCACGACAGCTGAAGAGGAGGGTCCCGTCCTGAATCGAGACTTCGCGGACGTTGACGAGGAGCGTGTGCTCGCGCCCGGCTTTATCGGTCGCCGTCGTCTCGATGTTCTTGAGGACGCCGTCTTCTGCGAGTTCCTCCCGGTCGAAGAGGTCGTCGCCGAGGAGGTCATTGATCGTTCCGAGATTCCGGATCTCATCGACTGTGTAGCCGAAGATAAAGTGGACGTTGGGACAAACGTAGGTGTACTCGCCGGCTTCGTCCGTGATGAGGACGGTATCGGTCATGTTGTTGAGCGTGACCCGGTGCAGTTCTTCGGATTCTCTGAGATTCCGTTCGAGATCGACGCGCTCGGTGATGTCGACGCCTTCGACGACGATAGAGACGAGATCGCCGCGCTCGTTTTCGACCGGGCGCACGGAGAGATCGATAACGCGCGGATCATCGGCGTCTGGCAGCTGTGGGACGACCGCGTTGCCGAACGTCCCGTCGAGTGCTTTCTCCACGAGTTTTTGGACATCCGTGTTCGTTGTACCAGCTTGTGACCACCACGGAAGCGTCCAGAACGGTTCGCCGACGAGCGTGTCGATGGCTTCATCGACCATCTCTCGTGCTGTTTCATTCACACGGGCAAGTGCACCATCCGGGTCGAGCACCCACGTCGCAGTTCGTGAATCGTTGAAGATCGCGTCGAACTGTCTGGCCCGGTCCCGTTGCGTGGCCGACCGCTGTGCGGCCCGGATCGCACGCTCGGTTCGTTCGATGAGTTCGTCAGTCATCTGTGCTGGCGGATCCGGGAGCGCGATGTAATCGGTGACACCGGCTTTGATGGCCTCGCTGGCGATGGCTTCGCTCCCGGCAGTAGTCCCGAGGAGGACCGGGAGCGCAGGCGATTCCTCGCGGATTTCTCGGAGGAGGTCGAGTCCGGTTGTCTCTTCGAGTGCGTACTCAGTAATGAGGCAGTCCGTAGAGTGCGTCCGGATGGTGTCGATTGCTTCCGTCTTGGTTCGAACGTGGTGTACGCTGGCATCAGTCCGTTTCTCGAGCGTCGTGGCGAATTGTGTGAGCCAGTCGTCTGTCCCGACGAGCAACACCGTCGACGCATCCAGAATGGGTGGGGTAGCGGTCATTATTCGACCATTGAGGGACGGCGAATGGTCCTCTCGGTGCCGATGCGAACTCGCCTCCAGCTCCGGTACTGGCCCGGATCGGAATGTACGTCCATTGCTAGTTAACTATCTAACCGCCCCGCGCCAAAGACGTTTGTTGTTTAACCCCTTGCGATAGGGGGCGCGATACGGTATATGGAAATGCGATTATCGGGATTCTTGTGGTCGACCAACTCTTCCCGATTCCAGCGTTCCGCTATCCGACTAAACTCTCGAGGAATGACTACCCGACCTCCCACCACGCATCCCGAAGACAGCACGAGCAACGAACCGCAACAGCAGCGCCAGTCGGCGTGGAGACTCGTCGCTGGAGCGAGTCTAATCTCGACGGGGCTCGCAGCCTATGAGATCGTCCCGGCGAGTGTTACCCCGCTCATTCGCGACGCACTGAATATTGGACCGACGATCGCAGGGTTCCTGGTCGGGGTTATGTTCGGCACCGCGGTGATCGCAAGCCTCCCAGCTGGAGCGGCGCTCGATCGGGCGGATTCCAGGACTGCGATGGCACTCGCAGTGCTGACACTCGTTGTCGCCGGGACGTGGGGATGGATCGCTGGGCGACGAGGGGACTATCGATCAGTGATTGCATCACGAGCGCTCGGTGGGGTCGCCTACGTCGTCGTGTGGAACGCTGGCATCGATATCGTGAGTCGAGCAGCGACCAGCGAGAACCGGGCAACGGCTGTGGGCATCTTCACCGCGAGTGGCCCGATCGGATTCGCGCTCGGGCAAGGGACTGGCCCAGTGATTGCGCATCGATTCGGGTGGCCTACAATCTTTATCGCGTTCACGGGGCTCACAGTCATCGGTCTCGTCGTATTCTGGCCAGCGAGTCGAGGAATCGGGACGAGCCGAGGAGATGCTCCCTCGGTTCAGGAGTTCGGTGCAGTTCTTCGGAACCGGGAGGTCTGGTCAGTCGGGTTGCTCGGGTTTCTCGGCTATTCGCTGTACCTGTTCGTGAATAGCTGGGGTGCGTCGTATCTCACAACTGAGCTTGGCTTGTCACTTGCAGTGAGTGGGCTTCTGGTGGCAGTGTTCCCCGCAATCGGGGTCGTCTCTAGAATCAGTAGTGGCCTCCTGTCTGACCGCGTCTTCGGTGGTCGCCGCCAACCCATCGTTTTCGGGTCCTTCGCAGTTGCGGCTCCGCTCGTGCTGGTGTTCACTCAGTTCCGGTCACTTCCACTGCTCGTTGCGCTGCTGCTGCTCACCGGGTTTGCGGTTCAGTTGACGCTGGGGCTGTCCTTCACGTACGTCCGGGAGGTTGTCGATTCGAGGGTCGCTGCGACAGCCGTCGCGTTCCAGACGAGTGTTGGGTTAGCGGGGGCGTTCCTTGCCCCGATTGCGGGCGGCGTTGTTGTCGACCAGGCGGGGTTCGATACGGCCTTTCTACTCGCTGGAGGTCTCGCCATCTGTGGAATCGTGGTTGCATGGCGAGCCCCAGAGCCGGGGTACTCCTAGCAGGGGTTCAGCAACTGTCTTTCACGCTGTGGAGTCGTGCTACTCGGCGCTGAACAGCTGTTGTAGTTCTTCAGCTGGAAGGTACTCCGCGATAGTCCGGCTCTCGGTGACGAACGTCGGTACGTCGGTGACGCCGTTTCGACGTGCAGCCGCGAACCGCTCGGACAGTCGATCACGGAGCTGTTCATCACCGAGGGCTGCGGGCAGCGTCGACGCGTCAACTCCGGCGGTCACCGCGATATCGGTCAGCACATCGGCGTCGGCGATGTCGCGGCCGTTCTGCCAGAGCGCCTCGAACAGTCCCGCGTCAATGTCGGCCCACAGATCCGGGTGCTCCGCCTGACTGTACAGCGAGAGCAGCTGCGCGTTGAACGAATCCACCTTCGGTACCTCCTGGACGGGGAGCATCTCTTTGGCTCCTGCCTCGTTGCGCAGCTGATCGATCCGCTGTGCAACTGCGGCCGGGTACTGGATCCGTGTCGGGTCGAGCCGGCCGCTTGTGTCTCGCCGCTCAGCCCGCAAATCGTACGGATGCCAGTCGAAATCGACCGTGTGGCCGCCCGCTCGGAGCGTCTCGACGTTGTGGTGGGTGAGGTAACAGAACGGGCAGGCATAATCCGCGTACACCCGCACGGGTGAATCATCCATACCGATGCAACGGGGTGCTATTGTAAACCGCCACAGGCTGCATCGGGGAATGAGCACGCAGATTCTGGGACGACAAGTTAAACTCCTCTTTGTGATTTCTTCGAGTAGTTACGTGTCATTCTTGGGCCCGTAACTCGGCTGCTTTCACCTTGAGCCGGCGCAGGATCTGCGTTCGGTTCTGGTGGGCGTTCTCGTAGGCAACACACTCCTGGAGGGTTTCCATATCCGGGATCGTCGCGATCCCTGCCTTGATCAGACGCGTGTTCGATGCTTCGAGACGCTTCTCTGGAGGGAATTCGTTACTCTCTTCGTCGTCAGTGGTCCCCATCTCGAAGAGCCTCCACCCCTTTGGGGCCGACACAAACACCTCTCTGGACGATAACGCCCCATCTCTAATAGAGATAAAACCGATACAATAGTTACCGTAATGGTCATTCCCCGCGAGTGTTTACAGGCCCGTATGGAGCGAAAGACGATTTCCGTCAACGGGATGTCGTGCAACGGGTGCGAACAGAACGTTGAGACCGCCCTGCGAAACCTCGACGGTGTGAGTCGGGTCGAGGCCGACCACGAAGCTGACACGGTCAACGTGGTCCTCGAGGATGGAGTCGCAGACGCCGACGTGAACGCGGCAATCGAACAGGCTGGCTACGACGTAGTGGCTTAGTCGGCCGTCACTCGGCTGTCTCCACGTTCGCGGTCGGTCCGTTCTTCTAGGGCGAACTTGGTGTTGACACCCTCGCCGGAGAGGAGCTGACCAGCGAAGCTGTTGGCGAGGACGGCCGAGACAGACAACACCATCGCAAGCATCGCGAACACTGGGTGAACGAGCCCTGTGGTCGCGGCGGCGACGCCGATGCCGTTGAACGCGAAGGCCGTCGCGAGGTTCTGACGGGTCTTCCGGTAGCTCTCTTTCCCGATCTCGTAGGTGTCCATCACGCCACCAAGCCGGTCGCCCATCAGGACGATATCCGCTGACTCGATGGCGATATCGGTCCCTGCGCCGATGGCGATACCAATGTCCGCCTGCGTGAGTGCGGGAGCGTCGTTGATGCCGTCGCCGACCATCGCGACGCGGTAACCCTCGTCCTGCAGGCGACCGATCTCTTCGCGTTTCTCGTCGGGCAGCACGTCTGCCATAACGCGGTCGATGCCGACCTCCTCGGCGACCGCGTTCGCGGTGCGCTCGTTGTCCCCGGTGATCATCACGGGCGTAATGCCGACCTCTGTCATCCGCTGGACGGTCGCAGCGGCGTCGCTCTTGACCTCATCACCGATACCGATCAGGCCGATGAGGTCACCGCCACGAACAACTCCAGCAACGGTGAGGCCGCGGCCTTGGAGTCGCTCAATATCGGCGTCTCCCTTCGACAAGTCGATCCCCTCGTCGCTGAGCCATCCCGGTTTCCCGACCAGCACGTCGTCGCTGGCCACGGTTACCCGGACGCCCTTGCCGGTCACGGAATCGAAGGCATCGGGGTCTCCGTACTCGAAGCCTTGCTCGTCGGCGGCCTCGAGGATCGCATCGGCAAGTGGATGTTCGGAGAACGCCTCCGCGCTGGCCGCAGTCGTGAGTACATCCACCTCGTCGGCACCGAAGGCGACGACCTCACTGACGGCGGGTTCGCCGACGGTGATCGTGCCAGTCTTGTCCAACACGATGTGGTCGACGTCGGGGAAGATCTGGAAGGCGTCACCGGAGCGCATCAGGATGCCGCGGTTCGCCGCCTTCCCGCCACCCCGAATTAGCGCGAGCGGTGTCGCCATCCCGAGGGCACATGGATAGCCGAGCACGAGGACCGCCAGCGCTGCGAACGCCCCGCGCTGGACGTTGGGGGCTGCACCCCACGCAAGCGGTGCGACCACCCAGAAGAGGAACGAGAGCGCGGCAATCGTCAAGACGCCTGGGACGAAGTACTTGAGGACGCGGTCGGCGAGCTGAATGATGCCGGGCTTCATAGCGCGTGCTTCCTCGATTTCGCGGGCCACCTGGTTCAGGAACGCGTCCTCGCCCGTTGCAGTTACCTTGATGAGCAGCGTCCCGGTCTCGTTGACGCTGCCGCCGATCACTCCGTCGCCCTTCGCCTTCTCCTCGGGGATGGACTCACCGGTGGCAACCGACTCGTCGACTGTGGATTTACCCTCGACGACCTCACCGTCGACGGGGATGTTCTCGCCGGGCTTGACCCGGACGTAGTCGCCGACGTCGAGGTCGTCGAGGGGGACTTCCTCGACGTCACCGTCATCACTGACGCGGCGTGCTGTGTCGGGCTGGAGGTCGAGCAGGTTCTGCACGGCCTGTGAGGTTCGTGTGCGGACGATGAGGCTCGTATATTCGGAGAGGATGTGGTAGGTGGTGATGAACACGGAGACGGCGAAGAAGTGGACGGTCGGGAAGCTTGGGAAGACAAACAGGCCGAGTAACCCACCGAGGAGCCCTGCGAAGGCGCCCGCCTCTAGGAGGACGTGCTGGTTGAAGATCCCCCGGCGAAGGCTCTGGAACGCCTTCTGTTTGATGTAGCGACCGGGACCGAACATCGTCCCGAGGGCCAGCCCAAAGGCCACCAGATCCATCGCCGGTGACGCTGACTCGAAGCGTCCCATTACGAGAATCATCCAGCCCATCAGCACAGCAACGACGATGGATGCGCCGCCGGCGAGCAGGAGGCGGCGCTTGCCGTCGGCGAGCTCGGCCTGCTGTTGCTCGTATCGCTTCGCTTTGTCCGGGTCGCGGATGGTATAGCCGAGATCCCGAAGCGTGTCCTTCACCTCGACCTCGCTCAGGCGGTCGTCGTCATACTGAACGAGAACCTCCTCGTGGGCGAGACTTACGTCGACATCCTCGACACCAACGGTCCGGCTGTAGGCCTTCTTGATACTCTCGGCACAGAACGAGCAGGACATTCCCCCGACGTCGAATTGTTCGTGTGTCGTTCCCATCGTGGTCGCTAGTTACCCAGCGAAGTGGATAACCATTACGACTAGTATTATAGCGGTATCGAACAACTAAGACTGCTATCGAATATGTAGCGTTACTCTTACTATCGTTGTTCCCATACGTCCTCACAAGAATGGCGCTCCTCGAATCCGACGTGCCGATTCGTGAAGTCGTGACGACGGCCCCGGAGAAAGCGAAAGCGTTGGAGAACAACGTCCGGGCGAAGATCCTCGATATGCTCGCTGCCGAAGAAATGACGATCGAGGAGATCCACGACGAACTGCATCGTCGCGGTGAGGAGAAGGCCGAGACGACGGTGCGCCACCACGTGAACGTCCTGAAGGACGCAGGGATGGTTGAGATCGCCCGTCTTGAGGAAGCTGGCGGCGGAACGCGGAAGTTCTACAAGTCGAACACGCGGATTTTCTCGTATGACCTTCCAGAGGACGCCGAGCAGACGCTCGCTGGGGCGCAGGAAACCGCGACAGCCGAATTAGCAGGACTCGTGGAGACGCTCTATGGGGAGCACGGCGACGAGATCGAAGCGGTGGCACGAGAAATGAAGCCCTGCGAGTACTGTGCAACACAGCATTACGAGGAGTTCGTCCTCCGGGAACTGCTAAATCGCGCGCTTATAGACCTCACTGAGAATGGGACGGTGGAGAGCGTTCGGCGTGATTCAGAAGACGCCGGCGATGAAGCCGAGTCCCATGACGACGAGGACGATCGCTGAGAACAGCGGCAGGTACGGTGTGTACTTCTCCACCGTTTCTTCGTACTCCTGATAGCCGGCGATGAGGAGCATCGTTAACCCGACGATGCCGACGATGACCGTCAGCGCATATGCGGTCATCAGTTCCAGACAGTACGTCGAACCGGCACAGAGGCCGATAATCTCGAACTCCTCCTCGTGAGCGAACCCGAGGACGAATGCGAACCAGGCGATTCCGAGTAGCCCGTGGTCGGTGTCAGTAGCCGGATCGGTCCTGTGCTCGTGGGAGTCCCCTCCGATTTCTCCAAGCCGAGTTTTCACCCGTATAAGAAGCCCATCCGAGGCGTGTTCGTGCGTGGGTGACGTGCCGTGACTGTGGTGGGTCGACTGCTCCTCAGTATGCCCATCGTGGTCGTCCTCGTGCTGGTGAGAATGGCCGTGTGTGTACTCTCGAATCCCGAGTCCGATGAGTAAGATGCCTGCGACGATGCTGACCGGACCGCCGATGGAAACGCCGCCAAGAATCGAGATCGGCTCGTTCACCTGCGTCAACTGAAAGTAGGATTTCGCGTAAAAGAACACGCCGACCATCGCCAGACTGCTAATGAGGTGGCCGATGCCGATTAGCAAGCTGCTGGCGAGTCCGTAGAGCCACTTGTTGGATTGATCGAGCGCATAGCTCGCAGCGACCGGCCATCCGTGTCCGGGCTCGATGCCGTGTACAAATCCGAGAGCAATCGCGCCGACCAATACTGGTAACGCCTCGCCGTGGAGCATTCATCTATCTCTCTATCCCTGCGCTGTATAGCGGTTGTTAAGACCGAAATGGGAATTCCGTAATAATCGAGGGTTGACATCCTCCCGCGGCTGAAGCCGTGGAATTCCTCCGGTGGGGATGGTGGCTATCCACTCATGGAGGCAAGTTTCCCGTTGCCGGTACTCCGGTTTGTGCGCTCCTCGTTGGGACGTACCCTCTCGGGAGAGGATGATGCCTCCGACCAGTTGTGGTCGTCCCACTTGAGGCGCACGGGCCGTGCCATCGGCCCGACGTCCGATTCGCCAGCCTGTCGTTCGAGGAACGTCCGCGAAGCGTCGAGGTCGGCGTGTCCCCTGTAGCCGCACGAACACCGAAACACGTCGCCGTCTCGGTTTGTATCGTCGCGTTCACCACACATCGGACACTCCGCCGTCGTGTACGCTTCCGATCGCACTTCGACTGTGATGCCGTACTCCTCGGCGGTCGTCGCAAGCCGGTCGATGAACGAGCGATACGCCCAGAACTGGTGGGTCTTCTCGTTCACCTCGGCGCTCCAGTGTGTCGAGAGGACATCGGTGAGGTCGCCCACGTACACCGTCGCCACGCCTTCGTCGTACAACCGTTCCATCAAATCTCGCACGAGGGCTTCCTGTGCGTGGTCACGCCGTCGCGTTCGCTTGCGGTACAAACGTCGAATCCGGCGACTACTATACCGTCCCTCGCGGAGTTTCGACTGCAAGCGGGCGATGTGCTCGGTGGTTTCGCGGAAGCGGGCGAACAGGTCGCGGCCGTCGTAGCAGTACTGCTGGCCGGTGGTGGTAGTACAGGCGACGAGATTGTTCGCGCCCACGTCCAGCGCGGCTGCTTCTGAAGCCAGTGGTGAATCCTGTCGAGAATCGGGCACAGTAACAGGCTGAAAGGCCCTGAACGTGTCGGTCACCTCGTCGTACTGTATCTCCAAGCGGCCCTGTTCGCCGTCCCATTTCGGAGCGCCGCACACTTCGAGGCGAAGGCGGTCGTGATAGCCAAGTCCGTACTCGTCTTTGAGGGCTTGGCCGACCGGGATTTCCAGCCGTGAGCGCTCGCTGATTTCCAGCGTATATTGGTCGTTTCGGATGTACGTCCGCAATTCCCTGCCATCGTCTTCGTTACCCCAGTAGCCCGGTGGGGCGGTGTCCTCGCCGTTTTCGCGGGCGGCGAAGAACGACTGCCAAGCCGATGTGTTCTTTCGAATCACCTGCTGTGCGGTGGCAGAGCCGAGAACGCCGACGTACTGTTTGCGGTAGTCGGCGGTGTCCCACACGCTGTCGCCGTCGAAGAAACGCTGGCGGCGTTCGTAGTTCAACTCGTTCCACAGGCTGGCCGAGGCATCCAACAACTCGCGGAGCAGGTGCTCGTCCTCCTCGGAGAGTGGGCGGATCGCGAACGTGTTGGTTCGCCTCACGACAGTATCTATTTACGTCTCAACGTCTTAAAGTCTATTGGTCGATGCGTCCCAACATAGACATCACCCACACGTTGCACGGTCGAATCAAAGACTACGCCGAGGACAAGGAGATGGAGCTATCCGAAGCGTACTCCGAACTGCTTGAGCGAGGACTTGAAAGCGTGGCACATCCAGATGAATCGTAGCGCGTAGACTGACGGGCCGTGCTGTCGCTCAGACCCACCCCCGAAGAGATGGGCTTCCGCTCGTCCCGTTCAAGACAGTAGGGGATCAATTGGGGAGTATGCGCACGAGCTTGAACGTGTCTGAGGACATTCTCGAGGAGTTCGACGAGACGTGGCAGGCTGAGGGGTTGGATTCCCGCTCGCGGGCGATTCGTGAAGCGATGCAGGAATACATCGAGGGGCACTCACAACTCGAAGCGGTTTCGGGTGAGGTCGTCGCTGTACTGGCGTTCGATTACCAGCACCACGAGGTGATTCACGATCTCCATACTGCCCAGCACCAGTTTCAGGACGTCATCGAGACGATGAGCCACACCCACCAGGGCGAGTGGTGTTTAGAGACCGTCTTCTGTCATGGCGATGCGGCGCGGGTGCGGGAACTCGTGTATCGGCTCCGTGATTTCGATGGGGTCGGTCGCGTGAAGACGATGCTCCTCCGCAGTACTGCGCCGGCCGACCCGGAGTGAGATTCATTCGATACAGCAGCTCATTGTCGACGTGTCCCGTCGGAACGCCTGACAGGTGTGTTTGAACGCCTCGCTGAACGTCGGGAACGGGTGGACGGTGTCGATGATGTCGTCGACGGTGAGGCCGAACGTCACCGCCAGCGTGGCTTCCATGATCATGTCGGCGGCACGAGGTCCGACCATGTGGACGCCGACGATCTCGTCGGTCTCGTGGTGTTTGACGACCTGGACGAGGCCATCCGTGTTCTTGACTGCCTTCGCCCGCGGGACATCCGCCATCTGGATGGTCTGGCACGAACAGGTGCCGTGCTCGTCCATATACTCGCGTTCTGTCGTCCCGACGGCTGCGACTTCCGGGCTGGTGAACACGACTGCGGGGACTGTATCGTAGTCGATGCTGACGCCCTCGTTGCCGAAGACGTTCTTGACGGCGTGATTGCCCTCCTTGGCGGCGACCGTCTCCAGTTCGGGCTCGCCGATCACGTCGCCCGCTGCGTAGACGTCGGGATTCGTCGTCTGGAAATGCTCGTCGACGCGAATCGCGCCATCGGATTCGGTCTCGACGCTGACTGCTTCCAAGCCGATGTCCTCGCTGTTGGGCTGGACGCCTGTCGCGACGAACAACGCCTCGGCGGTGAACGCTCGTTTCTCGCCCTCAATGACAGTCTCCACAGCGACGCCCTGCTGACCAGAGTCAGCACTACTGTCGGTAGCCACACCCTGAACCTGCTGGAAGTCGTTACCGGTCATGATGTCGATCCCTTCCTCGCGGAAGGCTCGTTCCATCTCCCGGCCGAGCTGGCCTTCCATACCTGAGAGCACGTGACCGGAGCGCTGGAGAACCCTCACGTCGACGCCGACACGGTGGAGGATCTGGCCCCACTCCAGCGCGATGTACCCGCCGCCGACTATCAGAATACTCTCGGGAAGGTCGCGCTCCTCGAGGATTGTCTCGCTCGTGTAGTAGTCGATGTCGTCGAGGCCGTCGATGGGTGGCGCCCACGGTGAGCTTCCAGTCGCGACGAGCGCCTTCTTCCCAGTAATGTGCGCGCCCTCGTCGGCGCCGTCGACGACCTCAATGGTCGTGTCGTCCACCAGCTGGCCGTAGCCCTCGTAGATGTCGGTCTCGAAGTGCTCGGCGACGTCGACGTAGTTCTCCTGCCGGAACCGCTCGACGAGTTCGTTGGTGCCGTCGAGGGCGTCGGCCCAGTCGACAGTCGGCTCTTCGGGATATGTGACGGCGTCGAAGGGGTTCTCCGACGCTGCAGCGCCACTCTCGGCGACGGCGAGTAGATGCTTACTCGGGACACAGCCGACGTTCACGCATGTCCCGCCGATGGGCAAGCCGGTATTCACCATCGCCGTCGAGAGGTCCCGTCGGCTCGCTTCAGTGATCGCGGCGAAGGCTGCGGCGCCCCCACCGAGAATCACGAGATCATAGTCGGAGGTGTGAGTCATCTATACTGATACTTTATGACGGGAAGTTCTTATACTCCAGAGTCCGAAGCTATGGAGTAGGTTGGAGGCTACGAAGCTATGGCAGATACTACTTCACCGGCGCCAACGTGCGATGTTGAGGGGACGTGCTACTGTCCGCTCACAGGAGTTATCGACACGTTGAGCCGAAAATACGCGATGCAACTCGTCAGCATCATCGGCGCACACGACTCACTGCGGTTCGCGGAGATCGAAGACCACCTTCCGACAGCGAGCACCTCGACAATCTCGAAACGTCTCGACGAGTTCGAGGAGGCAGGACTCGTCTCACGGACGCAGTACAACGAAATTCCGCCACGCGTCGAATACGCGCTAACTGACGAGGGGGATGAGATTCGTTCGAGATTAGAACCCCTTCTTGAGTGGGCGACGGCGAACTCCTGACATACGGACTCCAGTGAATTACATCCCACATCTGAGGCTCCTCCATTCAGGTGGGGGTGTTAGCCCCAAGACTATCGTTTCTTCGTGTGCTACTGTGACGCATGATGAACGAGGGAGCGTCTGCACCGTCATTTACTCTTCCAGGTCTCCGTGACGGAGAACAAACCGAGTACAGCCTGGATGAGACAACTGCGGATGATCGGGCTGCGTTGCTGGTATTTTACCCGTTTGATTTCAGTCCTGTTTGTACAAACGAACTGTGTGCGATTCGCGATGCAGAGTGGTTTCAGCTGACGCCGGCGCTCGATGTCTGGGCAATTTCTGGTGACAGCGTCTACGCCCACCGAGCATTCGCCGAGGAATACGGCCTCAATTTCCCGTTACTTAGTGATAGTTCCGGGCGGGTTGCCGAGTCGTATGATGTCTGTTATGACGAATGGGAGAACCACGAGCGCGTCCCGCAGCGTGCCGTGTTCCTTATCGATTCCGAGCAAACGATTCGATACGCCTGGGCGACAGAAGATGCACTCGAGAAGCCGGATTTCTTCCCGGTCAAAGACGCTCTTGAGACGCTGGAAGCGGAACGCGATGAACCCGGTCCTGAGGATGTCGAATTAGCAGTCGAATATAACGAGGAACCGGAACCGCTCACGTAAGCTGCTATTTGAGGATCGTTTCAGTGAACGCCGCTCCGACAATCAGCTCATCGCATCTTGGAACCGCTCACGGAGCGCATCCTCACGCTCCTCGAACTGCTCAACGTTGGCCTGCAGGTCCTCGTTCACACGCTCGATGCTCGCGAGCGCCCGCTCGCCGGCCAGCGACGCCTGCGATCCCTCATCTCCGTCCGCCTCCAGCTGCTCCTCGTAGGCTCGTTCGACGCGCTCGATCGTGCCTTCCGGATTGAACAGGATGTCGTTGGCTGTGCGGACGTACTGATCGAGGGATGCGCCTTCCTTCCCTTGGAAGAAGTGGGTGAGCGCGTACGTCGCGCCGGAATGCAGCGTCCACATATCGATCTCGAAGGGTGACGCCGCATTTGCTTCTGCATCGCCGGCGGCACGCTCGGCCAGGTAGTCCGGGAAACCAAGCAGGCTGTAGAACTCCGTGACGGTGAACGGGAGCTCCGAGAAGTCGAGGTCGATGTCCTGTGCGTCCCGGATGAACTCGAAAAGGTCGTCGGCGATGAGTTCGACCTGTGCGAGGAGTTCCTCCCACCACGTCTGGAAGTTCCGTACGTCGCCGACGTGCTTGATCACCTCCTTGTCGGTGAGCGAGCGCATCGTGTTCGAACAGTAACCGTCCTGCGCGAAGCCTTCCACGTAGACGGCGTGCTCGCCGAAGAAGTCGTACCCCGACGTGACTCCCATCGTGATCGGGTCCGACCGGCCAGGGAGGCGTACCTCGAGGCCGTCGAACATGATGTCCATGTGGACCTCGCCGCCGCCCCGGTAGCGCCGAATCTCGCCGAACATCACCTCGCCCAGCGGCGTCCCGTCGATGGTCTCCTCGCGGAGAACCTCCTCCAGTGGGCTATAGACGTCAACCGGATTGATGATCGCGTAACTGTCAGTCGGGATGTGAAATAACGACTCCGTCTCGGCGTTACCGTCTGCTTCTGCTTGCAATCGCGATGGCTCGACGATTGCGTTGAATCGATCCGTTTCGACCCACTCATCGGTGTACGGATTGCGGTACGCGACTTTGGTGTCGACAGCTTGTGGGAGATCACGAACGGCCTTACTGAAACTGACTGGCTGGATTTTTTCCTTTCGGTCGGCATACCAACTCGGAAGTTCTGTGTCTGTGCGTCCATCGAGTCCTGCGAAAACCGTAGCTGTCTCTGGGTCTTTCATGGATTCCATCCTACAGGCGCAATGCGTTCCGAATCGCGCCTGCACCCATCGCAGGCGCAAAACAGACGCTACGAATCGTCGATATCTGGAGTTCTCCAGATTGAGGCGATGCGGTCTGCGAGATCTTGATTACGTTCCCGGATATTGTCCTCAGTCCAGCGTTCCAAATCCTCGAAGTAGCTGTTTAGTTCGACGTGGCTTTCCATAAGCAGTTCTCGTTTCTCCGCGAACGGCCGATTCGAGAGTTCGGGGTTGTACCCGCTGAGAGTCAAGTTTCCTAGTGCGTGTAACCACTGGTCATGAATACGCTCCCACTCTTCGCCGAGCATATCCTTCCATTCGTCACCCCACTCGTTGTCATCGATGGTCTGGGGCATCACATGCTCTATGGTTAATTCATCGTACTGTACTGGCTCTTGGTGGCCGAACTGCTCTTCGAGCGTCCAGAGAATAAGCCACGTTTTCTTCTTATCCCGGTTGTACATATCGAACCGATTGATATTATCGAAGAGTTCTGCCTCATCAGGCCACCCTTGACTCTCCAGATAGGCGAACAGCGATTCTTTCTCGTTGCCATCTTCGATTGAACGGGCCGCAATTGGGAACGTCCGATAGTACCCTCGAGTACTACGACCGCAGATGAATCGACGGAGCACGAAGCTCTCTAGTCCGTGAAGGATGTCGAGGAGCTCATCAAGGCTGAGCTCATCGGAGTTCCACCGATCAAGCAAATTCAGGATCAATTGGTGGGCAGTCCCGATTTCCAGATACTGGATGCGTTCTAGCGCATCCGTCAGTTCCTCACGGGGTGCTGTCCCAGGCCGATGGATCCAGAGGTACAGATCGGCATAGTACGATAGTTTGTCAACCAATTCGTGGGGAGTCAGGTCTGCGGTTCGTTGCTTGAACTGATGATAGATCTCATTCTTCTGGACGTATTCACCGTTTCGCATCATGTAATCCCGATAGAACTCAGTGAGATCCACCCCGCCATGACGGTCTGTTTCTTCGAATTTTTGCTCGAATGGCATCCAGTGATCATCGTTGAACTGGTCCTGTTCGGTCAGAGATAGCTGCATAAAGACGTGATTCCGGATAAGATCCGATTCCTCAAGCTGGAGTCCACGCTCGTTCAACGTCTCAAAAATCGCATAGGGATTCTCATCTTCTGACGTCGTAATCATCACCAGTGGAAGCTGCTGGATGATGATTTGTTTGAGCCGATCTAAGGTTTGTAGTTCGTCGTCGCCGTTGAGGTCGTCAATCCGTTCATAGAGGAACTCGTAGCTGCTATAGATTGAAGTGTCCGCCAAATCCCCATCCACCGATTCCTGCTCAACGATTGCGAAGAGGGCGTCTCGATCCTCAGCGCGGGAGACGACCTTGAATTTCTCAACCCCGTCTTTGAACTCGTCAATAAGATACTTCTTGTTGATCTCCTCAGCGAAGTTCGTGTACTGTTCGCCCCCGATTTCGGCTGCGTAGTCACGAATGGCGCTCAAAAACAGCGTGAGTGAAATGAGGCGCTGCTGTCCGTCAATCACGAGATATTCGGGAACTGTCCCGGGTCGGTGGTTGCCGGGCATAACGACGAAGGTTCCAATGAAGTGTTCTTCCGAGATTGAGTCGGCTTCTAAGAGATTCTGGATATCAGACCAGAGGGCTTCTAATTCCTCTTGTCCCCATGAATAGTTCCGTTGAAAAACCGGTATGACGAACTGCTTCTCGCCCGCAAACACGTTTTGGAGAAATTGATCTTCAGCGTCCATTCGTGAATCTATAACAACCACCTAATGCGAATCTCATAAACATAAGGGAAGTCTCCGGATAGAATCGTCCTACACCGCGTGATTCAGTCCTTTGTAGAGGTCTACGGCTCGGAAGCTGAATATATGGGTTCTTGATCTGTCGTTTCGGTCACCTGAAGCAGCAACGCCCACCGATTCGCGATTGCATTGTCTGGTGCCCTGGGCGCCTTTTCTCGAGCGCAATAATAACACCTCATTAACCAACATCACCTCTGTAACCCGGGAATTGTTGGTTAATCGAATACTTCGCTGATAGGCGTGACGAATTTCACAAAAGACAGTTGGATGGCCTTCTGCCCGCGACTATTCTCGTTCTTCGAGGGCGATCCGCCTTGCTTCAGCGACAAGTCCGTGGGCATCGGACATTGCTTCCGCATCAAGAGCGACGGCGGCTCCAATCCCGTCTTCGAGAACGAAATTCATCTCGATAACGTTCTCGAAGCACTGCACAAGGCAGGTGAGCTGTCCGTGATCTTCTGAAAAGGTATTCTCGTATATTGGCGCCGTCAACGATTCCATTCGGGACTCGTCAATTGCTGATTCGAGTTCGTCTGTCGTATATTGCTCAGCGACGTCATCCCTGAGATGGACGATTTCGTACGTGTCTCCCTCGTATTTCACGATACTCCGGAGATTCCCGTCAGTTCGTTGCTCGAAGAAGTTCTCGAGCCGGGTGGCCATCCTTGTCGCCATATTACCAACTCGTGTCTCTTTCAACATAGGTTTAAGCCAAAGAAATCACAATATTGTATCAAATCTGGTCAGATTTTGCTCTTCAGTTTCTCTGTATACGGGCAATCTGCTCGGGAGTGGGGGTATACTGGAAGCAGGCACTCTGAATTTGGTCTAGAGACTGTGTAGAGTCGCGAGCCAGTGTCGTCGGTGCGCTCCTGTCGGTCGTTGTACCGCTCAGTTCGCGCCCGATTTTCTCGAGCGCCTCGACACCACGTTCGAGGAGCTGGTGGGTGGCTCGCGCCAGTCGAAGCGTCTCCACCAGTGCTCCCCCTTCGGAGGTTCGATGAGGTCGTTGCTCTCTCCAGCGAGTTCCCAGATTACCCGTTCTACGTCAGCATCCTCGGCAACCGTCCGATGTGCGAGCAGGGCAGGATATGCACGGTCGCCCTGACTGCAGAGCACGACCAGCCACTCGTCGCTTCCATCCCCGAGTACGATGTAGTGGTCGCGATCAGCGCGCTGGAAGACCCGCCGGTCCGGACGGGAGACGGTTCGCCAGTTCTCGGGGAGCGTCGGCGACGGCCGTCCGCCGTCGGGGAGGTCGACGACATCGTCGGGAGGGTCGCCATCGCGGCGTCGAGCTCCTCGCCGGTTCGGGGTCGCCTCGCGTGGGTCTCGACGAGGAATGTCGAACTTCTGCATCCACTTCGAGACCGTCTGTTGTGTACAGCCTAGTTCATCCGCGATCTTGACCGTGCTCAGCTCCTGTTTCCAGTAGAGTTCGTGGAGGAGCGATTCGTCTCGCCAGGGGTGATGTGCATCTGTCATAGCTGTGTTCGAAAGTGTCCGTTAAGGGACTCCCGCCCCCTTCAAGGGGGAAATAAACCTCTCTGCCGCAGTAATGGCGGCTGTTCAAGCGGCTCTTTGACTCTCCAGAAAACATTTATCAGCCGCTTGAAAACAGGGAACTATGCGCCGCCGCACTGTCCTCGCAAGTCTCACTGCCGGCATCGGATCACTTGCCGGGTGTAGTACAACGCTCGGCGGGACAACGGAGACACCGACTACGACACCAACCGAACAGCCAACTGAATCACCGACACCGACCTCCAATGATCCCAGTGAAAACGAGGAATGGGAGCTCGGGGCCGCGAGCATCATCGACCTGACGACAGCCAACCGTACCTATGCACTTGCGCCTCTCCGCTATCGCTCCGACGATGGCGCAAGCATCAGGATGCGGTTCTCGTCGACGGCGACATCGGAGGGTCCTGCGACGGTCGAAGCAACGCTCACCAACGAGAACCCCTTCGAGAACACATTTCGGTTGGACTGGACGCCCCCTTTCGGGCGACTCTTTAGCGATATCCCCCATCCGATGGGAGAACGGAGTGGCGACTTTACGTATCGTGTCGGGTTGATATTTGCCCCGACGGCGAACCACGATCTCGTCGAGGATCCGCCTGACATCCAGCGTGCCGACGATGGCTACTGGCGACTTGCCTCTGATACAACCCCGGAACTCCCCGAGCGAGTTCGCCTTTCGCCGGGTGAAACTATCCATGGAGAGTACGCTCTGGTCGGTCGCGCCGAAGGGGTGGGACGTGGACGGCCACCAGGCGTCTACGAGTTCTCCCGAGCGGGCGAGCGGCCGCTTCGAGTGGCTGTTTGGCCGACCGACTCGCCCGGCCCAGCCACCGACTCGCAGTTCGCAGGCATGTCGGTTCCTGCGCTTCCGGGTGACAGCGATACGGCATGGTTCCACAACGCTGACGCGAGTTCCCCGACGTTCGTCCGCCCAAGCACCGAGCAGACGAGTTTACCTGCCCGTATCGAGTTCACGTTCATTAATCGGGCTCGGGAGGCGGAGGGGTGTGGCCACTGGAACGTCTACAAACTTCAGGGTGGAGAATGGTTCCACCTCGGTCCGTACGTTCAGGATGCTGTCTGCCATCGCCTCTCACCCGGACATGCAGAAACCTGGGCTCTGCGGGCTGCGACTTCCGAGATGGCTCCGTGTGAGGCGCAGAGCTATCCGTTCCTCGGCGGCGGACGTTACGCCGCCGTCGCGGGCTACGGTCACGCGACAGCCCAAAGTGGAGCCCTCGTCGAGATTGACGCGCCACCAGTGACTGTCGTCCCGACCGATGATGTCACGACCCAGCGTGACAGCGGAACAGTGACGGCGACCTCGGATCGCTGGCGAACGGCTCCCGACTCTGAGGGACGTTCACGCGTGTCCCTTGTGCTCGAACCGGTAGGCAATGCTAACCGACGGCTTATCGCCGAACAGGTGATGCGCCGCCGCTATCGCGGGTATCGGAATACCCTCGCGTTTGTTGCCTCGGACGTGGAGCGTGTCGTCCTTCGCACAGACGACCGAACGGCTGACTGGACCGTTGGTTACGACGATGGGACAGCCCAGTTCCTATACGAAGAGCAAGCGTACCGCATTACGAAACGTACACCTTGACTATTGTATCCGTTTCAGGGTTCGTATACAGGCTAGAATCAGCTCGATTTCGGGGTCAGAATCGGCGACACATTCTCGCGCCGGTTCAAATGCAAGTTATGGTGGGAGGTGACGGTCGTAGATATTCCGGCGATGCCCAACCGCCTCAACGATCAGGACATCCTCATCCCGGTCCCACGTGATGATCGCACGGTAGTCACCGGCACGAAGCTTGTAGTACGGATACCCGCTGAGTTTTTCGAGACGATGAGAGGTCCAGTCTTTCGCCTCGTCGAGTTTCTTCACTAACCGCTCTTGCGCTTCCGATTCGAGTCCCTCCAGCAAATCGAGTGCTTTCGGTGTCCACTCGATCTCAGTCATCGATTCCCAGCCGGTCCTTCACGTCGTCCTGCGACACCGTCTCGCCCTGCTCCCGCTGCTTGCGGCTTTCGGCCAGATGCTCCAGCGCTTCCTCGGACAGCTGCGTTGGCGGGTTGACAGCGTCCCGAAGCGCGTCGCGGATGAACTCGGATTTGTTCGCGTAGCCACGTTTCTCCCAGACGTCGTCGACCTGTGCCAGTAGCGACTGTGGCACCCGGACGTTGATCTTCTCCATTTCACCGTCGCCGCCGGCGTCGCTGTCAGTGCTCATATGCTGTGATACGCCTGTATCACGTAAGTAGCTTCGGTTGGATACGCGAACTGTGGTTAACGAGGTCGAGACTGCGTGCGAGGGAGAGCCGCCGATGCTCCGAGAAGTTCAGGACGACGGCTTGGCCGTCGGCGCGGAAGCCGACGTATTCGACTGCGTCTCGGTGAGCCTGACCTGGCGATGCGACTGGAACCGATTCCGAACTGGCCATAGGTACATTCCCGTTCATTCGTTGCTCGCGGGCGGTTCGGTGACCCCCGCACCCCTCTCGGGGGCAATAAACACCACCAGCCCAGAATTGTCCTTGAGTTACAACGGATCCGCTGATTTGCTCTACGAGGGTGGAGCTGCTCAGACCATTTCCTGTTGGAGTAATTCCTGTAAACACGGGAGTCCCGAACGTTAACTACCGGGGAAGCATAGGTCTATGTATGAGCCTGTCATAGAATCCATCTCATAGCTTCTCACAGCCCGGTTCGTTTCCTCGCTCATAGTTGGTGATTGCAATGACAACCCGGAGGCAGAGCGCAACGAAAA